>CAVPPE010000001.1:0-729151 GCA_963707345.1 uncultured Chloroflexia bacterium
GGAGTACTTGCAGGGGATCGACGAAAAGGAATTCAACCGCAACCACCTGGTGCAGGATGGCGTCATCCGGCAACTCGAAATCGTCGGAGAAGCGACCAAGCAGATTTCCCAAACGACGCGTCAGAATCACAGTCAAATCCCCTGGAAAGATATGGTCGGGATGCGAGACAAGCTGATCCACGGCTATTTTGGGGTGGATGTGGAACAAGTATGGCTTGCGGCCACAAACGACATCCCCTCTCTTCAAGCAGAAATAGAAAACGTGCTGGATTCGCTCGAACTGTAGGCAAATGTAGCCTGACAGCGGCTCGGGTTGAGTGGCGTAAGAGGCCAAAGCGCCCGGCGGCTTTCGTGTCTGGCACTGGCCAGTGTTGGGATAGCGGGGCTGTGTATATGCTGCGGGCTGGCGTCGTTGCTGCCTTCGGCGCGAGATGTGGTGAGCCAGTTTGTGCCCCCGACAGCGGCGGTGGAGCCGACGCGGGCGGTGACCCGAGTGACGGCGACGCTATCAAGGACTTCGTTGATTCCAACGGCGACGCCGACGGAGGTGACTTTGACGCCGACCGCGACGAACACGCGGCGGCCGACTGAGACACCGAGGCCCACGGCGACCCGGCGACCGACGGCTACAACGCGCCCTCCTGACGCGGTGGTGAACAGCGAGACGCTGAACATGCGATCCGGGCCGGGGACGGCGTACCAGGTGGTGACGACACTGAAACAGGGCGATGAGCTGACGGTGCTGGGCGTGAACGCGGACAGAAGCTGGATACAAGTGCGGCACAGCGGCGTTACGGGTTGGGTGGCCGTGGATCTGTGCCAGGTAAATCGGAATCTTGCGACCGTGTCGGTGGTGAGTGTGGCGGCACCGACGGCGGCCCCGTTGCAGACTGTGCCCCTACCGCCCACAGCGACACCGACGAGTGCGCCGGTTGTCCAGCCGTCGCCCCCCCCAGCGCCCTGCAATTGCTCAGGGCCGGACCCTGACTGTGGCGATTTTGGCACGCATGCGGCCGCACAGGCGTGCTTTAATTACTGTATGTCTCAGGGATATGGTGACGTCTTCAGGCTGGATAGTGATGGTGATGGGAACGCCTGTGAGAGTTTGCCATAGACGGGTCTACTGGCAGAGAGGCATAACATGGTGGATAAGTTCTCATTCGGGCAATTGGTGAGTATCAGGAGTACATCGCCAAGGATGAAATCAGTGTCCGCAAGTGCCGGAGCGCAGAGACCAGTGCGGGAAATAAAAAGCGCGGCACCGGATCATATAGGTACCGCGCTCGGGTATTGCCTCAGAGAAGGTCATCCTTTCTCAAGTCTTTCCAATGTCCGCTCGACGATGTCTTGATCCACTGGTGAAAAAACGGACAGCAATAGATCAAGGAAGGACCTTGTCGTAGATTCGTCCGATGGTTTGCCATTATCCTTTATTCTGACTCCAGGAGGTAACGGTCTGCCCGCATTTAGATTGGAGCAATTGTTGTCAGAGTTGCTATTGTATTTTGGCATAATGACCGCATCTCTCCTCGCAGATGGCCTTTGCCGGCAGCGAACCGGCCGGGGATAGCGAGGGACGGGCGCGTGTGGACGGCCGGATCCACCACAGCTACGATGAAGAGATCGCAGTGGACATTTTCAGCGGGCCGTCGTTCAGGTTCGAGCGTTGTTGGCTGCCCAATCCCGCCAGCGGAGAAAAAGAGCCCGCGGTGCGGGTGCTCTTTTTGCCTTGGCACCGGCGCTGGAGCCATTCGCTGACGCTGGCGGCCGCGCTGGGTGCGGCCGGCTGGCTGCTGCTTGGCTGGCAGGCTGGGGCGGTGGTGGCGGCCGGGATGGCGGCGCACGTTCTGGAAGACCAGTTGGGCCACATGGGCAGCAATCTGCTCTGGCCCCTGACGCGGCGGCGCACGCCCGGCCTGCGGCTGCTGCGGTCGGGGGATGCGTTACCCAATGTGATGGCCGTCTGGGTCGCTCTGGTGCTGACGCTGTGGAACCTGAACCGCTTTGCCCCGCAACCGGCCTGGGACGGCGGCCGGTTCCTGCTGCTGGCGTTGGGGCTGCCGATGCTGGTCATCGCCGGGATCGCGGCGTGGCGCAGGCGCGCGCGGCCGGCGATGGCCGGCCCGGCCGAGCGGCAGGCCGAAATCCTGGCCGAGACAGAAGAGATCCAGTTCTAGCCACTTGCAGTGATCTTCCCCCGTCCAAAAGTGACGCCTGTCACTTTGCCCGCCATTTGCTTTCATGGTACTATACACACCAGTGTTGCAGTTCGGATTGTCTTGCTGGATTGGACCTCCGGTGTCCATAAGGTGTTCTCTGCCACGGCTGCCCAACGGAGCGGTGCGCAGGTGAGTTGACTTACAGGTGGGAAGCGTGAGCGATTTAGTAGCGACACATGACACGGGCGCAACTACTTCCTTAAAGGCGTGGTTTACAGGGCGGCGCGGCCGATTATTGCGGGAGGCGGTCACAGCCTATCTTTTTCTGCTGCCGGCCCTCGTCATTATTGGCCTCTTTGGCCTTTTCCCATTGGCCTTTTCCGCCTATGAGAGCTTGCTCAAGGGGTTGAATACCTTTTTGGGCAAGTACGGCGGGATGGACAACTACACCAAGGCGGTTGGCAACCTGGCTTACGTGCTGGCCTTTTGGATAGCAGCTATCTTTTTGTTCCTGGCCATCCGGTCGGTGGTGAATGCAGTGCGCACCGCCAGGGCAAACCAGGACCGGCCGTGGTTGTGGTTGGTGCCGGGCGCGGCAACCTCGGTGGGGATGGTGCTCTTTGCCCGCTTTTTCTTCCTGTTGCTGCCGGAAGTGCTGGACATTGCCAACAAGGTCCGGGGGCAGGAGCGCACGGCCGAGCTGTTCAATCAGTTGTTGGGCGAGGCGTGGCGCAACCCGGCCGTGCAGGACGCGCGCAACCTGGCGCTGCTGGCGTTGTTGGCCGGCGTGTTGCTGGCGGCTTTGGTGGGGCGCACAGCGGGGCGAAATCCGCGCAATACCACTTACTATACTGCATTCCTGCTAGCTACCTTATTCCTGATCGGCGGCGTGGTGTTGGGCTGGTTCACCTGGACCGAGGTGCAGCGGGCCTACACCGAGGCTCTGGAGAAGGAGCAAGAGTTGGAGGTCTGGCCGCAGATTATCGCCATCAGTGCCGGTTTCATTCTGTTATGCGTCGCCTGGTGGATTTGGGGCACGGCCGGCAAGGCGCGTTCTAGCGCCGCCATGTTCCTGCGCCTGGGCGCGGCCGCAGCGCTGATTGTGGGCGGGTGGGTGTTGATTGGGGAATTGTCTCCGGTGGTCGCCTCTGGCGACAAGGATTGGTGGAACGGGTTATTGCAGACGATGTACTATTCGGTGGGCACCATTCCGTTCCAATTGGGAATCTCGCTGGTGGTGGCGGTGCTGCTGTTCCAGAACATCCGGGGGCAGGGTGTTTTCCGGTTGATCTACTTTCTGCCCTACATCACGCCGACGGTGGCGTCGGCGGCCGTTTTCCGCATCTTTTTTTCCGGCCGCCCCTCTGCGCCGATCAATAGCCTGTTGAGCACGTTGGGGCTGGAAACCCAGCTCTGGCTGGCCCAGCCGGCCGGGGTCTTTAAGATTATTGCCGACGCCATTGGGTTTGAAGGGTTGCCTGGTTGGGCCGGGGGGCCCAGCATGGCGCTGGCGGTGATCATTATCTTTAACATTTGGACCTACGTTGGATTTGACGTCGTCATCTTTCTGGCTGGGCTGGGCAGCATTCCCGGCGAACTGTACGAAGCCGCCTCCATCGATGGCGCCGACCGGTTGGCCCAATTCCGCAGCATTACCCTGCCGTTGCTCTCACCCACCATCTACTTCCTCGTCCTGTGGGCTACTATCGGCACCTTCAAAGCATTCAACCACATCTGGGTCTTGCGCACCGGGGCTGCACTGGGCACCAGTGACACCGCCAGCGTGATCATCTTTAACGAGTTCAAGCGCAACACCCGCTACGGGTATGCTTCCGCGCTGGCCGTGGTGTTGCTGATCATCATCTTGATCCTGACCTTGATCAATAATCGCATTGCTGCCAGGAGGGTGTTCTATGGCTAGTAACACGACTGCTGCCGGCCGCCAGGTCCAGGTTCACGAAAAGGCCCGCCGGGTCGATGTGGGGCGGCTTTTCATCTATCTCGTCCTGATTATCGGGGCGGTGGTGTCGATCATCCCCTTCTTTTTCACCGTCAGCACGTCGCTGATGAACCTGACGGAGGCTACCGGCCGGACCATTATCCCCCGCGTTCCACAGTGGGAGAACTATGTGACCGCCTGGAACGATGCCAATTTCTCGCTTTTTTTTGTCAACAGCGTCAAGATCTCGGTCATCACGCTGTCGGGTCAACTGGTTTTTTGCACGCTGGCAGCCTACGCCTTTGCCCGCATGCGCTTTCCCGGCAAGGAGTTTATTTATACCATGATCCTGGCAACGCTGATGTTGCCAGAAGCGGTCACCTGGGTGCCTAACTTCATCACGGTGACCTGGTTGGGGCGCATCACCCCGCTGCCATGGCTCAACAGTTGGCCGGCCCAGACGGTTCCCTTTATGGCAACTGCTTTTGCGATCTTGATCCTGCGCCAGTTCTTCCAGCAGATTCCGGAAGAGCTGTGGGACGCCGCGCAGATCGACGGCGCCGGCCATTTGCGCTACTTGCTGCAGGTGGTATTGCCCATCTCCAAGGCCCCCATGATGACGATCGTCATTTTTGGGTTCAATGGGGCCTGGAACGCGCTGGCGTGGCCGATTTTGGTAACTACTTCGCCCGATTGGCGGCCGATCTCCTATGGCCTGCTCGCCTTCCTGGACGAGGCCGGCTCCCAGTTCCACCTGCAGATGGCCGGTTCGGTGATTACCCTGTTGCCCATCTTGATTCTGTACTTTATCGTGCAGAAACAGTTCATCGAGGGGGTTGCTCATACTGGATTGAAAGGATAGAATCTGGGTTACTGCTCAGGCAACATGGAGTTATTCTGGGGGGTGTGCGGGCGTGGGACATCCCGTGAATAGCGGGGCGGAGCTCCCGCACACCCCCCATCTTTCCCTACAAGCCCTTGGGCTGATTAGTTACAAATCTGGCGCACAAAGGAGGTGGTGTCGCGAAAAAAGCGTTTGATACTGTCAGGACTGTCCGACTTACTGAAGTAGCGTGAATACTTTTAAAGAGGAGAAGAAAATGTCTCGAAAGATGGTTTGGTTGTTACTTGTTCTGTTGGTTGCAGCGCTGGCACTGGCGGCCTGCGGCGGGAAGGAAGAGCCGACCGCTACCCCCGAGCCGGCCGCGACCACTGCGCCGGAGCCGACGACTGCGCCGAAAGAGGAGCCGGTCGGCCCCTGCGCTCCGGCGACGGAAGGGCCGTTGGCCGGTGTTGACATCCGCGGTGTGACGTTCGATTGGTGGCATCAGCACAGTTCGAGCCGCGAAGAGGCGCTGATGGAGATGGTGGCCGAGTTCAACGCGACCAACGAATGTGGGATCACGGTGAACGCGCAGAACCAGGGTGGCTACAATGACATCCGCGACAAGATGAACGCGGGGATCGCGACGGGCGAGCTGCCGGGACTGGTGGTTGGCTACCAGAACGACCAGGCGTTCTACGCGCTGGCGGGTGGTTTGGCGGACATTGCGCCGTACATGAACGATGCGTACTGGGGTCTGACGGCTGAAGAGAAGGCGGACTTTTACGCCAGCTTTTTGAGCGCAGGCGTCCATCCAGCGTTTGGCGGGCAGCAGTTGGGCTTTCCGCCGAACCGGTCGATGGAGATGATGTTCTACAACCAGACGTGGTTGGAGGAGCTAGGGTTTGAGGGGCCGCCGACGACGCCGGACGAGTTCAAAGAGATGGCGTGCGCAGCGGCGGAGGCGAACGGTGACGGGACGGGCGGCTACATCCTGCGGGACGACGCATCGGCGGTGGCATCCTGGACGTTTGCGTTTGGCGGAGACGTGCTGAACGAGGACGGGACGGGGTACGTGTACAACGGCGAGGCGACGGTGGCGGCGATGGAGTTCCTGAAGGGGATGTACGACGAGGGATGTGCGTACTTCTTTACGGAGGGATACCCGAACCCCGAGTTTGCCGCGCGGCGAGCGATCTTTACGCAGGGCTCGAGTTCCGGGATTCCGTTCTACGCCGGTGACGTGGCGACGGTGGCGGAGGAGCAGGGGAAGGAGCCGGATGTGTGGGGCGTGATAGCGATTCCGCACACGACGGCCGACCCGGTGCAGAACATCTATGGTGGCGACGTGATGATTCCGGCGACGACGCCAGAGACGCAGTTGGCAGCCTGGTACTTTATCAAGTGGTTGACCCTGCCGGAGAATCAGGCGACGTGGGTCAAGGTAAGTGGATACTTCCCGACCCGAGCGAGCACGGCAGAGTACCTGGGCGACATCATCGAGGAGAGCCCGCAGTGGGGTCAGGCGTTTGATCTGCTCCAGTACGGCGCGTTCGAGCCGCAGTTGATCAGCTACCAGTCGGTGCGAGATGCGGCGCAGGCAGCCTACAATGAGATCATGCAGGGAGCGGACATTCAGGCGACCCTGGATGCGCTCACCGGGGAAGCCAACGAGCTACAGATGGAGCTGATGGAAGGGATCGAGCCGGTGGCAGAGCCCACCCCCGAACCCGTGGCTGAACCTTGCGCTCCGGCGACCGAGGGGTCTTTGGCAGGCGTTGACATCCGCGGCGTGACGTTCGATTGGTGGCATCAGCACAGTTCGAGCCGCGAAGAGGCGCTGATGGAGATGGTGGCCGAGTTCAACGCGACCAACGAATGTGGGATCACGGTGAACGCGCAGAACCAGGGTGGCTACAATGACATCCGCGACAAGATGAACGCGGGGATCGCGACGGGCGAGCTGCCGGGACTGGTGGTTGGCTACCAGAACGACCAGGCGTTCTACGCGCTGGCGGGTGGTTTGGCGGACATTGCGCCGTACATGAACGATGCGTACTGGGGTCTGACGGCTGAAGAGAAGGCGGACTTTTACGCCAGCTTTTTGAGCGCAGGCGTCCATCCAGCGTTTGGCGGGCAGCAGTTGGGCTTTCCGCCGAACCGGTCGATGGAGATGATGTTCTACAACCAGACGTGGTTGGAGGAGCTAGGGTTTGAGGGGCCGCCGACGACGCCGGACGAGTTCAAAGAGATGGCGTGCGCAGCGGCGGAGGCGAACGGTGACGGGACGGGCGGCTACATCCTGCGGGACGACGCATCGGCGGTGGCATCCTGGACGTTTGCGTTTGGCGGAGACGTGCTGAACGAGGACGGGACGGGGTACGTGTACAACGGCGAGGCGACGGTGGCGGCGATGGAGTTCCTGAAGGGGATGTACGACGAGGGATGTGCGTACTTCTTTACGGAGGGATACCCGAACCCCGAGTTTGCCGCGCGGCGAGCGATCTTTACGCAGGGCTCGAGTTCCGGGATTCCGTTCTACGCCGGTGACGTGGCGACGGTGGCGGAGGAGCAGGGGAAGGAGCCGGATGTGTGGGGCGTGATAGCGATTCCGCACACGACGGCCGACCCGGTGCAGAACATCTATGGTGGCGACGTGATGATTCCGGCGACGACGCCAGAGACGCAGTTGGCAGCCTGGTACTTTATCAAGTGGTTGACCCTGCCGGAGAATCAGGCGACGTGGGTCAAGGTAAGTGGATACTTCCCGACCCGAGCGAGCACGGCAGAGTACCTGGGCGACATCATCGAGGAGAGCCCGCAGTGGGGTCAGGCGTTTGATCTGCTCCAGTACGGCGCGTTCGAGCCGCAGTTGATCAGCTACCAGTCGGTGCGAGATGCGGCGCAGGCGGCCTACAATGAGATCATGCAGGGCGCGGACATTCAGGAAACGCTGGATGCGCTCACCGATGAGGCCAATGCTCTTCAGGAAGAGCTGATGGGCGAGATGGGCGGCTAGCCCTTATCGCGTTTCTCTACAGTAGCAGGCCAGGGCGGCTAGCCGCCCTGGCCTTTTCTGTGGGATGGCTACATCCAGGCCACGCCAAAGGCATCCAGCAGGGCCACGATGGCGGGCGCAATGGCCAGCGCCGGCAAGAAGTTGGCCAGCCGGATCTCTTTGATCTCCAGCAGCAGCAGGCCAATTCCCGCAATCAGCAAACCCCCGGTGGCAGACATCTCGCCGATCATCGCCTCGGTCAGCAGCGCGCTGGCCTGAACCGCCAGCAGGGTCAGCCCGCCCTGGTAGATGGCGACGGTCAGCCCGGCGAAAACCACACCCAGCCCCAGGGTGGAGGCAAAGGCGAGGCCGGCAAAGCCGTCCAGCACCGACTTGACCGCCAGCAGGTCGATCCCCTGACCCAGTCCGTCCTGAATGCTGCCTACCACCGTCATCGGGCCGATGCAAAAGACCAGGCTGGCGGAGACGAATCCGCGGATAAAGCGGGCGGTGGCGTCGGCGTCGTTCCGGCCGCCGGCAAAGCGGGCCTCCAGCCAGCCGCCCAGCTGCTCGAGCCTTTTGTCGATCTGCCACCATTCACCCAGGATGCCCCCCAGCAGGACGGAACCCAGGACCACCAGCAAATTCTGGCTTTCAAAGGTGAGGTGGATGCCCATGATGATGGTGAACAATCCCAGGCCATGCATGACGGTTTCGCGCAGGCGGGCCGGCAGCCGTGAGCCGAGCCGTGCGCCCAGGGATGCGCCGATGAGCACGGTGGCCACGTTGAGGATGGTTCCCAGTCCGGGCATAGTGAATCTCCAGTGACGGCGCGACGCTAACCGGCATCCAGCGCCAGGGTGGCGGATTGCACGCCCCCGGCCGCGTCCTCGTAGCGCGCCAGCACAAAGCAGAGCGACGAGAGCCGGTTGAGGTAGCGGACGATTTCGCCGTTGTGGCACAGCCCGTCGTCGCACAGCCTGACTGCAAGCCGCTCCGCGCGGCGCACCACCGTGCGGGCTACGTCCAGCGCCGCTCCGGCCGGGGTGTCCCCCGGCACCACAAACTCGCGTGGTAGCTCGATCTGCTGGCCAAATCGGTCGATGGATTCAGACAGCCAATCTACCCGGCCGGCATCGATGGCGCGGAACTGGGCTGCGGCGGCCGGGGTGGCGGCCAGTTCGGCCATCATCTGGTACAGATCGCGCTGTACCTGCAATATAATCTCTTGCGTTTCCGGCCGGCCGGCCAGCGCGCGTGCCAAACCTAGCGCCGCGCTGGCTTCATCCACCGTGCCATACGTCTCCGGCTGCGGGTGGTACTTGGGCACCCTGGCATCGCCGAGCAGGGAGGTGGTCCCATCGTCGCCGGTGGCTGTGTACCAGGGAAAGGGTTTCTCGTCGGACATCGCGGTCTCCATGGCAGTAGAACGATGGCCCAACTATACCAGCTATCGCGTGTTTGAGGAATAGAAACGAGCCGGCACGCAGCGGCCGGCTCGTCACAGGCAGAAAGTCTATCTGGTTGAGAGGGGGAAGAAGCTACTTGAGCAGCTCTTCTACCTTGGCCAACAGCACATCCGGGTCCAGCGGCTTGTCCAAAAAGACGTCCACCGGCAGATAATCCTGCTCTGGACCAAAGCGGAGCGGGGTGGTGGTGTGGATGGCTGTTAGCATGATGATGGGGAGGTCGCGGAAATCCTTGTAAGGGGAATCCGCGTCCGGGCTGCGCAATTGCAGCGAGACCTGAAACCCTTCGGTGGTGCTGTCCATCATCACATCCAGCACAATCAGGTCCGGCTTGATTTCCGTCACTTTGGCCAGCCCTGCGGTTCCGTTGGCGGCGGTAAAAATCTGATGTCCGGCCGCTTCCAGTGTCATTTGAGCTGCCAATACCATGTCCGGGTCGTCGTCAATGATAAGTATTCTTGCCATGCTGTTTACCTCTGTAACTGATCTTGGGTGTATTCTACCTCATCTAACACTGCTCGTGCAACGGCCGGTAGCGCGGCCGTTACCGCTGGGGTCATCGGTCGGTCCCAATCCACGCACACTGGCTGGATACCGTAGATGATCACCTCCGGGGGCAGCACGCCCAGCGCCTCTGCCAGCCGGATTGCCTCTGCCAGACTGGCCTCATGGAGCGATAGCGCTGCGGTGCTGTCCAGCAGGCGGGCCTCGTGAAGCGCAAAGCGCCGCCACTCGCCCGGCCGGAGGTCCATCGTCGCACAATCCACTACAATGACCCGTTCAAACCCCTGCATCTCCGGCACCAGTCCTACACCGGCCGTGCCGCCATCCAGCAGCACGACCTCGGCCGGTAGCTTTTCCTGGCGCAGCAATTCAATTACCTGAATGCCTGCCCCATCGTCCGCCATCAGCGGGTTGCCCAGGCCGATTACGAGTGTGTGGATCAACGTTAAGGTTCGGAATAGAATGGATCCGGGATACGCACTGCGTCACGTGAGAACCGCACTGCGTATCCCGTGCCCACAATACGTCTATTTCACAAATTCGACGTTCAAAAAGTGCGTCGAACAGGAAATGCACGGGTCGTAAGCCCGGATGAGCATCTCCATCATCAGCGTGATCTCCGGCTCCGGCCGGTCCAGGATCTGTGGCACCAGAGCCCGCATATCGGCTTCCATGTTGGCATAGTTCTGGCCGGTGGGGATAATACAGTTGGCCCCGGTGATCAACCCGTCGTCACCGATGGCATAGTTGTGGAACAGGATGCCGCGCGGCACGTCGCAGGAGCCTACGCCTTCACCCGCTTTGACCTCCACCTCCGCCGGCTCTTCCGGCTTGATCCCGCGCTTGAGCAGTTCGTCAATGATGCGGATGCTGTCCTCTACGCTGTGGACCATCTCCACCACCTGGGCGGCCGAGTTCATAAAGCTGTTGTAGCAGATGGGTTCCAGGCCAAATGCCTTGGCGGCGTCCTTGGCGCGCGGGTGCAACTGGTCAAAGTTGTTGTTGAAGCGGGCCAGTGCGCCCACCATGTAGGACTCCCGGTTGTGGCGGCAATGCTTGGCCGTGGAGTGAGGCACCAGCGTCTCGTTGGTCACCTTGCGGTAGTCAACCAGATCGTACAGGAACCCATCCGTGGTCTTGATCTGCCCGTCGATAAAAGCATATTCATCGGGTTTGGTCAGCGAGACATACTCGGTCTCGCGCTCAAAGTTGGGCCAGGGCAGGGTCTTGAACAGCGCCACGGTATCATCCATATCCTTGCGGCCCGCCACCAGCCGCTCGCGCATGGCGCGCAACTGTTTTTCGGTGGGGGTGTGGGTAAAGCCGCCCACGCACATGGCAATCGGATGGGTGTGCCGGCCGCCGATCATCGCGCACAGGTCGCCGGAGAGCTTTTTGACCCGCAGGGCGCGCAACACCACATCGGTGTGTGTCTTGGCCAGCGGGATCACGCTGCCTACGCCCAAAAAATCGGGCGCCACCAGCATGTAGGTGTGCAGTACGTGGCTATCCAGCATCTCCCCGTGGAAATTGAGCTTGCGCAACAGCACCGTCTGCTCGGAAGGCTCCACGCCCAACGCATTCTCGGTGGCCCGCAGGCTGGCGGTGGCATGCCCCACGGCGCAGATGCCGCAGATGCGAGAGGTGATGTGGCTGGCCTGCTGATACGGCTTGCCCAGCAACATGGCTTCGAAAAAGCGCGGCGCTTCCACAATGTCCAGCCGGCATTCCTTCAGTTCGCCGTTTTTCACGTCAACCACAATGTTGCCGTGACCCTCGACGCGGGTGAGGTGGTGTACGTTGACGTTGACGTTAGTCATAGCTCACCCCCTCCATTTCCATCATCTGGTAGGTTCCAAACAAATCCATCTTGGCCATAATCTGTTCTACGGTCAGGCCGTGTTCTTTCAGCACGTCCTCGGCCGCGTTGATGTTGGGGTTGGTAATCAGGCCGCGGCAGCCCTCGCAGCCATCGCCATAAGTGGGGCAGATGGCGTCACAGCCGGCGCGGGTGATGGGGCCGAGGCAGGTTTTGCCCTTGTGGAACAGGCAGACGTTCTCTTTTAACTTGCATTCCACGCACATCGGGTAGTCTTTGATCTTGGGCGCCCGCCCTTGCAGCACCGCCTTTACCACTTCCAGAAATTCGTAGCGGTCAATCGGGCAGCCGGGGATAAAAAAGTCCACTTTGACCAGCGCGCTAATGGGCTTGGCCTCGTACGTTTCGTACCAGTCCGATTTGTCCCCGTACACGTACTTGCGCACCTTTTGCAGCGGTTGGCGGTTGCGGATAGAGTTAATGCCGCCGATGTGGGCGCAAGCTCCCAGGGCGACCAGCACGGCCGCCTGCTCGCGGATGGCCAGCAAGCGGGCCTCGTCCTTTTTGCGCGTCAGGGACCCCTCTACAAAGGCGACCAGATAATCCTCGCCTTTTTCGGTCATGGCCTCGCGGAACTGGACGATCTCGACCGCATCCAGCAGTTCGGGGTGATCCTGCAGCGAGTCAACCACGGTGAGCTGGCACCCCTCGCAGCAGGAGAAATCAAAGAATGCAACTTTCGGTCTGCTCATATCGCGCCCTCCACAGCTTTAATCTCGGCGTAAGAAAAGGAAGGACCAGCCTGACAGGCATACAGGTCGTTGATCTGGCAGTGGCCGCACTTGCCCACGCCACACTTCATCCGACGTTCCAGGCTGAGCCAGATGTTGGTTTCGGGAATGCCTTTGCCCAGCAACTCCATCAACACAAAGCGGTACATGACCGGCGGGCCAATGGTGATGGCGACGGTGTTGCGCGGGTAGACTGAAATCTTGGGGAACAGCGTGGTGATGACACCCACGTTGCCGGTCCAGTTTTCGTCACCGCGATCCACCGTGACGTGCAGTTCGACGTCGTCGCGCGCGGCCCACTCTTTGAGTTCGTCCTTGAAGAGCAGTTCGGCCGGGTTGCGAGCGCCGTACAGGATGATGACCCGGCCGTACCGGCCGCGCTCATCCAGCACCTGGTTGATCACCGAGCGGGCAGGAGCCAGCCCCAGGCCGCCGGGGGCAAAGAGAATGTCCTTACCGCGGAACTTTTCTAGCGGAAAGCCCCGACCGAACGGCCCGCGAATCCCCAGCTTATCTCCAACCCCCTTCTGGTGGATCACGCCGGTCAGGTCGCCTGCTTTGCGGACGCAGAGTTGAAAGGTGCCGTTGCTGCGGCTGGGAGAGGAGCTAATGGAGATGGGGGCTTCGCCAACGCCCAGCACAGAGACCTCGACAAACTGTCCCGACGCGTGACCGAGCGAACGGCCGTTGAGAAATTCGATGGTAAATACCTTTTCCAGAGCGGTCAATTGCTCGATCTTGGTGATTCGAGCGGGTTCTGGGAGGTAGATCGTGCTCATTTTGCCTCCTACTTTGTCTCACCGGTTCGCTGCCGGTAGAGTTCGTTAAAGGTTTTCACCGGGGTGATGTCAACCAAGCAAGCGCGGGCGCATCGGCCGCAGCCCACACAGCCCAGCAGGCCATACGCATCGGTCTGGTACTTGCCCTTGCGGAAGAAGCGGTGGCGCTGGCGCGCGGCCCGGCTCGGCCGAAAGTCGTGCCCGCCAGCCACCAGGGCAAACTCGTCCAGTTGGCACGAGTCCCAGTGGCGCTCGCGGTGGCCCTGTGTCAACGAGAGGTCCACCTTGTCCTTGACGTCAAAGCAGTAGCAGGTGGGGCAGACATTGGTGCAGGAACCGCAGGCCAGGCAGATCTCGCCCAATTGCTGCCACAACGGGCTGTTCTGGCTCACGCTCATCAGCGCGGGCAATTCACCCACGTCAAAGTTCAGCTTGTAAGGGAAGCGGGGCCACTTTTCGCTCAACACCATGTTGATCCGTTTGTAATCGTCGTCGTTGGCGTCGCGTGCCTGAGCGTACTGCACAATCAGCCAGGCTCCTTTTTCCGTTTCGACATCCACCGCATACGAGTCGCCCATGTCGGTCAGGTGAAGGTCATAGCCACCGCCAGGAGGAGTGAGGGTGCCCATGCTTTTGCAGAACGCGTGGTCGCTGCATGGCTCCAGGCACTCCAACCCCACCAGGATGGTGTTCTTGCGGCGCGCCATGTAGTGCTGATCACGCTGGTTGGTCTGGAACACGGTGTCCAATAAGTGGATGGCGTGCAAGTCGCAGGTGTGGATGCCCAACACGACTGTGGGTGTCTCGTCCACCAGCGGCTTGGTGACAAACTCGGCCGAATCAAACTCGAACAGCGTCTCGTGTTGGGGAAGCAGGTGCTTCTTGGGGGGGAGAATGGTGGTGTTATAGTCCAGCCGGAGTTCTTCTGGACTTCTCGACCGGCCCAAATGCGAACATGGTGTCCTTCTCGCGAGGGCCTACCACGCGATATGCGCCGATCAAGTTCGCCACAAACGCTCCCATTTTGTCTTTGGGAATGATTTTCAGGCTCATACTTCCTCCGTGAGTAGGTTGGTAGTCAAACGGCAGCAGCAGAAGAGCGGCCGCTGTCAGGCGACGTCTGCCTGAGTATATGCCAACTCCAAACACTGTCATACGGAGCAATGTCATTGCGAAGAATGTCAATTGTCATGTCTTGGGAGTGAATGGAAAAAGCTTCGAGTTCGTTGTTTTGGGGCGGCCAAACCCCCGGCCGCGGGCCGGTTTTCACGCCTGGGACGCGCGGCTAACCTCACTGTTGATAACTGGCGCAGTTTCAGGTGATGTTTGACCCTTTTCTTGCCGGCCGTCGAATTTACAATCAAGCAAGCACTTGGCGTATCATTTGTCAGGGCAGGTGCCAATCCAGACTGCAAGTTCGTGCGGTTATGAAATTACAGGCCAAAGTCAATCTCGGGATACTGATCGTTTTCCTCGCACTGGCGGCCGGTATGGCGTTGTTGGGGGTCAACTATGTGAACACCAACACCATCCGCGAGGCGGAGAACCGGGTCCAGATCTACATGCGCGCCGCATGGGAAATCCATAATGGGGAGATCAACCAACTTCGCTCTGCGCTAGAGGTGCTGGTTCAGGACCAGACCGTCAAGAACTATCTGGACGATCTGGACGATTGGTATACGGCCGCCAGCCTGCAGGAATTTCTGGAGTCGCTCCGGCGCGAACAGGGCATGGACATCCTCAACGTGCTAGGCCCGGACGGGACGGTCTTGCTGCGCACGCGCTCTCCCTATAACAAAGGGGATAGCCTGGCTGACGACCCCATGATCAGCACGGTAATTGCCACCGGCCGGAGTCGGGCGGGTAACATCATCCTCGAGCTGGAAAGGATGGACGTTGAGGGTGACGGGCTGGTAGAGCGCTGTATTGCCGTAGGTGGGGAGCCACGCGGCATGATGGTGGGGGCGGCCATTCCCGTATACAACGGGGCACAAATGCTGGGCATTGTCCAGATGGGGCGGCTGTTGAATGGGGCCACCGACGAAGTGGACCGAATCCGGGACGCGGTGTTTGTCAACGAGTATTATGGGGACAAACCGGTCGGGACCGCCACCGTCTTTATGGGCGATATGCGCGTCTCGACCAACGTGTTGGATAGCCAGGGCCGGCGGGCGGTTGGGACGCGGGTCTCCCAGGAGGTTGCCGAGCGCGTGCTCGAGAACGGCCTTTCGTGGACCGGCCGGGCTTTTGTGGTGGATCGCTGGTATCTTTCACAGTACGATCCCATCAAAGACCCGACCGGCAAGGTGATCGGCATCCTGTACGTGGGCGAATTGGAGCAGAAGTACCTTGATCTGCGGGCGCGCACGGTGGCGCAACAGATCAGCGCCATCCTGATGGGCATGCTCTTTGCTTTTCTCATCTTTTTCTTTATCATGCGCGGGATACTGGCTCCCGTTCGCGAGATTTACCAGGCAACTCTGGCGGTTACAGAGGGGGACCTGTCTTGCCGGGTTCCGGTCAAGCACAAAGACGAACTGGGCAATCTGGCCGATTCATTTAACTGTATGACCATGCAGTTGGAGCGCCAGCGCGAAGAGATTGAGAGCAGCCAGCGGGAGTTGGAAGCACTCAATGCACAGTTGCAGCAAACCAACCGAAACTATATGGAGATGCTGGGGTTTGTCTCCCACGAACTCAAGAACCCGCTCGCCTCGGCCGTGATGAGCCTGTACACGGTCAAGGATGGCTTTTTAGGGCCGATAACCGACGCACAAGCCAAGAGCCTCGAACTCGGTGGCCTTTAACCTCCAGTACTTTCACGAAATGATCTTGAGCTATTTGGACCTTTCCCGGCTGGAAAAGGGAGAGCTGGACGTTAGCAAGGCGCACGTTTCTCTTGCCGATGAGATTGTGCAACCCATTGTAAGCGGGTTAGAGAGAGAGTTGCAAGAGAAGAAAATGGTGCTAGAAAGCCACATCCCTGGTACAATGGCGGTGTATGCGGATCGCAACCTGCTCAAGATTGTGTACGATAACTTGATCTCGAATGCTATCAAATACGGCCGGGACGGTGGCAGGGTCACGCTCGACGTGTATGAGAACACAACCAAGGTAACTCTAAGCGTCTGGAACGAGAGCGAGGGCATTCCACCGGAAAAAATGACCCAGTTGTTCCAAAAGTTTAGCCGCCTGGACAACCCGGAATTTGCGGGCAAGAAAGGTACCGGCCTGGGGCTGTACATTTGCAAGGAGATTGTGGAAAAGCACGGCGGCGAGATTTGGGTTGATTCCAAAATAGGTGAATGGGTAAGGTTTAGCTTTACTTTGCCCAAGTAAATGATCTTCCCTGCGCAGCCCTCGGGCTGTGGAACAGGGCGCATCCACTGGTTATCTGATCAGTTATGTAACTACTCAGGCAGTGTGGAGATTTTTTTGGGGGTGTGCGGGCGCGGAGCGCCCGCACACCCCCACCTCACCCCGCCAAGCTGTTGGGCTGAGTAGTTACTCAGTTTCAAGGTTTTTAAGGAGTGTACAAGTGTCGGAGAAGCAACATATTTTGGTAATTGATGACGATGTCCAACTGGTCGAGACGGTTGAAACCTTGTTGACCAGCGTTGGGTACCACGTCTCGTCGGCGTACCGGGCAGAGGTGGGCATGGAAATGGCCCGCGACCTCAAGCCGGACCTGATCCTGCTGGACGTGATGTTTGCCGGCCCGCCAGGCCCTGACGGCATCGAGCTTTCCCGCAAGATGCGCCGCGACCCCGACCTGAAGGATATTCCCGTCATCATTCTCTCTGGCGTTCGTAAGGTGCTCAATTGGCCGTCCAGCATTGGCCCGGACGATGACTGGATGCCGGTGAAGGCTTTTTTGGAAAAGCCAATCAAGCCGAAAGAGTTGCTGACGGCGATTGAAAGTATCCTTGGGCCGCGAGGGTAGCGGTAGCTTGTGTGTGGCTGGCCCGGCCGGGCCAGCCGCAATCGAATAGAACCAGTCGGGCTAAAGAGGCCCGGATAGCACATTGGGTTTGCCCGATGTGTGATTATCTTGCAAGGCCCCGCTGCTGGCTGGTAGCGGGGTTTTTGTTTGACGCAGGGGGGCTTCTGCTCTAGAATGGGCGCATGATACAGCCGACGACCGATGAGCAGACCAATCACCCGGCCTCCGGGGTGCGCGAGTTGCTGGACCTGCTGCTGGCGGCCGGGCAGCTGAAAAAGCTCCCCCGCACCGGCTGGTTGTTGGCCGGCGTTCAGCGGCCGGAGAGCGTGGCCGAGCATAGCTTTCGGGTGGCGCTGCTGGCGCTGCTGCTGGGCGAGCTGGTGGAGGGGGTGGACAGTGACCGGCTGCTGCGCATGGCGTTGCTGCACGACCTGCCGGAGAGCCTGCTGACCGACCTGCCGCTGCGGGCGGTGCAGTTGGTCGGCCGGGACGCCAAGCGGCAGGCAGAGCGGGCGGCGTGGGACCGACTGCTCCCGGCCGGAACGCAACTGGACAGTTGGCGGGCGCTGTGGGACGAATTTGAGGCCGGCGAGACGCTGGAAGCCAAACTGGCCCGCGCGGCCGACAAGATGGAGATGCTGCTCCAGGCCTACGAGTACCAGCGGGCCGGCTGCCGGAACCTGGACGACTTTTGGCAAAACAGCGATTTGCCCGGCGACGCGCCCGAGCTGGTGACGGCACTATTGAACGAGTTGGAGCGCCGGCGTGCGGCGCTGATGGAGGGGTAGGATGGCATCCGTTATCACCGCCCGGCGCTGGCTGGGCCCACGCTTGCGCCGGATGGCAACCCGCTCGATCGAGGACGTGATTCAGGAGATGATTGATCGCACCGGGCTGACGGCCGGCGACGTGATGCAGGTGTTGCACGAAGTGCGCGACACGCTCATCTGGTCGGCTCGCTTGGGCCAGGCGGGGCAACTGGAGCCGCTGGGCACCTTTACCCCCACGCTCGGCCGGGACGGCGGGCTACGGCTTCACTTCCGGCCGTCGCCGCGGCTCAAGCGGGCGCTGGCTGACCGGCACGCCATTCACGCCCGCATTGAAAACAAGCGCAGTATTGAGGCCAGCGATGCGGAACTGGCGGCGCAATGGAACCATCTTCACCCGGACGATCCCATCATGCTAGGCGAGGAAGCGTGAGAACAAAGGGACAACGTGCCAGTTCGATTGCGCCAATTGCTGATTATTCGTCGAGAAAGCTGCATTGCTCGCCGAAAAATCGGATTTTCTCGTGGAGCAATTTGATTTGCCAGCAAGGGATTGTCCATCTTGTTACCTTGTTTTGCGGCACGGATTGAGAGGAAACCATGAACAACGAGCAGTTTGATACCACCTTGATGCAGCAGATGCGCGCCCACCGCTCGATCCGCCAGTATCGGCCGGAGCCGCTGCCGGCCGGGATGCTGGAGGCGATCATCGGCAGCGCGCAGATGGCCTCCACCTCCTCCTACCTGCAGCAGTACAGCGTGGTGGCGGTGCACGAACCGGCCAAACGGGACCGGCTGGCGACGCTCTGCGGCGGGCAGGAGCACATCCGCCAGTGTCCGGTCCTGCTGGCCTTTTGCGCTGACCTCTACCGGCTGAAGCGCACCTGCGAGCGGGAGGGGACGCAGATTCAAACCGACTATGCGGAGGTATTTTTGACCGCGGCGGTGGACGCGGCATTGCTGGCGCAAAACGTGGCGCTGGCGGCCGAATCGCTGGGGCTGGGCATCGTTTACATTGGTGCCATCCGCAACGACCCGGCCGCTGTGGTGGCCGAACTGGAGCTGCCGGAGTTGGTCTTTCCTGTCACCGGCATGTGCTTGGGCTACCCAGCCGAGGACCCGGCCTGCAAGCCGCGCCTGCCGCTGCCGGCCGTGCTCCACCGCGAGCGGTACGAGGTAGAGCTGGTGGACGCGCACCTGGACACCTTTGACGAGGAGGTGGTGGGGCTGGAGATGTACCGGCACATGGAGACCGGCGAGGTGTACGGCTGGATGGCGCGGGCGGCGCGGCGGATGGCCTACACCGACCCCAAACAGTTGCGGTTTGAGGTCGGCCGGGTGCTGCGCAAACAAGGGTTTGGGTTAAAGTAGGATGAATGACAGAGGACCAATGACGGACGACGAAGGACGCGCGAATTCGTCATTTGTCTTTCGTCACCATTGAGGTGAGCGATGAACATCGAGATTCCACCGCGGGAGCGCCCGGCCGACGACGCCGGCTACCTAGAGCAACTGACCAAGGCGATCTTTCGCTCCGGCTTTAGCTGGCATGTGATCCGTGACAAATGGCCCAATTTCCAGCGGGCCTTTGATCGCTTTGAAGTGGCCCGCGTGGCGGCCTACGACGAGCGGGACGTGGAGCGGCTGCTGGCCGACGACGGGATTGTGCGCAACGGCCGCAAGATCGAGGCGACCATCCACAACGCCTGCGCGGTGCAGGAGCTGGCCGGCCGGCATGGCTCCTTCCACGCCTATCTGCGCAGCCTGGACGGGCTGGATTACCCGGCGCGGCGCAAGGAGCTGTGCGGCCGGTTCAGCCACCTTGGTCCGACCGGTGCGTTTGTCTTTCTCTACTCGGTGGCCGAGCCGGTGCCGGCCTGGGAAGAACGCAACGCCTGATTGGCGGGAGAGGAACAGACTAGCTATGCAAATTTTGAACCAGAAACAAGAAGCGCTGCTCAAAACCGAGCGTCAGTTGCTGAGTGACCTGCGAGTGGCGCTGGTGCGCTTTGGCGCGGCGGCCGGGGACCAGGAGACGCTGGCCGATTCGATCCAGCAGTTGGATGATTTCTTTTTGCTGGTGGTGGTGGGCGAGTTTAACGCCGGCAAAAGCGCCTTTATCAACGCCCTGCTGGGCGAGACGGTGCTGGAAGAGGGAGAGATCCCTACCACGGCCCAGATCAACATCCTGCGCTACGGCGAAGAGCGGGAGCGGACGGTGATCAGTGACTTTGTCCACGAGTTGACCGCCCCGGTCCCACTGCTGCAGCAGTTGAGCATAGTGGACACGCCAGGCACCAACTCGATCATCCACCGCCACGAAGAGATTACCTCCCGCTTTGTGCCCCGCTCGGACCTGGTGCTCTTTGTCACCTCGGCCGACCGGCCGTTTACCGAGACCGAACGCGCCTTTATGGAGCGCATCCGCGACTGGGGCAAAAAGGTGGTGGTGGTCATCAACAAGATCGACATCCTGAAGAGCGAAACCGCCCTGGCCAACGTGCAGGCCTTTGTGACCAACGGCGTGCGCGACACGCTGGGCATGGAATTGCAGCTCTTTGCCGTCAGCGCGCTGCTGGCCCAGCGGGCCAAGCATGGTGAACCAGCCCTCTGGCAGCCCAGCCGCTTTGAGCCGCTGGAGCGCTACATCCACGACACGCTGGACGAGACCGGCCGGCTGCGCCTGAAGCTGACCAACCCGCTGGGGGTGGGGAGCCACCTGGGCAAGCGCTACCTGGCCGTCACCGAGGAACGGCTGGCACTGTTGCAGGACGATGTGACGATGCTGGACGACGTCGACCGGCAACAGGAGGTCTACCGGCAGGACATGTGGCGCGACTTTGGGCTCCACATGCAGGGGATTGAGAATATCCTCTACGAGATGGAGCAGCGCGGCCGGGACTATTTTGACGAGACCTTTCGGCTGGCGCGCGTGTTCGACCTGCTGGACCGGAAAAAGATCCAGCGCGACTTTGAGCAGCGGGTGGTGGCGGACGCGCCGCAGCGGGTGGAGCGCAAGGTGGGCGAGATGATCGACTGGGTGGTGGATTCCGATTTCCGCCAGTGGCAGGCGGTGACCGAGCACCTGGCCGAGCGCCGCCGCCAGCACAAGGATCGGATCGTGGGCGACCCGGCCGGGGGCGGTTTCCACTACGAGCGGGCGCGAATGTTTGAGGGGCTGGGGCAGCAGGCGCAGCGGCTGGTGGACGAGTACGACCGCGAGCAGGAGGCGCGGGCAATTGCCGACGGCGCGCAGACGGCCGTGGCGGCCGTGGCGGCGATGGAGGTGGGCGCGGTGGGGTTGGGCGCTCTGGTGGTGGCGCTGGCTACCACCGTGGCGGCCGACGTCACCGGGCTGCTGATGGCCAGCCTGGTCGCTTTTCTGGGGCTGTTCGTCATCCCCAGCCGCCGCCGCAAAGCGGAACAGGAGATGCGGGACAAGGTGGCGGCGATGCGGACCAAGCTGGCGTCCGCGCTGCGCACCCAGTTCGAGAGCGAGTTGGAGCGCGTCCTCCAGCGCATCCACAACACCATTGCGCCCTACACCCGTTTTGTGCGGGCGGAGCGGGATAAACTGCTGGAGTCGCAAACGGAACTGGAGCGTCTGCAGCAAGAGATGGGCCGGCTCAAGGTCGAGATTGAGGAGCTGGCCGGGTGAGGGGAGGGATGGGATTGAGCCTGGTGTACATCACGGCCAACTCTGCTTTCTGATTCGCTGCCGATCGATCCTCGCGGCCGGCCGGGTGGAGCTGGAAGGCCCCTCCCGCGAGGTCGACCGGAACGAACGCGTCCGGCAAGCGTGCCTGGGAATCTAACGCCAACGGCCGGCGTGCCAAAGAGGCCGCTGAACAGCCAGTGGCCTCTGGTGTTTTTGCGGCAATTGCTTGACCCCATCTCGAGCTGGTGTACAATGGTGTCGCCACGGACCCTTGCGGCCGTGAGCCGATAAACAATCGAATGCACCGCATTCCGGTGCCGCTGGGATCGCTAGGCGACCGAGACGGCCGGTGGAAGAGGTACTTTTCCCCAGCAGTTGCGCGCCCCCGGTCCCGGCCGAGGGTGTTTTTTTATGGACGTTCAGGTCAATAACCTGCACTTCAGCTACCCGGCCGGTGGCGCAGCCGCTGCGCTGCGGGGGGTCAGCCTGGCTATTCGGCCGGGCGAGTATCTGGCAGTAGTCGGCCGCAACGGCTCCGGTAAGACCACGTTGGCGCGCCACCTCAACGGGCTGCTCGTGCCCCAGTCGGGCTCTGTCCTCGTCGCCGGCCGGGACACCCGCGACCCATCGGCGATGCCGTTTGTCCGGTCCCAGGTGGGGATGGTCTTCCAGCGGCCGGAGGACCAGATCATCGCCACCACCGTGGAAGACGACGTCGCATTTGGGCCGGAAAACCTGGGGCTGCCGGCCGAAGAGATCACCGAGCGGGCGAGGTGGGCGCTGGAGGCGGTGGGGATGTGGGAGCATCGGCAGCGGCCACCTCACTTTCTCTCGGCCGGGCAGCAGCAGCGGGTGGCGATTGCCGGGGCGCTGGCCATGCGGCCGCGTTGCCTGGTGCTGGACGAGGCGACCGCCATGCTGGACCCGGCCGGCCGCCGTGACGTGCTGGCGCTGCTGGGCCAGCTTTACCATCAGGGGATCGCCATCGTCTTCATCACCCATTGGATGAGCGAGGCCGCTTTGGCCGAGCGGGTGGTCGCGCTGGCCGACGGCCGGGTGGCGTTCGATGGGCCGCCGCGCGCCCTGTTTGGCGACCCCGCACTGGTGAGCGCATTGGGGCTGGAGCTGCCGCCGCTGGCGGCGCTCTCGGCCGAACTGGCCCGGCGCTGGCCCGGTTTCCCGGCCGGGCTGCACCGTGAGGATGAACTGGTCCAGGCGCTGATGCTTCGCCTGCGCGTCTCCAACGGCCGGGAGCCAATCACGGAGAATGAAAACCGTACGCCGGCCGGCCGGCCGATCATCACCGTGCGCGACCTGCGCCACACCTATCTGGCGGGCACCCCCTTTGCCACCGCCTCGCTGGACGGCGTCAGCCTGCAGGTGATGGAGGGCAAAGTGCTGGCCTTGCTGGGGCCGACCGGCTCTGGCAAATCCACCCTGCTGCAGTTGATGGCCGGTCTGCTATCCCCCCAATCCGGGGTGGTGGATGCGCCGCTGCCGTCGCCTGGGCATCTGCCGATTGGCATGCTGTTCCAGCGGCCGGAGGAACAGCTTTTTGAGACCTACGTGGGCGATGACGTGGCCTTTGGCCCTCGCCGCCTGGGGTTGGAGCCCGACGCCGTGCGCGAGCGGGTCCGTTGGGCCATGGAGACGGCCGGATTGCCCTTTGGAGATTATAAGGATCGTTTTACCCAGAGCCTTTCCGGCGGAGAGAGGCGGCTGGCGGCGTTGGCCGGGGTGCTGGCACTGCGCCCGCAAGTGCTGTTGCTGGATGAACCCACCGCCGGGCTGGATCCACGGGCGCGGCAAATGATATTGGCCACGCTGCGCCACCTGAACCGCGCAGAGGGCGTGACCCTGGTGATTGCTACCCATGCCATGGATGATGTGGCAGTGCTGGCGGACCGGGCGGTGGTGTTGGACCGCGCCAGGCTGGTGGCGGCCGACACGCCGCGCCATCTGTTCCAGCAACCAGACCTGTTGCTGGCCCATGGGCTGGAATTACCTCCCGTTGCCTCCCTGATGTGCCAACTGCAGGAAGCCGGCGCGGCCGCTCCGGCCGGGGCGCTGACCGTGGAGGAAGCGCTGGCGGGCCTTGTGGAGGCGCAGAGGCAGGCATGAACAACTTGGGGCTGCTACAGATGCTGGGCGCGGGCCAGGTGGTGCCCACCCGCTCATTCGTCCACCGGCTGGACCCACGCACCCGCATTCTGGGTTTTTTGGGCCTGCTGCTGGTTATTGTGGCTTCCGGTGATCCGGCCGCGGCCGGGGTAGCGCTGGCGGCGGTGCTGGCGCTGATCGCGCTGGCGCGGATACCGTTGCCGTACGCGCTGCGTGGGCTGTGGCTGCTCCTGCCCTGGCTCGCGGCCGTTGTGGTCATCCAGCTTGCCTTTGGCGTTGGCGGCGGCGCTGGCTGCCGGCCGGTGGTGGAGTGGGGGCCGGTGACCCTGTCCGATTGCACGCTGGCATTCGCGTTGCTCACGCTGCTCCGCTTTGCCGGCCTGGTATTGCTGATGGGTCTGCTCACCTGGACGCTGCCCGTTCCCGACATGGCACGGGGCCTGGAGGCGCTGGCCCGCCCGGCCGCTCGCCTGGGTCTGCCGGCGCATGAGCTGGCGCTGGTGGGCGTCATTGCCATCCGCTTTGTGCCCACCCTGGCGCTGGAGATGGAGCGGCTGCAAAAAGCGCAACGGGCCCGCGGCTCCGAGTTGGGTTCCGGCCGGGCCGGGTTTGTGCAGCGGGTGCGCCGCACCTTGCCGCTGATCGTGCCGCTCTTTGTGCTGGCACTGCGGCGCGCGGAACGGCTGGCGGAGGCGATGGAAGCTCGCGCCTACCACGGCGGCCGCGGCCGGACCAGCTATGCACGCTCGCACTTGAGCCGGTCGGACTGGCTGGCGCTGGGCGTGGTGGCTGCGTTTGTGGCAACTGTCTGGTGGTTATTGTAACCGCGCATGGCGCGGTCGTTCTGCAGGAGGAAAAAATGAAACCAACAACGCGTGACGTGGCAATTGCCGGGGTGTTGAGTGCGGTAGCGGTGCTGTTGGCCGCCACTCAACTTGGGTTTATCCCGTTCCTGGCTGGCATCTCGATTACGGTGATGCACGTGCCGGTGATCATCGGCGCGGTGGTGGCCGGCCCGATGGTCGGCACGCTGATTGGCCTGATCTTTGGGGTTTCCAGCCTGATCCTGGCGGCCGTGGCCCCC
This sequence comes from uncultured Chloroflexia bacterium, assembly GCA_963707345.1. Classification (GTDB taxonomy): domain Bacteria; phylum Chloroflexota; class Anaerolineae; order Promineifilales; family UBA4811; genus CAVPPE01. The sequence continues at coordinate 24,855 of CAVPPE010000001.1, forward strand.
CGCGGGCCGGGCGACCTCTTTTTCACCGACCCGTGGGTAGCGGTGGTTCCGCGGCTGTTCATCGCGCTGGCGGCCTGGGGGGTGTACCGGCTAGCGCAGCGGACCGGCCGGCGCGGGGCGCTGGCGGCCGGCGGCCTGATCCTGGCGGCGGTGGTGCTGGGGCTGGCCTATGTCGTCGGCACGGCTGAAGCGGCCTACGCTCTGCCCTTGGGCATTGGGATCGCGGTGGTCGGGCTGGCGCTGGTGGCATGGGCGCTGGCGCGCGCCGGTCGGGCCCACCCCGAGGAGTTGGCGTTGAGCCTGGCGGCCATCGGCGGCACGCTGACCAACACCGTGCTGGTGCTGGGGGCGCTGGTGCTGCGCGGCTACATCCCCGGCGAGTTGGCGCTTACCGTTGGCGCGACCAACGGCCCGGCCGAGATGGCGGCCGCCACGATCATCACGGTAGCGGTGGTGGCGGCCTGGCAGCAGGTGGCGCTCCGGTCGGGCGGGGCGAGTGTGTGAGGAGAGAATCATGCTGCTGGCAATTGATATTGGCAATACCAACATCACCCTGGGGCTATACCAGGGCCGGGAGTTGGGACCGCGCTGGCGGATCCGCACCATTCACGACCGGATGCCGGACGAGTACGGCATCCTGATGATGCAACTTTTCCAGCACCGCGGTTGCCGGCCGGAAGATGTGACCGGCGTGGCGCTGGCCAGTGTGGTGCCGCCGCTGACGCCGGTCTTGCAGCAGGTCTGCCGCGACTACCTGGGGCAAGACCCGCTGGTGGTGGATGCCGGCGTGCGGACCGGCGTGCGGGTTCGGGTGGACAACCCGCGCGAAGTCGGGGCCGACCGGGTGGTGGACGCGGCCGCGGTGCGGGCGCTGTACAGCACGCCCGCTTGTGTGGTGGACTTTGGCACGGCGACCACCTTTGACGCCGTCTCGGCCGAGGGGGACTATTTGGGCGGGGCCATTGCCCCCGGCATTGGCATTGCCGCCCAGGCTCTCTTTGAGCGCACCGCCAAACTGCCCCGCGTCGAGATCACACGGCCGCCATCGGTCATCGGCCGAAACACCCCGCACAGCATGCAGTCCGGCCTGCTTTTTGGCTATGTGGGCTTGGTGGAGGGGATGGTGGCTCGCTTCCGGGCCGAGTTGGGGCCGGAGATGCAGGTGATTGCCACCGGCGGGCTGGCCCCGCTCATCGCGGCCGAGACGCAGGTTATTGACGTGGTGGATCCCTGGCTGACGCTGGCCGGGTTGCGCATCATTTGGGAACTCAATCAGGGGGTAGGGAGTAGGGCGGAAGGAGGCGCAGATGGTGCTGGATGGTAAATCGGTTGTGCTGGGTGTGACCGGCGGGATTGCGGCCTACAAAGCGGCCGCGTTGTGCAGCCATTTGGTCCAGGCCGGCGCGGTGGTGGACGTGATCCTCACCGACGCGGCCCGCGAGTTTGTCGCCCCGCTGACCTTTCAGGCGCTTACCCACCGGCCGGTGGTGACCGAGATGTTTGCGCTGCTGGCCGGCTCTTGCGAGCATGGCCGAGCCAATAGCGAGATCCGCCACGTCAGCCTGGCCAAGCGGGCGGAACTGCTGATCGTCGCCCCGGCCACGGCCAACACGATTGCCAAACTGGCGGCCGGGATGGCGGACAACATGCTGACTACCACGATACTGGCTACCCGCGCGCCGATCTTGCTGGCCCCAGCCATGGAAATCCAGATGTGGACCAACCCGTTCACGCAGGCCAACCTGGCGCGGCTGGCGGAACTGTGTGACGTGACGTTGGTGGGCCCGGCCGCAGGGCGGCTGGCGTCCGGCGCCAGCGGCGTGGGGCGGATGGCGGAACCGGACGAGATTTACGAGGCTGCCTGCTGGCTGCTGGCGCGCAACGGTTCGCTCGCCGGCCGGCGGGTGCTGGTCACGGCCGGCGGCACGCGCGAGCCGCTCGACCCGGTGCGCTATCTGGGTAACCGCTCCTCCGGCCGGATGGGATACGCGCTGGCCCGCGCCGCCCGTGACCGGGGAGCACGGGTGACGCTGGTCAGCACCACCGGCCAGCCCGCGCCGTACGGGGCGGATCTGGTGCCGGTGGAGACGGCGGCCGAGATGCGCGACGCCGTGATGGCGCTGCTGCCCGAACTGGATGTGCTGGTGATGGCGGCCGCCGTGGCGGACTATCGGCCGGCGGCCGTGGCCGAACAAAAGATCAAAAAGGGGGATGGCGGCCTGACGCTGGAGCTGGCGCGCACGGCCGACATCCTGGCCGAGGTGGCCGGGCAGCGCCGGCCGGGGCAGGTGATCGTCGGCTTTGCGGCCGAGACCGAAAACCTGCTGGAAAACGCACGCGGCAAGTTGGCCCGCAAACGGCTGGACCTGATCGTCGCCAACGACGCCCGGCAAGCGATGGGCGCGGAGGCCAACCAGGTGACGCTGGTGGCGGCCGGCGGGCAGGTGGAAGCGCTGCCGGAAATGCCCAAGTCAGAAGTGGCTGAGCGAGTGTTCGAGTGGATTGGCCGAACACTGGCGGAGCGGGCGCGGTGAGCGCGATCACAGTCTGCTATTGAGATTGGAGTGACGATGGTCAGGTCAAAACAGCATGCGATTACAGATGTTCCCGGCATCCGGGTGGGGCACGCGACCGACGCCGAGGCGATGACGGGCTGCACGGTGGTGCTGTGCCAGCCGGCCGGGGCGGTTGGTGGGGTGGATCAGCGCGGCGGCGCGCCCGGCACCCGCGAGACCGATCTGTTGCGGCCGATGCATCTGGTGGATCGGGTTCACGCGGTGCTGCTGACCGGCGGCAGCGCGTTTGGGCTGGAGGCGGCCGGTGGGGTGGTGCGCTGGCTGGAGGAGCGTGGAATCGGGTTTGACGCCGGCGTGGCGCGGGTGCCGATTGTCCCGGCGGCGGTGCTGTTTGACCTGGCGGTGGGCAAAGCGGACGTCCGGCCGGATGCCGTGATGGGTTACGCCGCCTGCCAGGCGGCCGGCGAGGGCACGGTAGCCGAAGGGAGCGTGGGTGCCGGAACTGGCTGTACGGTGGGGAAGGTGTTGGGTCCCGGCCGGGCCAGCAGGGCGGGCATCGGCACGGCCAGCGTCCACTTGGGCGGCGGGCTGGTGGTGGGGGCAATTGTGGCCGTCAATGCGTTTGGGGACGTAGTGGACCCGCGCGGCGGGGAGATCCTGGCCGGTGCGCGGTCGCTGGCGGGCGACGGCTTTGCGGACACGCTGGCGGTGATGAAGGGGATGGTAGGCAAGGCCGTGCTGCGCTTTGCCGGCCGGGGTCACACTGTCATCGGCGTGGTGGCAACCAACGCCCGTTTGAGCAAGGAGCAGGTCAACAAGGTGGCGCAGATGGCGCACGATGGGCTGGCGCGGGCGGTCCGGCCGGCGCACACGCTGTTCGATGGCGACACCCTTTTTGCGCTAGCGACCGGCGACAAGCGGGCCGACGTCAACTTGGTGGGGGCGTACGCGGCCGAGGTGGTGGCCGAGGCGATTGTGCGTGGGGTGCGGTTGGCGCTACCCGCCTGAGTTGGCCGGGAAAAAGACCTCTTCTCGGCCGGCCAGCGTGTCCTGGATTCGCTGGACGACGATGTCTAGGTGCGCCGGCTTGTGGACAAAGTCCAGGTTCTCGCTGCGGATGGTGAGCACCGGGCAGAGGTCAAAGACCGCCATCCACTCGTTGTAAAAGGACTCGAGCAGGGAGAGATAGTCGGCCGTGATACCCGTTTCGATGGACCGTGCGCGACGGCGGATGCGCTCCATCAGCAGGGGCACCGGCGCGTCGAGAAAGATAAGCAGGTCCGGCCGGGGCAGGCCGGCCACCAGCAGGTCGAACACGCGGCGATAGGCCCGAAAGTCGCGCTCGCTCAGGTTGCCCAGGTGGTGCAGCGCGCGGGCAAAAATGTGTGCATCCTCGTAGATGCTCCGGTCGGCAATCGCCGACTGCGGTCCGGCCGCCAGTTCCAGGTGCTGCTGGGCGCGATGGCCCAGGAAAAAGACCTGCAGGTGGAAGGACCACTGGCGCATGTCGGCGTAAAAATCCCCCAGGTACGGGTTGTCGGCCACCAACTCGTAGGCGGTGCGCCAGCCGAGCCGGGCGCCAATGCGCTCGGTGAGCGAGGTTTTGCCCGCGCCGATGTTGCCGGCGACCAGGATAAAACGTTTGGTCATGACGGCCTCCTACTGTCCAGGTTGATCGCACCTTCCCAGAGATATGCTCGCGTCCTTGAATTTACCACAAAGGCACCAAGCCACCAAGCCTTTCCACCTTTTGTGGGCGCAATGGGCCAAGATGCAATTGCCCTGGCGGCTGTGCGCCATGATTTGCCAGACTTGCGCCGGCCGGGTTATACTTGCGGCTCGATCTCTTTGGGCAACCAGGAGCAGCGGCGATGAAAACAGACATCTCTACCAACCGTGAGCATTTGACCACCCAGGTGTATGGCACAGAGGATGCGTTGGCCGTGCGCATCCGAACGCACGAATTGTACACCCGACCGGAGATGGATTTCACCGCCTGGGTGTTGGATCATGTGCCGTGGCGCGGTGACGAGGTGGTGCTGGACATTGGCTGCGGGGCGGGGGCGTACATCGAGCCGGTCCTGGCGCGCCTGACGGCCGGCGGCCGGTTGCTCTCCGGTGATCTGTCCATGGGGATGCTGCGGGATGTGGCTGCCAAACCATTGCCGGCCGGGGTCAGCTTGTTGTGTGCGGACGCCATGCACCTGCCGCTGCCGGACGGCTGTTGCGATCTGGTTTTGGCCAACCACATGCTCTATCACGTCCCGCAGATCGAGCGGGCGGTGGCGGAAGCACGGCGGGTCCTGCGGTCGGGGGGCTATTTCGTCGCCGCTACCAACGCCCGTAACTCGATGCAAGGGTTTGAGGATCAAGTGGTGGCGGCGGTCGAGGCTTTGGGCTATCCTGTGGAGTTGCCCGGCTCACCGGTGCGAACGCGGTTCAATCTGGGGAATGGCAAAGCTTTGATCGAGTCCCATTTTCCTACGGTCCAGGTTGACCGGTTTGAAGCGGCGCTGGTCTTTCCGGCCGCCGGGCCAGTCGTAGCCTATATCAACACCCTGTCCAGTTTGACCCCTTTTCTGCCGGAAACGCTCTCGTGGGCCGCGCTGATGGAACAGGTAGAACGACAGATCGCGCGCCAGGTGGCCGAGTGCGGCGAGTACCGGGTTTCCAAAGTGACCGGTGTGTTTTTGGCCCAGAGTACTGTTGTGTGACTGGCGACCATTCTGTATAATTCCTACCCGTTGGTGTGCAGAGATGAGAAACGTGAATGATACTTGGGTCCGAATGTGGCGGCGGATGACCGAGCCTTCGGCCGCCATCCAGACCGAAGAACGGCGCGGCCAGGCATACCTGCTGGCGGCCATCCTGGTTACGTTGGTCCCGGTGGGGGTGGTCATCACTGTCAGCCGGCTGCTGCTTGACCCTCATTTTTTCCATACCACGCTGGCCGCACCCGCGGTGGCCCTGGTGGTGCTGCTGGTGGCATACAGTTTGAGCCGCAGCCGCCATGCTCTTGCTGGAAGCGCTCTGGCGGTGATCGCGTTTCTTGGAGCTGTCGTCTGGGCGATCTTTCTTGACCCCCGGCCGGAATCCGTCCGCATTGTACTTAGCTTTATGGCTATGGTCGTGTTGCTGGGTAGTTTGCTTTTTCGGGTGCACGGCACGGTTATTCTGGCGGTTGGGGTTTTCCTGTTCGTGGCGTTGCTCCCGATATTTGCTCCGTTTGTGTCGTGGCCCACGGCGCTCACCTCGGCCAGCTTTCTCTCGCTGATCTGCTCGCTCATCGTCGTGGCGGCCATCCTGCGCCACCAGGCTCAACACCGTCTGGAGCGCCAGGCGCAAGAGTTGTCAATCGTCCATCGGGTCAGCACGGCCGCCGCTGTCAGCCTGGAGCCGCACCGGGTGCTGGAACTCACCTGTCAGGAGCTGGCGCTGGCCTTTGACGTGCCGCAGGTTGATGCGTTAATCCTCACCGACGATGGCAGTGCAGCCACGGTTGTGGCTCATTTTGGTCAGGATGGGGATATCAGCGGCGTGGGGCAGAATCTCCTGGTGGAGGCCAATCCCGTTATCCGTTATGTGCTGGCGCACCGGGAGCCGTTGGCCGTCTCGGAGCTTCAGAACGACCCGCGCACAGCCCGGGTGCACGAACTGGCGCGCCGGCGCGGGGTGGCCAGTGTTCTGGCGTTGCCGTTGATGGCTGGCGATCAGGTCGTCGGTGCGCTCAGTTTGGAATCGTATCAACGACGTGTGTTCAAGGAAGAAGAGGTGGCGCTGGCTGCCAGGGCAACCAGGGCGGCCGCCAATGCGTTGGGCCATGCCCGTCTCTTTGCGGCCGAGCAAGAGGCCCGTCGCCTATCCGATACGTTGAGCGACATCGCCCGGGACCTGAACCTGGCGCCAGACCTGGCCAGCGCCCTGCAACTGATTCTTGCCCAGATGCAGCAAGTGATTTCGCTGGACAGCGGGTCCATTTTGCTGCTCGAGGGGGATGCGTTGCGAGTGGTGGCTGCATGTGGGTTTCTATCGCCCGAGGAGGTGCTCGGCCGGCGGCTCGCCCTGCACCTGGCGCTGCTCAATCGAGAGGTGATCGAGAGCCGCCGGCCGCTGATCGTTGCCTCGGTGGCAGAGGACGATCGCTGGTTGCTGACGGTGCAGGATGCTGGCCTGGTCCACCCGTTGCAGGGCATTCATTCCTGGCTGGGGGTGCCGCTCATCATCCAGGACCGGGTGATTGGGATGCTGACGGCCGACAAGTGCGAACGTGGCTTTTACCGGCCGCAGGACGCGGAACTGGCGCTGGCTTTTGCCGGCCATGCGGCCGTGGCGATTGAAAACGCCCGCCTGCTCGATTCCGAGCGCCAACAGCTCCAACTGGCCAATACGTTGCGCGAGATCGGCGCATTACACACCGGCCGTCTCACGCTGGACGAAGTCTTTGAGCAGATCTTTGACCTGTTGGCCGGAGTGGTGGCTTATGACAGCGTTTCGGTGCAACTGCAGGATAAAGATGGCAACATGCCGCTACGCGCCGGCCGGGGCTTTGCCGATTTTGCCCAGGTCTTGGGATGGCAGAACCTGTTGGCTCAAAAAACGCGCCATCAGGATTGGGGAGCGGAACGCCGCGTGGTTGTCGTTCCCGACACCGGCCGCTACCCAGGTTGGGAGCCCTGGCCGGGCAGCGAGCATATCCGGTCGTGGGTCGGCGCGGCGCTGGTGGTGCGGGGGCAGGTGATTGGCGTGCTCAACGTGGATAGCGCCCAGCCCCACGCATACGTTGGAGAGACCGGTGAAATGGTGGCGGCGTTTGCCAACCAGGCGGCCGTCGCCATCGAAAACGCGCGGCTTTACGATGAGGCTCAACAAGAGCTGGCGGTGCGCAAGCGGGTAGAGCACGAATTGCAGCAGTCGCTGGTCGAATCGGAGCGCCGCAGCAGCCTGCTCCAGGCCGCTTCCCAGGTTTCTGCTTCCACCGCGATGATCCTGGACCCCTCTGTGCTGATGCAGCAGATGGTGGATATCATCAAAAACCGATTCCACTTTTACTACGTGGGTATTTTTATGGTCGACGAGGGTGGCGGGCACGCATGGCTCATGGCCGGCACCGGCGACGCCGGCCGGCACATGCTGGAGCAAGGACACCGATTACCGGTGGGCGGCGAGTCGATGATCGGCTGGTGCATTGCCAATGCCCAGGCGCGGATTGCGCTGGACGTTGGGCAGGAAGCGGTCCGGTTTGACAATCCGGAGTTGCCGGACACCCGCTCCGAGATGGCACTGCCGTTGCTCAGCCGCGGCCGGTGCATTGGGGCGTTGACGGTGCAGAGCGATCAACCAGCCGCCTTTTCTGACGAGGACATTGCGATGCTGCAGACCATGGCGGACCATCTGGCCACCGCCATGGAAAACGCACGGCTTTTTCAGGCGGCCGAAGAAGAGATTGAGCGACGCGCCCAGGCAGAACTGGCCATCAAACAGCTCAACGAAAGCCTGGAGCAGCGGGTAGCCGAACGCACGGCCGATCTGGCGGCCGTCAACCGCGAATTGGAGGCATTTGCCTATTCTGTTTCGCACGACCTGCGCGCGCCGATACGCCGCATCCACAGCTTTACCCATGCCTTGCAGGAGGATTTTGCGGATCAACTATCCGGCGAACCGCTGGACTACCTGGGCCGCATTGATCATGCCAGCCACCAGATGCTGCAGTTGATTGACGACCTGTTGAACCTTTCCCGCCTCACGCAGCGCGACCTGCAGCGCCAGACGGTGGATCTGAGCGCCCTGGCGCGGGAGGTGGCGGCCGGGTTGCGGCAATCCCAGCCGGGGCGGGAGGGCGAGGTGACCGTCGAGGTGGCGGCAGGCCTGATGGTGAACGGGGATGCGCGGCTGCTGCGCATTGTGTTGGAAAACCTGCTGGGAAACGCCTGGAAGTTTACCACCGCGTGTTTGTCTGCGCGGGTTGAGGTTGGCCAGTTGTGGCAAAAGGAGAATGAGCAGGCGTTTTTCGTGCGCGATAATGGGGTTGGGTTTGATATGGCGTACGCCGACCGCCTGTTTGCCCCTTTTCAGCGGATTCACTCCACGGATGAATTCGAGGGCACGGGCATTGGCCTGGCCACGGTGCAGCGCATTGTTCACCGGCACGGCGGCCGGGTGTGGGCGGAAAGCGCCCGCAGACATGGGGCTACCTTCTTTTTCACGCTGGCTCAACCCCAGTCTGTTTTGTAAGGAGTTTGAATGGAAACACCGCTACGCGTGTTGAGTGTTGAAGATTCCGAGGACGATGCTATCCTGATCATGCGGGCGTTGCGCCGCAGCGGCTACAAGCCGACCTTTGAGCGGGTGGACACAGCCGAGGCGATGGTTGCCGCGCTGCAGGAGAAAGAGTGGGATCTGGTCATCGCCGACTATTCCATGCCCCGTTTTAGCGGGCTGGGGGCGCTGTCCTTGTTACAGCAGAGCGGCCGGGAATTGCCGTTCATCATCGTCAGTGGCAATATTGGTGAGGAGGTGGCGGTGGGGGCGATGAAGGCAGGCGCGCACGACTATGTGATGAAGGATAATCTGGCCCGTTTGGGCCCGGCCGTGCGCCGTGAGTTGCACGAGGCTGAAGTCCAGCGGGCCCGCCGTCGCGCGGAAGAATCGCTCAAGGAGAGCGAGGAGCGCTACCGGACGCTGGTGGAGACCTCACCGGACGCCATCGGGATGGCGGACCTGGACGGCCGGTTGGTGATGGCCAACCAGCAGGCCGCGCGGCTGTATGGCGTTGACAGCCCCAGCGAATTTCTGGGCCGGTCCATGTTCGAACTCCTTGTTCCCGAGGAGCGCGAGCGAGCCGTAAGCCTGATGGTCCAGGAGATGGGGCGCTCCACCAGCCTGAGTAACCTGGAGTTCACCTTCCTCAGGCAGGATGGCAGCAGCTTCCCGGCCGAGTTGAGCGTTTCGGTATCGCCGGATGCGTCCGGCCAGCCTCGCGAGATCATTTTTATTGGGCGCGACATCACCGAACGCAAGGCGGCCGAAGAGGCGTTTCGGCGCAGCAACCGGGAAATGGCTACCCTCTACGAAGCGACCCGCGCCATCAGCTCCAACCTGTCGCTGGATGACGTGTTACAGGCAGTGGCGCTGCAAATGGCCCAGGCACTTGATTCTGGTGGTTGCGCCATCTCCCTGTGGGACCGCGAGCGCGGAGCGCTGGAAACACTCGTCGATCTCAGTTTCAAACACCCGAATGGAGGGGAAGCCCCCGGTACGATGTACAGTCTGGATGATTTTCCCGCCACCCGCCAGGTGTTGGAGACCCGCGAACCGCTTCTCCTTCACCGGGGCAGCCCCACGGCCGACGAACCCGAGCTGGCGTTGATGGTTGTCTGGGAGGTGGAAACCTTGTTGATGCTGCCGCTGGTGGCGCGCGACAACGTGCTGGGCCTGGTGGAGCTGTACAACGAAAACCACGTGCAGCACTTTTCCCCGGCCGAAATCCGCCTGGCTCAAAGCCTGGCCTCACAGGCGGCCGTTGCCATTGAGAACGCGCGACTGTACCAGGAAACCCGCCGCCAGGCCAAACGGCTGGAAGCTCTGGTGGAGATTGGGTACCATGTCTCCGCAACCCTGGACCTGGGCACCGTGCTGGAGCGCATTGCCTCCCACGCCCGCGAGTTGCTCGCCGCCGACGACAGCGACGTGTACCTGCTGCAGCCGGACGGAAAAACGCTGCGCGCAACTGTCGCGCTGGGCGAGTACGCTGAGCAGATCAAGGCAACCCCCATCACCCTGGGCGAGGGAGTGGTGGGGTGGGTTGCCCAGCATGGGGTTGCAGAGATCATCAATGAAGCGGAAAAGGACCCGCGCGGCAAGCAAGTGCCGGACACCCCGGAGGAAACCCACGCGCTCATGTGCGCCCCGCTTGTCTCGCGTTCCCAGGTGGTCGGTGTCATGGCGCTGGCGCGGCTCCAGAGTCGGGGTGGCTTTGCGCAGGACGACCTGGACTTTCTCATCAGCCTGTCCCGCCAGGCAGTGATTGCGATTGAAAACGCGCGGCTTTACGCTACCGAGCAGCAACGTACCGAGGAATTGGCGAGGGCGCTGGAACAGCAGCGCGAGTTGGACCGGCTGCGCGACCAGTTTATCCAGAACGTCTCCCACGAGTTGCGCACGCCGGTGGCAATTATCCAGGGATATTCCGAACTGCTGGAGCAGGGTGAACTGGGCGAGCTGTCGGCCGCCCAACGCCAGCCGGTGGAAACCATCGCCCGGCGGGCGGCCATGCTGCGCAAGCTGGTGGATGACCTGACCGCGATCTTGCAGACCGAATCCGGTGAAGTTCGCCTGATGCCGGTGGACCTGGGGGCGCTGGCCCACGACATGGTGCAGGATTATCGGCTGGAGGCCAAAGAGGCGGAGGTCAAGTTGCGCACAGAGATCGACGCGAACTTGCCGGTGGTGTACGGCGACCCCGACCATTTGCGCCGCATGCTGGACAACCTGTTGGGCAATGCCATCAAGTTCACCCCGGTTGGCGGCACCGTTCTGGTGCGCCTGCGTCGCAACACGGCCGGACTGACCGTGGAGGTGGCGGACACCGGCGTGGGCATACCGGCCGATCAGTTGGAGCGCATTTTCGACCGTTTTTACCAGGTGGATGGCAGCATGACCCGCCGCTTTGGCGGCACCGGTCTGGGGCTGGCCTTGGTGCGGGAGATTGCAGAAGCGCACGGTGGCTCGGTCAAGGCCGAGAGCGAGCCGAACAAGGGCAGCCTCTTTCGCGTGACGCTGCCGATTGACCTGTAAGCCGGCGGTGCACGTGACCCAGCGGGGCGATTGGCGCGCCGACCTGCACACCCACACCGTTGCGTCGGACGGTCGCTGGTCGGCCGAGCAGTTGGTGGAGCAGGTGGCCGCGGCCGGGATTGACCTCTTTGCCGTCACCGATCACGACAGTTTGGGCAGCGTGGCGCGGGCGGCCGAGTTGGCGCAGGCCCGCGGGCTGGCCTTCCTGCCGGGGGTGGAGATCAGCACCAAGCTGAACGGCCGGCTGGTCCACCTGCTGGCCTATGGGTTCGATCCGCTGGACGCGCCCTTTTGTGATTTTGTGCGGTCCAACGAGGCGCTGCTCCACGCCTACGACGACGAACTGGTGGGGCAACTGGCTGGCGCCAACTACCGGGTCGACCTGGACGAATACGCCAGCTATACTTGGGACCGCCATCGCGGCGGCTGGAAATCGCTCAACTATCTGATTGACTGCGACCTGTGCCGGGACGTGCACAGCTTTTTCAACGAGCTGTTTGTGGGCGAGCTGACGGTCACCTTTCCCGCTTTTCCCCACCCGGCCGACGTCATCCCGTTGGTGCTGGCGGCTGGCGGCGTGCCGGTCTGGGCGCATCCGGCCGTCAGCCTGAGCAAGCGGACCGGCCGGCCCGAGGAAGACGAGGGGGTGGTGGCGCAGCTGGTGGCGGCCGGGGTGCAGGGGCTGGAATGCTACACCTGTCATCACGACCCCGACTGGACCGCCCGCTGTCTGGCCTGGGCCGAGCGCTACGGACTGCTGGTCACCGGCGGCTCTGACAGCCACGGCGGTTTTGCCGGCCGGCAGTTGGGGCAGCCGCCCGTCCACCTGCGTGATCTGCGGCTGGGGCCGCTGGCGGACCGCATTGCGTGGTAGCTGCGCAAAAAGGGGGGCGGGCTGCTAAAGCGACCCGCCCATTTCGAGACAGGAGAACCAATGGCTCAAAGGCCCGTCAGGCGGGCGGGCTTTACTTGGGTGGAATGGTCAGCGCGTCCCAGGCCTTGATCAGATTGGGGTCGCTGATCTCGTTGGCCGCCATGATGCTGGTGGCCGGCACGGCATAAGCCTGTGAGATGCGATAGAGCGTCTCACCCGGCCGGATGATGTGGGTCAGCGAGTACAGCGGCTGCTCTCCCTCCCCGGCCGGCGGGATGACCAGCGTCTGCCCGGCGCGCAGGGTGCGCGGGTCCATGACCCCGTTGGCGCTGGCGATGGCGGTCCAGGGGAGATTGTGGGCCAGCCCAATGCGGAACAGGTTCTCGCCGGGCCGCACGGTGTAGTTGAGCGGCGCGGCGGCCGCGGCCGGTCCTCCGGCCGGTGGCAGTGCGCTTTCCGGCTCTGCGGCCGGCGTGGGGATCACCAGCACCTGCCCCGGATAGATGCGGTACGGGTCGGGCAGATAGTTGGCCCAGGCCAGATTGACCCAGCTCACGTTGTACAGCAGGCCAATGCGAAAGAGGTTCTCACCCGGCCGGACGGTGTGGGTCAGCGGGCCCAACTCCCCTTCCGGCGCGGGCGGGATGGTCAGCACCTGCCCGGCATAGATCTGGTGCGGGTTGGCAAGGTTGTTGGCGGCCGCAATCGTGCTCCAGGCCAGGTCGTACTTGAGGCCGATGCGGAACAGGTTCTCGCCCGGCTGGACCACGTGGGTGACGGCCGGCGTTTCGGCGATCAGCTCGGGGGTCGGTTCGCCCCCGGCCGGCTCAGTCGCCGTCTCGGCGGCCCCTTCAGCAGCGGCGGCTGGCTCTGCGGCCGGTTCGGACGATGCCCCTTCGGCGGCCGGCGCGGGCTCTACAGGGGCCGTTGTCTCGGCGGCCGACGCGGTCCCTTCGGCGGCGGTCGTCACGGCCGGGGCCTCCTTCGCGGCCGGGGCCGCGGCTGGGGTGGCCGTGGGCGCAGTGGAGGCGGAGCGGTTGCAGCCCGCCAGCGCCAAAGCTAGCATCAGTATGATGGTCAACAGCAGCGTGCGCGTCTTCATCGGTCACCTCCCTGGCTTGCTGAGTTATGTTTACAGGCTCAGTTTATCCCCAAACGCGGCCGGTGTCAAGCAGTTGCGCCCCGGCGGGTTTTACCACCCAGGGCACAAAGGGAACAAAAGGTAATAGCTCGTGTCCTTGGTGGTTCCGCTTGCGCGCCAACCTGGAGCGGCGTATAATCCGCTTGCCGGACCGGAACGCGAGTGCAACCAGGGGAGGTGGCGATGGACGGGTCGTTGGCGCAACAGGCAACGCTGAACTGCCCCGGCTGCGGGCAGGAATTTGGCATCGACACTTGGCAGATACTGGGATCGCTGTGTGCCGTCGCGTTTGTGGCCTTTCTGTTGTGGGTGTTTTTCCGGCCGTGGTTGACTCAGATGATGCACCGAGGACTGGATATTCCACCCGAGTTCCGCAACGATTGGAAAGAGGTGATCAAAGGGGAGCGTCACTACCTCCGAACGGGCAACTGCGCAGCTCTGGACCGGGCTACTGCTGCTTGGGAACGAATCCGGCGTCACCCTGCCTTTTCGGAATCGCCGGAACCTTTCCAACTTGTGGTGCTCAATGATGGTGGTGGGGTTTTTTTGCGGCGCTACTGGGTGGCGGGGCAAGAGCGGGACCTGGAGGTCGCGCTGTACTGCTGGGAAGAGGCGGTGGCGCGGGCGGCGGAGGGATCGCCGGATCTGGCAATGTATCTCACCAACCTGGGGAATGGGCTTTCAGATCGCTATGTGCTGATGGGGGAGTTGGGGGATCTGGCGCGGGCAGTCGAAGCATATGAGGGGGCGGTGGCGCGGACAGCGGAGGGGGCACCGGAGTTGGCCGGGTATCTCAACAATCTTGGGAATGGGCTCCTGGACCGATTTTTGCAAACTGGGGAGTTGGGGGATCTAACGCGCGCGATCGAAGCGTACGAGGGGGCGGTGGCGCGGACGGCGGAAGGGTCGCCGGAGTTGGCAAGACGTCTCAATAACCTAGGGCTTGGGCGTTCTACTCAGTATGCGTGGACTGGGGAACCGGAGGACTTGGCGCGCGCGATCGAAGCGTACGAGGGGGCGGTGGCACGGACGGCGGAAGGGTCGCCGGAGCTGGCCTCGATACTCACCAACCTCGGGACTGGGCTCTCGGACCGGTATGTGCAGACGGGGAAGTTGGAAGACCTGGCGCGAGCAATCGAAGCGTATGAGGATGCGGTGGCGCGGACGGCGGACGGGTCGCCGGATCTGGCCGGCCGACTTAATAACCTCGGGACTGGGCTCTCGGATCGGTATGAGCGGACAGGGGAGTTGGGGGATCTGGCGCGAGCGATCGAAGCGTATGAGGGGGCGGTGGCGCGGACGGCCGAGGGGGCACCGGCTCTGGTCTCGATGCTCACTAACCTGGGGACTGGGCTCTCAGATCGATATGAGCAGACGGGGGATCTGGGGGATCTGGCGCGAGCGATTGAAGCGTATGAGGATGCGGTGACGCGTTCGGCCGAGGGGGCACCGGAGTTGCCCGGCCGGTTCAATAACCTGGGGAATGGACTCTCGGGTCGGTATGAGCGGACGGGAGAGTTGGGGGATCTGACGCGCGCGATCGAAGCGTACGAGGGGGCGGTGGCGCGGACGGCGGAGGGGGCGCCGAACCTGGCGATGTATCTTGCCAACCTGGGGAATGGGCTCATTGATCGATATAAGCGGACGGGAGAGTTGGGGGATCTGACGCGGGCAGTCGAAGCATACGAGGGGGCGGTGGCGCGGACGGCGGAGGGGTCGCCGGGTCTGGCCGGCCGGCTCACCAACCTGGGGAATGGGCTTTCGGACCGGTATGGGCGGACGGGAGAGTTGGGGGATCTGACGCGCGCGATCGAAGCGTACGAGGGGGCGGTGGCGCGGACGGCGGAGGGGTCGCCGGGCCTGGCCGGCCGGCTCACCAACCTGGGGACTGGGCTCTCGGACCGGTATGGGCGGACAGGGGAGCTGGGGGATCTGGCGCGAGCGATCGAAGCGTATGAGGGGGCGGTGGCGCGGACGGCGGACGGGTCGCCGGATCTGGCCGGCCGGCTCAACAATCTGGGGACTGGGCTCTCGGACCGGTATGGGCGGACGGGGGAGCTGGGGGATCTGGCGCGAGCGATCGAAGCATATGAGGGGGCGGTGACGCGTTCGGCCGAGGGGGCGCCGAACCTGGCGATGTATCTCACCAATCTGGGGACTGGGCTCTCGGATCGGTATGAGCGGACGGGGGAGCTGGGGGATCTGGCGCGAGCGATCGAAGCGTATGAGGGGGCGGTGGCGCGGACGGCGGACGGGTCGCCGGATCTGGCCGGCCGGCTCAACAATCTGGGGAATGGGCTTTCGGACCGGTATGGGCGGACGGGGGAGCTGGGGGATCTGGCGCGAGCGATCGAAGCGTATGAGGGGGCGGTGGCGCGGACGGCGGACGGGTCGCCGGATCTGGCCGGCCGGCTCAACAACCTGGGGACTGGGCTCTCGGACCGGTATGGGCGGACGGGGGAGCTGGGGGATCTGGCGCGAGCGATCGAAGCGTACCGGAACGGCTGCCGGCTGGGGTTGGAGTCCGCGCGGGAGGAAGCGCTCAGGGCCGCCCGCAACTGGGGCCGCTGGGCGGCCGGGCGGGCTATCTGGGACGAGGCGGCCGAGGCCTACAACTATGGCATGGGGGCGGCCGAGGCGCTCTTTCAGGCCCAGGTGCTGCGCGCCGAGCGGCGCACCTGGCTGGTTGCGGTGCGCGGCCTGCACGCCGCGGCCGGCTATGCCCGTGCACAGATTGGTGAGCTGAGGGGCGCGGCGGCCGCGCTGGAGCTGGGGCGGGCCCGGCTGCTGGGGCTCTCGCTGGCGCGCCGCTTGCTGGAACAACTGGAACGGGAGCGGCCGGCGCTGGCGGAAGCGTACCGGGCGGCGGCCGGCCAGGTGGAGGGGTTGGAATCCGGCGCGCTGGAGCCCCCGCCGGGAGCCAGCCGCCACGCTGCCCTGCGCGGGGCCAACCAGGCGCTGCAGGCCGCCATCGAAGGGATTCGGGGGGTGGAAGGGTACGCCGATTTCCTCGTCCCGCCGGATTGGGATGACGTGGCGCGGGCGGTCCGGCCGGGGCGGCCGCTGGCCTTCGTGGCAGCCACCGAGTGGGGCGGGCTGGCGCTGCTGGTTCACGCGGAAAGGGGGACGGCCGCCGCGGAGCGGGTCTGGCTCGATTTGAGTGAAGCCGACCTGCGGGAGATGATGACCGGCCCAGACGAAAAGGGCGGCTGGCTGGGGGGCTACCAGGGCTGGCAGCGGGCGTACCTGGCGTTTCAAAACGCCGTGCGGCAGGATTGCTCCCGCTCGCCACTGGTGGTGGCCTGGCCTGCACTGCAAAGGGCAGAGCAGGAGTGGCATGCGACGATGGAGCGGACGCTGGTGGCCCTCTGGCCGGCGGTCATGGAGCCGCTGCTGGGGGCGCTGGAGGGGCTGGGGGCCCGGGAAGCGACGCTGGTCCCCTTGGGGCTGCTGGCGCTCCTGCCGCTGCACGCCGCCTGGCACCTGGATGGGGAGGGCAAGCGCGAGTATGCGCTGGACCGGGTGGCCTTTGCCTACGCCCCCTCGGCCGGGGCGCTGGCCCACGCGCGGGCGGCCGCAGACGCCGTTTCTGGAGAGCGGTTGTTCGCGGTGGATAACCCCACCGGCGACCTGCGCTACTCGGCCCAGGAGGTGGCGGCGGCCGCGGCCCACTTTGAGCGGTGCTTTGTCGTTGCCGGCGACAGGGCCACCCGCAACACGGCCCTGCCCGCCCTGCCGTCCTATGACGTCTGGCACTTTGCCTGCCACGGGGTCAACAACTGGTCCGAGCCGGAGCGCAGCGCGCTTTTTATGCACGGCGGCGTGCCGCTGGCGGTGGCCGACCTGCGTGGGTTGGACGGGGCGCGGGCGCGGCTGGCTTTTCTCTCCGCCTGCGAGACCGGCCTGATCGGGACCACCCTGCCGGACGAGGTGGAGGGGCTGGCGGCCGGCTTTCTGCAGGTTGGGGCGGCCGGGGTGGTGGCCACCCTCTGGTCGGTGGCCGACCAGAGCACGGCCAAAATGGCGGAACGCTTTTACCAGAACTGGAAATCGGATACAATGGAGCCATTGCAGGCGCTGGTCACCGCGCAGCAGTGGCTGCGTAGGGCGGACGGCGGCAGGTGGTCGCACCCATACTACTGGGCGGCGTTTGCCCTGCACGGGTCGTAAAGTGGAATCGCGCAAGGAGGCAACGATGAGCGAGGAACCGTGGGAGAAGGATGAGGACATGGCGGAAGAGAGCGCCGAACTGTACGGCAACTCAGAGATCGAGGCCACACTGTATGCCTGCGACGAGTGCGGCCTGCAGTCGCTGGCGCAGGACGTGCACTGGAGCCGGGACGGCCGGGCGCTCTGCCCGCGCTGCGAGTGGCCGCTGGACCGGGTCCGCAGCGACGAGGTGTGAGGGGGCGACCAGGAGGGCGAGATGAGCGACGATCTGTCGGGTAAGGGCGAGTGGTTCAAGGGCCCCAAGAAGGAAGAGTACTCGGCCACCAAGAACAGTGGCCTGTCCGATCAGGGGAGGCGGCTCTTTGGCACACCGGATGTGCCCGCTTCCAAGCCCTACTTCTGCCAGCGGTGCCAGGCCCAGGTCCTCACACAGGACGCCGAGTGGCAGGCGGACGGCAAGCCCCATTGCCCGCACTGCGGCGCGGTGCTCAAGGAAGCGAAATAGATCGCAGAGATGGAGGGAGCGACCAGGAGGATGCGATGAGCGACCCGTGGCCGCGAAAGGCGGCCTCGATCGGGCGCCGGCCGCAAGCGATTCAACGGCGCTCTGAGACGGACAGACCGAGATGCGCGCCACACCAGTGGCAGGCGGCTCTTTGGCACGCCGGACGTGGCTGCCAAGCTCTACGTCTGCCAGCGGTGCAAGGCAGATGCCCTCTCTCAGGACGTGGTGTGGCAAGAGGATGGCACGCCCCGCTGCCCGGATTGCGGCGGTGTCCTGTAAGGTTGGGCGGTCTCCCCGTGCGTGTTGCTGAAGAGGTAGCGCTGCTTTTTAACCGCAGAACACGCAGAGACCGCTGAGAGCATGAAGGAAAGATCTGCGAACTCGGCGCGTTTGTGTCTGCGGTGAATTGGCCAGTAACATGCTTCGGAAACAAGTTGGGATGCGGGATCAATCAAGGAGGCAACGATGAGCGGCGGATTGTTGGGAGGCGGTAGCGGCGGCCGGGGCGACGGCGGCCGGGAGTGGCCCAAGCCAGGCAAGGAAGAGTTTTCTGGCGACAAAGGGGGGGCAAATGTGGATTGGGGCCGGGTGTTTGGCGAGACCTTTGGCACGCCGGACGTGCCGGCCGCCAAGCCCTATACCTGCCAGGGGTGCCAGGCCCAGGTCCTCTCGCAGGATGTGGAGTGGCGCGAGGACGGCAAGCCCCACTGCCCGGACTGTGGCGCGGTGTTGAAGGAAGCAGAGTAAGCCATGTTTACTACCTTTTTAGACAAAGCCAGCGGGCTGCTGGACAAACAGTTCCTGTTGGGCTGGTGGTTCCCCACGCTGATCGCCGGCGCGGCCGGGCTGTGGATCGGCATCTGGCCACACGGGCTGGCGGCCGCGCTGGCCTGGTGGGAAGCGCGGGAGGGGCTGGCGCAGACCTGGCTGCTGCTGGGCGCGCTGCTGGCGGTCACGCTGGTGGCTTACCTGCTGCGGGCCTTTACCCGGCCGGTGATCCGCTTTTTTGAAGGCTACTGGCCGGCCGGCTGGCGCACCGAATACCTCAACTGGACCAAACTGGCGGACAAGTGGGGTGCGTGGCGGCAGGAGCGGACCGCGGCGGCCGTCGCGGGTGACTGGGCGCGCTATGCCGCGCTGCAGGACAAGCTGCACCACGAATACCCCGGCCGGGCGGAACGGCTGCTGCCCACCCGGCTGGGCAACGTGTTGCGCGCGGCCGAGGACTATGGCAACGCGACCTATGGGATGGACGCCCCCTTCTGGTGGCCCCGGCTGGCCCAGGTGCTGCCGGATGGGGCGCAAAAATCGATCCAGGATGCGCTCACCCCAATGGCGGCGCTGCTCAACCTGAGCACCCTCTTTGCCTTTGTCACCCTGGCGGGCGCGCTCTACCTGGCGCTCAATCAACGCTGGTGGCCCTTCCTGCTGCTGTTGATCCTGGGCCCGCTGGTCTGCTGGCTGGCCTACGAAGGAGCGGTGGCCCAGGGGCGCAGCTATGGGCAGACCATCCGCTCGGCGCTGGACCTGTACCGGCTGGACCTGCTGCGGTCGCTGCACCAGCCGCTGCCGGCCGACCCCGCCTCCGAGCGAACGCTGTGGGGCAACCTGGCCCACTGGCTGTACAACCAGGATCGCCGCGCGGCCGGCCAGGTGACCTACGAGCATCCACCCAAAAAGTAGCCGGCCCCGGCCGGCCAGTGGCGCATGGATTTACGCGATCTGATCATCCAGTTCGAGGCGGCCGGCTATTTGCAGCGGGTCAGCCGGCCGGTCTCCCCCCGCTTTGAGCTGGCCAACGTGGCCCACGCGCTGGATGGGCGGCCGGTGCTCTTTGAGCAGGTGGCCGGCCATCCGGGCTGGCGGGTGCTGACCGGCCCCTGCGCCGACCGGCGCTACTTTGCGCTCGCGCTGGGACTGCGGCCGGAAGCGCTGCTGCAGGCGCTGGCGGCGGCCGTCGAGCAGCCGCGCGAGCCACCGCTGGTCACCGAGGGCCCCTGCCAGCAGGTCCATCAGCCGACGGTGGACCTGGACGCGATCCCCATTTTGCACCACCTGCCACAGGACGCCGGCCGGTACGCCACCGCTGCGGTGGTCATCGTGCGCGACCCGCAGTTCGGCCGCAACATGGCCTACCACCGGCTGCTGCAATTGGACTCGCGCCGCTTTGCCGCCCGGCTGGTGGAGAACCGCGGCACGCACAACGCCTGGCGCGCGACGGCCGGCGATTTGCCGTGCGCCATCTGCATCGGGGTGCCGCTGCAGGTCAACCTGGCGGCCGCCATTGCGCCGCCTCCCGGTGTGGACGAGCTGGCCGTGGCCCACGCGCTGGCCCCCACGCCGCTGGTTGAGTGCCAGACGGTGGAGTTGCAGGTCCCGGCCGAGGCCGAGTTGGTGCTGGAGGGGCGGATCACCAAACAACTGGTCGCGGAGGGGCCGTTCCCCGACCTGACCGGGACGCTGGACGGGGTGCGCCAGCAGCCGGTGATCGAGATCGACCGGGTGACCCACCGGCGCGATCCCATCTACCACGGTCTGCTGCCGGCCGGGCTGGAGCACAGGGTGCTGATGGGGATGCCGCGCGAGCCGACCATCTACGCCGAGGTCAACCGGGTTGCTTGCTGCACGGACGTGCTGATCACCCCCGGCGGGACAAGCTGGCTGCACGCGGTGGTGCAAATTGAAAAGCAAGGTCCGGATGACGGCCGGCGGGCGATCGAGGCCGCCTTTCGCGGGCATGGGTCGCTCAAGCACGTGGTGGCGGTGGATGCGGACGTAAACATCCACGATCCGGCCGAGGTCGAGTGGGCGATTGCGACCCGCTTTCAGGCGGACAGCGACCTGGTGGTGTTGCGGGACCAGCCGGGCAGCAGCCTGGACCCGTCCGGGGTGCAGGTGCCGGGGCAAAAAGCGCGCACCGCCAAGATGGGGCTGGACGCCACCGTGCCGTGGGGGGTGGACCGCGCCGGATTTGAACGGGTGCGCTACGCGCCGGTGGACCTCTCTCAATGGCTGACCGAGTGACTCCGTTTCTGGTCACCTTTCTGGTGGCTTTCTTTTTTGCGCTGGTTGCAACTCCGCTCTTCGGCCAACTGGCGCGGCGTTGGGGGGTGACGGCCGTGCCCGGCGGCCGGCGCAAGCACGTCCGGCCGGTGCCCAAGTGGGGCGGGCTGGCGCTCTATCTTGGCTTCACCGTTGCGGTGCTGGTCGCCCAGTTGATGCCGGTCCCGCGGATGGACGACAAAGAGATCATCCGGCTGGCGGGGCT
The DNA here is from genome assembly GCA_963707345.1 of uncultured Chloroflexia bacterium. Taxonomy (GTDB): domain Bacteria; phylum Chloroflexota; class Anaerolineae; order Promineifilales; family UBA4811; genus CAVPPE01. The sequence continues at coordinate 46,122 of CAVPPE010000001.1, forward strand.
GTTGGGTGGCGGGTTGCTGCTCATCGTCGTGGGGGTGCTGGACGACCGGCGCGAGTTAAAACCACTGCCGCAGTTCGGCGCGCAAATCCTGGCGGCCGGGCTGGCCATCGCCTGCCTGATCCACATCGAGTACGTCAACAATCCGTTCTCCGGCGAATGGACGGCGCAATTCCCGTACTGGTTCACCGTGCTCTTTAGCCTCTTCTGGCTGATGGGGATGACCAACACCGTCAACTGGTTGGACGGGCTGGACGGGCTGGCGGCCGGGGTGACCGCGATCGCGTCGGCCGTGCTGTTTATCAACGCCGCCTTTCGGCTGGACCCGCCGCAGGAGAGCGTTAGCCTGTTGCCGCTGGCGCTACTGGGCGCGACGCTGGGCTTTTTGCCGTACAATTTCTATCCGGCCCGGGTCTTTATCGGTGGCGGGGCGGTCTGGCTGGGGTTCACGCTGGGCGCGCTGAGCATCATCGGCGGGGCCAAGATGGCGGCCGTGCTGCTGGTGATGGGCGGCCCCATCCTGGATGTGGCCTGGCAAATCGTGCGCCGCTTGCGCCGCGGCCGGAACCCGGCCGTGGGTGACCGGGGGCACTTGCATTTTCGATTGCAGGACCTGGGGGTTTCCCAGCGCAAGATTGTGCTGGCGTACTATCTGTTTTGCGCCTTTTTTGGGACGCTCACGCTGGTGGTCTCATCGCAACTGTTCAAGCTGGCCGCGCTTGGGTTGATGGGGCTGGCGGTGATCGGTGTGCTGGTCTGGTTGACGCGCCGGATGGGGGAAGAGTAGGGCGGTCAGCGCGCCAGCAGAAATCCCAGCGCGCCGAGGATGGCCATCACCAGCAGGTTGATTCCCACGGTAAATGAAAAAGCGGCCGCCAGGTAGCTTGCGCCCACTGCCAGCGGCCCGTTCAGCCCGGCCAGCAGCAGGTCGTTCAACCCGGCCAGCAACAGCACCCCGGTCAGCAGCCCGGCGATGACAGCAAAGGCCGGCCACGCCCGCCGGTCGGCCGAACTGGGCATCATGGCGTTGGCAATCGCAAACGCCAGGTAAAACCAGAGCCAGAAATCGGGAGCCCGCAGACTTTGCCACAGCAGCGCCAAGACGGCTTGCAGGTTCCCGCCGGTCAGCGCGGCGCGGGTGGCGGCGATGCCAAAGAGGTTGTTGGCGATGAGCAGCAGCACCACGCAGCCGGTGATGAGGGGAGCCCCGCCGATCAAGCTTTCCCGCAGTGGGTCCAGCCCGGCCGGGTAGATTTCCACCGCGCCCAATTGCAGCTTGCCGTCGCGGACGGCCGGGATCAACGAGAGGCGGCCGGTGCGCACGCCCATCATGTGGGCCGCCAGCCAGTGGCTCAATTCGTGCAGCAGCACACCGGGAAAGAGGATGATGGCATACAGGGCCAGCGCCACTGCCTGGTTGCCGGTCAGCCGGTAGCCAAGCTCTTGCAGCCGCAGGTGGATCCAGCGCTCGCTGAGGCGCAGGAGGACCAGTGCGGCCAGCGCCCAGGCAAAGGGGAGCAGTGCCACCAGCTAGCTTGTGACCCCTTTGGCCTCGGCCGCCAGCCGGGTCAACTCTACCCAAGATGGCTTGAGGCTGGCCCCACCTACCAGCGCGCCGTCAATGTCCGGTTGCTGCATAAACTCGGTGATGTTTTCCACCTTGACGCTGCCGCCATACTGGATGCGGATGGCTGCGGCCGCAGCCGGATCGTAGATGGCGGCCAGTGTGCCGCGGATCACGTGGCCGATCACGTGCTGAGCGGTCTGCGGGTCGCAGGCTTTGCCGGTGCCGATGGCCCAGATGGGCTCGTAAGCGATGACGATGCGGCCGGCCTGCCCGGCCGGGATGCCTGCCAGCGCCGCCCGCACCTGACCGGAAACCAGGTCATCGGTGACGCCGGCCTGGTTTTGCGCCAGGTTCTCGCCCACGCAAATGATGGGGGCGAGGTCGTGTGCCAGCGCAGCGCGCGCTTTGTTGTTCACGCCTGCGTCAGTCTCACCAAAGTACGCCCGCCGCTCCGAGTGACCCAGGATCACGTACTGACACAGCCCGCTCAGCATCCCCGGCGCAACTTCGCCGGTAAACGCGCCCTGCTCCTCAAAGTACATGTTCTGAGCCGCCAGCGCAATCGCGCTTCCCCGCAGTATCTCTGCTAGCGGCGCCAGCGCCACAAACGGCGGGGCCAGGACCCGGTCCACGTTGGGGAGACATTCCAGGCCCTCCCGAATGGTAGAAACAAACTTGGCCGCCTCGTCAACGGTCATGTGCATCTTCCAGTTACCAGCCATAATGGGTGTGCGCATAGGTTTACCTTTCCAACAATGTGATGGCGTGATTATAGCAAAATCCCGGCCAAGGGCGAACGCGGCCGGAAATTCTTTGCCGCGTGCGGTTGACAGGCATTTCTCGACTGTTATAATTCTCGTTTGCGGAATTACCAAGTGAAGCAAGGTTGTATCAAGCAAAAGGGGCTACAGGCAGGATGTATGCCCCCTTCTTGTGTTTGTCGGCTGATTCGCTTCGAGGAGTAGCAACTGGATGGCAAAATACCGTTGGATCAAGTCGTACGCCCGCATCACAGACACCCATTCCCTACCGACACTGATTGAAGTACAGATTGATTCGTTCAAGCAGTTTCAACGTGATGGGATGTTGGACCTGTTTGACGAGATCTCGCCCATTGAGAGTTTCAAGGGCAACCTGCAACTCTTTTTCCCCGGCCGGAGCCAGGAGGCTAAAGAGCTGGGGCTGGAGTATTGGTTTGAGGAGCCCAAATACGGTGAAGAGGAGTGTCTGGAGCGGGACATGACTTTTGCAGCCCCCTTGTACGTCAAGGTGGCGCTGCGGAACGCAGAAACCAGCCAGATCATAGTCCAGGAAATCTTTATGGGGGATTTCCCGCTGATGACCGAGAGCGGGACCTTTGTGATCAACGGCACCGAGCGGGTGGTGGTGAGCCAGCTGATTCGCTCGCCGGGAGTCTACTTTGATGTAGATGAGGAGCGAACCACCGGCCGGACGCTGGCCAATTGTAAGCTGATACCCGACCGGGGCGCGTGGATGGAGTTTGAAACCCGCAAGACGGATTATCTCACCATCAAATTTAACCGCAAGCGCACCATCCCGGTGACGATTTTGCTCCGCGCGCTGGCGGCCGTGGAGGATGGGCTGGACAATCCGCTGCTGGTGGATGGGACGGATGAGGAGATCCTGCGGCTGTTCGAGCATGTGGACACCAACCAGGATCGGCTCTTTATCCCTGCCACGCTGCGCCAGGAACCCATCTGGGACCCCAAAATCTCCCATTCGTTTGCGCAGCAGGCGCTGATCGAGTTTTACAAGCGGATGCGGCCGGGCGACCCGCCGACGTTGGACAACGCCCGCGAGTTTCTGCAGGGGCAGCTTTATGACCAGCGCCGGTATGACCTGGAGCGGGTCGGCCGGTACAAGCTCAACCAGCGGTTGGGATTGGACAATGTCATATCACGGGAGCACCGGACCCTCAGCCAGCATGACCTGGTCAAGCTGGTGGAGCGGATGATCCTGATCAACAATGGCCTGGCAGACCCGGACGATATTGACCATCTGGGCAACCGGCGGGTCAAGACGGTGGGCGAATTGATCCAGAACAAGTTGCGCGTTGGCCTGCGCCGGATGGAGCGGGTGGTGCGCGAACGCATGTCCATCCGTGAGCCGGAAGGACTGACGCCGGTTTCGCTGATCAACATTCGGCCGGTGGTTGCTGCCATGCGCGAGTTCTTTGGCAGTTCGCAGTTGAGCCAGTTCATGGAGCAGACCAACCCGCTGGGCGAGTTGACGCACAAGCGCACGTTGTCGGCGTTGGGCCCCGGTGGCCTGCGACGGGAGCGGGCAGGCTTTGAGGTTCGCGATGTTCACCACAGCCACTACGGCCGTATTTGCCCCATCGAGACGCCGGAAGGCCCCAACATCGGATTGATCGGCCGGCTGGCGAGCTACGGCCGGGTGAACGAGTATGGCTTTATTGAGACACCCTACCGCCGGGTTTTGCGCAGCCTGCCGCCGGCCGATGAGAATCTGATTGATCATACAGTGCGTATGCCGGTGGTGGACCCGGAAAGCGGCGAGGTGGTGGTCGCGGCCGAAGATGTGATTACGGCCGAGTTGTTCCAGCGCATCCGCGAGCTTGATATTGAGCAGGTGGAGGTGTTGCCCTTTGTGACCGACGAGATTCAGTATCTCTCGGCCGATGAAGAGGACAAGTTCTCCATTGCCCAGGCGAGCACCCAGGTTGACCAGCGTGGCCAGTTTCTCAACAAGACCGTTTCGTGCCGCCGCAATCAGCAGTTCCGCTTTGCGCCAGCCACGCAGATTGACTACAAAGATGTCGCTCCGCGCCAGGTCGTGGGCATCAGTGCGGCATTGATTCCCTTCCTGGAGCACGACGACGCCAACCGCGCCCTGATGGGGTCCAATATGCAGCGCCAGGCGGTGCCTTTGCTGCAGCCAGACGTTCCCATCGTGAGCACGGGCATGGAGTATCAGGCGGCCTATGACTCCGGACAGGTGGTCACGGCCGAGGCCGATGGCGAGGTCATCAGCGTGACCGGCAGCAAGATTGTGGTCCGGTCGGATGGAAACGAGCGCCCGTATCGCCTGCGCAAGTTCAACCGCTCCAACCAGAGCACCTGCATTGACCAGCACCCGGTTGTGATCAAGGGCCAGCGGGTCAAGAAGGGTGAAATCCTGGCCGATAGCTCTTCCACCGAGCATGGGGAATTGGCGCTGGGTCAGGATGTACTGGTTGCCTTTGTCTCTTGGGAAGGCGGCAATTATGAGGACGCTATCCTGATCAGCGAGCGGCTGGTGCGAGAGGACAAGTTCACATCGATTCACATTGAAAAGCACGAAGTCCAGGCACGGGACACCAAGCTTGGCCCAGAGGAGATCACATACGATATCCCCAACGTAGGCGAAGAGGCGCTGAAGGATCTGGATGAGGATGGCATCGTGCGCATCGGTGCGGACGTTGGGCCCAACGACATCCTGGTGGGCAAGATCACACCCAAGGGCGAAAAAGAGTTGAGCCCGGAGGAAAAGCTACTGCGCGCCATCTTTGGCGAAAAAGCGCGCGAAGTGAAGGACTCTTCCTTGCGGCTGCCGCACGGTGAAAAAGGCAAGGTGGTGGATGTGCGGGTCTTTACCCGCGATGATCACCGCGACCTGCCGGCCGGGGTGGACAAGATGGTGCGGGTCAGCGTGGCACAAAAGCGCAAGCTGACCGAAGGCGACAAGATGGCCGGCCGGCATGGCAACAAGGGAGTTATCTCCAAAATCGTCCCGCTGGCTGATATGCCATTCCTGGAAGATGGCACACCGATTGACATTATTTTGAACCCGCTAGGGGTCCCCGGCCGGATGAACATCGGCCAGATTCTGGAGACTCACCTGGGGTGGGCAGCCAGTCAGCTTGGTTTCCGAGCCATTTCGCCAGTATTTGACGGCGCGGCGGAACAGGAAATCGAGGCGGACATGGCCCGGGCCTGGCTTATGGGGCGTGCCTGGGAAGATGTCACCGAGTGGGCCTGGGGTTGGCTCAAGGACAACGGCGTCGATTTGCAGACCATTGAAGACGACGACGCTGCACGCCGGGTATTCGTCGCAACGTGGCTGGGGGACGATCCGGACTATCGCGCGGATGATGCGGTATCCAGTGAAATCTACTTGCGCGAAAAAGTACTTGAAGCTTGGTTGCGGCAGGTCGGTTATGAGCCGAGCGAACTTGTCGCCATGAACCGCGACTTGGCCAAATCTGACTGGGAAGCGCTGGACGGAAAGGCGCTGGAGGTGTGTTACCGCGAGTGGTTGCGCTACGCTCAAGCCTTCAAGCAACAGCAGGTCGGGGCAGAGTTGCCGGAATGGCTGCAATTCGATCCGGGCGAACTGGCCGTGGAAGATTTGGCGCAATTTGTTCAGCGGACCAGCTTGGCGACCGGATTGCCTGTTCCCACCATCGGAAAAATGGTCTTATATGACGGCCGGACGGGAGAGCCGTACGACCAGTCCGTTACGGTGGGGCTCATCCACATGATGAAGCTGGCTCACCTGGTTGAGGACAAGGTGCATGCCCGGTCCACCGGCCCGTATTCGCTGGTCACCCAGCAACCACTTGGCGGCAAGGCTCAGTTTGGTGGGCAGCGCTTTGGCGAGATGGAGGTGTGGGCGTTGCAAGCCTATGGTGCTGCCTATACGCTTCAGGAATTGCTCACCATCAAGTCCGACGATGTCCAGGGGCGCGTCAAAGCGTACGAGTCGATTGTCAAAGGCGAGCCCATCGAAGAGCCTGGTATCCCCGCATCGTTCCGCGTTCTGGTCAAAGAGCTCCAAAGTCTGGGGTTGGCCGTAGAGGCAGTAACCGACACCGGTGATGTGATTCGATTTGGGAAAGAGGAAGACAAGATGCGCAGGCCACGGCTTGGCACCGGGTTGTTGGGGTTTGCCCAGCGGGACCAACTCATTTGACACTCATTTTTCCTTCTGGTAGAATCCTCAAACGTCTAATCGGCTGGTACTCTCGTTGAGTGCCAATTGAATAAACCGATAGCCACAGAAGGCCACCTGTACCCCCGGTGGCCTTCTGCAGCGCAATGACACAGTGTTGGGGTAGCCGGCCGGGCCGGTTGCCAAAGATCAGCAGCGTTTGGAGGCTAGTGTGCCAACAATCAACCAATTGGTCCGTAAGGGACGGAGCATCAAGGGAAAAAAGTCTAAAGCGCCGGCGTTGCAGTTTACCTTCAACTCGTTCAAGCAGCGACGCACTCGTCAGCCCAAGGGCGCTCCGCAGAAGCGCGGGGTTTGCACGCAGGTGCGCACTCAAACGCCCAAAAAACCCAACTCTGCGTTGCGGAAAGTGGCTCGTGTGCGCTTGTCCAACGGGATTGAGGTATCCGCCTATATTCCCGGCGAAGGTCATTCCCTGCAAGAGCACTCGGTTGTACTCGTACGTGGCGGCCGTGTGAAAGACTTGCCCGGTGTACGGTATCACATTGTCCGCGGTACGTTGGATGCGGATGGTGTGGGTGGGCGCTCCAAGGGGCGTTCCAAGTACGGCACCAAGAAAAAGGGCAAAAAGTAGCCTTGGGTAGAGGAGTATAAATGTCAAGACGGCGAGTTCCCCCGAAACGTGATATTGTCCCCGATGTGCGCTATAACAGCGTGCTGGTGGCCATGTTTGTCAATCGATTGATGAGGGATGGTAAAAAGAGTACCGCCTACGGAATCATGTACGATGCGATGAATATGATCCAGCAGCGCACCGGTAAGGACCCACTCGAAATGTTCGAGCAGGCTATTAGCAACGTCAAGCCGATTATTGAGGTCAAGCCGCGGCGGGTGGGTGGTGCTACCTACCAGGTGCCGATGGAGGTTTCGCCTGAGCGGCGGACTAGCCTGGCCATGCGCTGGATACTGGCGGCTGCGCGCTCGCGTGGCGGCCGGACGATGGCGGAAAAGCTGGCGGCCGAATTGCTTGACGCAGCCAACAACCAGGGCGCTGCTATCAAAAAGCGCGAAGACACCCATCGAATGGCAGAGGCCAACCGCGCCTTTGCGCATTTCCGCTGGTAAGGTTTTTCTCTTAGGTCCGCCGCCATGTCCCGCCCGTACCCCCTCGAGCGCATCCGCAATATCGGAATCATTGCGCATATAGACGCCGGTAAGACAACCACCACCGAGCGGGTGCTTTACTACACCGGCAAAACCCATCGGATGGGTAATGTGGATGATGGCACCACAGTTACCGACTGGATGGATCAGGAGCGGGAACGGGGCATCACTATTACGGCCGCAGCGATCACGGCTTACTGGCGGGACCACCAGATCAACATCATTGACACCCCTGGTCACATTGACTTTACCGCCGAAGTGCAGCGCAGCTTGCGTGTGTTGGATGGCGGTGTGGTGGTCTTTGATGCGGTGGCGGGTGTGGAACCTCAGTCAGAGACTGTGTGGCGCCAGGCTGATCGCTATGGCGTTCCGCGCATCTGTTTTATTAACAAGATGGATCGCCTGGGCGCAAACTTTGAGCGGACCGTTGAGATGATCCGCCAGCGCCTGGGCGCCGAACCCTTGCGGCTACAACTCCCCATTGGCGCGGAAAGCGACTTTCGGGGAGTTGTTGATCTTATGGCCATGCGCTCGGTTGTCTGGGAAGCTGAAGACCTGGGTACCAAGCCGATCTTTGAGCCTATCCCGACAAGTATGCAGGGAGAGGCGGATGAGGCCCGGATGCAACTCATCGAGCGGGTTGTGGAAACGGACGATGGGCTCACGCTCAAGTACCTGGAAGGGGAAGAGATTACACCGGCCGAACTCCGCTCGGCGCTTCGCAAAGCTACTCTTAGGAACATTGTCACCCCGGTCTTGTGTGGAAGCGCGCTGAGGAACAAAGGAGTTCAGCCCTTACTGGATGCAGTCGTTGATTACCTGCCTTCTCCCCTGGAAGTCGAGGCGATCGAAGGTGTTAATCCGTACACAAACAAGACCGAGTTTAGGGAGGCGGATGACGACAAACCGGCAACTGCGCTGGTTTTCAAAATAGCCACTGATCCCTACGTCGGCCGGCTGGCATATCTGCGGCTCTACTCCGGGCACGTCCAGGCGGGCCAAACATTGCTCAACCCATCCAAGGACAAGCGGGAACGCCTGAACCGCCTGGTCCGGATGCATGCTGACCGCCGTGAGGAGGTCAAAGAGGTTTACGCCGGTGACATTATTGCCGTGCCTGGCTTGAAACAAACCTTTACCGGCGATACGCTCTGTGACCTCAAGGGGCCCATTGTGCTGGAGAACATCACCTTCCCAGAGCCGGTGATTTCGGTGGCGATTGAACCGCGCACAACGGCCGATCAAGATCGGATGATGGATGCGCTCGGCCGGTTGGCGGAGGAGGATCCCACCTTTAGGGTGCGGGCCAACGAGCAGACCGGGCAGATGCTCATTTCGGGCATGGGCGAATTGCATTTGGAAGTATTGGTGACCCGCTTGTTGCGTGAATTCAACGTACAGGCCAACGTGGGCAAGCCGCGTGTGGCCTACCGGGAAACCATCACAAAGTCGGTTCGCGGGGCGGCCGGGCGTTTTGTGCGCCAGACCGGCAGCCGCGGGCAATACGGCGAAGTGGTGCTGAATCTTTTCCCGCTGCCGGCCGGTGAAGGTAATCAGTTTGAGAGCCGCGTTGCGCCAGACCAAGTTCCCGGCCAGTATGTTCCGGCCGTGCAGGCAGGCGTAATGGAAGCCATGGAAAGCGGAGTCATCGCGGGTTACCCGCTGGTGGATGTCAGAGCGGTTCTGGTGGGTGGTTCCCATGACGAAGACGATTCCAGCGAGGTGGCCTTTAAAGTTGCAGGATCCATGGCTTTGTATGAAGGCGTGCAAGACGGGACTCCTGTCTTGCTGGAGCCGGTGATGAAGGTTGAGGTTATTACGCCTGAGGAGTTCACAGGCGAGGTTTTGGGGAACCTATCATCGCGCCGGGCGGATATTGGGGGCATGGAGCCCCGGCCCGGTGGGTTGCAAGTGATTGACGCGGTTGTTCCCCTGGCAGAGATGTTTGGTTATGCAACGCAATTGCGTTCCATGAGCCAGGGGCGTGGAGTGTTCACCATGGAGTTTGATCATTATAACCAGGTGAGCAAAGAAACCTTGGACGCCATTGTCGGCGACGCATTCTAGAAAAGCAGTATTCGGTCGGAAGGAGAAGAAATCATGGGAAAGGAAAAGTTTGTACGCGATAAACCACACGTCAACGTGGGGACGATCGGACACATCGACCACGGGAAGACGACGCTGACAGCGGCGATCACCAAGGTGCTGGCGCTGAAAGGGCAGGCGGCCTTTCGGGCGTTCGACACGATCGACAACGCGCCGGAAGAGCGCGAGCGCGGGATCACGATTGCGATTGCGCATGTGGAGTACGAGACGGAGAATCGGCACTATGCGCACGTGGACTGCCCGGGGCACCGGGACTATATCAAGAACATGATCACCGGGGCGGCGCAGATGGACGGAGCGATCCTGGTGGTGGCAGCGCCGGACGGGCCGATGCCGCAGACGCGGGAGCACGTGCTGCTGGCGCGGCAGGTGGAAGTGCCGGCGATGGTGGTGTTCCTGAACAAGGTCGACATGATGGACGACGAGGAGCTGCTGGAGCTGGTGGAGATGGAGCTGCGGGAGCTGTTGGACAGCTACCAGTTTCCAGGGGACGACATACCGATCGTGCGGGGGAGCGCGTTGAAGGCGCTGGAGAGCGACAGCAAGGACCCGAACGCGCCGGAGTATGCATGCATCCTGGAGTTGATGGATGCGGTGGACAACTACATACCGATGCCAGAGCGGGAGATCGACAAGCCATTCCTGATGCCGATCGAGGATGTGTTCTCGATCAAGGGGCGAGGGACGGTGGTGACCGGCCGGGTGGACCGCGGGACGATCAAGGTGGGGGAAGAGGTCGAGATCGTGGGGATCAAGGACACACGGAAGACGGTGTGCACGGGAGTGGAGATGTTCCACAAGCTGTTGGACCAGGGGCAGGCAGGGGACAACATAGGGGCGTTGCTGCGCGGGATCGGCCGGGAAGACGTAGAGCGCGGGCAGGTGTTGGCAAAGCCGAAGAGCATCACGCCGCACAAGAAGTTCAAGTGCGAGGTGTACGTGTTGCGGAAGGATGAAGGGGGCCGGCACAAGGCGTTCTTCCCGGGGTATCGGCCGCAGTTCTACCTGCAGACGATGGATGTGACAGGCGCGATCACGCTGCCGGAGGGGGTGGAGATGGTGATGCCAGGGGATAACGTGAACATGTATGTGGAGTTGATCACGCCGGTGGCGTTGGAGAAAGGTTCCAAGTTTGCCATCCGAGAGGGTGGATTGACGGTGGGAGCCGGCGTTATCACGGAGATCATTGAGTAAGCTGGCCTGACCAGAAAGGCTGATGAGCGAAAGATATGGCTAAGCAAAAAATCAGAATTCGGCTCAAGGCGTACGATCATCGCGTGTTGGACCAATCGGCCCAGCGCATTGTGGAAACGGCCGAGCGCACAGGGGCCCGTGTGGTGGGCCCGGTGCCTCTGCCCACCAGGCTGGAGCGGTTCACGGTGCGGCGGAGCACCTTTATTGACAAGGACTCGCATGAGCATTTTGAAATCCGTACGCACAAGCGGCTGATCGATGTGCTCGACCCGGATTCCAAGACCATTGATACGCTCATGCGGCTGAACCTGCCGGCCGGAGTGGACATCGAGATCAAGATTTAACGCGCCGGGTCAACCCCGGCCGTGGAGGATGATGCGGCCGTGCCTAGCGGCCGGCAGTCCTCAGGAGGTACGGATGAAAGGTATTCTAGGTAGGAAAGTGGGCATGACCCAACTCTTCGACGAACAGGGAAACGTAACCCCTGTTACCGTCATTGAGGCCGGGCCGTGCTATGTCACCCACATCAAAACCGAAGAAACCGATGGCTATAACGCCGTTCAGTTGGGTTTTGGTGAGATCAAGCAAAAGCGGCTTACCCGCGCTCGGGCTGGTCATCAGGGTTTGTTGAAGACCAGCGAGAAGCACCCCGTGCGGCGCGTATTCCCCAAAAGTGTGCCGCCACTGCGCCACTTGCGCGAGTTTCGCGTCAAGGTGTTCCAGGACCGGCCGGAATTGGGTGACACGATCACCGTGTCCGTCTTTGGTGAGGGCGATCACGTGGATGTGATTGGCAAGGCCAAGGGACGCGGCTTTGCCGGCGTGATGAAGCGGCACGGTTTCGGCGGTGGCCCCATCACCCACGGTCAGTCGGATCGTCAGCGCTCGCCGGGTTCCATTGGCTCTACCTCGACCCCCGGCCGCGTGCTCAAGGGCGTGCGTATGGCCGGCCGCATGGGCAACCATCGCGTCACTTCGCAAAACCTGGAAGTGGTGCGGGTGGACGTGGAGAACAACCTACTGGCCGTCAAGGGCAGCGTGCCTGGCCCAAAGGGTGCTCTCGTTATGATCAAGGAAGCGCGGAAGCAGTAGGAGAGATGGTGATGAAAGTCCCTGTTCTAAACATGAAGGGCGAGGAAGTAGATACCATCGAGCTTCCAGCCGATATTTTTGGTGCCAGCGTGAACGTGGGGTTGATGCATCAAGCCTACGTCCGCCAGATGGCCAACGCACGCCTTGGGACGCACCGGACCAAGACCCGGGGCGAGGTTCTACTCTCGACGCGAAAGATCTATCGCCAAAAAGGGACCGGCCGGGCCCGCCATGGCAGCCGCAAGGCCCCCATTTTCGTGGGTGGTGGCGTTGCCCATGGCCCCAAGACGCGAGACTATACGCTCCACATGCCGCGCAAAATGCGGCAGGCCGCGCTGCGCTCTGCGCTGACGGCCAAAGCGCAGGAAGGCGACATCGTCGTCGTGGATGCGCTCGATTTGGAGCAGCCCAAGACGCGCCAGATGGTGAGCGTGCTGACCAACCTGGTGGGTGATGCCACGGCCCTGGTGCTGCTGGACAGCCGCAACCAAAATGTGGAGCGGTCGACTAGCAACATCTCAGCGGCTAAAGCGTTGCGGGTCAACTACCTCAACCTGCGCGATCTGCTCACCTTTGACAAAGTGGTGATGCCGCTGGCGGCCTTGGATGTGATCAAGGGGTGGTTGGGACTTGAGGAGGTGGATAATGCACTATCGTGAGGTCATTCGCCGGCCGGTTATCACAGAGAAATCCACCGCTCTGGCCGATGAAGAGTTCCAGTACGCCTTTGAAGTTGACCCGCGTGCCAACAAGCACCAGGTCAAAGAGGCCGTGGAATTGATCTGGCCCAAGGTGGATGTGATCAAGGTGCGGATCATGAACATGCCGGCCAAGCGCGCACGGCGCTGGCGCAAGACGATTACCCGCAAGGGTAGTTGGAAAAAGGCAATTGTGACGTTGGCACCTGGCCAACGCCTGGAGATGTTTGAGGGAGTTTAATGGAGCAACGGTGAGAGGCCATCGGTGAAGCGGGTTTTGTTCCGAATCACCGGTCCCTGAAACAGGCCACCGTTGGAGGAGTAAAGATGCCAGTAAAAATGTTCAAGCCCACGTCCCCCGGCCGCCGAGACATGTCGGGCTTTACCTTTGATGAAGTAACGCGCCCCAAACCGTTGCGGTCGCTGCTGCGGCCGAAGCAAAACAGGGCCGGGCGCAATTTTCGCGGCAAAATCACCATCCGCCATCGCGGCGGCGGGCACAAGCGCCGTTACCGCGTGATCGATTTCAAGCGCGACAAGGCGGGTGTGCCGGCGCGGGTGGCTTCCGTCGAGTACGACCCCAACCGCACGGCGCGGATTGCGCTACTGACCTATGCCGACGGCGAGAAGCGGTACATTATCGCACCGCTCGGCGTTCAGGTTGGTGACGAGTTGATGGCCGGCGTTGGCTCGGAAATTCGGCCGGGCAACGCGTTGCCCATCGCCAGTATCCCGCTGGGCACCCAGATTCACAACATCGAGTTGCAGGTTGGGCGCGGCGGTCAGATGGTGCGGTCGGCCGGAACTTCGGCACAGTTGGTGGCCAAAGAGGGCGATTATGCCCAGGTGCGGCTTCCTTCGGGCGAAGTGCGCTTGGTTCGTCAGGCCTGCATGGCGACCATTGGTCAGGTTGGAAACGTAGAACACGGGAACATCAAACTGGGCAAAGCGGGCCGCAAGCGGTGGATGGGCATCCGCCCCACCGTCCGGGGCTCTGCAATGTCCCCGCGCGACCATCCCCATGGTGGTGGAGAGGGGCGTTCGCCCATCGGGTTGCCGGGTCCCAAGTCCCCTTGGGGTAAACCAACCCTGGGTGCCAGGACGCGGCGCAACAAGCGTACGGACAAGTACATCGTTCGCCGGCGCGGCAAGCGACGCTGATAGGTTGCTCCACTGACGGGAATGCTAGGAGGCTGAAATGTCACGTTCACTCAAAAAAGGGCCGTTTATAGAGCCCAAGTTGCTGAGAAAGATCGAGGAGATGAACTCTTCCGGGGAGCGGCGCGTGCTCAAGACTTGGTCGCGGGCCAGCACCATCTTTCCACAGATGGTGGGGCACACCCTGGCCGTGCACGACGGCCGCCGCCACGTTCCGATCTATATCACCGAGAACATGGTTGGTCACAAGCTGGGTGAGTTTGCCCCCACGCGGAATTTCCGCGGACATGTCCGGGAAGAGAAGAAGCGTCGGCGTTAGAGGATGGGTGTGTGATGGAATTTGAGTATCGAGCACAGGCTAAATTTGTCCCCATGACGCCGCAAAAGGTACGTCGAGTGATTGATGTGGTGCGCGGAATGAGCGTGGGCGATGCACTGAATACGTTGCGCTTTATGCCGCACGCGGCCGCCCGGCCGGTGGCCAAGTTGATCAGTTCGGCAATTGCTAACGCGGAAGAGAATTTTGGCGCAGAACGGGATGATCTGTTTGTTGCCAAAATCTATGCCGATGAAGGCCCGCGCCACCGGTTGGCTCCCTACGGGGGTCGGTTCGGCGGCCGGGGGCGGTTCAAACCAATCATCAAGCGCTCATCCCATATCACCGTGGTGTTGAGCGAGCAAGTTCAGTAGAGGAGGAGTACCTTGGGTCGCAAAGTTCACCCCATTGGGTTCCGACTAAAAATCATCAGGGATTGGGACGCGCGTTGGTTTGCCGAAGGCCAGCAGTACGCCGATCTGCTCCACGAAGATTTGCAGATCCGCAAGCGCATCCGCCAACAGAGTCGGGGCGCGGCTGTTTCGCGGATTGAGATTGAGCGTTTTCCCAACCAGGTGCAGGTGACTATCTGGACCGCCAAACCTGGCGTGGTCATCGGCCGCAAGGGCGTATCCGTCAAGGAGTTGCGCCAGGGCCTGGAAACGCTGACTGGCAAGCACGTGCGCGTTGAGGTTGAGGAGATTGAAAAGCCGGATCTCGATGCTCGCCTGGTAGCGGAGAACATCGCTTCGCAGTTGGAGCGCCGCATTTCCCACGGCCGAGCGATGAAGCGTGCGGTGGGCCAGGCCATGCGCCAGGGCGCGGAAGGCATCAAAATTATGTGCAGTGGCCGGCTCCACGGCGCCGAGATGGCGCGCCGCGAGTGGCAGATGGACGGCCGGGTGCCGCGCAATACGTTGCGCGCAGATATTGATTATGGCTTTACCGAGGCGACGACCACCTTTGGCCAGATTGGCATCAAGGTGTGGGTGTACAAAGGCGAGGTGCTGGGCGAATTGGCCGAGCGCCAGGATGTCTACGTCAGCTAAGGCGATGTGGTGTAAGTGAGGTGCGGTTATGTTAATGCCAAAGCGTGTAAAGCACCGCAAGCAGTTCCGAGGGCGGATGAAGGGCAAAGCCAGCCGAGGTAACACGGTTACTTTTGGTGATTTTGGTCTGCTAACTCTCGAGCCGGCGTGGATTACCAGTCGTCAGATTGAGGCCGCCCGGCGTGCGATGGTGCGACAGATGAAACGCCGGGGCAAGTTGTGGATTCGCATTTTCCCGGATAAATCAGTGACCAAGCGAGCGGCCGAGACCCGCATGGGTAAAGGCAAGGGTTCGGTGGACCATTGGGTTGCCGTGGTCAAGCCCGGCCGCGTGATGTTTGAGATCGGTGGCGTACCTGAAGATGTCGCCAAGCAGGCGATGAATCTGGCTGCCTACAAGCTTCCAGTCAAATGCCAGGTGGTGGCGCGCACCGAGTTGGGAGGTGAAGCGTGATGCAGGCACGACAGATCCGAAATCTGAGCACGGCCGACATCCGGAAAAAGCTGGATGATGCCCGCGAGGAGTACTTTAACCTGCGTTTCCAGCGGGCTTCGGGCCAGTTGGAAGACTATACTCAAATCCGACGTGTGCGCCGTGACATTGCCCGTTTGCAGACCATCTTGCGAGAGCGCGAGATAGCCGAATGGATTGGCGGCGTGGGAGGACAGAGCGCATGAGAGAGCAGCGAAAACGCATGATAGGTGTCGTCGTCAGCGACAAGATGGACAAGACCATCCTGGTGGAGGTGGCGCGGTCAACCCGACACCCCCTCTATGGCAAGGTCCTGCGCCGCCGGAAAAAATACATGGCCCACGACGAGGAGAATAGCTGCCGGATTGGCGACCGGGTGGAGATCATCGAGTCTCGCCCTCTTAGCCGCCGGAAGCATTGGGCCTTGATGCGAATCGTCGAGCGAGCGGAAGACTAGAGGTGAGGCGATGATTCAGCAAGAGAGCACTTTAAAAGTGGCGGATAACACGGGCGCACGCGTGGTGCTGTGCATCCGGGTGATTGGTGGGTCCAATCGCCGCTACGGACACGTAGGTGATCTGATCACGGCCGCCGTCCAATCTGCAGCGCCCCATGGTTCTGTAAAAAAGGGCGAGATTGTGCGGGCAGTGATTGTGCGCACGTCCAAAGAGTACCGCCGGACCGACGGCAGTTACATCAGCTTTGATGACAACGCGGTGGTGATTCTGGACGGCACCAGTCAAAACCCCAAGGGAACGCGTATCTTTGGCCCTGTGGCGCGCGAGTTGCGCGAGAAGGGATTTACCAAAATCCTTTCTCTTGCGCCGGAGGTGTTGTAGGAATGAGAATTAAGCGTGGCGATACCGTTATGGTTATCAGCGGAAACGACAAGGGCGAGACCGGCACTGTGCAACGCGTGTTGCCCGAAGGGAGCCGCGTGGTAGTGAGCGGTATCAACATTATCAAGAAGCATCAGCGGCCGGTGCAGACTGGCGGCCGGTCCAAGACCCAGCCGGGCATCATCGAGTTTGAGGCCCCGGTGCACATTTCTAACGTACAGCTTGTGTGCCCTAGCTGCCACAAGCCAACCCGGGTGGAATATGCCTTTAGCGAGGACGGCCGCAAAGTACGAGTGTGCAAGCGGTGTGATGCCGTAGTTAAATGAGCTTGCTCTGAGTAGAGCCAGCCGCCATAGGGGCAGTTAATAAAGCTGCTGACCGCGTGCGGACTGCTACTCGGCCCAAGATCAGGGTGAAATCAGAGAGGTTATGAGATGACAAGATTGAAAGAGCGGTACCAACAAGAGGTTGTCCCGGCGCTGATGAAGCAGTTCGGTTACGACAACGTCATGCAAGTGCCGCGCATCACCAAAATGGTGGTCAATGTGGGTGTTGGTGAAGCGCTGGACAACGCCAAGGCGCTCGACTTCACCGTGCAAGACATGACTACTATCACAGGCCAGCGGCCGGTTGTGACCCTGGCCAAAAAGTCAATTGCCGCCTTCAAGCTGCGCGACGGACGGTCCATCGGCGTCAAGGCGACGCTGCGGGGCGAACGCATGTGGAGCTTTTTGGATCGCATGATGAACGTGGCCCTGCCGCGCCGGCGTGACTTTCGGGGTGTTTCCCCCGACTCGTTTGACGGCCGGGGCAACTACTCCCTTGGTTTTCGGGAGCAGTTGGTTTTCCCGGAGATTGTTTACGACAAAATCGACAAGATTCGTGGCTTTGAAGTGACCATTGTGACGACGGCCCAGACAGACGAGGAAGGCTATCACCTGCTTTCGCTGTTGGGGATGCCATTCGCAGCGCCGTCCGGCAAAAGGCAGTAAGGAGAGGTTCCGTGTCAAAAACCTGCATGCCCTATCGGGAACAGAGAAGAAAATACAAAGTCCGTGTCCGGAATCGCTGCCGTGTCTGCGGCCGTCCGCGCGGCTATTTGCGTCGTTTTCAGTTGTGCCGGATCTGCTTCCGGGAGTTGTCCCTACAGGGCAAAATCCCCGGCGTGGTCAAGTCCAGCTGGTAAAGGAGGGATGGCGAAATGATTAGCGATCCAATTGCTGATATGTTGACCCGCGTGCGCAATGCCATGATGGCCAAGCACGCCACCGTCTCCATGCCCAGTTCAACGCTCAAGGTGGCAGTTGCCAACATCCTCAAAGAGGAAGGGTTTATTGCCGGCGTGGAAGTGATCCCGGAGACTCCGCAGTCTGTGCTGATGCTGAAGCTCAAGTACGTTGGCCGCCGCCGTGAACGCCGGCCGGTGATCCGTGGGCTCAAACGCATTAGCAAGCCCGGCCGACGGATTTATACAAAGCGGACTGAGATTCCGTGGGTGCAAAGCGGTATGGGAATTGCCATCCTTTCCACGCCCAAGGGCGTGGTCACCGACCAGGAGGCGCGTCGGTTAAAAGTGGGTGGCGAAGTGCTTTGCTACGTTTGGTAGGAGTGTGAATCGTGTCACGGATAGGGAAAATGCCCATCCCGGTACCGGATGGGGTACAAGTTACACTGAAGGGCTCCCAGGTCCACGTCAAAGGACCCAAGGGAGAGATGTCTCGCGCCTTTCATCCTGACATCCGGATCGAGTTGGACGGCGGCGAGCTTAAAGTGAGCCGACCAACCGATCAACGCCATCATCGCGCTTTGCACGGGCTGACCCGGGCACTGGTGAACAACATGGTGGTGGGCGTCAGTCAGGGTTTTCAGAAGGTGCTGGAAGTGGTCGGCGTGGGTTACCGGCCGGAGATACAGGGGAGCAGCCTGGTGTTGAACCTGGGCTTTTCCCACCCGGTTGTCATCAACCCGCCGGATGACGTCCAGTTTGAGGTTGAACCACGCCGCAAGCTGATTACCATCAGCGGAATTGACAAAGAGGTGGTTGGCCAGTTGGCGGCCGATATCCGCAAGTTGCGCCCGCCGGAACCCTACAAGGGCAAAGGTGTACGCTATCTGGACGAACGTGTGCGGCGCAAGGCTGGCAAGGCGGGTAAGGTATAATGGACGCGGCAAAGAAAAAGCAACAAGCACGAGAACGCCGGCACCGTCGGGTGCGCCTGCGCGTTTCCGGTACGGCCGAGCGGCCGCGGCTCAACGTCTTTCGCAGCCTGAGCGAGATTTACGGACAGGTGATCGACGATACCGCTGGCCACACGCTCGTGTCGGCTTCAACGGTAGACAAGGAAGTACGTTCGCTGGTGCATGGCAAAACCAAGACCGAGCAAGCTCGCATTGTCGGGCAGGTATTGGCCCGCCGCGCCCTGGGTAAAGGAATTAAACAGGTTGTTTTCGATCGGGGCGGTTGGGCTTATCATGGCCGGATCAAGGCACTGGCTGACGGCGCCCGTGAAGAAGGACTGGAATTCTAACTGGAGGAACAATGGCACGACGAGAATTCCTGAACTTGGACGAACCAGAAGAGTTGGACGAGCGCGTGGTGGACATCACCCGCGTGGCCAAGGTGGTCAAAGGCGGCCGGACGTTTCATTTTCGCGTCACGGCCGTGGTAGGCGATAACCGTGGCAAGGTAGGTGTGGGCAAGGGCAAGGCGCGGGCCGTGCCTGATGCGATCCGTAAGGCGATGGACACCGCTCGCAAGAACATGATCCCGGTGCCAACACTTGGCACTACCATCCCCCATCAGATCACCGTCAAGCATGGTGGAGCCGTGGTCATGCTCAAGCCCGCGACGCCCGGTACCGGTGTTATCGCCGGTAGTGGTGTCCGCGCGGTGGTGGAAGCGGCCGGAATCCGCGATATCCTCAGCAAGTCGATGGGTAGCTCCAATGCGCTCAACGTGGTTTTTGCCACCTTTGAGGCGTTGAAGGAACTCAAATGGATCGATGAGGAAGCGGCCGCCCGTGGCAAGCCGGTCAAGGCGATCATGCCGTATTGGAGCAGGCGAGATGAGCGGTAAACTGGTCATCAAGCTGGTCAAAAGCCCTATCGGCTACAACCAACGGCAAAAAGCAACGGTGCGGGCATTGGGGCTCAAGCGCGTCAATGCCGTCGTAGAACACGAGGATACCCCGGTTATTCGGGGCATGGTTTCCAAGATTGACCATTTGGTCGAAGTTGAAGAGGTAAAGTGAGATGAAATTGCACGACCTGCGTCCCGATCCGGGCAGCCGGAAAGAGCGCAAGCGAGTGGGTCGCGGCACCGGTTCTGGCTCTGGCAAGACGGCCGGGCGTGGAACCAAGGGCCAGGGCTCCCGCACGGGCGGTGGCAAAGGACAATACTTTGAGGGTGGTCAGTTGCCGCTGGTGCGCCGCTTGCCGTTCAAGCGAGGATTTACCAACATTCGCAAGGTCCACTACCGGGCGATCAATGTGGATCAACTGGCGGAGCTATTTGCAGCCGGCGCTCAGGTTGACCCGGTCTCGTTGGTGATGGTTGGCTTGTTGAAAAAGCCCACTGATCCGTTTGTGGTTTTGGGCCGCGGCGAGGTTGCCGTGGCTCTGCATGTGAAAGCTGACCGTTTTTCCACGACCGCCAAGGAAAAGATCGAGGCGGCTGGCGGTTCAGCGGAGATCCTGGCGCGCTAGGCCCTATGCACCATTTCCCGGCCGAACCGGCCGGGGTTGGAGAGAAACGATGCTTGAAGCAGTGCGAAATGCTTGGAACCTGCCTGACTTGCGCAGGCGCATCATCATCACGGTTATCATCCTGGCGATCTATCGCTTGGCGGCCCATGTGCCGGTGCCGGGGGTGGATCGGACCGCGCTGGCAGCGTTGCTTGAAGGGCAGTCGGCCGCCAGTAGTTTCATTGGCATCCTGGACATGCTATCTGGCGGAGCGGTGGCCAACTTTTCCATCATGGCGATGGGTGTCTACCCGTACATCACGGCCTCCATTATCATGCAGTTGCTGCAGCCCATCATCCCGGCGCTGCAGGAATTGGCCAAGGAAGGCGAGGCCGGCCGGAACAAGATGAACATGTACACCTACTATCTGACCATTCCGATGGCGGCGCTATCGGCCATCAGCCAGATTCGTTTGTTCAGCGCAGGTGCTTTGACCGGCGGCTATTCCATCATGCCCGACTTTGGTTTTGGGGCGGATTCCTGGCTGCCGTCGATTACGACCCTGGTCACGATGACGGCCGGGACCATGTTTGCCATCTGGTTGGGTGAGCTGATCACCGAGCAGGGCATTGGCAATGGGTTATCCATCATCATCTTTGGCGGCATCGCCTCGCAGATGCCTTCCAACGTGGCTCGCCTCCTATCCGACGAGCAGCATCGCTGGACCTACTTGCTGGTATTCTTGGTGCTGACTGCCATCACGGTGTTCTTTATCGTGGTGGTGCAGGAGGGGACCCGCCGCATCCCGGTGCAGTACGGTAAGCGGGTGCGCGGGCGCAAACAGTATGCTGGCGGCGCGACCCATCTGCCGATGAAGGTCAACACGGCCGGTATGATCCCGCTCATCTTTGCCCAATCCTTCCTGGCCCTGCCGGCCGTGGTGGCGCAGTTCTTTGTTGGCTCCGAAACCGAGTGGCTGGCCAATCTGGCGACCACCATCACCAACACGCTGGGACAGTCGGAAAACGCGCTGTACTATACCCTTTACTTTCTGATGGTAGTAGGCTTTACCTACTTTTACACCGACGTGATGGTGCAACAGCAGAACCTGCCCGAGATGCTGCAAAAGCAGGGAGGTTTTATCCCCGGCATCCGGCCGGGCCGGCCGACTGAGGATTATTTGAACGGCGTTACCCGGCGCATCACGCTGGCCGGTGCCCTCTTCCTGGGCATTGTGGCCGCGCTGCCCGGCTTTGTGCTGCTGTTTGGCATACCATCCAGCGTGCTGGTCGTCTCCAGCGCCGGCCTGCTCATCGTGGTTGGTGTGGTGATTGACACCATGCGCCAGCTGGAATCGCAGTTGCTGATGCGCAACTACGAAGGGTTCATCAAGTAGCGGGTTGGGCACCATGGCGCGGTACATTATCCTTTTGGGTGGCCCCGGGGCTGGCAAAGGCACTCAGGCTAAAATGCTGGCGGAGACGTTGGGAATCCCCCAGGTTTCCACCGGCGACCTGTTCCGCGTGCATCTAAAGCAGGAGACTGAGTTGGGCAAGCTGGCTCGGCAGTACATGGACCGCGGCGAACTGGTGCCCGACGAGGTGACCATTGGGATGGTTCGTGAGCGGTTTGCCCGGCCCGATTGTTCGGAAGGGGCGCTGCTGGATGGCTTTCCGCGCACCATTCCCCAGGCAGCGGGTTTGGACGTTCTGCTGGCGGAAGGCGGTGAGCGGGTGGCGCTGGCCCCCTACATCAAGGTGGATCCCCGGGTATTGCTCCAGAGACTGGCCGGCCGGTGGACCTGTCGACAGTGCGGTGCCATGTACCACGCTGTGTTCAGCCCATCGCAGCAGGATGGCGTCTGCGACCAGTGCGGAGGTGAGTTGTATCAGCGGGCAGACGACACGCCCGAAACTCAGCAGCGGCGCATCGACGTCTACTTTGAGCAGACCGCGCCACTCATTGACTGGTATCGGCAAAAAGGGTTGCTGGTTGAGATTGACGGCGAGCAGTCCATTGAGGCAGTCGGCGCTGACCTCTTGACCGCAATTCGCTCAGCGGGTGGTGCAGGGTAGGGGCAGTGATTATCATCAAATCCCCCACCGAAATTGCGCTGATGCGCAAAGCCGGCCGGATTGTGGCGCTGGCGCTACAAGCTGTCCGCGAGCGGATTGCCCCTGGTGTGACCACGGCCGAGCTGGATGCGATTGCCGAGCAGGTTATTCGCACCCACGGGGCCGAGCCCGTTTTCAAAGGGGTGACGCAGCACCAGGGACAGCGGCCGTTTCCGGCCTCCATCACCGCTTCCATCAACGAGGAGTTGGTGCATGGCATCCCTGGCCCACGGGTCTTGCAGGAAGGCGATATCGTCAGCATTGATTGCGGCGCCATCTACAATGGGTTTGTGGGCGACGCGGCGTTCAGTGCGCCGGTCGGCCGGGTAAGCCCGGAGGCGCAGCGGCTGATGGAAGTCACCGAGCAGTCATTGGCAGTGGGCATCAAGATGCTGCACCCCGGCAACCGGACCGGCGATGTGTCGGCCGCCATCCAACAGTTTGTGGAGCAGCACGGTTTTAGCGTGGTGCGAGAATACACCGGTCACGGCGTCGGCCGGTCCATGTGGGAGCAACCGCAGGTGCCCAATTTCGGCATTGCCGGGCGCGGCCCCAAACTCCGGCCGGGCTTGACCATTGCGTTGGAACCAATGGTCAACCTGGGTGCTCCGGAGACGCGAGTTTTGGCCGACCAATGGACAGTTGCCACGCGAGATGGTAAACTTTGTGCTCATTTTGAGCACAGCATTGCAGTGACCAAAAATGGACCGATGATATTAACCTTGCCGTAGCGGCGAGGGAGTGAGGATAGCATGAAGGTTTCAGCATCTGTCAAAAAGAGGTGCCCCAAGTGCAAAGTTGTACGGCGCAAGGGGCGCGTGTACGTGATTTGTGAGAATCCCAAGCACAAGCAGCGACAAGGATAGTTGGGAGAGAAGAAATGGCACGTATTGCTGGTATAGACTTGCCCCGCGACAAGCGGGCGGAGATTGGCCTGACCTACATTTACGGAGTCGGCCGCTCTTTGAGTAACCAGATTTTGGACCGGGCTGGCGTGAACCTGGATACCCGTGTCAAGGATCTGGCGGAGGCCGAGGTGGCCATGATCCGCGAGTTGATCGAAAAAGAGTACCGGGTGGAGGGTGATCTGCGCCGCGAGGTTCAGATGAACATCAAGCGGCTGCAGGAGATCGGTTGCTATCGTGGGCTGCGCCACCGCCGCAATCTTCCGGTGCATGGCCAGCGCACCCGGACCAACGCGCGGACTCGCAAAGGCCCCAAAAAGACGGTGGCCGGGCGCGGCCGGCGGCGTGGAGCAAAGAAGAAATAGGAACAGTGGCGTGCACAGCCAGTGGAAGGGTTGCTGGCTGGGCACGGCCTTGGAGGCAAAATGGGACGAAAGAGACAGCGTCGAACTGTACGTAAGGTAAAACGCAACGTGCCGTATGGGCAGGTGCATGTGTATGCTACTTTTAACAACACCATCGTCACGTTGACCGACCAGCAGGGGAATGCCCTTGCTTGGGGCAGCGCTGGCACGGCCGGTTTCAAGGGTTCGCGCAAAAGCACTCCCTACGCAGCCCGAGTGGCGGCGCAACAGGCAGTCAAGCTGGGCCAGGATATGGGCATGCAGGAAGCCGATGTGTTCGTCAAGGGGCCCGGCCCCGGCCGCGAAGCTGCCATTCGCGCCATTCAGGCGTCGGGCATGCGGGTGCGCTCCATCACGGACATCACCCCGGTGCCACACAATGGTTGTCGGCCGCCGAAAAAGCGGAGAGTCTAGTTTCCGAAATGGAAAAGAGGGACGAAGGGACGCCAACCCCGTAAACCTCTCATTTAGAAGGAGTTTGAATTGGCAAGATATACTGGACCCACCTGTAAGCTTTGTCGCCGTGAGGGCGAAAAGCTCTTTTTGAAGGGGGCGCGCTGTCTTTCTCCCAAGTGTGCCCTGGAACGACGTGACTACCCGCCCGGAATGCACGGCCGTGATGCCCGCTTCCGGCGCAGGCGCGAATCGGACTATTCGCGGCAGTTGCGCGAAAAACAAAAGGCACGCCGGATTTACGGCGTGCTGGAACGGCAGTTCCGGCGCTACTTTGGCCTGGCACAACGCCGGCCCGGCCTCACCGGCGTCAACTTGCTTTCCATTTTGGAAAGCCGCCTGGACAACGTGATTTACCGGCTTGGTTTTACCGAGTCGCGCGCACATGCACGTCAGTTGGTTGCGCACGGGCACTTTCAGCTTAACGGTCGGCTCACCGATGTCCCGTCTGCGCTGGTCCGGCCGAATGACGTCATCACCGTCCGCCAGGAGAGCCGCCGCACCTCGTTTTTCAAAGGGATGAGCCAGTTGTTGGATGAACGGCGCGTCCCGCGATGGCTTTCATTGAACGCGGAAGCCCTTACCGGCCAGGTGCTGCAAACGCCCGACCGGGAGGACATTGACGTCTCGCTCAATGAACAGTTGATTGTTGAGTACTATTCGCGCTAGAAGACTGGTGATTGGTAACGTTTCTAGTCGGAGGGAGGTTCTCTTGTGAGCGTGACGAGCATGGTAATGCCGAAAATCGAAGTGGATCATGATGTCAAAACTCAAAAGTACGGCCGCTTTATCATCGGCCCGCTGGAGAGTGGCTACGGCATCACAGTAGGGAATGCGCTCCGGCGTGTGTTGCTGTCTTCTCTGCCGGGTGCTGCGGTGACCTCGATTCGGGTCAGCGATGTGCAGCACGAGTTTTCCGACATCCCGCACGCGCGTGAGGATATGACCCAGTTGATCCTCAACGTCAAGCAATTGCGGTTAAAAATGACCGATTGTGAGACTGCGCGGTTGCGCCTGGAAGTGCAGGGCGAAGGGGTCGTCACGGCCGCCGACCTGCAGGTGCCGCCTGAGGTTGAGATCATCAACCCCGATCTCTACCTGCTGACCTTGGACGCTGACGAGGCTCGATTTGAGATGGAACTGGTTGTGGACCAGGGCCGGGGCTATTCCCCGGCCGATGAGCGCGGCCGGCTGTCCATCGGCGAGATTCCTGTGGATTCAATCTACAGCCCGGTCCGCCGCATCAACTATGATGTCGAACGGGCCCGCGTTGGTCAGATGACCAACTATGATCGCCTGATCCTTGAAATCTGGACTGATGGCACCATGCGGCCGGAGGAAGCGCTTTCCCAGGCTGGACAGATTCTGGTCATGTATCTGCGCCTGGTCGCCGGCATCAGCGAGGAAACGTTGGGGCTGGATGAGGTGAAAGCAGAGGAGCCAGCTATTCCCAACGAAGTGTACGAAATACCCATCGAACAACTCGACCTCAGCGTTCGCGTTTTCAATTCGCTCAAGCGGACCGGCATCACCAAAGTGGGTGAGGTACTGGACATGCTGGACAAGGGTGAAGAAGCCATGCTGGCGATTCGCAACTTTGGTGAAAAATCGCTGCGGGAGCTGCGCAGTCAGTTGACCGTCAAGGGGTTTTTCCCCGGTGAAGACGACGATGCCGACGAGGTAGAAGGATAACAAGAGGAAAGAAAGATGAGACATCGAGTAGCTGGTCGCATTCTGGGCCGTTCATCTGCACAACGACAGGCCCTGCGGCGGACACTGATTACACAGCTCTTTTTGCGCGGCCAGATCGAGACGACTGAGGCCAAGGCGCGTGCTATCCGCCCGGCCGCCGAGAAACTGATCACGCTGGCCAAGCGCGGCCTGAAGAAGGATTCGGCCGGGCAGGTGCATGCCCGGCGTCTGGCAGCCGCCCGGCTCAACGGCAACGACGTTGTATCCAAGCTGTTTGACGAGATCGCTCCCACATACGTGGAGCGACCGGGTGGATATGTCCGCATGTTGAAGGTGGGGCGGCGGCGTGGTGACAATGCCGAAATGGCATTGCTTGAGTTGGTCAGCGAATAGACCGGCACCTTTACAAACCATAATCGGTGAGCGTCAGGCGTTACCGGGCGACAGTTGAGTATGATGGAACCGATTTCCGAGGCTTCCAACGGCAAGCCCAAGGCGAACGGACCGTTCAGGAGACACTGGAAAACGCCATTGTCGCGGTGACCGGCCGGGCGGCGGTCGTTCTGGCGGCCGGCCGGACCGACACTGGCGTTCACGCCTTGGGGCAGGTGATTGCCTTTGACAGCGAATGGCGGCACGGTGAAGATGTTTTGAGCCGTGCGCTGAATGCCAACCTGCCGCCGGACGTGGCGGTGCGGGAAGTCCGAATGGTGGATTCTGGTTTCCACCCCCGCTTTGACGCCCGACGACGCAAGTATCAGTACCTTATCAACAATCAACAGGATCCGTCGCCGCTGTGGCGGCGCACAAGCTGGCACCGGCCGTGGCCGCTCGACGAGGCGGCCATGAACCGGGCCAGTGCCTTGCTGGTGGGTGTCCACGATTTTGCAACCTTTGGCCAGCCGCCGGCCGGCGAAAATAGCGCGCGCCAGGTCTTTCAGGCCGATTGGCAGCGGGACGGACATTTGTTGAACTTTATCATCGAAGCCAATGCCTTTCTTTACCGGATGGTGCGGAGCCTGGTTGGCACCCTCTATCTGGTCGGGGAGGGCAAGTGGTCGGTTGACGAGTTTGCCGAGGTGTTTACTGCCGCAGATCGATCGTTGGCGGGTCCCACAGCCCCCCCGCAAGGAGTCTGTCTGCTGGCGGTAAGCTACTCGGATTGAACCGGCCGGCTTGGATGCACCCGGCTGCATTTACCTACCTGATGGGGATGCGGCCGGTGTGGATGTGAAAAACTTAGGAGATTGGCAGTGAACAAAACATATTCAACCAAGCCAACCGATATCGAGCGCAAGTGGTTTGTGGTTGACGCACAGGGGCAAACCCTGGGGCGGTTGGCGTCCCAGATTGCCCACATTCTCAAGGGCAAGCACAAACCCGTTTATGTGACACACATGGATGTGGGAGACTTTGTGATTGTGGTGAATGCGGACAAGGTGCACGTCACCGGCCGCAAAATGGACCAGAAGATGTATTATCGCCACTCTGGTTACCCGGGTGGCCTCACCGAGATTGCGCTGCGCGATCAGTTGGTCAAACATCCCACCAGGGCGGTGGAGTTGGCGGTGCGCGGGATGCTGCCCAAGAATCGGCTGGGGCGCAAGATGCTGCGCAAGCTGAAGGTTTACGCTGGCCCCGAACATCCCCATCAGGCCCAGCAGCCAAAAGAGCTAGAATTCTAGCGAGGTTATGCAATGAGCGAAGAGCAAGCTTTTTATTATGAAGGAATCGGCCGGCGCAAAACGGCCACCGCGCGCGTGCGCATTTACCCCGGCGGCAATGGGACCGTCATCATCAATGACAAGCCGGTGGAAGAGTACTTTCCACGGGTCGGCGATCTGGAGGCGCTGATGGCCCCCCTGTATGCAACTGAGCATGCCGGCCGGTTTAATGTCTCGGTGCACGTGTCGGGTGGCGGCGTGACCGGCCAGTCCGGCGCTGTGCAGCAAGGCGTGGCGCGCGCGTTGCTCAAATTTGATCCGGAACTGCGCAAGCCCCTGCGCAAAGGGGGCTATCTCACCCGCGATGCGCGGATGAAAGAGCGCAAGAAGCCTGGTCTCAAGCGCGCCCGCAAGGCTCCTACCTACACCAAGCGTTAGTTTGCAGCGTTCAACAGCAAACCGGCCGGTTTGCTGTTGAACGTTTTCAAGTGGAGGCAAGGTAAATACTTTGCCTCCTTTTGTTGGTAACTACCAGGCAGTGTGAAGGTTCATCTTATACCAGCCAAGCGCTTGCACTGAACAGTTACTTCTGTTGTATCATATGGCGATCACCATCGTCGGCCTGGGACCGGGGGATCCGGCCTTGCTCACCCGTGAGGCCTGGGATGTCCTTGCCTGCGCGCAGGAGGTGTATTTGCGCACCGGCCGGCATCCCTCCGTGGTCGGCCTGCCCCAAACTGTTGTGCTCCACACCTTTGATGCCTTGTACGAGGCGGCCGATGATTTTGGTCAGGTGTACGGGGCCATTGTGGAGCGGGTGTTGGAGTTGGGGCGGCGGCCGGACGGTGTTGTCTATGCTGTGCCCGGTCACCCGCTGATTGGGGAAGCGACAGTGACCGCGCTGCTGGACCGGGCGGCCGGCGAGGGGATTCCGGTCAGAATCGTGGCGGGGCTCAGCTTCATTGAGCCGGTATTGACTGCCCTGCAGGTGGACGGAATGACCGGCCTGCAGGTGGCGGACGCTCTGGAACTGGCGGGTCGCCTGCACCCGGCGCTGAACCCGGATGCCCCGGCGCTGCTGGGTCAACTGTACAGCCGGGAGTTGTCCGGCGATGTCAAGCTGACGCTGATGAATCAGTACCCCGATGAGCACCCGGTGCACCTGGTACACGCGGCCGGCACGGCAGATGAAAAGGTGGAGTCCATTCCGCTGCATGCCCTGGACCACAGCCCCCATATCTCGCACTTGACCGCGCTTTTCCTGCCGCCTCTGCCCTATTCGGGCGGGTTTGAGAGCTTTCAGGAGACGATTGCTCGGTTGCGCGGGCCGGGCGGGTGTCCTTGGGACCAGCAGCAGACCCATCAAAGCCTGGGCCAGGGGCTGCTGGAGGAGACGGCCGAGGTGCTGGATGCGCTGGACACCGACGACATGGACGCGTTGTGTGAGGAGTTGGGCGATCTATTGCTGCACATTGTGATGCAGGCTCAGATTGCGACCGAGGATGGCGACTTTACGGCCGCTGACGTCATTGCCGGGATTGAGGCCAAGATTCGCCGCCGACATCCCCATGTGTTTGGCAAGACGAAGGTGTCCGGGGTGGGCGAAGTGCTGGCCAATTGGGATGCCATCAAGCGGGAGGAAAAAGGCAAGGAGAACTCGACCTTGGCGGCAGTTCCCAAGGCGATGCCTGCCCTGGCGCGAGCGGATGCAATGGCACGCAAGGCGGCCGGCGCTGGACTTGGCTGGCCATCCATGGACGATGTGGTGGACGAGGTGCGCGAGGAGATGGCCGAATTGCTAGCGGCCGGTACGCCGGAGGCACAGGCGGTTGGGCTGGGAGATCTGCTCTTCGCCGTGGTCAATTGGGCGCGCTGGCTGAAGCTGGATGCGGAAGGGGCGTTGCGGCAGGCTAACCGTCGGTTCCAAAGCCGCTTCGAGAAGTTCCAGCGCGCAGCGGCCGGTGTCGAAAACCTCGATCGGGCTACTATCAAGCTGCTCTGGGAGCGGGCCAAGTTGAATGCTGAGGAGGGGTAAGCAGGCATGGAAACAAATGTTGTTTTGCTGATTCTGGCGACCGGGGTTGTGGGTTTTGCCGTGTTTATTCTCTTGCAGTGGCGCAAGACTCGCCAAGCGGCCGGGCGGACCTGGTATGGCATTGAGCAGCAAGGAATGAAACGGCACGCTTTTTGGTTGGGTTTGCAGGTGACCGTCCTGTTGCTTGCCGGGGCATTCGTCATCGCAATCCTGGCGCGCAACCTGCGGGACCAGGCTACCCAGTCACCGGCCGGCGATCAAGCGTTGCCGCAGCCGCAAATCACCGTGTCCATCCTTCCAACCCCTGCTGAATCGGTGACACCCCCCACAGTTGCCCCGATTGATGACCCTCTAGTTGGGGGCACAGTGCCGCCGCCGACGGCCGTGGATGGCGAGCAGATGACGCTGGTTCCTATTCCCACCATCCCGATGACCATCCAAGCAACCATCACCAACACCAATGGCGGCGGCTTGTGGTTGCGGGATGCGCCTTTCGGCAATGGTCTGGTGCTGCTGGAGGAAGGGTCCACTGTGTTGGTGCGGGGGGGGCTGATGGAGGTTGAAGGTTTCATGTGGCAGAGCGTGGAAGCCCCCGACGGCCGCACGGGGTGGGTGGCGGCCGATTACCTGATCTATCGCTAGGTCCATGTGTGGTGCCCGAGTGCCGGATTTGTGCCCTGATGCGTAACCAACGCGAATGTGATGTGTTCCAATGGTAGAGTATTCTGATGTCCCAGAGACCCGTCAATGGGAATCCGAGCTGGTCGAGTCGGCCAAAACGGACGCAGGGGCATTTGGGCGCTTGTACGAACTGCACGTTCACAAGATCTATAACTATATCTTCTACCGAACTGGGAATCATCACGACGCGGAGGATCTGACGGCCAAGGTTTTTTTCAAGGCGCTGCAGCACATCGGCCGTTACGAGGACCGAGGCGCGCCCTTTACTGCCTGGCTGTACCGGATTGCGCACAACGCTGTGGTCAACTGGCACCGGGACAAGCGTTGGGACCAGATGGTAGCGCTGGAGGATATGGCGAGTCAATTGGTACATGGCAAAGACCCCCACAGAAGCGCCGAGCGGAGCGAGGCGCAGGAACGATTGTTGATGGCCATCAATGGGTTGCCGGCCGATCGGCAGCAGTTGCTGATCCTTAAATTTGTGGAGCACTGTTCCAATCAAGAAATCGGCGCGATGATGGGGCGCAGCGAGGGCGCCATCAAGTCGCTTTATCACCGTACATTGCTGGCTCTGCGAAGCCAGCTGGAGGAGTTGGATGATCAAGGTATTGATGGATAGCGCCGGCGATCTGCCGGCCGAGATGCTTGCCGAATACGACATTGGCATTGTCCCGGTGACCATCTTTTTCGGCACTCAGGCGTTCAAGGACCGCGTGGAAATTGACGCCGAGACCTTTTATCGCCGGGTGGCCGAGGAGAGCAGGTTACCCACCACTTCCCAGCCATCACCCTTTCAATTTGCAGACGTTTATCGCCAAACAGCCCGTGAAAAAGGGGCCACCGACATCATCTCGGTGCATGTGAGTAGCCAGTTGAGCGGTACGCATGCTTCTTCACTGATTGCGGCGCAAGAAGTGGCGGACGAGGTGCGAGTGCATCCCTTTGACAGCCGCTCCGGCTCGGCCGGGCAGGGGATGATGAGCCTGGAAGCTGCCCGCATGGCGGCCGCCAACGTCAGCGTGGAAAAGATAATGGAGCGCTTGCAGCACGTCCGGGAGAATATGAAGATCTGTCTGGTGCTGGATAACCTGAAATTCGCCCAGATGAGCGGCCGGGTGAGCTTTTTGGCGGCCGCTCTTTCGTCGTTTCTCAAGATCAAGCCGCTGGTTGATGTGCGGGATGGCATGCTGGAGGTGCGCGAAAAGGCCCGCACGCAGCGGCGCGCGCTTGACCGGATGTTCGAGATGGTCAAGGAGCAGATCGGCGACCGGCTGGCAAACGTGGCAGTGGTTCACGCAGAAGCGCCGGAGATGGCCAACGCACTCCTGGAGCGCGTGAAGCAAGAGTTTCGGGTCAAAGAGGCGTTTATTGAAAAGCTTTCGTTGGGTGTTGCCGTTCATCTGGGACCGGGAACGGTGGGCCTGGTGGCCTACCCGGTAGAATAAGGCCCCCGGCCGCGAGGAGTGCCTGTCAATGACGAGACGACGAATGGTGATCGAGTTGGTGAACGCGTATGCGGATGGTGTGACCACCGGCCGGAACGCAACCGCTGTCGTCCAGGTCCAGCCGGATCCGCCGGAGGAGAGCACGCTGCTTTCGGATCTGTTCAGGCTGACGGATGAAATCGCGGCCCTGCTGGTTCCGGTGGACCCGTCGCCCCAGTTTGTGCGGCGGCTTGGTCAGAGTCTGGCGGCGGCCGCAGAGCCAGCCGAGATTATTATTGCCCAGAGTTCCAATCGCAAGCTGTGGATTGGGGCATTGCTTTCGGGCTCGCTGGTTTCAGCGCTGGGTGTGCTGGCGGTGCTGTGGTTCCGGCGCGGCCGGCACAGCGCGGCCCCGGCCGCTTGATCACTATACGGAGGAATACTATGCAACGATACGGACGGATCACTGGGTGGGGCAAATATTTACCGCCCAAGGTGCTCACCAATTTCGACCTGGCAAAGATGGTGGACACCTCTGACGAGTGGATTGTGACGCGCACCGGTATCCGCGAACGGCGGATTGTGGAGGACGGTGAGACCAATTCGGGTATGTCGGTCAAGGCAGCCCAGCAAGCACTGGCCAAAGCCAGTCTGGAGGCCAGCCAGTTGGATCTGATCATTGTGGCGACCTCCTCGCCGGACTATTTTGTGCCCCCGGTCTCCAGCCAGGTGCAAGATATGCTAGGGGCCAAGGGCGTGGGCGCGGTGACGATGGTGGCAGGGTGCACTGGTTTTGTGTATGCACTGGTGACCGCGCAACAATTCATTGCCAGCGGCGCGGCCGACAACGTGCTGGTCATCGGAACCGAGATCTTGAGCCGCAACGTCAACTGGCAGGATCGCAACACCTGCGTGCTGTTTGGTGACGCCTCGGCCGCGGTGGTTTTGCAGGCCACCGAGCAGCCCACCGGCGTCCTCTCGCAGGTGCTGGGCTCCGACGGTTCCGGCGCAGAGGCGCTGATTGTGCGCGGCGGCGGGACAACCAATCCCATGAGCCACCGGGTGGTAGATGAGGGCCTGCACTTCCTGGAAATGGATGGGCCGGAGGTGTTCAAGTTTGCCACTCGCACCATGTCCAAGGCGGTCCGCCAGGCGGTAGACGCCAGCGGCCTGCAATTGGAAGATATCGACTTGGTGATCCCACATCAGGCCAATATGCGGATCATCGAGATGGCGGCCCGCTTTTTGCGCCTGCCGATGGAAAAGTTCTACGTCAATTTGGACAAGTACGGCAACACCTCGGCCGCCTCCATCCCGCTGGCGCTGTGTGAGGCGCTGGATGAGGGAACCATCAAGGATGGCGACAACCTGGTGCTGGTGGGCTTTGGCGCCGGGCTAACCTGGGCGGCCTCTGTTGTTCGGATGGGGGTAGCTGCGCAGCCACTGCCCGAGTTGACCGCTTTCCGCTGGGTTTCGGTCGATCAACTCAAGACCACCGCTGACCGGGTCGCCGGCCGGGTAGCCGAGGTAGTGACGCCGCTGCTTTTGCCCCTGTACACTCGCGCGCTGCGCGTGCGCAAGCGGATACGCGGAAAATAGCCCAGTTACGACCAAACAAAAAGCCCGGCTCGCCGGGCTTTTTGTTTGACGCTGGCAGTCGCGGGCAGCCCAAGTTTATTCAGAGGTAGATTGCTGCCAGTTGCTGCTGGCTTGTCAGCCCCCGGCCGATATGGTATGCTGGGAAGCGTCAATCACCACCGAGGTGGCACGGGTTAGTGGAAAGGAAATGCGATGAAGGGTAGACAAGCGATTGGAAGGCTGATGGGATTGGTGGTCTTGTTGAGTCTGACCGGTTTGGCCTGCAGCCTCGGTGGCAGCAATGAGCCAGGCCCTTCTCTGCTAATCACGATTGAGGCGGATGAAACGCCCACCGTGCCGGCCGCGTCCGCCTGGACTCGCACCCCCCGGCCGGTAGCGACCTTTCCGGTGCCCACTCCCACGACTGCCCCTTTGCCAACCCCTCCCCCTGGCACGGAGGGGAGCAGTTGGCAGATTGCAGCTATTGTCAGCGAGGGGAATGACTTCAATGACCTGGCGTTCAACCGTTATGGAACCTTGCTGGCGATTGCCTCGCGCGACAAGATGGTGCGGCTGATGGACCCGGTCACCGGCGAGGTGGTGCGCACCCTGGTGGGGCACACCGCGCCGGTCAACCAGGTAGTGTTTGCCCCGGATGGAAATTGGTTGTATTCGGCCGCCGGCGACGGCACCATTTCGCGCTGGGAAGTAGCCTCCGGGGAGCGCGTGGCTGTTCTGGGGGATTCCACCCTGGGAGATGTGACCGCACTGGATGTAAACCCGGCCGGGTCGCTCATCGTCTCCAGCAGCGGAATC
Source organism: uncultured Chloroflexia bacterium (assembly GCA_963707345.1). GTDB lineage: Bacteria > Chloroflexota > Anaerolineae > Promineifilales > UBA4811 > CAVPPE01. Next base: position 80,138 of record CAVPPE010000001.1, read on the forward strand.
GGGAACGTCAACCTGTGGGAAGTGAGCACCGGCTCGCTCAAACAGAAATACGTGGGCGGCCTGTCCAAGATTTCCGGCCTGAGCTTTAATCCAAATGGAGGACAATTCGCCTCCACCGACCAGAACGGCTGGATCGTCCTTTTCCCGGTGGATGGCACAAGTGGCCACGAGTTTGCCCGTGACCCCGCTTCGGTGCGGGATGTGGTTTATTCGCGCGACGGCCGGCTGGTGACGGCCAACCAATCTGGGGTTTGGGTGTGGGATGTGGGCACCGGTGCAGCGCTGGTACTGGAACCGGTCCCCTCGGTGGGGGCTGTGGAAAGGCTGGCGGTCAGCCCGGATGGCAAGTTGCTGGCAGCATTGGCGCGCAGCGGAACCACCTGGGTTTGGAATCTGGCCGACAATTCCTTACGGGCCGCCATCCCGCCTGGGGAGACCGCGCCGCTTTCGCTGGCCCTTAGCCCCAAGTGCGACGCCTGCCCGACGGCTCCGGGCTGGATGCTGGCGATTGGCGGGGCGCGCGGCCGGGTTTGGCTGTGGGGGCTGCAAAACCCAACGGCCGGGGAATAAGTCAGGCGGCCATCTGGCGGACGGTATCTGCCAGAACCAGCAGATCAAATGGCTTGGGGTGGAAGCGAGCACCCAGGGCTAGCAATTCTCCGTCTGACGGGGAGTTAAATGCGGAGACGATCAGAATGGGCCGCTGTTCGCCCTCCGCCCGCAACCTGGCGGCCAGCTCCAGACCAGACATGCCCGGCATCCGGATGTCAAAGATAAACACCGCCGCCTTTTCCACATCGGGGTCGGCGTAATCGGCGAGTAGGGCTTCTGAACGGGGATAGGTTTTGACAGCAATGTCAAAAGCACCCAGTGCGCTCTTGAGGAGTTGGGCGATGGTCGGTTCGTCCTCGACGTAGATGGCGTTGACTGGCACCTGGTTACCCTGTTTTGCGCTAGATTATGCAATAACGGACGAAATTCTATCGTGATTCGGCCGGCGTGCGCAAATGACTTTTGTCATGCCTTGCCGTTTCAAGCCGGCCTGGTATAGTACTCTCCATGTCGCTTAGGAGTGAATGCCAATGGACCAACGTCGGCCGTGGGCTGTTTTTGTGCTGCTCAGCCTGATCTGGGGATCGTCTTTCCTCTTTATCAAAATCGCCCTCGATGATCTCCCACCGCTGACGCTGGTTGGTTTTCGACTGCTGTTTGGCGTATTCTTCCTGCTGCCTGTGACCCTGGCACAGCGCCAGCATCTCCCGCGTGGCGGCCGGACCTGGCTGCAGTTGGCCTTTATCGGCCTGACGGGCACTGCGATGCCCTTTGCGCTCATTACCTGGGGCGAGCAGACGATTGACAGCGGCCTCGCTTCGATCCTCAACGGCACGGTGCCCCTGTTTTCCATCCTCATCGCTGACCTTTGGCTGCGGGATGGGCCGATTACGACGGGCAGGGTGGCGGGGCTGGTGGGAGGCTTTGTTGGGGTGATTATCCTGGTGGGGGGCGGCTTGAGGGCCGGAACGGGGAACCTGGTCAGCCAGTTGGCTGTGGTGGCAGCCGCGGGCTGTTATGCCACATCTACGGCATTCATCCGCCGCTGGCTGGGCCATCTCAAGGCGTTGCCCATGGCGCTGGCGCAACTCTTGGTGGCCACTGTCCTTGTCTGGCTGATGGTTGCGATTTTCGAACGGCCGGCTATTCTGGCCCCCGCCATGCTGTTTACCGGCCGCTCCCTGTTTGCCGTGGCGTGGTTGGGAATACTGGGGTCAGGGCTGGCCTACGCCCTGTTCTACTATCTCATTGGGGTGTGGGGCTCTACCCGCTCCACATTGGTGACCTATGCTATCCCAGTGGTGGGAGTTGCGCTGGGCATGCTGGTGCTGGATGAACCGCTCACCTGGCGGCTGCTGACCGGCGGTGCGCTGGTAGTGGGCGGGATTGGTCTGGTGAATCTACGACCGGCCGGCTAACCGCGCCGGCTAATGGGGGTGTTGCCTTCCAGCGGCAGCCCGGCTACTTGCAGGTTGGCCAAAAAACGGCGGATTGCCGCCCGGCCGAGTTCCTCGTTGGTGGTGCGGGCAAAGACCTGCAGCGTCTGATCCGGCCGGACGATGACCGCCATCTCGGCCGGAGGGATGGGGCCAGATCCCAGCGGGGCGGTGGTGATGGGGGCTTTGAATTGCAATACAATAGTGTTATCGTCTCGCACCTTGCGCGTGGTGTCGGCGTACTGGGATTGAATGGCGTCGGCCGCGCGGCGCTGCGTCAAGGCACGCCCCAGTTCGTCCAGCAGAGGCAACAACGCCCGCTCAAGTTCGTCCCGCTCGGCCGCGGTCAGGTCCCAGCCGTGTGACTGGCTGATCTCCACCGGCCCGCCCAGCCGGAAGCGGAGCCCAAGTATCAGGTTCCCCGGTTGTCGCAGGATCATCTCTTTCCAATAGGGGGTCCAACTGCGAATATTGGCGGCGGTTTTGAAATACTCGCCGAGCCAGTCGCTGACGATTTCCATCGCCTCGCGGCCGGCCAGTGTGTCCTGCACCACCTGGGGCTGAAGTTGGGCAGTGGTTCCGAGCACTACGCCATTGGTCATGATTCCTGCCTCAGCCAGTTTGATTGTCCGAGTTGGACAGACCACATTATAAACGATGCTGGCTCAAGTGCAACCGTACTGCGGTAACTGGTATGCAGATTCAGTTGAGGGGAAGCTCTTCGGTCAAGAATCGGTACAAGGCGTCCAGCACAACCACGATCTTGTCCCGGTTCATGCCCGACGCCATTCCCAACTGCGCGTAGAGGAGTTCCCGACGCGTTTCGTCAGCAAACGCTTCGGTCAAATAGTACAACCACCATTCCAGTTCAACTTCGGTCAACATGCTCTTTTACATCCTGGTGCCTTTAGTATAGGCAAGCCCATGGATGCTTTCAACAGGCGAAAGGTCCTGTTTGGCGGTCAGGGAACCAGGGTACTATTCCTTGACGCTTTGGGCGCTTGTCTTTACAATCAGTCTACCGTAGTGTGCTGGAAACTACTCAGCCCAGGGGCCTGGGTAGCGAAAGGGGGTGTGTGCGGGCGCGGAGCGCCCGCACACACCCCCAAAAACATTACTGCCTGAGCAGTTGCGTGTGCTGGAGGAAGGTGCAGATGGGCAAAAACGTGATCGAGCGTTTATCGGCCGGCGAGGTGTTGGTAGCAGATGGGGCCACCGGCACCATGCTGATGGAGGCCGGCCTGCCGGCCGGGACGCCGCCGGAGGTCTGGAACGTGGAGCGGCCGGAGGTCGTGACCCAACTTCATCGGGCTTACCTGGAGGCCGGCTCGCAGATCATCCTCACCAACACCTTTGGTGGCAGCCGGGTCAAGCTGGGGATGGCGGGCTACGCTGATCGCACGGCCGAGTTCAACCAAGCCGCCGCCGAACTGGCCGTGCGTGCGGCTGGCGGCCGGGCGTTGGTGGCAGGCGATCTGGGCCCTACCGGCGAGTTGATGGCTCCGTTGGGCAAGCTGGCCTTTGAAAGCGCTCTGGAGGCCTTTGCAGAGCAGGCGGTCGCGCTGGCCCTGGGCGGCGTGGACCTGATTTGGGTGGAGACGATGATGGACCTGGACGAGGCCCGGGCGGCCGTGATGGGAGCGCGTCAGGCTACCAACCTGCCTGTCTTTTGCTCGCTCAGCTTTGGCCCGCGCGGCCGGACGATGATGGGAGTGAGCGGCAAGCAGGCGGCCGAGTCGCTTTGGCCGCTTGGGCTGGCAGCGATAGGTGTCAACTGTGGGGAGGGGCTGGACGTGGTGGAGCCGGCGCTGGCCGGGATGCGGGAGGCGCTGCCGGCCGGGACCCCGCTGATCGCCAAGCCCAACGCCGGCCTGCCCAAATTGGTGGGCGACCAGACGGTGTACGAGATGGCCCCGGCCGATTACGCTGCATACGTCAAGAACTTTGTCGCCTGGGGGGCGCGGATAGTGGGCGCGTGCTGCGGTAGCACACCGGCGCACATTGCGGCCGTGGCAGGGATGCTACGGTCCCAGGCATGAGCACGGTAGCCGGCTTTTTCACCGGCATGGCGCTGGTGCTGGTGTGCATCAGCGTGCACGAGTTTGCCCACGCCTGGGCGGCCGATACGCTGGGTGACTCGACCCCGCGTTACAAAGGGCGGGTCACGCTGGACCCGCTGGCCCATCTGGACCCTTATGGCACGCTGATGATCCTTTTTTCCAGCATTGCCGGGGTGGGGATCGGCTGGGGCAAGCCGGTGACGGTGGTGCCGGCTAATTTCCGTCGCAATCCGGCCGCCGGGCTGGCGCTCTCCTCGGCAGCCGGGCCGTTGAGCAACCTGGCCCAGGCCATCCTGGCGGCGGTGCTGCTGCAAGGGGTGCAACTGCTGGACCCGGCCATGCCGGCCACGCTGGCGACCTTTTTTCGCGTGCTGGTGATCCTGTGCGGTTTGGCCGCGCTGGCGGCCGGGGGGGCGCTGATTGTCCGCTGGTATCGGGCGCGGCGGCCCTTTGCCCCCAACCGCTATGGCGATTTCTCCTGGAAGGTGGTGGACCCGCTGGGCAAGACGCCGTGGTGGGAGAGTGATGACCTGTTGGGGTGGGGCGTTCGGGGTGGCATCCTGGGAGCGCTGCTCTTTGGGTTGCTGGCCGCGCCGCAGGGCGTACTCGTGGCGGCCGTGTTGGTCAACCTGGCGCTGATGCTCTTTAACCTCATCCCGTTGGGGCCGCTGGACGGTAATGGCATCCTGCGCGGCGTGCTGCTCAACGTGCGGGCCACCTGGGCGTACGATACGGTCCGCTTTCTGGACCGCATTGGGCCATACAGCACGTTTATCCTGCTGGGCCTCATTGTTTTGGATGGGATGATCCCAATTCTCAGCACCACTCTCTTTTGGGGCACCCGCGCCATTGCCGGACTGCTGGGGGTATAGAATCTGCAATCCGATATGCTGGACATTCAGGCCTGGTCGGACTGATCCACGTCCCTGAACGGGCACATGGGAAGCTTGAACCGCGGCCGAAAAAAGCATATAATTTCGGTAGGGAGTAACGTATGACAGGAGGCAGCCATGAGCAAAGCGGAGCGGGTCGCCAAAAGCAAGGGGGGAAAGCTGGAAGAAAAGCGCGCCCAGGGCAAGGATCCTAACGCGCGCGTCGAACTGGCCTCGGCCGTGCTGCACCTGCAGCGCACGGTGGGCAACCGCGCTGTCCAGCGGGCCATTGAGGGCAACCGGCCGGCCGTCATCCAGCGGCACGTCCCACCGGCTGCCCAGGCGATAGGCGCTGTGTCCACCGGCGGCCTGCTCAGCAAATGGGCCAGCGCGAACTCGTCGGCTATCCTGCAGCAGGTCCAGCTTTCCAGCATGTTGACCGACATCAACATGATGATGGCCTACACCGCGCTGGCGGAAAGCCACCCGGCCGGGCAGGCCGAGAGCGAAACACCGGTGGTTCCGGCGGCGGGCGGGATATAGCAAGTCGCCAGCGGGTGCGGGCGGCCGGCAATTGGTTTGCCCGCTGGCAAGGGCGGCGTGCGGCCGCCGTGCTGGGTGACCGGCCGGGTGTGCTCGTCCTTCTCGTGCTGCATGAAGAATCGAGTTCGCACTTGATCGGATCTTTTCAGAAGGGTAGGGTGAATATGTCTGCCTTTTCAAACATCCAAGATTTTCTTTCTGTGACAAGAGACATTTTGGGTATTCTTTCCACGGCTATCCTAACAGTCATTGCCGTTCTCGGACTCTATACCTGGAAGAGTCAGCTCAAAGGAAAAACTGAGTATGAACTAGCCCGAAGATTGTTGCGCGCCGTGTTCAGAACGAGAGACGCGATTATTTTGGTCCGACACATATATGCGAGTCCCTCAGAAATAGCGGCAGCTCTACAGGAGGCCGGGATCGAGATCGACCAACGCAACCCTGACTTTCATTCCCAAAGCCAGGATGTTCTTTATCGGCGAAGGTGGAAAGCAATCCAAGAAGCCTTGGCTGAGCTTGATATTGAGGCTTTTGAAGCTGAGGTGATCTGGGGGACTGAAGCACGGACAGTACTGCTTCCGCTACGCCAGCAAATAGGGAAATTGCGTACGCACCTTGAGTTGTATTTACGTAGTCTTCGTGCTTCGCCAGGGCAGGCACAAGTATTCAACATGGACAAGGTTGATGAAGTAATCTTCGATTCTCACGATCTGACCGACACAGATAGTGTAAACGCTTTTACAGTGGACACGGCCGAAGCTATTAAAAGAATCGAAAATTATCTGAGGCTGAAGATAAAACTGTGACAATAGTAGCCGCCGACTCGAAATGCTAGGCCACCGTCCTGGATAGCGAGATGATCGACGACGTCAGCGACATTGTGGCGATGTACAACGACGACGTGCACGACGAGCACGGCCGGCTGGAGCGTCACCAGCTGGAACACGAGCTCACCTGGCGTTACCTGGATGCCTACCTACCTCCGGCCGGGAGAATCCTGGAGGTGGGTGCCGCCACCGGCCGCTACACGCTGGAGCTGGCCCGGCGCGGCTACGAGGTGACGGCAGTGGATCTGTCCGAAAAGCTGCTCGATCGGTGCCGGGAGCGACTGGCGGCGGCAAGCGAGCAGGCCCGGCCGGGTGCGACTGGTGACGGCCGACGTGCGCGATCTGCGGGCGGTTGAGCAGCGGGACTATGACGCCGCGCTGGTGATGGGGCCGCTCTATCATCTGGTGATCGAAGCGGACCGCCAGCAGGCGTTACGGCAGGTGTACGCGCGGCTCAAGGCGGGCGGGGTGGTTTTCACCGCGTTTATCAGCCGGTTTGGCATCCTGGGAGACCTGATGGCGGAGCGTCCCGGACTGGATCGAGCAAGAGGCGGAGGTCCGATCGGTGATGGGGCGCGGTCGGGACCCGGAAGACTGGCCCAAAGGGGGTTTCCGGGGTTACTTTGCCACCGTGCCGGAGATTGCGCCGCTGCATGAGGTGATAGGGTTTGAGACGCTGGCGCTGGCGGCCGTCGAGCCGGCCATCTCGGCCGATGACGAGAGCTACAACCGGCTGGACGGCAAACGGCGCGAGCTGTGGTTGGAGTTGCTCTACCAGGTGAGCCAGGAAAAGTCGATCATCGGCGCCTCCCGGCATCTGCTCTACATCGGCCGCAAGCCCGCAGCGTAAAATGGCTGCCGGCCGGGGCCAACGAGTTTGTTGATTGAATCGCCGGTTCGCAGGATAATTGGGGCCAACTGAGTGAGAGGAGGTTCGTGTCTGTGGAGCCTGCGCACGTCTTGCTGGCCGATGACGAAAAAGCGATCACCGATTACCTGGCGCCGATGCTGGAGCGGTCCGGTTTTGCGGTGACGGTGGCCCGTGATGGAGAGACTGCGCTCAAGCAGATCGGCAAGCTCCGGCCGGATCTGGTGGTGCTGGACGTGATCATGCCGCTGCTGGACGGCCGGGAGGTCTGCCGCCGGCTGCGGGCAGCGGGTGACTGGACGCCGGTCATCATCCTCACCCAGGTGGACACCACGGCCGATAAGGTGCTGAGCCTGGAGGAAGGGGCTGACGATTACTTGTGCAAACCCTTTGAGCCGCAAGAACTGATCGCCCGCATCCGGGCGGTGCTGCGCCGCCGTCAGTCGGCCACCCAGCGCAAGCCGTTGAGCATGTCCGGCCGGCTGCGCTCGGACGAAATCCTGCTCGACCGCCGGGCGCGGCGGGTGGAAAAAGGCGGCCGGACGCTGGAGTTAACACCCAAGGCGCTGGCGCTGCTGGAATACCTGATGCTTCACCCCGACCAGACATTTACCCGCGAGCAACTGATGGACGCGGTTTGGGGCTGGGCGCAGGCGGTGGCGACCCGGGCAGTGGACATGCGGGTGGCGGAACTGCGCAAAGCGCTAGGAGATGACCCGGAGCGGCCGGCTTATATCGAGACCGTCGTCGGGGTAGGCTACCGCTTCCTGGCCCCGGTCGAAGGGGTGGAATAGGCGCGATGCGCCGCTTGCGCCAACTCCGACCCCTCCTATTGCTGTTTCCCTTGCTGCTGGGCTGGGTCGCGGCCCTGGCTTTGCAGGCTCGTGGGGAGGCCAACCCGGTCTATCACTTTCAGTTCCGAGCCGACCTGGGGACGACTCTGCTGGTTGGCGGCGCAGCGCTCAGCGTACTGTTGGCCTTCGGATGGGCGGCGCGATGGTATCATGCCCGCCAATTGCTGCGCACCACGGCCGGGGAGCGGCAGGCGGCGTTGCAGAACCGACGAAGCTTTCTCGGCCGGCTGGACCACGAACTAAAGAATCCCCTCACTGCGCTGCGGGCGGAGTTGGCTTTTCTGGCCGACAGCGACCTGCCGGCCGGGGCCGCGCCGGTGCTGGGGGATATGTCTGCGCAGGTGGACCGGCTGAGTCGGCTGATCAACGATCTGCGCAAGCTGGCCCAACTGGAGGACCAGGCCATCGAGCGCCAGCCGGTCCAGGTGGGAGAGCTGCTGGCCGAGGTGGTAGAGGCGGCGCAGGACCATCCCGATTATCCGGAGCGGCAGGTGCGGCTGACGTTGCTCCAGCGGCCGTGGGCGCTCCCACCCGTGGCCGGTGACCGAGGGTTGCTCTGGCTGGCCTGCTACAACCTGCTGGACAATGCGCTCAAGTTCACCTCGCCGGGGGCCGAGGTGGAAGTGCGCGCCTTTGAGACCGACGCGTGGCTGTCGGTGGAGGTGGCGGACACCGGCCCCGGCATCCCGGAAGCCGATCTGCCCCACATCTTTGAAGAACTTTACCGGGGGACCAACGCGCGAGGCTATCCGGGCAGCGGGTTGGGGCTGGCGCTGGTGAGGGCGGTGGTCGCTCTGCATGGGGGAACGATTGCGGCGCGCAGCCGGCCGGGGCAGGGGACCGTTTTCACCATGCATCTCCCCACGGCCGGCTAAGCCGGCGAGGATACACGCCGTTGCACGTTTGTTACATGCTGATACATGTCGGTGATACGCGTGAAACACCCAGGCGGTATAGTGTGTCTGTCTGGAAAAGCCAGGCAAGAAAAACACAGTATCAGTTGGAGGTGTAGCATGCGAAAGTTTGGTTTGTTGATTCTTGTGACCGTACTGGTCGTCGTTGCCGGCGCTGCCGTCTGTGTGGTGCGCGCCCGGCAGGTGGAGCCGCTTACTGTTCAGGTGAACGGCGAGGAGATTGTGCTCCGGCCGGGTGAGAACATCACGCCGGAAGAGTACGCGCTGGCGCAGGACCCTGCCTTGCTCGCCCAGTCGGAATGGGTGCAGGTGGATGGCTTTTGGGCGCTGATTGCCAAGGGTGTCACGACCCCCCTGGAGGTGGAGCAGATCATCCGGCCGGATGGCGCGCCCGAATTCCCATCGGACACCGCCTGGGTCTACGTGCAAGGCGAAGCCCTGCCCGTTGAGGTGCCGGTCCCGCTGGAAATCCCGGCTGCATGGACGGGCAAGGTGGAGGCCCGCGTGGAAGGCAGCTCGGTGTTCTACGATTACAGCGCCAACGCGGAGATGAAGGCCAAGCTCTTTTCCATCACCGCGTACACGGAAGCCCAGTGGCAGGCGGCGCAGGGGCAGCCTCTTGGTGAAGTGCTGCTGGCCTACGGCGGCATTGTGTGGGTTTACAACCCCGCGCTGGAGAACCTGTACACCGGCCAACAGGCCGACGAGTTCCAGCAGATGGTGGGTGAGGCGTACGACGTTGCCCGCAGCCTGGCGACCTTTTTCATCCCGGCCGGGGAAATGGAAGAGGCGCGCCAGGCCTTACTGGTCTACCTGGTGGCCCTCAAGCAAGGCGACTATGTGGCTGCTGCCCAAATGTACAGCGGTGATTACGCCATGCTGGCAGAGTACAACCCAACAGTTGACCTCAACAGCCACGCCGAACTGTTGGAGGCGGCCTGCACCGTGAACGGTTATGTGTGCAATCTTGAGGTGGGGAGCTGGGTCGAACAAACCCAGCTTTCCGACCAGGCGTTTCGTTTTGTGGTCGAGTTCCGAAACCCGGATGGCGCACGGTTCGAGTTGGGGCCCTGTTGTGATGCTGTGGAATCGGGGCCTGGCCAGACGCAGTTTGAGTTTACCGTGCAACTGCAGGATGGCTATTTCCGCGTGCTGGAACTGCCGGTCTATGCGCCATAAGCGGTGTGTCTGTGACTTGTGCACCAGGGAGGAGGCAACACAATGGCTACGTTCAACCAAACGATCCCCCGGCTGTTGACGGCATTTGCATTATGGCTGGTAACCGGCTGTTCGGCCGGGTCGGTTGCCTCCCCGGCCGCGCCGGTCACCAGCACACCGGTGGTGGACGTCTGTGTAGCCGGTCCGCTACGGCCCGAGTGCACCGGCCGGCAGCCTGCCCCCGCTGCCATACCGGGCGTGCCGGAGGCGGTGCAGACCTTTGCCGATCCGCTGGGCCGCTTTGCGTTTGATTTTCCGGCCGGCTGGCACACGCTGCCCAAGCCAAGCGAGGGCGACGGGGTGCTGATGATGGACGCACCATGGCGGGAGGAGGCAACCCAGTGGATTGACCTGTGGGTGGGAATGAACCCGGAACGCGCCTCGTTGCCGGTCTGGATTGCCGAAAGAGGGATGCCCTGGCCTGGGGAAGTGGTATTCCAGGAAGAGGGCTGGATCAACGGGGTGCCGGCCGTGCGCCAGCGGCTGGAGGGCGATGACCCAAACATGGGCGGGCATTACGTCTACGCACTGGTCTGGCTGCCGGCCGGTACCGATATCCTGCTGTGGACCGCCTGGCCGGGCGACCGGCCGGAGACCCTCAACGTCCTTGAGCGCATGGTGTCAGGGGTGCGCAGCCATGAATAAAAGCGCCCGGCCCCAATGCCTTGTGGCGATCCCCTGGCTGCTGCTGGCCGCTGTTTTGCTCTCCGGTTGCGGCGGGGTGTTGGAAGTTAGCGTGGAACGCGAACTGCCGGCCGCCGCCCGCACGTTGGGCAAGGTGGCCTACATCGCAGGTGGAGATGTGTGGGTAAAGGAGTTGTGGACCACCAGGTCGGCCCGGCTTACCACAGATGGGCAGAACAGCCATCCCAGGTGGTCGGCCGATGGACGGTGGATTGCTTTTCTGAAAGGTGGCCAGTTGTGGGTGGCCGAGCCTGGCTCCGGCCGAAGCGACCCGGCTGGCGATTTCCCGGTGAACGTGTTTGCCTGGTCGCCATCCACGGCCCAACTGGCCTATCTCTCGTCCTCGGCCGGGCTGGGCGTCTGGCAGGCAGAGGGCCGCGCCGGCCGAGCTCTGATTGCAGGCGATGTTTTGCTCCCTTCCGGCCGGATTGCGTGGCACCCGGACGGCCGCTGGATCACGTATGACGAACGCGGCCTCGTCGAATGGGGCCTGCGCGGCTTGTCGCCAGACGGAGCTGCTTCATCTTTTGCGTACCCGGCGGTCGATCCAGAGCGGATTCCGCGGCTGGCCGGCTGGTCGTCCGACGGCCGCTGGCTTGCCTTTTGGTCCGGGCCCGATTCAGAGGCGGCCGGCGTTGATGGGCTGCCGTTGTGCGTAATCTCGCTTGATGGCGGGCAAGAGCGCTGCCTGGCGGAGAGGGTGCTGCTGCGGCCGGACGTGGTGGCCTGGTCGCCCGGCGGCCAACTGGCCGTGGTGCTGGGCGGTGGGCGCGAGACCTGGGTGAACAAGGGATTGGCTCTGGTGGACCCGGATACGATGGCAGTTGAGTGGTTGGTGGAGGCCACCCAACAGGCTCCCTGGCAGCCGGCCTGGTCGCCGGACGGGAGCCAGATTGCCTACAGCGCCGGGCCAGCCACGCCATCGGAGGCCGCTTATGCCCAACGCGACGATGCCCTGGCCGGCCGGCGCATCTGGCTGGTGGATGCCGGGACAGGGGCACGCCGCCAATTGACCGATGACGGCCGCTATCGGGACGAGCGCCCGTTGTGGTCGGCCGATGGGGTAAATATACTATTCGCCCGAATAGGATCGGAGGGAGCCAGCCTCTGGCTGATGCAGGCTGACGGGGCCAACCTGCGACAGGTTGTCCCACCGCTGTCACCCGCGCCGAATCCGGCCGGCGAGTACGGCTATGTTGATTGGAGTGCCTGGTGGGATTGGATCGCGCCACCGGCCGAAAGCGAGATTGAGCCATGAAAACGAAAAGTGCAACCCATCAACGTCTGGCAGATTTGTTGCTGTTGCTCGTGGCGTTGGCGGTCGCAGGGTGCCGGGCCAATCCGGTAACCCGGGTGGTTTTGCTCCAGCCAACGGCCACGCTCGCTGCCACTGCCGTTCCCTGCCCTGTGCCCACCGCGATCCCGGCGTGGCACGCTTACCAGTTCCCCAACGGCGTTGTGGCGGACTACCCGGCCGGCTGGGCGGTGGAGCCCGGTGATGTGCCTCTCGACCCGTCCAGTGCCTGGTTCCGGCCGGCTGACCCCACGCAACGGCCGGTTGGTGTAGAGGTCTATCATCGCCCGCTGGCAGAGCGTGGTGTGTCCGATCCTTACACCTGGCAACCCAACGAGGGTGGCTATGAGGTGCATTGGTCGCAGGTCGTCCAGTCCGATGGGCTGGATGGAATCCTGTTTGTCTGGGGTGTGCGGCGGGACAGCGCATGGGAGACACCCCCATGGCTGATGGCGATCTTGTACAGCCCGCAACACGAACTGGAGGTTCGCCTGACCACCGAGTTCACCCCATCGGACGTGGGGCTGGCTCATACTGTGGGCCTTGCTGATGTTGTGGCAGGGCAGTTTGGCGATTTCGTCCACATGGTTGCCAGCGTCCGCATTGAGCCGGCCGGAGCGCTGGTTACTTTCATGGGAATAGTCCGGACTGGCGCGGAACTGGGCGAGGGCAAATCGTACTGCACGCAGGGCCTCTACCTGGTTCCTGATGGGGCCGACAAACTGTTGCTGTTGCAGGTTTCAGGCCCGGCCGGCGAGGCCGCCGTGCTGTCTGATTCACAGTTTGCCGGCCAAAGGGTGATTGTGACCGGCCGGTATCCTGCTCAGGAGTTCTCTTGCGAGGCGCTATTGTGCGAATGCGAGGACTATATCCTGGTGACGCAGATTCAGTTTTCGGCTGCGCCGGCCGACGCATCTCTCTGGCCGGTCTTTGAGCACAACGCACTGGGCGTGCAAATCAGCTATCCGGCCGGGTGGGACGTGGACACCACACCGGCTTTTGTTCGGTTCGCCGACCCGGAACGGGCCGAGGAAAGTTTTGATGTGGTGAATGCTGGCTTTCCGATGGAGGGCCCGGCGGATTTCTTGGTTCATCTGGGGTTGCCGACGGTCGCGACTGAAACGCTGACACTGGATGGTCAGCCCGCCTTGTACGTCGAGTTGGGGCCATCACCGGCGGCGGAAGGATATCGCAGTGTGGTGGTGGTGATCACCCCGGACGGGCGCGGGCTAACGCTGGGCAACCGGACGGACAGGGAGACCTTTGAGCGAGCTGTTCACACGGTGCGTTTCTTTACGCCCACAGAGGTCACGCCATAGGCGCCGGCCGCGCGGAGGATGCAATCATTAGTGGCTATTCGAGGTCGAGTTGGTGCACTAGTGAATCCGTTGTGGCCGGGGGTTGCCCCGGCCGCAGCCAGAGCAAAAACTCGACGTTGCCGGCCGGGCCGGTGATCGGCGAGCGGATCAACCCCTGTGGCCCAAACCCCTGCGCTGCCGCCCGGTCGATCAACTCCTCCAGCACGGCACGATGGACGGCCGGGTCACGCACCACGCCCCCTTTGCCCACCTGCCGCCGGCCGGCCTCAAACTGCGGCTTGACCAGCGCAATGATCGCCCCGCCCGGCCGGAGCCAGCGGCCGGCGTTGGGCAATAGCAGCCGTAGCGAGATGAAGGAGGCGTCCATCACTACCAGATCGACCGGCTCGGGCAATGATTCCAGGTAGCGGGCGTTGGTCCGCTCCATCACCACCACCCTTGGGTCCTGGCGCAGCGTCCAGTCCAACTGCCCATACCCCACGTCGATGGCATAGACGCGGGCCGTGCCGTGTTGCAGCAGGCAGTCGGTAAAGCCTCCGGTGGATGCGCCGACGTCGGCCGCCACCCCATTTTGCACCGGCACCGGAAAGGCCGCCAGCGCGGCCGCCAGCTTGAGCCCGCCGCGGCTCACGTAAGGGGGGCGCTCCTTGATCTGCAGTTGGGCGTCCGTTGCCACGCGGGTGCCGGGCTTGTCCACCAATTGGTCGTCCACGGTCACCTCGCCGGCCTGGATCAGCCGGCGAGCAAATTCCCGACTCTCCACCAGCCCCCGTTGGTGCAACAGCTTGTCCAGCCGTTCTTTCATTTCCCGGCCGTGGCCGCCTGAATCTTTTGCCAATACGCCAGCGTGTCTGCCAGCGTCTTTTCCAGCGCGATCTGGGGCTGCCAGCCAGTCCGCTCTCGCAGCCGGTCGTAGCTGCCCAGCAACACCGGCATCTTGGCCGGCCGGGCCAGCCGTGGGTCCAATTCCACCCCCACCGGCCGGTCGCAGAGTGCCAGCAACTGGTCCAGGATGGCCTGGATGGGGACCGCCCGGCCGGAGCAGATGTGGTACACCCGGCCCGGCTCGCCTTGTTCTGCCAGCAGAATGTAAGCGCGGACCACGTCGCGCACATCGGTGAAGTCGCGTTGCGGGGTCAGGTTGCCCACCCGCAGCACCGGCTGTTGCTGCCCGGCCGTGATGGCCGCGATCTGGCTGGCAAAATCCGGCACCACAAAGCCCCTTCGCTGGCGCGGACCGATGTGGTTGAACGGCCGGGCTTCGATCACCGGCACGTGGTAGGTCTGAGAATAGGCTAGCCCCAGGTAGTGGGTAGCCACCTTGCTGACGGCGTAGGTGTGGACCGGGGCCAGCGGCGTCTCCTCGCCGGCCGGCAGGTCGGCCGGGGTCAGGTGGCCGTACACCTCGGCCGAGGTGACCAGTAGCGTGCGCGGCGGCGGGTCCTGCAAGCGGGCCGCCTCCAGTATATTGACCGTCCCTTTCACATTGACGTCAATGGTGATGCCGGGGTTGTGGTACGAATCGCCGACCGACGCCTGGCCGGCCAGGTGAAAGAGCCAGTCCGGCCGGGCGGCCTCCACCGCCGCCAGCACGTCGGCCCGCTGGGTGATGTCGCAGCGGATCAACTCGACGCGCTCCCGCACCGGCGTGAGGTTAGCCAGGCTCTCTCCGGGAAACTGGGTGCCATACACTTTGTGCCCGGCCGCGACCAGGCTTTCCGCCAGATGGGAGCCGGCAAAGCCGGCAATTCCAGTGATCAAAACGCGCATCGCATGCTCCTGGCTCTCTATCCGGGCCCATTATACCCGCTTTTCGCGGGCTGTCATTGACGGGCAATCGCTCCGCCCGTATAATGGGCAGCCTGACGAGAAGTGTACACCTGGACAGGTTGCGATGTTGATTGAACTCCTCAAAACCATGCGGCCCAAGCAGTGGGCCAAAAATGTGTTTGCCCTGGCGGCGCTGGTATTCGACGAGAAGTTGCTGGACCCTGCCTACTTGTTGCCCGCCATCGCCGGATTTGCGTTGCTCTGCCTCACCTCCGGCACGGTCTATCTGATCAACGACCTGGTGGACCTGGAGAAGGACAAGCTGCACCCGACCAAGCGCCGCCGGCCGCTGCCATCCGGCAAGCTCTCCAGATCGGCCGCCATCGCCGCGACTGTCCTCTTTATCGTCGTCGGCCAGCCGCTGGGCTACCTGCTGAACCCCACCTTTGGGTTTATCCTGACCGGCTACCTGGTTCTGCAAATCTTTTACTCCTTCCTGCTCAAGCAGGTGGTGCTGATCGACGCGCTGACAATTGCGGCCGGCTTTGTGCTGCGGGTGGGCGCCGGGGTGGTGCTGGTGGACGTGCAGCGCTTTTCGCCCTGGCTGTATGTTTGCATGACCTTCCTGGCGCTCTTTTTGGGCTTTGGCAGACGCCGGCACGAACTGAATTTGCTGCGCGAAAATGCCAACCACCATCGGGCGATTCTGAACGAGTACTCACTCGCCCTGCTGGACCAGATCATCACCATCGTGGTGGCCGGGACCATCATCTCCTATGCGCTCTACACCTTCTCGGCCGAGGGGCTGCCGGAAAACCACCTGATGATGCTCACCATCCCCTTTGTGCTCTATGGCCTGTTCCGTTACCTCTACCTGATTCACGTCAAAGGGCAGGGGGGCGCGCCGGAAGAGATCCTGCTGGGCGATGTGCCCTTTATGATCAACGCGCTGGCGTGGGGTGGCAGTGTGGTCGCCATCTTTTACCTGCTATGAGCGCCAGCAGCGGCCGCGCGCCGGGCAAAGTGATTCTGTTTGGCGAACACGCGGTGGTCTACGGCCGCCCGGCGGTTGCTGTGCCGGTGACCCAGGTGTGGGCCACGGCCGAGATGCAGGCGGGCGGGACTGACCTGACCCTCCGTGCGGTTGACCTGGGGCAAGAATTCAGCCTGGCCGACGCCCCGGCCGACGAGCCGCTGGCGGCTGCCGTCCGGCTGACGCTGGACCACCTGCAGGCCGAGTTGCCGGCCGCCACGCTCACCGTGCGCTCCACCATCCCCATTGCCAGCGGGATGGGCTCCGGCGCGGCCGTTGCCGTGGCGGTCATCCGGGCGCTGGCCGCCTTTCTGGGCGCACCGCTGGCCGATGAGGTTGTCTCCGGCCTGGCCTACCAGGTGGAAAAGTTGCACCACGGCACGCCCAGCGGGATTGACAACACGGTGGTCACCTACGCCCGGCCGGTCTACTTTGTGCGCGGGCAGCCCATCCAGACCTTTCGCATCGCCCGGCCTTTTCGCCTGCTGATCGCCGATACCGGCGTGCCCAGCCCCACCCGGCTGACGGTGGGCGACGTGCGCCAGGGGTGGCAGCGTGGCCCGGCGCGCTACGAGCGGATCTTTGACCGCATCGGCCGGATTGCCACAGCGGCGCGCGGCGCGATTGAATCCGGCCGGCTGACCGAGTTGGGCCCGTTGATGAACCAGAACCACGCGCTGCTGCGGGCGCTGGAGGTCTCCTCGCCAGAGCTGGACGCGCTGGCGCAGGCGGCGCTGGCGGCCGGGGCGGAGGGGGCCAAGCTCTCCGGCGGCGGCCGGGGCGGCAACCTGATTGTGCTGGTCCGGCCGGAGACCGAAGAGGCGGTGCGGCAGGCGTTGCTCGCCCCGCCCGGCGCGGCGGGCGTGATTGTTACCTGGGTGGGACAGGAAAGCGCCGAGAGGGTGGAGAGTTGAGATGAAGGATGGCTCTACGGTTTGGCCTGGTGATTCCCTGGACCTCCCCTTCCCAAGACTTTTCTCCCCTCCCCCAAAACTGGGGGAGGGGCCGGGGGTGGGGGTTGAATCCGACCGGCCGGTAGAGTGCTACGGACAAACATGGTCAGTTCTACGCTCCTTTTCTGTACACCGGGGGCAGCATGACTGAACTAGTCTTTCTCAAGCTGGGCGGCTCGCTGATCACCGACAAGCTGCAGGAAGAGACCCCCCGGCCGGAGGTGATCCGGCGGCTGGCGGCCGAGGTGCGAACGGCGCTGGACCTCCGGCCGGCGCTGCAACTGCTGATCGGGCACGGCAGCGGCTCCTATGGTCACTTTGCCGGCCGGCAGTACAACACGCGTGATGGCGTGCGCACGCCGGCCCAGTGGCGCGGCTACGCCCAGGTTGGAGCGGCCGCCGCCCGGCTCAACCGGCTGGTGACCGATGCCTTTCTGGCGGCCGGCGTGCCGGTGGTCAGCTTGCAGCCGTCGGCCTCGGCCGTCTGCCGCGACGGGGTGCTGGAAGCGCTAGCGCTGGAGCCGCTGCGGGCGGCGCTGGAGCACGGGCTGGTCCCGCTGCTGTTTGGCGATGTGGCACTGGATACGGCGCGGGGCGGGACCATCGTCTCCACTGAGGAGCTGTTCCTGTTTCTGGCCCCTCGCTTGCGGCCGGCGCGCATCCTGCTGGCCGGCGAGGTGGCGGGGGTGCTCGACCCGGCCGGGCGGGTCGTTCCGCTCCTCCGGCCGGGCGACGAGCTGGCCCTGCACGCGGGCAACTCCCACGGGGTGGACGTCACCGGCGGCATGTCCAGCAAGGTGGGAGCCATGCTCGACCTGGTTGGCGCGCAGCCGGAACTGGTGGTACGCATCTTATCCGGGCTGCCGGCCGGCGAGCTGGCGCGCACGCTGGCCGAGCCGGACTATCCGGCCGGGACGCTGCTGGCCGCGCAAGCTGTTTGACACCCATTTTTGCCCATGTTATACTTTTGACCGCGGGCCGTTAGCTCAGTATGGCAGAGCAGGGGCCTTTTAAGCCCAGGGTCGCAGGTTCGAGTCCTGCACGGCTCACCAAAGCAAGCCCATCCCAAACTGCCATTGGGATGGGCTTTTCGTTGGGTCAGCTCGGCGGGCTATCAGGGCCATCTACCACGCTGAGGATCACGGTGTATTTGCCGGCCGGATCCGAGTTCTCGTGGGCATCGAGGCGGGTGATAATCAGGCCTAGACGATTGACCTGGTCCGTTTCGAGGACGGTGAGGGTGTACACCAGGTGGCCGTCTTCCTCGGTCCGGCCGACCAGGGGGATGGACTTGCTCCGGGGGGCCAGGTTTTCGCTGGCCATCAGCAACCATAGCTGCACGCCGAAGTGGGCGTCGGCGTTGGGAGCGCCATGAACTTCGATTGTGAGGGACCGGCCCGTGGTAGTTGGGTCGAGGATGACATCGACAAAGTCGATGCCGAAACTGCTCTTGATACCGGCCGGAGAGAATTGACTGGCGTTGTCGAACGTGAGCGTCTCACCAGTGAAAGTGATTGTACTGCCCAGCGGATCGCGATAGACGTGGTTTGGATCATAGAATCCACATCCTTGGGGGAGTCCTGGCGCGGCGCAGCGACCGCCGTCCAGGCGCAGCGCGTAGAGGGCACGGGCAAAGTGGATCAGGCTCTCCGAATGGTTGTGGAAGGGGCACGACGGTGTGGCGGCCAAAGCGCGATCCATGATGGCGGGAAGATAACCGACCAGATCCGTTGACCTGGTGATGTCCACGATATCCCCCGAGTAGAGCACCGTCAAGGCGTTGCGGATAATCCCCATGCCGGCGGCCGGGTTTCGGACACCATCCACCATCCCGCCACACCGCTCGTACAGGAAGCGCCAGTAGAGGGCAGCCCGGTACGGGTTCATCTCCTGATAGCTCTCGTTCAAGGGGAAGAGCCTGGCGAAGGCCAGGTAGGCTCGCGGGATCACCGTCTGGGAAAATTGCACGTTGGGCTGCCCGACCGAGGATGCGAGCACGGCCGTTCCCTCAGAAAAGAATGCCCAGGCCTCGTCTGCACCGGATACGTCGCCGCTTCCACCAACCTGCAAATTGATGTTGCGCTGCAAGTTGTGAAATAGTTCGTGGTAAAAGCTGCTCATCGCTGCATCGGTCAGAGTGGCATAGTGAGCGCTGTCATTGGTGGTGATCGAAATACCAGCATGGCCTCGATCAGGTGCGCGACCGTGGAACCAGGTCACGCCATCCGAGAGAGCGACGCCGAGCCGTTCAGCGTCCTCATTGGACCGGTAGCTGGTCCATGCCTGGTACCAGGGGAATCCCCATTCGTCTGTCTGTATACGAAAAGCTTCCACCATAGCAGGGACCAGTTCGCCCTGAAGGTGGCCCAAAATCTCCTCCCTCCGCAGCCAAGTGGCAGTGTCACCGATGCGCTTGCGGAATGGGAACATGTCGCAGTAGTAGAGGACCAGTTGGTCAGGGGCAGCGCCGATTGACTCTTCCTTAACATTGGCCAAACGCGCCACCCACTGATTCTCCATCAAAAAGGCATAGTCCTGGCTGATCGTGTGCCCCCCTCCTGACAACAGGATCTTGTACCGGTAGTAATCGGTTGGAGTGACGATCGTCTCGCCACCGGCCGTCACCACCGCATTGAATTCATGTTGGAAGCGCAGCGCCCGTACAGTCTGGGCGGCGCCGGGGGCATTGGGGAACCAGCGCGATTCCTGCCAGACTGTGATCCGATGATCTGAGCCGCCCCCCAGGTCGGGGTCGCCGTGTTGGGTCTCGATCTGGAGTGTCACCGTCACGCCGCCCGGCGGCACTGGTAGATTCTCGACCTCGACGGTCAGGGTGCGCTCGGCTGCGGCGGCCAATTCACCGTTGCGGAGCAGGACCAGATGGGGCAGATCAAGGGACGCGGCCGGGACCCCGTCCCTCGTCTCGCCGTTCTGGGTCACGAAAGAGATGGTCCCGCCAGCGCCGGATCGAAGAACAACTGCTGGCCCCTGGGTCGCTCCGGTGGACGAGGGAAGCTGAGGGGGCGGCTCCGCATGGGCCGACAGAATCTGAAACACGATCATCGCTGCCAGAAACGCTATCATGGGGATTGCCAGTACCTTGATCTTCATCGTCGCCACCTCTCGACTCCTCTGCTTATCATTGCAAACAGGATAGCGGCCGTCCGTCCGGGGAAGGTTCTGGCAAACGTTCCGAAAAGCATTCCGGCCCGGAACGCTTTCGATCTACCGGCGACTTGAGGCCAAAGGTCCCGTGTCAAGGCAAATGAAAATATCACCGAATGCAGGTTGTTGATTCTGGGCGTGGACTCGCCTATAATGGAGCGAGGAGCAACAGCCTATGCTGAATTTGAGACTGTATCTGCTAGGCTCACCTCGCCTGGAGCGGGGCGGCGCGGCCGTGTCGTTCGACTCGCGCAAGCATCTGGCGCTCATCTCTTACCTGGCGTTGACGGGACAGAGTCACACGCGGGAGACGCTGATCACCTTGCTCTGGCCTGAGCTAAAGCCAAGCCGCGGCCGGGCTGGTTTGCGGCGCAACCTGTCGGTGATCAAAAAGGCGCTGGGCGGGGCGTGGTTGGTGGTCGATGGGGAGACTGTCGGCTCTGACCCGGTAGCCGATCTCTGGCTGGACGTGGCGCATTTTCGGGGTCTGCTGCGAGCCTGGCAAGATCACGGTCATCCGGAAGCGCAGGTGTGCCCCCGTTGCCTCGCAGCCCTGACTGAGGCCGTTGAGCTTTACCAGGGTGATTTCATGGCCGGTTTTGGCCTGCGCGACAGCGCCAGCTTTGACGAGTGGCAGTATTTCCAGACCGAGGGGCTGCGGCAAGAGTTGGCTTCAGCGCTGGAGCGGCTGGTGCGGGGTCACAGCGCTCAGGCGGATTTCGAGTCGGCCGTCCCCCACGCCCGGCGTTGGCTGGCGTTGGATCCGCTGCACGAACCGGTCCACCGGGCGTTGATGGAGCTGTACGGCCGGGCGGGCCAGCGCTCTGCCGTGCTGCGCCAGTACGATGAGTGCGTCCAACTCTTGAAGGACGAGTTGGGAGTGGCGCCGTCCGAAGAGACGACCGCGCTCTACGAAAAGCTTCGGACGGGAGGGATGGTTCGGCGACTGGCGCCGCGGCACAACCTGCCGGTTCAGGCGACCCCCTTTCTCGGCCGGGAGCGGGAGTTGCAGGAGGTGTTGGTTCGACTGGGGAACCCCGACTGCCGCCTGCTGACGCTGGTGGGCGCTGGAGGGATCGGCAAGACCCGCCTGGCGCTGCGCGCGGCCGAGTTGGTCTGTGAGGCCGGGGCCAATGATTTCGAGCACGGCGTCTATTACATCCGCCTGGGGGACCTGGCCTCGGCCGAGAACATGGTATCGGCCGTCGCCGAAGCGCTCGAGTTTCGCTTTTACGAGGTAGGCGAGCCGCGGCCGCAACTGCTCGCCTACCTGCGCAACAAGCGATTGCTGCTGCTGATGGACAACATGGAGCACCTGCTCGAGGGCGCCGAACTGTTGACCGAGGTGCTGCGAACCGCCCCCGGGGTCAAGCTGCTGGTCACCTCCCGCGTCCGGCTGGGGCTGCAGGGTGAGCATCTGATGCCGGTCGAGGGGATGGAAGTGCCCGACGAGGCGGCCGCGGGAGCGCTCGACAGCAGCGCGATTCAGCTTTTCATGCAGGGCGCTCGCCGGACGCTGGCCGGACCCGACTGGACCCCAACGCCCGACGAGCTCAAGGACGTGATCGCCGTCTGCCGGTTGGTGGAGGGGATGCCGCTGGGCATCCTGCTCGCGGCTGCCTGGGTGGAGATGCTCACGCCGGCCGAGATCGCGGCCGAGATCGGCCGGAGTCTCGATTTCCTTGAGACCGACCTGCAGGACCTGCCGGCCCGGCAGCGGAGCATGCGGGCGGTGTTTGACCACTCGTGGCGATTGTTAGGCGAGCGGGAGGCGTCGGTCATGGCGGTATTGTCCGTGTTTCGCGGTGGATTCACGGCCGAGGCCGCCCGGGAGGTGGCGAACGCCTCGTTGCGCGATCTCAGGGCGCTGCTGGGCAAGAGTTTCCTAGAGCGGGGAGTTAACGGCCGGTACGGGTTGCACGAGTTGCTGCGGAGCTATGCCGCCGAAAAGCTCGACGAGTCACCGGATGGGGGCCGCGAAACTCGCGACCGGCACTGTGCGGCCTACTGCCAGGCGGTCCAAGAGTGGGCCGAGGAACTCAAGGGACCCAGACAGCTACGGGCAATGGCCGAAATGGACGCCGACCTGGAGAACGTCCGCGCCGCCTGGAACCGGGCCGTGGAGACGCGGTCGCTGGATCAGATCGAGCAGGCGGTCGAGGGGTTGCTTCTCTACCACGACTGGCGCGGCCTGGGGCGGGAGGGCGTAGCGTTGTACAACAAGGCAGCGCGGGAGCTCGGGTCCGTCGAGGAGCCTCGCGGCCGGCGGCTGCTCGCCGCCGTTCTGATCTCTCGGGGGATATTTCTTTGGACCCTTGGCCGGAAAGAATTGCTGCTCCAGGATGCGCTGGCCAGTCAGGCCATCCTCGACGAGCCAACTCTGGTGAACCAGGATAGTCGGCGGGAATGGGCGCTCACCATCTGGGCGCTGGCATGGTTGGCCTCCGACCTATCGGAGAAGCGGCGTCTGCTGGAGGAGCATCTTGCGTTATGCCGGGAACTCGAGGACCGGCACGGCGTGGCGCGCACGCTGAGGACGCTCGGCTGGGTGGCCCGCTTGGCCGGCGACAACGACACGGCCCATCGACTGGTAGGCGAAAGCCTCCTGATCGTGCGAGACCTGGGCGATCAGCATTTGGAGGTCAGATCGCTGCAAGTGCTCGGCACGATCGCCGCCACCAGCGGTCGCGCGGAGGAAGCGGAACGCGTGCTGCGGGAGGCCATCGTCGCGGCCGAGGCGGTTGGGGATCGCGCCGGCGCCGCCTCCAGTCGGGGCAGGCTGGGTACGGCCGTCGCCGCCCAGGGCCGGTTTGCGGAGGCGGTATCGCTCTGCCGAGAGGCGTTCGAGATCTATGCCGATCTCGGGACCGAGGAGGGTCAGGGGTGGTGGCGCATCTGGACGGCCGATTGCCTGGTACACCTGGGCAAGTACGACGCTGCACGTGACGAGGCAGAATTGGCCCTTGACTATTTCCAACGGTCCGGGGAGTACGGAGTCGCCTACGCGCGCTATCATCTCGGGCGGTTGGCGGTGGCGAGGGGAGCGTATCCCGAGGCCCGGGAGCAACTGGCGGCTGCCAGCCGCATCCATCAGGAGACTGGGACACGAGAGGGTTCGGCGCTGACCCTCCCGGCGCTGGCTTATGCCGACATCGGACTGGGTGACCTGGAGCGCGCCGCCCACGGACTGGCGGAAGGGCTGGAGATAGCGCGGCAGATCGGGGCGCCGCCCGGCCTCTCGCTGGGCACGGCAGGGCTGGCCCTCTGGCTCGCCGACCGAGGGGAACCGGAGCGGGCGGTCGAGATCTATGCGCTGGCGTCCCGCCACCCGTACGTGTCCAACTCGCGCTGGTTTGAGGATGTGGCCGGCCGGCCGATGGCCGAGGTCGCCGCAAGCTTGCCCCCCGACGTGGTTGCCGCCGCCCAGGCACGCGGCCGGGCGCGGGACGTTAACGCCACGGTGAAGGAACTGCTGGTCGCGTTAGCGGATTAGCACGGCCGGTGCGGGTCGTGCGCAAACACAATGTGAAATTGGACCAAACACGGTGTGGCTTTGATACCAACACAGGGCGGGTTTGACACAGAAACCAGTGTGGGTCTTCCAGAAGCCCCCCGGCCTGGATACCCTTTTTGCCAGGCGCGCCAGCGGATAACTTTTTCGTGACAAGCGGGCGCATTTCGGGTAAACTGGGGGCGCTGTGAGCAGAGGCATGGATTAGATTAACAGGAGGACCCTATGGCAGTATTCAAGGCGACCGACGTCGTCGAGTTGGCGCTCGAGTTGGAGAAAAACGGAGAGGCTTTTTACCGCCGGGTGGCGGCCAAGTCCGCATCCCCGGCCGTCAAGGCGCTGTTTGAGGAGCTGGCCCAGCAAGAGGTGTACCACTTTCAGGCCTTTCAGAAGCTGGCCCAGACGGCATGGGATCAGCCGCTGCTGACCCAGGACGAGTGGAGCAACTACCTGGGTTACCTGCAGGCCACCGTGCAGAGCGCTTTCTTTGAGGGCGAGGACAAGTCGCTGGCGCTGGCGGACAAGGTCGAAAACGAGCAGGAGGCCATCCGCATGGCGATGGGCTTTGAGAAAGAGACGCTGCTCTTTTTCCACGACCTGCGCGACATGGTGCCCGAAGGCGAGAAAAAGACGGTCGTCCGCATCATTGCGGAAGAAAAGCAGCACCTGCGTCGGCTGGCGGAGATGCTGGGATAATGGAGGGGGTTGGCGACCGGTTCCAGCGGGAGCTGAAATACACCCGCGGCCGGCTGCCCGGCGGCCGGCTGGATTGGGACACCAAGCCGGAAACCTACAAGCGCTACCCTGACGCTCCTTTGCTCCCTTTGAGCCGGCCGGAGACGGCCGGCGGAGCGCCGCTGTGGGAGGCCATCCAGGCGCGGCGCAGCCTGCGGGGCTATCGAGGATGCGCCGCTCGCCGAGGCCGCGCTATCCCAACTGCTGTGGGCGGGGCAGGGCATCACCGCCCGGCGGCCGAACATCGCGCTGCGCGCGGCTCCCTCGGCCGGGGCGCTCTATCCGGTGGAAACTTACCTGGCGGTGCACAACGTGGCGGGCGTCGAGCCGGGCATCTACCATTATGCGGTGGAGGCTCACGCGCTGGAGCAGTTGCGGGCGGGCGACTATCGCGTCGAGACGGCAGCGGCCGCGTTGGACCAGCGGATTGCGCTGGCCTGCAACATGGTCTTTGTCTGGACCGCCGTCTTTCCGCGCTCCAAGTGGAAGTACAAGCAACGGGCTTATCGTTACGTCTATCTGGACGCCGGCCACATGGCGCAGAACGTGGCGCTGGCGGCCGTCGGGCTGGGGCTGGGCAGTTGCCAGATCGCCGCGCTGTACGACGACGAGGCCAACGCGCTGCTGGGGGTGGACGGCGAGGACGAGAGCGTGATCTACATGACCACGGTGGGACGGCCGGCGTGAGCGTGGAGGTGTACAGCACGCCGACCTGCGGCTTTTGCCATCAGGTCAAGGCCTACCTGAACCAGCGCGGCGATTCCGTTTACCGAGTACGACGTCAGCCGCGACCGGGCGGCCGGGGCGCGCATGGTGCAACTCTCCGGGCAGCAGGGGGTGCCGGTGGTGGTGATCAACGGGCAGGTGGTGGTTGGCTTTAACCGGCCGGCCATCGACCAGCTTTTGGCCCGCCAGGCGGCCCCACGGTTGGGCGCTGCCATTGCCGATGCGACGCGGATCGCGGCCAAACAGGGGTTGCAACTGCCGGCCGGGGCCTACGTCGGCCGGATAGAAAGCAACTCCCCGGCCGGGCGGGCCGGCTTGCAGGTTGGCGATGTGATCGTCGAGCTGGCCGGCCGCGCGGTGCAAGCCGGCGGGGATGTGGACCGGGTTATGGCGGAAATCCAGGCCGGCCAGATGGTCAACCTCAACGTCTGGCGGGACGGCTACACCGTTGCCCTGATGGTCCAGTTCTAGCTGTGCGCACAACCGCGGCCGCCCATCCCAACCTGGCGCTGGTCAAATACTGGGGCAAGGTGGACGAGGGGCTCAATATTCCCGCCAATTCGTCCATTTCCATCAACCTGGGCGGGGCGACCACCACCACGACGGTCGCGTTCCGGCCGGGGCTACCGCACGATACGGTGACCATCAACGGCCAGCCGGCCGAAGCGCGTGCCGCCGCCCGCGTCTCGCGCCATCTGGATTGGGTGCGTCAGATGGCGGGCATCCGGCAGCGCGCCGCGGTCGAGTCGGCCAATGACTTTCCCACCGCGGCCGGGATCGCTTCATCTGCCTCGGCCTTTGCGGCGCTCTCGCTGGCGGCCAGCCGGGCGGCCGGGCTGGAGCTGGACCAGCGCGAGCTGTCGATCCTGGCGCGCAAGGGGTCGGGGTCGGCCTGCCGCTCCATCCACGGCGGCTATGTGGAGTGGCTGGCTGGGGAGAGCGACGCAACCTCGTACGCGGTCCAGCTTGCGCCGGCCGAGCATTGGGAGCTGCGGGTGCTGACGGCCGTCTTCAAGGCCGAGCCCAAAGAGATTTCATCGTCGGCCGGACACCGGGCGGCGTGGACCAGCCCGCTTTTTGCTGCACGCTTGCAGGCGCTGCCGGAGACGCTGGATGCTGTGCGCCGCGCGCTACTGGCGCGCGATTTTGGCTCGCTGGCGCTGGCGGCCGAGCGCGAGGCGATCTCGATGCACGCCATTGCGATGACCGGCCGGCTGGCGGGCGCGGATTGGCTGAGCGGGGTGTTCTACTGGCGGCCGGAAACGCTGCGCCTGATCCACGCGGTGCAGGGCTGGCGGCGGGAGGGCCTGGCGCTCTTTTTCACCATCGACGCGGGGGCCAACGTCCACCTGATTTGCGAGGTGGCCGAACAGTCGGCGCTGGAGGCCATCCTGCGGCCGCTGCTGGTTGAACTGGGGGCCACCATCATTGTCAGCCGGCCCGGCCGGGGTGCCTGGCTGATCGAATAGGGCAGCCGCCCTTTACAGCCGGCCGGCTTGTGTTAAACTCCCCCGGCGATGGACAAGGCGATCAGAACCCTGGAGTTGGACAAGATACTGGAGCGGCTGGCGGCGCAAACCGCCTTTTCCGCCAGTGCGGAGTTGGCGCGCGCCCTGCGGCCGGAGACTGACCTGGAAACAGCCCGGCGGTTGGTGGCAGAGACGGCCGAGGCACGGTTGTTGCTCAGTTCAAAAACCGACGCCAGCGTGGGCGGCGCCAGAGACGTGCGCTCGGCCGCCGCCCGTGCCTCGCGAGGAGCGGTCCTGCTGCCGCAGGAACTGCTGGACATCCAGGGGACGCTACTGGCGGCCCGTCGGCTCAAACGCACCATCACCCACGGCGAGATCGAGTTTCGGCTGCTAGCCGCCAAGGCCCAGGGCATCACGGACTTGCCTGCATTGGTGACCGCCATCGAGGGGGCGCTGGACGACCAGGGGATGGTGCTGGACAGCGCCAGCCCCAAACTGGCCCGCCTGCGGCGCGAGTTGCGGGTGGCCCGCGACCGCATCCAAGAAAAGCTGCAGCGGCTGCTCAACTCTCAATCGGCGCAGTACTTGCAGGAGCCGATCGTCAGCCAGCGCGGCGGCCGCTGGGTGGTCCCGCTGCAATCCAATTTCAAGGGGCGGATTCGCGGCATTGTCCATGACCAGTCTGCCAGCGGCGCGACGCTCTGGATTGAGCCGCTGGGCACGGTGGACCTCAACAACCAGTTCCGCGAACTGCAGTTGGAGGAAGAGCAAGAGATCCAGCGCATCCTGGCGGAACTGTCCGATCTGGTGGCCGAGCACGCGGACCGCATTCGCTGGACGGTGGAAACGCTGGCCGTGCTGGACCTGGCATTTGCCAAGGCCAAGTATGCGGACGCCATCGACGCGGTGGAGCCGGAACTGGTGCCGTTCCGGCCGATGAAAGGGATGCACCCCGGCTCGACCATCCGGCTGGTGCAGGCGCGCCATCCGCTTCTCAAGCGGGACACAGTGGTGCCCATTGACGTCGTGCTGGATGACCAGACCTACATCGTGGTCATCACCGGCCCCAACACCGGCGGCAAGACCGTCTCGCTCAAGACGGTGGGGCTACTGGCGCTGATGGCCCAATCTGGCCTGCACGTGCCCTGTACCCAGGCAACACTTTCGGTGTTTGAGGCTGTTTTCGCCGACATTGGCGATGAGCAATCTATCGAGCAAAGCCTCTCCACCTTTTCCGGCCATATGGTCAACGTGGTGGAGATCCTGCGGCAGACGGATGAGCGCGGCTTGGTGGTGCTGGACGAGTTGGGGGCAGGCACGGACCCGGCCGAGGGCTCGGCACTGGCCCGCGCCATCCTCACCTACCTGCGCGACCGCGGCGCGACGACCTTTGTCGCCACCCACTACCCGGAGCTTAAACTCTACGGGCACGCCACGGCCGGGGTGAGCAACGCCAGCGTGGAATTTGACCTGGAGACGCTGGCCCCCACTTTCCGGCTGCGCATCGGGCTGGCCGGCCGGTCCAACGCTTTTGCCATCGCCGGCCGGTTGGGGCTGGAAGAGGACATCATTGACGCGGCCCGCGCGCTGATTTCCGACACTGAGCTGCGGGCCGAGGATCTGCTCGAATCGATCCACCAGGCCCGGGACGATGCTGAGGCTGAATTGGTGGCGACCCAGCGAGTGCGCAAGGATGCGGAGGAGAAGCGAGGCGAACTGCAAAACCGATTGCGCGAGATCGACCTGGAGCGACTGCGGGTGCTGCAGGAGGCGCGCATACAGGCCCAGGCGGAGCTGGACGAATTTCGCGAGCAGTTGCGCGATTTGCAGCGAGAGTTGAGCGCGGCCGGGCAGCCGTTGTCGGAAATCCGCAAACTACGGCAAGAGGTGGAGCGGGCATCGCGCAACATGGCCCAGGAGCCCAAGCCCCTGGCGCAGCGCATGGCAAGTGCGTCAATTGACCGGCCGCTGCAAGTTGGGGACACGGTCTGGCTGACCAACCTGAGAATCGAGGGCGAGGTACTGGCAGTGGATGCCGAGCAGGCTGAAGTGCAAATCGGCCGGCTGCGCACGCGGGCCGGTCTGGCAGAGCTGGAATGGCGCAAGAGCAAGCCGGCCGCGCCCCCGGAGCGCGATCTTCCGCGCTCGGCAACGCGGTCAACGACCGCCCACGTCGAACTGGACCTGCGCGGCATGCGGGTGGAAGAGGCACTGGGCCAACTGGATCGCTTTGTGGACACGGCCGTGCTGGGCAACGCGCCGTGGGTGCGCATTATCCACGGCAAGGGGACCGGTGCGCTGCGCACGGCCGTGCGGCAGGCGCTGCAAAACCATCCGCACGTGAGCCGGTTTGAGGACGGCAAAGATGGCGAAGGGGGCTGGGGGGTCACCGTGGCGCACTTTGACTGATCGGCCGTTTGTCCGCTCCAACGTTCTGGGACCAATGTGCCTTTGACAGCCAGCCTGGGGGATTCTATAATGCAGTTCTGGCGGTGAGAGTTCCGCCGCGCGCGTGCAAAATAGCCGATGAGCATCAAGACCAAGCTGATTGTCCCGGCCCGCCGGTCGGGGTTGGTCCGGCGCCAGCGATTGCTGGACGTTCTATACCGCAACCTGGATCGCAAGCTGACGCTGGTGACCGCGGCGGCCGGCTTTGGCAAGACCTCGCTGCTGGTGGATTTCGCCCGTGAGGTTGAGCTCTCTGTCTGTTGGTTGGCGCTGGATGAGGACGACCGCGACCCGGCCCAATTCCTCTCCGACCTCGCGGCCAGTATTGCGCAGCGCTTTCCGGGGATCGGCTCGCTCACCCGTGCGGCCATGGGCAACGGCACCCCGGCCGAGGACGCGGTGGCGGTGCTGGTCAACGAGGTGGTGGACCAGGTTGACGAGCTGTTTATCCTGATCCTGGATGATTACCATCTGGTGGACCAGCCAGCTGTCAACCGGTTGTTGGATCGCCTGCTGCGCTTTTTACCCCCCCAGATGCGGCTGATCCTCAGCGGCCGGACGTTGCCCGCCATTGACCTGATTACCCTGGCTGCCAGGCAAGACGTGGGGGTGGTGATCCCGCAAGAGCTCTGTTTTTCGGCCGACGAGACGGCGACGCTGCTGGAACAGAATCACAATCTGACCATTTTGACGGCCGACGCGGAAGCGCTGACCCAGCAGATGCAAGGGTGGGCAACCGGCATCGTGCTGGCTACCCAGCAGCTTACCCGCCACCTGGTGATCCAGCCGCGCCCGGCCGGTGGCTCTCTGGATACCATCTATGTCTACCTGACGCGGGAAGTGCTGGCCATGCAGCCGCCCCACGTGCGCGATTTTCTGATGCAGACGGCCGTGTTGCGCTGGATGACGGTGGAAATGTGCGACGCGCTGCTCCATCGCAGCGACGCGGCAGTTGTGTTTGCCACGCTGGAAGCCCAGCACCTCTTTATTGAGCGGGTGGAGGACGCTGCGGGGGTGCGTTTTCGCTATCATCCCTTGTTCCGCGAGTTTTTGCTGGAGCAACTGGAGGCCTGGGACCCTGGCCGGCCAGAGGCATTGCAGCGGTTGGCCGCACGCTTGTATGCCCAGCAAGGGGAACTGGAGGAAGCGATCCGCTTTTTCCTGCAGGTAGGCCAGTCGCGCGATGCGGCTCCGCTGATGGATGAGGTGGCTCCAGAGCTCTACCGAGCCGGCCGGCACGGGTGGCTGCTGGAGTGGCACCAGGCGCTGGCCAGCCTGGCGGACAATGCACCCAATCTGCAGATGCGAGCGAGTTGGATCCTGGCCGACCGGGGCGATTACGCCCAGGCGCTGGACATCATGGACCGGTTGCAAAACAACCCGGCCGGTATCTCTCTGCTTCCCACCGTTCAGGTAGATCAGGGCTTTATCTGGTACCGGCAAGGCCGGCCGGAGCAGGCGCTGGCAGTGCTGGAGCCATTGCTGGTGAGCCGGCCGGGGGGTAATACCGAGGCCTATGCGTTGCGCGTAGCCGGTTTATGCTACTATCAGCAAGGAAACGGTGTCCGGGCGCGCGACTATTTGCTGCGCTCGTTGGCGCTGTACCGGGCGGCCGGTGACGATCTTTTCGAGAGCCGCGTGTTGTTGGACCTGGTGTTTGTGCTGTTCCCCCAGGGTCATACCCAGGAGGCATTGGCTTATCAGGAGCGGGGTCTGGACATCCTGCGCGGTAAAGGGAACCCCAATTCGCTAGTGATGCCGCTAAACAACTCGGCCTACGTGCACCACATGATGGGTGACTTGCAGGCCGCCGGCCGTCTGTACCGGGATGCGCTGGAAGCCGCCCGCCAGAGTGGGCAGAAACCGGGCGAGGCGCTGGTCTTGATTGGCCAGGGGGATCTGCGGCGCGATGCCGGCCTGCTGGAAAAGGCGTTGGATGTCTATCAACAGGCATGGGAGCTGGCGGCCAAGATTGAGGATCGGCGGCTTGGGAATCAAGCGCGAATCGGTCTTGCCACCTGCCATCGGTTGATGGGCGACCTGAGTCAGGCGCTGGTCTGGATTGACCGTGTGGACGAGCCGGCCGGGGCAGACCTGTGCGCCCGCATCTGGCTGGAACGGGGAGCCATCATGTTAGAATTGGGGCGGGCTGATGAGGCGCTCAGTCTGCTGGAGAAGAGCCGCGACTGGGTTTCCGGGCAGCGCACCAACCCCGAACTGGCGATTGCCGAACTGTGGTTGGCCGAAGCGCACCGGCGGCGCGGTGCCGACTGGGTGGCGCTGCAAGCACTGGAGCGGGCGCTGTCTGTGGGAGAAGAGGGAGGGCAGGGGGATCACCGGTTTGCGCTGGAGGCCCGGCAGCACCCTGCTGTGCTGGCCCTGGCCGAGCGCCAGCAGGTAAACCCGCCCGCGCTGGCGCTGTTGCGGCAGCGCATTCGTCTACTGGAGAAAAGCAGCGCGATTTTTGCGCGGCAGATAACAGAGGAAACCACCTCGGCCGCCCTGCAGGTGTTTGCTTTGGGCGCTGGCCGGGTCTTGCTGGACGGCGTCGAGTTGGCGCAGGCTGACTGGAAGCGAGCGATCGCCCGGTTGTTGTTCCTGTACGTCATCGACCGGCCGCAAGTCCCCCGCAGTGAGTTATTCGCCGTTTTCTGGCCCAGCACGGCAGAGAACAGGGCCATTCCCCGGCTGCATGTGTCCATGCATGCCGCTCGTCAGGTTATTGGGGTTGATCTGCTGCAATACCTGCCCGAGGAGACCATTTATCGCATCGGCGACTCGCACGCGATCTGGTACGATGTAGCCGAGTTTGAAGCGGCCGTGGCGCAGGCCAATAAACTGCCGCCCGGCCGGAGGCGCGTCGAGCTGCTCAAGCAGGCGGCGGACCTTTATTCCGGCCCCTACCTGGCAGAAGACCATGAGGAGTGGGTGCTGGCGCGGCGACGGGAGCTGGAGGGGCACTACCTCTCGGCCATGATCTCCCTGGGGGACTATTATTCCGCGGCCAGGGACTATGACGAAACTGAGCACTGGTACCGGCGGGCACTGGCGGCCGACCCCTATCGAGAGGATGTTCATCGCCGGCTGATGAAGGCGCTCGCCAGCGGGGGGCGCAAGGCCGAGGCGTTGCGCCAGTACGAAGAGTGCACCCTCATCTTGCGGCGCGACCTGGAAGCAGAGCCCGACCCCCGTACGCGCGATCTGGCGGAACAGATCCGGGCTTTGTAACAGGACCTACGCAGTTCGAGGACGAACCGCCGAGCACGCCGAGAAAATCCAAGTTAATCGCTGCGCTATCTGCGGTAAAACAAAGGCTGGCTGCACCCACCAGGTAACTCGTTTATCAACGCTGCGCGGCGCCAAGCTGTATTCCCCTGTATCCCTATCTACGATCAACGCAGCCCCCCGGCCGTTTTCGCCCCTTGCCGAGATGCTGAACCGTCCCCCAGGCTGTTTAATCCCGCCCGTCCAAGCCTGCTTGCCTGGGTGCCAAGGATGGTAGCGCCAGGTTCTCCCTGACTAACCCCTGATTCTCCATCCAACCTCGAAAATTTTAAGGTAAACGGCCAAATTGCCCCCAAATTGGCTGTTTTTTGGGCCATTTTGTAAGAGGTTTGTAAGAGGGGCATGATAGGATGTAGACAGTTTACCAAGCAATGGTTAAAAGGAGTGTTGAAATGTCTCAGTTGAATTCTAAACTCTACGCCGTTCTCTCAAACCCCAAGGCTTCCCGCCTGTTGCTGGTTGGGTTGACCCTGCTGGGCCTGGTTGTTTCGCTGGCTGCCCCCGAATCCGCCGCTGCCTGCATCCCCCTCGGTGATGGCGGCATTGGTGGTTGCTAGGAGCGCATGATGGAACTGATTTCTGGGCCTTTTCCGGGAATTGCCCCTCAGCCGGCCCATCTGTCACGCCCGGCGATGCAACAACTGGTCGGGCGCGCCCTGCTGGATCCCGGGTTCTGCACCCGCTTGCTCAACGGCAGCCGGGCGCAGATCCTGTCCAAGGTGGACGCCCTCACCGATGACGAGCGCGCTTTTTTGATGACCGTCCGGGCGGACACGCTGGGCGAGTTTGCCAGCGCCATTACAGGCCAATACGGGCCGGACCACGGCCGCCTGGCAGAGGCTCCACCGGCCGTTTGGGCGTTTTCTTCATGAATTTGCTCCCCGCCGAGCCGGCCGGCGAGTTGCCGACCGGCATGCGCGCACTCAGCGGGGCCTGGGTGGTAGCGGATGAGTCGGGTGTCATCCGCTACGCCACCGACCCGGCCCGTCGCTGGCTAAACGGCAAGCTCCCCCCGGCCGAGCGGGAGCGGGTGCGCGCTTTTCTCCAGCAGCTCATTCAGCAGGGCGATTACGGCCTGTTGCCGTTGTCTTGTGCCACCTTGCAGGGCAAGGTGGCACCGGCCGATTGGCCGGGCTATGCACGGATGGTCAACTTGCAGCAGGCAGAGGCCAGCACCCTGGGTCAAGAGTGCTGGTCCAGCTTGCTCGGCCGGTTTGCGCAGGCGTTGCGGGGGCCGGCCTCCAAGTTGCACCTCTTTGCCGGCCTGCTGGTCAACGGGCGGGTTGACCGGCAGGCCTATTACCAGCAGGTGCTGCTGGAAGAGACCGGCCGGTTGGGCCGGCTGATTGAGAACCTGAGCCTGCTCTCCCAGTTGCTGGACGGCCAGCCGGCCGAGCACGGCACGGTCTCGCTGGAGTTGCTGGCCCAGGCGGTGCAGGACTCGATCTGGGCGCAGCCCGGCCAGGACAACGCCCTTTACCAGGTATCCTGTGCCAATCCCAAGGTGCAGGTGCACGTTGACCCGCGGTTGCTGGGACGGGCGGTGTACAATCTGATCCATTTTGCGCCCCGCAGCCAGCCGGCCGACGATCGGGCGGTCATCCGCCTGACGG
Source organism: uncultured Chloroflexia bacterium (assembly GCA_963707345.1). Classification (GTDB taxonomy): domain Bacteria; phylum Chloroflexota; class Anaerolineae; order Promineifilales; family UBA4811; genus CAVPPE01. The sequence goes on from CAVPPE010000001.1 coordinate 114,287, forward strand.
TCCAGGGCAAGTGGGTCAGCCTGGCGATCCGCAGCCCCGGTTTTTCCGTGCCGGAGGGCGAGTTTTTTGATCTCTTTGAGCCATTTGCCCGCGGCACGGTCGACCTGGAGCTGGTGGTGGTGCGGGCGATCCTGGAGCAGCATCGCGGGCACTTTACGGCCAAAGCGGAGGCTGGCGAGCTGTTCTTTACGCTCTGGTTGCCGGGTGGCCGGTTGGAACACGAGGAAGCGTAGAGATGTGTGTTGTAGTGTGTGAAAACACCCGTGGAGTGGCGGCTGACGGCCGCTGGTTTGCGGATGTCATTCCCGGGGACGCGGGCTAGCGCGGGAATGGGGAGGGGAGGCGAGGAATTGTTCGAGCGAGGGTTTTCTAGGCGGGTGCCAGCAGGATTGGCACCCGCCGCCCGTTTTCTGCCACGCGGTGCTCGTTGGGCCCTGGCCCTGCGTCTATGTACTAATCTGGGCCGGATTTCGTATTTGTACGTAGAAAAAGGCCGCTGGCTCCCGGTTGTCCACGGAATGAGAAGGGTTAACCAGGGCCGAAAATTGGTAGTTTCCCCAATTGACGGCCGGGCAGAATTCGGGATGTGATGGTGGCGGGATTGGGAGAGGGACTGCATCGGATAGTCACGAGCGGTGCTTTGCAGGCAGCGAGTGACTGTTTGGTCCATAGTTCGATTCAAAGGAGGCCCATGATGCGACGGTCGATGCTGGTTGCTGTTTTGATGCTGGGGGTGATGGCACTCGTATTCCTTGGTTTGAACGCGCTGGCCGCAGGCCCGGCCGGGGCGGCTACTACTGTGGAGCACACGGTCTGTGCGGCCGGGTGCGACTATGCGGTCATTCAGGAGGCGGTGGACGCGGCCGGGATGGGGGATGTGATCAAGGTGGCGGCCGGGACGTACACGCAGGTGAACAGTCACGGGGGTCTGGCGCAGGTGGTGTACCTCAGCAAGACGGTGACGATCCGTGGGGGCTACCTGGCCCCCGGCTTTGGGGAGCCACCGGACCCGACTGCCAACCCGACGGTGCTGGACGCGCAGGGGCTGGGGCGGGTGATGGTCATCAGCGGGATCATCAGCCCGACGATCGAAGGGCTGCGCATGACCGGCGGCGATGCCGATGGGTTGGGCGGGGGCCCGGTCTGGGTGATCGACGCGGGCGGTGGGGTGTATGTGATCACTGCTACCGCGCTGATTGCCGATAACCACATCTTTGGAAATCATGCTGATGAAGGCGGCGGGCTGTATGTGGTCAGGAGTGCGGCCACAGTTTCAGGCAACCTGGTGACCACCAACACCACCACTCTTTCAGGATATGGTGGTGGCATCTACGTCGGTGGGGCTGGGGCCACGGTCACAGGCAACCTGGTGCGTGGCAATACCTCAAACCGAGGCGGCGGGATGTACGTGGGTGGTGGCAGCAACTTGCTGGTGAGTGGCTGTACGATTGTGGAGAACTCGGCGACGCGTGGCGGCGGGGTGTATCTGGGCAGCAGTACCGCAGCGCTCAGTGCCAATACCATCCGCGCCAACACGGCGTCATCCGAGGGCGGCGGCGTGTACGTTTATCTGGGCACGCCAGCCCTGAGCGGGAACCAGATCGAGTCAAACACCGCCCAGTACAGTGGTGGTGGAGGCTATCTGGACCTCACGCAAGCGGTGCTCAGCGGCAACACCTTTCTCTCCAACAACGCCCTGGGAATCGGCGTCTTCGAGGGGGGTGGGGGTCTTTATCTCTGGAACAGCCCGGCCAGCGTGCAGGATAACACCCTGGCCTCCAACACAGCGTGGATGAATGGCGGCGGCGCGGCCGTGATCTACGGTATGTCTGCCTTTCGGGGCAACACCTACACGGACAACGCCGCCGCACAGGGTGGTGGCCTGTATTTGCAAGATGGCTTTGGCTCGTACGACCGGGAGACCATCCGTGGAAACACGGGCGAACAGGGCGGCGGTCTGATGCTCTGGAACGCAGAACCGGTGCTGACCAACCTGGTGGTCGCGGATAACCAGGCCGCCGTGGTGGGAAGCGGGTTGTACGTGCAAGCCTCCAGGCCGCACCTGCGCCATGTCACCGTTGCCCGCAATGTGGGAGGGGAAGGCAGCGGCTTTTATGTTACCGAATTTGGCGGTGGCGTAATCACCTACAGCAGCGTCAATATGACCAACACCGTCGTGGTCAGCCAGATGGTGGGAATCTCGGTCACGGCCGGCAATACAGTCAAGCTGCTAGCCACGCTGTGGGGCGCTGGTGCCTGGAGCAACGGGAGCGACTGGGGCGGGGCGGGGACGGTGCTGACCGGGACGGTCAACCTGTGGGGCGAGCCGTGCTTTCTGAACCCGGCCGGCGGCGATTACCACATCTGCGGGACGAGCGCGGCGCGGGACGCGGGGGTGGACGCCAGCGTGATCCGGGACATGGACGGGGAGCCCCGGCCGTACGGGTTGGGCTATGACATCGGCGCGGACGAGTATTGGCCGGCCGGGGCGCTCCGCTATGTCTATCTGCCGCTGGTGGAGAGGTAGGAAAGGAGGTGTGACTGAAAGGGGTTGGGCGTGGCCGCATCCGGTACCTGGGGAACCAACCGCCCTTTGCCTAATAAGATCATTAAGAACGCGGAGAATATTGGCAAGAGTTCGGCCGAGCTGGCAGCGCTCTGGAATGCCGAACACCCGCACGATCCGGTCGAACAGCCGGCCGGGCCTGGTCCCAACCGCATAACCCACCCAACCCCCGGCCGGCGCGCCGCAACGGCGCTGACCCAAGGGCGGAGCGCGGCCGGGGGGAATTGTGCAAACCTGTGACGCAGGAGGCGTGATACGCATGGACACAAAAACACCCAATGCCAAGGAGGGCAGGCATCAAGGATTCTGGTTGTGGGAACGGTCAGGTGAAGAGATTGTTGGTCACCTCACGGGAATTGCCGCCATGATTCTGACGGCCGTGTCGCTTTCTGAATACAAAGATATCTGGTTTCCCCAGGCTCGCTGGCTGGCGTGGCTCCTGTTTTTTTGATAGGGGTCGTTGGGGTGTTAACGGAATCAGTGGTTGAAAGGCTACTAAACAAACATGCTGATGACGGAAGAGTCCTATTGGGCGAGATCCGCTGCCAGGTTCCCCGACCTGGAAGCCCGGACATCTGCCGGCCGGGGCCCTCAATCCAGCAGGATAAAGCGCAGGGCGTCAAAGGCAATCGCCTTGCGCTGGCCGCGGTCGCGGTGGTACGCTTCGCCGGTCATGTCGCTTAGCCGCACGGCGGCCGGCTGCGCCACCGAAAAGGCAAAGCGCCCCAGGCTGGCCCACTCGTCGTAATAGCGGGACTGGTCCAGCACTACCAGCTCCCGGCCGCGGCGGTGGGTCACCCAGTAGCGCGCCTGCTGCGTGCTGGCGTTGACCCGCGGGATAAAGGCCATCACCTGGTACAGGCCGCTCTCGGTTAGCTGCGGCCGCCACTCGGCCACGCACGCCTCCCCCTGGTAATGGTCCACCGTCCAGGTCCAGTAGCTGTGCCCCCGGTAGCCCACCTGTGATTCGTTCCAGTACGCCTCCCCAAAGCGCACAAAGTCCGGCTCGCTCTCGTCCACGGTGATCAGCTTTTCGGTCACCCCCGGCCGGTGGGCGCGGATAAACTCGCTCGGGTGGTAGTACCGCTCCAGCACCTGCTGTCTGGACCAGCCCCAGGCGTTGGGGGCCAACTCCTGCTTGCGGATCTCAAAGTGGAGATGGGCGGGCCAGCGGTCGCCGGCCCCTTTGCCAATCGTGCCCAGCTTGTCGCCGCGCCGCACCTCGTCGCCGGCCGACACCGCCATCTCCTGGCAGTGGGCGTACTGCGACCAGACCATGCTCCCGTCCGGCAGTTGGTGCTCGACCAGGACCACGTTGCCCCACGACGGGACATAGTGGTCAGCGGCCGTCACCCGGCCGTGGGCCACCGCGTAGATCGGGTCGCCCAGGTCCACGTCACCGCGCGGCGGCCTGGAGGCGTTCCAGTCCTCGCCGGTGTGCCAGGCGCTAAAGCGGTCGTAGTACGGCTGCTCGGCCAGCCCGGCCGCCACGTAATAACCCTCCCCGTCCGGCGCGCCGCACGGAAAATCAAACCCGTCTGTCTCCAACATCGCCACACCTCCAACTCACTACTGACTGCTGAAGCAGGTGCCAATTGCTCAGAACGGCCGCTTACCACCAAGGCACAAAGACACCAAGGAAAACAAACCGTTTCCCCGTGGGTTAAAGCTCTCCAGTCTTGTGCAACCTTTGTGCCCTTTGTGGTTCCATTCCGGGGCTACCGGCTGACCCTGGCCCAGTCGTCCAGGAACGCCTTCAATCCGACCTCGGTGTACGGGTGGTAGATCATCTTTTTCAGCACGCCAAAGGGGATGGTGGCAATGTCCGACCCCGCCAGCGCGGCCTGCACCACGTGTTGCGGGTGGCGGATGCTGGCGGCAATCACCTCGGTCTCGATGCCGTAATTGTCAAAGATGTCCACCAGTTCGCTGACCACCTCCATCCCGTCCAGCCCGCCGTCGTCCAGCCGGCCGACGAACGGCGAGACGTAGGCCGCCCCGGCCGTGGCAGCCAGCAGCCCCTGGGCCGCGGAAAAGACCAGCGTCGCGTTGACCCGCGCCCGCCAGCCATACTCGTCCCCGGAGAGCAGCGGGTCATCGTCGGGGTCGGTGTGCAGCGCCCCGGCCGTGTCCACCCACCAGTGGCGGATCTGGCTGATCGCCTTCAGCCCTTCGGCCGTGGTGGGGATTTTGATGACGATGTGTTCGTGCCAGGTGGCGATCTCGGCCGCCTCGCGCAGCATGCCGGCCGCGTCGGTGCTCACCACCTCGGCGCTCACCGGCCCCTGCACCAGCTCGCAAATCTCCACCGTCACCTTTTTCAGATCGCTGGTGCCGGCCTGCATCATCAGCGATGGGTTGGTCGTCACCCCGCTCAGCACCCCCCAGGAGACCGCCTCGCGGATCTCGTCAATGATTGCGGTGTCCAGGTAAATCTTCATTCGAACCTCCGTCTAGTATTGAACCCCATCCCCCCTTGTATCAGGCAGCCATCGCGCGTTCCGACGCGGCCGCCAGCGTCTCCCTTACCTGTGTCACGTGCAGTTCGTCGTGCTCCAGCACCAGGCAGACCAGCTCCCAAAACGAGGTGGGGCCAAAAAAGGTGTGCCGGCCGCGCCGCTCCCAGATGGGGTCGCCGGCCGGGGGAAGCAACGCCAGCAGTTCCGCCCGCGACCGGTGCAGCGCCGCCAGTGCGGCCAGCGGGTCCTGCGCCTGATAGTCCCGCTCCTTCACCCAGTCGTCGGAGACAACGCCGGGCATGAACGGCTCCTCCTGCCCGATCAAACTCTGCAGCCGGGGGAGATGCACCTCGCGGTCCACGTCCCGCAGGTGGCAGATCACCTCGGCCGCCGACCATTCATCGGCTGCCGGCCGGAAGCGCAAGACCTCCAAACTCTGCCCGGCCGCCAGCGCCTGCAGCGCCGGGGCGGTCTCGGCCAGCCGCCGGGCCAGCTCCTCCGCGGGCAACCGGTTGCGCATCGTCAGCTCTCCAGCCAGCGGCGCAGGTCGGCCAGCGACCCGCGGCCGGCCAGCGGCAGTTGCTCGTCGGGCGGCGCAACCCCATCGGGCGTGATCCAGTAGGTCTGCATCCCCACCGCAGCGGCCGGGGCGATGTCCAGCTCCCAGTCGTCGCCCGCCATCAGCGCCTCGGCCGGGGCCACCCCCAGCATCGCGGCGATCTCGCGGTAGTAACCCTGATGCGGCTTGGCGGCGTGCATGTTCTCGTAATGGGTCACCAGGTCAAAGGGGAGGTCGTCCAGCCCGGCCCAAACCAGCCGGCGTCGCACGGCGATCTCTGGGAACATCGGGTTGGTGGCGACCGCCGTCCGGTACCCCTGCGCCATCGCCCACTCGACCAGCGGCCGGGCCTCCGGCCGGGTTGCGGTCAGCGCCTGCAGCTCGTTAAAGCGGGTCTCGTAAAAGCGGGTGAAAAAGGGGGTCATCTCGGCGTGGTCAAAGCCGGTCAGCTCGCTAAAGCGTCCCCAGAAGGCTTGCTCGTTGGTCACGGCCGGGTCGGTGTTGGCCGCCATCACCTCGGTGGCCGCCAGCAGGTGCTGGATCAGCGACCGGGGTTCGTAGCGGCCGGCCGCATAGCCGGACAGTAGCTTGAGGTAGGCCGGCAGGAACTGGTTCATGTCGTTGACCAGCAGCGTGTTGTCCAGGTCAAACAGGATCGCGTGCAGCGTCATCGGTCGCCCTCCCCAAACAGCGCCGCCAGCCCCGGCTGTTCCGCCAGGCAGCGCGGGCAGCCCACCGGCGGCTCTTTGATCTCGATAGCGTGCTTGTGGCAAAAGGCCGACACCTCCAGCTTGCGTCCCAACCCCAACTTGCCCCGCTTGATGGTCAGCACGAGAACCATCTCCGGGTTGCCGTTGGCCCGCAGGATGGCGGGCACCGGGCAGGCGGCGCAGTCAGCCGGCCGCCAGTCGAGCGAGTCCGGGTTGGCCTGCGCCAGCCGGCACTCTTGCACGTCGCGGCCGCGGTGAAAGTCCTGGAAGTAGTGCTTGCATTCGGTTCCGGCCGGTGTCTTCATGGTGCGCAACGCGTGATGTGCGACAAGTATAGCACGCTTCAAAACCGCTGCCTACTGGTCGCTCTGCCCGGTCAGCCCCACCAACGCCTCCAGCGCCGCCTGCAGCGCCCCCTGCTCCCGGCCGTAGCAGGTCCAATCGCCCGCTTTCAGACATTCCTGGGCAGCCAGATAGTGCTCCTGCGCCTGTTGGGCCAGTTCGGCCAGGTCGTCGGATAGCGCCGGGGGCTCGGTTGGCTCGCTGACCGGCTGGGCCGGCTCCGGAGCCTGCCCGCCAAAGACGGCCGCCAGCGCCTCCGCCAGCGTCTCCCGCATCGCAATCCGGCTGCCGTGCGCCACAATCACCCGCTTGAGCTCCGGCAGGCGGCCGCTCTCTGCCTGCAAAAAGATCGGCTCCACGTAGATCAGGCCGCCGTCCACCGGGATCACCATCATGTTGCCGCGGATCACCTGCGAACCGCGCTGGTTCCACAGCGAAAGCTGTTGCGAGATGGTCGGGTCCTGGTCGATGCGGGCCTCAATCTGGCGCGGGCCGTAGATCAGCTCCTGCTTGGAGAACTCGAGCACGCCCATCTCGCCGTAATCGTCGCCGTCGGAATCGGCATACAGCCAGGCGATCATGTTGTCCTTGTTGGTCGGCGTCAGCGGCAGCATCAGCATGAACTCGCTCTGCTCCTCGCCCGGCAGCCGCATGATGACAAAGTAGGGGTCCACCGTCACTTCCTGGCTGCCGCGCACCTCAATCGCCGGCTGCCAGAGGTCCTCCCGGTTGTAAAAAACCTGCGCGTCGCGCATGTGGTAGGTCATGTACATGCGGGCCTGGATGGAAAAGAGGTCTTCCGGGTAGCGGACGTGCTGGCGCAGCGCGGCCGGCATCTGGTCATAGCTGGTCAAGAGGTTGGGGTAGATGCGCCCGTAGGTCTGCAGGATGGGGTCGGCCGGGTCGGCCGCGTAAAAGGTCATCCGGCCGTCGTAGGCGTCCACCACGATCTTGACCGAATTGCGCAAATAGTTGACCTGCTGATAGTCGACCGTCACCGGCTCGGAATAGGGATAGCGGCCGGTATAAGTGTACGCATCCTGTATCCAGTACAGCCTGCCCTGCGAGATGACGACGTAGGGGTCCTGATCCAGCCACAGGAAGGGAGCCACCGCCTGGATCCGGTCGCGGATGGCGCGGTGCATCAGCAACTGGCTCTCCGGGGTGATGGAGCGGCTGATCAGCAGCGGCAGGTCGCCAAAGCGCAGCGCAAAGGCCAGCCGCCGGAACAGGCCGTTCAGCGGGACCCCGGCCGTGCCATGGTAGCGGGTGTAGACGTTGGCGTCGCCTTGCGGGTAGTCCAGTTCGTCCTCCTTCGTCCCTACCACCACGTAGCCGGTCTGCGATTCGCCAAAATAGATCTCCGGCCGGGTGATCTCCAGCGCCGGGTCGCCCGCCTGGGGCGGGATGTCGCGCACCAGCAGCTTGGGCAGCCCCTCCTCGGTCACCTCGTTGACCGCGTTCAGCACCACCCCCTGACCGTGGGTGTAGATCAGGTGCTGGTTGAGCCAGGTTTGGGCTTGCTCGGTCAACTGGTCGGTGCGCATCTCGCGGGCCGCGATCATCACCGAGCGCAGTGCGCCGCCCAACTCGTAGCGGCCCACGTCCACGTCGCCGAACTCGTAATAGGTGCGGATCTCTTGCAACTGGCGGTAGGTGAGCTGCAAAGGTTGCCAGTCCCACAGCCGGATGTTGCTGATGGTGTCCTGGTTGTTTTCCAGATTCCGGGTAGTGAGCGTCTCCTCGCCGCTAAAGGGGATCTCCTGGACCGCCTCCAGCCCGTAGGCCTGGCGGGTAAAGGCAATGCTGAGCTCGATGTACGGCCGCTCGCGGCTCAACTCGTCCGGCGTGACCACCAGCCGCTGCACCACCGAGGGGGCCACGTTGAGGGCCAGGAAGGAAAAGACCAGCCAGACGGCCAGCGGCACCCAGATGGGCCAGGCCTTGCGCACAAAGAGGTTGGCCAGCATCAGCACGGCCGCCACCGCCAGGATCGTCGCCAGGATGTTGTAGGCGGGCAGGTTGACGGTCAGGTCGGTGTAGCCCGCGCCGTGTAGCGCGCCGTGCACGGAGTAGAGCACGTCGTAACGCTGCAGGCTATAGTTCCATGCTCGCAACCCCAAAAAGACGGCCGCCAGCACAGTCAGGTGGTCCATGGCGGCCGCCGCCAGCCGCACCCGGCCGGACTGCAACTGGTCGCCGGCGTGGATCAGCGCCGCGCCCACCAGCGCTAGCCCCACCAGCCAGAGCGCCCAGTTGGCCAGCAGTTGCAGGAATGGCCAGCGAAAGACGTAAAAGCCCACGTCGCGCCCAAAAACCGGGTCGGTCACGCTAAAGCTGCCGGCGTTGAAAAAGCGCAGCACCGTTTCCCAGTTGCTGCCCACGATCAGCCCGGCCGCCAACGCCACCAGCGCCGTGCCCACCCAGCCCAGCGCGGCTGTCTGCCCGCGCAGGTCCACGTTGATCCGCTGGCTGATGCGGCTGACGGACGGGAAGCGGCCGGTGAGGCGGATGGCGAGCAGCACGTTGCCGCCCAGCACCAGCAGGCTGGCCAGCACGCCGGCCAGCGTCAGCCCCCAGCGGGCCAGCAACTGCGTCTTGAAGACACTCGCAAAGCCAACGCTGTCAAACCAGAGCCAGTCGGTGATCAGCGTGGGCAAGGCGGAGGCCAGCATGGGCAGCACGACAACGGCTGCCAGCAGAATGGTGATGGTGCGTCGTGTTCGCATAATTGCTCCTCGCAAAAAGGGCGGTCCAGCCCACCGGCCGCCGCCCTTGACTAGCGTGTTGGTGCCCAGATAATCTAGGCCCGGGAGATGTAGGTGCCGGAGCGGGTGTCCACTTTGATCATGTCACCCGCGTCGACAAAGAGCGGGGCGCGCACCTTGAGGCCTGTTTCCAGCACCAGCTCCTTGGTTGCGCCGGTGGCGGTGTCGCCGGCGACGGCCATCTCGGCCTCTACCACTCTCATTTCGACGGTGATCGGCAGTTCGTAATCGATCGTTTCCCCTTCGTGTTGCAGCAACTTGAGTTCGACCCCTTCCTTCAAAAAGAGCGCATCGTCGCCCAGCGTCTCGGCCAGCAGGGCCGGCTGCTCGTAGGTGTCCACGTCCATAAAGTGGCAGAACTGCCCGTCGCTGTACAGATACTGGACGATCCGGCCGTCCAGCCGGATGTCCTGCACCCGGTCACCGGAGATAAAGGTCTTTTGTAGCACCGCCCCGGTGCGCAGGTTGCGCACGGTAACGCGGATGTTGGCCTTGCCCCGGCCGGGCTTGTTGTGCTGGTATTCCAAAACTTTGTACAGGTCTTCATCTAGCGAAAAGGTGGTCCCTTTGCGCAGCGCATTCACGTCAATCATGACCGACTCCTCCAAAATACGTCAGAATTCACACAGGGGTGACTGCAGAACCAAGAGCTTGCGTTGAGCAGTTACTCACAGGGATTATAAGCGGCGGTGGAGGGGCCGTCAAGGATTGGGTGGCCAGTTGCGCATAATCAGCGTGAACCACACCTGGTGGTCTAGTAGGATTGCGCCGGCCGTGCTGGCGGTACCTGCGTCGAAGGCGCCCGTGTTGCCGGCCTTGTCGGTGGCCCGGACGCGGAAATAGACCGTAGTGGTGACCGGGTTGGGATAGGTTGCGCCGGTCTGGCTGGTGCCGGTGAGCCACGGGGTCCAGGTTCCGCCTGATCCAACCTTGTACTCCACCTCGTAGCTGGCTATGCCGGAGGTGGCGTCGCTACCGCTCCAGTGGACGCTATAATGGCCGTCGGGGTAGGTGTAGACGGCGGCCACCCCGGCCGTGGGAGCCACCGTGTCCACTCCCAATCTCGATGGTCCGGAGGTGGCGCTGTACCCTGCGGGGCCGTGCGCCTGCACCCCCCAGTAAACCTGGGGATAGTCGGCCGGGAAGGTATACACGTAATCCTGATTGGCATAGTCTACCTGATCGCTTTTGAGCAGGTTGCTCAGGTTGGGGTCGGTGGCGATGCGCAACCAGTAATGATCCACGCCCGGGGTGAGTGAGGCCGACCAGCGGAAGGTGACCGGGCGGGTTTTGCTCCAGGATGGGTTGGCCGGCACCAGGTTGTTGGGCGGCAACGTGCCGCTTCCTCCGTCCGGATCGTAATACCACTTGACGGTGTCAAACCAGACGGTGCGATAGTCGTCGACGGCCAGATCGGTCAGATACACGTACTCCTGCCCGTTGTCATTAAACTGGAACAGCCCCAGTTCAACCCAACTGCCGGCCGTGGCCGATTGATTGACCGACACGGTGGTATCGCCGCCCGCGTGGCGCACCTTGTACGATACCCCGCTGCTATCGGAGTAACCGTTGACGCAGTACGGGACGTAGGCGTACACCCGGTACAACCCGGCCTGCGGCAGATCGGGGTACCACCAGGCCCAATTGGTGCTCCCGGCCGGGCTGCTGGTGGAAAAGGTCCAGTAGGCGTGCCCATCGTAGCCACAGCCAGATGGGCTGTCGTACCAATTGGGAGCTGCGCTTTTCACAAATTGGGGCAGAGGCAGCGAATCGTCGACCTCGTCCACAAAGCGATAGTTGAATGCCTCCAGGTTGCTGCTGGTCTCGTCCCGCAGCAGCGGCAGTTGGCCGTAGAGCACTTGGCCCGGGCAGGCGGTCTGGCTCACGTCCCGGTGTCCGGAGATGCGGCGAATCCAGCGGTCGTGGAGCCAGCCCCAGCCCTGCGGGTTGATCCCCTTCTGATCCGCTTTCCAGGCCAGCAACTCGGCCATGCTGTCAATCATCAACTGCGGCACCGGGGCAGAGCTAAAGTCCCCCATAAAGGAGACCCCCATCGAGCCGGGGTTGTAGGGGTAGGCGTGTCCGCCAACGACGTCGTCGCCGCCGGCGCGCCCCTCGAACAGGGTGCCGTCGCGGGCCACCAGGTAGTTGTAACCAATGTCGCCCCAGCCGCGGCTGATGGCGTGGTAGTACCAGATCGCGCGGACCCGTGCGTAATGGTCGGTGTCGGTGTTGGATGTGACCGTGTGGTGGACGATGATGTGGGTGACCGGCTCGTAGGTTGGCGGCCACTCTGGGCTGTTTTGGCCATCGGGGCAACCCCAAGCGGTGCGGCTGACGACGGCCGGCTTGGGGTAGGCGCTGGTCAGGCTGGCGGAAGATGAGGTGCTCTGGCTGGAAATGTCCGGCGGGGTCGCGCCGGCGTCGATGAAAGCCAGCCGCAGCTGTTGGATTACCGGCGATTTGCCATCCGGCGCGGACGTCAGGGTCCAGCGGTATTGTACGAATTTGTGCGTCCGGTCGGATTGCGGCACGGACACCAGGTTGCCCATGACTTCCTTGTCTTCGGGCCCGGCCAGGTCCGAGTCGGTTTCCACCGGCCGCCAGGGTGTCCAACTTGCCCCGTCGGGACTGGTGCGCAGCTCCAGCGCGGCGGTGGCCCCGGCCGGCAGTTCTGCCGTCCAGAGCGCGCCCAGGTCGGAAAAGGGGAGTGGGGCGGCAAGCGCCGACGACGTGAAGCTGCCGCTGCTGCGACCGGCCAGTGTGAGGCCATCGGCGGTCGATTGCAGATCAGCCAGCGTGCCGCCGACCGCCAGTTCCCGGCCGGCAAAGACAAGTTCCTGGCCCTGAACCAGCGGAGGGGATGGTTCTGAATGCGCCCCGCTGGTGGCGACGATGAGCAACAGCACCAGCGCCAGGAGTGAGTAAATGGCAGTTCGTTTTCCCAAATGCATCTCGGTTACCTGCAGTTATTCAATTCCTCGCATGATCACAGGCAGGTAGATCAACTGGCCGCCGACAAACGTCACGGCTTGTGGGTTGGTGGGAACAGAGCCCTGGTTGCCGGCCCGGTCCCGGCCGGCGGCCGCAAACCCGTAGGTGTGCCCGTCCAGGCCCAGGTACGTGTCACTGGTCGAGGTAGTGTCCTGCAGCCAGAGGGTCAATGGACCACCATCCACGCTGACCCAGACGTCGTAGTCCAGCAGGCCGGAGCCCAGGTCCTCGCCCGACCATTGGACCTGGATAGCGGGCGTGGAGATGGCCGGCACGGTGGCGGTGACGATGGGCGGCCGGGTGTCGGTCTCGACCAGGATCAGTGGCGGTCCGCCGATGGCATAGGTGGTGGGGGCGTAGGGCAGATTCTGGTTGGTAGCCTGGTCGAGTGTCAGCGAATAGCTGTCCCCGGCCGGGGTCAGCGTGGTCACGTTGCCAGCCTGATCGATCAGTTGGGCGCTGGCTCCGGTGGCGGGCACCAGCGCCGTCTCGTCCGTGCCAAAGCGAGCCCACAGCCCCAGCACCCGCTGGCGGGTGGCCGGCCGGTAAAACGCGATCCACTCCTGCGGCCCGTTGTAGGGGTCCGTGCCTCCCGGCCGCATCCGCCAGAGCGGCTCCAGACCGCGCAGATGCGTGGTCAGCACCTGGTAGGCGTTTAAGACCGGCCGGGCGGTTTCCGGGTTGGGATGCTGGGTAAAGCAAGCCGCGTCGCGGGGGTTGGTAATGAGGCCAAAAGCGTCGCCGGCGCAGGTTCCGCACACATTGTTGGGGTCGCAGATGCTGCCATCGTTGGGCGGAAAATCAGAGCCGGCCGGGCAGTTGCCGCAGTCGTCGTAGAGTTGAAAGTGAAAGACGACATCTGCCCCCGCGTATTTGGCGTACATGGCGCTCTGGATTACATAGGCCGCGCCCTCCAGCATGGAGGAGCGGAAACCGCTGTTGGGGTCCCAGGTTGGCCCGGGATAGTCGTCCCAGGCCGGGGTGCCGCTCTCGTTGAGCCAGATGGGTTTGTCCAGGCCATAATTGCCCAGGGTTTTGCCCGCCCGCCAGACGTGGTACCACGACTCCCAGGCATAGCTGTAGCTATGGGTTGCCAGCAGGTCAAAAAAGAAGTCATAGCTGGGGGCCATGGCGTCGCCGTTCAGAGTTGCCATCACATCTGCCAAAAAGCCTGGTTTCTCAAAGTTGGCCAGCCCGCCCAAGCTGATCTGGGCGGCCGGGTTTGCCTGTTTGGCCGCCAGATAGGCGACCTTGAGCAGTCGGGCATACTCGCCGGCCGTGCCGCTCCAGAAAAAGCTGTAATCCTGTTCGTTCCACACCTCCCACTGGGTGATGCCCATGGCACTGTATCTGGACACGGCCGCGTGCACAAAGCGCGCCCAATAGTTATCCGGGTTGATCGTCTTGCCGGGGCCGGGCAGGTCGGTGCCGTCGCTAAAGATCGGTGCGTTGAGGTTAGTGGGTGGGGAGGCCGGGCTGGCGGGCGCACGACCATCCACGGCCGGCCACCAGCCTGTGGAATAGCGGCCGCTGGGGTAGGGAGGTATCGTCTGTACGACGGCCTTGCCGCTACTGTAAAAGCCTGGCGTGCCCATCAGGATGAGTTGGGTTTGCAGGCCATGGGCCAAATCGGCCGCCACCACGCTGTCCGCCTGCGACCAGTCAAAGACGCCAGCGCTGGTCTCCACACTGTACCAGTAGAACGGCCAGCGGTTGAGGTCCGTTCCGGTGGCGATGGCATTCTGATAGCGTGCCTCGTCGGCCGGCGCACCGGCCGCGCTGATAAAGTTCACGCCGTATTCCAGGGACTGGCTGGCGGCCGGTGGCCCAGTCCGCATGATGAGCGGCAGGAAGGCGCGCGACTCCAGTAGGGGAACACGGCCATGTTCCCCTACTGGCGGCTCTGCGGCAACAGCGCCCAGATGACTGGCAAGTACGAGCAAAGCGTTCAGGAAAACGAGTAACTTTCTCATCATCACCTATGCACAAGGTACCATGAATTATACACCAAACAGTGCAAGCATTGTGCCAGTACGGATATGCTATAATCCCAAGTTGGCAACGATATGGTGATTGGCGCAATTGCCGCCGGCCGGAACCAGAGACTTGTATTCTCGGTGAACGCAGGTGGGTTGCCAGGCCAGTGGCGGTAAGATAAAAAGTGATTATAATTGCAGCTTGCCGGTGATCTGGCCGAGGAAAGAGTAATGGGTAGTGTGTTTGACCTGAATCCAGTTTCGCACATCACCGTTGGCACGGTGGGACCGCCGGGCCAGCGTATCTTCTACCTGCAGGCGGCGCAGGGGACGCGCCTTGTCACCTTGATCATTGAAAAGACGCAGGCCCTGGCGCTGGTCTCCAGCCTGGATGATCTGCTGGCCGAGGTGGAGGCGCGCTTCCCACGGCCGTCTGCCACCAGCCTTGCCCGGCCGGACATGCGCCTGCGCGAGCCGATTGAGCCGCTGTTTCGCGTGGGGCAGATTGGGCTGGGATATGACGAGCGGGCGGATCTGGTGGTGGTGCTGGCGTACGAGTTGGGGCCGGAGGGGGAAGAGGATCTCTCGGTGGCGCGGTTGTGGGCGACCCGAGACCAGATCCGGACGTTGCGTGACGAGGCGCTGGTGGCCGTGGAGGGCGGCCGGCCCAACTGTCCTCTCTGTGGCGAACTGGTTGACCCCCAAGGGCATTTGTGCACGCGCACCAACGGACACGGCAACAACCCCAAATTCCACGAGTGATCGCCCCCGGCCGCTAATCCGGATAGCCGATCGGCACCAGGTAGAGTGGCTCCTCATCCGGGGGCAGGCTGAGGATTTTACCGACCGCTTTTTCGCCGAATGCCCCCACCGGCGTTCCTGCTATCCCCAGCGCCGCCGCTTGTAAGAGCAGGTTCTGGGCTGCGTGGCCCAGATCCATGCAAATATAGTCGCGGCCGCGGTTCTTGTACACCCGGGTTGTGCGGCCGCTCACGGCCGAAAACGCAAAGACGCACGGTGCCTGAGCAATGAACTCCTGGCTTAACGCGGCCGTGGCCAGTTCGTGCAGGTCGACCTGTGGGTGGGGTTGCAGACTGTGGTCCTGGGGGTTGTAGCGAAATGAGCGGTCTGGGAACAGGATGTACAATTGCAGCGGGTGCAGGGCCCCGGCCGAGGGGGCCGCCCGCCAGCGCTGGTCCCCGCCGGTGATCCCTTGCGCGGCCCAGGCAAGCTGCCCCACCTGCTGCCAGGTGAGCGGCCGGGCGCTAAAGCGGCGCACGCTGCGCCGTTTGGCAATCGCCTCTTCCAGAGAGATAGCGCCGGTGGACATTGGATTGGGCAGAGAAATGGCTTCTTGGGACATGGTTTCTCCTATTCTTCCAGACAGGTTTCGATAAAGGCGATGACGGCGTCGGCGACATCCACGCCAGTGGTGGTTTCAATCCCTTGCAGGCCGGGGGACGAATTGACCTCCATTACTGCTGGCCCGGCGCTGGTCTGGATCAGGTCTACACCGGAGAAGCGCAGCCCGTGGGCCTGGGCGGCCCGGACTGCCAGCGAACGAATCTCCTCGTCGGAGTCAACCGGCCGGGCGATCCCTCCGCGGTGCAGGTTGGCGCGAAAGTCGCCGGGCGGGGCCTGCCTTTCCATTGCAGCAACCGCCCGATCGCCTACCACAATCACCCGGAGGTCGCGATTGTTGGCCTCCGCCACGTATTCCTGCACCAGCGTGTATTGCTGAAAGTCGTTGAGCACGGCGTGGGCGTGGTGGGCGGCCGAGAGCGTGCGCACCAGCACGACTCCCTTGCCCTGCGTCCCGCGTCGCAGCTTGAGCACCACGGGTAGGCCTCCCACCGCATCGATGGCCTGTTTAAGGCCCAGCGAATGGCCCACTACGGCCGTCCGTGGGACTGGCAGGCCCCGGCCGTGCAGCAGTTGCAGGCTCAACAGCTTGTCCCGCGACCCGGCGATGCCCTGGGCCGGGTTGAGCACCCAGTGCCCCTGTTGTTCCAATTGGCGCACAACCGCACAACCAAACTCGGTGATAGAAGCACCAATGCGGGGGATGACGGCGGATCTGGTTGAGAGCGGCCGGCCCGGGCCCCGGCTGTTGAAGCGGACAGGGAACGTGATCGGGTCTGTCACCTGGGCCTGGTGGCCATGATGCGCGGCCGCTTCTGCCAGCCGCCGTGTGCTGTATAGTTTTGCCTGGCGCGAGAGGATCACTACCTGCATGCTGCAACTGTAGCATATTGCCGACTGGCTGTAAAGGAGCCTGGTTGCGGCGGCCGGAACAGGCCTTGGTCGCACATGACCATTTCAGGTTATGAGGATGGTCAGGTGGAGTTTGTGAGAATTGGCATGGCCGGATTTCGAAAAATGGAATACAATCAAGTGTGCTTGGGCAACTGCTTAGGCAGTGTGAGGATGATGGGGGGTGTGCGGGCGCGGAGCGCCCGCACACCCCCCATTTTACCCCACTCAAGTTCTCGGGTTGAGCAGTTGCGTGCCTGGTAGGTATCTCATCACTTGAACGCATGGGACTAATGCCAAACATCACCAACATACCCCAAGACCTCCACCCCTGGGGGTCTTTTTTTGGCGTTGCTTGATTGCCGCCAATAGCGGGGCTCTTTTCTGGAGGAAACTGAATGGCAAAAGGAAGAATCATCATCGATGAGGAGCGATGCAAGGGGTGCCGGTTGTGCGTGTCCGTGTGCCCGCAGGAGATTCTGGTAATTTCCTCCCGGCTAAACGAACGCGGTTATATGCCGGCCGAGGTGGTCGATATGGAAAAATGCACTGGCTGCAGCATGTGTGCGATGATCTGCCCGGATGTGTGCATCACTGTCTACCGGTTGGTTCCGGTCAAGTAGGAGCGAAAAATGGCCAAGGAACTGTGGAAGGGGAACGAAGCGCTTGCTGAAGCGGCCGTCAGGGCTGGTCTGGTTTCCTATTTTGGTTACCCCATCACCCCCCAGACCGAGTTGCTGGAGTATCTCTCGTACCGGATGGTCAAATTGGGGCGGGCCTTTTTGCAGGCCGAGAGCGAGTTGGCAGCCATCAACATGGTTTACGGGGCGGCTTGCACTGGCGTACGCACGATGACCTCCTCCTCCAGCCCTGGCATCAGCCTTATGCAAGAAGGGCTATCCTACATCGCGGCCTCAGAAGTGCCGGTGGTGTTGGTGGACATCATGCGCGGCGGGCCTGGTTTGGGTAATATCCAACCCAGCCAGGCCGACTATTTCCAGGTGACCAAGAGCACGGGGCACGGCGACTTTCATGCGCTGGTGCTGGCACCCGCTACGGTCCAGGAGGGGGTGGACCTGATATACGAGGCGTTCGACCTGGCAGAAAAGTACCGCACTGTGGTGATTGTGGTGGCGGACGGCAATATTGGCCAGATGATGGAGCCGGCCGAGATGCCGCCGATGCGCGAGATCGAGACTGAGCGGCCGGACTGGGCGCTGACCGGCGCTGACGGCCGGGATTATCGCATTATTACTTCACTCTTTTTGGGTGCGGAAAAACTAGAGACGCTCAACCTGCGCCTGCAGGAGAAGCTGGCGTTGATCCGTCAGCAAGAGGTGCGTTACAAAGAGCACCAGGCGGATGACGCAGAGATACTGCTGGTTGCCTTTGGGACCATGGGACGCATCGCGCAAACCGCGGCCGATATGGCGCGGGAAAAGGGAATCAAGGCTGGCGTGTTCCGCCCCGTCTCGCTCTACCCCTTCCCAGACCAGCGGCTAGAAGAATTGTCTCAGAGGGCCAAAAGAATCCTGGTGGTGGAAATGAACGCCGGCCAGATGTTGGAAGACGTCAAGCTGGCGGTAGGAAAGGATTACCCGGTGGTGTTTTACGGCCGGATGGGCGGTATTGTTCCCTTGCCTGACGACGTGTTGGAAGTAGTGGAAAGAATTCACGCGGAGTTGCACCATGGCTGAGTACGACGAACAGTTGGTCTACAAACGGCCTGAGTCACTGACCCAGGCCCACACGCACTATTGCCCCGGCTGTACGCACGGGATTGCGCACCGCCTGGTGGCTGAGGTACTGGACGAGCTGGGCGTGCGCGAGCGGACCATTGGCATTGCGCCGGTGGGCTGCTCGGTGTTGGCCTATTATTACTTTAACGTGGACTTTGCCGAGGCAGCACACGGCCGCGCCCCCGCCATGGCAACCGGGGTGAAGCGATCCAACCCAAACAAGGTGGTCTTTACCTATCAGGGCGACGGCGACCTGGCCGCCATAGGCACCGGGGAGATTGTGCATGCCGCCGGCCGGGGCGAAAACATTTCCGTGGTCTTTATCAATAACGCCATCTATGGCATGACAGGCGGGCAGATGGCCCCCACTACGCTGGAGGGGCAGCGGACCACCTCCTCCCCCATGGGGCGCGATATCAGTATTGCGGGCTTTCCGCTGCGAGTGTGCGAGATGCTCGCCACGCTTGATGGCTCCGCCTTTATTTCCCGTCAATCGCTGCACGACGTGAAGCACATCCGCCGCGCCAAAAAGGCCTTGCTGACTGCGTTCAAGGTTCAGCTTGCCGGCCTGGGTTTTTCGATGGTGGAACTGCTTTCCACTTGCTGCACCAACTGGAAAATGGACCCGGTGGAGTCGCTGGATTGGTTGCAGGAGAACATGATCCCTTACTTTCCTTTGGGCGATTACAAAGCAATTGATGCGGTGAAGGAGCTTTAGCGCAGCGTGGCCTGCGGGTTTCCGTTATCCAAGGAGAGCGAGATGCAACAGTCGTTTGTGTTTTCGGGGTTTGGCGGCCAGGGTGCGCTTTTTGCTGGGCAGTTGCTGACCTACGCGGCAATGGATGCCGGCCGGCATGTAACCTGGATCCCTTCCTATGGGCCCGAGATGCGCGGTGGGGTGGCCCGCTGCACGGTGATTGTGTCCGACGATGAGATTGGCTCACCCATTGTGCGCAACCCCGACGTAGCCGTTGTATTCAACAACCCATCGATGGAAAAGTTCCAGCGGGAACTCAAGTCGGGTGGCCTGCTGGTGGTCAATAGCTCCCTGGTCAACCTGCCCGTGGAACGGGAGGACATGCAGGTGGTGCTGGTTCCCGGAAACCAGATTGCCATGGAGTTGGGGAATGCGCGCATGACGAACATGGTGCTGCTGGGGGCGATGCTGGCGGTCAATCCCGTCGTTTCGCTGGAAGCGATGGAGCAGGCGCTCCGGGACCATTTGCCGGAGAGCAAGCGGCAGTTGGTGGAACCCAACCTCCAGGTACTGCAAGCGGGGTATCAGGCTGTCCAAGCGGCGCAGTGAGCTACCCGGCCGCGGCCGGGCTTTGTGACAACTCTCAACAGCGGCTGTGCCCTTTGTCACTGGCGTTTGTGGGGCATGATGGCAAAATCTGTGGGATGGTTGTCTGTCAAATTCGCGGTGCATAGCCGTTGGTTTACGCAAAGGAGATCAGTTGATGGCAAAGCGACAAATGGTGACAATTGACGGCAATGAGGCAGCGGCCTACGTTGCCCACAAACTGAGTGAAGTAATCGCGATTTACCCCATCACCCCATCCAGCCCAATGGGCGAGTTTGCCGATCAATGGTCGGCCGAGGGTCAAAAGAACATCTGGGGCACGATACCGCTGGTGGTGGAAATGCAGTCCGAGGGGGGCGCGGCCGGGGCGGTGCACGGAGCCCTGCAGACCGGTGCGCTGACCACCACTTTTACGGCGTCACAGGGCCTGCTGTTAATGATCCCCAATATGTACAAGATTGCCGGCGAGTTGACACCGGCCGTCTTTCACGTCTCGGCCCGCAGCCTGGCGGCCCAGGCGCTTTCCATTTTTGGCGATCACAGCGACGTGATGGCAACCCGCGCCACCGGTTGGGCCCTGCTGGCCAGTGCCTCGATTCAGGAGGTGATGGACCTGGCGCTGATTTCCCACGCGGCTACGCTGGAGGCGCGGGTGCCCATCTTGCACTTTTTCGATGGCTTTCGAACCAGCCACGAGGTCAACAAGGTGGAGCAGTTGACCGAGAAGGACTTGAGGGCGATGATTGACGACAAGCTGGTGATGGCGCACCGCGGCCGGGCGTTGAGCCCGGAAAAGCCGGTTGTGCGCGGCACGGCGCAAAACCCGGATGTCTTTTTTCAGGCCCGCGAGACGGTCAACCCCTTCTACCTGGCCGCGCCCGGCACTATCCAAAAGGCGATGGACAAGTTCGCCAAGCTGGTCGGCCGGCAGTACCACCTGTTTGACTACGTCGGTGCCCCCGATGCGGAAAAGGTGATTGTGTTGATGGGCTCGGCCGCCGAGGTGTCCCACGACACGGTGGAATACCTGCTGGATCAAGGGGAAAAGGTCGGCGTGCTCAAGGTTCGCCTCTATCGCCCCTTTAGCGTGGAGCACTT
Source organism: uncultured Chloroflexia bacterium (assembly GCA_963707345.1). GTDB lineage: Bacteria > Chloroflexota > Anaerolineae > Promineifilales > UBA4811 > CAVPPE01. The sequence continues at coordinate 135,054 of CAVPPE010000001.1, forward strand.
TGCGGCCGCGCTGCCCAAGACCGTCAAGATCGTCGCTGCGCTGGACCGGACCAAGGAGCCGGGCAGCATTGGCGAGCCGCTTTATCAGGATTGTGTGACGGCTTTGTTCGAGGTCGGCCGGAACGTCAAGGTCATCGGCGGCCGGTATGGGCTTTCCAGCAAAGAGTTTACGCCAGCCATGGTCAAGGGCATCTTTGACGAGATGGGCAAGCCGCAGCCCCGGCCCCATTTTACAGTTGGCATCACGGACGATGTCACCAACCTGAGTATCGAGTACGATCCAAGCTTTAACATCGAACCCCCCGATGTGGTGCGGGCCATGTTCTTTGGCCTGGGATCCGACGGCACGGTAGGCGCCAACAAGAACAGCATCAAGATCATCGGCGACGAAACGCCCAATTATGGCCAGGGCTACTTTGTGTACGACTCTAAAAAGGCGGGCACGGTCACGGTTTCGCATCTTCGCTTTGGGCCGCGCCCAATCCGCCAGACCTGTCAGATCACCAAGGCTAACTTTGTTGCCTGTCATCAGTTCTCCTTCCTGGAAAAGTACGACATGCTTTCCAAGGCTGACGAGGGCGCTGTCTTTTTGCTGAACAGCATTTTTGACCCAAGTGAGGTCTGGGATCATCTACCGCGGTCGGTGCAAAAGCAGATCATTGACAAGAAACTCAAGTTCTACGTCATTGACGCGTACGCAGTGGCTGACAAGACTGGCATGGGCGTGCGCATCAACACCATCATGCAGACCTGTTTCTTTGCCATTTCCGGCGTGCTGCCTCGCGAAGAGGCTATCGCCAGCATCAAAGACGCAATCAAAAAGACCTACGGCAAGCGAGGCAAGGCGGTGGTGCAAAAGAACTATGCAGCCGTGGACCAGTCGCTAGCCAACCTGCACGTGGTGGACTATCCCCAAGAGGTGACCAGTGCGTTTGACCGGCCGCCGGTAGTCTCCGAGGAAGCGCCCGAATTCGTTCAGTACGTTACCTCCACCATCATGGAGCAGCGGGGCGACGAGTTGCCGGTTTCCGCAATGCCAGTGGACGGGACCTATCCCACCGCCACCACCCAGTGGGAAAAGCGCAACATTGCGCTGGAAATCCCGGTGTGGGACCCGGAGACCTGCATCCAGTGTGGCAAGTGCGTTCTCTCCTGCCCGCACGCCGTTATCCGAATGAAGGTGTACGATCCGGCGCTGCTGACCGCTGGCGCGGCCCCTGAGACCTTTAAATCGATTGAAGCCAAGGGCCGGGAATTCAAGGAGATGCTATTCACCATTCAGGTGGCGCCCGAGGACTGCACCGGTTGCGGTGCTTGCGTGTACATCTGCCCGGCCAAAAACAAGGAGCAGGCGGGCCTCAAGGCGATTAATATGGCCCCCCAGCCCCCCATCCGATTCCAGGAGCGGGAGAACTGGGACTTTTTCCTCTCCATCCCAGAGTACGACCGGAGCCAGCTCAAAATCCATACGGTCAAAGGCTCCCAGTTCCTGCGGCCGCTGTTCGAGTTCTCCGGCGCGTGCGCGGGCTGTGGCGAGACCCCCTATGTCAAATTGCTCAGCCAGCTGTTTGGCGACCGGGCGATCATTGCCAACGCCACCGGTTGCTCTTCAATCTATGGGGGCAACCTGCCCACGGCCCCGTGGACCGTGGATGACCACGGCCGGGGGCCCACCTGGTCCAACAGCCTTTTTGAAGACAATGCCGAGTTTGGCTTTGGTTTCCGGCTTACGCTGGACAAGCAGAACGAATTTGCCCGCGAGCTGTTACTCAAGCTGCGCAGCGAGATTGGCGCAACGCTGGTGGATGAATTGATCAACGCCAGTCAGGCAGACGAGGCCGAGATTGCCGAGCAGCGAGCACGGGTTGCTGAACTGAAGAAACGCCTGGCCGGGTCCAAGAAGGTTGAAGCGGTCCAGTTGCTCAGCATCGCCGACGTGCTGGTCAAGCGCTCGGTCTGGATTCTGGGCGGCGACGGTTGGGCCTACGACATTGGCTATGGCGGCCTGGACCACGTGCTGGCCTCCGGCCGGAACGTCAACGTGCTGGTGTTGGATACCGAGGTGTACTCCAACACCGGCGGGCAGATGTCCAAGGCGACGCCGCGCGCGGCGGTGGCCAAGTTTGCGGCCGGTGGCAAACCGCTGGCCAAAAAGGACCTGGGCATGATCGCCATGACCTACGGCAACATTTACGTGGCCCAGGTGGCGATGGGCGCCAACGACAACCAGACGGTCAAGGCCTTTGTCGAGGCCGAGTCCTACGACGGCCCCAGCCTGATCCTGGCCTACAGCCACTGCATCGCGCATGGCATCAATATGACCACGGGCTATGGTCAACAGCAAGCGGCCGTGGATAGCGGTCATTGGCCGTTGTATCGCTACGACCCGCGCCGGTCGGAGCAGGGCCTCAACCCGCTCCAATTGGACTCCAAAGAGCCCAAGATCCCGTTTGAGCAATATGCATACAACGAGACCCGCTTCAAGATGCTGACCCAGTCCCAGCCGGAGCGGGCAGCACAATTGCTGGAGATGGCCCAGGGTGACGTACTGCGCCGCTGGCGGATGTACCAGCAATTGGCGGCCATGGACTATAGCCAGACGACTGAGTAATCTGTTCCAGGGGCGCGATCAAATCGCGCCCCTGTTTTCTGCAAAGGAGGTTTGATATGGTTGACCTTTCCACCACTTACATGGGCCTAAAGCTAGAACATCCAGTGGTCCCGTCTGCCTCGCCGCTTTCCCGTGATGTAGCTACCATCAGGGCTATGGAAGACGCGGGGGCCGCGGCCGTGGTGATGTATTCGCTTTTTGAGGAGCAGATCGAGTTCGACGCCGATGCGCTGGAACACTTTTTGGAGCACGGCACGGAAAGCTTTGCCGAAGCGTTGACGTATTTCCCTCCTGTGAAGGAATATCGCGTGGGCCCGGATGACTATCTGGAGCATATTCGCCAGGCCAAACAGGCAGTGGATATCCCTATCATTGGCAGTCTCAATGGTGTGAGCCTGGGAGGCTGGATAGATTATGCCAAAGAGATTGAACAAGCCGGTGCTGATGCCTTGGAACTAAACGTTTATTACGTTGCTACTGGCATGGAACTATTCGGTCTGGACGTGGAAACGCTGTATCTGGACATCCTGGGGGCAGTGAAAAAGAGCGTGTCCATCCCGGTGGCGATCAAGCTGGGCCCTTACTTTACGGCCTTGGGCAACTTTGCAGACCGGCTTGACGCGGCCGGGGCGGATGCGTTGGTGCTCTTTAATCGCTTTTACCAGCCAGACATTGATCTGGAAAACCTGGAGGTGGTTCCCAACCTGCTGCTCAGTTCGCCGTACGAGATGCGCCTGCCACTGCGCTGGATCGCCATTCTTTACGGCAAGCTCAATGCCTCACTGGCGCTGACCAGCGGGGTGCACTCGGCCGAGGACGTGCTGAAAGCTGTCATGGCCGGGGCCGACGTGGCCCATGTCTGCTCTGTGCTGCTCAAGGGTGGCCTGGGCAAGATCGGTGAACTGGTGGATGGGGTCAAGCGCTGGATGGAGGAGCACGAATACGCATCTATCCAACAGATGAAGGGGAGCATGAGCCAGCAACACGTAGCGGAACCGGCCGCCTATGAGCGCGCGAACTATCTCAAGGTATTGCAGAGCTACAAGTAGGCAAGCACCGGCCTTCATTGACCGGCCGGAGTGATTGGAGCTTGAACCAAAAGCGCGGGAGCCTTAGCTCCCGCGCTTTGTTCTTTGTTGCTACAGGTTGGGTTTAGAAACGGCGACGGCCGCCACCTGAGGATCGGCCGCGTCCGCCACGGTCCCGATCACCGCCAAACGAGCGCTCGCGGGGTGGGCGAGCCTCGTTGACGGTCAGGTTCCGCTGATGGAGCTCATAGTTGTTGAACCGCTCAATGGCCTCTTGGGCAGCCGATTCAGATTCCATCTCGACAAAGGCAAAGCCCTTCGATTGGCCGGTCATGCGGTCCGTGATCACGGCGACGGACACGATGGTACCCACCTCACCAAATAGATTGCGTAGATCGTCCTCGGTGGTGGTATAGTTCAAGTTTCCGACGTAAAGTTTCTTATTCATCTAAAGCCTTCAAATACTCGATTAGCTAGAGGACGGCAACGTCGCTAGCTTGCAAACCCTTGGAACCACGCACAACGGTGAATTCCACACTCTGGCCCTCATTCAGCGAACGATAGCCGTCGGACTGGAGCGCTGAGTAATGCACAAAGACATCCTCACCGCCCTCGCGGGAAATGAATCCGTAGCCTTTGGTTGCGTTGAACCATTTGACAGTGCCCCGAACTCGTTCAGACATGATACAGATACTCCTTACTACAAACGATACAAATTGTTACCTAGGTCAAAGAGGTTCAGCGCAGAAAAAAAGCAATCTCCAAAGTTCTGGTGATTGCTTCAAAACCAAACAGATACTTCTTCGCCCTAACTGCTACAACTCTACCAGTCTAGCCCATATCTGTCAAATTTGGCTGGACACCTGACCGAGCGAGCTATCGGCTAGCGCGGCACCGCTCCAAGCACGTGGCACCGGCCGGCTTCACTGCGCCGCGGACCCGCATTCCGGGCAAAACTTGGCGCCGGCCGCCAGCTTACTGCCGCACTCCTTGCAAGAGCGCTCGTCCTTGATCTTGGCGCCGCACTCGGGGCAGAACTTTGTGTTGGCAGGCAGCGGGGTTTCGCAGTTGGGGCAACTCGCCCGTACCCCGGCGCGCCAGCTCTCCTCTTTGAGCATCGCCCGGTCCTCTTCTGCCATTTTGGAGTGCGCCCAGATCTCCTCCACGGTGCGGCTGGCCTGCGCGGCCGACATCTCGACCCCCACGTCCGGGGCGCATTCCTTGCACAGGCCGCGCTGGGTGCTCCAGCATTGCTTGCGACAGACCCAGGTCTGGCAGCGGGGGCATTGGGCGAAATCCCCCTGCAGCTCTTGCATGGCGGCCGTAAACGCGTCGTCGTGTGCCTTTTCCCAACTGGCCGACCGCACTCGCTCGCCCAGGTCGGCTGCCCGGCCAAAGACACCGCCAAATAGACTGCTGGCGGCATCCAGCGCACCCGAGACGGTGCCCAGGGTCGAGGCCTGAAAGCGGGTGCGATGCCCGGAACCGCAGCGGTCGCAGTAGAACTCGAATTGAAAGCCGCGGTCGGTGCTCAAATCCGAATAGTTTCTGGTGAATTCAATCCTGTCGTTCATCCTTTGCCTCCTTTTTGTCCTGCCCACCCAACTACACATCTCCATAGGACGGATCAGTGTGGACGAGAAACAGAAGAAGGGCGGGTGCGGCCGCCGGTTGGTGCCGCTGATGTTTGTCATTGTAGCAGGGATTGGCTGCGCTGGCTAGTAAATGATGGGGTCTTGGTTAGGTTTGCCGGCCGCCGAGCGGGCAAACGCCCGGACCTGCTCGCTGTGCTTGACCTCGTCGCTGGCCTCCACCCGCAGCAACCGGCCGATGGTGACCTTCCACCGGCCGGCCCGGATTCCGCGGTCGCGCTCAAACTCGTCGGCCGGCAACGCTTGCAGAAAAGCGATCAACTCCTGGTGCGAGTGCCGGGCGGCCGCCAGCAATTCATCCCAATCATCCCGGCCGTGCTCGGCGATCAGGTGCTCGTTGTACTTGGCCCAGTCACGGGTGTGGTGGTCATAAAAGCTGGGCAACTGGCTCGCCATTATCTCTTCCGCGGCCGCCCGGTTGGTGTAATCCCAGCCGATCAGATGGGCCACCAACTCTTTCGCCGACCAGGTGCCCAAGAAGATCTGGCTCCGCGCCTCCGGCCGCAACTCGGCCGCCGCCTCCAGCACGGCCTGGCGGGCCTCAATCAACCCGGTGATGGTTTGCTCTTTGCTTGCTGCGTCCACGATTGCGCCTCACAACGTGGCCAGCACGCGGTCCACTTCCTCGGGCGTGTTGTAATGGGCAAAGCCAATCCGCACCAGGCCCCCCCGGTCGAGGGTGCCCAGCCTTTCCATCACCGCCACGGCGTAGTAGTGCCCGCTCCAGACGAATATCCCCTGCTCGCCCAATCGGGCGGCGACTTGTGCCGGGGATTCCCCTGCCAGGCTGACCGCAAAGGTGGGGGTGCGCTCTGCCAGCCGCTCCACGTCGGTAATGCCGTACACCTTGAGACCAGGGACGCCGGCCGCGCCCTGCAAATAGCGCAGGCTGAGCGACTCTTCGTACGCTTTGATGCGTGCCATGGCGCTCGCCAGTTTGGCCCGCCGCGACTCACCCGCACCCAACGAGGCCAGATAGTCCACCGCTGCCCGCACGCCTGCCAGGCTCTCAAAACTCTGGGTGCCGGTCTCCCACTTGTCCGGCACATGGGACGGGGCCGGCCGAACCTTGAAGGCGCGGATGCTCTCCAACAGATGTTGCTTGCCGTACATCACCCCGGTGTGCGGCCCAAAAAACTTGTAGGCCGAGCAGGCCAGGAAATCGCAACCCGTGGCCTGCACGTCGATCAGGCCATGTGGGGCATAGTGGACCGCGTCCACGTAGACCAGCGCCCCAACCCGGTGGGCCATTTCGGCCGCCCGGGCCACATCGGTGATCGAGCCGACTGCATTGGAGGCGTGAGTGATTGCCAGCAGGCGGGTGCGCTCGTTGAGCAACTCCGCCAGTCGGTCCAATTGCAGTGTGCACCCGGCCGGGTCAAACTCCAGCCAGCGCACCTTCACGCGGCGCTCCTCGGCCGCCAACACCCACGGGCTGATATTGGCGTCGTGGTCCAGCCAGGTGACGACAATCTGGTCCCCCTGCTGCCACGCCCGGCTGATGGCCCGGCTGGCGGCAAAGGTCAGGCTGGTCATGTTTTGCCCAAAGGCGACCTCCTCCGACCGGGCATTGAACAGGTTGGCCATCGCCTCCCGCGCCGCGTGGACTGTTGCTTCGGTCTCCTGGCTGGTGGCAAAGGGGCCACCCAGGTTGCTCCCGCCGCGCTGCATAAAATCGCTCATTGCGTCGATCACCGTTTGCGGCACCTGTGTGCCGCCGGGGCCGTCCAGATAGGCGGCCGGCCGGCCGGCGACGGTCCGTTGCAGGGCGGGGAACTGGGCTCGGATGGACTGCAGATCAAGGGTCATAATGCTATCCTTTTCTCAAAAAACCTTGCGCTCGCTCGCTGCGTAGCGTGCCCGTACTGTATCCCGGCCGGTAGCCTTTGTCAACCATCCGCTAGCGATTTCGGGAAGGTATGAGGAACCGGAGCGCCAGCCAAAAGGGCACGCTAGATCGCGCCCGAGACCCCGGCGCTGTCAAAGGTCACCATCTCGTCCAGGATTTTGCAGGCCGCTTCCACCAAGCCGATGACCAGCGCCGCGCCGGTCCCTTCGCCCAGCCGCAGGTCCAAGTCAATGCAGGGGGGCAGCCCCAGCCGCGCCAGCGCAGCCCGGTGGCCGATCTCCACCGAGGCGTGGGCGGCGATCATGAACTGGCGGGCAAAGGGGGATAGCCCGGCCGCAATCAGCGCCCCGGCCGTGGAAACAAACCCATCCACCACCACCGGCACGCGGTTGGCGGCCGCGGCCAGGATCACGCCGGCGAGGGCGCCAATCTCAAAGCCGCCCATCTTGGACAGCACGTCCAGCGGGTCGGATGGCTCCGGCCGGTTGGCCGCTAGCGCCTGCTCGATCACGGCGACCTTGTGCGCCCGTTGTGCGTCGTTGGTGTCAGTGCCGCGACCGGTCACCTCGGCCACCGGCCGGCCGGTCATCGCGGCGACGATGGCGCTGGAGGGGGTGGTGTTGCCAATCCCCATATCACCGGTGGCGGCGATGTCCAGCCCCTGAGCCAATTCGGCCAGAAAGACCTGGATACCGGCCTCGATGGCCTGCACCGCCTGGTTTACTTCCATCGCCGGCCCCTGGCTGATGTCGGCCGTGCCATAGCCCACCTTGCTGACCAGCAGCCTGGGATGCGGCTCCAGGTCGGCCGCCACACCAACGTCCAGCACGATCACCCGCGCCCCAACGTGGCGGGCCAACACGTTGATGGCTGCCCCCCCGTGGAGGATATTGGTCACCATTTTCCGTGTCATCTCTTGCGGGAAGGCGCTTACCCCCTGAGCCACCACGCCGTGGTCGCCCGCGCAGACGATGACCGCCTTGTCGCGGATGACCGGCCGGGCCAATCCGCTGATGCCGGCCACCTGGATGGAGAGCGCCTCCAGCCGGCCGAGGCTCCCCGGCGGCTTAATCAGGCTGTTCAGGCGCTGTTGTGCCAGTTGCATCGCCCCCTCGTCCACGGGGCGGATGGATTGAATGGTTTCGTAAAGCAGTGACATGACCTCTCCTGTTTGGGTGTGATTATGGGAACCGGTCCGGGTGCAGCAGGCGGGCTAGCCACTCGACCCCTTCCACGATGCGTGGTCCCGGCCGGCTGATGATTTCGCGATTGATGACCGAGATGATCCTGCCGCTCCGCACGGCGCTGATTCCCTGCCAGCCCGGCCGGCTGCGCACGGCATCGGGGTCGCCACCACTGGCCAGGACGATCACCTGGGGGTCGCGCTCGATCAGCGTGTCAGCGCCCAGTTGCAGCCATGGGATGGGGGAGTTGGCCGCCACGTTCTCGCCACCGGCCGCCACAATCAGGTCGTGCGGCAGGGTACCCGGCCCGGCCGTGGTCAGGTCGGCGGACAGTTCCCAGTAGACGGTCGGCGGTGGGGCATCCCTGATCGCGGTCTGCACCGTGTCCAGTCGTGCCTGCAGCGCCAGCACCAGCTCCATGGCTGCCTGGTCACGGCCGGCCATATGGCCGATGGTCAGGATGGTGTTGAGCAGCTCGTTCAGCGTGTCCGGTTCGGAGGCGAAGAGGGGCACGTTGGCCTCCTGCAAACCCGGCGCCAGCTCGGCTACCTGCGACGGCAGGGCCAGGACCAGTTGGGGCTGCTGGGCCAGGATGCGTTGCAGGCTCGGCGCGGATTGCACGGTCACGCGTGGTTTTTCGATTGCCCCGGCCGGGTAATTGCTCGTCTCGCTCACGCCGACCAGTCGCTCTTCCAACCCCAATGCAAAGAGGATCTCCGTATGGCCGGGTGCCAGGGAGACGATCCGCTGTGGCGCGGCCGGCAGGGTTACCCGGTAGTTGGCCCCATCTTTTATCGTCATGGGAAAGGGGCCGGCCGGGGTGGGGGTGAGATCCGGGGTGGCCAGCGAGGGCAAAGGGATGGTGGGGACGGGGGCGGGCTCGGCCGGCGACGTGCTGCAACCGGCCAGCGCCACGATCATCAGGATCAGGAGAAGAAAATGAGGAATGGGGTTGCGCATGGAATCTCCTCTCGTTATTTCATGCCTGGCCGGGCCTGGGCTGTTTGCTGGTGTGGGAGTGTCATCACTTTCGTCTCGGTCACCAGATTGACAAAAGGGAAAGAAAAATCCCCGGCCAGGAGGGGCGGGGGAAGGCGTATGGTGGACGCCCCGTTCCCTTTGCCTCGAAGGTTTTGGGAGCGGCGCAGAACCGGGTTTTCTGGCTCTCTGAAAAGATTACAGTTGCGGGACAGCGCCGGCCTCGCACCGGACTTGCCCCAGCTTTCTGCGCCTGTCTTGGATTGTGCGGGGATTATAGCCCGCCGCCGGCCGCTTGTCAAAAGATTGGACCTTTTTGCCTTTGCAGCTATAATGCACCCCCGGTGCTGGTGAAGGAGAGCGGACAGTGGATCTGGCTGTGTGGTGGAAAGGGCTGGTAATTGGATTCTCGATTGCCGCGCCGGTGGGGCCGATTGGCGTGCTGTGCATCCGCCGCACGCTGACCGACGGTCGGCTGGCGGGCCTGCTTTCCGGCCTGGGCGCTGCCACGGCCGATGCGGTTTATGGCTCGATTGCAGCTTTTGGCCTCAGCGTCATCACCAACCTGCTGGTGGGGCAGCAGGACTGGCTGCGGTTGATCGGCGGCCTGTTCCTCTGCTACCTGGGGGGCAGTACATTGTTGGCCCGGCCGCGCGCCAGCGAACCGGGCGAGGAAACGCTTGCCGGCCGGGGCACGGGGTTGGCGGGTGCTTATCTCTCCACATTTGTACTCACCCTGACCAACCCCATCACCATCCTGTCCTTTGTCGCTATCTTTGCCGGGATTGGCGGGATGGAAGCGGGTGGGGGGCTGAGCACGGCCGGGTTGATGGTGCTGGGGGTCTTTGTCGGCTCGGCGCTGTGGTGGCTGTTACTCAGCGGTGGGGTCAGCCTGTTTCGGGCGCGGTTCACACCGGCCGCCATGCACTGGGTCAACCGCGTTTCTGGTGTCATTATCCTGGCCTTCGGGCTGGTTGCCCTCTGGGGTCTGTTGGTGTAGGGGTGTGTTGATGGTCGAAAATGTATTTGCTGATTTGCCTCGCCTGGAGACCGAGCGGCTGGTGTTGCGCAAGCTGACCGACGACGACGCGGCCGAACTGTTCGTCTATGCCTCCGACCCGCAAGTGGCGCGTTTCGTCGTCTGGCATCCGCACCAGACGCTGGAGGACAGCCGCGCGTTCATCGGGTCGGTTCTGGATGCCTACCGGCGCGGTGAGGTGGCTCCGTGGGGGCTGGAGCACAGGCAGGACGGCCGGCTGGTAGGTACGTGTGGCTTTATCGCGTGGCACGCAGCCCACCGCAAGGCGGAGGTGGGCTATGCCATGGCCCGGCCGTACTGGGGGCAGGGGCTGATGGCGGAGGCGGTTCGGGCGGTGATCGCTTTTGGCTTTGAGCGGATGCAATTGCTCCGCGTCGAAGCGCTTTGCGAGCTGCCCAATCTGGCTTCCGCGCGGGTGCTGGAAAAGGTGGGGATGAGCCAGGAGGCGATTCTGCGTCACTACATGATCTCCAAGGGAACTCCCCGTGACCTCAAGATGTACGCTGTCCTCAAGGATGAGTGGGCGGGCTAGCCCGGCCGGTCGAGTGAGGGACCATCCTATGTACTGCGTTTTGGTTGCCTATAGGTATATAGTACTGGCCCTGCCGGCCGCCGTATGGTTTTGGCCGCTTTGCCGTCTTATATAGCGTGAGTGCAAGTCACGTGACGAGCGAACGCACCTTAATAAAGAGAGCCAAGACTTACGACCCAGCCGCATTGGGCGAGTTGTACGATCAGTATGCGCCAAAAATGTACGCTTACATCTACCGCAGAGTGAGTGACGCGGCGCTGGCAGAGGACCTGACAGGTGAGTTGTTCCTGCGGGTGCTGCGCTCGCTCCAAAACGGGCGTGCTTGGCGCAAGTCCGTTCGCGGCTGGCTGTACCGCGTGGCGCACAACCTGGTAGTGGACTATTACCGGCAACGGCCGCCGACCAGCATTGGACTGGACGACGTGGAACTGATCGCCCCGGCCGACAGCAACCCGGCCGCCGAGCTGGAAAGCGCCCTCGCGGCCCACCGGCTGCGCGAGGCGATTGCCCAGTTGACGGCCGACCAGCAGCAGGTCTTGGTTCTGCGTTTTGGAGAAGGTTTAACAGCAAGAGAGACAGGTGAAGTGATGGGCAAGACAACCGGAGCGGTTGAGGCCCTGCAACGTCGGGGGCTGGCAGCCCTGCGGCGTATCCTGGAAGGAGATGAAGAGGAATGAATGACGGCTTGTTGGAGGAAAAGTTAAAAGAGTTGTACGCGCAGGTCCCTCCGCCACCCAAGGGGCTAACCCCCGGCCGGCAGCGGATGCTGGCCGTGGCGGCCCGCTCGGCCGCCACTCCCCCTGTCGCCCATCGGAATAGGAATCGGAATAGGAGTTGGACCATGAGTTTAGCATTTAGAGCGATATCAATTGTGCTGGCGCTGCTGGTAGGCACGGCCGCGTTGGGCACCGGCGTCGTCGGCGTCTCGGCCGAGAGCCTGCCAGGAGACCTGCTCTACCCGGTCAAGCTGGCGGTGGAGGATGTGCAACTGGCGCTGATCCGCGACCCGGCCGCCGAGGCCCGCCAGACGCTGGCGTTTGTGGACGAGCGTCTGGAAGAGATCGGTGCGCTGGCCCAGGCTGGCGTTGAGGTGCCGGGCGAGGTGGTGCAGCGGATGGAGCAGCAGATGAATCAGTTGATGACCCAGATCGCACTCTCCCGGCCGGAAGAGGTGCAGCCGTTGCTGGCCCAGGTGCAGGAACGCGTTCAAGTGCGCACGCAGTTGATGGGGCAATCCCAGCAGCTCCAGGCGGCCGGGCCGGGCAATGGGCAGCCTATGCTCCAGACCGCTTTGCAGGCCGCCCACCGCTTCTACCAGGAGGTGGAAAGCGCCCAGGACGATCCCGAACCGGTTTTGAGCCCATACCGCTACCGCTACTATGGCGAGAACACGCCTGGCCCGGCCGACGACATCGAGCCGGGTGAGGGGCACCAGCAACCCTACACCGAGCAGCGCAACGAGTACGGTGAGCCGACCCCGGCCTGCGAGGATTGCGACCCGGTCCAGATTCAGGACCGCGACCGGGTGCAGGGACGCACCCAGCCCTACCAGACGCCGGACCCGGACTGTGGGGAGGACTGCTCCCCCGAGCCACCGGGCCAGGGCAACCAGGGCCAAGGGCCGGCCTACGGCGGCGGTGGCGACGGTAGCCAGGGCAGCAAATAAGATATTCAGTTGGATTCTCTCTCCCAATCCCTCTACGAAGCGGGGCCGCAAGGCCCCGCTTCCCCTTTCTGCACATCGCCCATTTCGGGGCAGCTTGAGGAGCGACCGTCTCGCGAAGTAGTTGCGCTTTCCACCGGCCGACGTACAATGGTATCGTCAGATGCACCGTGAACGGCAGGCCTGTGGCGAATTGACTAGCAGTGGGAGGAAGGGATATGACAGACGCAACCAGATTGATCGAGACACTAGGGATCAATCAGTGGGTGATCCAGGCACAGACTGAAGGGCTGAGCCACGCCGACAGCCTGCCTCAGTTGCCGTTCCGGGGTAATTGCCTCAACTGGGTGGTGGGGCACATAGCGGTTCACCGGGACAAGATGCTGGACACCTTGGGCCAACCGCCCACGCTGGGCGAGGCCGAGATGGCGCTCTACAATCGCGGGTCGGAGCCGATCACGGGAGGGAGCCCGGCCGTTTCACTGGAAGAGTTACTGGCGGCCGTGGAGCAGGCACAGGAGCGTCTGGTCGCTTCGCTGGGAAACGCCACGCCGGAGTTGCTGGCGGCCGTAATCGATCCGGAGCGCGGCCGGACTGTGGCGGATCGCGTCCGATTCCTGCTCTGGCACGAAACCTATCACGCCGGTCAACTGGAGTACTTGCGCCAACTGGCCGGCATGGATGATGCGGTGATCGAATAGCGCCTGGTCACCCGGCAGCGCTACTGGCCGAATTCGTCCTGCAAATCCGCCAGCACTACGGAGGTGAAAGGGTTTTCGCCCGCCTGCAACGCCTCTTGCCAGCCCTGGCAGCGGGCTAGATGGGCGGACCACTCCTGTCCCGTTTGCTGTTCCAGCCAGGCGATGTACTCCCCCCAGTCGGCCGCCGCGGCCGCATGATCCCCCGCCAGCGCCTGAGCCAGCCCGCGGCCGGCAAGCAAAACCGGTTCGGAGCTGAAAGTAACAGCATACTGGCAGTAGGGCAAAGCTTGTTGCGACTGCTGGTCGAGCGCGTACCCCCAGCACAGGACCGATGCAGCCAGGACCTGATTGGACTGTTCGACCGCCGGGCGGTCGCTTAGGGCCAGGTACGCTTGTGCCGTCAGTGCCAGTCCGGTGTCCCACTGATCCCGGCCGGCGACCAGTTGGCCCAACGCCAGTAGTGCAAGCCAGCGCGTTGCTCCTTGTGACCCACCGGCCGCATGGGCCGTTAGCGGCTGGTCAACCAGCCTGGGGAATGGGGCGGTTTTTCCACGTGGTCCGGCCGGGTGCAACAGATGCACCACGATCTGGTCGCTCTGGAGGCTGACGTGGATCACCAGCGCTGCCCCGGATTCACGTCCCGCTTTCCGTGCGTCGTCCGTGCTGGTCACCGCGGCCGGCCAAGCTGTCACCTGGATGTCTTCCAGCCGGTTGGCCAATACCTCACGTCGAAGCGCCTCCACCAGCGCTGCGGAGAATGGTCCGTCGACAGCCGTTGCAGCCACCAAGACCAGCGACTCTCCGGGTATGGCGGCTGACACAGGCGGGGTTGCGGTCGTCCCGCCGGCCGGCGTGGCGAGCGGGGGCGTCGTCTGCCAGGGGTGCCAGATCAGCAGGACCGCTATACCAAGCAAGAGCGCGCCCGCAGCGATGGCCGCCAGCCTCCGTGGATGTCTCTGCCCCTTCACCGGTGCACCGGCCGGCTCGGCCGAGGCGTGGGACACTCTGGTAGTCTCGCTCTCGGCCGGTAATGCTGTGACCGGCTTGGCAGTCGCCACCGGCCGGAAACCGGCCGCCAGCAACAGCGCATCCCGCTCCTCGGGCGTCAGGCGGAGCTTGTCCGCGATGGCCAGCACGTCACCACGGTGGCGCGGCCGGGCCGTGGCCCCTTCGCGCCAGCGGAAAATGGTCTGCCGGCTGACGCCGATAGCCCGCGCCAGCTCGGTGTCGCTGATGCCCACTCGCTGGATGTGTTCGTTGAGCAGATCGCCAAAGCTTTTCATGGGACCGTAACGCGATTATAGTCCGGTCGGCCGGGCAGGCAAGCCGCTTTTCTTTTCCGGCCGACTGTGTTACATTGAATGGTACACTTTTGCCGCTTGAAATGCAACAGCGCAAGGGGTAGATTGTCAGTCAAAGGTTATCGTGAGATCAATAGTGAATCAGGAGGAGAAGATGACTGACAAAAATAGATCCAAGGCAGGGGTAGGCCGGTATCTGTCCGGCCTGATGGGTTTGTCGCTGATACTGGTGCTGCTTGCCGGATGCGGATCGGCCGCCCCGGAAGCCAGCAAGGCGCGCAGCCGGGCGGTGATCAATTCGGGCGACATTGTGCCGCGCGAGGAGGTCCGGGTGGCAGAGTATCTACAATACTACGACCAGTTCTTTCCCGAGCCGGAGCAGGGCACGGTGGGGCTTGATTTGCGGTTGGGGAACAGCCGGATGCCGGCCGAAGGCGGTCTGGCCTGGCTGCAAATCGGGCTGCAAACCCGCTCGGCCGAGACCGAGATTGTCGCGCCGCTCAACCTGGCGATCGTGATCGACCGCAGCGGCAGCATGGACAAGCCGGACAAGATGCCCTATCTCAAGGAGTCGCTGCGGGTCTTTCTGCAAGGGCTCAACCCGGATGACCGGGTTGCGTTGGTGACCTATAGTGACTCGGCCGAACTGGCGCTGCCATCTCAGCCGGTGGGCGACGGTCGCTGGATCCAGCAGGTGGTGGACGGCATCCGGCCGGGCGGCTCGACCAATCTCCATGCCGGGCTGATGCTGGGGCTGCAGGAGGTGGACCAGTACTTTGACGTCCGCCGCAACAATCGGGTGATCCTGCTGACGGATGGTATTGCCAACCGTGGGGTGACCGACCCCGATCAGATCGCGGCCGATGCGCTGGCTTATAATCAGCGCGGGATATTCCTCAGCACCATTGGGTTGGGGTTAGAGTTCAACGACGCACTGCTCAGCGAGCTGGCCCACCAGGGCAAGGGCGGGTACAGCTTTGTCGACTCGGCCCAGGAGATGGACCGCATCTTCCGGGAACACGCGGCCGGGCTCAAGCAGCGGGTCGCTTCGGACGTCAACCTGGCGGTCGTCCCGGAGGCCGGCGTCCGGCTGGTCGGGCTGACCGGGCTGGAAGGCGCCGTCCCGGCCGGTGGGGCCAGCATCCCGCTCTGGCCGCTGGGTACCGGCAGCAGTTCGGTGATTCTGGCCGAATTGCAGGTGGGGCGGTCGAGTGCAGGTTCCCGCCCGCTGGCGCGGGTCGAGCTGCGCTATTTCGACGAGTTTGCACAGCGGACGGTCACGGTCGAGGGGATCATCAGCGCCGAGATGGTCGTCGGGATGCCCAGCTATGACCCAACCTGGGACCTGGAGGTCTTTCGGAACGTGACGATCCAGCGTACGGCCGAGGGGATGCGTGAGATTGACCGGCTGTTTGACGCCGAGCAGTACGAGGCTGCGTGGCGGCTGGCGGTTCAACTGGGGCAACAGTTGGAAGAGGTGGCGCGCCTCACCGGGGATCGGCAAATCCAGGATGACGCGGCGCTGATGCAGCGCTATCAGCAAACATTGGCGGACGCAGTCTGGCAGACCGAGTCCCGCGCCCCGCGCATGGAGGGTGGGAGCAGCAATACCGGTGAGACGCGGCCGTTCCGTGGCACCGACGTGACGCCTACGCCCGAGTTGCCCGAGGTGCAGTTGCGCTGACCGGGCTCATGGCCGGATTTCGACCACCGTGCCTTCTTCCGCCCAGTCATACAGCACGGCCGCGTTCTCGGTGCTGAGCAGGATGCACCCATAGGTCACCGGCCGGCCCAGGTTGTTAGTCCACAGGAGCTGCGACCCGCCCCGGCTGGGCAAGCCGTGAAAGCCGTTCATGAACTCAGAGGTCGGCACCGGCCGGTAGATGCCCATAAAGTACGGCATCCAGAGGTCCCAACTGGCAGCGTAGGCGTTCTGTTCGTGGGATTGCACCTGAAAGACGCCGGGCGTGGTGGGGCTGCTCTGGATGCCGGTGCTGACCAGCCATTCCCATTTGATTTGCCCGCTCTCATAAGCCCACATCCGCTGCTGGCTCATGCTGACCACAATCCGTTTGTGCGGCACAATCGGGAGCGGGAGCATCAGGTCTGGTGAGGGGATGGCGACCACCTGTCCGACCCGCAACCCCTCCAGCCCCGGGTTGGCTTGCTGCAGCCAGGGGTAGGGGAGGCCGTACTCCCGGCCGATGCTGGCCAGGGTGTCGCCCGGCCGGACGGTGTGCTGCATTTCGTGGTATCGGATGCGGAGCGTTGCGTGCCAGCTTGCGCACTCGATGGCCGACACGACGGCCGGCGCGGAAGCGTCCAGGTCCAGGTACTGGCCGGCCGGCAGCGCCTCGCTCAGTGTGGCCAGATGCGCGGTGACTTGGGTGGGGTCAACTCGCCAGCGCAAGCCCGTCGCGTCGGCTTCCACCAGCAGCCATCCGGCCCACACCTCAGACCCGGCCGGCCACTCGACCGTCTGGTTGGTGATCGGATTGTAGCCCTGGATAGACAGGGTGTGAGCCAGCAGTTCTTCCGCCTGGGCCAGCAGGGGGGTCACGTCGGTGATGGCGGCCGGGACTGGCCGCACCACCAGCGGCAAGTGCCCCTCGCTGACGACCCGGCCGGGGTCCTGGGTCAACGCGGCCGCGGTGGCGGTGACGTCCAGCGCCCGCCCGGGGACCGCTGGATGCGCAACCAGTTGCCCGGCCGTCCACTCGACGCTGGCGTTGACCGGCAGCAGGTCAAACTGCTGCGCGATGGCCCACAGGTATGCCTCGGCCGAAGCGGTGTCAACCAGCCAGATGGGGTCCACGGTGATCTGCCAGTTGCCCTGCAGCAGCGCGTCCAACCGCTCCGGAGCGCGGCTTTGCTGGTACGCCAGTTGCGCCATCCGGCCGGAATCCAGCGCCAGGCCCAACTGGCCGGCCGGTACGGCCCAGGTGGCGTCGCCCCCGTCCAACAGGACTTTTCCCCCCAACTGCCCGTTCAGCGCCACTTCCGCCTCTGCTGCTGTTTTCCCGCCCAGGCCCAGCCCGGCTGCCTGCACGCCCGGCAGGATCAAGTCGCTCTGGTACACCAACGTGCCCACTCCGCCGGCCGTGGCCAGCAGGATGACCAGTATGAGCAGCAGCCCGGCCGGCACAAACAGCCGCCACAACATCCTCCTCGGCGGTGCAGCGGGTAGGGTTGATTCCTGGTGCGTCGGGTGATACGTTGCTGCCATTATGCGTACTCCTGCAACCGGATATTATCAGTTTATGGACGGAACGGCAACGCACGTGGTTCCTTGTTGCCGGCCGGTCCACCCGGTGTTACACTCTGCTTGCTGAGTTTTGCCAAAGGGTGAGTCATGGAACCGCAACACGAGCTTGATCGACCGTCTTCTTTGCTCCTAAAGGCCAGAAAGCCCCACTGCTTGCGGTGGGGATGAATGGCCCTTACGCTTGACGGACATTCCGTCATGTACCATCATTTGAGCATGGCGACGAAAACTCTCAAGTACCGAATCTACCCTAGCAAGGCTCAAAGGACAGCGATGCAAGTCTCGCTCGATGCCTGCCGTTGGGTCTACAACAAGACGTTGCAAGTTCGCCGTGATGCTTGGCAAGATAGGCAAGAATCTCTCTCGCTGTATGATACCAACAAGATGCTGACTCAATGGAAACAGGAATATCCCTGGTTGTCTCGGGCTTTCTCCCAATCTTTGCAGGAGGCCCAGGAGCGCATCGATTTGGCTTTCCAACATTTCTTTCGCCGCTGCCAGAAGGGAGAGAAACCTGGCTATCCTCGCTTCAAGGGCGACTGGTACAAGTCCTTCGCCTACCAGCAAGCCTGGAATGGCTTTAGTTTCACCGATGATGGCAAGCTCTACCTCTGCAAGATCGGCAACGTCAAGATCAAGCTGCATCGTCGCATCGAGGGCCAGGTCAAACGGCTGATTGTTAAGCGAGATACCCTCGGTAACTGGTATGCCGGTTTCATCGTCGAGTTTGAGCCCGACTTGCTCTCTCCGACACATCAAGTCGTTGGTGTTGACGTGGGCCTGGCTCACTTCGCTACCCTTTCTACTGGCGAGAAGATCGAGAACCGGCGCTTCTTTCGCAAGGACGAGAGCGTGTTGGCGAAGGCCACACCGGAATACCGCAAGCACAAACGTGTGATGCAACACATTCATCACCGCATCGCGAATCGCCGCCAGGACTTTGCGCACCAGCTCAGTCGGCGGTTGGTCAACGAGTATCAGATCATGGCCTGCGCAGACTTGGACATCCAAGAAATGAAAGATGGGAATTGGCGCGGCATGAAAAAGAGTATCGGTGATGCCGCGTGGCGTCAATTGGTGGATTTCACAACCGATCAAGCTGCCAATGCTGGTAGGCTGTCTGCACGAGTTGAGCCGCGTAACACCACACCAATATGCTCTGGCTGCGGTCAGATTGAGCCCAAAGATTTGTCTGTTCGTATCCCTGAATGTCCTCACTGTGGCCTTGTTCTCGACAGAGATCATAACGCGGCCCTGAATATGCTAGCACTGTGCAGTGCTTGGGTTCAAATCCCTAGAAGCCCCGTCGCTTGCGGCGGGGAGCATTCACTACAACCGCAAGATCAATTGTATGCCGGCCGAGGGGTGGCTTTGCTATGGCGGCGAACGGCTGGAGTTGACCCCGGCCGATTGCCTGGGAAACCTCGATTGGGGGCGCGGGGTGTGGGAGTACAAATCATTCTGGGTTTGGGCCAGCGCGTCTGGCTTTTTGCCAGACCGTCGCCGTGTGGGGCTGAATCTGGGTTTTGGCTTTGGCGATACCTCGGCCGCAACGGAGAATGCGCTGACCCTGGACGGCCGGATTCACAAGCTGGGCCGGGTCGATTTCCAGTACGACCCGCAGGACTTTGGCCGGCCATGGACCATGCGCTCGCTGGACGGCCGGCTGGAACTAGAGTTTATCCCGTTTATCGAGCGGGTGGCGACCACCAATCTGTTGGTGATCACCAGCGAGGTCCACCAGTTGTTCGGCCGGTACCACGGCGCGGTGCGGGCTGATGATGGGGAACTGATCCGGCTGGATGGGCTGGTGGGCTTTGCCGAGGAGCACCACGCCCGCTGGTAACGGCTAGCCGGCCGCCTGCAGCACCACGGCTGCCTGCAAGCTCACCCAGCGGTGAGTATCATCCTGTTCACCCAGGGGCCAGGTTCGGCTCCGGTAGGGGCTGGCGCCGCGCCAGCGTCCCGCTTTTGTACGGCGGTCCCGTAGCCAGTCCAGCGCTTGCTGTGCCCGGGGGTGGTCCAGCGCACCCAGTTCTGCCAGCAGCCGCAGCACAAACAGGATGTCCACCTGGTAAAAAAGCGGAAAGTTGAGCCGCTGCCAGAGTGTGTGTATCTTGCCCGGTGTGGGATAGTCGGCCGCTACCAGATCAAAGGCATCCAGAATAAACGCCAGCCCGTTTTCGATGGCTGCTTCCATCTGGGCTGTGCGTTCCCCGGCCGGGATGGCTGCCAGCCCCCACAGCGCGCGGGCGCAACCCCAGATGCAGGGCAGTTCGTTGTTGTGCTTGCAGCGCCAGCAACTGCCTAGCGCCTCGTGGATCAGGTAGTGGGTTATGTCTTGTGTGCGCGGGTCGTCCCCCCGGCCGCAATGGAGCGCGTAGCGCAGTAGATTACCCCAAAAGCAGGCCAGCCCGTGCTCGTTCTGTTCCAGGGCGCGCGTCAACCAGGCCAGTGTGTCCTGCAGCATAAATTCGACCCCGCGCTGTAATCGCGGGTCGGCCCCGTCGGCCGCCAGTTCGGCCATCAGCAACATGCTCCAATGAGTGCTGGTATATTTGGGGGTGTAGTAGCCGTGCTCGCCCGCCCAGTTGCCGGCCGGGGTCTGCTGGGTCAGGATGGCCGGGCCAGGACCGCCGGTCATGATGGCTGCCTGTGCCACCTCGACGTCGCGATCTGTCTCCGGCCGGTCCAGCAACTGGCGCAGGGTCAGGTACCGAATTGAGGGGGAGGGGCTCTCCAGCAACCAACCAGTCAGTGTTTCTGGCAATGTGATCATATCTACCTCCAGCAGGTGCCTCTCTGGTGATTCGCTTGCGCGCCTGAAGGAATTTACCACAAAGACAAAAAGGCACCAAGCTGCCGTTTGTCTAATCTGGCGCCTTGATGTCTGCTGAGCTGTTGACCCGTATTGAATCCGGCCGGGCTAGTGCGCGGCCGGCCCGTTCCAGCGCGGTTCTTTGACCCCCCAGTGCATGGCAACCAGCGCTGCCACGTTGAGCACGGCACTGAGCAGGAACACCCCACCGTAGCTGACGCCGGCCAGCGTCGCGCCGATCAGCGGCGCTGCCATGCCCACCAGCCCCACGCCAGTGTTGGTCAGACCCATGTAGGTTGGCCGGCGCTCGGCGCTGGAGAACTCCATCACTACCAGAATCCCGGAGACGACGATCGAGCCGATGGTGACGCCCAGGAGGATAAAAACGGCGTACAGCCACTCGGCCGACGGGGCCAGCCAGGCCAGCAAAAAGGCCAGCAAGGAGGCCAGCGCTCCCAATTCCAGCGCCAGTTTGTGCCCGTGACGGTCGGACAGCAAGCCAAAGGTGAGCGTGCCCAGCGTCTGGCCCAACAGCAGGACGCTGGTGAAAATCCCCACCGTGCTGTCCGGAATCTGCCAGCGGGCCACGGCCGAGACGGTGACAAATCCGGCCCCCATCTGCCCAGCCGCCAGCAACAGCCGGGCTCCCAAAAAGCGGCCAAAGTTGTGGTCGCGGCGCAACAATTCCGGCAGGCCGGCCAGGAACTGGCGATTGGTCTGGCGGACCGTGCGGGGCGCCTGCGCCGGCTCGCGGGTTTGAGCCAGGAACAGCATGCTGAGGAGCAAGAACGTTGCGGCCAGGGCAAAGGTGTAGACGAAATTGGTGGGAAAGGGAAAGGTCCTGAGCAGCCAGGCGCTGACGCCGGCGCCGACGATGCCGGCCCCGTTGCCTACAAAGGAGGTGATGCCCCAAAAGCGGCCGCGCCGGTCCACCGGGAAACAGCGCGCGATGAGGTCCTGCCAGGCAGTAGCCACCACCCCGCCTCCCAAAGCTCGCCAGGCGTAGCCCACCAGAAAGAGGATCAGCGCCCATTGGGTGGAGCGGCCGGCCAGAATCGCGGCCGATACCATGACCCACATGGGCACCCGCTCCAGCAAAAAGCCCAGATAAATCACCGCCGGTTTCTTGCGCGCCAGCCGTTCCACCGCGTTGGCGGTGAACAGTTGCGGCAGGAACCAACCGCCCTGCGCCAGCGCCGCCACGATGCCGACCGGCAGTGCGCTATCGGTCAGCTTGCTGATAAAGAGCGGGGCAATGGTGGCGGAGGAGATAAAGCTGATCCCGAACCAGAAGCTGGCCCCATCCAGCAGGTTGAAGCTAAAGTTCCAGCGATAGTTACGCTCAACCTCGGCCGCGATCTCTTCGGACGTGCGGTCGGGAACATGCCGGTCTGCCTGAACCAGCCGGCGCAAGGAAGCCAGAAACATCTGTCTCATGCGGCCGGCCGCAGAAAGCGCAGGGCGGCCTCTGCCAGGATGGCCGCGCCAATGGGCAGGCAGCGTTCGTCCATGTCAAAGCTTTCGCTGTGATGACGACGCTCGTCGCCCTCAATCCGGCACCCCAGCGCAAACATCGCTCCGGCGGAACGGGCGGAAAAGAAGCCAAAGTCCTCCGCGCCCATGTGGCCGGTGGCCGGCCGGACGTGTTCTGCGTCCAACACGGCGATGGCCGCCTCGCGGATCAGGTCGGTGGCAAGCGGATGGTTGATCATTGGTGGATACCCGGTCTCAATTCGCAACTCAAAATCGCCGCCCATGGTCCGCGCGATGCTCGTTGCCTGCTCGATCTGATCATGGATCTGCTGTTGCACTTCAGGGTCCATGTAGCGGATGGTGCCGGTCAACTCGACCTGTTCCGGAATCACGTTGCTGGCCTGCCCGGCGTGGATGGAGCAGACGCTGACCACCGCCGGGGCGATTGGGTTGAGCCGCCGCGAGACGATGGTGTTGAGCGCCAGGACGACGTGTGCAGCAATGTGGATGGGGTCGACCACCAGGTGGGGCGAAGCGCCGTGCCCCCCACGACCGATGAGGGTGGCGTAAAAGGTGTCCACCCCGGCCGAGGCCGGACCGGCACCCAACTCAACCGTTCCGACCGGGAGCATGGCCGCCACGTGCAGCGCCAGCACCATCTCCACCCCGTCGATCGCTCCATCGGCGATCATGCGGGGCGCTCCGCTGATTCCTTCTTTATCTTCCACCTCTTCGGCCGGTTGGAACAAAAACCGGACCGTGCCGGGGAACGATTCCCCCGCCAGCAGGGTTGCCGTTCCCAGCGCGATGGCGATGTGGGCGTCGTGGCCGCAGGCGTGCATCACGCCCGGGACCTGCGAGGCGTAGGGCACCTGCTTGGCGTCCTGGATTGGCAGCGCATCCATGTCCGCCCGGATAGCCAGGACGGGCGAGCCTTCTCCCCGCTCCGCCACCACGCCGGTCCGGCCGACGCCGCTGCGCACTCGGTAACCCAGCGCAGCTAACGTGGCTGCCACGCGGCCGGCGGTGCGCGTTTCCGCAAAACCCAGTTCCGGGTGCATGTGAAAATCCCGTCGCCATTCAACCAATTTGGGCTCCAAAGCCTTTGCCCGATCAAACATGATGTGCCTCCAGTGAAAGATGTTGTATATAGGTAACTGCTCAGGTAGTGATGCTTTTTTTGGGGGTGTGCGACCCCCCGCTTTCTCTACTCAAGCCCTTGGGCTGAGTAGTGACGTGAATCGATTCGATTGACGGTGATGACCGCGCCAGACGACGGCTACCCGGCCGCCAGCTCACGCTCAGCCGCCTGCATCAGCGTGTCCAACTCGCGCTCTTGCTCCGGCGTCAGTGGCGGGACCTGATGGGTCGCCAGGATGCGTTCCGCTTCGGCTTGGGCGCGGTCCGCCATGCCTTGCCGGCCGGATTGGTCCCACGCAGCCCACGGCCGGCGTTCCGCAAGTTGGGTGGTCAGCAGTTCGCCGGCCCGCAGGAAACGGACGGTGTGGAGTTGGTCCAGGAAATTGTGCGAACCATCCATCACCTCCGCAATGACGTCAACTGCCAGGGCGCGCTCATCGACCGCAAAACCACGGCGCAGGCGGCGAACACTGGCTGCAATCTCGTTGTCGCAGACCATTTGCGCCAACGATCCTGTCACCCCGGCGTCCTGCTCGCCGACCCCGGAAAGCTCGTCGGCCCCGGCCAAGGCTGGAATGACGGCGTTGAGCGCCCGCTCAAACCCGCTCTGGATATCCAGTGTGTGGGCGTTGGTGGAAAAGCCGTACACGTTGACCGGCAACCCGTAACGGTGGCCGATCTGCACGGTGGCGGCCGAGGCCAACCCCAGCTCCACGCCGCCCCAGACCGAATGGACGGTGCGGGGTTCCATCATTGCCAGCCGGCCGCAATAGATGATCGGCAGTCCCGGCCGGACCAGTTGCGCCAGCACCGCCACTGCCAGCACCTCTGCGTTCTGCTGGGCCAGCGAGCCGGCCAGCGACATGGGAGCGGTCGCGCCGGAGGTGGGGCAGGGCAGAGGGGAGAGCGCAACCCCCCGGCGCGCGATCTCGACGGTCGCTTCCGCCAGCGGGTCGGAGAGGGTGAGCGGGCTGACCGGCGACACGGCGAGCGTGAGTACCTCGGCCGGTGGGCCGATCACGGCCGCCATCTCGACTGCAAAGCGCACTTCGGCCGCGGTCAGCACGCCCGGACCTTGCAGCGGCTTGGTGGTGAACGGGAGCGCGTGCCGGTACATGGCCAGCGACATCACCGCGCCCGGCACATCCTGTGGGGTGAAAAACGGGGTGACTGTGGTCACGCCGTCCAGCGCGTCCAGCAGCCGGGTGCTGTCGCGCACGTCCTGTAGCACGGCGTACCGCTTTTGGCCGCTGCGGTGATCGAAAATGTCCCGCGCGCCGCCCAGGTTGTGCCAATGCAGCGTGCCGTCCCCCAGCACGGCCGGTTGCCCTTTCCGGCCGCGCACCGCCACCGGGCCGGGGCAGAGCGCGATTTGCGCCTCCACCAGCTCGGCCGGCAGCAGCACCCGGTCGCCGTTCAGGGTGGCGCCGGCCGCGGTCAGCACCTGGCGCACGTCGGGGTGAGTCAAGACGATGCCGATTTCGCTCAAAATGCGCAGCGTGGCCTGGTGAATCTGTTCGATATCTTGGGCGGTCAAAACGGTTAGCTGGACCACGGCCTACTCCTTGAGATCAGTAGTGTGAAAATACAGGTTTATTGTTCCGGCTCCAATGTCCGGGCCAGAAAGTCCACCAGTCGCTGGTTGGCGTCCACCTCGTTATCGGTGTTGAGAAAGGAATGCCCCTCGTCGGGGTACAGCACCAGGTCACATGGCTTGCCCAATGCCGCCAGCGCGTCGCGTGCCTGAATCGATTCGCTGGCCGGGCAGCGGGGATCGTGCGCGCCACAGATGAGTTGCACCGGCGCACGAACCCGGTCGAGGAAGAAAAAGGGCGATCGTTCCCGGTACAGAGCGCGGTCCTTTTCCGGGTGTCCAAAGTTCTCCAGGTCCCAGTGCTGGAGGTCGTCCCGTGAATTGGTGTGGGCGGTAAACCAGTTGAGAAAGGGGACCACCGCCGACCCGGCCGCCCAGAGTTCTGGGTACTGGGTCAGGCAGGTCATGGTCAGATAACCGCCCCAGCTCCGGCCGGTGACGGCAATCCGCGTTGGGTCCGCCATGCCCTGGCGGATCAGGTACTGAGCGGCTGCGACTACGTCCTGAGTATCCACCCTGCCAAAGTTGTACCGGCTGGCGAGTTGCCAGTCGCGACCGTAGCCGGTGGAGCCGCGATAGTTGGGGGCCAGCACCACCCAGCCGCGGCCGACTATCTGTTGAATCAATGGATCCCAGGATACTCGGGTGAGCCAGTTGGGGCCGCCATGGATGGTGATGACGGCCGGCGGTAGCGGGCCGGACTGCTCCGGCCGGAATAGCAGCGCGGGCACCCGGGTACCGTCCATGCTGGGATACTGGACCTGGACCGGCATGACGAACATTGCCTCGTGCAAGGGGGCCGGGAGCGAGCGGGTGAGTTGGCGAAAAGCGCCGTCAGCCAGCGAGAGCTGCCAGAGGTCGGCCGGATGGCCGGGATTCTCAAAGGCAAACACCAGACTCGACCCGTCAGGTGTAAATTGCGCGGGGTGGTGGATGCCGGGTTTTAGCTGAAAGCTGGCGACCAGCCCATGGCCCGGTTCGACCAGCGCCAGCGAAGAGACCGGGCCATTGCTGAACACATATGCCAGATAGCGGCCGTCTGGGGACCAGCCAGGGTATTCCTTGTCGCCGGGGCCGCTGGTCAGCCAGGATGCTTCCCCTGTGTCCAGCCCGTACAGGCCGATGTCGTGGTATCCGTGCAGGTCGGACGAGAAAGCCAGTTGCCGGCCGTCGGGTGACCAGCGGGCATCCCTGGCCGAGATGGGAACACCGTCCATGCTGATGGTGCGGCTGGGGGCGTCGCCGGCCACCGAGACAACGGTCGTTTGGTAGTTCTGCCCTTTGGCCTCGCTGACGACGGCCAGCCAGCGGCCGTCGGGTGAAAACTGCATCTCCCAGTCTGGATGGTGCGTGGTGTGGACCGGCCGGGCGGCCCCACCGCCGGCCGGGATGATGTAGGTGCCAAACCGGCCGCTGAGGTCGCAGGCAAAGGCAATCCAGCGGCTGTCGGGCGACCAGCAATAGTTGGGCTGCAAGGCATAGGGTGTGTCCGGCGTGAGGTTGGTGTGGTTGCCATCGGCCGGGTCGAACACGATGAGGTCGTATTGCTCTCCGCCATCCAGGTCCAGCAGGTAGGTCAGCCGGCCGTCGGGCGACCAGCGAGGGGTCAGCTTTGCGCCGGCCCCGGAGGTGATTTGCCGTGGGTCAGCGGGTTGGCCGTCCAGTGCCAGCGTGTAGACCTCCCAGCGGCCGGTAATATTCCAGGCAAAGGCAACCTGCCGGCCGTCAGGCGAGAGGTCAAACCCACCGTATGGCTCGACGTACGGCACGCGCAAACAAGTTTCCAGGTCCAATGCTGCGTTCATTGCTTTCCCGACCCGGCCAACGGGACGGCCCATCGCACGACCCATTGCCGCCGGTCAGTCTATCACACGTCCAAAGTAAAGTCAATCGGTCGCGACGATAATCCAGGTGAATTACTGGAAAGAAGTGGAAAACCGTGCTAGAATGACTGTCAGACATTGATATTCAAAGGACTATACTCGTGCGCTTCCCGATTCGCCATCATGCTCCCACCGGTCGCCAGCGGTTTCAGGCCGACCTGGTCTTGCTGCTGGTGGCGCTGGTGTGGGGGAGTGCGTTTGCGGTGCAGCGGGTGGCGGCCGGGCACCTGGGCCCGCTGCTGTTCAACGGAGTGCGCTTCTTGCTGGGCGCGTTAGTGCTGTTGCCCTTGCGGCGGCCGCTGGCTCGCCGGTGGGGGTTTGTCCCGTCGCCGGCTGGGAGCCGATTCAAGGCCTGGTGGGGAGGATTGGCCGGGTTGTTGCTGTTTGGCGGCGCGGCCTTGCAGCAGGCCGGATTGGAACATACATCGGCCGGGAAGGCGGGCTTTATCACCGGCCTCTACGTGGTGCTGGTGCCACTGCTGCTGGCGGTGGTCTGGCGTGTCCGGCCGGGATGGCATAGCGTGGCCGCTTCGTTGCTGGCTGCCGCCGGGCTGTTTCTGTTGAGCGTGACCGAGCAACTGGCGCTGGCCCCTGGCGACGGGTTGGTGCTGGGCAGCGCTGTTCTGTGGTCGCTGCATGTGATCCTCATCGGCCGGTTGGCGGGCCAGATGGACGTGCTCAAGCTGGTGATAACGCAGTATCTGGTTTGCGGACTGTTGAGCGTTGCCCTGGGGCTGGCGGTGGAAAGCAACACAGCGGCCGGGTTGGCGGCCGGCTGGTGGACCATCGTCTACACTGGAGTGCTCTCCGTGGGGTTAGGGTACACGCTGCAGGTGGCGGCGCAGCAGGTCGCCCCGCCGGCCGATACGGCAGTCATCCTCAGCCTGGAGGCGGTGGTGGCAGCGCTGTCCGGCTGGCTGTTTCTGGGCGAGCTGTTGACCGCGCGCCAGTTGGTCGGTTGTGGTCTGATGTTTGCAGCTATGCTGCTGGTTCAGTTCCGGCGTTCAATGAGCGATCCGCCCGAGGCGAGCTGACCGCTGCCGGCTCGTCGTCCACGGTCAAATCGGCAGCACCAATTGGCTAATCTCTGACGGCTCGGCAAAACCGCCGGTGACCATCCCGTACACCACGAGCCCAACGAGAATGGCCGGCAGTAGTGCTGAGACAAAGGCAGCCAACGGGCCACTCTGCATGTACTCGCGCAGCGAGGATTGGCTGCGCCGCCACAGCCAGAGCCAGGCGATGCCCAGCGCCAGAACCAGAAGCAGCGCCAGCCACACCTTTTGCCCCTCGACGAATACGATTGCTTCCCACAGGCCAAAAATGGTACCGACGGCGATAGCCGGCCGGATGCGGCGACGGTCGCCAGCGGGCAGGTACAGAGCCTCCAGTGCCAGCAGGCAGCCAAAGAGCGCATATCGGACCAGGAATACGATCAGATGGGATAGGTTCTCGTCCAGGAAGTAGATGAGGGCGTAGGTGTCTTCAGGGATCAGCGGCCGGTAGTCCCGGATTTCGGTGCTAAAGGTGTCGATGGCGTTAGCAGTGAGGTGCATTGCGTGGCCGTACAGGTAGGTCATGGCCAGGGCCAGAAAAGCCCAACGCAGGCGGCGCGGGACCCGGTCTGAAAGGAAATGATTGTGCAAGGCAATCAGGGCGATCAGGTAAAGAGGGGCGATGAGGACCAGGTCAACAAAATCGGCAAAGCGGATGTACCAGATGAGGCGGGTTTTGTACGCCTCGCCCACCAGCGTGATCGCCATGCTGCCCAAGGAAAACGCGGTCAGCGCCCAGAAAACGGATTTACTGCCGCTCAATGGTTCCCCTGAAGTTTTCATGTCTTCATCTCCCTTCACGTCTTTAGTTGGCTGAGTGGATACACCGGTTATGGCATTCTATCAGACCTGGGGATGATCTGCACCCTTCAGCGGCCGTCTGTTCCCAGGCTGTCAGCCCGGCGAGCCTCCTCGAAAAAGGTGATCACGCGGTCAGTATATGCCTCGGGCCATTCTTGGAACGCCTCCAAGTGGTCTGCATGGGGGACAAGCCACAGACTGCGGGGTTCGCCGGCCGCGCGGAAAAGCAACTGCCCGGAATCGGCCGGGATGAGATGATCGTCAGCGCTCTGGATAATGAGCACCGGCCGTGGGCTGATTTGGCCAATGCGGTCGACCGGCCGAATCTCTGTCATGCCCATCTTGGCTTCCCGCTCCGCGACGTAACGCACGATGTGGCGCAGCAGGGCGGGTTTGACCGTGGTCTCAAACGCGCCTTCCAGCGAGGTGGGTACGCTATCCAGAACGATGGCCCGGATTTCCGGCCGGCGGATTGCCGCCCGCAGCCCCGCGATCCCGCCCATCGATCCGCCCCACAAGCCAATCCATTGCACGCCCCCCTGTGCCAGAGCGTGGTCCAACGCCGCCTCGACGTCCAGGGTCTCGTAGTAGCCAACAGTGCAGAGTTCACCTTCGCTGCGGCCGTGGGCGCGAAAGTCCCAGGAAAGCACGCCGTACCCGGCCTGGGCAAAAAGGGTGTGTATCTCGGCCGGCCGCACGTCAAAGTATCCATGCGCCACCAGGATTGTTGCGCCGTTCGCCGACGGCGTGTACCAGCCGGCCAGGCGCAGGCCGTCGGCCGTCAGCAGGTCGATCTCAACGTATGGGATGCCGGCTTGCTCCAAAGGCTCGTCGGCCGGGCGCTGGATGCGCGGAGGATGAGCACAAAACCATCCCCACAAGCCGCCGATGACCGCCGGCGACACGGCCGCCAGCACGGCCACCGTCACGAGACGGCGCATAGGCCTGCGGTGCGCCAGTGGTGCGGCAGCAGACCGGCGCTTGCGGGTCCTGGCCGCTGCACCCGATTGTGAATGTGTCAGCATTTGCGTGCCCATTTCCCACTCTTGCCTTGCCCACCTGGCTTGCTGCCATACAGGAAAGCGTCAGGCTACGGCCAACCCGGCCGGTTGGGCGGGCCAAATCGGGTGCGGCATCAGCCACTCATCCGGTGCGTCGCGGATCAGCTTTTCCAGGGCTGCCAGCGAGTCCTGCGCCCAGGCAATGGCGTCCTGCTGCTGATCCTTGCTGCAGGACGGCCGGGGGACAGGGGCGATTTCCGCGCGGAAGGCTCCCCGGCCAACGCGATGCGAGGCGCCGACCAGCATGGTGGCGCCTGTCTTGATTGCCAGTCGTGCATGGCCGATTAGCAAGCGGGCGGGCCGCCCAAAGAAGGTCAACTCGGCTCCATCCTGGGCCGGCAGGTCGGCCGCAATGGCTACCACTCCACCGGCTCGCAATGTCTCGACCGCCTGCCGGAGCGACTGGAGCGAAATGGGTGTGATCTGCAATCCGTGCTGGCGCCGAAGTTGGTTCATCAGGCGCGAACTGCCCTGGGGATCGGCGTTGCTCAAAAGCTGCACGGCCGGGAAGATGTTTTTCAGTCCCAGCAACATCAAATCAAAGCTGCACATGTGTGCGCCGACCAGCACCAGCCCGCGGCCGTCTTGCCGGCAGGCGCGGATCATTCGCAGCGCGGCTGGGTTAATCTGACAGAATGTCTGCATCTCGGCCGGTCCGGCCGCCGCCCGGAACAGATCGACGTAACTGCACAGCGACTTGAGCAGCAGCCGCGCGACTATCTGATCCAGTTCAGGATCGGCAGGGGAGAGGTGGTGCACCACGGCCATGTTGTGGCGCAACGCGCTGACAAAGGGATGGTCGCGCTGGGCAGTCAAATGCCCTGCAGCCCAGTCGCAGAGCCGGTAGGACAAGCTACAGGGCAGAACCCGGCAGAGCCAAATGATAAACCGGGCTCCCCAACTGCTGGTGGCGAATGCGATCAGGTTCATTGTTGCGTCTCCTCTTCACGGGTTGGCACAGCATTGCTAGAGCTTGGCCGCGGCCGCCGCGACGTATGGGTTGAGAAAATCTAGCGTCTGGAAGATGGTGTTCCTGGCCAGCCCATAGTTGAAATCGTCCACCCGGCCGGCGTTGACGCAGGAGAGATAGGCCGGGCGCGTGCGGTCCAGCGAGTAGATAAATGAGATAAAGTAGGCCGAGTCGATCTCTTGCCAATCGGCCGGCACGTCCTCGTAGAACACACCCGAGTACAGGATGGTATTATAGGCGTTCACGTAGGCGTTGCAGGCGTTGGCGTCTGCTGCGTGAGCGCCGTCTATCGTGTCGCGCATGGTGTAAAGCGACTGGCGCATGTTGAGCATGTTGCCATACAAGGCGTTGGCGTCGAACTGATGAACGGGGAACACACCCAGAATGTCGTTGGGGTTGGAGATGTAATAGACGACGATAGTTTCGACCTCTTCAGGGGTTGGGGTGCTGGTGGGTTGCGGGGGCACCGTCGGCCGGGGGGTGTTGGTGGGCTCGGGTGTGGGCGTGTCAGTCGGCGTCAGCGTGGGGGTTCTGGTTGGTGTCTGCGTCGGGGTGGGGGTGGCGGTTGGCGTGGCAGTGGGGGTTGCGGTAGGACTGGGGGTGGGAGAAGCGGTCGCGGTCGGCGTCAAAGTGGGTGTTGGCGTAGCCGTTGGAACTGGGGTGTGCGTGGGGGCGTCGGCCGTCTGCGTAGCAAAGATTTCGGCCGCCACTGTGGTGGCCTGTGTGTCTGACACCTCCGGCGACGGGCTGCAGGCGACCAGCGCAAGGCATGCCAGTAGATACGTTACAATAAGCCTGATTTTCATCTCATTCCTCCTGGGGTAGGGTGATTGGAAATCTGGGCGTACACTTAATAGACCCAGGTGGTCAGTTCCAGCCCATCTGTGGTGGACAGGGTCACTTCCTGCGGCCGCGGCAGTTCGCGCTTGTGCCGGCCGATCAACTGCTGGATCAGTCCCACCGAGAAATACAGACCAACCAAAACAAGGTTTTTGCTCTTCATTGCCAGATCTCCTTCCGCTTGAAAACCGAGTCTGGGGATGGTTCGGGATTGTAGAGAAAACAGTGGGCCGTGGTGCGGGGGCGGGGTCTTTTGCCAGTGATCATAGCATGGCGGGGCGTTGGATACATCGAGGGCTGGCCTGAATGTAGCCTCATGGAATTCCATGATTCTTTTTGGCACAAATGTAGTATGACAGGAGTCGCCAAACGGGTTAAAATATGGCTGGGTGTCATCCAGCCAGACCTGCCGTGCGCTTAGTCCTCCAATGCGACCGTCTTTCCCCAGCAGGACATCCTTTGGTTGAGAACTAGCTGAAAGGAGCGATTCAGTGGAAAGCGAACTCGTCCGGGTCCTGGTAGTGGACGATCATTCCCAGACACGCGCCGGCGTACGGGATTACCTGGCAAGCCAGGGAATGGTGGTCCGGGAAGCATCCAACACGGCTGATGCGATGCAATTGGTGATCGAATGGAAGCCAGATGTGGTGGTGCTGGATATTGTGATCCCGCCCCGGCAGGGGGAAAAGGTCAGCCTCCATCATGGCGACGGGATTCGGGCCGCTCAATTGATCAAGGCGCGCGACCCCGAGATCGGGATTGTGTTGCTCTCCAGCCATCCGTACTACCGGCCGGAAGTGCTCGATCTGGCTAGCCGAGGGTATGGTGGCTTGGTTTACCTTTTCAAAGGGGAAGGCCCGGCCGATGAACTCAAGCACGCGATTCAGCAGGCCATCGAGGGCCGGTTGGTGTTTGACCCGCAGGTTAGCCGCAGTGGGGCGCACCGGCCGAACGATGTCAGCCGGTCATTGACCGATCGCGAGCGCGCCAAAGTGGAATACATCGTCAAGCAGTTGGGGAACCTGACCGGGCGCGAGTGGGAGATCGTCGAGCGGGTGGCGGCCGCGCGAACCAACGCCGGCATTGCCACCGAACTGCACATTGCGCCTAGCTCGGTGCAAACCCATTTGACCAATATCTACTCCAAAGTCGGGCTGGGCGAAAGCGAGGAGGGGGCAGTGCTCGATAAACGGGCTTTGTTGGCCAAGTCCTACCTGGTCCACCGGAGCAGACATGTCCGCGGCGGCCGGTAGTATGGCCTTGGGCCCGCCGCCGGCCGCCCTGCGCTGGTATCGCCGGCTAGTGGTGGCGGCGCTGGGCTTTAGCCTGCTGGTGATGATTCTATCGGTTGGGTCGCTCGCGACCCTGCTCGGCCGGCCTTACGGTGGCTTTCTTTGGTCGTGGGACAATACCCATGGCCTCTATCGGGTGGACAACTTTTCGCCCGCGGCGGCCGATACCCTGCAGCCGGCCGATTTTGTCCTGGCCGTGGCCGGGCAAGACGTGCCTGCCGGTGCCGCCTATCGGATTGCTCAGCAGACCTATCGGTCGGCCGGGGAGGTGTGTGCCGGCGTTGGCGTTCCCGCGGATGCAGCAACGGTTTCCTACCGGGTTATCCGGCGTGGGGAACGACTCGACGTGGTGGCGCCCATTCGCTGTTTTCGGGTGGGGACCTTTCTCCGCATCGCTGCCATTCCCGTCGTATTGGGGCTGCTGATCTGGTCTGTCGGTATTTCGGTGGTCCGCGCCGGGCCGCAGCGGGAACTCAACCTGGTCTTTGCATTCTGCGCTGCCTGCGCCGCCAACAGCGTAGTCATCCAGAGCGCCCAAGTGCCGGATGTGTATACTCCCTGGGGGCGATACCTGTCACTATTCGTCGTCAATCCTTCGCCTATCCTGGCAGCGACTGCATTGCTGCACATCTCCTGCATTCTCCCGCGCCAACACCCATCCCGCGCTCTTTTCCGCGCGCGCTGGTTGTGGTACGGCCTCATTCCGATGGCGCTGGTCGTGGTGGGCACCGTGCGGTATCTGTTGGCACCCAACTGGCACCCCCTGATCGGCTCGATGGAAGTGGTCGCCTGGTGGGGGATTGCGCTTTTCCTGGCCAGTGGCGCGACGTTTATTCTGTTGCGGAACGCCCAGATTTTTCTGACCACTCGTTCGCGCCAGGCCAAATCGCAGGCCCGGTTGATAGGGCTCAGCATGGCGATGATTTTTCTGGCGGCTCCGTTTGTGATCGCGCAGCAGGAACCCCAGCTTGTCTCCTGGATACCAATCAACCAGCCGGTGCTTGTTTTCTGGTTGCTGCCCACCTTTACGGTGATGGCATTTGCCATCCTGCGTTTTCAGGTCTTT
The DNA here is from genome assembly GCA_963707345.1 of uncultured Chloroflexia bacterium. Classification (GTDB taxonomy): domain Bacteria; phylum Chloroflexota; class Anaerolineae; order Promineifilales; family UBA4811; genus CAVPPE01. Next base: position 168,850 of record CAVPPE010000001.1, read on the forward strand.
CCCGGCCGGGTGCGCGGGCTCAATGTCCTGGTGGGGTTGGCAGTCACCGTGGTGGTGGCGATGGCAGCATCGCCCATTCCTCTGCTTGACCCGGAGATAGGTTTTGTGGCGCTGTTGGCCGTGCTGGCAGGGATCAGCGTTTTTTGGGCGATCCCCAATCCAGTGCTGCGCGTGTTGCGTCATTTTGGCTCCCCGGAGACGATTGAAAGGGCGGCTATCGAGCAGTTTAATGCCGACATTCAGGAAGTCTATGACCCGGAGTGGTTGCCGGCCGCCATCGTCCAGTCGCTGGAAAAACGGTTGCGACTGCGCTTTGCCGCGCTCTGGTTGGTGCAGCCCCCCGATCAATTGGTGCTTGAGGTCTATACCGACCGCGCACCGGCCGCTGATCTGCCTGACCGGCTGCCGGCCGAGGTCATTGTGGCGGCCGAACCGACCCGATTGCAATCCGGATTGCTAGCCGAGGCTGGCTGCAAGATTATGCTGCCACTGGTGGCCGGCGGCCGGCAGGTGGGCGTTATCGGGGCGGGGGAGCGCTGGACGGAGGAGGTCTTTGACGATACGGACCTGGTTGCCATGGGGGTGATGGCCGATCAGGCGGCGCTTACGCTTGGTACGGCGCGCCAGATTCGCGCCTTGCGCATGGTCCCGCTGCAATTAGAGCAGGCGCAACTAGATGAGCGGGACCGGATTGCCCAGGATTTGCATGATTCTACCCAGGCCCAATTGGCCCAGTTGGCGTTTGCTTTGGAGCGCGTGCGCGGCCAGTTGTATGCTGACCCCGCCCGTGCGGAAGAATCGTTGGATGACTGTATCCAGGATGTGAACTTGGCTGCGCGGGACCTGCGCGCTATTCTCCGTGACCTGATCCCCCAGCGGTTGCTGGGCCGGACGGTGCAATCCGGTCTGCAGGAGTACATTGCCGGCGTGCGTGAGGACCATCCGGCTGTGGATATTCTTCTGCCGCGCAGCCCCCGGAATCGAAGATCTGTTGCCATTGGACAGGCGAATGGCGCTGCTGCGCATCTGCCAGCAGACGCTGGACAACGCGTTGGCGCACGCGCAGGCGGCCGAGATCAGCATAACGTTACAGCCCAGCAGCGACCATGATGGCATCGAGTTTGCCATTGCGGATGACGGACGGGGTTTTATCCAGCGCTCGCCCAGCGAGTTGCTGGAACAGGGGCATTATGGGTTGCACATTATCGAGGCCCGCGCTTTGCAGCACGGCGGCCGGGTAACGGTCAAGTCCACACCCGGCAAGGGGACGGTGGTGAAGGGCTTTCTGCCGGCCGGTTAGCCCAGTGCCCGCTGGATGAGGTCGGGGAGCGTTCGCAACCGGCCGGGATCGGCCGTGGTAGGCACCCGGTCCGCTACTCCGATGAGACAGCGGCCGGCCGCCTGCGCTTCCTGCACAGCCTGTGCCACGGCCGCCTCGAATTCGCTCTGGCTCCGCTCGGCCATCAGAAAATCCTGCGGGATGCCGCCCCATAGTGCCAGTTCTGGCCCGGCGATTTCCCGCGCCTCTGCCAGCGATGCGTCCCCCTGCGGCCGGCCGGAGATGCCTTCCACTGCGTCGACGCCGGCCGCTGCCAGCGGCGCCAGCATCCGTTTGAAAACACCGCCGACGTGCACCACCAGCAGTTTGCCGTGCCTGTGCAGGGTTTCGGTCGTCCGCTGGTAGCTGGGGGCGACGTGCGTTCCGAGTTCGCGCGGGGAAAGGTACTGCCCATCCCAGTTGTCCGGCGAGAGGATAATCTCGCCGGGCAGTGCGGCAACCTCCGCTACCAGCGTTTGCAGCTTGTCCTCCAGCAGGGCATGGATCTCCAGCAGGGCGTCGCGCTCCTTGCCCATCAAAAAGAGCAGCCCCTCGCCCCAGCCCACGAAATCGTGCAGCAGGTCCGAGTACGGCCGGCGCGGGAGTTGCAACACGACCACGCCGTCCTCCCCCACCTCAGCTTGCGCGCCGGCAATGGGCTCCGGGTCCGGCCGATAGGTGATTGCTTCCGCCAGCAGGCGGGCGGCCGGGATGTCCTCGGCGGAACTGATGAGGTGCTTTTCCTGCCACCAGTCACCGTCCGGGCCCACTACCCAACGTGCTTCCAGCGTGCCGGCCGGGGTCTGGCCGCGACGCAGGCGGGTCTCGCCGGTCACCTCTTCGGTCATCGGGATTCCGGGCGTTTCGACGCGCCACGGCCGGACCGGCAGCCAGATCGGTACCCCCATCGCCCGCGCCACCTCGGGCAGCGACAGGTCGGCCCACTCGGCCGGCAGCGTGTGTTGCCCGTGGTGCCAGTCATACCACAGCGTCAGGTCGGGCAGGTAGAGCGGGCGGCCGGTCCCGCAAAGTTGTGCCAGGATTTGCGATTTGTGTGTCATCGTTCATCTCCCTGAGCAGACAGTGCCACCACCCATTGTAGGCAAAAGGCGGCCGGCAGGCAAACAAAAGGCCCGGCCAATGCGGCCGGGCCTGCAACCGTTCTCCAGTGGCGCTTTAGAGGGTGAGGTTTTCAAAGATACCGGCCGCGCCCATGCCGCCGCCGATGCACATCGTCACCATACCATAGCGGTGCCCTTCGCGAAGCATCTCGTGGATGATCTGCACGGTGAGCTTGGCGCCGGTGCAGCCCAGCGGGTGTCCCAGCGCGATGGCGCCGCCGTTGACGTTGACCTTGGCCGGGTCCATCCCCAGCTCGCGCATCACTGCCAGCGACTGGGCCGCAAAGGCTTCATTCAACTCAAACACGTCGATGTCCGAAAGGTTGAGGCCGGTCAGCGCCAGCGCCTTGGGAATTGCCTCCACCGGTCCGATGCCCATCACCTCCGGCCGGACGCCGGCGACGGCAAAGCCCAGGAAGCGGACCAGCGGTTTGAGGCCCAACGCGAGCGCCTTTTCGCGCTCCATCACCAGCACGGCCGCCGCGCCGTCGCTCATCTGCGACGAGTTGCCGGCCGTGACCGTGCCCTTTTGCTTGAATGCCGGCCGGAGCTTGGCCAGCGCCTCCAGGCTGGTATCCTGGCGCGGCCCCTCGTCGGCTGCCAGCGTGACCGTCTGGCTGCCGGCCGGGGTCACCAGCTCCACCTCCAGCGGCATGATTTCGTCGGCAAACTTGCCTGCGCTCTGCGCAGCGATGGCGCGCATGTGGCTGGTGTAGGCAAACTGGTCCTGGTCCTCCCGGCTGATCTGGTACTCGTCGGCGACCTTTTCGGCCGTCAGCCCCATGCCCAGGTAAACCTGCGGGTAGTTGTAGGCCAGCCACGGGTTGGGGGCAAACTTGTTGCTCACCATCGGGACCAGGCTCATCGATTCGGTGCCGCCGGCGATGATGCAATTGCCAAAGCCGGCGATGATCCGCTCGGCCGCAAAAGCGACCGATTGCAGGCCGGAGGAGCAAAAGCGGTTGATGGTTTGGCCGGGCACGGTGTGGGGCAGGCCGGCGCGCAGCAGCGCCACCCGGCCGACGTTCATTCCCTGCTCGCCTTCCGGAAAGGCGCAACCGATGATCACGTCTTCCACCTGGGCCGGGTCCAGCCCTTCGGTGCGCTTGACCACCTCGCCGATGACCGCGGCTGCCATGTCGTCCGGCCGGGTAGAGGCCAGCGTCCCGCGCTTGGCCCGGCCGACGGGGGTGCGAACGGCTGATACAATGACTGCTTCTTTCATCTCTCACACTCCTCTAGTTGCGCAGCGGCTTGTTGGTCTGCAACATGTGCCAGATGCGTTCGATGGTCTTTTGCTCGCGGCAGAGCGCGACAAACGCCTCCCGCTCCAGGTCCAGGATGTACCCTTCGTCGACCCAGGTCGGCTCGCTCAACTCGCCGCCCGTCAGGATTTTGCCCAGCTTCCGGCCGATCACCACGTCGTGGTCGGTGGCATAGCCGCCTTCGTTCATCTGGTAAAGGGCGAGGAGCAGCGCGGCGTAGGCGTCGCGGCCGGCGGCATAGATCTTTTCCGGCGCGGCCGGCCGGTAGCCTTTGCACACCAGTTCCAGCACCTCCTGTTTGGCCTCCGCCAGCAGGTAATCCTGGTTGACGACGATCCGGTCGCAGTCGGTCAGGATGCGCATCTGGCGCGCTTCGGTCGCGCTGGTAGCCACCTTGGCCAGCCCGATCTGCTCAAAGGCTTGTTGCAGAAAGGCGAGGTTGAGCGCGTTGGGTGTTCGCATGGCCGGGTTGACGACGCGGCGCAGGATCTCCTTGCAGCCGCAACCGGCCGGGACCAGTCCAACACCCACCTCCACCAGGCCAATGTAGGTCTCGGCCGAGGCGACCACGCGGGAGGCCGCCAGCACCACCTCACAGCCGCCGCCCAGCACCATGCCAAACGGCGCCGCCACCCACGGTTTGGGCGAGTAGCGCACGCCCAACATGATACGATGCATCCGTTTGACCATTTCGTCTATTTGGTCGAGCTCTCCCTGTTGCGCGGCGACGGCCACCAAAAAGATGTTGGCGCCGGCACAGAAATGCGCGCCCTGGTTGCCAATCACCACCCCTTTCCAGTCGCCCGTTTCCAACTCGCGCAGCGCGGTCTCGAACATGTCAAAGATATAAGGGTCGAGCGCGTTGGCCTGGCTGTGGAACTCGAGCAGCAGCACCCCGTCGCCCATATCCAGCAGGCTGGCGCTGTCGTTGCGCTGGAGCTCCTTTCCCTGGGCGCGGAGCGCGTCGATGGAGATGATGTCCGGATCGGCCGGGATGGGCTGGTAGCCTTTGCTGGCCGGGTCGTACTGGCCCACTACGATACCGTCCTCCTTCTGATAGAACGATTGGTAGCCGTTGGCCAGCATCTCTTCTACCCAGGCGGGTATCTCTACCCCATCCTCGTTGAGCCTGGCGACGGAGCGGGCCAGGCCGATGGCATCCCAGGTCTCGAATGGCCCCAGCTCCCAGCCAAAGCCCCAGCGGCAGGCGTTGTCCACTGAGATGATGTCGTCGCTGATCTCCGGGATGCAACTGGCGGCATAGACGGCCGAGCGCGAGAGTACGTACCAGGCGTACTGCCCGGCGCGGTCCTCGGCGTAGGCCATCGTCTCCAGCTTGGTGGCCGGGTCGGCCATCTTGCGCACCTTGCCCACGGAATCAAAGCGGGGCTTGACCGGCGCTTTGTACTCCATGGTCGCCGGGTTGAGGATCCAGAACTGCCGCTCGCCGTTCACCATCACCTTTTTGTAAAAGCCCTGGTCGGTTTTGTTGCCCAGCCAGTTGTTCTCGATCATGACACCAGTGAGCCTGGCCAGCTTTTCGTGGCGCAGGATTTCGCGGTGCGGGTCGTGGGGGATGGCTGCGTACAGGTTCCGGCCGACGTGATCCAGCACGTCAATACCTACTAGATCGTTGAGGCGGAAGGTGGCGGTTTTGGGCCGGCCGATGGCCGGGCCGGTGATCACGTCCACCTCCTCCGGGGTATAGCCTGCGTCCAGTGCGTATGCCATGCCGTACGAGCCGGCAATCGAAATCATCCGGTTGGCGATAAAGTTGGGGGTATCCTTGCATAGCACCACCCCTTTGCCCAGCACCTTGCCGCCAAACTCTTGCATAAAGGTGATCAATTCGGGGCTGTTCTTCGTATGCGGGATGAGTTCCAGCAGCTTGAGGTAGCGGGGGGGGTTGAAAAAGTGGGTGCCCATAAAGTGCTGCTGAAAGCCCTCGGAGCGCCCCTCGGCGATCTGGTGGATGGGGATGCCGCTGGTGTTGGTGGTGATGATGCAGTTCGGCCGGCGAACCGCGTCGATCCGTTCCATCAGTTGCTGCTTGATGTCCAGCCGCTCGATGATGACCTCGATGACCCAGTCGACCTGGCCGATCCAGTCAAAGTTGTCGTCCAGGTTGCCGGTGGTGACGAGGTCGGCGTTCTCCTTGGCGTAAAAGTTGGCCGGCCGGGCTTTGACGCACCGCTCCAGCCCTTCGTTCACGATCCGGTTGCGGACGGCTGGGTGTTCCAGCGTCAGCCCCTTGGCCTCCTCCTCCGGTGTCAGGCTGCGGGGTACGATGTCCAGCAGATAGCTGGGGACACCCACGTTTGCCAGATGGGCGGCAATGGCCGCGCCCATCGTTCCTGCGCCGATGACGGCTACACGGTTGATTGCATAGCTCATGGTTCCTGCTCCTTTATCACTTTAACTCGTGCCGTGAGTAGCCCAAAATCCGTCGGGCCACGATCAGCGTGTTGATTTGACCAGTACCTTCAAACAGGTCGTTGATCTTGCCGTCGCGCATCCATTTCTCTACCAGGTACTTGCGCGAGTAGCCCAAAGGCCCCAATATTTCCACTGCTTGTTGGGTGATGAGGGTGACCGCCTTGCCTGCCTTGACCTTGCACATCGAGGACTCGAGCGCATTGGGGACCCGCTGATCCAGCAGGGAGACGGCGCGCAGCGTGAGCAGCCAGGCGGCTTTGTGTTGTGCCTCCATCCACATCACATCCCGCTCCAAAGCGGTCAGTTTATTGTACGGTAGCCCGTAGCGGATCTCAATCCCCTCCTTGGCCAGCGCTTCTTTGACAAATTCGATGGCGGCCCGGGCGATGCCCATGGCGCTGGCGGCGACCAGCGGCCGGGAAGCGTCGAATGTGGCCATCACACCCTTGAATCCCTTGGACGAATCCTTCTTTTTGATCTCTGGGTTGCCCAGGATGTTGTCGTAGGGGATGCGGCAGTTGTCAAAGACGATCGCGACTGTGTCGCTGGCGCGGATGCCCAGCTTTTCCTCCAGCTTGGTGACCTTCATGCCGGGGGTGTTGGCCTCAACGATAAAGCTTTTGATGCCGGCCCGCCCGGCCGAGCGGTCCACCGATGCCCAGACAACCACAAAGCCGTCAGACTTTTCGGCCGCCATCTCCCCGCTGGTGACAAAGATTTTCTCTCCGTTGAGCACCCATTCGTTGGTCTCCGGGTCGAGCGCAGCGGTGGTGCGGATGTTGGCCGTGTCAGAGCCGCAGCACGGCTCGGTGATCGCCATCGCGCCCCACTTGGGTTCGCCCTCGGTAAAGCGCTTCATAAAGCGGCGCTTTTGCTCGATGGTGCCGACTGCCTTGACCGCCTCGCCGCCCAACTGGCCGCCGGGGATGCAGAGATACATACCTGCGTCGCCCCAGGAGAGTGCCTCAATCATGTGGGCCATCACCATGGTCGCAAACGAGGGCTTTTTGGGGCCGTCCTTTGATTTGACCTCGCCGGCCGCCGCGGCAGCCGCCTTTTTTTCCGCCCGGTTCAGTTCGTAGGCCTCTTGCATCTTGATGACTTGCCAGGTGTTGTTGATAAAGTCCCATGGCTTTTCGTGCTCATTTTCGTCCAGGTGGCGAGAGATGGGGCGAATCAGTGCGGCCGCTACCTGCTGGAACATCTCCTGTTGCTGTTTTACTTGATCGGGAAGTTCAAAGTCTATCATCGTTGTCTCCTCTGCCTAGAGCATCATCAGCCCGTCAAAGGTGGCAAAGCCGCGGCCGTTGCGCAACCAAAGCTCAACCGGATACTCGCGGATGTAGCCGTAGCCGCCCAGCACCTGTACCCCGCCGTCGGTGACGCGCAGTACCATCTCGTCGGCAAACATCTTGGCCAGATAAGCTTCCTGGCTGGCATCCAGACCTTTGTCCAGCCGCCAGGCCGCCTCCCAGGCCATCAGCCGGGCCGCGTCAATGTCAATCGCCATCTCAGCCAGCATAAAGGCGATCGCCTGGCGAGAAGCAATTGGCTCGCCAAAGGCTTCGCGCTCCTTGGCATAGTTGAGCGCGTACTCGTACGAGGCGCGGGCCATTCCCACCGCCATGGCGGCCGCCGCCACCCGCGAGTGGGCCATAATCAACTCAAAATCACAGCCAGCCTCACCGCCCAGCTTGTTGTCCTTGGACACACGGCAGTCGGTCAACGTCAACTCGTAGGTTGCCAGCGCCTTGATCCCCATGTTTTTCTCGCGTTCGCCGATCTCCAACCCGGCCGTCCCGCGGTCAACCAGAAAGCCCTGCGTTTTGCCGTCCTCGGCCGCGTACACCAGGATCAGGTTGGCCTCGGCCGCCAGCGGGACGAATATCTTGTGCCCGTTCAACACGTATGCGCCGCCATCCAGCACAGCCGTGGTTCTGAGCGCGTTGGGGTCAAATTGGATGGCGGGCTCAACCAGCGCGGCCGTGGCCGGCAGAAATGCGTCGTCACAAAACTGGGGCAGACAAGTTTCCTTTTGCTCGTCGGTTCCACAGAGCAAGATGGGGTAAGCCGCCAGCCCAGGTGTCATCAGGTGCATTGCTGTTGCCAGGTCACCCCAGGCTAGCTCCTCTGCAAACAGCGCCCCGGTCACCACCGACCGCTCTTCGGCAAACCCTTCGTACTCCTCCGGGATACCGGCCGGGATCAATCCCAGTTCCCAGCCCTTCTCCACCAAATCGGGCGCAATATGCCCCTCTTCCTCAAAGTCGCGGTACACGGTTCGGATCTCTTTTTCGGCAAACCGTTTGACCGCATCAATCAGCATCTGCTGTTCTTCTGTTGGGTCAAATGAAATCATCATCTCCTCCTCAGGTTGTATGCCGGGAAACAAACTGTGCCGGGGTGCCCCCGGCCGAAAAAGGGGCGTGTTCTGCTCCGTTCTCCTCCTTTGAATCACACCGGTGGTTCCGTCTGACACATCAACCCGCGGATGGCCAATTCCAGCGCGGATTGATAGAGTTGTTCCAGGTCGGCCGAGACCATCTCCCGGCGGAGCGGGTGACCCAGGACAACGTACACGCCATGCAGCATAGCCCAGATCACACCGGCCGCCTGCCGGGGATTCTCCACGGCAAAATCGCCGTCCGCCACCCCCTGTTGGATGGCCTGCACGACGTAAGCCAGCCCGCGCGTGCTGCGCAACAGGGTCTGCTCGTACAGGTCCGGGTCCACTAACTCCTGGAATTTCTGCCGGTCAAAGGCCATCAGCAGCCGATAGTAGTGTGGGTGGGCGTGGAAAAAGCCAAAGTAGGCGTTGGCCAGTTGGCGCAGGCGGGTTGCGGCCGGGAGCTGCTGGCCAGGATCGTACGCTGCCTCCAGTTGCTCCACCAACATCACCAACCCTTCCTGGAGTAGGGCGGTGAGGAGGGTTTCCTTGCTGGAAAAGTAGAGGTAGACGGTGCCTTTGCTCACCTCGGCCGCGGCCGCTACATCGTCTACTGTGGTGTTGGTGATCCCCTGGGTGAAAAAAACGCGCCGGGCTGCATCCAGGATCGAGTCGTACCTTTCCTGGCGTTCCCGCTCGCGTCGGTTTTGCGTCACGGTCATCTGCTGCAGGTTTCTCCCACGGTGGTGCGAAGGATGTTGTAACCAAGAGTCAGTAAATGACCGACGGTTATTTACTGACTAGTAGTCATTATATAACGGGTCGATTTCGCGTGTCAACATCAGGAAATTTTTCACAATCGACCCGCCGAAAAAACGGGCACCGATGCACGTATCAATGCCCGTTATGCAGGTCTTTTCAGGTTACGGGAAAATTTTCTGCAACTGCATGGCAAGCATCATGTCGCCCTCGACTTTGAGCTTGCCCAGCATGAATGCCATCTGGCTTTTGAGTGTGCCGTTGGCCATGGCCACAAAATCTTCATCACTGCAGGTAAACGTGCAGCCGGGACTGGCGTGCATCCCTTCACCTACGACTGGCTCCTCTCCGCTGTTGTCCACATACCAGTCGCCGCCATCAGGGCCGGTTACTTTGAACTGAAAGACCCCTTTCACGCCTGCCAGCGCGGCCGGGTTCGCCTCGATTTGCTTTAGAACTTCCTGGGGTGTGCTCATTCTTGAACTCTCCTTTTGCTATGCAAGAAAAACGGTGATAAACGCAGCGCGGTTCAACTTACGAGTTGCTCTCCACGCCTGGTAAATCCATCGTGCGGCAAAGTGGCCGCCTGTCCCGCATGATTTGTATCAAAAAGTGACCTATTCGGCAAATGGTTTGGCAGGCGGGTGCATTTAACAGCGCAACGACCATTGTCATCCCCTGGCAAGCATGTTATAATCTCGGCCTGTAACTCGCGGCAGCGAGTTATTGTTTTGTCTGTCGGCCGGTCACGACCGGCCAGAGTTGAATTGAGAGGTCAAGGCCATGTCACAATTGATGCAAGCTTTGGAAGCACCGGTGAACGAGAATGTTCCCCAGTTGCGGTCGGGAGACCAGGTGCGCGTGCACGTTCGGATCGTGGAAGGTGATCGGGAGCGCGTGCAGGTGTTCCCTGGTATGGTGATCCGGGTGCGCCGTGGCGGGAATGAGGCCAATTTCACAGTCCGGCGGATTGCTTCACACGGCATCGGGGTGGAGCGGACGTTTTTGATGCGCTCGCCTCGCCTCGAAAAGGTGGAAGTGGTTCGCCATTCCCACGTCCGGCGCAAAAACCTGTACTACCTGCGGAGCCGGACGGGCAAGGCGGCCAGACTGAAGGAAAAGCGTTTCTAGGGTGCGATTCCTATGTTGCCAAAAAAGGGTGAAGCGATGGCTCGCCCTTTTTCTTTTCTGGGGAGCGAGTGTTTGATGCCATGGGGCGTCCGCTAATTGGATTGACCACGTACCGCCGGCCTGTAGATTTTGGCGGCTTCCAGTCTGACCTGACCGGGTTGACCCTGCCGTATCTGGATGCGGTACGCGCGGCCGGCGGCGTCCCCCTGTTGTTGCCCCATCAGGCAGACCCGGATGAGTTGCTGGCTTTGGCCGGCCGGTTGGATGGTCTGGTGCTGCCGGGCGGCGAGGATGTGGCCCCAGCCGAGTACGGCGAGACGACCATCCCCGAGTGCGGGGCGGTAGACGCCGGCCGGGATGTATTGGAGTTGACCCTGGCGCGGCTGGCAATCGAGACCGGCCTGCCATTGCTGGCCATCTGCCGCGGACACCAGGTGTTGAACGTGGCGCTGGGGGGAGCGCTGTGGCAAGACCTGCGCTCTCAATGTCCGCAAGCTCAGCGTCATGACTATTACGGCCCAGATTACCGGTCCTTCTTGGCTCATCCGGTGCGATTGCAGGCTGGCTCGCGTGCCGCCGCAATCCTGGGAACGGACGCGATTGGGACCAACAGCTCTCATCATCAGGCGGTGCGCGATCTGGCGGCCGGCCTGGTGGCAACCGGCCATGCGCCGGACGGCGTGATTGAGGCGATCGAATTGTCCGGCCATCCCTTTGCGTTGGGCGTGCAATGGCACCCGGAGGGGATGTTCCGGCAGGATCCGCGCATGTTGCGGCCGTTTGAAGCCCTGGTCGAGGCTGCCCGTGAGCGAGCCACCACACGTTGATTCTGAGGTCGGTTGGATCCGCCGGCCGGTGGCGGTAATGGATTCCGGCATCGGGGGGCTGTCGGTGCTGCGCGAAATCCGCCACCAGCTTCCCCACGAAAACCTCCTTTACTTTGCTGATCAGGCGCATATCCCGTACGGCCCGCGCGAACTGGGTGAAATCCGCGCCTTTGTGGTGACCAGCTCTCGTTTTTTGCTGGGACAGGGGGCCAAGGCGGTGGTGGTGGCTTGCAACACCGCTTCGGCCGCAGCGCTCCATCATCTACGCCGAACCTTTCCCGATACCCCTTTTGTGGGCATGGAGCCGGCCGTCAAACCGGCCGCCCAGGGAAGTGAGACGGGGGTAGTGGGCGTGATTGCGACACCGGCTACTTTTCAGGGTGAGCTGTTTGCCAGCCTGGTGGAGCGATTTGCCCAGGACGTGACCGTGCTGGAGCAGGTCTGCCCCGGGTTGGTGGAGCAGGTGGAGGCAGGCGCACTGGATGCCCCCGAGACATTGGCCCTGTTGCGTCGTTTCTTGGACCCGCTATTGGCGGCCGGGATGGACAAACTAGTCTTGGGCTGCACCCACTACCCGTTCCTCGTTCCTGCCATCCAGCAGATGGTTGGGACAGGGGTGGAGATCATCGACCCAAGCCCGGCCGTTGCGCGTCAGACCGGCCGGGTGTTGGCAGAGCGCAACTGGCTCAACCCGACGGAGCAGGGAGGGACGCTGACCTGTTTCACCAGCGGGGACCCTGCCAGGTTCCGGCAGCAGGCAGCCCGCCTGCTGGCTGGCCGATTTGAACCCGCCGGCCGGGTGATTGGCGTGCGATGGGATGGCGCGGATCGAATCCGAATTGTCGAAGAGGCGGGCTAATCCCGGCTGCGCAGGTGGGGGAAGAGGAGCACCTCGCGGATTGACCGCTTGTCGGTGAACAACATCACCAGCCGGTCAACGCCGGTGCCAAAGCCGCCGGTGGGCGGCATGCCGTAGCGCATCGCGCGCAGATAGTCTTCATCCATGGGGTGTGCGTCCTCGTCATCCGCTTCGTACAGCCGCCCCATCTCCTCAAAGCGTTGTTGCTGGTCCAGCGGGTCGTTGATCTCGGAAAACGCGTTCCCCATCTCCATCCCGCCGATAAAGAATTCAAACCGCTCCACGTGAGTAGGGTCGGCCGGCTTGGCTTTGGCCAGCGGGCTGATGTCGCGGGGATAGTCGATGATAAATGTGGGCTGAACGAGGTGCGGCTCGACGTGGGTCCCGAGCAGTGAGTCGACCAGTTTGCCCCACGATGACTTGGGACTGGGCTGATGACCCTTGGCGCACATGGCGGCCGCCAGGCTTTCGGCCGTGGGGAATTGCACGTAATCAATCCCGGCCAGTTCGTCGATGGCGTCCCGCAGGGAAATGCGCTGCCAGGGTGGGGCCAGGTTGATGGCGTGCCCCTGAAATGTGATGGTTGTGCCGCCGGTCACCTCGCGGGCCACAAAAGCCACCATCTCTTCGGCCAGCCGCATCACTTCGTTGTAATCAATGTACGCGGCGTAAAACTCCAACTGGGTGAACTCGGGGTTGTGCTTAAAGCTCACCCCCTCGTTGCGAAAGTCCCGGCCGATCTCGTACACGCGGTCGTACATCCCCACCAGCAGCCGTTTTAGGTACAGCTCAAAGCTGATACGCAGGTAGAGGTCCTGATGCAACTGGTTGTGGTGGGTGACAAAGGGGCGGGCGGCCGCGCCACCGTAGATCGGTTGCAAGATGGGCGTTTCCACCTCCAGGAACCCCTCCTGGTCCATGAACTGGCGCAGCGCGCTGATGACCCTCGCCCGCACGCGAAAGACCTCTCGCACCTCCGGGTTGGAGGCCAGGTCGGCGTAACGCTGCCGGAAGCGATCTTCCACATCGGCAAAGGCGGAATAACGGACCAGTTCGCCCTCCACCTCTTGCTCTTTCACTACGGGTAAAGGGCTGACCGCTTTGGCCAACATCTTGAAGCTGCGCACCTGCACCGATGGTTCGCCGGTGCGGGTGGTGACCATGGTGCCGTTGGCCTGGATAAAGTCGCCCAAATCATAGTCCTTTTCCAATGCCTTGAGCGCCGGTTTGCCCAGTTCATCGGCGCGGAAAAAGAGCTGTACCCGGCCGCTGCCATCTTCGATGTGAGCAAACACCACCTTGCCCATCGCCCGCAGGCTGCGCAGCCGGCCGCAGACCGCTACCTCCACCGGTTCGCCATCGGGACCGGCCGCTTCCAGTGCCGCTATTGCCTCGGCGGCGGTGTGGGTGCGTTCCGCCCGATGGGGAAAGGGCTCAATCCCCTCGGCGCGCAGCCGTTCCAGTTTCTCCAAGCGTAGTTTTTCTAGATCGGTTGGTTCCCAAGCCATGGTATAATCCTCCGGGAAAAAAAAGCCCCCACGAAGGGGGCCTTGGTGGCGATGATTGGACTTGAACCAATAACCTACGGCTTATGAGTCCGCTGCTCTGCCTTTGAGCTACATCGCCACGTTGATGATCCGGTTCCCCGGGTCGCCGAGCGGAATTATACCAAACCTACATAGGAGGGCAAGGTCAGGGTGGCATAATTCGGCCCGGCCGCCGGCGATAGTTTGACGCAAGCCGAGCTTGGGAATAGAATGGCTTTCAATCAATGTGGGAGGATGCATGACAGAACAGTTCCCATTCATCACCGTGCAAGGCGACCCGAAAGCATGCGGCCGGCAGCACGGCCGGCAGGCGGCCGATTTGATCCGCTTTAACCTGGTCGGCTACTGGCGGCTGTTTGAGTTCTATTCCCAGCTCGATCGGCCGGCCGTGCTGGCGCAGGCGCGCCACTATTTTGACCCGATCCGCGCCTACGCGCCCCATCTGCTGGAGGAGATGGGCGGCATTGCCGACGGCGCGGGCGTTTCGCTGGAAGAGATCCTGGCGCTCAACTGCCGCACCGAGTTGCTTTCCGTGGGGGCGATTCCGGCCCGGGAGTGCACGGCCGTCTACGTGGGACCAGAGGCCACCGCCAACGGCCACGCGCTCCTGGCTCAGAATTGGGACTGGTCCGAGATTCTGCGGGGCGGGATGGTGCTAATGCGGGTGGAGCAACCGGACCGGCCGGTGGTCTGGACGCTGACCGAGGCGGGCATGGTAGGCAAGATTGGCTGTAACGGCGCCGGGGTGGGAGTCTGTGCCAACTTTGTGCGAACCGACTATCGTCAGCAGGGCGTGCCGTTCCACGCTATTTTCCGCGAGGCACTGAATGCCCCCCGCCTGGGCAAGGCCGTGGCGGCCGTGTACCGGGAGCAGCGTGGGGACTCGGGTAATTTCCTGCTGGCGGACGCGGCCGGCGAGGCGATTGACCTGGAGGCCACCCCGGCCGACATTGGCTTCCTTTATCCGAATGAAGGGTTGCTGTTGCACACCAATCATTTTGTCACGCCGCGGCTGCAGGCCAGGGATGCAGGGATTCTGGAATCGGACAATACGCTGGTGCGCTACGGCCGGGCACTGCGCTGGTTGCAGGCGAACAAGGGGAAGATCACGGCCGAGACACTGCAAACGCTGTTCCGCGATCATTTCAACTTCCCCAAGGCGATCTGCCGCCACCCCGACCCGGCCGAGCCAGAGGTGGAGCAGACCGCAACGCTGGCCTGTATCGTGATGGACCTGACGGCTGGCGAGATGAGCCTGGCGGTGGGGGAGCCGTGCCAGGCGAACTTTTATTCGGTGTCCGTGTGCTGAGTCGCCCCAGCTTGCTCGGCCGCCACGGCGGCCGCCAGCAGGTGTTTGCAGCGAATGGGGTAGCGGTCGCTGTGCACCCGCCCAAAGTCGGGGCAGGAGCAGGTCCCGGCCGACAGGTCAACCGTGTAGCGGTCGCCCACGCGGAAGCGGCCCGGACCGGCCGGGTGCAGTTCCAGCAGCACCTCCGGGATGCGGGCATTTCGCTGGGCCTCCTCTGCCTCGACGTAGGCCTGACGGGCGCGAAGCGCGGCCGGGCCATCAGGACGGGGCGGGGTCAACCTGAGCTCAAGTTGGGGGAAGCGGTTTAGGGCAGCGCGGGTTTGCAGCACCAGCGAACGCAGCGTCTGGTCCGGAACCGGCCGGTTGCCCGCCAGGTATGCGTGGATGGACGGGCTGGAAACCGTAGCGATGGTGCGCCGCCGGTAAAGCTGCTGTCGTATGAGCCAGCCCAGTCCCTCGGTTAGTCCAGCCAGTTCGGCAATCTCGGGTGATGCTTCCGCCCCTTCGGCCGCCACGCCACCGTGGGCCATCACCAATCGGTTTTCGCCCACGTCCCACACTGCAAAGCCATAGGCGGCCGTCCGACGTTCCACCAGCCCGTGAACCGACAGTTCCAGCCGGTGTGGCAGTTGTAGCTTCGCGCGCCAGTCGCGGTGGCTGCCTCGCGGCGGGACGGCGGGGGGGAGCTTGGAGTACGGCATCAGATCACTGTTGTGGCAGGCTCCGCTGCAGCACCCGCAGCCAGTTGCCGCTCATAATCTGCTCGATGTCCGCCGAGTCGTACCCGCGGCCGTGCAGTAGATCTGCGATCAGTGGCAGGTCGGCGACCGTGTCCATCCCGGCCGGGATCGATTCTGCGCCAAACGCGCCGTCAAAATCGGTGCCCAGCCCCACGTGCGCGGTGCTGCCGGTCAGTTGCACGATGTGGTCGATGACATCGGCCACCAATTGAATGGAGACGTGTTCGCGCGGGTCGCCCAGTCTCCAATCGGGCAGCAGAAAAAGGTTGAACGGGGCCACCCCGATGACGCCGCCCCGTCCTGCCAGAGCGCGAATCATCTCGTCGGACAGGTTGCGGTCGCTGGGGCGGAACCTGCGCGGGTTGCTGTGGCTGGCGATGAGGGAACCGTCGTAGCTCTCCAGTGCCTGCCAGTACGCCTGCTCGGCCATGTGGCTGAGGTCGAGCACCATGTTGAGGCTCGCCATTTCTGCCAGTAGTTCCCGGCCGAGTGGCGTGAGCGGCCCCGGCTCTTTGGTGCCGCCGGCGTAGCGGGTGGCGCACCAGGATGGACCCACGATCCGCACGCCGCGCCCGTGCCAGTGATGGACCTCGGCCGGCTCCCGGATGGGGTCTGCTCCCTCCATCAGCATGACCAGCCCGATAACGGGGTTGGCGGCCGGGGGTTGCCAACTATCCGCGACCTGCTTCAACTCGTCCCGGTTGGTGATGAGTGCAAAGCCGGGTTCGCTCGTCGCCAGTTCGTGATACGCGTCCAGCTGCCGGGCGGCCGTGCTGTGCGCTTCCTCAGCGCTGGCGTAGGTTTGCCCGTACCATGGGCTGGTGGCGTGGCGCAGCGGCATTGCAAACAGCGTGGCAAAGATGATCCCCACCCGGCCGGCAAGCCATTCGGGCCGGCCGGTGGTGCGAATCCCCATGGCGGCCGGGATGGACGTATTCGCCTCGCGCTCGCGGGACGCCAGCGCGCTCTCGGCCGGGTGGCGGCCCAAATCCAGCCAGTTCCAGGCAATATCCTCGTGGGCGTCGATGATCAAGGCGGGCAAAGGTTTTTGGTCTGTATGATGGCTGCCGATCATAGCTGCCATTTTCCCCCATCGTGGGTAAAATGGCAACCGCGGCCGCTTTTCCGCATCTAACAGGTGTGTCGGTAAGATACAATCGGGGCGGCGAGTCGGATAAGTAGAGGAAACGTAGATGACAGACAAGCAAGCTGAGGCTGAAGGAAGCCGGCGCAGAAGCAAGAATTTCCTGATCGCGCTGGGCATTGCGCTGGCGGCCGTGGCTCTGGTTTCTTTTCTTTCGCTCCAGGCGGACCGCACACAGGCACAGACCGAGAGCGGCCCCCTGGCATCGCTACGAGCCAACCCGCCCGGCACAGCAACTATGTTGATGCCTGAACTGACCCTGATGACGGTAGACGGCCGGGAATTGGATCTGACCGAGCTGAAAGGCAAGGCAGTTCTAGTCAACTTTTGGGCTACCTGGTGCCCGCCCTGCCGCCTGGAAATGCCAGACCTGGAAGCCTTTTACCAGCAAAACCAGGCTGATGGGGTGGTGGTGATTGCGATCAATGCAGGCGAGCCGGCCGGGATGGTTGATTCGTACGTGGACGAGCTTGGCCTATCGTTTGATGTGCTGCTTGATCCCACCATGCAGTCCATGCATGCTTTCCGGGTTGCTTCGCTTCCAACCTCGTTTTTCGTTGATCGGGATGGGGTGGTGCGGACGCGCTTTGCTGGGGCTTTAACCTTGCAGCAGATGGAACAGCGAATGGCCTCGTTTAGATAGGGCAAGCCGTGCACTCGTGAAAAGGGGGGAGCAAAGCAGTTGCCGCAGTGACTACTCGACATAAAAAAACTTGACACAGAACAGGTGTTCAAGTATAATGGGCATCAGATGCGAACATATGAGCGACCTAACGAGGAGACACTGATGGCCAAAAAGAAGCTCTCGGAACGACAGCAGGCAATCCTGAAATACATTCGCGATTTTTTGCGTGATAACGAGTTCCCGCCGACCATCCGCGAAATCGGTGCGGCCGTGGGGATCAGCTCCACTTCAGTCGTCAACTATAACCTCAATCGCCTGGCGGAGCAGGGGCATCTTGTGCGGGAGAAAGATGTCTCCCGTGGCCTGCGGCTGTCAGGCGAAGCATCGCCGCTGGCTGCAATCGGGCGCTTTCTCCGCGTTCCGCTGGCCGGCCGGATTGTGGCTGGTGAGCCGGTCAACATTGGGGGGGATGCCTTTGATGAAGAAGATGCCATCGAACTCTCTCG
Organism: uncultured Chloroflexia bacterium; assembly: GCA_963707345.1. Classification (GTDB taxonomy): domain Bacteria; phylum Chloroflexota; class Anaerolineae; order Promineifilales; family UBA4811; genus CAVPPE01. The sequence goes on from CAVPPE010000001.1 coordinate 186,823, forward strand.
TGATTTGCTTCCCCAGCACGATAATCTGTATGCCCTGCAGGTCAGTGGGAATTCCATGATCGACGCTATGGTCAACGATGGCGACATTGTAATCATGCGGCCGCAACAGGAGGCTCGTGATGGGGATATGGTTGCGGTCTGGCTGTCTGATCGGGATGAGAATACGCTAAAGTACATTTACCGCGAAGCCGGCCGTGTTCGGTTGCAACCGGCCAACCCGGAAATGCAACCCATTTACGTGGATCCGGCCGTCGTGCAAATTCAGGGAAAGGTGCTGATGGTGGTTCGCCAGCTTGGCATGTGAAACCACTATTCGACGTAAATTTCCACCCGCTCCCCCCCTTGTTCGTCGGTTATATCCACGATCTGGCCGTGCGCGCCCTCCCGGATTGAAGTCAGCAAATCCTCGAAATTGACTCCCTCCAACTCGGGGGTAAAGCGGGCCCCCATTTTGATGCCGACATTGACCAGGCTCATTGGAATGGTGACGTTGACTTTTTCCCGGCCGGTGGCCAGGTCCGTCACGCGCACTTTGAAGAGGCGGGGTTGGATGGGCGGGGGAGGCTGGGGCCGCGAACCCTCTTCCAGGGCGCGAAGCAGTTTGGCTGCCTCCTCAGCTGTTACTTTGCCATCGGCCAGCATCTTGAGAATGTGCATGCGTTCTTCTGAAGTTGCCATGATGTTGCCTCCTCAGAGGGGCAGGTGGTCTGTGTCTGACAGGGAAAGGTGCATCAGCACCAACGTGCGCAACGGCCGGAACCCGGCTTGCTGTAGCCACGCGTCCACCGGGGTATCCCCGGCCGGGTGTTCGATAAGCACCGGCAGGTACTCGGCCTCCGGCCGGATCCCCAGTGCATAGCTCAACATGGTTGTTTCCAAACTGATGGCGGCCGCCGGGCGTGCCCGCACCGTCAGCCGCGAAGCGGCGCGTGGCAGGGCGACTAACTCTACATAACCATCAAGACCGTCGCCGCTGGCAGATGGAGCTACCCACCGATGCGTGGTTTGACCGGCCAGCAAATGCCCCAGGTCGCGCCAGACGCTAGGGCGAAAATCCTTCTCTTGCAGCGGCTCTGGCCAGCCGTGCGCGGCCGGGCTTGCCGAGCAAAACAGTTGCCAGACCGCCGGCCAGTCACGACGCCTGGCTGTGCGCAGGTTGGCTGTGATTGCTTCTCTCGTCCGCGGCCGGGTGTCCAGCCGCCAACGGGTGGCGGCCCCCAGCGGCTTGAAGCCGTATCGCTGGTAGAGCGAGATCGCTGGGCTGTCATCGCGCACCTGCAGGCTGACGAGGCGGCCGCCCAGCCGTTGGACTTGTTCGATCGTCGTTTGCAGTAGCGCGGTGGCGATTCCCTGGCGGCGAAAGTCGGGGTGGACGGCCACGTTGGCAATGCTCCAGACGCCGGGGATTTTGCGAGATCGGCTAAAGGTGACGTTGCCAACAACCCGGCCGTCTTCCTGCCAGACAAAGCCCGGGCTTAGCCCAATGCCTGCTCCGGAGAGCCAGGACAGGGGGTAGTAGAGCGGCCCGGTCCGGCCGATGGCGCGCGCTTCGCGGATCATCTGTCGGCCGGTGGCGTCCAGTTCGCTGGCAAAGACCACCTCCATCAGGTCGGCCACGGCCGACAGGTCCCGCATCGGGATCATCGGCCGGGGACCCGACTGTTTGGCTCCCCACTGCAGGGTGATCCTGGCTGCCATTACCAGTCGCCTTTTACGCCCCCAAATCGATGGCGAACTCGCCATTTCTGTACAGCAACTCGCCGTCCACCCAGATCTCGCCCCCGTCGCGCAGGTCGCAAATCATGTCCCAGTGGATGGCAGACACATTCTTGCTCCCCGACTCCGGGTACCCGGCGCCCAACGCCATGTGAAAGCTGCCATTGATCTTTTCGTCAAACAGGATTTGCCCGGTAAAGCGGTCAATCCCCTTGTTGGTGCCAATGGCAAATTCCCCGACGAAGCGAGCGCCTTCATCGGTATCCAGCGTCTTGAGCAGAAACTCTTCGTTCTTGTTTGCCTTGGCGGCGACCACCTTGCCCTTTTCGAACCAGAGTTGGATGCCCGATACTTCCCGGCCCTGGTGGATAGCCGGATACGAAAAGGTCACGTGTCCTTCAACACTGTCCTCGACCGGGCCGGTAAAGACCTCGCCGTCAGGCATGTTGTTGCCGCCGTCGCAGTTGATAAAGCTCCGGCCGGCTATGCTCAACCGCAACTCTGTCCCTGGGCCAATCAGGTGGACCTGCTCCTTCCCTTTGAGCCAGTCCACGATTTGTTGTTGCCAGGCTGAAAAGCGTTTCCAGTACCCTACCGGGTCATCCAAATCTGGCAGGCAGGCCCCAAACACGAAATCGGCATAGTCTTTGAGCCCCATTTCGGCATCTTGAGCATAAGCATGGGTGGGAAACAGGGTGCCGACCCAGCGCAGCTCCTTGGCGGCCGACCGCCGCATGTAGGTCATAAACAGGTCGCGCTGGGCCTGTCTTTGCATCACAATTTTGGCCGGGTCTACCTGGCTAAGCGCCTTGGTGTTGGTTTCTGCCCGGATCCCGATGCTGACGTCGTAGGTTTCCATGATCAGCTTGATCGGGGTCGGAACGTGTGTCAGTTGGTCTTCCTTGGCGTATTCAAAAAAGAGTTCGTCCATACCTGGCAGGGCTGCAACGACCATTGGGTGACCGCCGGCTTGCAGCACCTTGGCGTAAACGGCTTTCAACAGCGGTTCGGCCGCGATCTCTCCCCGGATGAGGACCTTGTCACCCGGCCGGACGGCTACCGAATAGTTTACAAGAACGTCAGCGAGTTTCTCAATTCGTGGGTCGTGCATATCTGGATCATCCTTGTGTCGGCTTGATTGTGGCCACCAGTGTATCAGAAATCAACCATTCTGAAAACCGGAATCCTAACCTGTCGCCTGACTGGCCTCCAGGGCTATATGCGGCCGGTGGTTGTTTTCCAGATTAACAACGGCCGGGATAAAGAAGGATGCCACGCCGATGAGGGCAAAGATCGCTCCGCCTGCCAGGTACCAGGTGCGGATGCCAATAGCGTCGGACAGCGGGCCAGCCACCGCCAGGCTGAGCGGCATCATCGCGGTGGCCAGGCTGCCTACCAGTGTGAACACCCGTCCCTGCATCTCTGGCGCTACGGCCGCCTGCAGGATGGCAAAAAACGGGCCGTTGACCATCGGGTTCATCATGCCACCAAAAAAGAGGGCTGCCAACGCGATGGTCAATCCGTGCGAGGGTGCCAGCCCGACCACCAACACCGCCAGGCCTTCCAGGACCAGGCCGATGAGGGCGGTGTAGATCCGACGGCGGAAACCACCCCAAACGCTGAGCACCAGCCCGCCAACTACCATGCCTGTGCCCCAGCCGGCCTCCAGCCATCCCAGTTCTACCGCACCACCGCCAAAGTGCTCGGTGACCAGCAACGGCATCAGCGAAAAAGCGGGGTTGACGACGAAATTGATGACCATGGCCATAATCATGACCGCCAGCAGGCCGGGCCAGCCCAATACATAGCGCAAACCATGCCGCATTTCGCCCCACAGGGATGAAGCGGAATCGTCCCCGGCCGGCCCCGCCCGCTGTGGTTGAGGGATAGCGATCACGAGCAGTGGAGCGATGGCGATGATGGCCGTGAACACATCGATGCCCATGATGCTATGCAGCGGCAAAAAGGCCATCAGGAAAGCGCCCAGGGGCGGTGCAATGATGTTTAGCGCCCCTTGCATTGTCTGGTTAAGACCGGCTACCTGAGATAGTCGCTCCCTGGGAACCATCAGTGAGGTGGATGCCTGCATCGACGGCCAATGGAAGGCCCCGCCCAGCGCCCGCGCCAGCATCGCCGCGTACACATGCCACACGGCGATCGAGCCGGTCCAAAAGAGGTATGCCAACCAGAGAGCGACCAGTGCTACAAATCCATCGGCCGCAATCATCACCAGGCGACGATTCCAGCGGTCCACCAGCGCGCCGGCAAAGGGACCAATCAGCACTTCCGGCAAGATGGCGACCATCGTGGCGGTGGCCAGCACTGTGGCCGAGCCTGTGGTTGAGGTCAGCCACCAGACCAGCGCGAATTGGGCCAGCCGGCTTCCGACCAGCGAAAGCGCCTGGGCTGCCCAAATGGGAAAGAAGGAAAGTTTCCAGTTGCCAATTGACTTGTCGGTTTCCATGCGATACTCCGCAAGTGATGTCGCAGCAAAAGAGGCGCAGGGTGCGATTTCAGGAGGCGGCCGGTTCGTCAGGGTAGGGGCCGCTCAATAGGGGTGCAAGCTGCGCCTCGGTTGCCTTGTTATGTGTTTAGCGCGTCCAGCAGCCTCTCCGCCTCTTCCACGCTGATTTTGCCTTCGGCCACCAGGTTCAGGATGGCCAGGCGTTCGTTGTCGGAGATTGGGTCTTTGGCCGCTTCGGCCTGGGCCGGCCGGCCGGAACTCGCTCGTGTAACCCGCCAGTGGGCCTTTCGCCGCGAGCGTTCAGCTTGGCGCTCGGCCGCGCGGCGCAACCGGTCCGCCGCCTGTTCGGCATGCCGCTGGGCTTTCTCGGCCGCGCGGACTGCCCGTTCGTCGATTCGGGCTAGCTTGGCTTCCAACTGAAGGCTCACTTCGGCCATCTGTGACTCAATTTGAGCGGCGATCTCGTTGGCCAAATTGGCAAACTCGATGCCCAGGTCGGCGTCGAATTCCGCACCCAGGCCGTCCCAGTCCTGCTCGTCGTCAAAGGTCACCAGCACCAGGTCTCGCCCAGCTTCCAGTGTGACGGTTGCGCTGCCGTCGCCCAGCCGGCCGGTGGTTTCTCTATCGCTTTCAAGCATGTCCGCCAGTTCACCTTTGATACGGATGCTTTTGCGGCCGCTGCGCAGGGTCAGGCTGGCATCAGCGCCGGCCGGAATGCGGGCCACGACGTCGCCATCAGCCTTGAAGGTATAGTCGTGCCCGGCCAAAAAGCTAGTCCGGAGTCGGATATCGCCGTGGACATGCGTGGTGCTGGCCCCGGCACCCAAATCACGCAGGCCAAGATCCCGCTGTACGGTGCCCACCTGCAACCGGCCGGCCACCCGGCGGGCGCTCATGTCGCCATTGGCCGATCCGACAGTCAGATCGCCGTCAACCAGTCGCACTGCCAGGTCGCCGTTCGCCACCTCCACCTGTACTGGCCCAACACGGTTCAAGGCCAGATCCCCGTGCACCGATCCAAGGGTAATTTCGCCGGCGATATGTTTGATCTGCGCATCCCCGCCGACATTGTGAATCTTGACGGTAGTGCCATGGGGGGCGCGAACCTGCAGGTCGGTTTGGCAGGTCACCATGAGGGTGTCGCCCTCTTGTCGTGCATCGATTCTGGTGGAGTCGGCCTGGAGTTCGATGACCGGCCGGGGCCAGCCGAGCACCAGCAGGTCCCGCGCGCATTCGGTGATGGATAGGGTTGGGTTCTGCGTAACCTGGAAAGTCTGTTTTTCCATTGGCTTTCCTAGCTCACAAACACGCGGACGAATTCGCCATCTTCCTCGTCCATCACCTCTACCAGTGTCTGCCCCCCACCGGCCGAGAGTTGCGAAAGCACTTCGTCCCAATCCATATCGTCGATCTCGGGGGCGAATTTGGCACCCATACGTAACCCCATGCGCGCCAGGGAGAGCGGGATTTTGACCGATACCTTGTTGCGCCCGCCAACCGCATCTTTCACCTGGACGTTAAGCCAGCGCGCTGGCTTGCCTGGTTCAACGGCCGGGCCGGCAGTTTCAGCCACTTCGGCCGGGGGGCGGCTGGCGTGCTCCTCGGCCTGGACCTGCTCCAACAATTGGCCTGCCTCCTGCGCACTGATTGCGCCCTGGGCAAGCATCTGCAAAATCTCCCGTCGTTTGGTTTCTGCTGACATCTAGTACCTCCTGAATTAGTGACCCGGAGCCAGCGAGGCGGCCGGGTTACGCGGTGACAACCATTACTCCGCTTCCGGCCGCTTGCCTTGCAGCAATAACATCGCATCCTCCGACGAGATGCGGCCGGCTTCGAGGTCCCTTAGAATGGCGTGCCGCTCCTCGGTCGAAACCGAGGTCGCCTTTTCCTCGGGGGGCTCCACCTCGTATCCCAGGGTGCGGATAACATCCTCCAGCCGGCCGCGGACGGTGGGATACGAAATCCCCAATTCTTCTTGCACCCGGTTGAGCTTGCCCTCACAGCGAATAAAGGTTTCCACAAAATCCAATTGCCCTTCGTTGAGCTGGGATAGCCGCCCCAGGCTGAACCGCCCTTCGATTGCGGTAGCACATCCTGGGCAGTACAGGCGGGCGGCAATTAGCTCGTCTTTACAGATAGGACATTGGTTGATGACCGGATGCATTTTCTTGCTATTATCCTTCATAATATTAATATAGTAATTAATAATCTTACAACAATGACGGCATTATAGCACGAAAATTTTACCCTGTCAATCAATATTTTGAGGTTGGGATCCAAGTTCGCACCTTGAGCAGAAACGGCTCTTATCTCACATCGATGGTGAAAAAGAGGGGGCGCACATCGCGAGCGTCCCCCTCAGATTCGCCTACCTATGCTTCACCTGGCTATGTCCGACCTCATGTCTGAAGACCAGGAATTTGGGTCGGGTGGGGTGAGCAAGATGATGAAACCACAGTTGGCGTTTATTGAAGCTTGATGTGGCGTGGTTCTCGCCAGCTCTGGACGGCGGTGTAGCCCAGGCCGGCCGCGCACAGCAGCAGAAAAGGCAGCGAGCCCAAGCTACCACTGTACCCCGCAATCACGGCGCCAACCAGCGCGTACAGCGCCAGCGCCAGTTCGCCCAGGACGAGGGGGCTGAAGGCGGCCGGAAAGTGGTTGGTGATTGGGGGGTGGGCCCAACGCCCGTCCGGCCGGGGGAGCAAGTTGAATTTGGGGGTGCGATGGAACTCGTGCCGGCGCCGAGTAAAGGTCTCCCACACCGACCAACTGTTGCTGGGCGCCAGGCCCACCGCTACCAGCGCCAGCGCAGGAAGGCCGGCCGCCGACTGTGACAGCCAGCGTGGGTACAGGGCTGATTGGGAGAGCAGGAAAAGCAGCGGTTGCGCGATGCCGGCCACGCTCAGCACGGCCAGCCAGGGTGAGAAATCGTAACCCCAATAGAGCAGCGGCGGCAGCAACAGCAACAGACCCAGCAGCAGCGGGTGAGCCAGGTAACCAGTCATTGAAATCAGCGCGTACACCCGACCGAGAAGCGAGTGCCGACGGCTGCCCAGTATCTCCCTCCAGAACTTGGCGGTGCATTGCAGTGACCCTTTGGCCCAGCGCGCTTGCTGTATCTTGAAGGCGGTCATTTGCGGGGGGAGTTCGGCCGGGGAGATCACCTCAGGCAGGAATAAAAAGCGCCAGCCGTCCAGTTGGGCGCGGGTGCTCAGGTCCAAGTCCTCGCAAACGGTGTCGGCCAGCCAGCCGCCGGCCGCGCGGATGCAGTCTGCCCGCCATATCCCGGCCGAGCCGTTAAATTTGGGGAACAGATCGGCCCGGTGGCGAACCAGTTGTTCGATGGCAAAGTGTTTGTCCAGGGAGATGGCCTGCGCCCGGGTGAGCGGCGTACAGCTTGCGTTCAAGTGGCCCCAGCGGGTTTGCACCATCCCCAGATTGGAGTCCGCCTGCAGGTGCGGCACGGTCTGCTGCAGGAAATCGGGCTTGGGCACAAAATCAGCATCAAAGATGGCGATGAATTGACCTGTGGCTCGCTCCAGCCCGTTTTGCAGCGCGCCTGCCTTGAACCCGTGCCGTGCATCCCGATGGATCAACTCGATGTGGGTGCCGGCCGCCCGGTGGAACGCCACCCGGCTGGTCGCCAGCCCGGTGGTCTGGTCGGTAGAGTCATCCAGCACCTGGATTTGCAGCCGGTCCCGCGGATAATCCAGCGTCACGGCCGCGTCGATCAGTCGCTCAATGACCAGAGGTTCGTTGTACACCGGCAGTTGCACCGTGACGGACGGCGTATTGGCTGGGTCCAGTGGGTTCGGTAGAGGGGTAAGCTGGTGGCGGTGGCGCAGATAGAGCCACAGGGTTACCAATCCTGTCAGCCCGTACCCCGCCAGCCCCAGAGCTATCAGGACGTACAGGATACCCAACAGTTGGATCATGTCTGCTCGGCCGGTTTGACGATAGCTTTGAGCTGCTTGTTGAACTTGCTCCGCGGAAGCAACACGCGCCGGCCGCACGACGTGCAGACGAGCCCAATGTCCGTGCCTAAACGCACCACCCGCCACTCGTACCCTCCGCAGGGGTGTGGCTTGCGCAGGCGCACCACGTCATCCAGGTTGATCTTGGGCAGTGTCATTTTAATCTCGTCCGGCCGTGTACTGCGGCAGATTATAACATACGGCCGGTTGTGGTCTAGAGTGCCCGCTGAGCACCCCGTTTTACCGTAACTCGAAGCCCGGTGGCATTCCTTGACGCAAGGTCAAAACGGTTTATACTTGGCCCACTTTGGAGAGGTAGCATAGTCCGGCCTAATGCGCGCGCCTGGAGAGCGCGTGTGGAGAAATCCACCGTGGGTTCAAATCCCACCCTCTCCGCTCGACCTGTCAGATCTGTCTGGCAGGTCTTTTTTTGACAAAACCCCTGTTTTGGGCTACCATTTTCCCGGTCGTGCTAGACGGGGAGCTGGCGGTGCCCTGTACCCGCAATCCGCCATAGCGGGGTCGAACTCCCCCATTGAGGGCTGGCGCGCCCGAGACTGCTGATGCCAAGAGGCGTTGAAGGCTGGGTCTTGCGCGGCGGGAGCCGTCGAACTTGGTCAGGTCCGAGAGGAAGCAGCCATAAGGCGTCCCTCCCGGGTGCCGCAGGGTCGCCTGGTCTGAGCAGGTTGGCTGGGGCAAGTTGGGCGGCGAAGCTCGAATTGGGGGGCACGACCAGCACTTATTGGGCAAGGCCCAAGCGGCCGCCGGCCGAGGGCCTTGCCCATCCTTGAATGACATGATGATTCTCCAGGATTTGGCTTTCACCGTTGCGGTGTGGGCGGTCGTTATTTGGCTCGCCGGCTTAGTATGCCGGCCGTCCCCCCGTGCCGTTGGCCTGCTGCCAGTGAGGTGGGTGGATGGGTAGAGAGGCTGACCAAGCCGCCGGCCGGGGGCGCGGTTTGCTCGTTGCAGTCATTTTGCTGGTGCTGGCGTTAGCGCTGGCGCTGGGTTACACCTTCGCTCAACAAAAGGTGACCGTCTACGCGGACGGAAGCGTTACTGCACTGAGCACACACCAGCGAAACGTTGCCGGGGTGTTGAGCGACATTGGAGTTCAGTTGCTGCCAGGTGATCAGGTGTTTCCTTCACCAGAGGAGTCCCTGCAAAATGGCATGCAGATTACGGTGGAGCGGGCGCGCGTGGTGACGGTGGAGGTTGACGGCCGGGTGCTGACCCGTCGCACGCAGGCAGCCACCTTGGCTGATCTGTTTGCCGAGTTGGGAATCCAGGTAAATCCGGCTGATGAGATCATTGCCGATGGTGTTCAGGTCATCCTGGCAACTGGCTCGCCGGCCACACTGCCCCGTCATATTGTCATCCGGCGGTCCATGCCGCTGTTGCTTGCCGACGGGGGCGCGCAGATCACGCTGACTACTTCGCAACCCACCGTCGGCCGGGCGCTGCAGGAGGCGAATATTGCCCTCTATCTTGGTGACGAGGTTGAGCCGCCGCTCTACACGCCCGTGACGGCCGGGTTGGCAGTGACGATTCATCGGTCTGTGCCGGTTTCCGTTGCCGTGGATGGGCAGGTCATTCATACCCGTACCCATCAAGGTTCGGTTGGTGATCTGCTGGGCGAGTTGGGAGTTGCGCTCATTGGGCAGGATTACTCGTTGCCCGGCATGGAGGATCTGCTTGCTCCCAACACCACCATCCGGGTGGTTCGGGTTCTGGAGGAGATTGTCATTGAGCAGGAGCCCATTCCGTACCAGATCGCCTGGCAGCCCGACCCCAATCTGGAGATCGACAACCAGCGGGTGGCGCAGCAGGGGACTCCCGGAGTGCTCCAGCGCCGCATCCGCATCCGATACGAGGATGGACAGGAAGTGAGCAGGGTGCTGGAGGACGAATGGGTGGCGCACGAGCCGGCTTCTCACGTGATTGCGTATGGCACGATGATTGTCCCCCGCGTGCTGGAAACCCCGGATGGGCCGGTGGAGTACTGGCGCAAAATCCGGGTCCTGGCAACCTCATACACGGCCGCTACCTCCGGCAAAGACCGGGATCACCCCAACTATGGCATCACGGCCGTGGGCTGGCCCATGCGCAAGGGGATTGTTGCCGTGGATCCGCGCATCATCAATCTGTTTCAGGAGCTTTATGTTTCCAACTACGGTCGGGGGATTGCGGCCGATACGGGCGGTGCGATCAAGGGGCGGCGCATTGACCTGGGCTACGATGAGAACAATCTGGTGCTCTGGTATAGCTGGGTGGACGTGTACTTGTTGACTCCTGCACCCGACCCCAGCCAAATTCGTTACATCATCGGGGACTGATGGGTGCTGAACACCCCCGCCGCCTATTGCAGCAGGCCGGTCTTGCACCGAAGAAAAGCCTGGGCCAGAATTTTCTGGTGGACGAAGGCCCGCTTCGGTTGATTGTCACCGCGGCCGACCTGAGTCCGGCCGACGCCGTGCTGGAGATAGGGCCAGGGCTGGGGGCGTTGACGCGATTGCTGGCGGCCGAGGCGGGGCAGGTGGTGGCGGTCGAACTGGATGACCGGTTGCTTCGCATGTTGGAACGGGAGTTGGCCGGGATGACCAACGTGCGGTTGATCCATGGTGACATCCTGGAGGTAGACCCGGCCGAGCTGCTGGGTGCCCCGTACAAAGTAGTTGCCAATCTACCCTATTACATTACGGCCGCCATCCTGCGTCACCTGCTCTCTGCGCGGCTCCGGCCGCAAATGATGGTGTTGACGGTTCAATCGGAGGTTGCCCAGCGGCTGACGGCCGGGCCGGGCGAGATGAGTTTGCTGGCGGTCAGCGTCCAGTGTTACGGCCGGGTCAAACAGGTTGCACAGATCAAAGCGGGGGCGTTCTATCCGCGGCCGGAGGTCGATTCGGCCGTGGTGCGAGTCGAGATGTATCCGGAGCCGTTGACCGCCGGGGTGGACGACGATCACTTTTTTCGAGTGGTCAGGGCCGGGTTTGGGCAAAAGCGCAAGCAGTTGCGCAACAGCTTGAGAGCGGGTTTGTCCCTGGCGCGTGGGGAGGTTGAGATGGCATTGGAAGCGGCCGGGATTGACCCCCGCCGCCGGGCGGAAACGCTGTCGCTGGACGAGTGGGCCGGTCTGGCTGCTTGCCTGGCAAGCTAAACCGGAAAGTAGCGCAATGCCCCGCTTGGCTGGCTGAGGACCGCCTCGAGCGCGTCGTCGCGTTGCACCAGGTAGGTGGGGGTGCCGGCCGCCTGCAGCAGACCTTTGATCCCCGCGGCTGATAGCGCGCGGCCAAAGCTGGCCGGGTCGACCAGCACTACCATTACCCGCACCCCGCGCCGCTCTAACCGCCTGGCCATGGTGACAAGCTCTTCCGTCGCGGCCGGCGTGACCACGATGATCGTGGTTCCCCGTGGTACCTGATCTACCTCGGCATACAAGGCGTGGTCGATGGGCACCTCGCCTACACTGCGAATCACGGCCAGGGTCTCCAGGAGTTTGTTCAACTGCCGCTCACCGCGGTCTACCTGGACCACCTCTCGTTCCTGCGCATAGGCAATCATTCCTACGGCGCGGTCGCGGCGCAAAAAGTGCTGTGCCAGGGAGGCGGCGATGGTGACGACATACTCCTCAGTGCTGGGGTCCAACTGGAACTTGGTGAGCGGCGTCCAGCGCAGCGGCCGGTCTTCCAGCTCCTGCGTCTGACGCTGATCCGCCGCCACTATCTGCACGCCGCTATGCATGTCTGGCACAATCCAGATGTCGGCTAGCGGGTCCAGTTCGAATTCCTTGACGATCAATTGGTCACGGCGGGCGGTCGAGGGCCAATGGATGCGGTTAAAGCTGTCTCCGGGCGCGTAATCACGAACCCCGGCCGCGTTGGCGGTGACATAGTGGGTGCGGCGACGCAGGGCGTCGCCGCCGGGCAGAAAGCCAACCGGCAGGGCAAAGCGGGCGATGTCCACGGTCATTGGGTAGACTACCAGGTTGGAGGTTGGCCTGAGTTCCCGCGTCATCTGAAACAGACCAAACGGATCGCCGGTGGTGAGCGCCAGGGGTCCGAGGGTGTACCGGCCGCGCCGCAAGCAGACCGTGTTGACGCGCCATTCGTAGCGCCCCCTGCCGCGCATCCCTTTGATCACGTGGCTGGCGCGGTGGCCAGGCAGATCGGAAAAATCGCGCACCTCCAGCCAGAACTTGGGCACAATACTGGTGTTGATGACCGCAAACCGCTCTTCCATGGACCGGCCGACCTGGGCACGGCGTGCGCGGGTGATGCGCGTCAGGCGCAGGGTGCGGATGTTGATCCAGGTCCACAGGAAGGAGAGAAACAACAAGATCGCGAGCAAATAGCTGATGTTGAACAGCACATCCTGCGACTTGGGCCGCCTGGACACCAGCGCGCCCAAAAAGCTGAGCAACATCAACGCGAAAACGGTGCCGGCGCGGCGCATGGGGCTAGCGGCTGCCCACCTGTGCGCCGGGAACCGGCACGCTATTGATAATCTCATGGACCACGGAACGCGAACTGACGTCCTTGATCCGCGCGGCCGGGCCGATGATGATGCGGTGGGCCAGTGCCCCCTCTGCCAGCGCCTTGATGTCGTCCGGGATCACATAGTCGCGCCCCAGCACGGCAGCACGGGCCTGGCCGGCTCGGTACAGCGCCAGCGAACCTCGCGGGCTGGAACCCAGGTACACATCCGGGTGCCGCCGCGATTGTCGGACCAATTCGACGATGTAGGCTTTTATTAGCGGGTCTACGTAAACTTCTTTGATCTTTTCCTGAGCGGCGATCAGTTCATCCACGGGAAGTACCTGTTCGAGTTGATCAACCGGATGGCGGAATTGCTGTGAATCGAGGATGTTGACCTCTTCATCCTTTTCCGGATAGCCTAGGCTAATGCGCAACAAAAAGCGGTCCAATTGCGCCTCCGGAAGCGGGAAGGTCCCTTCGTATTCGATGGGGTTCTGTGTAGCCAGCACCAGGAACGGCCGCTCCAAGGGGTAGGTTTTGCCGTCCACGGTTACTTGCCGTTCTTCCATCGCCTCTAGCAGGGCGGACTGGGTCTTGGGAGTGGCGCGGTTGATCTCGTCGGTGACCACGATTTGGGCGTGGATGGGCCCCGGCCGGAATTCAAACTCGCGCGTCTTTTGATTGAAAACGGAAACCCCGGTCACGTCGCTGGGGAGCATGTCTGGGGTGAATTGGATGCGCTTGAACGTGCAGCCAATGGAGCGAGACAGCGATTTAGCCAGCATCGTTTTACCCACGCCGGGCACGTCCTCAATGAGTATGTGGCCCTGGGAGAGCAACCCGATGACGGTCAATTGAATCTCGGCGCGTTTGCCGATGATGACGTTTTCCACGTTGGCAATAATGCGGCGCGCAACTTCCTGGACTTCCTTCATGTGATCTGTTTCCTCACTGGTGAATTTGATGCCATACGTTGTTATACCCCCCTCCGATTGTTTCGGTTCAACACTGGGAAAGTATAACAGAGGCGCGCGAGTGAGCAAGCTTGCGCGGCGTAGAGGCGCTGTGTCCTGTTGCGGCCTCAATTGGGCTCGTGGCCTGGGTTGATGGTGAGTTGGTCCAGGTTCCGTACAGTGACAAATGGGATGAACCCCCTGGCACGAGACCACGCGTAAGCGCTGTCAATGTGCGCCGGAGTCGCGGCATAATCCACCGTGAGGACCAGCTTTCCATCCTGCAAGAAGCGGTCAAGGTGGCGCTCCAACTCGGCCGACACGGCCGGCGGCGTTCGCCGATCGTCACCTTCGTACCCAAAGTAGATGTCCTCCTGCCCGATGCCATCAACCAGATCGAGATAACCAGGGATCAGCCAGGACAGCTCGGCCGCGTTCTGGACAAAGATCAAAAAACCAGGGCTGCGCGCCCGTGCGTACCGGCGGATACCGGCGATCAGGTCAGCCATCTCCTGTGCGGCCGTCTCCCGTTGCTGGCCTGCCGCGAGCCCGGCGGAACCATGCGCATAATACTCGTAGGCATCCACTAAATCCAGGTATGCCCCGTCAAACCCGGCCGCCAAAAGGCGATCCAGGTAGGCGAAAACAATCTCTTGCCAGGCAGGGTCCCAATACTGCACCTGGAAATTCCCCTCCCAATCGGGGTTCTCCGCGCCTAGCCAGCGTGGGTTGCCTGGCTTCCATCCCTCCTGCCAGTAAAAGCGGTAATCCTCGGCTTCACCGATGCTCAGGTAGGCCAGCACGATCCTTTCGCCGCCCGGGCTCTGTTTCAGCGCACTGATCTCGGCCGCGGTGAAGGCGCTCGCCTCGTCTCCCTCGGCCGCGTAGTCAATGACCACCAGGTCGTACGCGGTCCGGCCGATGGCCTCCAGGTCGATCTCCTGCAGTTGGTACAGATAATCGTTCACCACGGACACGGGCAGCCGGGAACCCTGCCCGGCCAAGGCGCCCCACTCGTATGCGCCGATGTCGGGGTATGCATCCCGACGCAGGCCATTCAGGTCGTCGATTGGTGCGCCTTCGGGTGCGCCGGCGTCAATCGCCGGGCTGGCTGGCTGCAATCGGCCGTCAAAGGCCTCCAGGGTGGCGTTGGCGACGGCCGGGTCGATGTTGCACAGGCTGTCGGCCGGGCAGGGCACGGGTGACGCCTTCATCCCGGTGAACAGGATGTGATCCAGGGTGAATGGCTGATGGTCAAAGCCGGACCATGCCAGGCAGGTGTCGTCATCGGTTGACCCAAACTCGGCGTTCCCCACCAACAGGGTGTTACGGATCAGCACGGTTTCGCTGCCGCTGCAATCCAGGTCGGGTGCGCATTCCGTGATTAACAGGCAGTCCCCCTGGCCGGTCAGTGTGGCGTTAACCACCGAGATGTGGTCGCCCGGCCGGGGGAAGAGAGCCAATGCGCTGCCTCCCGCCCGGCAATGGTCGACGTGGTGGGTGAAGGGCTGGTTGGCGAAAAAGCCGCAATTGCTCACTGCCAGAACGTTTTCGAGATGGGCCGGGCCGGTCGCTTTGATCTGGTCGCCCGCGTTGCCGGCCGCTATTGTGCGGCGGACAGTGATTGAGCTATTGGCTTCGCGGACGTAGAGTAGGTCCAGCCCATCCGACGTGTTGTGCAGAAAAGCCAAGTCTTCGATAATCCAATCACCACCGGTCAGGCCGGTGCCAACGCCGTCGCCATAGCCCCCGGCCGATTGTCCCCAGCAGCCGATTGGCTGTTCGCCAGGGAAGGTCTCGCCGCAGCCGTTCCACTCCACCGTCCAATACCGAAATACCAGAGTTCCAGCGTTGGCGTCCCCCTCGCCGTCATCCCACAGGTCGCCATCCCAGCCGACCCAGCCATTGCCTGCCAGGCGTACCCTTTCCATCGTCCAATCGCGCAGCCGGCCGGCGTGGACACCGGCGTAGGCCAGCCCGTGGATGTCCAAGTCTAGCAACCACACATCGGCCAAGTCTTGTGCGAACAGTCCGGCGGCCGCCCAGTCGCCGTAAGGGAACTCGTCCCGCTGGCAGGCCAGCCCGCCAGAGTGGTCTTCGACACAGCCCGAATGGTCCGTGATCTCCAGACAGGCCAACTGCACATGTGTGGAGCCGGTCAGATTGAGGACCATCGTGGCGCGCTCGGCTCCCCAAAGTTGTGGCGGGGTGGTGCAGCCTGTGTCCCAACCGGCACCTAGAATCCGGGTGGGGTGGTCGGAATCTGGCCCGCTGGGGATTGGCGGCATGGTACAGTCCCACGTATAGTCGGCCTCGCAGGCGTCGGCGCCGGCCGCGTCGTAACCCATCCGGTACTCCCCTGCCATGATAAGCAGCGTATCCCCGCCGCCAATGCGTGGTGTCCCGCCCGGCGGCAGGGCGCGAAAGGGGTGGTCCCAGGCGCAATTCTGTGTATTCTCGGCCGCTGGCCTGTCAGCCAACCCATCGCATTGCTCTGGAGGACCGCCATTCGGCCGGACGTAGTAGGTTGCCCCGCTGCCAAGCATAGGGGCAGGGGGTAGCGACGCAGAAGCCCGTGTTTCATCATCTGCTAGACACCCTGTTGCCAGCAGCGCAATGCCAACCAGAGCCATAACCGTCACTTTGTTCACAGCGTACCCCTCGGTTTTGTGGGCAGATCATGTGCTGAACGGTGTGCTGGTAGAATGGAGTGGGGAGTGCGGCCGGAGCAAAGGGATATCTGCCGCGCAGGTCAATGCGCTCATTATACCCTGTCGGGTCGGCCTGCCAAACTGGCCGGCCGCTGGCCTGTCAGCCGAGCGTCAGCAGGAGTTGGACTTTTTTCTTGACCCGGCAATCTGATAGCTCTATAATCCAGGGCGAGTTTCACCAACATTCCAATAGGAGGTGGCTCTATGGCAAGCTGGATTCCTGGCGATTCGATCAACTGTCTTTACCTGGTCTTGGTGTTAATCGGCCTGGTTTACACGGTCATTTCGCTGATCGGTGCGGATTTTGACGCGGATGTAGACGTTGGCGGGCCGGACCTGGATTTTCACGTCGGTGAGTTTGACCTGGCTGGCGTCCATGTGCCGGATATGGACCTGGGCGTGGATGCGCCGGATGTGGACGTAGGCGCAGGTGGGTTGCAACTCCCATCCATCAGCCCCTTCGGCATTGCTGGTTTTGTGACCGGCTTTGGCGCGGCCGGCATTATCGCGAACTTGGCTTTCAACGTTTCGGCCGGGGTAAGCCTGCTCTGGGCAGCATTTGGGGGGTTGGTAATCGGCGGCGTGGTCCAGGTGTTTTACGGTGCAGTCTTGCTCAAAGCTCAGGGGACCAGCCAGGTTCAGGTTGCAGCCCTCGGCGGCAAGATTGCGGAGGTGACGGTACCCATCAGCCCTGGCGGAAACGGGCAAATTGCGTTTGTGGCCCAGGGCCGGCGGGTGACCTACGTCGCGCGGGCGCAGGGCGATGTGGAAATACGTCGCGGGGCACAGGTTGAGATCGTTCGCATCGTAGGCGGTACCGCGTTGGTCCGCCTGGTGGAAGAAGAGTAGTTTCGCAGATTTTAGGAGGTTGACATGGGTCCCACTACAGTTGTTGCCTTTGTTGTGGCGATTGCCTTCTTTGTCGTGTTTGGCTTGCTGATTGCACTCTCCTCGCGGCTCAAGAAGGTAGGTCCGAACCAGGTGCTGGTTATCTCCGGCCGGGGGGAGGTCGCGACCGACCCACGCACTGGCGAGCGAATCAAGCGGCAGTTTCGAATTGTGACCGGTGGCTCCGCTTTTATCTGGCCGGTGTTCGAGCGGGTGGACACCCTCACGCTGGAGCTAATGACCATTGAGGTGCGCACGGAAGAGGTCTACACGTCAAAGGGCGTGCCGGTGACGGTGGATGGCGTGGCGCAGATCAAGATTGGCTCCGACGATGTGGCCATCTCTACTGCGGCCGAGCGGTTCCTCTCCAAAAGCCAGGAAGAGATCCGGCACGTGGCGCACGAGACGTTGGCCGGCCACCTGCGGGCGATGTTGGGTACGCTGACGGTGGAAGAGATCTATAGCGAGCGTGACAAGTTTGCCATGCAGGTGCAAGAGACCTCTGGCCCCGATCTGGCCAACATGGGGCTGGCGATCAACTCGTTTGTGATCAAGAATATCCAGGATGACCAGGGCTACTTGGATGCGTTGGGCCGGCCGCGCACGGCCGAGGTCAAGCGCGACGCGACCATCGGCGAGGCTGAGGCGGCCAGGGACGCGACTATTCGCTCGGCCGTGGCCCGCCAGGAAGGGGAGATGGCCAAGTTCGGGGCCGAGACCAAGATTGCCGAGTCAAGCAAGGATTACCAGGTGCAAAAGGCGGAATACGACCGCGAGGTCAACCGCCAGCAGGTGATTGCGGAGTTGGAGCGTGATCTGCAGCAGAAAAAGTCGCACCAGCAGATCACAGCCGAGGACGTACAGATCCAGGTTATTGAGAAGCAGAAGCAGATTCAGGTGCAGGAGCAGGAAGCCCTGCGGCGGGAACAAGAGTTGCAGGCCACCATCCGCAAACCGGCCGAGGCAGAACAGTTCCGCATTGAGACCCTGGCCAAGGCTAAGAAATTCCAAACCGAGACCGAGGCGACCGGCGAGGCCGAGGCAGCCAGACAGATCGGCTTGGGCAAGGCGGATGCCGAAAAAGCGCTGGGTCTGGCGCAGGCGGACGTGATCCGGGCGCAGGGTTTTGCCGAGGCGGAGGCGATGGAAAAGAAGGCGGCCGCCTGGCAAATGTACAACCAAGCCGCCATCATCCAACAGCTGATTGAGGCGTTGCCCAAAGTAGCGGAGGCGGTGGCCTTGCCGCTGGCGCAGACCCAGCGGATGGTCATCATCAACAGCGGTGGCGAAGGGGGTGGCGCATCCAAGCTGACGGCCGATATCAACCAGATCGTGGCCCAATTGCCGGAAACCCTGGAGGCGCTGACCGGAGTCAATCTGATAGACGCGCTCAAGAGTTTGCCGGGAGTGGGTGGGCCCGCGGCCGGAGATGACGAGTAGCGTTGCTTGATCTAATCATCAAGGGGTAGCAATCGCGCTACCCCTTTTCTCATTTCGGACGCAAACATACGGATTTCAGGAGCAAAAGGATGCTACCCAAGACGGCGCAAGTGGTGGTCATTGGCGGAGGGGTGATGGGGGCCAGCACGGCGTATCACCTGGCCCTGCGAGGGTGCCGGGATGTGGTGTTGCTGGAAAAGGAAACCTTTTTCGGGCAGGGGGCCACCGGCCGGTGCGCCGGTGGCATCCGTTATCAATTCAGCACCGAGATCAACATCCGCCTTTCCCAGATCAGCCTGCCGATGTTGGACCGCTTTGAAGAGGAGTTGGGCCAACCTATTGACCTCAAATGGAGCGGTTACATGCTGCTGGCCTCCACGGAGGAAAACAAAGCCGAGTTCTGGCGCAACATTGCTTTGCAGAACAGGCTGGGTGTCGGCTCCCAGTGGTTGCCGGTGGATGATGTGGCGCACTTGGTGCCGCTGGTAGACCTGACGGGGATCATTGGGGCGGCCTGGCACGCTGGGGATGGCCTGGCGGACCCGAACAGCGTGGTACAGGGATACGTAAATGGGGCCCGGCGCCTGGGTGTCAGGCTTTTCAATGACGCGGAGGTGACCAAGGTTTGGACGCAGGGCGGCCGGGTAGTGGGCGTGGAGACGCCGGCCGGGATTATCGCGACCGATCACGTAGTCAACGCGGCCGGGCCCTGGGCTGCCCTGGTAGGGCAGGCGGCCGGGCTGGATATCCCGCTGGTGCCCGTGCGCCGGCAGATTGTGGTCACAACACCGATCCCGGAGTTGCCGCCAGACTTTCCCTTTGTGATTGACTTTGCCCAATCGCTCTATTTCCATCCAGAAGGAGAGGGCATTCTCACCGGCATGTCCAACCCGAATGAACTGCCGGGTTACGATCAATCGGTGGATTACGAATGGGACCTGGTTCACCTGGAGGCCGCCATGGAGCGCTTGCCAATCCTGGAGAACGCCGGCGTGTTGAGCCGCTGGGCGGGGCTGTACGAAGTGACGCCGGACGCACATCCGATCCTCGGCCGGGTCCCCGAATTGGCCAACTTTTACTGCATTACCGGCTTTAGCGGGCACGGTTTTATGCACGGGCCGGTCTGTGGCCTGCTGTTGGCGGAAGAAATCCTGGATGGTAAGGCGCATACCTTGGATGTGAGCTGTCTGGCGGTTGACCGCTTCAAGACCGGCGCGGGCGCGATTGAATACAACGTGATTTAGCCCTTTTGATTGAAACGCGGTGGTCGCCCCGTTGGGTGTTGTTAGAATTTCACCGCCGAGAACGCCGAGTCCGCAGAGAATTTTCGTTTTATCTCGGCGATCTTTGCGTGCTTGTATATTTAGAGTAGCACTCTGCGGTGCAATATGATTTCTGTCTTTGCCGACATTAGTCGAGAGGGGGACTATCTGAAACGCGAAAAGCTACTATAGGGGGACACAAGCACTAGCCGTCCTCGTTTGCATGAATACTGGGACAATGCTAGAATGAATCTCACTGTTTTGCTAGTGTTGACGGAGAGCGGTACGTGAGACGTTCAGTTCTGTTGTTAGTGGTTGCGTTTGTTGCGGTGCTGGTCATGTCAGCCTGCCAGAGCGGGCAGTTTGTGTGCCAGGACGAGTGGGGCTGTGTGACTTACCGGCCGGGTGAGCCTGTTCACCTGGCTTCGGTACTGGTGATCAGTGGCTCCAATGAAGGGCTCGGATTGGATTCCCAGCGTGGCGTTGAGATTGCCATCATTGACAAAGGGGAGATTTTGGGACACAAGATCAAGCATACGGCCGCAGACGGGAAATGCAGCGGGGAGGGCGGCCTCGAGGCCGCTGCTTCCATCGTTGCGGACCCGACAATCCTGGCAGTGGTTGGGCACAGTTGTTCCAGCTCCTGTGGCCCGGCCGCCCCAATTTACGCCGAGGCAGGCCTGACCATCATCTCTCCCTCTTGCACTGCCCCCAGCCTGACGCTGGTGGATCGCGCCGAAACCTTTTTCCGTAGTTGTCATAATGATAGCGTCCAGGGGCTGTTTGCGGCCGAGTTTTTCTTTGACCAGATGGGGTTGCGGACGGCCGCCACGATTCACGATGGTAGCGCGTACGCGGAGCAATTGGCGGCCGAGTTTGCGAAAAACTTTCGCGCCAAGGGCGGCACGGTCACGATCGAACTGTCAGTGAAGGAGGGCGACACGGATATGGGCCCTGTTCTGACCGCTATTGCTGCCAACCCGCCCCAGTTGATCTACTATCCGATCTTTATTGCCGAAGGAGCAGCTATCAGCCAGCAGGCACGGGAGATGCCGGAACTGGACAATACGATCCTTGCCGGTGCCGACGGTATGATTAGCCCTGACTTTTTGGACGCGGCCGGCCCGGCGGCCGAGGGTATGTACTTTACTGGCCCGGACCTCAACTTTGCCAACGAACTCTACGACCACTTTAATCAGGTATATCAACGAGAGTACGGGACGGCCCCCATTGTTGTATTCCACGCGCACGCGTATGATGCCACCAATATCCTCTTTGCGGCTATTGAAAGGACGGCCGTCCAGGAAAGGGACGGCACCTTGCACATCGGCCGGAGGGCGCTGCGAGACGCCGTCGCCGCCACCCAGGACTTTGCAGGCATCACAGGCAACTTGAACTGCGATGCAAATGGTGACTGCGCCGATCCCCGTATCAACATCAGCCAGATCCAGAATCGTGAATATCTGGTGGTCTGGAAGCCGTAGCTTCCCGGCCGGTACCGCGTATCTGGAACAAGGCCTACAGGTATAGCCCGGTTTCGCAGTGAAACAGTGAAACGACCTGGTTGCATAAAAGCCAAGTCTTTGCTAGAATGATTGACGTTGGCACCATTCTGCGGTGCCTTGTTGTCTTCATTAACACTGCATTCGGAGGCTGGCAGCAAGCCAGGAAAGGAGGTAGCAGCAGACACCTAGTGACTGGATTGACAACAGGTAGTTGTTGATGTCGTGTAGCGTTTTACCAGTGCAAATAATCAGTTGAGGAGGAGATTGCGATATGAAGCGCATGAGTTTGCTTCTATTGGTGACTATGCTGGCAGCGATGATTCTGACAGCCTGTGGTGGTGCCAAGTTTGAATGCACCGACCCCAAGGGTTGTATCGACATCGGGCCAAATGAGCCAGTCCGCATTGGCTGGATGATGGTGGTTTCGGGTGGCGATGCGTCGTTGGGAACGGACACCAAGCGCGGGGTTGAGATTGCGATTGACGACAAGGGCAACGATCTTCTTGGCCACACGATTGAGTTGATTGGCGAAGATGAATTGTGCTCACCGGAAGGTGGCCAGACGGCCGCGCAAAAGATGGCGGCCGACCCCAAGCTGGCAGCGGTGGTGGGTACCAGCTGCTCCAGCGCGGCCCGCGCGGCCATCCCCATCATGTGTGGCGCTGGCATTCCTATGGTTTCGGCTTCCAACACAGCGCCGGACCTGACCGCGAGCGATCGCCCGGCCGAATATTGGTGCTACATGCGAACGGCCCACAATGACCTGGTGCAGGGCGCGGCGATGGCCAACTTTGCCTGGGAGAAACTGGGCGTCAAAAAGGCCGCCACCGTCCACGACGGCAGCCTGTATGCAGACAAGCTGCAGCAGGTGTTTGCCGATGAGTTCCAGAAACTGGGTGGCACCATCACGGCGCAAGAGGCCGTCAACCCCAAAGACACCGACATGAAGCCGATGCTGACCCGCGTGGCAGCGACCGGACCCGAGTTGATCTACTACCCGATCTTTATCGAGGCGGGTGGGCACATCACCAAGCAGGCCAAGGAAGTGACTGGCCTGGAGAATGTCCACCTGGCGGGTGCGGATGGTATGTTCTCGCCGGACTTTTTGCGGGCGGCCGGCGATGCGGCCGTCGGCATGTACTGGTCAAGCCCTGACTTTTCCGCGTTTGGCGCTGGCTACGGGGATTTCCTGGCCAAGCATGAAACCAAGTACGGCGAGAAGGTCTTGGCTCCCTTCCACGCACATGCTTACGATGCGGCCCAGATTATCTTTGCCGCCATTGAAAAAGTGGCAGTGAAGGACAACGATGGCACGCTGCATATCGGCCGCCAGGCGTTGCGCGATGCCATGATCGGTACCAAGGACCTGAAAGGGTTAACTGGCAGCCTGACCTGCACCGCAACCGGCGACTGCGCCGACCCCAAGATTGCGGTCTATGAGGGTATGGATGCCAATCCGGATAGCTGGAACCCCGGTGCGGATGCTACCAGCAATCCAATGAAGATCTACCCGTAGGGCTTTGGCATCAACGCTTGTGCAGATTGCACACGGTTGAGATATCTCTTTGGACAGGGGCGGGCAAATGTGCTCGCCCCTGCCCATGAAACGGAGAGTCTGATTCTGCAAATCCTTAGGCAGACGATGGGAGCGTGTTATGCTGCGAAACTTGTTTAGACGTGCATCGGGTACCACCATCGCAATGTGGCTGATTGGGCTGGTCATTCTGGCGGTCGTGGCTTGGGGCATCATCGCGACTCTGGCATCCGGCAGGTACACGAGCGCAGACTGGCTTGACCTGACAATTTATGGGTTTTCCCAAGGGGGTGTTTACGCCCTGATTGCAATGGGATACACGTTGGTGTACGGCATCCTGCGCATGATAAACTTTGCCCACGGCGAGGTCTTTATGAGTGGGCCGTTTATCGGCTACTTTGTCGCCACGGCTTTGGATCGCTCGGGCTTTCTCGACAAGCAGCCAGTGATCGGGCTTTTGGTCGTCCTGCTGACGGCCATGGTCACGTCGCTGAGCATTGCTGTCACGCTGGAGCGAATCGCCTACCGGCCGCTGCGCCGCGCCCCCCGGTTGGTGCCACTCATCACCGCCATTGGCGCTTCCTTCTTCCTTCAGTACACTTTCCTGGGCCTTTTTGGGTCAGGGATCAAAGGCTACCCTGATATTGATGTATTGAAAGGGACCTGGACTATCCTGGGCGTCGATATTCTTCGAACTCAGGTGGTGGTGATCAGCGCTGCCATCGTCATGTTGGCTGCGCTGTACCTCTTTGTGCAGAATACCAAAACGGGCAAGGCCATGCAGGCGGTCTCGGAAGACAAGGATGCGGCGGCCCTGATGGGCATCAACGTGGACCGGGTGATTGTGATTACCTTTGCGCTTGGGGGGGCAATGGCAGGTGCAGCCGGGATGTTTTACGCGCTTTTGTTCCGCCAGGTGAACTTTTTCATGGGTTTTTTCCCCGGGCTCAAAGCATTCACGGCCGCCGTGCTGGGCGGCATTGGTAATATCAACGGCGCCATGCTGGGTGGCCTCTTTTTGGGTATTGCCGAGTCGCTGTTCCCCAACCTGGTTCTGGATGGTTTGGGAATCCCGGCTCCGTACCAGCTCAAGGACGCATTGGCGTTCATCATGCTGGTTTTGGTCCTGATCTTCCGGCCGACAGGCATCCTGGGTGAGCGCCTGGCGGTCAAGAAGGCATAGCCGGCAACGCGGAGGAGCAAGAAAATGCACAAACAGGAATCACAAGTTCGCTTTGACTGGCGAATCCCTTTGCGGACCGGGCTGCTGGGCGGCGTTATTGCCGTGTTTATCTGTCTTGTCGGTGTGGTCGAGGCTTCGAGTGTCCGACCGATTATCTACCCGGTGCTCAACATGGGGCAGACCCTCGTCATCCTGACCTATGTGATGGTCAGTTTTATGGCGGTGCGCCGGGCGCGTGCCAGCCAGGAGGGCAGCCGCCTCCCCGCTGCAGTGCTTGTTGGGAGCGGTGCAGTGGCTGGCCTGATAACCAGCGTCTTCCTGGCAGCCTTGGTGTTCATCGGTCGATCCATCAACTTGCGCAATGTCTTTATCCGGGCTTCGCCAGGACTGTTCGATCTGCTCACCTTCAAACTGGACACCGGCCCCGGTGCAGTGGCCCTGCTGGTGGCGGGGTTGGTTGTGGGTGCGTTGGTAGCCGGTATCTTTGTGTTGCCGGAACGCTTGCGGAAGGCACTAACCCTGGGCCTTGGTTTGATCCCGGTCTTGGCAGTCCTGGCCAATGCCCTCTTTGCCCGACGAGGGCTTTCCTCACTTGAGGCGTTGATTGTTTTTGCGGTGGCGACTGGGGGAAGTTATCTCTGGAGCACCTACCAGGATCGGATCAAGCAGCGTGTCGAAAGCTTGCCGCCGAAAAGGCAACGTGCCCTTCAAACAAGTCGCTGGGTGCTATTCGGCCTGGCAATTGTGTTGGTGCCTCTGTTGGGGACCTTCCCCAGCGAGGTGATGAACAATGTGGCGCTCTACGTTCTGATGGGGCTGGGGTTGAACATCGTGGTTGGTTTTGCCGGCCTGCTCGACCTGGGCTACGTGGCGTTTTATGCCCTGGGAGCCTACACCATGGGCATTCTCACCTCGCCGGAGATTGGTTGGCTTGGTTTCAACCTGACCTTCTGGCAAGCGCTGCCATTTGCGGTTTTGGTGGCCACGTTGGCCGGGGTCATCCTGGGCATCCCGGTGCTTGGCATGCGCGGTGACTACCTGGCGATTGTGACGCTTGGTTTCGGCGAGATCATCTTCCGAGTTTTCCTTTCTGACTGGCTCAAGCCTCTCATCGGTGGTTCCAATGGGATCACGCTCATTCCCAAACCGGAGGTTGCTGGCATCCGTTTTGATACGCCGCAGACGCTCTACTACATTTTCCTGGCCGGTTGTGTCCTGGCAGCCTTTATCTCAATCCGACTCAAGAACTCGCGGCTGGGCAGGGCCTGGATGGCGATGCGTGAGGACGAAGACGTAGCGCAGGCCATGGGGATTGACCTGGTCAAGACCAAGCTGCTGGCCTTTGCCACTGGCGCCGCGCTTTCAGGGTTGAGTGGCGCTATCTTTGCCAGCAAACTGGAATCCATCTACCCGCACAGCTTCCAGTTGCTCGTCTCGATCAACGCACTCGGTGTCATTATCGTGGGCGGCATGGGGAGCATCCCCGGCGTGATCGTCGGTTCGCTTGCGCTGGTGGGCTTGCCAGAGTTGTTGCGCGAGTTTGCCGAATATCGGCTGCTGGTCTATGGTGCCGCGCTGGTCTTTATGATGCTGACGCTGCCTGAAGGGTTGTTGCCCGAAGCCCGCCGCAAGCTTGAACTTCACGAAGAGACCATAGGTGTCGGTGACTAGGAGGTAGCATGCCAATTCTGGAATCTCGCAAAGTGACCAAACGGTTTGGCGGCCTGATTGCTGTCGGCGATTTCGATGTGCAGATCAAGGAGCACTCGATTCACAGCATCATCGGCCCGAACGGCGCTGGCAAGACCACCTTCTTTAACTGTGTGACAGGCTTTTATCGGCAGGAAGAGGGAACAGTGCTGTTCCAGGGCGAACCAATCGATGGGATGCTGCCAGATCGGATCACCCGCCTGGGCATCGCCCGCACCTATCAGAATATCCGCCTGTTTCAGAACATGACGGTGATTGAAAACGTGCTGGTTGGGCAACACATCCACATGAAGGCGGGTCTGGTGGGTGGCATTCTGCACACGCGGGGCGTGAAGCAGGAAGAAGCGGACGCGGTGAAGGAGGCTCGCAAGATGTTGGCGTTTGTTGGTCTTTCCGGCCGGGGCGACATGATGGCCAAGAACCTGCCTTATGGTGACCAACGGCGTCTGGAGATCGGCCGGGCGCTGGCTACCAAACCCAAGCTCCTGCTGCTGGATGAGCCGGCCGCGGGCATGAACCCGACTGAGACCCAGGACCTGATGGACTTTGTCCATCGGGTGCGTGACCAGTTGGGGACGACCATTTTGCTCATTGAACACCAGATGCGCGTGGTGATGGGCATCTCTGAGACGGTAACGGTGTTGGACTATGGGATCAAGATTGCGGAAGGAACTCCAAGCGAGATCCAGCGCAACCCCAAGGTGATTGAGGCCTATCTTGGAAAAGGAGCAGCGGCGTAATGGCACTGCTAGAGATCAACGACCTTCACACCTATTATGGTGCAATCCACGCCCTCAAGGGCGTTTCCGTGTACGTCGAGGAAGGCGAAATCGTGACCCTCATCGGCGCCAACGGCGCGGGAAAAAGCACCATGCTCAACACTATCTGCGGCCTCTTGAAGCCGCGGCACGGAACCATCTATCTGGAGGGAGAACCCATCCACGAGTTGCCCCCGCACGAAATTGTGATGCGCGGTGTTTCTCAGGCACCGGAGGGCCGGCGGGTTTTTGGCCGGCTGAACGTGACGGAGAACCTGGAAATGGGTGCCTTTGCGCGCTCGGATAAGGAAGGCATCCGCCGCGATATGGAACGGGTTTTTACTCTCTTCCCCAGGCTCAAGGAGCGCGCCAAGCAGCTGTCTGGCACCCTGTCCGGCGGCGAGCAGCAGATGCTGGCCATCGGCCGGGCGATGATGGCCAACCCACGCGTCCTGCTGTTGGACGAGCCTTCCATGGGCTTGGCGCCCATCCTGGTGGAGGCGATCTTTGACACCGTGCGCGAAATCAATTCCCTGGGTACCACGGTGCTGCTCGTAGAGCAGAACGCGTTGATGGCTCTCTCCATTGCCAAGCGAGGCTATGTCATCGAGACGGGTGAAATCGCGATGCACGACTCGGCCGCCGTCCTGCGCGAGGACGAGACTGTGCGCAAGGTGTACCTGGGCGAAGAGTGATTTGAACCAAACAAGCCGAAGGGAGGTGGTATTGGAAAGTAAAAGAGTGGTTGCTTTTGCCACGTTTTTAGCCGTATTGACATAAGGAGGAGAGAATGTCTGTTTACAAACGATTCAGTGTTTTGCTTAGCATTCTGATGATTGCGACGATGATCCTGGTGGCTTGCGGGCAGAAGGAAGAGCCTACCGCGACGCCCAAGCCGGCCGAGACCACCGAAACCACCGAGCCGACCACCGAACCGGCCGCCAAGGACCTGTTGGACCTGGTGATGGAGGCTGGCAAGCTGGTTGTCTCCACCGACCCCAACTATGCCCCGCAGAGCTTTCTTAACGATACGGGCGAGTTGGATGGCTTTGATGTAGACGTCGCCAAGGAAGTTGCCAAGCGGCTCGGCGTTGAGGTCGAATTCACCACCCCTGACTGGGACATGATCACTGGGGCTAACTGGGGCGGCCGGTGGGACCTCAGCATCGGCTCGATGACCCCCACCGAGACCCGTGCCGAAGTCCTCTGGTTTACCGATGCCTACTACTTTACCCCTGCTTCCTTTGCTGTCCACAAGGACAACACCGCCATCCGGTCGGTGGAGGACCTGGCGGGCAAGAAGGTTGGCCTGGGGACCGCGACCACCTACGAGGAATATTTGAACGGGGTCTTTGACGTGATGGGTGGTGAGGTGATGTACGACCCGCCGGCCGGCCTGGAGATCAAGCCGTACTCCACCGACGCCGAGGCCATCCAGGACCTGGCACTGGGCGACGGCGTGCGCTTGGATGCGGTGATGTCGGCCCAGCCGACCATCCAGAACGCCATCGACGAGGGCGTGCCGCTCAAGTACGTGGGTACCCCCGCCTTTTATGAACCGCTGGCTTTTGCGTTGGATAAGAGCCGCGGCCCGTCGGATCAATTGCTGGCCAAGCTGAACGAGATCGTTGCCGCCATGCACGCCGATGGCACGCTGACCGAGCTTTCCCTCAAGTGGTACGGCCTTGACCTGACCACGTTGGTGGAAGCGGGTGCGGCGCCGGCCGCTGGTGGCACCTTCATCTTTGGTCGTGGCGGCGACTCGGTCCAACTCGACCCCGCCATCGTCACCGACGGCGAGAGCTTCCGCGTGACTGGGCAGTGCCTGGAGCCGTTGTACCAGTACGAGCCTGGCTCCACCAAGCCGATCCCGGCGCTGGCCACCGAGTGCACGTCCAATGCCGAGGGCACCGAGTGGACCTGCACGCTGCGCGAGGGCGTCAAGTTCCACGACGGGACCGACTTTAACGCCGACGCCGTCATCTTTAACTTTGAGCGCTGGCGCTTCACCGACAACCCCTACCACTTCGAGAGCCCAGGTCTTCGAGTACTATGAGTACATGTGGGGCGGCTTTGACGACGCCAGCTATCATCACCGCCGTCGAAAAGGTCGACGACTATACCGTCAAGTTCGTCCTGAGCGTGCCGCTGGCGCCCTTCCTGGCCAACCTGGCCATGGACATGTTTGCCATCTCCAGCCCGGCGGCCATCGAAGCGGCCGGCGAGGACTATGGCACGCCCTCGGTTGGCTGTGTGGGCACCGGCCCCTTCAAGTTTGTGGAATGGGTGGAGGGCGATCACATCACCGTGGCGGCCAACGATGACTACTGGGGTGGTCGGCCGACCATCGACCAGATCATCTGGCGCGTGATCCCCGACGACTCGGCCCGCTTCCTGGCGCTCCGCGCCGGCGACATCCACGCCCTGGAGACGGCGACGGCTGAGGATATCGCCGCGGCCGAGGCTGATCCCGAGCTGTACGTGCTGGCCCGGCCGGCGCTCAACACCGGCTACCTGGCCTTCAACTACAAGATCCAGGAGATGCAGGATGTCAACTTCCGCAAGGCTGTGGCGCACGCCATCAACCGCCAGGGGCTGGTAGAGAACTTCTTGGGCAAGTATGGCGAGGTGGCGACCAACTTCCTGCCGCCGCTGATTATGGGGCACAACGATGCCATCGAGGACTGGGAGTACGATCCCGACCTGTCCAAGCAGGCTCTGGCTGACGCTGGTTTCCCCGATGGTATGAGCGAAGTGACCATCGCTGAGGATGTGACCGATGCCGAAGGCAACGTCGTGTACGCGGCTGGGGACAAGATCCCGCTCAAGCTGTACTACATGCCGGTGACTCGCTTCTACTATCCCAGCCCCAAGGAGATCGGGGAGGCGATGGCGGCCGACCTGGCCCGCGCCGGGATCAACGTCACGCTCGAACTGGCCGGCGACTGGGCGACCTACCTCGGCCTGCGGCGCAACGGGCCAGCTGGTTGGCCTGTACATGCTGGGCTGGGGCGGCGACAACGGCGACCCGGACAACTTCCATCAGCTACTTCTTCGGCGGTCTGAGTTCGGCCAGATCGACGCTGTCAAGGAACCCGATCCGCGCGAGGGCTGGTACGCCAACCAGGAAGTGGCCACGCTGCTCTACGCAGGCGGCCGATCAACCCAGACCCGGCCGAGCGTGAGGCGATCTACAAGCAGGTCGAGGTGCTGCTGCACGAAGATGTGGCTCGCCTGTGGGTTGATCACTACAACACGCCGCTGCTCTTCTCCAATAAGGTCAGCGGTTACGTGCCGCAGCCGGTTGGCGCCGACTACTACGAGGGAGTCGTCCTCGAGCAGTAGCCGTTGGGTTATCTGACCCAGGTTTGATGAGGGGTGCGGGCACAGGCTCGCACCCCTCCCCGAATGCTATCTGTGTTCTTCCCCGGCCCGGCCGGGGTAGGTTTTTGAAGGACTTGTCTTGACCCGTTATCTCATCCGTCGATTGCTGGCTGTCCCTCCCACGTTGCTGGGTGTTACCCTGGTGATTTTTCTGCTGCTACGGCTCATCCCTGGCGATCCGGCCGTGGCGATGCTGGGCGAGCATGCCGCCAAGGAAAACGTGGAACGCATCCGCGAGCAATTGGGCCTCAATCGCCCCCTGTTCCTGGACACAGAGGCGCTGAAACAGGGCGACCTGGATGGCTTTTTTGACAGTCAGTTCATTCGTTTGCTGGGGCGCCTGTTGCGCGGTGACCTGGGGAACTCGATCCATCGTCGGATTCCGATTGCCGACGAACTCAAGTTGCGTTTCCCAGCGACTGTGGAACTGGCGTTGGTGTCCATGGTGTTGGCGGTGATCGTGGGCGTACCGGCCGGGATCGCCTCGGCCGCGCGCCGCAATTCGTTGCTGGATGCGTTCAGCATGGTTGGTTCGTTGATTGGGGTCTCCATGCCCATCTTTTGGTTGGGGCTGATGGAGATCATGCTGTTTGCCGTGTTGCTGGGCTGGCTGCCCGGTCGGCGGCCGGTTGACCCATGACATTGAGATCACCAAAGTGACCAGCCTTCTGCTGGTTGACTCGCTCATTTCGGGAAATTGGACGGCACTGCGTGATGTGTTGGAACACCTGGCCATGCCCGCGATTGCGCTGGCCACCATCCCGATGGCGATTATTGCCCGGATGACCCGCTCCAGCATGTTGGACGTGCTGCGGGAAGACTATATTCGCACAGCGACAGCAAAAGGGCTGCGCGAGCGGACCGTGCTGGCGCGTCATGCGTTGCGCAACGCCCTCTTGCCCATCGTCACCATCATCGGCTTGCAGACCGGCTCCCTGCTGGCCGGCGCCATTCTCACGGAAACGATTTTTTCGTGGCCTGGGATTGGCAAGTGGGTGTACGATGCCATCCTGGGACGAGATTATCCGGTAGTTCAGGGTGGTACGCTACTCATCGCGGTTGTGTTTGTCTTTGCCAACCTGCTGGTAGACCTATCCTATGCATTTTTGGACCCACGCATCCATTACGAATAGTGGGATAACCGCCTGGTGTGTGGGCTTGGTTTAATCCTGGCTTCTCAAGCAGACGCACACTACTCAGGCAACCGTCCGAAAGGGAACAACACGGGACAATGGAATCGAATCCGACACCGGGGCAAACTGCCAAAGAGATTGCAATTGCCAGCCTGTCTGTTCGGGAACATCGCTCCTTGTGGGGGGATGCCTGGCGGCGGCTTGTCTCCAGCGGCACTGCCCGGCTGGGGATGGCGGTGGTGCTCTTTTTTGTGCTCTCGACCGTGCTGACCCATTATTTCTGGGAGTACGATCCGAGAATCGACCTGGATTACTCGCTCAAACTCAAGCCGCCGAATCTCCAGCCCACGGAAGAGGTTGAAACAATCCATCCCTTTGGCACCGACAAGTTGGGGCGAGATATCTTTCGTCGGGTGGCGCATGGAGGTTGGAACTCGTTGCGGGTTGGCATTGTGGCAGTTGGTGTGGCGCTGACAATTGGCGGTTTGCTGGGCCTTTTTGCGGGCTTTTACGAGAGTATGCCGATCAGCCTATTCGGTCAACTGCTCGTCTCAGGTGGGATCACCGCGGCAATGGGCTGGTTGTCGGCCTGGATTGCCGGTCGGCCGGTGCTGTTCGTTCTTTTCCTTTTGCTGGGCGTTTTGGCCCCGTTGGTGGACAGCTACTTACCAAAGCCATACTGGGCTTTCCGCTCGGGCCAGCCGCCCCGAATTCTGTTGTCTGCACTGGTTGGCTTGCTGCTCGGTGCGGTCCCGGCGTATTTTGTTGGCCCCGCCGTGGCGCTGGTGTGCGGGGCGTTGGGGCTGGCGGCCGGGTTGATTGTCGCTTTTTCGTTGAGCGGTTCGCTGATCTCAAACATCATCATGAGATTGATGGACATCCTACTTGCATTCCCAGGCATTCTGCTGGCGATTGCGATTGTGGCGATGCTGGGGCCGGGGCTGGACAAGGGGATGATTGCGATTGGTGTGGTAAACATCCCCATATATGCCCGCCTGATGCGTTCCACGGTTTTGTCGGTGGTGCAACAAGAGTACATCACCGCGGCCGAGATGGTGGGTGTCGGCCAGATTCGGACCTTGTTCCGCCACATCTTGCCCAACACGCTTTCTCCCATCATCGTGCAGGCCACCATGGGGCTGGCTGGCGCTATCCTTTCGGCGGCTGCGCTGGGCTTCTTGGGGCTGGGTGCCATCCCCCCCGAGCCGGAGTGGGGAGCCATGCTGGGAGACAGTTATCGCTTTTTGACCACCGGCGCCTGGTGGGCTGTCCTGTTCCCCGGGTTGGCGATTATGTTCAGTGTGCTGGGCTTTAACCTGCTTGGAGATGGCCTGCGGGATGCGTTGGATCCCAAACTGCTGACAGATTAGCAGGCGGCTGGCTCTCTGACAACTGAATAACGGTTGCGTTTGGGACGAGTGCGCGGCCCGGCCGCGCTGGGTTTTCACCAGGAGGAGACAGATGGAAGGTCTAAAGGTCCCATCATACCCCAAAGCGGTTAGGCTGCTGATAATCCTGGTTGCCATTACGGTGGTGTTGAGCCTGCTGTTTGCGGCTCAGTACTACCTGGGCGGCCCGGTCAGGCTGGCGGTGACCAGTGAGTTGGTCAGTCTGGCGTTGAGCCCTGACCGATCCTTGGTCGCGGCCGGTGCCAAGGACGGCCGTGTGCGGGTCTGGCAGGTGCCGGGTAACCTCAGCTCCCAGATTCGAGAGGGATTTGATGTTACGCAGGAAGCTGCTTGGCCTGTCCGAACCCTGTCCGGCCACAAGGGTGCGATCATCTTGGCCGCTTTCACGCCTGACGGCGCGGCTCTCATTACGGTGAGCAGCGCGGGCGAGGTATGGCGCTGGTCGGGGGCGGCCGAGCCGGCCGAAAAGCTGCTACAACTGGATTCAACCCCGCTGGTGGGCGCCTCGCTGAGCGCCGACCGATCATTGTTGGCAACTGTGAATGAGGATGGGACGATTCAGGTGCTGGATCTGACGGCCGGGAAAGAGATCCAGTCGGTGGGTCCCACGGCCGAGCCCGGCCGGGCGCTGGCGCTCAGCGCCGATGGTTCGCTGGTTGGCGCCACCGATGGCCCGAACGTCCAGGTCTGGGATGTTCAGACAGGCGCGTCGGTCCAGAGTTTGATTGGCAAATGGGATGACGTGGAGACCGAAGACGCCTGGCTGGGCCACAACGAGGAAGTGACCGCGCTGGCATTCAGCCCGGATAACTCGCTAGTGGCTTCCGGCAGCGCCGACACGACCCTGCTGTTCTGGGACCTGGAAGCGGGTGAGGTGGCTTCGACCTCGGACGGGCACTGGGCGACCGTCACGGCGATTGTTTTCAATGAGGATGGTGACCAGCTCCTCTCGGGCGGTGAGGACAACAAACTGCGCACTTTTCGCGTGGTAGGAGGCAAAGTCACGGCTACCTTTGAGGGACATCTGGCAGGTGTCAATCAGGTTGCCTACGGCCCCCTGGATGATACGCTGCTCTCGGCCGGGAACGACGGTACGCTGCGGGTCTGGGAAACGGGCAACCAATACGTCACTCACCTAGAGTGGTCCAAGAGTGGTTTTCAGCCACTCTGGGGCCAGGTGCTGGCCGGCTGGATGCTCATCAGCGGCCTGCTGGGGCTGGCCTTTCTGTGGGGCCTTTGGCGTGCCCAAATCTGGAGCCACCTGGCGGCGCTGGCGATGTACTCTCTGGGACCGGTGGTGGTGCTGGGCCTGCCGCTGCTGGAAGTGTTGGCTTATCCAACGCCAACCAGTGTGCAACTGGCAATTGCATGGCCTTTGGTTGTGCTGGTGGGCTGGTACGTTATGCTGTTTGTAATCCTGATGCGGCGAAAGGTAGCCGTATTCTTTGAGGCCCCGCAATCGGCCGCCCTGGCCGATCAGATTCAGGTCAGCCGGCGCACCCAGCGTCTGCGTTTTGGCGTCTTTGGCATGACGGTTTGGCTGGTGGTGTTGGTGGTCCTCTTCTCTGTGTTGCGCCGCTTCAACCTGGATGTGGCCTTTATGGGGCACTTTTTCTCCTTCATCATGGGAGGCGCCAGCAAGACCTTTTACATCTCGGCCGCCTCCATTGCGCTGGCGGTGATCCTGGCGCTGCTGGGTGCTCTGGGCAGGTTGTCCAAAAGCCCAATTGCCAATGGATTGTCCAGCTTTTACGTTTCGCTCATCCGTGGGACCCCGCTGCTGGTGCAGATTTACATCTGGTATCTGGGCCTGCCGCGCTTGGGCTGGGTATTGCCGGCCGAGGTGGCCGGAATCCTGGCGCTGGGCGTGAACTATGGTGCGTACATGACCGAAGTCTTTCGCGCGGGCATTCAGGCGATCGGCAAGGGACAGTACGAGGCGGCCGAAGCGTTGGGGATGTCCCGTGGGCAGACTTTCCAGCGTGTTGTGCTGCCGCAGGCGTTCCGCATCGTCATCCCGCCCATCGGCAACGAGTTTATTGCGATGATGAAGGACTCGTCGCTGGTGTCGGTAATGTCCATCTGGGAGTTGACCTATCGCGCCCAAAAAATCGGCCGGCAGAACTTTCGCAACATGGAAACGTTCCTCATTGCGGCTGCTTTTTATTGGATTCTGACAGTCGTGTTTCAATTCCTCCAGGGCAAGCTGGAGGAGCATATGGCGCGTAGCGAGCGGAGGTGAGTCAAATGGAGCCGATTATCCAGGTACGTGGTTTGCACAAATACTTTGGCCCCCTTCATGTGATCCAGGGGGTGGACTTG
Organism: uncultured Chloroflexia bacterium; assembly: GCA_963707345.1. Taxonomy (GTDB): domain Bacteria; phylum Chloroflexota; class Anaerolineae; order Promineifilales; family UBA4811; genus CAVPPE01. Next base: position 221,644 of record CAVPPE010000001.1, read on the forward strand.
GACGTTGCACGAGGCGAGGTGGTGGTGATTATTGGCCCGTCCGGTGGCGGCAAGAGCACCTTTCTGCGTTGCCTCAATTTTCTGGAGGAGCCGTCGGCCGGGTCGATCGAAATCGACGGCGTGGTGATCCAGGCCCGGGAGCCGGCTCGCGAGCAACGCAAACACATCCGTGAAATCCGCCAGAAAGCGGGGATGGTTTTTCAGCAGTTCAATCTCTTTCCGCACATGACGGCGTTGGGCAATGTTATGGAAGCGCCGATGACGGTCAAAGGAATGTCGCGGGATGCTGCAGTCGCCAAGGCGGAAGAGTTGTTGGACTGGGTTGGGCTTTCGGAGAAGCGCGACGAGTTCCCCTCGCGCCTTTCCGGCGGCCAACAACAGCGGGTGGCCATTGCCCGGGCGCTGGCGATGGAGCCCAAGATCATGCTGTTTGACGAGCCTACTTCAGCGCTGGACCCCGAGTTGATTGGCGAGGTGGTGGAGGTTATGGAGCGCCTAGCTAATGAAGGGATGACGATGGTTGTGGTGACGCACGAGTTGCACTTTGCCCAGGACGTGGCAGACCGGGTCATCCTGATGGCTGAAGGGGTGTGGGCCGAGATGGCTCCGCCTGATGAACTGTTCACCAACCCCAAGGAGGAGCGCACCCGCCAGTTCCTGGCGCACATTCTGTGATTGTAACTGCTCGGCCCAGAGTTTGAGTGGAGCAGGATGGGGTGTGCGGGCGTCCCGCCCCGCTGTACGCGGTATGTCCCACGCCCGCACACCCCCAAACAGTTATCAGCACTGGCTGAGAAGTTACGAGCGATAGGCGTCTCCGCCCTGGCTTGCTGTGTCTGGTGCGCTGCCATTTGGCAGCGCACTTTTTTGACCAGACGCCGTTAGCGGTTAGAATTGGCATGCGGCCGGCGATCGGCCGACAATGTTGGATGGAGATTTGTATGCTGCCAAAGCGATATTGGGTGTGGGTGATGATGGTGATGGTATTTATGCTGGGTGCCTGCTCCAAGCAAACCAACGGCACCACGCCGGCCGCATCCCCGGCCGAGCCCACCGCCACCCCGCTGCCGGAGATTCAGGTCGTTCAACGCGAGCAAGTGTTGGTAGGTGTTGATGCCGCCTTTCCCCCGTTTGCCGATCTGGACGGCAGCGGCGAACTGGTGGGGATGGATATCGATGCGTTTTCCGCGATTGCCGAAGCGGCCGAGCTGGACTATCAATTCATCCCCACCAGTTGGGATACTATTTACCAGGACTTGATTTCCGGCCGCTTTGACGCGGCCGTGGGTGGGATTGCGCCGGATAATTCGCCGGCCGAACTGGTTGACCTCACCGATCCCTATCTTGAGATTGGGCAGGTGGCCGTGGTCCGCGCCGACAACGCTGAATTCACACGCCTCGACGACCTTGTGCGCGCCGTGGTCGGCGTCCAGCCCCTGTCCTGGGGTGAGTATGCCGCCGCCGAGCGGCTCCCGGCCGGCAACCTGCGCCGCTACGCCACGCCGGAGCAGTTGATCGGAGCGCTGTTTGACGGCCGGGTGGACGCCATCATCACCCATCACACGGTGGTAGAGAGCTACCTGAGCGTCAATCCCGGCGATCTGGTTATGCTGGGGGCCCCCGAAGGGGGGCGAGACGGCTGGCTGGATAGCCACAGTGTTCACGTGGCTGTTCCCAAAGGGGCCGACCTGCTGCTATCCCGTCTCAATGCAGCCATAGCCCAATTGCAGGATGACGGCCGACTGGCCGAATTGGTCCACGCCTGGGGCTTTACGCCGGAATTTACCCAGCGCCCCAAATTCGTCCAAGATACGGCCGCTGCCTCGCTGATCGCCGGCCTGGAAAAGGTGGACGATTATACGGTGCGGTTTGTGCTCAACCGGCCGGACCCCTTCTTTGAATACAAGCTGACGGTCCCGGCGCTGGCCATTCACAGCCCGGCTAATCTGGAAAAGTACAGCGGGGGCGGCGACCTGGCCCTCAACCCAGTGGGCACTGGGCCGTATCGCCTGGGTGGTTGGGAGCCCGGCCAGGCCATCACCCTCACCGCAAATCTGAATTACTGGGGCCAACCGGCCAAGATCAACACTCTTGTTGTGGAACCGGTGCCGGACCCGGCCGAGCGGTATGCCATGCTCAAAGCCAACCGGGCGCAATTGATAGACAACCTGGGCGCAGAAGAGCTGGCGGCGCTGGCGGAAAAAAAGGATGACAAGATCGCGGTTTACGCCCGGCCGGCGGTTAATGCAGCTTACCTGGGCATGAACCGTGACCTGGCCCCCTTTGACGACCGGACCGTGCGCCTGGCGGTGGCAACCTGTATTGACCAGCCCAAACTGGTGGAAACCGTCTATCCCACCGGCACGCTGGTCGCCAGCCAGTTTGTCCCCCCGAACACGTTTGGCTTTACCCCAGGCCTGCTCTGGTACCAGCAGGATGCAGAAGCGGCCGCTGCATTGCTGGCCGACAGCGACTCTAGCGCCGGTTTCACGGTGACGCTTTACATCGCCGACCAACCAACCGACTATTTGCCCACACCCAGGCTGATTGCCGAGACAATTCAAGGCCAACTGGCTGCCTGCAACATCACCGCCACAGTCCAATTGCTGGATCCGGATACGTTTGCGGATCGCTGGGCGGCCGGCGAGTTGCCGCTGTTCATCGCTGGCTGGTCGGCCGATTTCCCCGGTCCGATCAACTTACTCAATACCCACTTTGCCGGTGTGGCAGGCATCCAGCCGTTTGGCTCGCCGTATCCGGAGGTGGTGGATTTGTTGGAGGAGGCGGCCGGCACGGCTGACCGCGCCGTGCGTCAGGAGCGCTACGGTCGGGTCAACAATCTACTCAAGGAAAAGGCGATCTTTGTGCCGCTGGCGCACGGCGGGGGAACCCTGGTGGCCCATGCAGATTTGCCCGGTGTGGTCACCAGCCCAGTGCGCCGCGAAGCCCTGGCCAGCGTGGGACCCATCACCGGGACGATGGCGGTGACCACCTTTGTCTACGCTCAGGCTGGCTATCCCCTCTCGCTGGACCCCAGTGACGAGATGGATGATGCGACATTTGCCATCACCGGCCAGGTTTTTGACACGCTGGTGGACTATGAGCCGGCCACGGCCGTGCTCACCAGCAGCCTGGCGTTGTCCTGGAGCTCCAATGATACCTTTGACGTGTGGGAGTTTGCCCTGCGGCCGGGGGTCACGTTTCATGACGGGACGCCGTTCAACGCGGACGCGGTGCTGGTCAATTTTGAGCGGCTGTGGGATGCTGAACATCCCTGGCACACTGGCCGCTCCGGCCAGTTTCGCTATTTTCAGGTGCTGTTTGGCGGTTTCCGCACGCAGTCTGGTTCCGGCCGGTAGCCAGGGTTCACAGAGATTGTTTTGACTGGACGCGGCGGCGAGCTTTGGCGCGCGGCCCCACCATCCGTTCGGTTCCCGCTTTGAGCCGTTGGATGTTGGGCAACAGGGCCACGGTAACAAGAGTAGCCGTCAACAGGCCATAGATGGGGTGTACCCACGCCCCTTGGCCAGCGCCGGCCGCCGCCCGCACCAGCAAACCGGCCGGGATTGCAGCGGCGACGAATAGCGATCCCACTGAGGCATACCCCGTGCCCAGCACAACCGCCAACCCGGCCGGGATCAGCGCCAGCCCGTACACCGGCCAGAGAGCAATGGCAGCCCCCAGGTTGGGGGTGGTTCCGGCCCCACCCCTGAAACCCAAAAAGATGGACCAGTTGTGCCCCACCACGCCCATCACGGCACCGGCCGCCTCTGCCCACGGCACCGCGGTCGGGTTGGGGGTTATGGCGCGCGCAATCCAAATGATGCCGGCTCCCTTGGCCAAATCCGCCAGCGCCGTGACGATGCCGATGACCACGCCGGCCGAGCGCATGGCGTTGGTGCCACCCGTCCGGCCGCTTCCCTTTTGCCGCAAATCCTCTCCTTTGAACAGATACACCAGCACAAACCCAATCGGAAGCGAGCCCATCAGGTATCCGATGAGAGCCGATGCAAGGGCGTATTCCACCATATCCGTCTCCTTCCCTCAACTCCGGTACGCACTTGCTACAACACCCGGCCGGGAATATGGTTGCGTTGGGGTAGCTGCTCGGGCAGTCATGTTTTTTGGGGGTGTGCGGGCGTCCCGCCCCGCTGTAGGCGGGATGTCCTACGCCCGCACACCCCCCCCTCCCAACCCAAGCCCTTGGGTTGAGTAGTTACGCGCTGGGAAAAAGAGAGGGCGGTCACTGCTGACCGCCCTCGGAAAGTCTCAAACCTGGGCAGCGAGACCCGAATTCGCTGCCAGAATTACTCGGCCCAATCGTAGCCAGGGCCCTCGGCGAAGAACGCCGCGTTCTTGGCAATGTCTGCCTCGTACTCCTCCGGTACTTCGTCATCTGGGAAGATGGCGTCGTAAGGGCATTCGGCTACGCACGAACCGCAGTCGATGCATGTGTCGGGGTCGATGAAGTAGTGGCTCCACTTGGCGTCATCGGTCTTGCCGGGCACGATACACTCAACCGGGCAAACCTCAACACACGCCCCGTCCAGTTCGCACAGGGCTGTAATCACATGTGTCATGGATATCCTCCTTGTTCAGATTTGATAAAGACTTTCGGACCGGCAAAGCCAGGCCTGACAGAGTATTTGACCTCTTTTAGGGTCAATGTTAAGATGGGTGCGCAGGTGGTCCCTGACTTTGCACAAGGACATTCTATTCACAATCAAAGCCTTTGTCAAGCAAATCGTTACGTTCTTCACGCAACTGGTGACATTTGTTGATTGGAGCGATGCTGGGCGGACAGCGATTGGACTGCCCAATCCCGTGCCTTGATTGTGTAGGTCAAACCAACGGAAAGGAAAATACAATGCAAGTACGATGCCAGCGATGCGGTTGGAGTTATAATTTGAGCCGTGAACTTGTGGCGGCTGCGGTTTCTGAGGGCGAAGGGCAAAAGCTCAAGTACTATCAGGTGGAATGCGGCAAATGTCGCCACGCCATCAAAGTCCCCATGAAGCAGTTGCGTCGCTTTGCCCCCCGGCCGGCGGCCGATGATGAAGCGACGGGCGAATAACAACCGGCAGAGCAGGCTGGTGGCTTGGCGGTCAGATGCTCAGGATTCTGACCGCCTCTGCGATCACATGCATGCTGGCTACCAGCCCGCGATCGTCTTGATCGCGTTGGGGGTTCATCCCGGTCACGCCGAGGGCGGCCACCCGGACTGCGGCCGCGATGTGCTCGACGCCGGCTAGCAGCGTTTCTATCGCCAGCCCGGCCGGGGACGATTGGCTGGCGGCCGGCATCTGCTCCGGGTCCAGTACGTTCAGATCGAGGTGCAGATAGACCGGTGGCCAGTGGGCCATATCGCGCCCCAATTCATCCGCGCCTGCCAATTGCAGATCTTTTGCGCTCCAGACAGTAGCATCCAGGTCTTCCAGCGAGGCGTCCTGGTCCATATCCAGGCCGCGCACACCTGCCAGCAGCACGTGCCAGCCCGTCACCGGGTGCGTCAGGCCAATCACTGCTCCCAGACGGCCGGGGCCTGTCAGCGCCTCCAGCACACCTTCCTGCGCGGGTGGACTTGAGAACAGATCCGCCCCGCTCCCAAACCAGACCAACCCCGGCCGCAGCCCTGTCTGCTGCAGCCCGGCCACGGTTCCCAATGCGGCCAGCAGAGGGTCGCCCCCCAGCACCAGCGGCAAAACGCCGGCCGAGCGCACGACGCGCACCGTGTCTGCCAGCCGCCGGCCGATGGCAACCTGCTTCTCCTGCTCATCTCCTGACAGTTCCAGCGCTGGCAGGCTGACCCACACCGCCCGCTCAACGAAAGGGGCCAGCGATTCCGCCAGCCCGGCCGCGCGCCAAGCCGCTGGCGCTGTGCCAACTCCGGCCGCATACAAGCTGCCGTGATAGGGTAGGTCGACAATGACCAGGTTCATAGAGGAAAGCCCCCGTGCGGTGCTTCACGCGCTGCACGGGGGCGTGGCAGGCTAGTAGCGGAGTAACGCGCCGATGCCGCCGGCCGCGTCCAGCTTTTCCTTGTCCTCGATAAATTCAGTCTGCCCGGACTGTTCGGTGACCCGCTGAATGGCCAACTCGACTGCATCTGGAATCTCGGCGACCTTGCCGCCGCAGAAGGGGCAGGCGCTCAACTCTTGTGCTGTCAGGTAGCTGCAGCTCTGGCAACGGTAGCCAGGAGCGCGGAACCCGTCGCTCACCACCAGCACCTGTACGCGCCCTTCCGATACCGCACCCAATGTGTCGTCCAGCCGGATTACACCGTTGCTCCCTTTGGCCGCGCCGGTAATGACCTTGTCCACCAGCTCGGCCTCGCGTCGCTGGTCAGCGTGCTGCACGATTTCCAGCGAGCGATCCATTACCTGGTTTTCAGTTGCGTTCATGTCGATGGCAAAGGTGCCCACCACAATTTCCTGCACTGGCTTGGGCAGCATTTCGCGGAATTGGGCCACTGTTTCATCGGTTCCCGCAATTAGCAGGTGCTTGTGCTTTTTTTGTTCCACAAAGGCCGCCGTGGCGTCGGCCGTGCTGCGCAGATTTTGCGTGGCAATTTCCCGCTCTCGCTGCGAGCCACCGCCACCCCCGCTGCGACTGGCTCCTCCTCGGGACGAGCCGCCACCCTTTTTTATCTTGCGCACCTCTTCGCCGAGGACCCCTTCGGTTTCGACCAGTTCACCCATGTGGAAATCAAACAGCCGGGCACCCTGTCGGTCTACGATGACGACGCCATAGCTGCCGTATGTGTCCAACAGGCGTATCAGCGGCCGGATAAAGGGAGAGGGGCCAACTTCCAGCCGGCTGGTCCGCAGCGGGACATTGGGCGCATACGTACGCCAAAACCCGTCTTTTTGGCTGGAGAAGACGACAACGCCACGGCCGCTCCAATCGTACTCGTGTTCAAAGTACTTTTCGATTGCTTCAAAGTCCTTGCCCAGTTCCGGCCGGCTGGCTTCTTTCAGCAACCCACGCAGACGGAGTTTGTATCCGTCGGTGGTGCGCTGCATTGGGTCCACGTTGAGGTACAAGCTGACCACCGGGGACTTGGTTGGTTGATAGGATGCCAGTTGCTGTAATTCCTTCTCACTTATCATCGAGTTCCTCCTTGCATTGAATCTGGACACGCCTAAAAAGACGGATTGATTGAAAAATCAGCGGGGTCTTTCCCCCAGTTGGATGGTGACTGACAGGTTCTGACCATCACGCACAATCGTAAATTCAACGGAATCGCCGACCCGCTTGTTGTTTTCCAGATAGATGGTCAAATCATCGCGCGACTTGATGGCCTGCCCGTCGGCCGCGACGACGATGTCACCGCCATCAAAATAGATGCTGCGCCCCTGCCGGGTTGCCTGGGCAGCCTTCAGGCCGGCCTGGGCGGCCGGGCTGCCGGGCGCGATCTCCACAATCAGCAGGCCATGTTCTGGGCCCGATTCGGCCGGCTTGAGTTCGTACGAGAGTTCGTAGGTGGTGAACCCGGTCCACGGGTGGGGGAAGTAGCCGCGGCTGATCAATTCTGGCACCACCCGCTGGATGGTCTCGGCCGGGATAGCAAACCCAATTCCCACCGAGCCGCCACTGGGTGAGCGGATGGCGGTGTTGACTCCGACCACCCGGCCGGCGGTGTCCAGCAGCGGGCCGCCCGAGTTGCCGGGGTTGATGGCCGCATCGGTCTGGATGGCTTCGCCCAGCGCCTGTCCGTTTTCGGTCTCAATGGTCCGGCCGAGGGCGCTCACCACACCGGTAGTCAGCGTCCAGTCCAGCCCAAATGGATTGCCGATGGCGATTACCCGCTGCCCGACGCGCAGGTCGGCCGCCGTACCCATTTCGACCGGCACCAGCAATTCGGTTGGGGCGGCTATGCGCAGCACAGCCAGGTCGTTGTACGGGTCCGCGCCCACCAACTCGGCCGGGTAGGCCATCCCATCGGCCAGCAGCACTTCAATCTCCTGGGCCCCCTCAATGACGTGGTAGTTGGTGACAATGTGCCCGCTCTGGTCGATCACAAAGCCGGAGCCGCTTCCCTCCCGGGGCACCGCGCCGCGCCAAAAGTCGTACACCTCGGAGCGGCTGGTGATGTGTGCCACCGACGGGCTGACCCGCTCGTACACGTTGATCACGCGCTGCTCGGCTACGTCCAGTTCGGCCGACGCGACGGCCGGGAGCGGGGTTGGGGTGGCAATGATGATCAGTGGTGTTGGCGTGGGATCCGGCGTGGGCGTGGGCGGCACAGCAAGACCGCAGCCCAAGCCAGTCAGCGCCAGCGCTGCCACTAGAAAGAGACCGGCCGTCAGCGGCCGGCGCTTCGGTTTTGTCACGGGCGCTCCCCCAGCGTGACGGAAACATCCAGCCTTTCCCCGTTGCGCAGGACCGCCAGTTCCACCACCTGCCCCGGCTCAGTTGCCGCAACCAGGTAGCTGATCAGGTCGCTAAAATCGGCCAGCGGTTTGCCGTCAATCTGGATGATAAAGTCGCCTTGCCGGATGCCTGCTTGGTCTGATGGCCCGTTGCGGGTCACGTCGGTCACCAGCACGCCCTGGCTCTGCGGCAAGCCCAGTTCTTCCATGGTAAACAGGTCGATCTCGGTCCGGCCGGTGACTCCCATCCAGGAATAGGTGTAAGAGCCCTCTTCGATCAGGTGGGGCAGCAGCTTTTTGATGGTGTTGACCGGAGCGGCAAAACCGACGCCCGAGCTGGTGCCTGAGGAAGAGCGAATGGCGGTGTTGATGCCGATCATCTCTCCGGCCGAATTGAGCAGCGGCCCGCCCGAATTGCCGGGATTGATGGCCGCGTCGGTCTGGATGATGTCCGGGTTGGAATAGGTGCCAGGCACGTTGGGGTCCAGCACGCGCTGCGAATCGAGCCGCCGGCCGAGGCCGCTGATGATGCCCACGGTCATGGTGCCCTGCAAGCCAAATGGGTTGCCAATAGCGATCACCTGTTGCCCAACCTGCAACGCCGAAGAGTCGCCCATAACCAGCGGTGCCACGCTGTCTGGCACCGTGTCCACCAGCAGGACGGCTAAATCGGCGTCGGCGTCGGAGCCAATCACCTGGCCGCGGGTGCGGGTGGCGTCCCACCAGACAACCTCGATCTGTTCTGCCTCCTGCACCACGTGGTTGTTGGTGACGATGTGGCGCTGATCATCCACCAGAAAGCCAGAGCCACTGCCCAACAAAAAGCCGTCGGCGTAGATGCGAATGTGCACGATGGACGGGTTGACCTGGTTGTACAGGCTGATCAGCCGTGTTTCCGTGTCGCTGGCACCCATGGAGATGGCCGGCAGCGCGCTCGACGGCTGGTTGACGGCCGGGGGGGATACGACAGCGGCCGGCGTAGCGGGTGGGGGTGTTGCCGTTTCGAATCCGGCCGAACTCAGACAGCCCAGCGCGGTGATGGAAAGGATAATGATCAACAGACCAACCCAGCGAAGCGGGTTGGCGCGCGTTTCCAGTTTCATGAGTGATTACCTCCTGCGTAGCGCAGACAATTGTTCAAACAGTGTGGTCTCTTCGGCCGAAAGCTTGGATGGTATCTGGATGGATACCTTGGCGTACAGATCGCCCGATTTGGTGCTCTCGCGAAGCTTGGGCATCCCTTTGCCGCGCAAGCGAAAGAGCTGCCCTCCCTGGGTGCCGGCCGGGATTTTCAGGCTCACAGTCCCGGCCAAAGTCTCAACGTCGACCTCACCTCCCAGGACGGCCGTGTAGAGATCAACCGCCAGGTCGGTGTAGAGATCATCGCCTTTGCGTTCAAAGCGGGCGTGAGGCAGCACGGTTAGCTCCAGGTAGAGATTGCCCGGTTGCCCGCCAGCGCCCGGCGCACCCTGGCCCGACAGGCGGACCTTGGTGCCGGTGTCGGCGCCGGCCGGGATTTTGGCCTGGAGACGCTGCCCGTTGCGCACCAATGTGCGTGTGGTGCCACTATAAGCCTCTTCCAGGGTGATCTCGATGCGCTGCGTAACGTCCTGCCCGCGAACGGCTTGCGGCCGGCCATAGGTTTGTCCGCGGCCGGCTCCACTCATCCCGCCAAAGAGGGCATCGAAAAAGTCGGAAAAGCCGCCGGCGCCTCCGCCAAACAGATCGTTCAGATCGGCAAAATCCACCCGGACACCTCCGGGTGCCCCCCCAGGCGCGGCCCACTGGGACCAGTCAAAGCCACCGGGGTCCCGGCCGGAACGCTGCCACTGCTGCCAACTGTTTCCGAATCGATCATACTTGGCGCGCTTGTCCGGGTCGGACAGCACGTCGTATGCCTCGTTGATCTCTTTGAAGTGGGCTTCGGCATCCTTGTCACCCGGTTTGACGTCGGGGTGATGCTGGCGCGCCAGCTTGCGGTAGGCGCGCTTGATCTCTTGTTCGCTGGCGTTGCGGCTTACGCCCAGTATTTTGTAATAGTCCTTGTATTCCATTTGTCTTTTTGCACCGCGCCAAGGGATTTTTCTGCAACCATTCTACGGCGTTTGGTCAAGCCGTGTCAAGGCCCTGGCGCAAAGTCTTATACTAATTTTACTTTTGCACGACTGTTACCGAGGTGACCAGCAACGTGTTGCAGCCCGTGTCGGACCAGTTGCCGCGGTAGTTGTTCTGCAGGTCATAGGCCTTGATCTCTAGAATTTCCCGGCCGGTGATGGTTACCTCATCTCCCTCCCGAATGGCTTTGAGCTGCTGGTAAACCTGTTCGTCGGCCGGGACGGTGTGCAGCAGGTTGATGGCCCCCTTGGGTTTGCTGGGCATCTCCGTGTACCAGCGGAAATGGTGGTTGCTAACGCTGGTGTTGACCAGGTTGGGGTCGGCATAGTCTCCGCTGGTTACCAGGATGTCGTGGGTCAGGATGCGCAACTTGCCAATGCGAATGGGGGAGGTGTGGCGCACCAGGCCGGCGAACTCGGTCTCGTCCGGCCGCTCAAACACCATTTGCCAGTAGTAGTCATCCGATTCCAGATGTTCGTGCGATTCGGAGATGGTCAAGCTGTCAAAATCCGGCCCGCGCAAGCCCAGGAAGCTACTCTTGGGCAGCACATAGACCGCGGCCGCGATCAGAATGATCACCAACGCCACCCCCATGATCTGTGCCAGGACCGCTATCCAGCCTGCGCCGGCGGCCGGTTTGGGCGTTTCGATTTTCAACTCCTCCGGCCGGGCGGGCGGGACAAAGATAGTCTCCTTCATGGGGTGCAGGCGGTTGAGGTAGCGGCGGGCGTCCTCATCGGCCGGGTTGATAAGCAGGATCTCCTCGAGGCAGTGGATTTTTTCGTCGCGGGTTTCGGCCAATTCGCAGGCCCAGGCCCAGGCACTCGCGTTGCGCGGCTCTTTTTTCAGAATCTCGTACACCAGTTGACGCGCCTTGATGCGGTCGCCTTGCTGGTAGGCGGCGATGACCGCCGCCAGTTTCCCTTTCGCTTTCATCGTCCCGCCTCACTTGCCCCGTTTAACCAGCCTTCCGCGCGCTCGACTGCGCGGAACAAGTTGACCTGGGCCTTGGGGTTGACCTTTTTGAGTGAGCGGAGGGTTTCCTTCATCCTGGCCCGCTGCGAATCTTCGCCGTGGGGGCAGCAAGTGCCCTCCTTCCAGAACCCGGCCGCCCGGGCAAAATAGACAATGCGCCGTTCTTCGACCAGCGCCAGCGGCCGGATGATAGTGAGTTGTCCGTCAAACATCTCCTTGCGCGGGGCCATGCTTTCCAGACGGCCGTGATAGACCAGGTTCATCAGGGCTGTCTCGGCAATGTCGTCGGCGTGATGGCCCAGCGCTACCTTGTTGCAGCCCAGCTCGACGGCCGCCCGGAACAGCGTTTTGCGGCGATTCCAGCTACACCGAAAGCAGTTGATTGGCCGGGGCTCGTTGGGCGTCATCTCTAGCGGCCGGATGTGATGGGGTAGGTTGAGGGATTGAAACCAGGTTTCCAGGCCGTCACGGGATTCGGCCGCTTGCAGCCAGAGTGGCTCCATGCCAATGTGCACCGCTACCAATTCGTAGCGAACAGGGGCATACGATTGCCACTGGTGCAATAAGCGCAGGAGTGTCTGGCTGTCTTTGCCCCCCGACACGCCAACCGCAATCCGGTCTCCGTCTGCAATCAAGTGGTAGGTCCGGTTGGCTTTGCGCAAACTTTTGAGCAATGAGCGGGCAATGCGCTCGGTTTTTTGCATTGGCATAGTTATACCTTGTCCGGCCGACTCTGGCAACTGACGGCCGCGACAAGTTTGGATGGCGCGGTCGTTGAGCGGGACGTCTCGTCCTGGTGTGCGCCAGCACACATTTTAGCACCGAGTTGTGAAGGGCCTATGGAGAAAGTATGCATGTTCTGTGCAAAGCTGCCGTGGCGGCGGCATTCCAATTATCTCATTCCACCAATCCGCGTGTCTACCGCTGTTAATCAGTTGCCAGGAAGTGCTACCACAGGTAGACTTGCAAATCAAGTTGCAATTTTAGTACCAGACGAGGTTGTCCATGTCTCCACTTACTCCGGCCGCAGCAAAAGATGTGCTGACCATGTTCCTGCAGCCCTGGCACGAAGCGTTGCAGGACCCGGCCAAGTCCCAGGCGCGCGTAATGGAATACCTACTGGGTGAATACGCCAAGACCCAGCACGGGCGCGAGCGCAACGCGGCCGGCGTCAAGACAATGCAAGAGTACCGGCAGGCGTTCCCGGCAACAACCTACGAGGGGTACCTGCCACTTATCCAGCAAGCGATGGACAGTGGAATGGGGCCACTGCTCCACGAACGGCCGGTAGCCTGGGCCATCACCCGGGGCACCACCAAAGGCGAGTCCAAGTTTATCCCCATGACCCCCACCGACATGCGAATGCGGGCCAGCGCCGGCCGGGCGCTGTTGAACTATGTGTTGCGCACCGCCAAGTTCGATGTCCTCGATGGAGCCAACATCAATCTCAACTTTCCATCGGTGATTGGGACTTTGCAATCGGCCGGGGAAACGCTGGAATACGGCTACAGTTCGGGTATCTATCTCAAACACACCACTTCTTCACTGATTCGCTCCCTACCTACCCAAGAGGAGATTGACGCGCTGGGCGGCGGCAAGAGCATTGCCGACTGGGAGCGGCGCTTTGAGTTGGCCTACCATAAGTGCAAGGATCAGAACATCACTTTTGTCGGTGGCGTGGCTCCCACGGCCGTGGCCTTTGGGCGCTACCTGCACCAGGCACATCGGCTCTATCCCAGAGACGTGTGGCCAAACCTGCAGGTGATGACCTTGGGCAGTGTGGCTGGGATCAACACCAAGCACGTGCCCAGATTGCGCGCTCTGTACGGTCGGCAGGTGGATGTGCTGGAGATCTATGGAGCTACCGAAGGGATGTTTGGGCAGCAAATGGACAATAAACGCGCCTGGGTGCCCAACTATGATCTTTTCCTATATGAGGTGGAGACCAGGCGCGGTACCAAAATGCTGTACGAGATGCGGCCGGGGGAAACCGGCAGCCTGGTGATCTCTACCCCGGTGCTGCCCCGCTACAAGATTGGTGACCTGATCCGCGCCTTTGAGCCACCCTACTATCGCTGTATCGGCCGGGATGAGTGGACCACCCCGCTGCGTTACTGGCGGGACGCGCTGGTCATGCTGGATTTTGACCGGCTCTAACGCGGCTCCGGCTACCGCTTGCTTCCGGTCAGGTTGCTGATCAGAATCCAGAGGCCGATGGCGATGAGCAAAAATGGCCACAACTCGAAATCGATAAAGGCATTCAGGCCGGAGAAGATCAGGATGAGCGCCAGGATGGTCCGGCCGCGCAATGGTGCGGCGTAGGCTGGCACCATCAATCGGATCGCCATCTCCAGAACCAAGAGTATCCCGGCGCCCAGCATCACCGCGCCCCACGCGTTGCCCCAGTTGAGCCAGGACAGGAAAGCGACGTCCGTTGTGACCAGCAGGAACACCACGCCGGCCCAAATGAGGATCAGGGCCCAGATGGTCCCGCTCAGCGTATCGCGCCGCCAGCCCTTTTCCTCCCAACTCTTTTCTTCGTGTTGCTTTTCGTCCCGTTTTTCGTCTCGCTTCTCATCCGCTTTCTCGTCTTGATATGCCATGGTACCTCCCACAGATCGTTGAACAACGCCCACATTATACATCAAACGGGCCTTAATGTTCAGCCCAGATGGGACGGAGCGTGGGTTCGGGCATAGTCAGCGCCGTAGATTTCCTTGATCTGGGTATGAAACCAACGCATGGCGTGGAAGAGGCATTCGTGATGGCGAGCCTTCGGGAAAACTTGCTCAACAGCCGGGCCGTATTCTGGGCGCAAGTCGGTGACGATGACCGTGGGACGGTAGCCTTTGGCCTTTAAAGCGAGCAGGAAAGCCCGCGTGCTGGCTGCGGTATTGTGGGCATAGATGGCGATGTGCAGCAAGTCGTAGGTGTAGACATCAACCGCCAGATATACGTACATCCAGTGCCGATTCTTCGGCAGCCGGGTGCGCCCACTGCCCCTGGGGGCCTTGTCGGGCACCTGCACCCATTTCTCGTCTATGCCGACCACACCGCTGGAACGTACCACGCCGAACAAGGCCGCCACCGGTAGCAAGTCCTGGCCGAAAGCCCGCACCCACTGGTAGGCCCGTCCCGGCCGGATCCCACAGGCTTGGGCAGTACGCCGGTAGGTACTGCGTCCCCAAGCGTACATCTGCAAGACCTCCAGGCGCCGGGTCAACGGGTAGGGCGAGTAGGGCAACAACCCCAACGGGAGGTGGGTGAAGCTAGCGTAGGGACACGCTGGATTGTCACAGCAGTAGCGATACACAGCTACCGTCTGCCATTCACCGTTCTTGTCGCGATAACGCTTGCTGCGGGGTTGGCCTCCCTTGCGGCGTTCGGCTGGACAGCCGCAGAAGGTGCAACGGACGACGCCGTTTTCCAACGGGGCTTGGGCGGCAAACAACACCCAGTTCAGTTTCTGTGCCCAGGGCACGGCCCCGGGAAGTGTCGGGACGAGGCCCAACTCGGCTGCCCCAGTTTGCAGGTGGGCGATCTCCCATTGCACCTGGGGAGATAACCCTGCTGCTTGTCCCATTTGGTTCATCAGCTGATCGATGATCGCCAGCAGTTCGCTCAACAAGCTTTCATCGCGGGGACGAATGCAATCCGGGCTGAGAACGAAGAAACGCCGCAGGGTCAGCCTCAGCCGGGCCCAACCACTATCCCGGGCCGCTTGCTTCACCTGGTCATGGGTAACCGCGACCCCTTGCTCGCGCAAATACGTGTAGACCCAGTCCACTCCCCGCCATGGGAAGCGGGCCAACACGTCTACGATCTGGTGACGCAGTTCGACCGTCAATACTTCTACACTGTTGAGGCTCAAGAGGTTGGCCCAGTCGCCTGCCAGCCACCACTTCTCCCAGAGACTGATGTGGGGTTGCGCCACCCCAAACCAGGCAGCCAGTTTCTGTTGTGGTACCAAGGGACGGCGTCCCTCCCGCGTCGCGCGACTGCCCTGACGAGGCAGGGGGCCTTCCAGTTGGCGCAGGAACAGGATCGTCATCCGTAGCCAGAAAGGGTCTGCCCCGTTCACCACCAGATGCAGCTCCCCCCGCAAGTCGACACGATAGCCCCCTTCCGTTGCGGTGACCGTCACCTGCGTCTCTGATGGTTCCCCGGCTTGGCGGTCCGGCATGACCACCATGGCCCCCAGCATCCCCAGCGAACCCACCAAGGGGTGGCCCAATCGCCAGGCCTGGAGCAGGAGCCACTGTTGACGAGCCGCATCACCCACCAGGCAGATCAGGATCCCGCAGCGCAGCCAGCCCAATCCCCAGCGCATCACGCGTAGCTCGGGTTGCTGCCCTAACCAGGGCCAAGCCACCGCCAGCCCGTCCAACAGCCACCGAGCCCAGGGAAGCAGCGCAACCGCACTGGGCAACGATTGACTGCTCAACAGCCACGCGCCCCCCAGCAGCTCGCTGCGCGCCAGAGTGCGTAACCAGGTATGGCTCAAGTGGCGCCACCCAGCAACGAGCGAGACCCCGGCAAGCACAGCCGGCTCGCGGTGGTGATACCGCGGCAGAGGGGTTGCTATCCCCAAGCTGCTTTCCAGTGGTTGCCCCAATAGAGCCATCAGTACCAGCCCCAGCAACGCTATGGTGTCGCATCGCTGCCCCCACCAGCCTTTGATTTGTCGTCTGAGATATCTCGTGACATTCGTCCGCAAAGGTCCGGAGTGTTGACATTTGCCGCCGGCCCTGCGCCCGTTGACAATTGCAGCATCGAAACGAAAGAACCTAGCGGCCGCCGGCCGGCGGGACGCAGTCTGATGCAAGGAGTGACCGAAATGATCTCGCAGGAGTATATTTCACTGGAAGAGCGGTATGGCGCGAACAACTACCACCCGCTGGACGTGGTGATTGACCGGGCGGAAGGGGTCTGGGTGTTTGACGTGGAAGGGAACCGTTATCTGGATTGCCTGAGCGCTTATTCGGCCGTCAACCAGGGTCATTGCCACCCGCGCATCGTGGCGGCGCTCAAAGAGCAGGCAGACAAGGTGACGCTCACCTCGCGCGCTTTCCACAACGCCCAGTTGGGCCTGTTTGAGCAAGAGTTGTGCGAGCTGACCGGGTACGAGGTGGCGCTACCGATGAACTCGGGCGCCGAGGCGGTGGAGACGGCGCTCAAGGCGGCGCGCAAGTGGGGCTACCAGGTCAAGGGGGTCCCGGCCGGTCAAGCGGAGATCATTGTCTGCAACGGGAATTTCCACGGCCGGACCATTACCATCGTCGGCTTTTCGTCCGAGCCCCAGTACCGGGAGGACTTTGGCCCCTTCACGCCTGGGTTCAAGCTGGTGGACTATGGCGATCTGGCAGCGCTGGAGGCGGCCATCACGCCCAATACCGTTGCGTTTCTGGTGGAGCCCATCCAGGGTGAAGGGGGCGTCATTATCCCGCCGGCCGGTTACCTGCGCGGCGCGGCCGAGCTGTGCCGCAAGCACAATATGTTGTTCATGGCCGATGAGATTCAGTCGGGTCTCGGCCGGGCGGGGGCGTTGTTTGCCCATCAATGCGATGGCGTGCGGGCAGATGTGGTTGTGGTGGGCAAGGCGCTCTCTGGCGGAGTCTACCCGGTCAGCGCGGTGCTATCTGACGACGAGGTGCTGGGCCTTTTCCGGCCGGGTGACCACGGCAGCACCTTTGGCGGCAACCCACTGGGCGCGGCCGTGGCCCGCGAAGCGCTGCAGGTGCTGGTGGACGAGAATCTCATCCAGCGCTCGGCCGAGTTGGGCGAATATTTCCTGGGGCGGCTGCAACGGCTGGAAAGTTCGTACGTCAAAGAGGTGCGCGGCAGGGGACTGTTCATCGGCGTCGAGTTGTACCCCGAAGTGGGTGGGGCGCGCCCGTTCTGTGAGGCGTTGAAAGAGCGGGGCATTCTTTGCAAAGAGACGCACAAGCACATTATCCGCCTGGCGCCGCCGCTGGTGATCTCCAAGGAAGAGATTGACTGGGCGGTAGAGCAGGTGGCCAAAGTTCTGGAAGGATAGTCAGCCCACGATTGCGGAGAGCAGGACCGCCCGGCCGTCCACCAGCACAGGCGGATCAATCGCCCGCTGCTTGATGGGGCGGGGCGGTGCAAAAGCAGCGATTTCAGTGGCCGGTGGCTCAACTAGCTTGGCGAACAGCGCGTCAATCTGGGGGTCGCCGGCCGCTTTGAGTCTAGCTTCCACGGCGTCATCGTCGGTCAGCAGGTCGGCCCGGTCGATGACGTTCAAGTCCATCCCCCGTTCAATGGCCTGTGCCAGTGTCTCGTAGAGATAGTTCTCTCGCTGACTGGCCCACCAGTGGTCGTTCATGCGCTGAAAGAGGGCGGCGAACCGGCCGGCCACGGCCGGCGTGCGCATGGTGATCCGGCCGTCGTGCACCGCCAGATCATCCAGAATAGCCCGGGCAGCCTCCAGAGATGCCTCGCCCACCGTCACCGCATCCCGCAGCGAGTAGTCAATCCGGTCGGCGCAGAGCGCGGGCAGCGGCTGTTCCAGCAGGGTGTAGCGCTCGTCGTGATGAAAGTCGGCCGGCCGGTAGCCTAGTTGCGCGATGGCATCGCTCAGGTCCGGCCGGTGCAGGAAATCCGCCTTAAGGCGCTCGTGCAGGTCCTGCTCCTCGCTGTAAAAGACAATGTCCGCCACGTGGGAAAAGGCGGTGTGGCTCACGTCGTGGAGCAGCCCGGCGATCTGTTCCTGCCGGCCGGCGCTCAGCCGGCGCAGCAGCAGATAGACCCCGACCGAATGTTCATAGCGGGTGACCGTTTTGCTCGGGTTTGCGTACTTGCTGGCACCGGATTGGCTCACCCGGCGCAGCCGTTGAAAGGTTGGGGTCTGAACGATGCGCGCGACGCCGGCCGGGAGTTCCCAGTCGCCGTACAGCGCGTCGGCGTATCTCAGACCAGCCCCTCCATCAGGCTCATGGGCAGCGCGGTGACGCCCACAATGCCGGGGCCGGTATGCACCCCCAACACCGGGGAGATACGCAGCACTTCCAGCCGTGCAACGTTAAAGCGTTCGCGCAACAGGTCCGCCAGTTTGTCCGCTTGATCGGCAAACTGGCCGTGCATCACCGAGATCCAGAGCGGGGTGTCGACCGCGTACACCTGGGCCAGATGGTCCGCAATGCCTTCCAGGGCCTTTTGCATGGTGCGCGCCTTGCCCACCGTGCTGTACTTGCCGTCGGCCTTGTCCACCTTGATGATGGGCTTGAGTTTGAGCAGCGCGCCGGCCAGAGCCTGCACCCGGCCGATGCGCCCGCCGCGGGCCAGGTATTCCAGCGTCTCCAGCGTATAGACGACCTCCGTGGCGTCGCGGACTTGCTCCAGCCGCTCCAGGATGGCCTGTTTGGCCCAGCCCGCCTTGGCAGCCAGGGCGGCCGCCAGCACCTGGAACCGCTGCCCGCCGGAGAGGGTCATGGTGTCCACGGTGGTGATGGCCCGGCCGGCCTGTTCGGCGCCCAACTGTGCTGCCTGGATGGTCCCGCTCAGCCCGGACGAAATGTGCAGCGAAAGCGCTTCCTCGTGCTCTTCGATCTGTAGGTACAGGTCGGCAAATTCGCCGGAGGAGGGCATGGCGGTGGTGGGGACCGCCGGCCGCATCGCCTTGAGCCGGTCGTAAAACGCGTCAATGGTGATATCGTCGGCGCGAAGTCTCGCCGTCCGGGAACTGGATGAGGAGCGACATGACTTTGATGCCCAGTTGCTTGATCTCTTCGGGCAGCAGGTCGGCTGCGCTGTCGGTTATTATTTTCATGTTTGTTGCTATTCCTCCTGGGATTTGTCAGACTTGGCCTGTTTTTGTGCGGCAATTATACCGCAACGGGCTCAAGGTGAAAGGGCGGTCAGCCGGCCGGGTCGAGCACGCAACTCAACACATCCACCTGCAAACCTCGCTGGCGCAAGCCGCTGATGTAGGGGGTGATGCCGTAGGCGTCACCCAGGATGTGGCCGGTGACGATCAGTTGCCCCCGGCCGTCAGCCCGCAGCTTTTCCAGGTCGGCCGGCGCAATGTGGATGTAGATTACTGTGTCCACCCCGTGCTGGAAGCAGGTTTGGGCGACGTGATAGCCGCCGTTGGTCAGTGCGCCGTGGGCGACGTGCACCTTGCCGGCCGGGTTGGCTGGGTCGCCCAGCCGGACCGCTATCTCTGTCTCGGCCCGTCGGGCGGCCGGGTAGGCGGCCAGCGCATCCACCAGTTCCTGCAACGTGGCGGCCGGGTTTGCCGCCAGTAGTTTATCGGCCGTGCCCTGCATCACCCGCCGGCCGAGTTCATCCAGCGGGCAGTGGATGTTGAGAAAGGGCATGCCCAGTTGGCGGGCGGCCATTGGGACCTGCTCGTAGTTGCGGGTCTGCCCGTCGATTTTGAGTGCCTCCAGTTTGGGCGCGACGGCCGCGCGCGCCGCATCCCGCGGCACCCCGGCCGCCACCATCAGGTCGACGTGCCGCTGATAGATCGGCCAGAGCTTGTGCGGTACGCCAACCGGGTGGTGGGCGATGACGCAGTCGTACCCCAACTGGCGCGCCATCAGCAGCTCGGCCGTGCCGATGTCCAGCCCAAACAGCACGCGCCGGACGTTCTCGCCCGGCACGTAAATGGCGCTATCGGCCGGGACCTGGTTGAACCCAACCAGGTCCAGCGCGATTCTCATCAAATCATCGGTTTTCACGTTTCACTTTTTCTGTGGGCCCGAATAGATCTTCTGCTCGGCGCCACGGCGGTCGAATCATAACTTGGGCAGGACGATTTCCTGCTGGCTCTGGTATTTGCCCTTTTTGTCGGCGTACGAGATCATGCACTCCTCGTCGGCCGCAAAAAAGAGCACCTGCGCAATGCCCTCGTTGGCATAGATCTTGGCCGGCAGAGGGGTCGTGTTGCTGATCTCGAGCGTGACGAAACCCTCCCATTCCGGCTCAAACGGGGTGACGTTGACGATGATGCCGCAGCGCGCGTAGGTGCTTTTGCCAACGCAGATGGTGAGTACGTTGCGCGGAATGCGAAAGTATTCAATGGTGCGGGCCAGCGCGAATGAATTGGGCGGGATGACACACTCGGTGCCACGGAAATCCACAAACGATTGTGGGTCAAAGTTCTTGGGGTCCACCACGATGGATTTGGTGGATTTGAGGTGGTCGAGCACCGCCGCGGCCGCGCTCTGCTTCTCGGTCAGGTAGGGAAAGACCTGGGAAAGAATGTATTGGATGTCGGCCGGCCGGGTGATGAGCAATTCGTGCCGCGCATTTTGCTCGGAAATCAGGCCGGTTCCCACTACCGCGCGGACGTTTTCCAGCAGCGGCCGATTGGGGCTGGCAAAGGCCAGCCGGGCCGACTGATAGCCTTCCGCACTGGGGGGCATGATGCCCACGTATCCCTGCCCGTCGATCAGCCCGGCGACGTACCCGCGCTGCATGTCCGAGAGCTTGGCGGCCGTGATTTCCGGCTGGAAAATCTTGAACTCGTCGGCTACGCGGATGTCATAGCCGTAAGACGAAACGCCGTATGAAATGACGCCATCGCGCATCTGCCCTTCAACAAACGGCTCGATCATCCCGTGTTCCAGCGCCATCTTTTTGATCCAGTGGTCAGGTTGTAGTCCCATTTCTGTTTCCTTGGTGGGTGTGGGTCAGTCGGGTTACATGCTCTCCGGCGCATGCATGCCCATCAGGTGCAAGGTGCAGGCCAGCATGGCCTGGGCCGCCTGCACCAGCTTGAGCCGAGCGGCCGTCAGTTCGGGCGTCACGCCATGCTCGCCCTCTTTGCGCGGCAAGACCCGGCAGTCGCGGTAAAAGAGGCTAAAGACGGTCGCCAACTCTTGCGCATAGTAGGTGAGGTGGTGCGGGGCCAGGAAGATGGCCGCCTTTTCAATCACTTCGCTCAGTTCCAGCATCTTGCGGATCAGGTCAAGCTCGGTCGCGTGGGTGAGCAGTGCCACATCTCCATCGGCGGCAAAATCGCGCTCGGCCGCCTCCCGCAGGATGCTGGCAATCCGCGCGTGGGCGTATTGGACATAGTAGACCGGGTTGCGGTCCGACTGTTCCTTGGCCAGGTCCACGTCAAACTCCATCTGGCTATCGGCCGCGCGGGAGAGCAGTGTAAAGCGCACCGCATCCGCTCCCACTTCGTCGATCAACTCGCGCAGCAGCACCAGAGTGCCGGCGCGTTTGGAGAGCCGCACGTCCTCCCCTCCTTGCTTGATGGTCACCAACTGGTAGATGATGAGCGTCAATCGCTCCGGGTCCAGCCCCAGTGAGTGCATCATCGCCATCATCCGCGGGACGTGCCCCTGGTGGTCCGCGCCCCACACATCAATCACCCAGTCAAAGCCACGCTCCACCAGCTTGTTGTAATGATAGGCGATATCGGAGGCAAAGTAGCCCGGCTGCCCGGTGGAGCGGATGATGACCTCGTCCTTCAGGTTTTCGTCATATCTGGAGGCGGTGAACCAGACTGCCCCGTCTCTGGCTGCCAGCATCTCCCGCTGGCGCAGGATGGTCATCACCTTCTCAAACTGGCCCTCCTGGTAAAGGCTTTTTTCGTGGAACCAGCGGTCGTAACGGATGCCCAGGTCCTGGCAATCGGCACGGGCGCTGCCCAGCACTTTTTCTTCTAGCCCAATTTGCTGGATGCGCTCCAGCGCCTGCTCGCGAGGCAGAGTCAGCAGTTCCCGGCCGTAGTCCTGGGCAATCTCCTGCCCCCACCGGATCATATAGTCGCCCTGGTAGCCGTCCTCCGGCAAAGGAAGCTCCTCCCCCAGCGCCTGCGCGTAGCGGGCAAAGAGGCTCTGGGCAAAGAGTGCCATCTGGGTGCCAGCGTCGTTGACGTAATACTCGCGCTGCACATCGTACCCGGCCGCGGACAGCACGTTGGCAATCCCATCCCCCAGCACCACGTTGCGGCCAAAGCCCATGTGGAGCGGGCCGGTGGGGTTGGCGCTGCCGTACTCGACCTGCACCCGCTTGCCCTGGCCCAGGTTGATATCCGGGTAGCGCTCCCCAGCCGCCCGGATGGCTTCCACCTGTCCCTGCAACCAGGCCGTATTCAGGCGGATGTTGACAAAGCCGGGATGAGAGATCTCCAACTCGCCGAGGTATTCCGCCTTGGGGAAGCGCTTGATCACCTGCCTGGCAATCTCCATCGGAGCCATGCGGGCCAGCCGCGCCATGCTCAGGCAGACCGGCGTCGAATAGTCGCCGTGCTCGGCCGCTTTGGGCCGCTCAATGACTATCTCCGGGATCTCAAAGCTGGGCAGGTCGCCCTTTTTCTGGGCTTTGCGGATGGCTTGATGAACCAGGCCGGTCAGTTCGTGTTGAATTCGAGGCATACTCACTCCAGGGCGATCAGCTTGTGCCAAGCTGCTGACGGCCGAAATGGATAACTAGCTTCCTTCCAGCGCAGCAACGCCGGGTAGCACTCTGCCTTCCAGGAATTCCAGGCTGGCGCCGCCGCCGGTGGAGATGTGCGACATCTGGTCGGCCAGGCCTAGTTGCTGGACGGCCGCGGCCGAGTCGCCGCCGCCGATGATGGTCCGGCCGCCGGCCGCAGTAATCTCGGCCAGCATCTGCGCCACGGCCAAGGTGCCGGCCGCAAAGCGCGGAAACTCGAACACCCCCATCGGGCCGTTCCAGACCACGGTCTGTGCGCCTGCCAGCGCGCCACGGAACAATTGCACGGTTGCCAGGCCAATGTCCAGAATGCGCCAGCCGGCCGCGATGGCGGTCACCGGCACGGATTGCAGGTTGGCCTCGGCCTCAAATGCGTCGGCAACCACGGCATCGGCCGGCAAGAGTAGTTTGTCGCCGCCCCGTGCCAACAGGTCGCGGGCCAGCTCCAGCCTGTCATCTTCAACCAGCGAGTCGCCTATCTCCAACCCGCGGGCCTTGAGGAAGGTGTTGGCCATCCCGCCACCAATCAGCAGCCGGTCCACTTGTCCCAGCAAGTTGTCAATCACGTCAATCTTGCCAGAGATTTTGGCCCCGCCGATGATGGCGATAAAGGGGCGCTGTGGTTTTTCCAACGCGCCGCCCAGGTAATCCAGTTCCTTTTCCAGTAAAAAGCCGGCCACGGCCGGTGCGCCCTTGCGGCGCATTTCCTGAGCCACGCCCTCGGTGGAAGCGTGGGCGCGGTGGGCGGAGCCAAACGCGTCGTTCACATAGGCATCAGCCAGTGCGGCCAACTGGGCGGACAGAGTTGGATCGTTCTTGGTCTCGCCCGCTTCAAAGCGGGTGTTTTCCAGCAGCAGCACGCCACCGGGCTGAAGCGCGGCCGCAGCCACCTCCACTTCTGGTCCCACCACGGCGTTGGCTTTGGTCACCGGCCGATTCAACAGTTCACTCAACCGGGCAGCGACCGGGTCCATGGCAAACGCCGGGTCCACGCCCTTGGGCCGGCCGAGGTGCGAGCAGAGAATCAGCGTTGCGCCCTGGTCGAGCAGGTAGTCGAGCGTGGGCAAGGCGGCCCGGATGCGGGTGTCGTCAGTGATTTGGCCATCCTTGAGCGGAACGTTGAAATCTACCCTCACCAGCACCCGTTTGCCGGTGACGTTGATGTCGCGAATTGTTTTCTTGTTCATGGTATGTCGGTAATGCACAACGGGTAACAGGTCCGTGTAGATCTGTCACCCGTTGATCAGAAGTAACCTACAGGCTTTTAGCCATCAGTGCCGCCAGGTCGGCGCAGCGGACCGAATAGCCCCATTCGTTGTCGTACCAGACCAGCACCTTGACCATCCGGTCACCGATCATTTTGGTGCTCAGCGCGTCCACGATGCCGGAGCGCGGGTCGCCCTTGAAATCGATCGAGACCAGCGGTTCTTCGGTGTAGCCCAGGATGCCCTTCAGCGAACCCTCGGCCGCTTCCTTGAGCGCCGCGTTGACCGCTTCGACCGAGGCTGGCTTTTCCAGCGTCACCACCAGGTCAATCAGGGAGACGGTGGAGGTGGGGACGCGGATCGCGCCGCCGTCGAACTTGCCTTTGAGTTCCGGGATGACCAGCGCAACCGCTTTGGCTGCGCCGGTGGTGGTGGGGATCATACTCAGGCCGGCCGCCCGCGCCCGGCGCAGGTCAGAGTGGGCCAGGTCCAGGATGCGTTGGTCGTTGGTGTAGGCATGGATGGTGGTCATCAATCCCTGCTCAATGCCAAACTTTTCGTGCAGTACCTTGGCGGAAGGAGCCAGACCGTTGGTGGTGCAGGAGGCGTTGGAGACGATGTGGTGCTTGGTCGTGTCGTACTTGTCGCCGTTGACTCCCAAGACGATGGTCAGGTCCACGCTGTCGGACGGCTTGGCTGGGGCACTGATGATGACCTTTTTGGCGCCGGCATCGATGTGAGCCCTGGCCTTGGGCCCGCTGCGAAAGACGCCGGTCGCCTCGATGACGATGTCCACGCCCAGTTCGCCCCAGGGCAGGTTGGAGGGGTCTTTCTCGGCAAAGACCTTGATGACGTCGCCGTCGATGACGATGTTGCCATCAGCTACCTCAACCTTGCCGGGAAAGATGCCATAATTAGAGTCGTACTTGAAAAGGTGGGCGTTGGTTGCTGCGTCCATCAGATCGTTGACTGCTGCGACTTCCAGTGTGCCCGGGTAGAAATCGCGAATCGCCTTGAGGACTTGACGCCCAATGCGGCCGAATCCGTTGATACCAACCTTAGTCATTTTGTTTCTCCTTTTTGACTGTTCAGCCCAAGGACTTGGGCGGGGTAAGATGGGGGTGTGCGGGCGCGGAGCGCCCGCACACCCCCCACAAAAACCTTCACATCACCTGAGAAGTGACTCTCCTTTTTGATGTGAGCTATGGATTGTAAGAATTGTTTTCGCCAGCTTGCCGCTGTCGTGTCGCCACGGCCGTTCCTGGTCAATCAGGTCCTGGGAAATCAGCGGGAGGTGCTCCAGCGATCCCAGGGGCACAAACTGAGTGACGCTGTCGCTGCCCAAGGCAGGAAACGCGCTGTTTGCCAGCACCACGTCGATGATTCCCCGGCCGATGTGCCGTTCCAACGCCAGTAAATGATCGCGGACATCGTACCCTTCCGTTTCGCCCGGCTGGTTGGCGACATTGCACACATAAACAACCGGGGCGCGGGTGGTTTTTAGCGCCTGTCGCATCCCCCGCACCAGTAGATTGGGTAGCACGCTGGTATACAGGCTGCCTGGCCCCAGCGCCACCAGGTCTGCGGTCAACACGGCTCGCACCGCGGCCGGGTAGGCCGGTGCGTATTCTGGGTCCAAGTATACGCGCTCGATAACGCCACTGGTGTGGGGAATGTGAGATTCACCTGCGACGCGGCGGACCGTTGCTTCTTGGGATTGTTCACGTACGTCGGCCACAAGTGTAACATCTGCCAGCGTGGATGGCAAGATGCTACCCTGGATCGCCAGTATCTGGCCCGACTGTTCCAAGGCGCGTTCAAAGCTGCCGGTGACGCCGGCCAATGCGGCGATCAGCAAATTGCCAAAACTGTGACCGGAGAGGTCGCTGTCCCCGTCCTCGCCATCGCGCAGGCCAAAGCGGTATTGCAGCAGTTGCGTGATGAGGGCTTCGTCATTGGAAAGGGCGGCAATGCAATTGCGGAAATCGCCCGGCGGGGGAAGGCCCAACTCGCGGCGCAGTCGGCCGGAGCTGCCCCCATCGTCGGCCACCGTGATGATCGCGGTCAGGTTGCCGGTATGCTGTTTCAGCCCGCGCAAGAGCGTGGAAAGCCCATGCCCACCGCCTATGGCGACGATGTGCGGACCCCGTTTGCGCCGCTGGAGCTGGTAAACTGCCTCGGCCAGGGGCTGGCCTCCGGTCCGGACGAACGGTGCAATGATCGATCGGTTGAGACGAGAAACAGCCAGCCCGATGAGCAGCAGGCCAAGCAGTGTTGGGACCGCTATGCGGGCGATTGGGTGGAGGAATTGCAGCGTGAGGGCGCGGTAAACTCCGCCGGGGACAACCCCTGCGCGATAGAGGACCAGCAGCAGGTAGACGATGCCCATCCCCATGAGCGCGATCGCAAATCCCAACAGCCCAAGCCAGCGCTTGACTCCCATGCCCGGGACCAGCCACTTGACGGAACTGGCAGGTAGGAATCGTCTGCGCTGCGTCTCCTTGCCGTGTAGCACCGGTTTACTCCAATTGGTGCGCCCTCTTGACCTCAGCAATCCGGCCGCCGGCCGGCGCTTCCTGATAGGGGCACAGGCCGATGGGATCGCTGACTGTTTCCTCGCCCTGCAGCGCGTGGAAGGCGTTTTGCACCGCGTGCGAGAGCACAGTGGTATCGTAGCCACCTTCCAGCGTAAAGACGACCCGGCCGTCGCACAGTTCGTCCGCCATCCGCACCAGCTCGCGGGCCAGGTGCGCGTAGCCGTCCAGCGAGAGCTGCATCATGGCGAGCGGGTCGGACCAGTGGGCGTCAAACCCGGCCGAGACCAGCACCAGTTGCGGATCGTAGCGTCGCGCCAGCGGCCAGATGATCTGCTGAAAGACCTGAGCGTATCCCTGGTCGCCCACGCCGGCCGGCAACGGCACGTTGACCACGGTGCCTGTGCCATCACCGCGGCCGATTTCGTCCACCCGGCCTGTGCCGGGGTAGTGTGGGTACTGGTGGGTGGAGATAAAAAGCACGTCGGGCGTCGCCTCAAAGGAATCCTGCGTCCCGTTGCCGTGATGCACGTCAAAGTCTACGATCATCACGCGCTCGACTTCCGGCCGGGTCAGCGCGTCGCAAGCCGCCACAGCCACGTTGTTGAACAGGCAAAAGCCCATCCCCCGGCCGGCCAGCGCGTGATGGCCCGGCGGCCGGACCAGCGCAAAGCCGTTGCGCGCCCGGCCGTCCAGCACGGCGCGGGTGACTGCCAACAGGCCGCCGGCCGCCATCAGCGCGGCATCGTACGACCGGGAGACGACGTAGGTGTCCGGGTCCAGGTGCCCGCCGCCCCGCTCCGCCACCCGCCGCACCTGTTCGATGTACGACCGGGTGTGGACCCGGGCAATCTCATCCTCGGCCGCCGGCCGGGCGGGAATAATGGCCAACCGCGCCAGCAGTCCGCTCTGCTCCAGTCGAGCCATGATTGCCTGCAACCGGCCGGCGCTTTCCGGGTGGCCGGGGTAGGTATGCTGCAAATACAATTCATCGTAACAGTAGGCTGTTTGCATGGCAATCCCCTTCTAACCGTGCTTCTGCCGACAGTATAACAGGTTTGCAGACCGCGGGCAAAAAAAGCCGCCCCGGTCATTTCGGCTGGGGCGGCTCCAAAATTGTTCCCAAGGGTGGTTAGGTTAGCCCAACCCCTCCTGCGCGTCGCGCTTGCTTTGCATCACCGACCAAACCAACAGCGCTCCCAGCACGATGATTGATACCAGGATGCCGGCCGTTTGATTCTTGATTTGCGCCTGCACAATCACCGGCGCAGCCAGCAAACTGATCAGGTTTACCACCTTGATCATTGGGTTGAGCGCGGGTCCGGCCGTGTCCTTTAGCGGGTCGCCCACTGTGTCGCCCACCACGCCAGCTTTGTGCGCCTCGGATCCCTTGCCGCCCAGGTTGCCGTCCTCGATGTACTTTTTGGCGTTGTCCATCGCGCCGCCGGCAATGGCCATAAAGACCGCCAGCAATTGTCCGGACAGGATGACGCCGGCCAGGAAGGCTCCCAGTGCTTCGATCTGGAAGATGAGCCCTACCAGCAGCGGCACGGTTACCGAGAGGATGACCAGGCTGACCAACTCTTTCTGCGCTGCGGCCGTGGTGATGCTGACCACCTTGCCATAGTCAGGCCTGACGGTGCCGTCCAGCACCCCTGGGACCTTGAACTGGCGTCGTACCTCTTGCACCACCAGCCCGGCACCGCGGGAGACGGCGCGGAGCGAGAACGCGGAGAAGAGGAAGGGCAGCGCACCGCCAATCAGAAAGCCGATGGTCCCCTCCAGCGTGGAGATGCGGATCGATTTGATCAGGTCGGCCGCCACCACGCCCAGGCGTTCCTGCACCAGGCCAATGTCGGTCACGAAAGAGAAGAACAGGCTGGTGGCTGCAATCACGGCCGAGGCAATGGCCACCTGCTTGGTGATTGCCTTGGTGGTGTTGCCGACCGCGTCCAGTTCGGCCATGATTTTCCTGGCCTCTTGGCTCACCCCGGACATCTCGCCGATGCCGTTCGCGTTATCCGCAATCGGGCCAAACGAGTCCATCGCCACGTTGTTACCGGTGTGGGATAGCATACCGATGCCGATCATCGCCACCCCATACAGACCGTAGATGGCGGGCTGATCCCGGTAGATCACAAAGCTCAGGCCCAACACCACCGCAATGGCCAGCAAGCTCCAGACACTGGACTCCATACCGACCGCCAGGCCGGATAGCACGGTGGTGGCGGCACCGGTCTTGGTCCCTTCCACGATCTCCTGCACCGGCTTGTGACGGGTGGCGGTAAAGTAGGAGGTGAGCGGGTTGAAGATCACTGCCAGACCGACGCCGATCGCGTTGAGCAGCGCCAGTTGCCACTCGTGCGCGTAAAACCAGGAGAACAGGAACGCAAAGACGACGGTGTTGATGCTGGACACCTCGTAGGAGTGGAACATGGCGTCCTCCGCGTTCTTGGCGCGCAGGAACTTGATCGGGAAATTCTCCCAGTAGGGTACGGTAAAGGTACCCAGGATGGACGAGATGACACCAATGGCACGGACGATCAACGGGTAGACAATCCAGATGGTGTCGTTGGTCATGTGGTAGAGGACGATGCCCAGAATCAACGTGGAGACAATGGTCACCTCGTAGGATTCAAAGATGTCGGCCGCCATGCCAGCGCAGTCGCCCACATTGTCCCCCACCAGGTCGGCGATGACGGCCGCGTTGCGTGGGTCGTCTTCCGGCAGGCCGGCTTCCACCTTGCCCACCAGGTCGGCGCCGACGTCGGCCGCCTTGGTGAAGATGCCGCCGCCGATCCGCATGAACAAGGCTACCAGTGTGCCACCAAAGCCAAAGCCCAAGAGCGCGTCCGGGGCGGCCTTGCCAAAGATCATAAAGATGATAGTGCCGCCAAACAGCCCCAGGCCGTCGGTGAGCATGCCGGTGAACGTCCCGGCGCGATAGGCGACTGTGAGCGCACCGTTATAGTTCTCCTCGGCCGCCTGCGCGGTCACGCGAATGTTGCCCTCAATGGCCACCCGCATACCTAGCTGGCCCACCACGGTGGAGAACGATGCGCCCAGGATAAAGGCCACGGTCCGGCCGATAGCAATAATGATGCGCGCGTTCTCTCTGAATAATCGTTCTGCCTCCTCGGTCGGTGGGACGACATAGACGCTCAGGAACATGGCTACCGTCAGGACAAGCAGGATGGGCAGCATGGTCTTGAGCTGCTGGCTCAGGTACGCTTCCGCGCCAGCCTTGATTGCTCCCCACACCTCTTTCATCTTTTGGCTACCTTTACCGCGCCGTAATGTATCACGCCATAGCCACCAGGCGTACGCCAGGCTGATAAAGGCAACCACAATGACGCCCCACATCATTGCCTGTTCTGTGCTGTTCAACTCTTTCATAGAACCTCCTTTATTTACGATTGCTGTCAGTGGCAAAAAACACAACAGGCCGACGGGCATTGGGGCCAACTCGTCAGCCTGTTGTGATAGTGACATTGTTGACAGGATACGGATGATACCATCTGATCTGGTTCTTTCCAGGGCGTTTTCAGGTCGGGTAGTTTACTCGCGAATCCGCAATAGGTCAAATAACGGTCGCTGATGGATTCTTAAGACTGACACTAATCTCGTTTAAAATCACGTTTGCTAATCAATCGGGGATCACGACCTGGTCCAGGTCCGGTTCCCCAGGCGGATAGCGCATGTCCAATGCTTCCATTGTCTCTACCAGAATGCGCGATATGGCCAGATTGCGGTACCATTTGTGGTCGGCCGGGATGATGTGCCAGGGTGCGTGTGTCGTGCTGCAACGCGAGAGGGCCTCTTGATAGGCGGCCATATAGTCACCCCACAACTCCCGCTCGCGTAGGTCGCCGCGAGAAAACTTCCAGTTCTTGTGTGGGTTGTGCAGTCGCTTTTCAAAACGCTGTTTTTGTTCCGCCTTGGAGATATGCAGGAAAAACTTGCGGATGGTCACCCCGCTGTCGGTCAGCAGCCGCTCAAAGGCGTTGATGTGGTCGTAGCGCTTGCGCCAGACCGCTTCCGGCACCAGGTTGTGGACTCGCACCACCAGCACGTCCTCGTAATGGGAGCGGTTGAAAATGGCAATCTCCCCCCGGCCGGGGGTGTGCTGATGGATGCGCCAGAGAAAGTCGTGGGCCAGTTCGCGCGAGGTTGGAACCTTAAAGCTGGCTACATGCACGCCCTGAGGGTTCAGGCCACCCATCACGTGGCGGATGGTCCCATCTTTGCCGCCCGCGTCCATCGCTTGCAGCACAATCAACAGTGCGTGCTTGCCCTCCGCGTAGAGCAGGTTTTGAAGGTCTTTGAGCCGTTCGATGTTGGATTCCAGTTCGGCCTTGGCCTCGGCTTTGTCGGCAAACTCGCCCATGTAGGCCGGGTCCCAGTCGTCAAGCCTAATCTGACTGTTGGAGGGGACCAACAGAGATCGTGGGGGCATCTGTTTCTCCTGTGCGCTTTTGGCCGATTATACCTCTGAATCGGCCGCGTGTCATTTCCGCGGGGCCGGCGGCAAATAGCCAATCACAAACGCGTCTCGCGAGATGGGGCTACCGTCTGGGGCCACGGCAGCGTAGCGCTCGTTGCTCACCCAGTTGTAGACACCCACCCGGATAGGTAAAGTGGTGTCGGGTAGAGTAACCGGCAAAGAGATAACGCGTTTTTCCTGGATGGTGTCGCCCGGCCGCCAGACTGCCAGTGGGAGTATGCCGTGCCAGGGGTCGCCATCTCCCTGGGCGGTGGGAGGCTGTCCAATTTCCCCCACATGGGCAAAAATCGTATCTTGTGGTTCGGCCGGGGCCAGGCTGAGCCAGATCAAGTCCAGCAGCAATTTGCCCGGCCGGTGTTCAACCTGGGCCGCCTGTAGGCAGACAACATCGCCAAACATTGCCAACTGGCATGCGTTGGTAGATGTGATAATGTGGCCGGCGCGCTGTAACTCAAATGAGCCGTCCGGCCGTGCAAGGGAGAGGAAAACCGCGTCTGCCTGGCGGGCCAGAGGGTAGAATTCCTCTGGGGGGGTAATCACCCCCCGGAGATCGATCTGGTACGGACCGATTTGGCGCTCAGCGAGGTCCAGCCAGGGCATGGCGTACGAGTTGGTCTGCATGCGGGCGCCGGTCAGCACGGCCGAGAATGCGCTCAAGTCCACTGAAACCGGCGCCAGTGTTACCCCCCAGTAGCCCAGAGGGTAGGGGGGACGCTTGGGGGTGTAGCGGTCAGGAAAGTTGACCACGATGATGGTGCCGCTTTCGGCCGAAGTTGCTTCCACCAGATCCCCCAGATGGTCGGTGCCATGGCGATACATCCGGCTAAAGCCAGCCAACAGCAAGATACTCTGCAGCGCAATGAGCGCCAACAGCGCCATGCCCACGTGTTGCTGCAAACGGCCGGTGTGCGTGGTTATTGGGGTTGGACAGGGCAGTAACCCGCTGGCCCACAGCAGTGCCAGGCCAGGAGCCGCGCTGTACATCAGCCGCGCCGCCAGGCTGACGTAAGAATAATCCAACCCGACGAGCGCTGGCGTGACTCCCAACAGCGCCCATGCGAGCGCAATGAGTGCCACTTTGCCCCGGCCGCTGCGCCAGGCGATGGCGACCAGCGCAATGATGACGAATGCCGCCAGTGGAAGCAACCAGCCCAGGCTGGGTGCGTCGGCCGGCGGGTATCCGCCCGGCCTGCCCAGCAGCGGATAGATGAATCCTTGAGCAAGATAGAGGGCAACCTGGGGGTCGAATTGCAGCCCGGTGTAGCCGCTCTGCCGTGGTGCGGTTAGCCAGGTCAACACATAGACCAGGGCGATCAGGGGGAAAGCCAGCGACCGGCGTCGTCGCTTGCGTCCAGGGCCGATCTCCAGCAAGGCTGGCAGGACAGCCAGCGCAACCGAGCTCTCCGCCACACCCAGCGCCAGGAAAAAGAGCAGCAGGCTTGTGGCCGCTGCAACCCGGCCGGAGTTGTGCCGCTGCCGTGCCGTGAGGTACGCCAACCAGGCCCCACTCTGTAACGCGGATGCCAGTGGTTGGCCGGGTGCCGCCCAAGCCACTGCCTGAAAGGACCATGGGTTGAGCGCAAACAGAGCGCCGGCCGCGGCCGCCGTCCGGCCGGGCAGCCCCAGCCGCCGGCCGATGGCAAACAGCAGCGCGACGTTGAGCAGGTGCCACGCGAGTTGCGCTGCGTGCATCAGGCTGGGAGTAAAAGTACCGTCGGCTTGAGCAAATAGGCGGTTGAAGAGCAGGAGCGCCGGCCGGAAAAAGTGGTAGTCTGGTTGCGGCCGGATCAACTCGCCGGCCGTTTTGCCCACCACCCGGCCGTACCAGAGCGGATCGTCCCAGATGAAACCAAAGTCCAGCGATTGCGCGTACAGCCACAGCGCAACCAACAACGTGGCGATGACCACAACAGGAATCAGGCCGCGGGCGGGTCGATCCGGCATACGTGTTACACTTTGATCGCTCGGGTTGCTATGTATCCGGGCATGAAGCGGCTCAGCGGTTCGTCAGGGTCACCGTCCTCATAAAAGCCGGCGAGGACAAACCCGGCCGCTATCTGCCCACCAATCTGGTCCTCCAGCAGGTGGCCAAATTCCAGCGGGGAATCGGGGTCCAGGTATTTCTCCCGCTCCTCGGCCGTCAGGCTGGTCAGGTCAGAGTAGGGCAGGCTGTATTTGGCCTTTAGCACTCCTTGCTCGTAGAGTTCAAAGTCAAACAGGTAGAGAACCGGGTTGTTAAAGCCGGCCAGTAAGGCCCCGCCCGGCCGCAGCACGCGCGAGCATTCCCGCCACACCGGCCGCACGTCCGGAACAAAGGTGTTGGAGACCGGGTGAAAGATCAGGTCGAACGATCCATCTGCAAAGGTGGACAGATCGGCCATGTCGCCCTGCGCGGTCACGATCTCCAGCCCATCCCGTTCGGCAACCAACCGGTCCTGGGCCAGTTGTGCGGGGGAATTGTCGAACACGGTCACATTGGCCCCGGCCGCTGCAAAGATGGGCCCCTGTTGCCCGCCGGCCGATGCCAGACAGAGCAGGTTCAAGCCCTCCAGAGGCGGGAACCAGGACCGGGGGACCGGTTTGGTGGGTGTCAGCAAGACCGACCAGTCATCAAGGCGTGCCCGTTCGACCTCTTCCCGCGACACTGGCACGGTCCAGCGGTTGCCTTTTTCCACCTGCCGGTTCCAGGCCTGCCGATTGTATTCCACAACATTCATCTTCGCCTCCAGTTCTACTGCACCAGCCAGCGGGTCATGATGGCCAACCCCTGACCCATGGGCCAGAGCAGTGCCTGGGCCAGCAAGGTGCCGATCAGCCGTGCACCTATCTGCCAGATGGTGATGTAGGTTACGTCCTGCACCGGCCGTTCGCCGCGCAATGCCTCGTCGGTCACCAGCGCTGCCACCGGGCTGACGATAAAGATGTTGAGCAGCACGAACAAGCCGGTGAACACGGGGGCCAGGCTGGCGGCCGTGCGGGCCCCGGCCGGGATCAGCGCGCTGGCGTACAGCGCGGCAAAATTACTGACGGTAAAAAAGGCGGTGATCAGGATGCTAAAGGTGAGGAATCGTTTTGGAAACGGGCTGCGCCGCGACTGGCGCACGGACGAGAGCCGCGGCCGGGTCAAATCCTGGCGCACCCGCCACAGGCCACGAACTGTGGTGCCCCGCACGATGACGCGCGGTAGTGACCGGCGTTGTTCGTAAGAATGGATGCCGCGTTCCAGCAGCCGGCTGACGGTGGGTGTGAGCAACCCGGCCGCCAGTGTCCCGGCAGCGGCCGCCAGTAACATCACCCGAAAGCCGGCGAGTAAATCGCCCGTGTCGGCGCTGTTGGCGGCCGTGTCGGTCATCAGTGCGATCAGCGGCCCGGCGACGGTGTTGGCCCCGCGAGATGCCAGTGCCAGCACGTTGTACAGTGAGTTGGCCAGCGCCAGCCGGCCGGTGCGCACCCCAGCCAACCGGGCAGCAAACGCGCCGGTATCCACGGCGTGGATCACCACGGTGAGGATAAAGATCGTCAGTAGTTGCATGTTGAAAAAGACCTCCGGGCTGGTGGTCGCCGCGGAGGCCTCGAATTCTATCACAAAATGTGCTTCAGGCGTTAATCGCCAGAGCCGGGCAGTGCGCCTCGCACCTCCTCGCGCTGGACAAAGCGGGTCAGGACTGTGGCGCTGTCGGGCAGCACCAGCTTGTCCCCCGGTTCCAGCTTGTCGGCGTCCTTGCCGGCCGGCACGCGGCTGGGCAACGTCAGGATTTGCAGCGGCGTGCCCGGCTGGTTGGCGCTCTTTTTGCAGTACGCCAGGCCGGTCAGATAGCCCTCGCTGTCAATCGAGCAACTGGTCACGTAGCCGATCACCTGACCGCGTTTGTCGGATACCGGGTCGCCGGTCTTGGGGACGCGGACGCCCTTGCCGTCCATGCGGAAGCGAAGGACCTCATTGCCGCGCTTGTTTTCTTTGGCCAGCATGGGCTCCCGGCCGATAAAGAACGGCTTGTGGTATTTGACATAACCCGGAAAACCGGCCTCGATGGGGTCGATGTTGTACGGCCCGGCCAATTCGTGGCCGTAGAGCGGCAAACCGAATTCGGTGCGGGTGCTGTCGCGGGCCGCCAGCCCGGCCGGCTTGACGCCAAAAGGCTCGCCTTTCGCCAGGATGGTCTGCCACAACGCCACTGCCTGGTCCGGGTGGACAAAAATCTCGTACCCGATGTCCTCGCCGGTGTAGCCGGTGCGAGCGATGACCAGCGGGATGGATGAGAGTTCGATTTCCAACAGGTCGGTGCGCCGCAACCGCTGCAGCGCGCCCTTTTTGCGCGGGTCATCGGTCATGGCCTGCAACGTGGGCAAAGCGGCCTTGCCCTGGAACGCGATGTCTACCTTGCAATCCGGTCCGTTGGCCGGGTCTTTGAGGTTGCGGATGACGGCCGGCGCGCTCACTTGGGTTCCCGGCCGGCTACGATTGATCACTACCCGTTGCTCGTTGACCGCGTTCAGCCAGTCCCAATCCTTGTCTGCGTTGGCCGCATTGACCACCACCAGGTAGCGGTCTCGCGCCCGGCAATAGATCATGATGTCGTCAACTACGTTGCCATCCGGGTCCAGCAGGTACGAGTAGCAGGATTGGCCGGGATCCAGCCAGGCGATATAGTTGCTGGCGACGACGTCGAGAAAGCTGGTGGCGTGCGGCCCACTGACCTCAAATACGCCCATGTGGGCCACATCGAACAGCCCGGCCGCCTGCCGCACGGCCAGGTGTTCTTCCAACACGCTGGTGGGATAGCGAACCGGCATCTCCCAGCCGGCAAAGGGGACCATCCGGCCGCCCATCTGCCGGTGCAGCTCGTTGAGCGGGGTCTTTTGCACCGGGATGTCCGGCTCGGACCATTGCCAGTTGACCTTGGCGTCGCCGGCCGGGAAGCGGGCCGAGAGAGCGCCCATTCCGACAAAGTAGGGTTTGGTGAGGTCAAAGCGCTCCGGCCGCTGTGCGTACAGATCGGCCGCCATCGCTACCAGGCTGGTAGGGGCAGGGGACGATTCTAGCAGCGCTTGCGCCAGCCCGGAATCTGTGACCTCTTCCACGACCACCGGCCCCTGCACCTTGCGGAAGATGTCTTGATCGTCAAACAGGATGTAGCCATCGGCCAACCCGCGCAGCCAGGCCGCCACCCCTTCGGCGCGTTCGGCGTGGACCGCCATCAGAAAGCGAGAACGGCCGCGTTCGTCGGCCGGGCGGCGTGTGACCGCAACCTCGTCTAGTAGCGCCCCCCTGCGATCCAGCAAGAACGTGTGGGCGGTCTCGCCGGCCGGCAAGGGGCGTAGATTGCTGGTGCACACTTCGTCCATGAAATATGCGGCGCGCCAGCCGCTGATCTCCAATATGACCGGCTGGTCGGCGGCCGAACGCGGTTCCGCGGCCGGGGGGATGTCAAAGTGCGGATAGGCTGTCAACTCGCCGTCGTATTCCGCGCCGGCCCTGGCAGCCAGCGCTGCCACGCCCCGCTTGACCTGGTTCAGGATCGCCAAGTCGATTTTGCCGCGCGGCAGCACGCCGGCCAGGCCGTTATACGCAAAAGGCTGGATGTTGACCACCACGTCGTGGATCAGACCGGCCAGCGTGTCCATGTCGGCCTCTTTCAAGCCGCGCTGCGTCAGCCAAGGGGTTCCCAAGCGGACGCCGGAGGCCAGCGCGGTCAGGCTGTCGCCGGGGATGGTGTTTTTGTTGGCCACAATCCCGGCGATGTCCAGGATGCGGACCGCCATTTCGCCACGTACCGGATAGCCGGTCTTGGTGGGGATGGCCCCCACGTCCAGCAGCAGCAAGTGGGTGTCGGTGCCGCCGTAGGCCAGCTTGAGCCCGCGCCGGGTCAGTCCCTCCGCCAGCGATCTGGCGTTGGCAATGATCTGGCGCTGCAGAGCGCGGAACTCGTCTGTCTGCGCCAGCTTGAAGGCGACCGCCATGGCGGCGAATTTGTTGGTGTGCGGTCCACCCTGCGCGCCGGGAAAGACCGCCAGGTCCAGCTTGAGGCCGACCTCCTCGTTGGCGGTCATCACCACCGCCCCGCGCGGGCCGCAGAGGGTTTTGTGGGTGGTCAAGGTGATGATGTCGGCCAAACCCACCGGGTTGGGGTGGACGCCGGCCGCCACCAGCCCGGCCGTGTGGCTGATGTCGGCCATCAGATAGGCCCCGACGGCATCCGCAATCGCGCGGAATTGGGCCCAGTCGGGCGCCCAGGGATAGGAGGTAAAGCCGCCGATGATCAGTTTGGGCCGGTGCTCCAACGCCTGCTGCATGATCGCATCATAGTCCAGCCGGCCGGTCTGCGGATTGACGCCGTAGGACACCACGTTGTACCGCTTGCCCGACATGTTGAACTCACTACCGTGGGTCAGGTGACCGCCCTGAAAGAGGTCCATCCCCATCAGCGTGTCGCCGGCTTGCAGCAACGTGTCGTACACCGCCAGGTTGGCGGGGGAGCCGGAGAGGGCCTGCACGTTGACGTAGATGTTCTCGGCCGGAATATCGGGTGTCGCAAAGAGTTGGGCAGCTCGCCGCTGGGCCAGCGTCTCGACAAAATGGACATAATCCACGCCTTTGTAAAAGCGGCGGTCGGCGTAGCGGCGATAGTAGACCAACTGGTGCGCCTGATCGAGCAGCAACGCCTCATCGTCGCGCGTCATCCGCAGGGGAGGGTAGCCCTCGGCGTAGATGTTCTGAAAGACAGACCCCAATGCCTGGCGCACCGCTTTGGGCGCAAAGCTTTCGGAGGGGATCATGATCAGCTTGCGTGACTGGCGCTCCGCCTCGCGTTCGATCAACTCGGCGATGTCGGGTGCAACCTGGGCAATGTCGTCACGCAGAACATAGTCATCTGGCTGGGGCATGGCTCTTCTCCTTGGTTTGTTGACGCGAGATATATCTGGGATATTTTACCGCCTTTTCGTGGTTTGCTAAAGAGAGCAAAGGCACAATCGAGTGTGACAGGTGTCATAAGGGCGACAGCGAGTTAGCCTTTCATCACGCCCAGCGGCCGCAGCCGGGCAACCTTACGCGCCAGCCCGGCCGTGTGAACCACTTCCACGACCTTGTCCACATCTTTGTAGGCGGCCGGCGCTTCTTCGGCCAGTCCGGCCATGCTGCCGGCGCGCACCACGATGCCGTCGGCCTCCAACTCGTCGCGGAGCGTGCTGCCCCAGATCTCTCGCTTGGCCTGTGCCCGACTCATGGTCCGGCCGGCACCGTGGCAGCAACTGCCAAAGCTCTGTTCCATGGAGCGCTGCGCTCCGACCAGCACCCAGGAGGCGGTGCCCATGCTGCCAGGCACCAGCACCGGCTGCCCGGCCGCGCGGTAATCGGCCGGTACCTGGTCCGAGCCGGGCCCAAAGGCGCGGGTGGCTCCTTTGCGGTGGACGCAGACCTTGGTCGGCTTGCCGCCCACCGTGTGCGTTTCCACCTTGGCGATGTTGTGGGCAATGTCGTACACCTGGTGCAGGTCAAACTGGCGTGTGTGCGGGGCCAGCACCTCCTCAAAGCTGCGCCGCACCCAGAATGCGAGCAACTGGCGGTTGGCAAAGGCATAGTTGGCCGCGGCCGACATGGCCCCAAAGTAGGCCTTGCCCTCCGGCGAATCAAAGGGGGCGCAGACCAATTCCCGATCCGCCAGGTGGATGCCGTACTTGTTGGCGGCCGATTGGAAGCTTTTGACATAGTCCGATGCCACCTGGTGGCCCAACCCACGCGAGCCGGAGTGGATTTGCACCACGATCTGCCCCGGCCGGAGGCCGAATGCTATGGCTACCTCTTCGTCAAAGAGCTCTTCCACCACGTCAATCTCGATAAAGTGGTTGCCAGCGCCCAGCGTACCGACCTGCGGCGCGCCACGCTGACGGGCGCGAGGGCTGAGCGCGTCTGCATCTGCGCCCGGTAACCGGCCGCTGGACTCGGTGTGGTCCAAGTCATCCGGCCGGGCGTACCCCTTTTTCAGCGCCCAGCCGGCACCGTCGGTGAGCAGATGGTCCAACTCTTTATCCTTGACTTTGATGGACCCGCCTTTGCCGACGCCGCTGGGGCAATTCTGATTGACCCGGTCCATCAGCTCGGGCATGTGCGGCGCGACCTGCCCCTGGTCGAGGTCGGTGCGAAGCAGCCGCACGCCGCAGTTGATATCGTACCCCACGCCGCCGGGTGAGATCACGCCGTCCGGCAGTTTGGTTGCCAGAACCCCACCGATGCAAAAGCCGTATCCCTGGTGGGCGTCCGGCATGGCGGCCGCCCAGCCCACCGCGCCCGGCAGGGTAGCCATGTTGACCAACTGCTCGGCCGTGCGGTCCGAAAGGACCGAGTCCAGCATCTCGGCGCTGGCAAACAGCCGCGCCGGGACGCGCATATCCGGCCGGTAGTCGGCCGGGATTTCCCACAGCGTGTGGTCAATGCGTTTAAAGTCGCTCTTTTGAACCATGGTTGCCTCCTTGCCACCGCGTCCTGGCTGGATTGCCAGCCGGAACTGGGTGCGGTTACTCGGGCTGCCGGCCGGAGCGCGCGTTGAGCAGCCACCAGCCGGCCGCCAATGCCACGGCCGCGCCGCCGCCAATCAGCGCCCAGTTGAGAGTGGGAGGCAGGACTTGCAGGTCGAAAGAGGCGCTGCCGGAGCCTGCCGGCCCGGTCACGCTGATGGTGATGCGCCAATCACCGGCGGCCGGGAACTTGATATCCAGTTCATAGTATAGCTTGTTGGCCGCGTTTTCGCGAGTCGCAGCATCGGAGGTGGGCTCGGCCGGGTGGCCGAGGGGAGCCAACTCGACCAGCACGGAAGCATCCAGCACCGGCACATCGGTCTGATCGCCGGCCGGGGGCTGAAAGACGCCGATGGTGAGGTGTGCCTCGCCGACGCGCACCGGGTCTGGTTTGCTCCAGACGTAGAGCCGGTAGGGCCCCACCGGAGAGTCAATGAGTTGCGCGGTGCCGCCACCGTGCGCCGCGGCCGGGGGCGTTGCCGCCGCCAGCCAGACCGCCACAATCAAGACGGCCGCTGCTGTCTGGGCCGCCTTCATGGGGTTGCCCCTCCATCCTGCTGCACCTGCCGGCTGATGAGGATAATGGCCGCCAGAAGATACATCATCGAGCCGGGAATCCACATGATGGTCCCGCCCAATTGTTGATCCTCCAGCGCGGTCAACCCCCAAATGCGTGGCACGGTTAGATAGTGCCGGTAGATGGGCTCCCCCGCAAACGAGATGGCGACTCCGGCGACCAGGTTGGCCGGCACAATCGAGAGGATGTAGGCAATCCGGGCGGCCGGGGAGAGCCGGCGGTGGATGCGCGGGCCGGACTGGACGACGTGCCACCAAAGCAGCAGCGCGGTGAGATAGAAGGAAAGGTGCTCCAGGTCGTGGATCAGATCGCTTTTCAGCGCCGCATCGTAGGCACCGGGGTCGTGCCAGCCCCACAGCGAGGCCACAAACGCCATCCAGATGATGCCCGGCCCGCTGATCCGGCGCAGCAGCTTGCGAAAGGTGGCCTGCGGCCCAAAAAGCGCCAGTCCGATTTTGGGTCCGGCCGGCATCCCCCAGATAATGAACGGGAAGGGGTTGGACAGCATGATGAGCGGGGCGGCGATCATGATCAACAGCAGGTGCTGGATCATGTGCATTAAAAAGAGGTCGGCGCTGAAACTGTCAATGGCCGACATCAGCGAGATGAAAACGATCGCTGTGCCCGACAGAAAGGCGGCCAGCCGCCAACCGGCTGCCAGCCGGCCGCTGCCCCGGCCGCGCAGCTTGCGCCAGCCGGCCGTGTAGAACCAGACGCCCAATCCCAACGGGAGGATGATCTCCGGGCGCAGGTCCCAAGAGGTGAGAAAGGCGCGCAGTGTTGGGTCCATTGGCGACGATTGTACCACAGAGAAAAAAAGAGCGCAGTGACGCAAATGCTCGCTGCGCTCTGGACGCTCACAAAGGGCGGCCGGTCAGTGGACGGCCGTTCCGATCAGGTAGAGGGCGGGGTAGAAAAAGACCCAGATCAGGTCCACGTAGTGCCAGTAGATAGCGCAAGCCTCCACGCCCCAGTGCTGCTCGGCCGAGTAGGTGCCTTTGTACCCTTTGTACCAGATCACCAGGATAAAGATGACCCCGCTGAGGACGTGAATGGCGTGCATGCCGGTCATGCCAAAAAAGACCGCGCCAAAAACGCCATCAGAGGGCTTGAGGTGGCCCTGCCACTCGAACACGATCACGCCCAGCAAAAAGGCAACCCCCAGCCAGGCAGTGAGGAGCAGGTTGCTCTGCATCCGGTCCTGATCGCCGTGGGCCATGGCGGTCTCGGCCCGGTTCATGAAAAAGCTACTCAGCAGCAGGATAGAGGTGACCAAAAGCCCGAGGCCCTGGTCCAGGTCCGGCCGGGTGTTGCCCCACAGGTAAAAGCGGGTCACTAGCAGGCCGGAAAAGATGAATGCTTCCGAGACAAAGAATAGCCACAAACCCAGGCGGTTGTTCTTCAGTTCGACCCGGTACGGGGCGGCGGTCTGGCTGCTCATCAGTGCGACTCCTCTTGCCACAGGTTGGCGACGTGCATAAAGTAGTTCAGAATGAGCCCGGCCTTGGCGATGGCGATGAGGAACAGGAAAACCAACGAGCCCGATGCCACGCTGATGAGGTATTCCACGGCCGTGAGCACGGCCAGTGCCAGCAACACCAGCAGACCCTGGCGAAATGCGGCCGCTTTTTTCTCGTTCATTGCGCCTCCTCTCAATCTCCAGGCAAGGGGGCGGCCTTGGCATAGACCGACCCAGGCAAGCCATAGTCGTACGGCTCGCCTACGATTTCAATCGGCCGGTCGTAACTGTGTTCCGGCACTGGCGAGCCGATCAACTGGAACTCGGGTGAACGCGAGCGCCATGGGTTGGCGGCCGCCGCCTCACCTGATCGCCAGCTCTTGACCAGGTTGTAGATCATGATCAGTACGGACAGCCCAATGAGAAAGCCGGCGATGGTGACCAGCAGGTGGCCGGTTTCGATGCCCAGCGCCGGGTCATAGTCGGCAATCCGGCGGCGCATGCCGCGCAGCCCGGTCCACATCTGCCCCAAGCTTTGCAGCCAAAAGGCGGGGGTTATGAGCCAAAAGTGGAGCTTGCCCAGCCGCTCGCTGTACTGCCGGCCGGTGACCTTGGGGAACCAGTAGTACAGCCCAGCAAAGAAGGGGAAGACAAAGCCGCCAAACATGGTAGCGTGAAAATGGCCCACGATCCAATAAGTGTCGTGCAGGTAGAGGTCGGTGACCACGACGCCGTTGGGAGGGCCGGTCAGCCCGCCGATGAGAAAGACCGAAATGGCCCCCAGCACAAAGAGCATGGGGGTCTCAAAGGAAAGTTTGCCGCGCCAGATGGTGGCGGTCCAGCTAAAGAACTTGACCCCGGTGGGCACGGCCACCAACAGAGTGGAGTACATAAAGGGCACACGGAGGTACTCGGCCATGCCGGAGGTGAACATGTGGTGGGCCCAGACCAGCATGCCAAAAAAGGCGATGGCCATGCTGGACATAGCAATCCATTTGTAGCCAAAGAGCGGTTTGCGGGCGTAAACCGGCAGCAGCTCGCTGATGATGCCCAGGCCGGGCAGGACGAAAATGTACACGGCCGGGTGGGAGTAAAACCAGAAGAGGTGCTGAAAGAGGATCGGCTGGCCGCCACCGGCCGGTTCAAAAAAGCCCATCCCCAACACCCGCTCCAGGGAGACCATCAGGAAGGAGAGGGCGATGAGCTGGGTGGCGGTGAGGGCGATAAAGCTGGTGGCCAGCACAGACCAGCAAAAGATGGGCATGCGAAAGAGGGTCATCCCTGGCGGCCGCATGCGCAGAATGGTGACAATCAGGTTGACTGCGCCCAGCACCGAGGAGAGGCCGGCAAAAAAGACCGCCCACAGGTAAAGCTGCATCCCGAGTGGCGCGCGCAGGCTGAGAGGGGGGTAGGCAGTCCAGCCAGTGTCCCAGCCCTTTTGCACAAAAATGCTGGCTACCAGCATCACCGCGACCGGCACGTTGATCCAAAAGGCAAAGGCGTTCAACCGCGGGAAGGCCATGTCGGCCGCGCCCAGCATCAGCGGCACCACATAGTTTGCCAGCCCGGCAATCCCCAGCAAAATGCTGACGATCATGATAAAGCCATGCGTGCCGATGGCGGCGTTAAAGTTGTTGACGTCGGGCAGCTTGACGTCAACCGATTCAAAGATAGGTATGGAGGAACCGGTGAAAAGCTGCAGGTCAGGTTGGACCAGTTCCACCCGGAATGCCATCGCCAGGCTCCCGGCGATGAGCATAACCAGCAGCGCGGTAACGGTGTACTGGATGCCGATGACTTTGTGGCTGTAGTCGACGCTGAAATAGCGGGTCCACGCCGGCCGATCCTTGGGCGGCCCGTGGTGGATTGGGGCATCTTTTCCCAATGCAACCGCGAACCAATCGGTCAGCGAGCCGGAGGCGATCATGAAACCCAAAAAGCTGGTGACACAGCCAACCACGGTGGCCGGCTCCCAGTTCCGTGCCGTTTCGAAATCGATGGGCAAGCCAAGCAGCAGCCGCAGGCCGGTCACCAACCCCACGCCAACGGCCGCGCCGATGATCTGGCCGATAATTCCGCGGATGAGTCCTAACGATAAAAGTGTCATACGCCTAGCTCCTCACGCAAACCGCGAAACCAGAAACGCAAAGGGCAATGTGTGGCAGTCACGTTTACTTGGCTCCCAGACTGGTAATGTAGGCGATCAGGCCGTCGATTTCCGCGGCCGAGAGGGTGTCGCCATAGGCGGCCGGCATGATGTTGCTGTACCCTTGCACCAGTTGCGCTCCCGGGTTGACGATCGAGTTGCGGACATAGTCTTCATCCATCACCACCGTCTCGCCGGACGCCAGCGTGCGCTGGGTCCCAAACGAACCCAGGAAGGTGGGCCCTATCCCTGCGTTGCCATCGGCCGTGTGGCAGGAGGCGCAGTTGTTCTGATAGGTGCGGGCACCCAATTCCAACGGGGAGGCCTCGGCGACTACCACCTTTTCGCCTTGCAGCCAGCTCTCAAACTCGGCCGGTTCCAGCACAACCACGTCGGCCAGCATGTAGGTGTGGGCCAGGCCGCACAACTCGGCGCAGCGCAGCACATACGAGCCGGTTTTAGAGGGGGTGAAGCGCAAGTGGGTGGTCTTGCCGGGCACCGCATCCTGTTTCACTCGGAATTCGGGAACCCAGAATGAGTGGATCACATCCAGGGAGTTTAGCTCCAGGTGCACTTGGCGGCCCATGGGCAGGTAGAGGGAATTGGCAGTCACCCCGCTGTCGGGGTAGTCAAAACGCCAGCCAAATTGAAAGCCGGTCACCGAGACCGTGAGTTCGTCATCGGCCGGCCGGATGATGTCGGCCAGGTCGCGCGCCCCCAACGAGGCAATCACCAGCACGATGATCAGGGGCACGGCCGTCCAGGCCAGCTCCAGTCCGGTGTGACCGGTGAAATAGTCGCCTTCGGCCTCCTCCTCGCCCGGTTTGCGGCGAAAGACCACCACGCTGTAGAGGATGAACACGACGATGAGAGAGAACAAGAAGGAGATAATCCAGAACTGCAGGTTGAACATTGCGTCTACCACCGCGCCTTCGGAGGTGGCGGCGGCTGGGAACAGGTTGGCGTTTTGCAGCAGGAACCCCATCACCAGTGTGACCAGAACCGTGATGACGCTCACGATGGCAATGTGTTT
The DNA here is from genome assembly GCA_963707345.1 of uncultured Chloroflexia bacterium. Lineage (GTDB taxonomy): Bacteria > Chloroflexota > Anaerolineae > Promineifilales > UBA4811 > CAVPPE01. The sequence goes on from CAVPPE010000001.1 coordinate 266,493, forward strand.
CATGGCGTTTCTCCTCGGGGACAAAAGACAGGCGGCGTCGGATAGAGCCGCGCGTATGTCGCCTGTCTTTCGTCTTTGGTCGTCACTGGGTGGCTTCCCGCAAGTGTGTGATCAGATTTGCCAAGTCGCCGTCGCTCAGGGCAATGCCTGGCATGGCCCCTCCGCCGGCCCGAATCCACTCTCCCAGTGCCGCTTCGCTGAAGGGCTGGCCGTTAGGCAGGGACGGCCGCCCGAAAAGCCCGGCCAGCCCGGGGCCAACCTTTTGCTGGTTGTTTAGGTTGTGGCAGACTGCGCAATTGTTGTCATAGATCGCTTGTCCGCCGGCCGAGTCGCCACCGGCCGTCCCGGCCGGTTCCCGGCCGCCAGCCTCCGGCGCGGCCGGGGCTTCTGCGGCCGGCAGGGTTGCCGCTGCCAGCCTGGGGATGAGGGTGGGCGACTCTGGGAGCTGGTGCGGCGAGGAGCAGCTCGCCAACAACAAAACCGTTATCGAGATTAGCAGGCTTGCTCGAACACGCATAATTGCCTCACCGGATAGCTTGATGGATTGTGCGCACAAAGTTGATCACATCCCAGCGATCGCGCTCGCTCAGGTTTTCCCGCAGCGGGGGCATGGTCCCAATGCCGTTGGAGATGATCTGATAGAGGCCGCCGTCTGCATAGTTGGCAAAACGGGTCTCGGTCAGGTTTGCCGGCCGGCGGGCATCGGCTTGCCAGAATTGGGTGACCGGGCCATCGCCCAGTGCTTGCTTACCGTGGCAGGCGGCGCAGTGGAGGGAAAAGAGCAACTCGCCGCGCTGCACGGAAATGGTGTCGCCCGGGACCGGATTTTCCGGCTGACCGCCATCTCTGTAGGCCGGCCGGGAGATGGGGATGGCCTTGTCCGGCGGCAACAGGTGCGGGCCATCATGGTACTCCACGGCCGGTGAGTCTTCCATTAACACGGGAAAATCCACCGCAATCACCTCATAGGTAAAGAGCAGCGGGACCGCGGCCAGCACGGTTACGGCCGCACCCAAGATCAGCAGCCATCGCACTCGCGGGTTCATAGCGCTCTCCGTTCCGGTTCGTGGATATTGTCGGCCTGTTGGGCTTCCAGCAAGGCGCAGACCGTGGCTTTCTGCTCCGGTCGGCAATGGACGATCACGCCGATCTCGCCGTCGCTGATCTTGGGGTCATAGTGCGCTGGCCCCAGCGCGGGGAAGAGATTGAGCCAAAGAAAGCCAAGAAAAGTTCCCAGGATCAAAAAGATCATGGTAAACTCGAATTGCAGCAAGGCGGTCGGCGGGATGGGGATCACCGGTTGCCCGCCGACATAGTTGACGTATAGGTTGGGAGTCACGGCCGTCATCGACAGCCCAACCAGGAACCCCACTACCGCGCTTCCCAGGCTGATGTAGGGCAGGATGGTCTTTTTGTGCGGCCGGCCTAGCATCTCGCCCGAGTACGGGAAGCCGGACAAGACCTCAACCGCGTCGTCGGCAATGCCAAGCCGCCGCAACTCCCCCAGCGCGTCGGCCGCGCGGGCTACGTCCTGAAACCGGCCCATCACCACTGCGTCGTCCATGCCAGCCTCCTTTACTCCAGCTCCGCCACGGCGGTCACCTTGGCCCGGCCGATCGGCCGCAACTGGTGCGCCACCTGTCCTTCCTTTACTTCCCATACTGGGATGATGGGGAAGATGCGTGTCAGCACCCCGTAAATCAGCAAAAAGGCCGCTACCGAGCCCAGCACGATGCCCAATTCGATCAGGGTGGGCTGGTAGGTGCCCCAGTCAAAGGGCAGCCGGTTACGACGGGCAAAACCGGTGATGATGATGAACCGCTCCATGAACATCCCCACGTTGACCAGCAGCGCAACTACAAAGAGCGCCACCGGTGAGGTGCGAATCTTTCTGCTCCACAGGGTGAGCCAGGGGATGGCGATGTTGCAGATGATCATGGTGTACCAGTATGGTGCCAACTGCCCGCGGGTTTGGATTTCCAGTATCGTGTGCCCGATGGCGTCCCCTCCGTACCATTCGACCAAAAAGTCGGAAAAGAAAAAGTAGGTCCAGGTGAAGGAAAAGACCAGCATCAGCTTGCCCAGGGCGTCAAAGTGCTCCTCGCGGATAAAGTAGTGCAGCTTCATGTTGTAGCGCACCAGGTAGAGGATGTTGACCACGGCCGAGACGCCGGAAAAGATCGCGCCCACCACAAAATAGGGTCCAAAGATGGAACTGCGCCAGCCGATGACCTTGGACATGGCAAAGTCCCACGAAACGATGGTGTGGACGGAAAACATCACCGGGATGATGACAAACGAAAAGACGGTGAGGATTTTGTGCAACGTGTGCCACTCGCGTTCGCCGCCGCGCCAGCCCAGGGAAAGCACAGTGTACAGCTTTTTGCGCCAGCCAGCCGAGCGGTCGCGGGCCATGGCCAGGTCGGGGATCAGCGGCAGGAAGAGATACAGCGTGCTGCCGGTAAGGTACGCAATGAGGGCAAAGGTGTCCCACAGCAGCGCCGAGTGAAAGTTGGACCAGAGGGTGCGCTGGTTGGGGATGGGCAGGATAAAGTAGCCGCGCCAGGTCCGGCCGGCGTGTACGGCGATAAACGCCATCGCCAAAATGAGGGAGGCGCTGGTCATCATCTCGGCCGCACGGGTGAACGGCCGGCGGAATTCCGCCTTGAACACCCGCAGGATGGCCGAGACAAAGGTGCCGGAGTGGCTGATTCCGACCCAAAAGACAAAGGTCGCGATATAAGTGCCCCAATAAACCGGCCGCTGAAACCCGGCCACGCCCATCCCCCAGCGAAGCTGGTAGGCCCACCCGCCGAGGAATCCCACCAATGTCACCAATAGCAGCAGCCCGATGACGGCCAAATAGGTGCGGTCGATCCGGTTGAGCGAGTCCATTACCATCTGGTTCATCTCGGCCTGCGGGATGGGGTCGAGCATCAACTTTTTGCGGTATTCCTCATCGTGGTGGTCGGCCCGCGGCCGGGCCAGCCCGCGTGATTTACTCAGTACTGACATGGGACTCGCCTCGTTGCAGATACACTACGGAAGGGTGGGTGCCCAGCTCTTCCAACAGGTGGTATGCCCGCGAACTGTGGGCCAGTTTGGAGACGGCGCTTTCCGGGTCGTTTAGGTCGCCAAACACGATGGCGTCGGTGGGGCAGGTTTGGGCGCACGCGGGCTGGACGTCGCCATCCTGCAGCGGCCGGCCCTCCAGCCGCGCCTTTTCCCGCGCCCGGCGGATGCGCTGGATGCAAAAAGTACACTTTTCCATTACCCCCTGGGAGCGCACGGTGACGTCCGGGTTGAGTTGTTCGGTGTAGGGTTCCGGAAAGTAAGGCGCAAACCAATTGAACATCCGCATTTTGTAGGGGCAGTTGGCCCCGCAGTAACGGGTGCCGATGCAGCGATTGTAAACTTGTGAGTTGAGGTTGTTGACGTCATCGTGGATGCTGGCGAAGGCAGGGCAGACCGGCTCGCAAGGCGCTTTTTGGCATTGCTGGCAGATAAGCGGCCGAAAGTCGGCCTCCAGGTGCGGGTATTCACCCTTCCAATAGCGCTCCACCCGGATCCAATGCATGGTCCGATTCTTCTCCGCCTCCACTTCGCCCACGATCGGCACGTTGTTTTCTGCGTGACAGGCGATGACACAGGCCTGGCAGCCAATGCACAGGTCCAGATCGATCGCCATGCCCCATTGGTAGATGTCGTTTGCCATCCTTCACTCCTCACCAAAGGGTGATTAATGCGCTTCTCCGCCGCTGCGCAGATATTCCACACCTTCCGGGCTTTCCATACGTGGCAGCGGGTGGGTTTTGCCCGTCTTTTCAATTTGCACGCGGGTCGCACCCCAGGCCAGCGCGCCGGTTTCCTGGTTGGCGGCCGGGGCCAACAGTTTGATGGGGTTGCTGCCGTAATCCTTGGCGAACCGGCCGTACTGGTCGTGTCCGCGCCCAACCGCCATTGCCACCACGTCTTGCGGGATGCCATGATAGGTGTACACGATGGCCTCGATTTCATCGGCCGGCGAAACCACCCGCACCACGTCGTCATCGTGCAGGCCCAACTGATGGGCGGTCTCCGGGTTGACCTCGATCCAGCTTTGCCAGGCGGCGGTGGTCATCGGGTCAGGCGTCTCTTGCAGCCAGGCCTTGTTAGCCCCCCGGCCGTCGCCCAGCGCGATGGAGGGGTAGATGTGCAGGTGATAGGGGTACTGGTATGGCTCGCCGGCAAAGACCGGCAGGGCAACGGGGATTGGCTTCAACGCGGCGGCCGGCGTTGCCAGGTCTGGTTCATGGGCGTCGCTGTCCGCCCACCAGCCGCCCTGTCGCCGCCATTCTGCCCAGGAGGCCCCAAATTGGGCCGTAACCGCCTCCAAATAGTCAACCTCGTTGTCCCACGGCAGGGCGCTGCTCAGCCCCAGCCGCTTGCCCAACGCCAGCAGCACGTCGGCCGCGGCGCGGGTGTCGTACAGCGGCCGCATCACCGGCTGCTGGCCGCTGATGGCCGGCCGGTCTGCGCCGGTGGGCAGGTGATAACCCCAGCCCTCCAGGTTGGTGTGGTCGGGCAATATCATGTCCGATTGGACGGCGGTCTCGTCCACGGCCGAGCCAAAATAGACCACCAGCGGCACGTTCTGCAGCGCCTCGACAAACCCGGCCGCTGGCGGCAGCTCAAAGACGGGGTTGCAGCCGTGGATTAGCAGGATGCTGACTTGACCTGCCTTCATCCGGCCGATCAACTCCAGCACGTCGGCAAAGGTGGAAGGCGGGCGTTCCTCTGCGGCCGGTTTGGGGAGAAAGACCCCGCCGGGCTGCCCCAGCCGGCCGGCGATGGCGTTGAGCGCCTGCACCGCCGCCACGGCCGGGACGGTGTTGTGCTGGCCGGCCAGCCCGTTGCCGGCGATGGCTAGGCTGTGTTCGTGTTGGGCAAAGACCTGCGCCAGGTGCTCCAGCTCTTCCACCGGGACTCCGCTGGCTTCGGCCAACTCGGCTATAACCACGCCCTGGTAAAGCTCATCCTGGCGGCCGCGGGCCTCGCTGATCAGCTTGCCCAGCGCCAGCGCCACCAACCCTTCGGTTCCCGGCCGGACCGGGACCCACTTGTCGGCGCTGGCGGCCGTGCTGGATATACGCGGCTCAAACTGAACCAGGTAGCCCCGCTTGCCCAACGGTCCGCGCCGCATCGCTGCGTAGTTGCGGCTCTGGCTGACCGGGGAGAGCCAGGTCTCCAAAAAGTTGGCGCCAAAGGAAAAGACCACTTCGGCGCGAGCCAGATCGTAATAGGGTATGCTTGGGGAGCCAAACAGCGCGCCGCTGGCCTGCGCCAGTGCAGCCCGGCCGTCCAGTTCGTCCCCTAGCGAGTAAACCACCGGCGGCGGCGCGCTCAGCCCGTCCGTGAACCGCCGGATGATCTCATTCAGGTGGGAAGAGAGATTGCCGGCCAGAAAGGCGACTCCGGCCGGGTCGGCCGACTGTACGCTGTTGCCCAACTCGTAGAGCCCGTTTTCCCACAGGATGGGCTCAAATTGCAGCGATCCCCGGCCGCCCTTTTGCATCACCGGGTTCTGCAGCCGGTCCGGGTCGTACAACTCTTGCAGCGCCGCCTGGCCGCGGGCGCACAGCTTGCCCCGGTTGACCGGGTGGTTGGGGTTGCCCTCAACCTTGCGCGCCCGGCCGTTGCTCACCCGCACAATAACCCCACAGCCGGCCTGGCACTGGCGACAGGTGGTTGCGTACCAGAGATCCTCGCCGGGCAGCCCTTCTTCCGGCGGCTCGGCGTACGATTCCAGGTACTCGATCCGTTGCAGGTTCAGCGTGCAGCCGCTGAGCACCGAGGCGGCCGCTGCTACCGATCCAGCCTGCAAAAACTTGCGTCGGGTTAACTTGCTCATGGACACCTCACTGATGGCAGGTGGAACAGGTCTCAAGCCGGAGCACCCGCTCTGGTTCTTGCGGCGAATAGAGGATGCGCCAGGCACCGCCCGCTACCGCCTGTACTGCCCGCGGTGCATCACCCGAGTCCGGTTGCCGGTGACAGGCCAGGCAAAAGCCCATATTGTGCCGGATGGTCTGGTTCAGGTACGCCATCTCGCCCACCTCCCCGTGGCAGGTTTCGCAGGCTATCCCGGCCGCAATGTGAGGCTGGTGGCTGTATTGGACGAAATCAGGCTGGTCAAAGGTTTTGACCCAGCGGAGTGGCTCCCCGGCCTCCCAGTGGGCCAGCAGGAGGTCCGCATCTTGCTGACCTTTCTCGCTGACCTGCACGTTGCGGTGGCAGCCCATGCACTTGGCAGTGGAGGGGATGCCCGCCACCGGGCCGTTAAGCACGCCGGGGTGGCAATAGACGCATTCGATGCCGGCCTGGACGTGTTTGCCGTGGTTGTAGGCGATGGTCTCCGCCTCGGCCGCCCGTGCCAGCCGGCCGTTGTTGAGCGACGCAGCCACGGCCAGCACCACCAGCAGGCCGGTGGCGGCCACAAAAAGGAGAAACTGCCTGCGATAGTGTGTGGTTTTTGCCTCTGTCATCATCTACCCTCAGATACAGTGCCAATAAAGGCATCCTCAGAGCAGAGGGGGCCTGGGGTTACTTGCCATGCATTATACTTGGTCTATTCGAATTTGCAAGCAGAGGGGGCGGTGCCTCCTCCCAAGGCACCAAACTCACAGGCGCAACCATTTATCGCCCGTTTCAGGCCAGGTGGGAGTGACGTTTAGCACCCAGTTGACGTGACTGAGAGCATTCAGCAACCGGTTGGAAACGTTTGCCAAGCCCCGGCCGAAGGGGATATAATACCCTCCAGCATGAACCTGACGCCTTCTTCGACCGTCACTTCTGACAGCCCACGTCGAACCGCCCGGCTAGAAGCGCTGGCGGTGCTATTCAAGCTGCGGGTGGTCTGGTTGTTGCTCTTTGCCGCTATCGGGGGTGCATTCCTGGCGGCCGGCGGCTGGCCCGGTGCCGGCCGGCTCCTCGCACTCGTGGTCAGCGGTGGGCTGACGGCGGCCGGGGCATCGGCTATCAATCAGTACCTGGAGCGGGACGCGGACGCGCTGATGGCGCGCACGCGCGAGCGCCCGCTGGTCAATGGCACGCTGACCCGGCCGGGGGCCGTGCTGGCGGCCGCAATTGCATTCACCGCGTTGCCGCCGCTAGTGGTCTTTTTCTGGAATCCGGCGCTGGCACTGTGGGAGTTGCTGGGCGCGATCATCTATCTCGGTGTGTATACCATCTGGCTCAAGCCGCGCACGCTGCTCAACATTGTGATTGGTGGGGCGGCCGGCAGCGCGGCCGTGCTCAGCGGGAGCGCTGCGGCCGGAGAGTGGAACGCGGCCGGTGCAGTTGTGCTGGCGCTGCTGGTTTTCCTCTGGACCCCCACGCATTTCTGGAGTCTGGCCATCATCCACCGCGGGGATTACGCTCTCAGCGGAGTGCCGATGCTGCCCGTGCAGACCACACCAAAGGCAGCGGCCGGGTGGGTGTTGTTGCACACGGCCGCCTCGGCTGTTGCAGCCATAGGGCTGTCTGCCCTGCCTGCACTGGGCTGGCTTTACGCTGCTCCCGTGGGTGCCGCAACGGCCGTGTTGCTGCGAGCCAGCCTGCGGCTGGTCCATCGGCCGGGGCAGGAGCGCGCCCGGCTTTTGTTCAAGCTATCCAACATCCACCTGGGGATTGTTTTGCTGTTCATTTGCATTGATCTGTTGATTTGAGGCCGGCCGGAAGGGTGGTGCCTGCTGGCATCGCGGGTGAATTTGAGTACAATATGGGCGGCTTTGCGCCAAGGCGGTCAAATAGGTGGCAAAACAGTGTCGTATGATCGAGTCCCCGCAATCTACTTGACCCGGCTGTTAAGGGTTTGAGCCATTAGTCTGAGGAGAAGAGATATGGATCCAGTATTGCTTTCACGGTGGCAGTTTGCCATCACCACCGTGTACCACTTTTTCTTTGTCCCCCTCACTTTAGGCCTCTCCATATTGGTTGCCATCATGGAGACCGCCTACGTGCGGACGGGCGACGAAACCTACAAACGGATGACCAAGTTCTGGGGCAAGCTGTTCCTTATCAACTTTGCCATGGGGGTCGCCACCGGCATTGTGCAAGAGTTTCAGTTTGGCATGAACTGGTCGGAGTATGCTCGCTTTGTCGGCGATATTTTCGGCGCACCGCTGGCGATTGAGGCGTTGCTGGCCTTTTTCCTGGAGTCGACTTTTCTGGGAGTATGGATCTTTGGCTGGGACAAGCTTTCCAAGAAGGCGCACCTGGCAACTATCTGGCTGGTGGCGCTGGGCTCCAATCTGTCTGCTCTCTGGATCCTGATCGCCAACTCGTTTATGCAGGAGCCGGTGGGTTTTGCCATCAACCAGGCCACCGGCCGGGCCGAGATGACCGACTTTTTTGCACTGGTCACCAACCCGCACGCCTGGCTGCAAATCCCTCATGTGATCACCTCCGGCGTGACCACCGCGGCGATGTTTGTGCTGGGCATCAGCGCCTACCACCTGTTGCGCAAGACCAAGGAGAGCGAGCTTTTCCGGCGTTCCTTCCGCATGGCGGTTGTATACGGTTTTATCGGGGTGGTGCTGGTCACCTTCATCGGGCACACCCAGGGACAGTACATGGTAGAAGCTCAGCCGGCCAAAATGGCGGCCGCCGAAGCGTTGTGGGAGACGGAGGACCCGGCCGATCTCACCCTGGTCGGCATATTTAGCCAGGAGCGGCAGGAGACCACCTGGGCCATCAAGCTACCCAGGATGCTCAGCTTTATGTCCTACAACTCGCTGGAGGGCGAGGTGAAGGGGCTGAAAGAGCTTCAGGCCGAATATGAGGCCCAGTACGGACCTGGCGACTATATCCCGCCGGTCTTTCTCAGCTTTTGGAGCTTTCGCCTGATGGTGGGTTCCGGCGTGCTGATGCTGGTTCTGCTGGCCTACGGCCTGTATCTGGTGATGGAGGACAAATTCCAGGACAAGCCCCGCTACTTGCGCCTGCTGCCGCTGGCGCTCTTTCTCCCGTATGTGGCCAACTCCAGCGGCTGGCTGCTGACCGAACTGGGGCGGCAGCCCTGGATCGTGTATGGCCTGCAAAAAACGGCCGATGCGGTCTCGCCCAACGTCCCGGCCGGGACTATCCTCTTCTCGCTGGTTGGCTTTACGCTGCTGTACGGTGTATTGATGGTGGTGGACATCTACCTGCTGGTCAAGTACGCCAGACAGGCCGAGGCCCATTGAGGTTGATGGAGGTGAATTGACATGGACCTGAACATTGTCTGGTTTATCCTGGTTGCGGTGTTGTTCATTGGCTTCTTTTTCCTGGAAGGGTTTGACTATGGCGTGGGGATGCTGTTGCCGTTTCTGGGCAAAAAGGACCGCGAGCGCCGCGAAATCATCAACACGATCGGGCCGTTCTGGGACGGCAACGAAGTGTGGGTGTTGACGGCCGGCGGGGCGATCTTTGCCGCTTTCCCCAACTGGTACGCCACTATGTTTAGCGGCTTTTACCTGGCGCTGTTCTTCATGCTGGTTGGGTTGATTGTGCGTGCGGTAGGGTTCGAGTTTCGCAGCAAGGACAAGAACCCAAAATGGCGCAACCTGTGGGACTGGATGATCTTTGCCGGCAGCTTTATCCCGGCCCTGCTCTGGGGGGTGGCGCTGGGCAACCTGATCAACGGGCTCAAAATCGATGCGAGCATGACCTACGTGGGAACCTTCTGGGACCTTCTCAATCCATATGCGTTGCTGGGTGGATTGACATCGGTTAGCACGTTTATCCTCCACGGTGCGCTCTTTCTTAACCTCAAGTCCAGTGGCGAGATCGAGCAGCGGGCATACCGGGCGGCCAACCGATTCTGGTTGCCTACGGTAATTCTGGCAATCCTGTTCACCATCGGCGGTTACTTTTACACCGATATGTTTGAGCGGCTGGGTATCAACCCCGGCATCATCCCGCTGGGTTCCGGCGCGGCCCTGCTGGCGGCCGGGTATTTGATCCGCAGAAAACAGACCAACTGGGCGTTTGTGATGACCGGGTTGAATATCGTCTTTTCCACCATCACGGTCTTTATGGGTTTGTACCCGCGCGTCATGCCCTCCAGCCTAAATCCGGATTGGAGCTTGACGATCTACAATGCATCATCCAGCGAGTACACCCTCCGGGTGATGACGATTGTGGCGCTGATTTTTGTGCCCATTGTGCTGATCTATCAGGGATGGACCTACTACGTTTTCCGCCAGCGGGTGGGCAGAGAGACAGAGCTGGAGTACTGATCGAGTTTGAGACAGGGAGGTAGAGATTGGCGTTTCTATCTCCCGTCTCCATCCTCAAAGCATGAATCTGGATAAGCGGCTCCTGCGCCAGGTATCGGCCGCGCGAGCGACGCAGTTGGCCCTGGCGCTGACGGTGGGGTTAGGCCTGCTGGCCGGCGTCTTGCTGGTGATGCAGGCCCGCTTTTTGAGCCGGGTTGTCACCCAGGTTTTTCTGGCTGGTCAGGGGCTGCCCGACGTCCAACCCTGGCTGCTGGCCCTGTTGGCCCTGGCCCTGGCGCGCTCCGTGCTGATCTGGGGAAGTGAGGTGGCGGCCAACCAGGTCGCCGGCCGGGTGAAAACCGACCTGCGCGAGCGGCTGGTGGCCCACCTGATGGAATTGGGTCCCTCCTACGCCAGCGGGGAGCGCACCGGCGAACTGACCAACACTGTCACCGAGGGGGTGGAAGCGCTGGATGCCTATTTCAGCCAGTACCTGCCGCAACTGGCGCTGGCGGCGCTGGTCCCTTTGGCGATCCTGGCGTTTGTTTTCCCGCTGGACCCGCTTTCCGGGGTGGTATTGCTGGTCACCGCGCCGCTGATTCCCTTCTTTATGATGCTGATTGGCAACGCGGCCGACGCGCTGACGCGCAAGCAGTGGGGCGCGCTCAGCCGGATGAGCGCCCACTTTTTGGACGTGTTGCAGGGGTTGACCACGCTCAAGGCCCTCGGCCGGAGCCGCGAGCAGATCAACACTATTGCGGAGGTCAGCGAGCAATTCCGCGGGACGACGATGGGCGTGCTGCGGGTGGCCTTTCTTTCGGCGCTGGCGCTGGAGATGCTGGCGACCATCAGCACGGCCGTGGTGGCGGTGCAGATCGGGCTGCGGGTGTTGTACGGCCACCTGGGATTTGAGGAAGCGTTCTTTGTCCTGCTGCTGGCCCCCGAATTTTACATCCCGTTGCGGATGCTGGGGACCCGATTCCACGCCGGTATGTCTGGGGTGGCGGCCGCCGGGCGGATCTTTGCCGTGCTGGAAACCCAACCGGCCGTCACGGCCGGCGGTCGGACCGACATTCCGGCCGATGTCTGGCCGGCCGGGGTTCTGCGATTCGAGAACGTCTCTTATGCTTACGACGGCGGCCAGCGGCCGGCGCTGCATGGCGTGGAACTGACTATCGAGCCGGGCACGTACACCGCGCTGGTCGGCCGGAGCGGGGCGGGCAAGAGCACGGTGGTTCACCTGCTGCTCCGGTTTGCCGAGCCAACCTGGGGCCAGATTCTGTTGGGGGATGAGCCGCTGCGTGCGCTGGCCCCGGCCGCCTGGCGTCGGCAGATTGCCTGGGTTTCCCAGCGGCCGCACCTGTTCAACGCCTCGGTGCTGGAAAACCTGCGCCTGGCCCGGCCGGAAGCAACGCTGGACGAGGTCATCTGGGCGGCCGAGCAGGCCCACGCCGACGGCTTTATTCGTGAGTTGCCACAGGGATACAACACGGCCATCGGGGAGCGCGGCGCCCGGTTGAGCGGCGGAGAGGCGCAGCGGATTGCGCTGGCGCGGGCTTTTTTGAAAGACGCGCCGCTGCTGCTGCTGGACGAGGCGACCGCCAATCTGGACCCGGAGCACGAGCAACTGATCCAGCAGTCCATGGCGCGGTTGCTTCGCGGCCGGACCGCGCTGATCGTCGCCCACCGGTTGAGCACCGTGACCCGCGCCGACCGGATTGTGGTGCTGGACCGCGGCCGGGTGGTCGAGTCCGGCTCGCATGCCGATTTGCTGGCACAGGGCGGGCACTACCATCGGATGCTGGTGGCGTATGCAGGCTGACCGCAACTCGTCTGCCAGCCGCGTCTTGATCCGGCTGCTTGCGCTGGCTGTCCCTTTCTGGCGCTGGATGGCGCTCTCGGTCCTGCTGGGCTTTGCCACCGTCGCCAGCAGCGTCGGACTGATGAGCGCGTCGGCCTACATTATTGCTGCGGCCGCGTTGCACCCCTCCATTGCCGATCTGCAAGTCGCCATCGTGGGAGTGCGCTTTTTTGGCATTGCGCGCGGCGGGTTTCGCTATCTGGAGCGGGTTGTGTCCCACGAGGCCAACTTTCGCTTGCTGGCCCGCCTGCGGGTCTGGTTTTATCGCGCGCTGGAGCCGCTGGCCCCGGCCCGCTTGATGCAGTATCGTAGTGGAGACCTGCTGGGCCGCATTGTGGCCGACGTGGGGACGCTGGAGAACCTGTACGTGCGGGTGCTGGCCCCGCCGCTGGTTGCCCTGCTGGTAGGTGGGGGGATGTGGCTGCTGATGGCCGGGTTTGCCCCGCCGCTGGCCTATGCCCTGCTGCTGGCGATGGGGCTGGCGGGGTTTGCGCTCCCGGCCGTCACACGGGTGCTGGCCCGGCCGGGTGGTGAGGCGCTGGTCCAGGTGCGGGCCGAGTTGAAAGCGGCGCTTGTGGACGGCGTTCAGGGAGTCGCCGATCTGCTGGCTTGCGGCCGGGGAGATACCCACCTGAGGCAAGTGAGCGATTTGGGAGCAAGCTTTACGGGCTGGCAGGCGCGGATGGCCCGCATCACCGGGCTGCATGGTGCGGTTTCCGGCTTGCTGCTCAACCTGGCGGTGCTGGCGTCACTGTTGATCGCCATCCCGCTGGTGCGAGCCGGCCGGCTGGATGGTGTGCTGCTGGCGGTGGTAGTGCTGGCGGTCACCTCCAGCTTTGAGGCGGTGCTGCCGCTGCCGCTCGCTTTTCAATACCTGGATCACAGCCTGGCGGCCGGCCGGCGGCTGTTGGAGATCGCGGACACAGAACCGGCGGTCGTGGCATCAGCCAGCTACGCCTCGCCGCCGACGCAGCGGCCGCTGCCGCTGAGTATCCGTGACCTATCCTTCCAGTACAACCCCGGCGAACCGCTGGCGCTGGAGAGCCTCAGTTTGGAGATACCGGCTGGAGGCCGGTTGGCGGTCGTCGGGCCCAGCGGGGCGGGCAAGACCACCCTGGCCAACCTGCTGCTCCGCTTTTGGGACTATCCGGCCGGCAGCGTTTCGCTGGGCGGAGCGGAGTTGCGGGACCTGCGGCCGGAGGTGCTGCGCGAGTTGGTGGGCGTGGTCTCCCAGCACACACACCTCTTCAACGCCACCATTCGGGAAAACTTGCTGCTGGCTCGACCGGGGGCCAGTCAGGATGAATTGGTCCGCGCCGCGCAGCAGGCACGGATTCACGACTTTGTCCAGACGCTCCCGGAGGGCTATGATACCTGGATCGGCGAGCAGGGGCTGCGCTTGAGCGGCGGTGAACGCCAGCGGCTGGCTATTGCCCGCGCCATCCTCAAGGATGCGCCGTTGCTGATCCTGGATGAACCGACCGCTAACCTGGACGCGTTCACCGAGCGAGAGGTGATGGCCGAGTTGCGCGGGCTGATGGCCGGCCGGACGACGCTGCTCATCACCCACCGGCTGGTGGGGCTGGACGAAATGGATGAGATTGTTGTGCTCCAGCACGGCCAGGTAGCGGAGCGCGGCCGGCACGCTGATCTGTTGCAGCGCGCCGGGCTCTACCGGCGGATGTGGAGTACGCAGCGGGAGATGTTGGGGTTGTGAGCGGCTGGATAGGTTGGCGATTCTGTGGTACAAATGGCATGCGAGCAACCATTAGACTCATATGGAGGAACGCATGATTGTTACAACCGATCAACTTTTCAAGCTGGCCTATGGCAAGTTTGCTGTTGGTGCGTACAACATCAACAACATGGAGCAGGCGCTGGGTCTGTTCCAGGGTAACCTGGAGTCGCAGGCCCCCTTTATTGTCCAGATCTCCAAGGGATCGCGCAAGTACGCCAACGTCAAAATGATTGAGGCCATCATCCGCGCGGCCGAGGAAATCTATCCGGAAACCGTTTTTGCCGTCCATCTTGATCACGGCGACGAAGAGACCGCCTACGATTGCATCAACTCGGGTTTTTACAGTTCGGTGATGATTGATGCCTCCCATCACCCCTTTGCGGAGAATGTTGCTATCACCAAGCGGGTGGTGGAACGGGCGCACGCCAAGGGGATCAGCGTGGAGGCGGAACTGGGTATGTTGGGCGGTGTAGAGGAGCATATCAAGGTAGATGAGAAACACGCCATGCTCACCGACCCCGACGAAGCGGCCGAATTCGTGAAGCAGTCTGGCTGCGACAGCCTGGCGGTGGCGATTGGCACCAGCCACGGTGCGTACAAGTTCACCGGCGGCCAGGGGCTGCACTTTGACCGCCTGACCGAGATCCAGGCTCGCTTGCCCGGTTTTCCGCTGGTGATGCATGGTTCGTCGTCGGTGCCGCGAGAAGAGGTGGCGCGGATCAACGCGGCCGGCGGCGCGCTCAGGGGGGCCAAAGGGGTGGACGAGGAAGAGTTTGCCAGGGCGATCCCTCTGGGTGTGACCAAGGTGAACATCGACACCGACGGCCGGCTGGTCTGGACCCGCGTTCATCGCGAGTTCTTCCGCGACGAGCCGGATAAGTTTGACTTTCGCGGGCCGGGCAAAGTGTTTGTGGCCGAGTATGCCGAGTTCATCGCCCACAAGAACGGCAAACTGAGCAGCGCCGGCCGGCTGGCCTCTGTCCGCGCGGCACTGGCAGGCAGCTAGCAGGTGATCGACCATAAGCAATGGATTTCGAAGGAAATCCATTGCTTATCTCTCGCTCATGGACCTCAAGCAACAGGCTGCCCAACGTGCGCTGGAATATGTCCGCAGCGGCATGCGGCTGGGGCTGGGAACCGGCTCCACCACCGCCTACTTTGTGGACCTGGTGGGCGAATGCCTTCGCGCAGGTGAGTTGTGGGAAATCGCCGGTGTGCCAACCTCGGAGCGGACGGCCGAACAGGCCCGCGCAGGAGGCATCCCGCTGACTACGCTGGCCGAGGCCGGCCGGCTGGACCTGGCGGTCGATGGTGCAGACGAGGTGGACCCGGAGTTGAATCTCATCAAGGGGCTCGGCCGGGCGTTGCTGCGGGAAAAAGTGGTTGCCATCCACGCCGATCGCTTTGTGGTGGTGGTGGACGAGTCCAAGCTGGTCCCACGGCTGGGTAGCCGCGCGCCGCTTCCAGTGGAGATTCTGCCGTTTGAGTGGCCCGTGCATCTCTGCTGGCTGAACTCGCTGGGTTGCCAGGCCGAGTTGATGCGGGAAGAGGGTGGCGCGCCGGCCGTCACCGACAACGGCAACTACCTGGCGCTGTGCCGCTTCCCGGCCGGCATCTCGGACCCGGCCGCGCTGGCCCGCCAACTGGCAGACCGCCCGGGGATCGTTGAGCACGGGCTGTTCCTGGGCATGGCCGACACGGTCGTGGTGGCGGGGAGGCAGGGGATTCGGATCCTGGAGCGCACCCAGCGATGACCATCAAAATCGCACCCTCTATCCTCTCGGCCGACTTTGCCCGCCTGGGCGAGCAGGTTCGCGAGGCGGAAGCGGCCGGGGCGGACTGGATTCACGTGGACGTGATGGACGGCCATTTTGTCCCCAATCTCACCATTGGTCCGCCCATCATCCGTGCGCTCCGGCCGGTCACCCACCTGCCGCTGGATGTGCATCTGATGATCGAGCGACCCGAGTTGTTGATCCCTGACTTTGCCAATGCTGGAGCGGATCGCATCACGGTGCACGTGGAGACCTGTCCCCACCTGCACCGGACGGTGCAGCTGATTCGCGAACTGGGCCTCCGGCCGGGCGTCACCCTCAATCCGTCTACGCCGTTGGCGACGCTGGAAGAGATTCTGCCTTATGTGGATTTGGTGCTGGTGATGTCAGTCAACCCCGGATTTGGTGGGCAATCGTACATCCCTGGCAGCACGGCCAAGATCGCGCAGCTGCGCTGCATGCTGGACGCGCTCGACCTGACAGGCGTAGAGCTGGAGGTGGATGGGGGGATCAAACCGGACAACGCGGCCGAGGTGGTGGCGGCCGGGGCGACTGTGCTGGTGGCCGGGTCGGCCATCTTTAACCAGCAGGGGGGCATTGCTGCCAACATGGCCGCGCTGCGGGCCTGTTGCTCAGGCTGAGTTGGCCGTCACACCTGCAGTGGCTGTGAAGGGTCGGTCTGTGCGCGGATAAAGCGCCCCCGGCCGAGCGTACCCACGAATTGCCGGTCACGCACAATCTGGACTCCCCGGCTCAAGACGTCGCGTGGCCAGCCGGTTAGTTGTACCCCCTGGAACGGAGTCCAGCCCGCTGTTTCGTGCAGCCCCTCGGCGGCAAGTGTCACCGCGAGATCGGGGTCAAATATCACCAGGTCTGCGTCATAGCCCGGCGCAATCTGTCCTTTGCGCGGCAACCGAAAGAGCTGCGCCGGGGCGGTGCAGCAAACCTCCACCCAGCGGGCCAGGCTGATCTGTCCTCGGCGCACCCCATCGTAAACCAGGCTTAAGCGTGGTTCCACGGCCGGGAGCCCGCCTGGAATGCGAGTAAAGTCAGGCTCGGCCGCCTTTTCCGCGGCCGTGAAGGGGCAGTGGTCGGTGCTCACCACCTGCAACATGCCCTGCGCCAGCCCATCCCACAGGGCGACCTGGTCGGCCGGTGTGCGCAGTGGCGGCGCGCAGATAAACCGTTCGGCGTGGGGGCCGGCCAACTGCTCTTCGGTGAGGAAGAGGTATTGCGGGCAGGTCTCTCCGTATGCGATCTGACCGCGGGCGCGGGCGGCCGCCAACTGCACCAGCGAGTCGGCGCAGGAGACGTGCACGATGTAGAGCGGCGCGTCGGCTTGTTGAGCCAGCGCCAGCGCCCGTTGGACCGCCTCCCCTTCCAGCGCCGCCGGCCTGGTGCGGGCGTGCCAGATGGGTGCGGTGTGCCCGGCTGCCAATGCCTCAGCGCGCAATTGGTCCAGCAGCGGGCCATTCTCGCTGTGTAAAATCGGCAGCGCGCCGCCCCGGCCGAGCGCCCGCAACGCCTTGTACAGCCTGACGTCATCCAGGCAGAGCGGCCCGTAGGCCTGGTACATTTTGAACGAGTAAACCCCGGCCGCCATCACGGCCGGGATTTCGTCCAGCGCGTGGCCCGCGTGCCAGGCCGGGATGGTCATGTGCAGGCCGTAGTCGATTGCCACCCGGCCGTCCGCTTGCGCCCGCCGCCGCTCCAGCGACGAGAGCAATGACTCTTCTCCCTTGGGTTCGGCAAAATCCACAAAGGTGGTCGTGCCACCGCAGGCGGCCGCCACCGACCCGCTCTCAAAGTCATCGCTGCTGGTGTATTGGCCGACGGTCATCTGAAAGTGGACGTGGACGTCCACCCCGCCGGGTATCACGTAGCAATCGCTGGCGTCAATTCTCTGCTCGCCCCGCAGGTTGGGCCCCACGGCCGCGATCCGTTCGCCGTGGATGGCCACATCGGCCGGCTGAACGGACTCTGCGGTGACCACGGTGCCGTTGGCGATGACCAGATCGTACATGCTCCCTGCTCCCTACCTCGCACTCTACTTTCTATCTTTGTACTTTAGTGCCTGGGCCACAAAGTCAACTCCGGTCAGCGCCTGCCAGGCTGCCATCAATTGGGCGGTCACCCGGCCGGGCACAGTGCCGCCGTTGATGGGTGTCCCATCCAGGCAACAGACCGGCAACACGCAGATGCTGGTGGAGGTGATAAACGCCTCTTCGGCCTGCAGGACGTCGTAGGGGGTCAGGTCGCGCTCTTCCACGCGGTAGTTCTGCCCGGCCGCCAGTTCGGCCGTCACCGCCGCGGTCACCCCCTCCAGCACCCGGCCGCCCTTCGGTGTCATCATCAGCCCGTCGTGCACGATGAAAAAGTTGGCCCGCGCGCTCTCGGTGATTAACCCGCGGCTGTTGAGCAGCAGAGGCCAGGCTCCCGGCCGGGCCGCGTTGGCCTGGATCTCGGACAGCACGTTGACGATCCGGCTTTGCGTTTTGACCCGTGGGTCCATAATATCCCGGCTGATGGCGCGGACGTTGGGGGTCACCAATTCCAGGCCACTGCCGTACAGGTGGGCAAATCGATAAAAGTCCACCGGCCGGCACGTGATGAGCACGGTCGGGCCGGCGCCCGGCGCGCCCCGCGAAATGCGAAAGGTGAGGATCACGTCGTCGTCCGGCGCGACCTGGTCGAGGTTGGCTGCCAGCACCTGCTCCGCCAGCGATTCCATCTCGGCCGGGGTCAGGTGGGGGTCGATCTGCACGTAGCGCAGCGAGCGGTACAGCCGGGCCAGGTGGTCCCGCAGGTGGAACGGCCGGTGGCCAAAAGTGCGCGTGGTGTCAAAAACCCCGTCGCCCAGGGTAAAGCCGCGGTCCCAAATGGAGAGGCTGGCTTCTGTTTCCGGCAGCATGCGGCCGTTGAGATACACGATGTAATTGGCCATTCAACATTCCTTTCAAGTTTCCACCTCCCGCCGGGTGATCGGGCCTGCCGTTCGCCCACAGGAAGGCACGGTATGCTGCACGGATTATAACATGCTTGCTCGCGCTCAAAAAGCAGCCTATAATATGGCACTTTTATCACTCGGGAGGTAGGCACCCATGCCCCACACTGTGGACCTGATTTTGACCAACGGCACCGTACTCACAATGAACGCCAGCTATGACCTGCATACGCCTGGCGCCGTGGCGGTTTCCGGCGAGCGGATCGTGGCGGCCGGCCCGGCCGAGGAGATTGCGCGTGACTATACGGCCGGCGAAACGGTGGATTGTGGCGGCCAGGCGATCATCCCCGGCCTGGTCAACGCCCACACCCATGCCCCCATGACCCTTTTGCGCGGGCTGGCGGACGACCTGCGGCTAGACGTCTGGCTGCTGGGTTACATGATGCCGGTGGAGCGCGAGTTCGTCAACCCCGAGTTTGTCCGGCTGGGGACCCGGCTGGCCTGCGCAGAGATGATCCGCTCCGGAGTCACCTGTTTTGCGGATATGTACTATTTTGAGCAGTACGTGGCAGGAGCTGCGGCCGATGCCGGCATGCGCGCTGTGTGCGGCGAGACGATCCTCAAGTTCCCCACGCCCGACGCCTATAGCTACGAAGAGAGCCTGGCCCGCTGCCGCGAGTTTATTGAGCATTGGCGGGGACATCCGCTGGTCGTCCCGGCCGTAGCGCCGCACGCGCATTACACTTGCACACCGGAAATTCTGCGGGCTTGCGTCGAGTTGGCGCAGCGGTACGATGTCCCGCTTCTCACCCACGTCAGTGAGACCGCGTCCGAAGTCGAGAACTGCCTGAAGGAACATGGCATGCCGGTGGTGCCCTGGATTCAGCGGCACGGACTGCTGGAGACCAAGTTGGTTGCCGCGCATTGTGTCCACATCGGCGACGACGAAATGCAACTGTTGCTCCGGGCGGGCACTGGGGTGGCTCACAATCCCACCAGTAATCTCAAGCTTGCCAGCGGCATTGCGCCGGTGGTCAGGATGCTGCAGACTGGCCTGAACGTGGGGGTCGGCACGGACGGCCCCGCCAGCAACAATGACCTGGATATGTTGGATGAAACGCGGCTGGCGGCGTTTCTGGCCAAGGGGAGTTCCGGCGACCCCACCGCATTGCCGGCGCGACAGGCGCTGGCGCTGGCTACATGCATCGGTGCGCGGGCACTCCATCTGGGGGATGAGATCGGTTCGCTGGAGGCTGGCAAACGGGCGGACCTGGCGGTGGTCGACCTGGGGGGCATGCACAACACGCCCCAATTCGGCCGGGACCCCGATGCCGTGTACGCGCAACTCGTCTACGCCGTCAAGAGCACGGATGTGGCCCACGTGATGGCCAACGGCCGCTGGCTGATGCGCGGCCGGCAACTGCTCACACTGGACGAGGCCGAGTTGCGCGCCCGGACGGGGCAGATCGCAGCCCGCATTGACGCGTTTCTCATCGAGCGGGAGCAGAGCGCGTTGAGTAAATTACTGGTGATTGGCGGGGTGATGCAGGAAGAGAGCTTTGAAGTGCAGGTGAAAGGGCGGTTGGGGCCGGGCGCGTTGGAGCAGGTGCAAGCGGCGTTGACCAATCTGGCCATTGCCGTCACCAAGCAGTCCCATTACCGGCAGTACGACACCTACTTTTTCTTCGATCAGGCCGCGCCGAATGGAGAGCGATTGCGTTTCCGCGAGGACCAGATTGTGAACGAGCGGGGCGAACTGGTGGATGCGCGCAACCGGTTGACGCTGATCGGCCCCAGCCGCGAGCGCGAGTTTCCCGGCGCGGTGATGCTCTCCCGTTCGCGCTACATCGCCCCGGCCGACAAGAGCTTGCGCTTTTACCATGAGTACTTTCAGCCGATCTCCACCCGGCAGGTGGACAAGGAGCGCCGCCGCTGGCGAATCCGCTACAAGGATACCGACTTTGCGGTCAACCTGGACCGGCTGACCCAGCCCAGGGTAGAGTGCTGTTTTGTGGAGATCAAATCGCGCACCTGGTCGCAAAAAGACGCCGAACGCAAGGCAGCGCTGATTGCCGAACTGATGGCACTTTTTGGAAGGGTGGAGCCGGTGGAGCCGGTGCCGGATGGGTACGTTGACCTGAGCTAGCGCAGCGCGGCCGACAGGATGAGGCCGCCGATGCGGGCGGCCGCGTCGGTATCGGCCGTGCCTTCCAGCACCACCACCACGGTAAAGCGGGCCAGTGGCCCGGTCCCGGCCGCAGGGGCAAAACCCAGGAACCAGCTATCCGGCGTCTCCTCTGGCCCGGAGTACGCCACGCCGACGTGGCCGGCCACCGTCTCTTCGGGCACGGCCGCCGAGGAGGCTGCCCCTTCCCGTACCGCCAGCGCCATTGCTCGCGCCACTGCCTGAGCTGCTTGCGGTGAGGTGCTGCGCTGCTGGGCTTGAGCGGGTGGCACAACGATCTCCCAGCCGGCCGCGTCGCTGTCAATCCGGTTCACCAATCGCAGGGCGGGAAGCTGCCCCTCGTTGGCCAATCCGGCCGTCGCCCATGCCATTTGCAGCGGGCTGACCGTTAGCGCACCTTGCCCGACCGCTTCGGCCGGGAGTGCGGTGCCGTTGGTCAGGTCCGGCCGGGCGGTGAGCGCCTGCTGCAGCGGCACAGCCGGCGCTTCCAACAGGCCAAACGCAGCCAGCCCCTCGGAAAAGCTGACCGGGCCCAGTGCTTGCACCAGCGCGACCGAGGCGGCCGGGCAAGAAGACCCAACCGCGCTAGCCAGAGTCGCTCCATCGGCCGGCGGGGCGGCGCAGTACAACTCCAGCCCGTTGATCCGCACCGGGTCGGCCGGGTTTTCCAGCGCGCTCTCTGGTTGAACCTCGTTGGCCTCCAGCGCGGCCGCCAGCAAAAAGGGTTGCAGCGCGGTGCCCGGCTGGTACATTCCCTGCGTTACCCGGTTGAGCAGCGGCGCAGTTTCGTCGGCGCTCAGCGCGTCAAATTGCTCATCCAACAGATTGGGGTCGTAGCCGGGCTGGCTGACCATGGCCAGTATCTCGCCGCTGCGGGCGTCCAGTAGCACGGCCGCCCCGGTCCATCCGGACAGTGCGCGGTCAGCGGCCGCCTGCAATTCGGCGTCCAGCGTCAGTTGCACGTCCCGGCCGACCGGAGCGCGGTGCAGCAGCGCCTCCCACCAATCCGCCCGCGGGTCGTCGCCCCGGCCGCGCAGCACCGAATCGTAGGCCGCTTCGATGCCCGACACGCCGTAGCGCAGGCTGTAGTGGCCCACGGCCGGGGAACTCGGTAGTTGGTAGATGCGCTGCAAGTTGCCTGGTTCTCCGGCCGTCTCGGCCAGGCGCGCGCCGGCCCGGTCCACGATCCGGCCGCGTTGCACCCGCAGCTCGGCCTCCACCAGCCGGGGGTTATCGTCCCGCGCCAGCAGCACGCTAGAGCGGGCTACACCCCAGTAGCCCAGCGCCAGCGCCACCAGCGCAAAGAGCAACAAAAAGATGGTGTTCAGCCGCTGCAATCGCGTGGTCATCAGTCGTTCACCACCTCGCTGGAGATTTTGAGCAGCAGCCCCACCATCATCATGCTGACCAATAGCGAACTGCCCCCATAGCTGAGGAAGGGGAGGGTGATGCCGGTGAGGGGCAGTAGCTTGGTAACGCCGCCGAGGATTACTAGCGATTGGACGCCGATGAGCGCGGCGGTGCCGGCCGCCAGGAAGGAGAGGAACGGCTGCTTGGTCAATATCGCCAGCCGCAGCCCACGGTAGATGAGCAGCAACAGGCAGGCCAGCACCACCAGTCCGCCCAGGATGCCCCACTCTTCCACCACGGCCGAAAAGGCAAAATCCGAGTGGACCACCGGGATGTAGGTGGGAAAGCCCTGTCCCACTCCCTGGCCAGCTACCCCACCGGCCGCCAGCGCCAGCAGCGACTGCACGATTTGAAAGCCGCGCCCCTGTGCCTCAGGCCAGGGGTTCAGCCAGGTATCCACCCGCAGCCGGACGATATCCAGTTGTTCCAGCGGCAGCCAGTAGGCAACGGCCACCGTGACCCCCAGCAGCGCCAGCCCGGAGGCGACCGCCTCCCACCGGCCGCTGGCCAGGTAGAGCATGATCAAAAAGACAACGAAAAAGATGGTGGCTGCGCCCAGGTCGCGCTGCAATGCCAGCAACAACACGCTGACGCCCCACATCAATCCCAGCGGGGCCAGGTAGGCCAACGGCGGCCGGGCCAGCTTGACCCGTCCCAATTCCCAGAAGCGGACCCGGATTAACTCCTGCTTTTCCGCCATATAGCTGGCCAGGTAGATCACCATCAGCAGTTTGAGTAGCTCCGATGGCTGAAAAAAGACCCGGCCGAGCAGTGGGATCCATCCCCCCAGCCAGAAACGGAGCCCCGCGCCGGAAGGGTTGACGCCAAAGACCAGCGTCAGCACCAGCAGGGCCAGCCCGGCCAGCAGCCAGGTGTAGCGGTAGCGGCGCAGCCAGCGCAACCCGGCCGGGTCGCCGGGCCGCGGCCGGGGCCAGATGGCGAGCGCCAGCATGACGCCGGTGGCGACCAGCACCCACAGCGCCTGCCGGCCGACGAACGCCGGAGCCAGCCGGTCCATCAGCACCACCCCCCAGCCGGTCAGCAGCGCCACCGGGGGCAGCAGCAGCGGGTCGCGCAAAGGCTGTGCCCGATTGAGCGTCAGGTGGGCGGCCAGCACGGCCGCTCCCCAGACGGCCGGCGGCCAGAGGTGCGCCAGCGCTACCCGGCCGTCCAGGGCCAGGCTGTAGGCGACCGCGTTGAGAGCCACAAAAGCGGCCGCCAGCGCCAGCAGTGCCCCCTCCCGGCGGCGGGTGCGGATAGCTTGCTCTTCCAGATGGACGGGCAGGGCAGCCGCCACGTTCATTATCTGTTGCCCAGGTATTTCCCCACCAGCGGGCCCAGCCGGGCGCGCGTCTCGGCCGGGACCAGCTCCGGCCGGGTGATGAGCGCCTGCCCCAACGCGCGGCCGCACTGGCAGGTGCGCTGGCGGGCTGCCAGTCGCGGAACCAGTAGCGTGACCGCTTTTTGTGCCAGCTCCCCGTTGCGATGCAGGATTTCAATCACCATCTCGACCGTCACCGGCGCTTCCGTCTCGTGCCAGCAGTCGAAATCGCTGATGGTGTTGAGCACCGCGTAACAGATCTCTGCCTCCCGCGCCAGGAACGCCTCCGGGCAGGTGGTCATGTTGACCAGGTCCATCCCCCACTGGCGAAAGGTGTGCGATTCCCCTTGGGTGCTAAAGCGCGGCCCTTCGATGGTGACGGTGGTGCCACCGCGATGGACCGTCCCGCCGGCCGCCTCGGCCGCCTGTGCCAGGAGCGCGGCCAGGTGGGGGCAAAACGGCTCTGCCACGCTGATGTGCGCCGCCAGCCCGTCGCCGAAAAAGGTATTGGCGCGGAAGCGGGTCTGGTCAAACAGTTGGTCCGGCACCACAAATTCGCCCGGATGGAGGTGCTCCCGCAAACTACCGCAGGCGCTGACCGAGACGATCTGCTCCACTCCCAGCGTTTTGAGCGCATAGATGTTGGCCCGGTACGGCACCTGGGTTGGAGTGTGGCGATGCCCCCGGCCGTGGCGGGCCAGGAACGCCACCCGCACCCCGCTCAGTGTGCCCACCAGAATCGGGTCGGACGGGTCGCCAAACGGGGTGGAAATGTGTTGCTCGCTGACCTCGCTCAACCCCTCCATCCCGTACAGCCCGCTGCCGCCGATGACGGCGATCTTGATTGGTTCCATGCTACAGCGCTCCTTTGTAGGCTCCGCCATCCACCTGCAGCGCCACGCCGTGGATATAGCTGGCGGCCGGGGAGGCGAGAAAGACGGTCGCGTTGGCAAACTCTTCCGGCTCGCCCATCCGCCCGAGGGGGAACGAGCCGGCGATCTGGGCCGCTTCGCTTTCGACTGTCGTCCCGTTGATCCGGGCGCGGCTCTCCAGCAACTCGGTCACCCGGCCGGTGCGGGTCCAGCCGGGCAGCACGCTGTTGACGCGGATCCCCTTGGGGCCCAGTTCGTTGGCCAGCGTCTTGGTCAGCCCAATGACCCCCATGCGGATCGAGTTGGAGAGGACCAGGTTTTCGATCGGCTGTTTGACCGAGAGCGAGGTGATGGTCACGATGCTGCCGCTCCCCTGCGCCACCATCTGCGGCACGGCCGCGTAGCAGAGTTGGACCGCGCTCATCAGGTTGAGCTGGAAGGCCTGCTCAAAATGGGCCGGCGTGAGATCCAAAAAGGGGGCGGCCGGCGGGCCGCCGGCGTTGGTGATCAGGATGTCCAGCCGGCCGAACTGTGCCACCGCGGTTTCGACGAGCCGCTGCGCGTCTTCCGGCCGGGTGACGTCGGCTACCAACGGCAGCACGTCCGCGTCGGTCGCCTCGCGGATGATCGCCGCCCGCTGCTCGATCCGCCCCTTATCGCGCGAGCAGATGACGACCCGCGCCCCTTCTTCCGCAAATTTGAGTGCCACGGCCGCGCCCAATCCCTGGCTGGCGGCCGTCACCAGCGCGACTTGCTCTTTCAAACCCAGGTCCATCTCACTCCTCCAGCTTCCAGCGCCAGCACGCCGATTATTCCAGTTCCACTTTCAGTTCCACCCGTCCCACGCCCACAATATCCCCGGCGCTGACGACGGTGGGGGATTCCAGCACTTGCCCGTTGAGGGTGGTCCCGTTGCGGCTGGCGCGGTCCTCCAGCCACCACCGGCCGGCGCGCAGCGTGATCAGCGCGTGGTGGGCGGAGGCAAAGCTGTCCGGCAGGTGTACGGTGTTGGATGGGGCCCGGCCCAGCGTGGTGATCGGTAACAAGGGAAAGGCGGTTCCTGTTTTGACCGGCACCCCTTCGGAAGCCGTGACAACCAGTTGGCCGTGCTTGCGACGGCGTGCGGAGACCTGTGCGGCCGTCAGCGCCATGTCGCTGCGAACGGCCAGCAAGACGGCTGCCAGGAACGCCAGCAGCAGCAAGGCGCTCAGCAGGCGCAGCAGGAGCAGGGTCAACTCGGCGCTCACGGCTGATCGGGTGGGGCGGCCGGTGGTGTGCGGCGGGGCAGCGCCTTGGTGGTATCACCCTCTGAAAGCGGCCGGTCGCCCATGGTTTCCTTTCCGTAGATGATGTCCACCCCGGCCAGCGAAAAGACGTCGCCCGGTTCCAGCACTGATTCTGCAACGGGGTGCCCGTTGACCGATGTGCCGCTACTGCTGCCCAGATCGTACAGCACGTAGCGACCAAAACGCCAGCGCAACTGGGCGTGCTGGCGGGAGACCCGCGGATCGCTCAATACTACGTCGCAATCCAGCCGCCGGCCCAACGTGTAAACCGGCCGGGTGAGCGGGATGTAGCGCTGCCCCTCGATGATGAGGTAAATGCTCCCATCCGGCTGCTGGTTGAGTTGCTGCCGCACGTGCCCCGCGTTGAAGGTTTTGGTCTGCTCCTCTTGCTGCCGGCTGATGGAGGCTTCCACGATCGGGGAAGCCTGGGCGTCATCGGTTTGGGGTACAAGCTCGACCGTGGGGGGGCAGCAGAGGTCCAGCTCGGCCTGCCGGGCCAGCGCCAGTACCTTGTTTGCCAGCAGGCTGGCCAGCCCTGGTTCGGCTTCCAGTAGTGAAACCAGCGCGGCCGGGGGTAGAAAGATGCGGTAATGGTCGGGGGCCAGTTGGCCCTCCGCGTGGTCTTCCAGCGCCCGCGCCAGCGCCATAATAATCTCTTGCGGCCGCAACTCGCCGGCAAACAGGCGCGAAAGCGACCCTTCGACCAAGCGTTCGGCGATCTTTTCAAAACGGGCTAGTTGGTTCTCCACGGGGCAAATTATAGCCCATCGGTGCAGGCGGGTCAATCAGTTGCGGCGCTGCCTACTGTACGCTATACTGACGCTGCATGCACGCCCGCTCAACGGATGGTGGCCTGCCGACCGGGCCGGTGAGTTGTGCAGGAGTTGGGAATGTTTGAGGAGATTGAGCACACGGCCGATTATGCCATCCGCGTTTGGGGCGCAGAGCTGCCAGAGCTGTTTGTGGAGGCCGCCCGTGGGATGAACGCGCTGGCCGGCGGTGCGCCGGGGATGCCGGTTGTCACGCGTCAGATTGCAGTGCAGGCGGCCGATCTGGAGACGCTGCTGGTGGCCTGGCTGGAGGAGCTGGCATTTCTGCTGGAGAGTGAGGGACAGATGTTCGATCGGCTGGAGATGCTCTCTTTTTCGCCTACCGCATTGACCGCGCGCGTTGGCGGCGGCCCGGCGGTGGGGCTGCAAAAGCTCATCAAGGCGGTCACCTTTCACGACCTGGCGATCCGACCGACGGCCGGGGGCTATGAAACGATTGTCGTCTTTGACGTGTAACTGCTTGTGAGGAGGGTGGTATGAAGCGATCGGGTCTGTACCTGTTTCTGGCGGCGCTGGTTCTGGTTTCCTGTGCAGGGAACGACGGGGGTGGGATTGCGGTCCGGGATGCGTGGTCCCGCCAATCGCCCGCTATGGCTCACACGGGCGGGGTGTTTCTGGTGATTGAGAACAGCGGCGAAAAAGACGACGCGCTGCTGCGAGTCACCACCGACGTCTGCGAGACGGTTGAACTGCACGAGTTGGTGCTGGAGGATGACGTGATGAAGATGCGGCCGGTGGCTGGAGGCCGGATTGAGGTCCCGGCCGGCGGGTCGGTGGAACTCAAACCGGGCGGTCTGCACGTCATGCTCATTGGGCTGAAACAAGAGTTGGAGCCGGGCACAACCTTTGAGCTGGTGCTGAACTTTGAGACGGCCGGGAGTGTGCCAGTACAGGTGACGGTCAAAGAGGCCGGGGAGATGGGCGGGTGAAGCGGGTAAAGCTATTTGTGTGCCTGGCACTAGGGCTGATGGCGCTGGCGCTGGCCAGCTGCCGGTCATACGAGTTCAAGGGAACCGAATACCCGGACCCGCAGCCGGCTCCCGATTTTGCGCTGGACAACGTCTGGGGCGGAAGCTTTCGCTTGAGCGACTACCAGGGGCAGGTGGTGTTGATGTACTTTGGCTACACTTCCTGCCCGGACATCTGCCCGGCGACGCTGGCGGTGGCGCGCAAGGTGCTGATTGAGTTGGGCGAGGACGCCGGCCGGGTCTCCTTTCTCTTTGTCACGGTGGACCCGGAGCGAGACACGCCGGGGGTGATTGCCAACTATGTCAGCGTCTTTCACCCCGGCATCATTGGCCTCACTGGCACGTCGGAGCAATTGCAGGGGGTCTTTGACGCCTATGGGATTGTGGCGGAGCGGGAGGAACTGCCTCAATCGGCCGTCGGATACGTGATGAACCACACCACGCGCACCTTTTTGGTGGATCAGGCCGGCCGGTTGCGCTTGAGCTATGCTTACGGCACCCCGCCGGAGGACATCCTGGCAGATGTGCACCATCTCTTGTCCGAATAAACGCAGGTTGATCCTGCTGGTGCTGCTGGCGGGCCTGCTGCTGGCTGGCTGCACCCGCTCGTCCCGGCCGGTGGACGGAGCGCCGGAGGTGACGATGACGCTGGCACTGGAGCCGGACCCGCCACTCTTTGGCCGGCCGTGCCAGATTGGGATCACCTTGCTGGACGACGCGGGCGAACCGATTGACGAGGTCACGCTGCACATCAAGGGGGACATGACACACGCCGGGATGGTGCCGGTGTACGTGGAGACCAGCGGTAGTTTTGACGGCCAGTACCTGACCCTGTTCGAGTGGACCATGGGTGGCGATTGGATCCTCACGGTGACCGGCGAATTGCCGGACGGCCGGACCGTGCTGCGCACGTTTGAGGTCTGGGTAGGTGTCCCGGGTGACTGAGGCCCGGTTGGTGGACCTGCTGCGTTGGCCGCTGATCGGCCGGGCGCTGCGCTGGCGCTGGGGCCGGCTGCTGTTCCAGTTGCCGTTGCTGCTGCTGGCAGGGCTGGTGGTGTACGATGGCCTGACCGGCCCACAACTCGCTCCACTCAACCTGGCGACGGTGCTGGTCTGGATTCACTACCGGGGTGGGGTGATCCTGTTGCTGGTGCTGGCCGGCAATCTCTTTTGCATGGGGTGCCCGTTTGCCCTTCTGCGCACCGTGGCTCCCAGCCTGGCGCGGCGCGGCCGGCGCTGGCCTCGACCGCTGCGTCACAAGTGGGGCGCGGTCGCCATCATCTTTGCCTTTCTCTGGCTGTACGAATGGCTGGACCTGTGGGCCAGCCCGCAACTGACTGCCTGGCTGGTGGTAGGGTACCTGGCGGCCGGATTTGCGCTGGAATTCGCCTTTGCCGAGTCTCCCTTCTGCAAGTACCTCTGCCCGTTGGGCGCGTTCAATTCCCTGTACGCCACGGCCGCGCCGCTGATGATCGCCGGCCGGGACCTTGCTGTCTGCCGCGCTTGCGCCAACAAAGAGTGCGTCAACGGAAGTGCATCCGTGCCCGGCTGCGGGACCGAGTTGTACGTGCCACAGATTCGGGGCAACCTGGACTGTTTGCTGTGCCTGGATTGTGCCCGCGCCTGTCCACACGATAATGTGGCCTTGACTGTCCGCCGGCCGGGGTCAGAGCTAGCGGCCGGTGCCTGGCGCAGGCGCTGGGACCTCTCGTTTCTGACGCTGATGCTCGCCTATTCCGGGGTGAGCAACGCGCTGGGGATGGTGCCGCCCATCTACACGCTGGAGGAAACGCTGGCCCGCTGGCTCAATGTGCGCAGCGAGGGGGTGATTCTATTGTTGATCTTTGCGGTGGGCAACCTGGTTCTGCCGACCGGATTGGGGCTGGCGGCCGCAGCGCTCGGCCGGGCTGGCGCGCGCGAGCCGCTGCGGGCGATCCTGGCGCGGCACGCGCCCGCCTTTGTCCCGCTGGGCCTGGCGATCTGGCTGGGGCACTATCTCTTTCACTTTGCCACTGGTGCGCTTACGGTGGTGCCGGTGTTGCAGACCTTTTTACTGGATCATGGCATCCGGCTGATGGGGGGTGAGCCCAACTGGACGCTGGGGGCGATTCTGCCGGCTACCTGGCTGCTGCCGCTGCAAATCCTGGCGGTGCTGGTGGGGTTGCTGGCCAGCCTGAACGTGCTCGGCTGGGTCGCTGCAAGGGAGGGGCAACCAACAAGGGCTTTGCTTCCCTGGTTTGTGCTGCTGTTAGGACTGGCGCTGGCGGCCGTCTACCTGTTTACGCTGCCCATGGAGATGCGCGGGACAGTCCAGTTCACCCATTGACATCGGGCAGCGCGCCGCGCTGCCGCTCGTGGCCCAGCGCGCGTGACCGCTGGTAGGCTGCCCAGATGGCCCGCGAGACGACTGTCCGCAAGCCCCCTTTTTCCAGGTGATAGAGCGCTTCGGCCGAAGTGCCGCCGGGTGATGTGACCTGGTTACGCAACTCTGCCACGTGAAGCGGACTCTGCTGGGCGTAAGCCACCGACCCGGCCATGGTTTGCAGCACCAGTTGGGTGGCCACCCGCCTTGAGAAGCCCAGATGCACCCCGGCATCAATCATCGCCTCCATGAACAGGAATACGTAGGCCGGCCCGGTGCCGCTGAGTGCGGTGGCCATGTCCAGGTAATCCTCGTCCTCCAAAAAGATCTCGTCCCCCAGCGCTCCCAGGATGGCGCGCGCTTGCTCCCGGCCGGCAGCGTTGACCTCCTGGGCGGCCGTCCAGACGGTGATTCCCTGACCGATCTGCCCGGGTGTATTGGGCATGGCTCGTGCTACAGATGCGTGTGCCATGCCGTCTGACAGCAGTTTAAGCGGCGCGCCGGCGACGATGGACAGGATCAGGTTTTGCCGGCGCAGGTGGCCCCGCACCTGCGGGATGACCTTGTTGAGCACCTGGGGTTTGACCGAGAGGATGACGACCTCGCCTTCCTCGGCCGCCTGCTCGTTGTCGGTGGTCCAGCGCACGCCGTAGCTCTCGGCCAGTTGCTGGCCGCGCTCCGGCCGGGGCCCGGCCGTGATGATCTGATCCGGCGTGACCAACTGTTGGTTGAGCAGACCGGTAATCATGGCCTCGGCCATTATGCCGCTGCCGATAAAGGCGATTGGTGTGTTGGAAAGCATCTTTCTCCTCCTGTTCTGCGCCAGTGGTTGCCAGAAGCGCCAACCGTGTGCGTTGATTTTAGCATCAACAGACCCGCTTGTCAGGTCTTGCGCTGAAAAGGCTGTGCTTGACGGCCCACCCAATCTGCTGTATAATCCAATAATGAAACACCGTTCCAGTATTTTGAATTGATCCATCAGTTGATTGATTCATGACGAGCGAGCACGCACCCGTCGCTTTCACGCTGAACAACCGGCTGGTTTCCGTGCGCAGCGACCCGGCCGCGCCGCTGCTTGACGTGCTGCGCAATGATCTGGGGTTGACCGGAACCAAACAGGGTTGTGACCACGAGGGGGAATGCGGCGCTTGCACGGTGTTGCTGGACGGCTTGCCGGTGCGCTCCTGTCTGACGCCGGTGGGCAAGGTGGCCGGCCGGGCGGTGCAAACCGTGGAGGGCTTGGGCGGGCCGGACGATCTGCATCCATTGCAAACCGCTTTTATTGAGGCGGCCGCCATCCAGTGTGGCTACTGCACCCCGGGCATGTTGCTGGCCGCCAAGGCACTGCTGGACCGCGAACTAAATCCCACCAAGGAACAGGTGATCGAGGCGTTGGAAGGGAACGTCTGCCGCTGTACTGGTTACACCAAGATTGTGGATGCGGTCCAACTGGCGGCCGCCCGCATGCGTGGCGAGCAACCAGCCTCCCCTCAGACCTGGCACCGGCCGCTGGTGGGCGGCAGTGCGCTGCGGACCGATTCGATTGCCAAAGTGACCGGCCGGGCCCAATACGCCGAGGACTATGCGCTGCCCGGCATGCTGCACCTATCTGTGTTGCGCAGCCCCCACCATCACGCGCTACTCACGGCGTTGGATGTGAGCCGGGCGGCCGGTCTGCTCGGCGTGGTGCGGGTGCTGACGGCCGCGGACATCCCTGGACTGAACAGCTTTGTCAGTTACAGTCAGGATGAGCCGGTGCTGCCCGGGGTTGGCAGCACGCTGCGGATGGTGGGCGCGCCCGTTGCGCTGGTGGTGGCAGAATCGCCGGCCGCGGCCGAGGCGGCCCTGGCTGCGATTGAAGTAGCGTACACGGTTTTGCCCCATACCTTTGATCCTGAAGAGGCGTTGCAGGAAGGGGCTTTCCCGATTGCCGGCCGGGGAAATGTGCTCACCAGTTACCAGATCAAGCATGGCGATCTGCAGGCAGCGATGGCAGCCTCAGACGTGGTGCTGGAGACCGAGTACAACACGGCTTGTCTGGAACACTCGGCCATCGAGCGCGAATCACTGGTGGGCTTTTTTGACGAGGCCGGCCGGCTGACCGTGGTGGGCGGCACCCACGAGCCGCACTACCAGCAAGGGTACATCGCGGCGCTGCTGGCCATCCCGCCAGAACGGGTGCGGGTGATTGTACCACCCACTGGCGGCACGTTTGGCGGAAAGCAGGACCCGTGGCCGTTTCTGGTGACGGCGCTGGCGTTGCATCACACCCGCCGGCCGGTGCGCCTGGTCTACTCGCGCCGCGAATCGTTCGACGCCTCTCCCAAACGGCACCCATACCGAGTGCGCTACCGGATTGGCGCCGAAAAAAGCGGCCGGCTGACCGGCATCCAGGTTCGGATTGACTGCAATACCGGCGGCTATGACGCCCACGGGCAGTACATCTCCAACTATGCGGTCACCGCCAGTGGTGGCGCGTATCGCTGGCAGGCGGTGGATGCCGAAGCGAGAAGCGTGTACACCAATGGCCCCAAGAGTGGTCAATACCGCGGTTTTGGAACCGCCCAATCCACCTTTGCGTTAGAGTGTACGCTGGACGAGCTGATCCAGCATTTTGGCGACGACCCGATTGATTTTCGCCTGCGGAACAGCATTACCGAGGGGGAACGCTCGTTTCTGGGCTACCCGGTGGCGGAATCGTTGGGCTACGAGCAGGCGCTGGAGGCCGTGCGGCCGCACTACCGTCAGTTCCGGCAGGATGCGGAAGCGTACAATGCGACCCACCCGGCCGGACCGTGGCGCCGGGGGGGTGGGCTGGCGGGTATGTGGTACCGCTTTGGTAAATCCGGCTCCCTCAAGATTGAGGCCCACGCCGAACTGAAAGCCGACGGGCGTCTGGTGGTCTATTGCTCAGCCCCGGATTACGGGCAGGGGATCACCACGGTGATGAGCCAGATGGCGGCCGAGGCGCTCGGTGTGTCCCGCAGCCAGGTCGAGATTGTCAACGCTGATACCGGCCGGGTGCCGGATAGCGGCATTCAGGGCGCGTCGCGCGCCAGCTATTTCGTCGGTGGCGCCGTGACGACGGCCGCCGGCCAACTGAGGAACGAGATTCTGGGGGTGGCGGCCGAGATGCTGGACGCCGACCCGGCGTTGCTGGCGCTGGGTGATGGCAAGGTAGTGGCGCAGAATGACCCCGACCGGGTGGTTTCCCTGGCCGCGGTGGCCGATGAGTTCGAGCGTATGGGCAAATCCCGCAAGCTGATTGGTTTCTTTGACCTGTCGCCACTCTTCCCGCAGGAGACCCGGCCGGAGTATATCCCACTGATCGTCACCGGCGCGCAACTGGCTGAGGTGGCCGTCAACCTGCAGACCGGCGAGGTGCAGGTGCTGCGGGTGGTGGCAGCGCATGACGTCGGCCGGGCGATCAACCCGCTGGACGCGCAGGGGCAGATCGAAGGCGCGGTGGTGATGGGGTTGGGCGCGGCACTGATGGAAGAGTACCTGCCTGGGGTCAGCACCGGCTTTAGCGATTATTACCTTCCCACCGCCAAATCCATGCCCGAAATCACGTCAATCCTGATTGAGGTGCCCAGCCGCCAGGGGCCACACGGCGTCAAGGGTTTGGGCGAGGTAGCCATGTTGCCTTCCACGCCGATGATTATCAACGCGGTCTCGCGAACCATTGGCGCTCGTCTGCGGACCATTCCGGCCACCCCGGAGCGGGTGTTGCAAACGTTGCGAAGCAGGGGGGAAGGATGACCGAGTACCTTTACCCAACCACGGTGCAGGAAGCAATTGAGATGCTGGAATCCCGGCCGGGCCAGGCGCTGGTGCTGGCCGGCGGCACGGATGTGTTGCCCGACATCCGCAAGGGCAAAAAGCAGCCCGCCTGTTTGGTGGACATCACCCGCATTCCTGAATTGGGCCAGATTGTGGTGCGGGATGGGATGCTGGAAGTGGGAGCTGCGGTTACTTTTGCCACTCTCAAATCGCACCCGTTTGTGTGCCAGCAGGTCCACGCGCTGGCGGCCGCCGCCGGATCGGTGGGCGCAATTGGCATCCAGACGGCCGCTACCTGGGCCGGCAATATTGTGCAGGCCATGCCGGCCGCCGACGGCGCGGTGGTGGCGCTGGCGTTGCAGGCCAAAGCGCGTCTAGTGGACCGAGATGGCGCTGCCTGGCGGTCGGTAGAAGAGCTGTTTCTTGGGCCAGGCAAGTCGGCCGTGGACCCCACCCGGCAGATCATCACCCATCTGCGTTTTCCCGTGCCGGCCGGGCAGTGGGGCACTGCCTGGGAGCGAATCGGCCGGCGGGCATCATTGGCGCTGCCCATCCTCAATTGTGCCGTCACCGTGGTGATAGCGGCCGGGCGGATCGAGCGAGCGACGGTGGCCCTGGGGCCAGTGGCGCCCCGGCCGTTCCGCGCGCGGGCGGCCGAGCGTTTCCTGGCGGGCAAGGAGCCAACTGCTGAGGCGGTGACCGAGGCCGGCCGGTTGGCGCAAAGCGAATCCAACCCTCGCACCAGCGTGATGCGGGCGTCGCGCGAGTACCGGCTGGCGATCATCCCGGTGCTGGTGCGTGACGCGTTGACCCAAGCTATCCAGCGGGCATCCGAATGAGCCTGCTTGTTTTGTCCAAGATCATCAGGAGGAACGAAAAACCATGACCCTGCAAAGCAATTACACCGCCTTTGATACGCCCCGTTTCCGCAAGCTCTCCGACGACCAGGTCGAGCGTCTGCACCACGCCAGCCTGGAAATCCTGGATCGGACCGGCGTTTGCCTGTACGAGCCGGAAGCAGTAGAGCTGTTGAGAAAGAAAGGGCTCACTGTGGAAGACGAGAACCGGGTGCGCATCCCCCCCAGTCTGGTCGAGTGGGCGCTGACAGTTGCCCCCAAGCGGGCGGTGCTGTGCGACCGCAACGGCCGGCGGGTCATGCCTCTGGAGCGGAACAATGTCTTTTACGGTCCCGGATCGGACTGCCCCAACGTGATTGACGTGCGCACCGGTGAGCGCCGGCCGGGCACGCTGCAGGACATTGTGGACGCCATCACAGTCTGCGACGCGCTGCCGAATATTGATTTCCTGATGTCCTTCTGCATCGCCTCCGACATGGAGCAGGAAACATCCGACCGCTTTCAGATGCGGGCCATGCTGATGAACAGCACCAAGCCCATTCTGTTCGTCACCACAGAATTTGACGGCTGTGTGGATGTGGTCAAGATGGCGGAGGCGGTGGCCGGAGGCGCGGAGGCGCTGCGCCGCAATCCCATCACCGCCTGCTACATCAACGTGACCAGCGCCATGCGCCACAATCAAGAGGCGCTGCGAAAGTTGCTTTTCCTGGCGGAACGCGGGCTGCCCACTACCTATACGCCAGTCGTGTTGCGCGGAGTGAATGGGCCGATCACGGCCGCCGGCGCGCTTGCGCTGGCCAACGCCGGTGAGTTGGCCGGGCTGGTCATCGCACAACTCAAGCGGGAAGGCGCGCCCATCATCCTGACTGGCGGCGTGAACGACATGCTGGACATGCGCACCACCGTGGATGCCTACGCCGACCCGACCAACCGGGTGATGCTGGTCGAATTGGCTCATCGCTATGGCTTGCCCATCTTTGGCCTCACCGGCTGCAGCGATTCCAAGATCCCCGATGAGCAGGCGGCCGCGGAAGCGGCCTTTGCCATCATGCTGGAAACATTGGCCGGCGCGCAGATGGCGCACGACGTGGGTTACCTGGAAGGGGGCATGTGCAATTCGATCGAGCAGATTGTCATCTGCGACGAGTTGATTGCCTACACCAAGCACTTTATGCAGGGGCTGGAGATCAACGCCGAAACGCTGGCGCTTGACCTGATCGACGAGGTCGGGCCGCAGGGTGATTTCATGGGCAGCCAGCACACGCTCAAGCATTTCAAAAAGGATTGGTATCCCAAGCTGTTTGACCGCCGCAACTATGCAGAATGGGAAGCGGCCGGCAGCAAGACGATGCGCCAGCGGGCGCAGGAAAAGGCGCTGGCGATCCTGGAAAGCCACCGGCCGGAGCCGCTCCCGGCCGACGTCCTGGCCAGGCTGGATGCCATCTGCCACAACCCGACCCCGCCCGGATTCCGGCCGTAACTCGACGGGCTGTGACAGGAACGGGCTCTGCCTCCAATGGAGCAGAGCCCGTTTGCATTTTAGGGGTCACTCCAGCCGGGCGAGGATCTCAGCGAGTGGGTCTGTACCGGCCGGCGCGGGCAGCGGCAGCAGTTCCACCGGTCGATCTGGAATGCGTTGGTGGAAAAGGTGCACCAGCCCCGGCCGGACCACTACCAGCGCCAGGTCAAAGCGGCCGGCGCGCAGCACCTCCAGCGCGACAGTCCAACCCTGACCGCGCACCAGTTCCAGTGGCCCCAGCTCGTCCACGATGAGCAATCTGCAGGGCGGGGCGGCCGCGATGACCCCCGCCCCCCAGATCATGGCTTCCGGGCGGAAGCGGTAGCTCTGCGTGCGGATCGGGCCCGGAGACTGGTCGCTTACGGCCAGCGGCCGGCGCTTGCCACCCCGCACGTCCAGCAAATCAATGCCTACCTTACGCCCGGCCGCAAACCGCGCCGGTGAGATCACTCCGGCCGGTGCCAACCCTCGCCGGCAGGCCGCCTCTGCCGCGCGCAGGCAAAGGGTGCTCTTGCCGATTCCTCGCCGGCCGGTCAGTACCAGAATCTCGCCGCGCATCGGTTACCCCAACCAGAGCGGGACCAGCAGGCAGGCGGCCGCCACAGCCAGTCCGGCCGCAAAGAGCCTGTCCCACGAACTTGCGTGCCGGCCCGGTGTTTGCAATGGAGCGTTGGGATCAAAGGCGCGGGCGGCAGCCGACTTGACCACATCATCCCCGTAGCGCAGTGCGTTGGCGATCACGGTGATCAGAAAGAGGGGGGCGTTCTGAACCGGCCGGCGCCATCCACCGCGCAGCCGGATGGTGTGGTAAGCGGCCACCACCACCTCTTGCAGCGTGGCGGTCAGGTTGACCGCCACGCCCAAGGCAAAGCCCAATCCGCGCAACCCGGCCCGCTCGAACAAGGCCATCAATTGAGAAATGGTCAGCGCGCCCAGCGTGGTGTTGAAGGCCAGCATCAAGATCGCTGCCCGCAGCGCCATCCCCAGCCCGGCCGCCAGTCCTGCTCGCGACAGACCCACGCTGCCCCAGTACAGCTCTGGCTCACCCAGCACAAAGGGGGCGATGACCACGATGGAGAGCAGGAAGAGCCAGAAGCGCGGCCGGGTTGCAAGGCGCAACCCGCTCCGGTTGCCGTGCATGCCGAACAGGACCACCGCTGTCAGCACCAGCCAGAGCCGGCCGTCGGGCGGCAGTAGCGCTACCAGCGGCAGCGTCCAAACCAGAAAGAGCAGGTGGCTGCCTGCCCCCAATCGAACCTGGCGCACTATTCTCTGGCCAGACGTTTGGCGACCAGCCGGCCGAGTTCCCAGCCCAGCCAGCCAGCCGCGGCGCCCACCGCGACCCGCAGCAGGAACAATGCCGCAATGATCAGCCAGGCCTGCGAGATGTCAACCCCCAGAGTCTGGGCTCCATCCTTGACCATCTTGGTGTAAACCTCGTTGATCCCCTTGCCGTACAGCAGGCGCATCATGACAAACTTGTGGAAAAAGTTCCAGCCCACCGCCAGCGCGCCGGCCAACACGTAGCGCCACCGGCCCGTCTGTGCGCTCAACAGAGCAAGTTCCATCAGGATCGCCTCGGCCAGGATGGCAACCACAGCACCCAGCACGTTGCCACCCAGGCTGAACGCTTTGAGGATGGCGGTGATGATCCCGATGAACAGGATTGAGCCGGTCCTGGGTACAAACGTGCGGCCGACCAGCGCAACCACTACGCCGATGCCGGCCATGATCAGGCCGATGAAGAACGTATCTGCCAGCGGGGGAAAGACGACGTGCAGGTAGGCACCCAGCGTCATCTCCAGCACCCCCCAGAGGGCGCCAAAGACGGCAATGTAAACCCAGTCGCGGACGGTGTACTTGACTAGTTTCATGTGCGGACTCCTTGCGTGAAAGTGGGATTGGGAAATGGCGGCAGCGGTTCCGGCCGGGGGATGGCGCCGGCCGATGCAACTCTGCCGCCTGACAAGCGGATCACGTGGCGGGCGTAACGGTACACCAGCCGGTCGTCGTGGGTGATGAGCAGGATAGTCTGCCCGTTGCTGTGCAGGTGTGTGAGATAGTCCATCAGGCGGCTGAGGTGGGCCCAATCTTGGCCCATGGTCGGTTCATCCAGGATGAGCAGGCGGGGCTGCAAGGCGAGCGCGGCCGCCAGTGCGGTGCGCTGCTGCTGACCCACGCTCAACGTCCCCGGCCGGCGCGCCACCAGGTGGGTGAGGTCGGCCGCCGCCAGCAATGGCCCCAGCGTCCCGTTGAGCCGGAAATTGTGCGGGCCAAAAGCCACCTCGTCGTCCACCCGGTCGCAGACCAATTGGTGGAGTGGGTTCTGGAAGAGCAGCCCGGTTCGCCGGCCGGGGGGCAACCGGCGCGCGTCCGGATGCCAAATCACCTGACCGCGCTGCGGCCGCAAGATACCGGCCAGCAGCCGGGCGACGGTGCTCTTGCCAGCCCCGTTGTCACCCACCAGCGCGACGAATTGGCCGGGGTACAATGCCAGGTTCAGCCCGGAGAGGGCTGTGTGGCGGCCGTAGCCGGCCGTCACCTCCCGCAGTTGGACCAGTGGCTGGGTGGATTGCGATGGCATTGGCTCGGCCGGTGCGCTCTCCAGCCGCCGCTCGGCGTCCAGCCAGGGGTAGCGCAAGCCTAGCTTGGCAAGCGTTTGTTTGTTGCCCAGAACCTCCTGCGGTGCTCCGTCGGCCGCGCAACCGCGCAACTGCGCGGATGGGCCGGCGTCCATCAGCACCACGCGCGTCGCTAGCGGCGCGACCGCCGCCAGCCGGTGTTCGATCAGCACCACGGTCAGCCCTTCTTCTTGGTGCAGCCGGGCCAGTGTGTCCGCGATCTGCTCCACGCCGTGCCAGTCCAGGTTGGCGGTTGGCTCGTCCAGCACCAGCACGGCCGGCCGCATGGCCAGCACGGCCGCAATCGCCACCCGCTGCTGCTCTCCCGCGGACAGGTGGCGCACCGGCCGGCCGCGCAAGTGGGTGATGCCAACCGCTTCCATGGCCCACTCAACCCGCCCTGCCACTTGATCGGCCGGCAGCCCCAGGTTGCGCGGGCCAAAGGCCACCTCTTCCGCCACCGTGGCGTTAAACAACTGGGTGGCCGGGTTCTGGAAAACCAGGCCCACGCGCTGGGCCAGGGCAGAAACAGGGTGCTGGCTTGTGTCCAGCCCATCAATCAGAACCCGGCCGGAAAACTGTGCCTCAACCTCCTGCGGGATGAGGCCAGCCAGGCAGAGCGCCAGCGTGCTTTTGCCGCAGCCGGATGGCCCGCTGACCAGCACAAATTCCCCGGCCTCAATCCGGAGCGAGACATCACGCAGGATAGGCTGGTCGCCGTAGCGCACGGACAGGTCGTGGAGCTGGATCATGCGGTGGGGATGCAGCCGTCCAGCCAGCGCACCACGGCCTCCAATTGGCCGCGGCGAAACTCGAGCACCAGGTGCCAAAAGCTGTCGTCGGTCTCGGCCGCTTTGCCAGCCAGCGAGTCGATGCGCGATTGCAGCAACTCTTTTTGGCGGGCGACCAAATCATACAGTTCAGGCAGTTCAAAGCGTTGGAAAAAGTAGATGCGGGCCAGGAACTCGACCCGGATCTGGCGCAGGTTGGGGGTGGGTTGGTGCAGCCAGTGGCGGAAGGCCTGCTCGCCGACTGGCGTGAGCTGATACACCTTGCGCGGCGGCCGGTTTTCCTGCAGTTCGGTTTCGGACGCGACCCAGCCCGCTTCCTCGGCCTGTTTGAGTTGGGCGTAGAGCTTGCTCCGGCCGAGCTGCCAGACGCGGCCCAGGTCGGCGCTGAATTCGTGGTAGAGTTCGTAGCCGTGCCTGGGGCCGGCGACGAGAAAACCGAGCAGGGCAGTTT
This sequence comes from uncultured Chloroflexia bacterium, assembly GCA_963707345.1. Lineage (GTDB taxonomy): Bacteria > Chloroflexota > Anaerolineae > Promineifilales > UBA4811 > CAVPPE01. Next base: position 306,305 of record CAVPPE010000001.1, read on the forward strand.
GGATGGCCGGAGGTGTGGGGTCAGGCATTGTTAGCAACCTTTTGGTCAGAAGATGAGTATTCACATTCTGAATAGGTGTCGCTGATTATAGCAGAGCGCTCGTTGGTGTCAACTGGTTGACGGCCGGAGCGGTCTGTGATAACCTAGATAGCGAAATTGTGTTCCGATAATCGGAACAAAGCTGTTGTTGAATCGCTCCGGCCGCACGGCCGTTTTGGTAGGAAACTGAATGGCAGTGGAACTTTACCCCGAGTTTTTCAACGATGTCTTTGGGCCGGTGATGCAACCCGGCTCCAGTTCGCACACGGCTGCTCCGTGTCGCCTGGCTTATCTGGCTCATTGCCTGCTTGGGGAAGACTCAACCGAAATCCGCGTGCAGTTGGATCGGGATGGCTCCTTTGCCGGGACGTTTGGCATGATGTACGAGGATAACGCTATGCTGGCCGGCGCCATGGGGTTTTTGCCGGACGACATCCGGCTGTTTGCGGCCGACAGGTTGGCTGCAGAGGCTGGCATTGCGCACGCGTTCGATTTCTGCCAGATGAAAGAGAGCACTCACATCAATGCCATCAAGCTAATTCTGACCGGGCGGAGCGGCCGGACCGTGACGCTGGTGGGAGATTCCACCGGCGGCGGCATGATCGAGACCCAGTTGATTTGCGGCTATCCGCTGCAACTCAAGGGCGACAGCTACGTGCTGCTGATCTTTGACCCACTGGAGACGCTCCCGGCCGGCAAGGAAACCGAACTGGCGGGGGAGCTGTCGGCGCTGGTTGAGGCTGGAACCGTTGCACAACCCGGCCGGGGACAACTCTGGTTCTTCAAGACGGCCGATCCTCCCTCGATGGACCGCCTCCGGGCGCTGCTGCCCGGTGTGGAAATGTCCCTGTTGCGGCCGGTGTTGCCGGTCCTCACCCGGCCGGAGCGCAAACCCCAGCTGTTCGATAGCATGACCCGCTGGCGGGAGATTGCCCGGCAGCGGGGGATGACCCTGTGGGAGACGGCTGTGCAGTACGAGATGGACGCATCCGGCTGGCCGCGGGACCGGGTGATCGCCACCATGCGGGACCTGGCGGCCAAGATGCACCGCCAAACCCACGCGGTCTACGATGAGGAGATCGTCTTTCCGGAAGGCCCGTTCAAGCGCAACATGGCGGCCGATTGGGCGCGACGGATGGACTCCCCCGGCCGGCTGACCGACAACCTGACGGCCGACACGCTTCGGTGGGCGTATGGTGCGGGGGCTGGCATTCCAGGGGTGGAGGTAGTGGCCGGGCCAATGGGTAGCGGTGGGGGCTATGTTTACGCGGCGTTGTATGCGGTTCAGCAGGCCAGGGGATACAGCGACGAGGACCTGCTCCACGGGTTAATTGTGGCGGCCGGGGTGGGCGCGATTGCCTTTTCTCGCACCGACCCAACCGGCGAGGTGATTGGCTGCACCGGTGAGTGTGGTGTGTGTGGGGCGATGGCTGCGGCCGGTATTGTGGAGTTGGTTGGCGGCAGCCCGGAACAGGCAGAGAACGCTGCCAGCCTGCTGCTGCAAGCGACCACCGGCTGGCCATGTGACCCGATCCCCGGCGGCCATGGGCAGCCCTGCCGCAGCCGGATCATTACGGCCACCTGCATGGCGCACGTGTTCGCCGATCTGGCGCTGGCAGGCCGGGAGGCGGTGTTGCCGTTGCACGAGGCGATTGACGTCGCGGATGCGGTCGGCCGGCGGCTGCCACCGGAGCTGTTGTGCACGTCACTGGGCGGGGCGGCCGCAACCCCGACCGGCCGGCAGTGTGCTGCCAGCTATCGCGCCTGGTGCGAGCGGACCGTTCAGGAAGGTACACCGAGGCCGCCGGGTAATCTGATTTGAGCGTGGTGAAAGCCACATAGGAGAGGGTTGAACAGAATGAAGGTATTGATAGCCAATCAGGATCAGGTAGCCGAGTTGCTCCCCATGGCCGAGTGCATTGACGTTATGGCCGACGCGCTCAAGATGTTGGCAGGCGGGGATGTTCTGCTGCCGCTGCGCACCATGCTGTTGCTCCCCGACGGGCAGAACCTGATGGGGTTGATGCCCTCGTACCTGGGAGGAATCCAGTCGGTGGGGGTCAAGGTGATTGCTGCATTTCCCGGCAACTATGGCACCGAATACGACACCCACCAGGGGGTGGTGGTGCTGTTTGACGCGCAGAACGGATTGCTGCGGGCAATTGTGGATGGCACGGCCGTGACAGCCATTCGGACGGCGGCCGTCAGCGGGGTAGCGACGCGGTTGCTGGCGCGGGCGGATGCCGGTGACCTGGCGATCATTGGGGCGGGGACGCAAGCCAGGACCCATCTGGAGGCGATGATGGCGGTGCGCGACCTCCGGCGGGTGCGGGTGTTCAGCCTGCCGCGGGAGGGGGCCTGCCGCTTTGCCGAGCGCGAGTCGGCTCGTCACAACATCGCGGTAGAAGTGACCCAGTCTGCCCGGGAAGCGGTGGCCGGCGCTGACATCATCTGCACAGTGACCACGGCGACCGAGCCGGTGGTGGTGGGGGAGTGGATCGCGGCCGGGGCGCACATCAACGCCGTGGGGACGTTCAAGCCATCAGCCCGCGAGTTGGACACCGCGGCCGTGGTTCGGTCGCGCCTGTTCGTGGACCGGCGCGAGTCGACGCTTAACGAAGCTGGTGAATTTCTCATCCCCAAAGGGGAAGGGGCCATTGGCGATGATCACATTGTGGGTGAGTTGGGCGAACTGTTGCTGGGGGCGGTCCCCGGCCGGCGGTCCCGCGACGAGGTGACGCTCTTCAAGTCCCTGGGCATTGCCATTGAAGACCTGGCTGCGGCTCATCACATTCTGCAACGGGCCAGGGAGACAAACGTTGGAACCTGGGTGGAGATCGGCGGCCGGCACTATGGTAGCGCCTGAAGGCTGCGCCATGAACCCGGATGAGCTGACTGCTCGATTCATCGCCGACGTGCGCTGGGATGCCTTGCCAGAGGCGGTCCAGACCAAGGTTCGGATGTGCCTGGTGGACAATCTGGGGGGAACGCTGGCCGGTACTTTAACTCGGGTCAGCCGGATAGGCGCGGAATACGCGGCCGAAGCCTGGCCCGGTGACGAGGCAACCGTCCTGCTGCGCGGCCGGCGAGCCAACGCGGCCGGGGCGGCCTTTGCCAACGGCTGCGCCTCCAACGGGATCGACATTGACGACAGCGCGCGCTATGCCTACGGCCACGCGGGGGCGCAGATTTTCCCGGCCGCCCTGGCAGTTGCCGAATCGCTGGGATTGAGCGGAGCCAAGATGCTGTGCGGAATGGTGGTGGGGTACGAGGTAGCACACCGGATCGGCCGGTGCTGGCACGACCATCACGACGTTTACCAGGCGTGCGGCTCGTGGGGGACGGTGGCCTGCGCGGCCGTGGCGGCCCACCTGATGCGCCTGTCACCGCAGCTGGCCCGCCATGCCCTGGGCATTGCGGAATACCACGCGCCCAACGTGCCGATGCTGCGCGACGTGGACGACCCGGCGATGGTCAAGCATGGCATCCACTGGTCCCCGATGGCGGGGATTGTCTCGGCCGGGCTGGCGGAGCGCGGTTTTACCGGCATTCCCACGCTGCTCTCCTTTCCGGCGTATCGGGCATGGGCGGAGGATATCGGCCGGGAGTACCTGATGGTGGATGGCGTGGCTTGGAAGAGCGAGCGCCACGCCTGTTGCGGCTGGGCCCACGCTGGCGTTGAGGGGGCCAGGCAACTGGTGGAGCAGCACCAGATCTCTCTGGACGAGATTTCCCACATCCGGGTTGAGGGGTCACACAGCACCTTTCGATTGGGCACGCGGTTGCCTTCGACTACAGAGGAGGCGCAGTTCAACCAGGCCTGGCCGCTGGCTGCCATGCTGGTGGATGGCGAGGTTGGCCCAACGCAGATGCTCGAAGAGCGACTGGTTGACCCCCAAATCCGGGCGCTGGCTCAAAAGGTGGAGGTGGTGGAATCGGCCGAACTGGAGGCGCTGTGCCGACTTTTTGAGCAGGGCGACCCGCGCGGCCGGTTTGCCAGCGTCGTTACCATTGCGCTGGAGGATGGGCGCCAGTTCTGCTCCGGGCTGGTGGATGGCGGGTTGCGCTTCCCACAGCCCGGCTGGGATCAGGAGCGGATGTCGCGCAAGTTCCGCTGGCTGGCGGGCTTTGTGCTGGAGGCAGCCCTGGCGGACCGGCTACTGGACATGCTGTGGCATTTTGAGCAGTTGCCGGATGTGCGCGAACTGACCCGGCTGCTGAGCTAATTCTGGAGGCTGACGATGAAGATCACCAACTTGCGTTTTCGGCCGATGGCGCTGGAGTTCAAAGAGCCCTATCATTGGGCCGGCCGGGTGGACCTGGGAACGGCCAACCTGCTGGTGGAGATCGAGACAACCGATGGCATCACCGGCTACGGGGAGACCGTGGCTGCCCGCCCGGCCGAGACCGCCATCAGCGCGCTGCAGGGCATTGCCCCGCTGCTGGTCGGGGAATCGCCCTTTGACGTCGAACGGCTCGTCAACCGGGCGCGCTTTCTGGGCAGCTTTAACTACCTGCCACGTTTCTCCAGCGTTACATTGGCCGGGGTGGAGATGGCGCTGTGGGACATCATTGGCAAAGCGTCCGGCCGGCCGATCTACCAGTTATTGGGCGGCGCGTACCGGCTGGAGGTGGACTATTTTGCCTTTCTGCAGGGGGACACGGCCGACGAGTTGGCCGAGGACGCCCGGCAAGCGGTCGAGGCCGACTATTCGGTCATCTACATGAAGGTCGGCCGGGGGGAGCAAAAGGATATGCAAAACGCGGCCGCCGTGCGCGCCGCAATCGGCGACCGCAAGTTGCGGTTGGATGCTAACGAGGCCTGGGACCCCAAAACCGCCATCTATATGATCAACCGGCTGGCCCGCTTTGAACCCGAGTTTGTGGAGCAGCCGACAACGGCACGCAGCATCCCGGCGCTCAAGCAGGTCAAAGAGTCGGTCCGCATCCCGATTGCGGCCGACCAGTGCGTCTATTCGTTGCAGGACGTGTACGAGGTGTGCCGTCAGCGGGCGGCCGATCTGATTGTGCTCTCATTTCACGAGACCGGCGGGTTGCTGGCTTTTAGAAAGGCGGCTGCGGTGGCAGAGGCGGCCGGTCTCCTCATCTGCCTCCACGGGCAATCGGTCACTGGCATGACCGACTGTGCCCAACATCAGGTTGGTTTGACGCTGCCCAACCTGTCGGACGGCAACCAGATCATGCACCAGTTGCTCACGGAGGATGTGGTCGCTGTGCCGGACCTCGCACCGCACAGCGGCAAGCTTGGCGTCGTGGACCGGCCGGGCCTCGGCTTTGAGCTGAATTGGGACGCCGTGGAACGGGCTGTGTCACGCTATCATCAAAACTCGCACTATCACCATTCTTGAACAGCGCTGGCCGGTGACCGGCTAATCGTCAGGAGAGCCTTCAGTATGGCCCAAAGCGTTACTTCTCATCCATCACTACAATTGCGGGTGTTGAGCGACTCGGACGTCACTCAGCTCTATCAGGCCACGCTTGAGTGCCTGCAACGCACCGGCGTTAATGTCCTCAACGCCCAGGGGCGGGAGCTGCTGGCGGCGGCCGGGGCGCGGGTCGATGGCGTTCGCGTTCGCATTCCACCTCAAGTCATCGAGGATGCGATCGCTGCTGCTCCGCGCTCGTTCACCCTCTGGGGTCGGGACCCCGGCCGCCAGATCCAGGTGGAGCCCGGCCGGGTGCACTTTGGCCCTGGCCCTACCTGCACCTATGTTGTGGACCCGGAAACCGGAGAGCGGCGCAAGGCGCGTCGGGGCGACCCCGGCTCGACGGCGCTGGTTTGCGACGCGCTGGATAACATTGATTATGTGATGGGGCTGGCGCTGCCCGATGACGTGCATCCCGCGTTGGCCCCAGTCTACGAGTTTGCCGCCATGCTCTCCAACACCGGCAAACCGATCATGGCCTGGGCCTACACAATGGACAACATGGTGGACATCTACCGGATCGCTTCGCTGGCGGCCGGAGGGGAGGATGCGTTGCGCCAGCGGCCGTTCTTTGCGCTGTTTGTGTGCAGCCAGCCGCCGCTGATTCACACCGATGCAGAACTGGCCAATGCTCTGTGGGCGGCCGGGCAAGGCATCCCGGTGATCTACCAGGGTGGCGGTTGCGCTGGCTCGTCCGCGCCGGTGACCGGGGCAGGGACGTTGGTGGTCAGCCTGGCAGCCAGCCTCAGTGGGCTGGCGATGATTCAATTGGAAAAACCCGGCGCTCCGGTGTGCATTGGCGGTGTCCCCACGCCGATGGACCCGCGCACGGGCCGGCCGGCCTACGGCGCGCCCGAGCTTAGCTTGTACAGCGCGGCCTACGCAGAAATGGCCCGTCACCTGGGTGTCCCGTTCATGGGCACGGCCGGGGCCACCGAAGCCAAGGTGCTGGATTTGCAGGCTGCCATCGAAAGCACGGCTCAAGTCATCTTCTCCGCACTCAGCGGCACCACCTTGCCGCACGACGCCGGGTTCCTGGACTGCGCGGATATCGGCTCGTTGGAAATGCTGGTGATGACCGATGAGATTATTGCCCTCACCAGGCGGCTGACGCGCCGCCTGGAGATCAACCAGGAGACATTGATGCTGGACCTGATCGACCGCGTTGGGCCGGGCGGCGAATTTATGTCAACCAAAGAAACGGCTCGGGGCTGCCGCCGCGAGATTTGGACTCCCAGGCTGCTGGACCGTCAGCCGTGGGAGAACTGGCAGGCGGCCGGCTCGCCCACCATGCTGGATGCCATCCGGGCCCGGCTCAAGGCGATTCTGGCCACCCACCAACCGCCGCCGCTGCCGGCCGGGGCGGCCGAGGGGATCGAGGCCATCCTGCAAGCAGCCGAAATGAGAACAGGCCGGCCTGTTTTGAATTGACAAATGAGCCACAGTGGAGTATACTACCACTTAGTGGGATTCTGTTTTAGTATTCGGAACGATTGACGGGTGCCGAGCTTTTGGTAAACTTTAACGGCATAGTGACAGAAGAGGAAAGGGGAGGAGGGCATGAGCAGTTCGTCAGTGAAAACGGTTGATCGCCTGGTGCAGGTGCTGGATTGCTTCTCTACAGAAAAGCCTGTTTGGTCTTTGGCAGATTTGAGCGCTCACCTGAGGCTGCCCAAGAGCACCTTGCATCGTTTTTTGGTCAGCCTGGAGGTCCATGGCATTCTGCGCCGAGATCCAGAGGACAAGTTGTGGCGTCTGGGGTACCGGCTGTTTATTTGGGGTGGCCTGGCGGAGGAGAGCACCGGCTTGGGCCACTTGGCCAAACTGGTGATGCAGGAGTTGGCGATCGAGACCGGCGAAATGGTCGCGTTGACCATTTACCAGGATCAGGAGGTTGTTTGCATCGCCAAGGTGGACACCCATCACTCCGTCCGATTGGCGTTGACGGTGGGAGCGCGCCGGCCGCCATACGCTGGCGCCTCATCCAAAATCCTGATGGCTTTTTTGCCAGAAGCGGAAATCGAAGCCATCATTGCCAAGGGGCTGCCCAAGCTGTACGTCAATTCGATTACGGACCCCGATGTGCTTCGAGCCGACCTGGCTGTGATCCGCAGCCAGGGATATGCGTTGAGCATCGAAGAGACCGACCCCGGAGCGTGGGGGATTGCAATGCCTATTCGCGGCCGACACGGCCGGGTGGTGGCGGCCATTGGCGTGGCTGGCCCAACGCTACGATTCAGTGACGAGATTTCCCGACGATGCGTGGACGCTTGCCGGCGTGCCTCTGCTCGCATCTTCACCCTATTGCAAAAGGGAACGCTGGAGTAGGGCAGAAGGGTTTTGCGCATAGCCAATCAATATTGGCCCGTAGGTAGAAACTCGATTTCAAAATCATTCGTTTTTTGGGAGGTCGCAATGGTCAATTTGAAGGGGAAAGACATCCTGGACGGGGCTCAATTCACCCGTGATGAGATTGAGCACGTTATCAAGGTAGCGGCCGGTTTCCGGGCGCAACTTGAAAGCAAAAAGCAGCTTGATTTGCTCAAGGGGTACCTGATGGGGGTGCTCTTTTTTGAACCCAGCACCCGGACGCGCCTCTCTTTTGAAGCGGCCATGCACCGACTGGGTGGCAGCGTGATTGGGTTTGCGGAAGCGGGTTCCACCTCTGCCAAGAAGGGGGAATCTCTGGAAGACACCATTCGCACGGTGGATCAGTATGTGGATATCATCGCCATGCGCCATCCGGAAATCGGGTCTGCTAGGCGGGCCGCGGCCGTGGCGGATGCCATCGTGTTGAACGGTGGCGACGGCGCGGGCCAGCATCCCACCCAGGCGCTGCTGGATCTTTTTACCATTCAGTCCGAGTGTGGCGGGGTGGATGGCAAGACGATTGTGCTCTGTGGCGACCTCAAATTCGGCCGAACCGTCCACGCTGGTGTGGAAATCTACAAGCATTATGACTGCAAGCTGATCCTTGTCGCGCCGGAGCAGTTGCAGATGCCGGCCGAGATTACCGCCAGCCTGCGGAAACACGGGGTGGAAGTGGAAGAGACGACCAAATTGGAACCAGCCCTGGCAAAGGCGGATGTGTTTTACATGACCCGCATCCAGAAAGAGCGCTTTGCCGACCCGGCCGAATACGAGAAGATGAAAGGGAGCTATGTTCTCACCTGTGAGTTGATCGAACGGGTCAACCCGCAGGTGACGGTGCTGCACCCGCTACCGCGCGTGGATGAGATTGCGACCGATGTGGATGGCCTCTCAAGTGCAGCCTATTTTCGCCAGGTGCGCAACGGGGTCTATACCCGCATGGCACTGATCGCGCTGGTCACCGGCCGCATCTAGCCGGGCAGGAGGGAGAGGGATGGAAAAACCAGAGATGAAGATAGTGGGCCAAGAGGTGCGCCGCAAGGACGGCGTCGCCCGCGTCACCGGGCAGGAGCAATACACGCCTGACGTTATCCTGCCACGCATGCTGCACGGCCGGGTGCTGTCCAGCCCGTACGCCCACGCGCGCATCAAAAGCATTGACGCCAGCGCGGCCGAGGCGATGGGTGCAGTGGTGATTACCTGGGATGATATTCCCCACGTCTGCTACAACGAGCGGATCATCACCATTCCCTCTGTGCTGCACCGCGACCACACCGTGCTGGCGGACAAGGTGCGCCGGATGGGCGAGGCGGTGGCGGCGGTGGCGGCCGAGACCGAAGCGCTGGCCGAAAAAGCGGTCCGCGCCATCAAGGTTGAGTATGAAGTGCTGCCGGTGCTGCTGGACCCGTTTGAGGCGATGAAGCCTGGGTCCGAGCCGATTTACGACACCATCTTCTGGGGGCCGAACGAAATCCAGATTGAGCATAACGTTGCCTGCTCGCGCGAGGTGAACGAAGGCGATGCGGACCAGGCGTTTGCCGAGGCGGACGTGATCGTTGAGGGGCGCTTCAAGACCGAAAAGATCTACCACGCGCAGATGGAGACCAAATCCTGCGTCTGCCGGCCGGAGCCGGATGGCGGCCTGACGGTGTGGCCCACCACCCAATCGATCCACAACGTGCGCATTTTGCTGGGCCAGATCTTTGGCATCCCGCTCAGCAAGGTCAACGTAAAGAAGGTCCCCGTGGGCGGCACCTTTGGCTCCAGCATCCAGATGAACTCGCCGATTCCCATCTGCGCGGCGCTGGCGCTCAAGGCGCGCCGGCCGGTCAAACTGACCCTCACCCGCGAGGAGGATGTCCACGACCACACCCGTTTTGGAACCCACATTCACCTGCGGCTGGCGGCGAAAAAGGATGGCACGCTGACCGGCGCTGATTTGAACCTGGTGGCCGACATTGGCGCGCACATCGTCCAGGCTTATTCTTTCCTGGGCGTGAGTATTGGCTGGCTGGTCTCACTCTACAAGCTGCCCAACATTCGCTACCAGGGGAAAGCCGTCTACACCAACAAGGCGATCTCCTGCGCCATGCAGGGCTTTGGCAACCCGCAAATGACCTTTGCCACCGAATCGTTGATCGACGAACTGGCCGACAAGCTGGGGATGGACCCGCTCGAGTTGCGGCTCAAGAACTATGTGGGTCTGGGCGACACCTTTTGGGGTCAGGGGCCGCTGGTCCGCTCGATTGTGTTGAGCGACGGAGTGCCCGAGTTGCTGCAAAAGGGCGCCGAGATCATTGGTTGGGCCGACCGGCCGAAACCGGGTTCGCAGACCGGCCGTTACCGCCGGGGCATTGGCCTGGCGCGTGGCTTCCATACCTCCAGCGCCGGCGCTCCCCAACCAGGCGACGTGATCGACTTTTCGGGCGCTATGGTCAAAGTGAATGTGGATGGCTCGGTGGACGTGATCACCGCGCTGATGGACCACGGCGGAGGCACGCTGGAGGCAATTGCCAAGCTGGTGGCGGAGACGTTGTGCGTGCCACTGGACAAGGTCAACATGGCTCCGGCCGAGACCTGCTCCACGATGTACGACTGCGTGACCCACGCCACCCGAGGTGTGTACGCCGGCGGCGGCGCGGCCGTCAAGGCGGCCAGCGAAGTGCGCCAGGAGTTGTTGGAGACGGCCGGGCGCTTTCTCAACATCTATCCGGACGCGCTGAGCCTGCAACTGGATGAAGAAACCGGGCAAGGGGTGGTGTTCGCCCCGTCCATTCCGGACCGGCGGATGACCGTGAAGGAAATTGCCACCCGCTGCTGGGAGCAGAGCTGGAAGACGATTGCATCCGTGGTCAGCTACCGGCCGACCAATTGCCCGCCTGCCTACGTCACCGTTTACGTGGAGATTGAGGTGGACACCTGGACCGGGTTGGTCAAAACGTTGCGTGCTGCGATGGGCAGCGACTGTGGCACGGTGGTCAATCCGGTGATGGCGGCCGGCCAACTGGAAGGCGGCCTCAACAAGGGTGCTGGTTTTGCGCTGTATGAGACAAACGATTGGAATGCAGATGGGCAGGTTTATGGGGAAGGTTACTGGATGGACGCCAAAACCCCGGCCATCGGCGAGACGCCATACGTCAAGGATTTTGCCACCTACTTTGCCGACACCTACGAGCCCACCGGCCCGCATGGGGCCAAGGGGATTGGCGAGGCGGCGACCAACCCGGTAGCAGCCGCCTACGCCAATGCGATCCAAAATGCCATCGGCATCCGCTTTTACGAACTCCCCATCACGCCGGAAAAAATCCTGTGGGCGTTGGAAACTACTCGGGTAGTGTAAAGATGGATGGGGGGGGTGTGCGGGCGTGGGACATCCCGCCAACAGCGGGGCGAAGCCCCCGCACACCCCCCATCTTACCCTACTCAAGCCCTTGGGCTGGGCAGTTACGAGCGATGAAGGAAAAGGAGGCTGGACATGTGCCAGGCACCCATTAAAGCGTACCAAATGACCAATACCCACATCCTGGTCAACGAATTTGATTATCTGGAGCCAACCTCGCTTGAAGAGGCGGTATCTTTGCTTGCCGAGCACGGCGATCGCGCCAAGTTGCTGGCTGGTGGCACCTACCTGCTGGTGCAGATGAAGCAGGAGCACAAATCCCCGGCCGTGGTCATCAACATCGGCCGACTGCCCGAGTTGCGCGGCGCTGGCTGGCAAGACGGCCAATATGCGATCGGCGCACTGACCACCATCCACGAAACCCGCGCGCTGCCGGCTGTGCAGCCCGGTTTCCAGGCTCTGGCCGAGGCCTGCGCCGCCTTTGGCTCGATGCAAATCCAGATGATGGGCACCCTGGGCGGGAACATCTGCAACGGCTCGCCGGCCTCCGACGCGGTGCCGGCGCTGCTGGCCTTTGGCGCCCACCTCAAGCTGGTTGGCCCGGCCGGCGAGCGTACGGTCCCGCTGACCGGATTCCTGCTGGGGCCGGGCAAGGTGGCGCTCCGGCCGGGCGAGGTGCTGGCCCAGGTGCTGCTGCCCAAACCCCAGGCGGGAACCGGCAGCGCTTTTATCAAGATCACCCGGGTGGAGGCGGACCTGGCCAAGGTGAGTGTGGCGGCCGTGCTGGTCCGCGACGGCGACAAGGTGGTGGATTGCAAGCTGGCCTTTGGCTCGGTTGCCCCCACCGTTGTTCGCGCCCAACAGGCGGAGGATTGTCTCAAAGGCAAGCGCTTTAGCCCGGAACTGGCGTTGCAGGCTGGCGAGATTGCCATGGATGAGGTTTCCCCGATTGACGACGTCCGCTCCACCGCCTGGTATCGCAAGCAGGTGGTGCGGGCTGCAACTCACGATGTGCTGCTGGCGGCCTGGGAGCGGGCCTCCTCGGCCGGAAAGTTGTGGGATGAAACTCCGTTTACCCCGGCAGCGGGCGATGCCATCGGGGATGATCTGCTTTTTGTGGAAGCTGACGAGCACATGCTGGTGGAACTGCGGGTGAACGGCGAGGAGCGCCAGGTGTGGGCTGCTCCCAATGACTTGCTGCTCAACGTGCTGCGCGACCAGCTAGAGATCACTGGTGCCAAATACGGCTGTGGGATTGGTGAGTGCGGCGCGTGCACAGTGTTGCTCAACGGCCGCCCGGCGCTGGCCTGTCTTACGCTGGCGGTGGCGGCCGATGGGGCCGATGTACTAACCGTCGAGGGTTTACAGGCGGCCGATGGCAGCTTGCATTCGCTACAGGAGGCCTTTCTTGACTACCAGGCGTTCCAATGTGGCTACTGCACCCCTGGCATCCTGTTGATGTCCAAGGCGTTGCTGGACGAGATTCCAGCCCCGGCCGAAGATGACGTGCGCGAGTACCTACGCGGCAATCGCTGTCGTTGCACCGGGTTTATGAGCATCGTCCGCGCGGTGTTGAGCTGCGTGGACCCGGGTTCGGCCGGCTAGTCCCATTTTGGAGGCAAAGATGCGACCAGAGTACAATTCGCTGACGCCGGCATCGCTGGCCGAGGCATTGGCCGTGTTATCGGCCGGGCGCGACGGGATTCTCCCTCTTGCCGGTGGCACCAACGTGGTCATTGCCATGCGGGACGGCGAGCACCGCGGCAAGACCTTGATGGATGTGACCCGACTGGATGAGCTGCACGGCATCCGGCTGGAGGGTGGCGAGGTGGTGATTGGGGGTGGCACAGCCATCGCGCAACTGCTCGCCTCAGACATTATCGCCAAGTACGGCCGCCCGCTGCACCAGGCCGCTCAGGTCTTTGCCAATCCGCTGGTCCGCAACCGGGCCACCGTGGCGGGCAACCTTGTGGATGCCTCGCCGGCCGCCGACACCGCCCCGGCGCTGCTGGCGCTCGGGGCAGAAGTCGAATTGATCAGCATGGCCGGTGTCCGCCGCATTCCTCTGGAGGAGTTTATGGTCGGCGTCAATCAGACGTTGCGCCGGCCGGATGAACTGGTGACAGCCATCCGCTGGCCGGTCCCACCGGCCGGGAGTGCGGGCGCGTTCCACAAGCTGGCGTTGCGCAAAGGGACGGCCTGTTCGGTCATCAGCGCGGCGGTGATGGTTGAGACGGCGGAAGGCGGCAATGTGGCCCTGGCCCGGATTGCGCTGGGCGCCGTGGCGATCAAGCCGATCCGCGTGTATCCGGCCGAGGACTCCCTGGCAGGTAAGCCCTTGATGGTCGAAAGCATCGAAGAAGCGGCCCGCCTGGCGACCGAGGCGGCCAAGCCAATCGACGATGTGCGCAGCACGGCCGCCTATCGCAAGCGGATGGCTGGCGTGTTGGTGCGGCGGTTATTGGCCGACCTGGCGGCCGGGTTGGATTAGGAGCAGAGCGATGAAACCGCGATTAATCACACTCACAGTCAACGGCCGGGGGCATCACGTTGCCCTTGAGTCGCACGTGACCTTGCTGCGCGCGCTGCGCGATCTGGGCTACACGGATGTCAAGAACGGTTGCGAAAAGGGCGATTGCGGCGCGTGCGCCGTTTTGCTCAATGGCCAGCCCGTTAACAGTTGCCTGGTGCTGGCCTGGCAGGCGGATGGCGCAGAGATTCTCACCAACGCCGGCCTGGGGACGATGGAGCATCCCCACCCGTTGCAGGAAGCCTTTGCCGACCACGGCGCGATTCAGTGCGGTTACTGCAGCCCAGGGATGATTATCTCCGCCAAAGCGCTACTGGACCGGGAGCCAGACCCGACTGAGGCTCAAATCCGGGACGCGCTGTCCGGCAATCTCTGCCGCTGCACGGGCTATGGACAGATCTTTACGGCGGTTCAGATTGCGGCCGCCAGGATGCGCGGCGAGGAAGGAGGCGCGTGATGAAACCACATTACACAGCCAAGCCGTTGCCGCCAGTAGACCTGCCAGAATTGAGGCAGGTGGGCAAACCACTCCGCCGGGTAGATGCGCTGGGCAAGGCGGTGGGACAAACCAACTACGCCGGTGACTTTAGCATGCCCAACATGCTCCACGCCAAGGTCTTTCGCAGCACGGAACCCTACGCCCGGATCAGGCGGCTGGATGTGAGCCAGGCCCGCGCCCTGCCCGGCGTGGTCTCTGTGCTGACCGCGGCCGATCTGCACGGCGGCGGCAAGTTGACCACCGACATGCCGGGCCAGACCGGGCAAAAGCGCCGCGCCGGATCCGATGCACAGGTGCTGGCGGCCGAAGTGGTCCGTTTTGTCGGCGAGGCGATCGCGCTGGTGGCGGCCGAGACGGTCGAGATTGCGGAGCAGGCTCTGGAGCTGATCGAGATCGAGTACGAAAAGCTACCCGGCGTCTTTGACCCCATCGAGGCCATGAAGCCGGGCGCTCCGGTCGTCTACGAGCCGGACAACGTGGTTGCCCGCTGGAAAATCCGCCGCGGGGATGTGGATGCAGGTATGGCGGCGGCCGATCTGATTGTGGAGAACACGTTCCGCGTGCCGTTTGTGGAGCACGCCTATCTGGAGCCGGAGGCCGGGCTGGCCTGGGTGGACGAGCAGGGGGTGATCAACATCCGTGTTTGCACCCAGGTGGTGGAGCATTTCCGCAGTATCGCCCGCGCCCTCAATGTCCCACAAAACAGGATTCGAATTCGGGGCACTATGGTGGGCGGCGGCTTTGGAGGCAAAGAGGATATCACGGTGGAGATCTTTTTGGCCCTGCTGGCGCAAAAGACCGGCCGGCCCGTCCAATTGATCTTTACCCGCGAAGAGTCCTTTGCCGCCCAGTCCAAGCGGCATCCTTTTGTCATCACCCACCGCACAGGCGTGCAACGCAGCGGCCGGATCACCGCGGCCGAGATCGAGTTAATTGCCGATTCTGGCGCGTATCCTTACCTTACCCCCTACGTGCTACTCTACGCCACCGTCATGTCCCCCGGGCCGTACCGGATTGACAATCTCAAGATCGATGGCTATGGCGTGGCGACCAACCAGACCTTTACCAGCGCCTTTCGCGGTTTTGGCGGCCCGCAGGCCTGCTTTGCCTACGAGCAGCAGATGGACGCTATGGCCGAGGCGCTCAATATGGACCCACTGGCGTTTCGCGCCATCAACTACCTGCAGACGGGTGATGTGTCGGCCACCGGGCAGGTCATCGAAAGCGCGGCCTGGTTGGAAGAGACTGCCTCGCGTGCTTTGGAGGCGTTGGGCGCAAAGAGTCCGGCCGGCGGCCCGGTTAAGATTGGTTGGGGTGTGGCCTCCTACTTTCAGTCCTACGGCCGGATAACCTGGCTGCACGATACTTCCCGCGCCTGGGTGGGGCTGGAGCTGGACGGCACGGTGGTCATTCGCTGCGGCACGCCGGACCTGGGTGCCGGGCAGGTGAACAGCCTGGCGCAGATCACGGCCGAAATCTTGGGCGTTCCGCTGAAAGAGATCACGGTTTACAGCACCAACTCGGCCGTCACCCCACTGGCGGGAACGTCCACCGCCACCCGGCAGTTGTACATGTCCGGCAACGCCGTGACGATGGCGGCCAACGCGGTCCGGCAGGTGCTGCTGGAGCGGGCGCAAAAGCATTTTGAAGAAGAGCTGGACAACCTGGACCTGGCCGATGGAAAGGTCTTTGTCAGGAGCAACCCGGAACAGTCCATGTCGCTGGCAGAACTGGCTGCGGTCTGCGCGGCCGAAGGACTGCCGTTGGCCAATCTGGCCCAGTACAACGCGCCATTCACCGGCCCGATTGACCCGGAGACCGGGCAGGGGCAAGTGTGGCCCGACTTTACCTTTGGCGCGATGGCAGTGGAGGTGGCGGTGGACACCGAGACTGGCCAGGTAGACGTGCTCAAGAGCGTCGCCTGCCATGACGTCGGCCGGGCGATCAACCGTGCCGCTTGCGAGGGGCAGATTGTGGGCGGGGCCAACCAGGGGTTGGGCTATGCGGTGATGGAAGAGTTCAAGCTTCAAGATGGCTACATCATCACCCCGTCGCTGTCCGAGTATCTCATCCCCACCTCGATGGACTTTAACCCGGTCCAGGCGATCATCCTCGAGTCGGGTACCGGCGTGGGGCCGTTTGGAGCCAAAGGGATCGGCGAGCCGTCGCTGACCCCGGCCGCCGCGGCCGTCGCCAACGCCGTCGCCGACGCGATTGGCGTGCGCATCCACGAACTGCCGCTCAGCCCCGGCCGGGTGCTTGCGGCGCTGGACATATAGCTTGCCGCCCCAAAGTTACACACCTTTGGGTGGCTTTTTGCGGGAGCAGAAGTAGTGGAAAAGCAGTTTGATCTATTGCTGGTAAACGGGACCGTCGTTACCGGCGCTGGGATACAGCGGGCCGCTGTCGGCATCAAAGGTGAGAAGGTGGTGGCCATTGGGCCGGAGCTGCCTGGCCAGGCGGCCAGTGAGGTGATTGACGCGGCCGGCAAGTACATCTTCCCCGGCATCATTGACGTGCACGTCCATCCGGTTTACCTGGACAGCGTGCACGATTGCTCTGTGCTGGCGGCGTACGGCGGGACGACCACCGTGTTGCACTTTGCCTACGCCCGCACCGGCGACAGTCTGTTGCAGAAGGTGGAAGAGATGCTGGCCGACGGGCTGGCTAACTCGCGGCTGGACTTTGGGCTGCACGGCGGCATGTTTGAAGCGCCGCGCCAGGTGCCCGAGATCCCGGCCGTGATCGAGTTGGGCGTCCGGACCTTTAAATTTTTCCTCACTTACCTCAAGCAAGGCTGGTACACGGATGACTATCAGCTCATCAAAGCGATGGACATTTTGGCGGAGCGGGGCGGGATGGCAATGGTCCACGCGGAGAATGGCGGCGCGGTCGATTATCTGGAAGACAAGCACCTCACCCAGGAGTCCGGCCGACAAGCTGGGCGCAGGCGTTTGACGCCTCCCGGCCGGCCCCGCTGGAGGAAGAGGCTATCTTTCGTTCTATCCGGCTGGCTGAAGTGGTGAACTGCCCGTTGTACATCGCCCACGTCACCTCGGCCCGCGCGGCCGACCTGATCCGGCAGGAGCAGGCCAGGGGCCAGCGGGTGTACGCGGAAACCTGCCCGCAGTACCTCACCCTCACGCACGCGATCATTGACCAGCGCGGCGCGTTGGCCAAGATTGGGCCGCCCATCCGCACCCAGGCCGACCAGGATGCGCTCTGGGTTGGCCTGCGGGATGGGACGTTGCAGATTGTCTCGTCCGATCACGCTGCCAAGGCCAAGGACCTGCACGGCGATTTTCTCAGCCAGGGCTTTGGCTCGCCGCAGATGGAAACGCTGCTCCCGCTGGTGTACGATGGCGGCGTCAACCGCGGCCGGATCAGCCTGGTCCGGCTGGTGCAGGTATTGTGCGAGAACCCGGCGCGCATCTTTGGCCTCTATCCCCGCAAGGGGACGGTTGCCGTTGGGTCGGACGCTGACCTGGTGGTCTATGATCCCGGCCGTGCGTTCACCATCCGCGCCGAAAACCAGCACTCAAAGGTTGGGTACACGCTGTACGAGGGGCACACCGTGCTGGGCTGGCCGGAGATGAGTTTCCAGCGCGGCCGGCGCGTGCTATGGAACGGCGAGGTCGTCGCCGAGCCAGGTCAGGCTCAGTTTCTCCCCACACTGGAGAACCCAGCAGACCCCCTATTCCCCTAATGGAGGCATCTTTGGAAACCAAAATCCTGACTGGAAATGAAGCGCTGGCGCTGGGCGCGTTGCGGGCTGGCGTCAAAGTGGTCACCGGCTACCCCGGCACGCCGTCCACCGGCGCGCTGGCCAGCCTGCTGACGATGGAGCTGCCCGGCCGGCATGTGGAGTGGAGCACCAACGAAAAGGTGGCCTTTGAAATTGCGGCCGGGGCTGCCTGGGCCGGCCACCGGGCCCTTTGCACGATGAAGATGTCGGGCGTCAACGTCGCCTACGATTCGCTGATCTCCATTGCCCATTCTGGTGTCAACGGCGGCTTTGTCATCTATGTAGCCGACGATCCTGGCGTGAGTGCCGGGATGGTGGAGCAGGACACGCGTGGTTTTGCCATCATGAGCGATCTGGCGGTCATCGAGCCCGCGACCGCGGCCGAGATGTACGATCTGGTGCAGGTTGCTTTCGAGCTTTCGGAAAAGGTGGGGGCGCCGGTTTTTCTCCGTTCAGTGACGGCGCTGGCCAGCTCCCACGCGCCGGTGCAGGTAGAGCCACCGCTGCCCCCGGCCGAACGCGAGCCGATTTTGGAATGGGACATTGCCAAGTACACCAAGGCCGGCTCGGCCATCAGCATGCAGCAACACCGGGACGCGATTGCCCGGCTGGCACAGGCCGGCCGGGTGCTGAACGAGCTAGGTGTGAATAAGCTGCACCTGTCTGCCCAGCCTGGCGGATTGGGCATCGTGGCGGCCGGTGTGGTCAACTCGTATCTGGAAGAGGGGTTTGAACTGGCGGCGCAATATGGCCTGGATCGCCAGGGAATCTCGCTGTTGGAAGTACGGGCCAGCCATCCCTTCCCGGCCGGGCAGGTGCGCCAGTTGCTGGCCCACTGCAGCACGGTGCTGGTGCTGGAAGAGTTGGAGCCACACCTGGAGCAAGGGGTTTATGTGGAGGCGCACAAGGCGGGCTACGAGGGCCAGATTGTCGGCAAACTGGATGGCCCCCTCAGCCGGATCGGCGAATACGGCGTGAGCCAGGTGGTGGCAGGGCTGGCGGAAGCATTGGAATTGGACCTGCCGGCGGACGTTCTGCGCGGGATGCAGGCGGAAGGGCTGGCGGCCGCCCGGCCGATTACCGTTTGCGCTGGCTGCCCCCATCGTGGCACCTACATGGCTATCAACCGGGCGCTGAAAAAGCTCAAGCTCAAAAAGCGGGAGGTGATGGTCACTGGTGACATTGGCTGCACCATTCTGGGCATGAACCCGCCCTTTGAAACGGTCTGGAACGAGGTTTCGATGGGCGCCAGCGTCAGTCTGGCCCAGGGATACGTCCACTCGGATGTCAAAACCCCGGTCATTGCAACCATTGGTGATTCCACCTTTTTCCACGGCGGCATCCCTGGCCTGGTCAATGCGGTGCAGCACGATGTGGATATGACCCTCATCATCATGGATAACGGCTGGACGAGCATGACCGGGATGCAGGTCAACCCCGGCACGGCCGATTGCTTCCAGCAGCAGGGCGGCCGGCGAATTGACATCGCCGCCATCATCCCGGCATTGGGCGTGGCGTACTTTTTTGAGATGGACCCATTTGACCACGAGGCTTCCACCGAGACTGTCCGCCACGCGCTGACGTTGCCAGGGGTCAAGGTGATCCTCTCGCGGCAAGAGTGCACCATCCAGGCGGTGCGGCAGAACAAGCGGGCCGGCCTGACGGTGGTCAACCCAGAGCAGTGCAATTTGTGCAAGTTGTGCATTATCACCACCGGCTGCCCGGCCATTGACCTGGGCGAGGATTCGATTGTGATTGACCCCAGTTTGTGCTACGGTTGCGGTTTGTGCGCGGCCGTCTGCAACCAAGACGCTATCATTCAAGAGCCTGTGAAATGAAATACGACATTTACCTGGTAGGTGTGGGTGGTCAGGGCGTCCTGACGATTGGCGATATCATCACCGAAGCGGCGCTGCAGGCCGGGATTCCGGCCAACTTTTATCCCACCAAGGGGATGGCGCAGCGTGGTGGTTTTGTAAAGGCGCAGTTGCGGCTCGGCCGGGAGATGGTGGGGCCGCAAATTCCGGAAAAAGGCGCCGACCTGGCGATTGCGATGGAGCTCTCCGAAGCGCTCAAGGCGGTGCGGTTCGTGCGGCCGGGGGGCCATTTTGTCCTCTATGGTCACGTTTGGCAGCCAACGGCGGTGATGCTGGGCAAGGCCGACTATCCGGCGCGGGACGAGGTGGTGGCGCAGATCGAGGCGGCCGGGGCGACGGTGCATTACCTGGACCCGGCCGGCGCGCCGCAACTCCAGGGTCGGCCGGTGCCGCCCAACGTTTACGTGCTGGGCGGGGCTGTCGGCCGGACGCCGCTGCGCGAGTTGTTGGACCCGGCGGCCGTGCTGGCGCTCATCGAGCAACGCTGGGAGCGCGGCGTGGAGGCCAACAAGCTGGCCTTCCAGGCCGGCGTGGGAGCGTAGCCCCATGAGCCTGCAAAGCCTGTTTTACCCGCAGGGGGTGGCCGTAATCGGCTCCACCTCCGAGGGAAAGCTCGGCTACCAGTTGATCCGCCAGCTCCAGTTGGGCGGCTACCAGCAGATTTTTGCCGTCAACCCCAAGGCGCAGGGGCTGGATGGAGTGCCGGGTTTTCCGGCCGTGACCGAAATCACCCGTCCGGTGGAGCTGGCGGTGATCGTCTCTCCCACCGCGACGGTGCCGGCCGTGCTGGAGGAGTGCGCCCAAGCTGGCATCAAGGCGGCCGTCATCATCACGGCCGGCTTTTCCGAAGTGGGCAACCGCGCCGGTGAGGAAGAGGTGGCGCGCGTGGCGCGCCGGCTGGGCATCCGCTTTGTCGGCCCCAATTGCGCCGGCATCGTCAACACCCGCCACAAGCTGGCGCCCACGCTGGAAACGCTGCCGCCGACGGGCGGCGTCTCGCTCATTGCCCAGAGCGGTGCAGTGGGAGGGGTGGTGCTGGCCTGGGCCAAGGAGTTTGGCCTGGGCATCAGCAAATTCGTCAGCTATGGCAACGGCGCTGACCTGCGAGAGATCGAGCTGCTGGGCTATCTGACGGACGACCCCGACACCGATGTGGTAGCGATGTACCTGGAAAGCGTGAGCGACGGCCGGGAGTTTATGCTGGCCGCCCGCGAGTGCGCCCGGCGCAAGCCGCTCGTGATCATCAAGTCCGGCCGGACGCAATCCGGCCAACGCGCAACGCTCTCGCATACCGGCTCGATGGCGGGCGCGGATGCGGTCTATGATACGGCGCTGCGGCAGTGCGGTGCGGTTCGTGTGCAGACCATCGAAGAGCTGTTTGACGTCTGCAAGGGGTTTGTCTCGTTGCCGCCGCTGCAGGGAGATCGGGTGGTAATTGTGACCAACTCGGGCGGGCCGGGGGTGATGGCGGCCGATTGGGCTGAGGAGGTTGGCCTCACCGTTGCGGAACCGAGCGCGGCCGCCAAAGCGCGCCTGTCCGAATTCCTGCCCCCGCACTGTGCGCTCAAGAACCCGGTCGACCTGACGGTGGAAGGGACTGAGGACGGCTATCGCAAGACGCTCTCTGTGCTGCTGGACGAGTTCGATGCGGCCGTGGCGCTCAATATCGCGCCGGCCTACCTGGATTCCGAGCCGCTGGCGCGGGGGGTGGTGGAGGCGGCGCGGTCGAGTGGCAAGCCGGTGGCGGCCGCCTTCTTGCCGCAGCAAATCGTCAAGCACGCGCTGCCAGAGATGGAAAGGCAGGGTGTGCCCAACTTTGCCACCGGAGAGCGGGCGGTGACGGCGTTGTATCACATGGCCCGCTATGTGGCCGGCAAAAGGGCCTGGCGGCCGTTGCCCACGGTCGGACAGGCCGTCGGCTCGCTGCCCGGCGCCGGGCAGGTGCTGGAGCACGAGGCGATGGCCTGGCTGCGGGAAAACGGCATCCCGGTTCCCGCCTTTCGCTTTGCTGCCACGGCCGACGGGGCCACGCAGGCCGGCCGGGAGTTAGGCTATCCAGTGGTGGCCAAGGTGGTCTCGCCCCAAATCCTGCACAAGTCCGACGTGGGCGGGGTGGTGCTCAATCTGCGCACCGACGACGAGGTTGCGGCTGCTTTTGCGCGGCTGGAGCGGCTGGCGGCCGGGCGTGACTTTCGCGGTGTGGTGGTCTATCCGATGGTCAAGCCAGTCCAGGAAGTGCTGCTGGGAATCAGCCGCGATCCGCAGTTTGGCCCGGTGGTGGCCTTTGGGCTGGGCGGTATTTACACAGAGGTCTGGCAGGACGTGGCGCTGCGAGTGGCTCCGGTGGACCGGCCGGAGGCCGAGGCGATGATCCGCGAGATCAAGTCGCTGCCGTTGCTCCAGGGTGTGCGCGGACAACCGCCGTGCGACCTGGATGCGCTGGCCGGGGTGCTTATGGACTTTTCGCAACTCCCCTTCCGCTACTCCGATATTGCCGAGATTGACCTCAATCCGGTCTTTCTGTTTAGCGAAGGTTTGGTTGTTGGTGACGTGAGAGTGATTCGAAGGAGCGCGCAAGCATGACGAGCAAAGTCAAACCACAGCCTGGTCTGGACCACCTCCAGCCATACGTGCCGGGCACACCGATCGAAGAGGTGCAGCGCAAGTACGGCCTCAGGCACGTGATCAAGCTGGCGTCCAATGAGAATCCGCTGGGGACCTCCCCCAAGGCGCTGGAGGCGATTCAGCGGGAATTGGGCCGGCTCAACTTTTATCCCGACTCTCAGTGCTACAACCTGCGCCAGGCGCTGGCCGCCCATCTCCAGGTGGACCCGGAGCAGCTCATCATCGGCAACGGCGCGGATGGCATCATCACCCAGGCCTGTATGGCATACCTGGACCAGGACAGCGAGGTGGTGGTGAGCCAGTCATCCTTCCCGGTATATGACATCTTTACCCACATCATGCGGGCCAGGCTGGTGAAAACGCCGCTCAAGGATTACCGGCTGGATCTGGAGGCGATGGCGGCTGCCATCACCGACAAGACCAAGCTGATCTTTGTCTGCAACCCCAACAACCCGACCGGCAGCATCGTGACGGCCGCCGAGGTCGAGGCGTTCATGGCCCGCGTGCCCGATCACGTGCTGGTGGTGTTTGACGAGGCGTACTTTGAACTGGTTGCCTCCAAAGAGTACCCCGATACGCTGCGTTACGTGCGCGAGGGGCGCGAAAACGTGATGATCATGCGCACCTTTTCCAAGGTCTACGGGTTGGCAGGCCTCCGGCTGGGGTACGGCATTGCCATGCCCAGCGTGCTGGCGCCGCTGAACCGGGCCAAGGAGAGCTTTGCGGTCAACCTGCTGGCGCAGGCGGCCGGCGTTGCCGCGCTGGAAGATCAGGAGTTCCTGCGCAAAACGGTGGAGATGAACCACGCGTCGCGCCTGTGGCTGTATGAGCAGTTCGACCGGCTGGGGCTGTTCTACGTGGAAAGCCACACCAACTTTGTGCTGGTAGAGATCGGGCCAGAGGCGGGCCGAGGTCCAGCAGGAGCTGCTGAAAAAGGGAGTCATCGTCCGGCCGTGCGGCGGCTACGATCTGTGCGACTTTTTGCGCGTCACCGTGGGCACGCCGGAGCAGGACGCCCGCTTTGTCGAGGCGCTGGAACAGGTGCTGCGGGAGATGCAGGATCGACGATGAAGCAGCGCCACTTTATCGACTCGCACAAGGCCGCCACCGGCCCGGCCGTGCTGCTGCTGACGGCCCTCTACAAGCAGTGGGATAACCCCACCGCCTGGGTCTATCTCGGCCTGCACGGAACCTATGGTCTGTTGTGGCTGCTCAAGAGCCGAATCTTCCCGGACAAGTCATGGGAGCGGGAGACCGGTTGGGGCTACGGGCTGACCATTTGGGGCGGTTTGACGCTCTACTGGATAGCACCCTGGCTGCTCACCTCTCGCGGCGTGGAAGCGCCCGGCTGGTATCTGGGGCTGTGTGTGGCACTGTATGCTCTGGGCGTCATGTTCCACTTTGCCAGTGATATGCAAAAGCACACGGCGCTAAAACTGGCCCCCGGCCGGTTGATCCAGGACGGCTTGTTCCGGCGCTGCCGCAATCCCAACTATTTTGGTGAGCTACTCATCTACCTGGGTTTTGGTCTGCTGGCGATGCATTGGCTGCCGCTTGCCGTGTTGGCCGCCTACATCGCTGTTGTCTGGTTGCCCAACATGCGGCGCAAGGAGCAATCGCTTTCCCGCTATCCTGAGTTTGCCGCGTATCAGCGCAGCAGCAAACTGTTCATCCCCTTTCTGTTCTAATCTTCACTGTCGAACTCTTCTCTGTTTGCCACGGCCGCGCCGGCAGATGTCGGGAGCGGCCGTGGCTTTTGAACCTGTAGCTGTGTTTTTGGTTATACATGGCAAGAGCAAAGGAGGTGCGATCATGAAAAGCGCGTTTTCTCGCATGCTGGTGTTTGTCCTGGTGTTGGGCCTGGTGGCTTGTGGTAGCTCGGCCGCAACCCCATTGCCCCCCGCGGCCGAGCCAGAGGAAACCTACGGGCTGTCGTCGGACCAGATTGCTACCCTGTCCAGCTTGGAACAGGTGGACGACTATCCGCTGTACACAATGCACTACCACGGCGATGTACCAGCGGGTGGAGATGCCCTCCTCGTCCAGTGAGGCCAACGCCGGGCCGGCGTGGGGCTGTTCGCTCTTTGCCGCCCTGGGTGACAATGACGGCATGGTGTTCGGCCGGAATTTCGATTGGGAGTACAGTCCGGCCGTGCTGCTCTATACCGACCCCCCTGATGGCTATGCCTCTGTCTCGATGGTGGACATTGCTTACCTGGGTTTTGACAACAGCACCGCGCCGCAGTTGTTGCAGATGAACCTGGGCGAGCGCCAGCAGTTGCTGAATGCACCGTTTTTGCCGTTTGATGGCATGAACGAGCTCGGTTTGGTGGTGGGCATGGCGGCCGTGCCGGCCGGCAACGTCCCGGCAGACTCGACAGAAAGAATCAATCGGGTCATTGGGAGTGATTCGAGAGATGCTGGACCACGCGGCCGATGTGGATGAAGCGGTCGAGGTGCTGCGTGGCTACAACATCGATTTTGAGGGCGGCCCGCCCCTGCACTACCTGATCGCCGACCGCTCCGGCCGGGCAGTGCTGGTCGAGTTCTATCGCGGCGAGATAGTCATGCGGCCGAACGAGGCCCCCTGGCATCAGGCTACCAACTTTATCGTCTCCTCCACGGCCGATGCCGGCGGGCACTGCTGGCGCTACGATCGGATCGCGCAACAGCTGGCAGAGAGCAGCGGCGCGCTGGCGCCGGCCGGGGCAGTCGAGTTGCTGTCCGCTGTTTCGCAGGATATTACCCAGTGGTCCATCGTCTACGGCATGCACAGCGGGGAGGTCCAGGTTGTGATGGACCGGGATTTCGAGTCGCCCCATACGTTGCGCTTTGAGCTTGCCCAACCCTGAGGCTCGGGGGCTCTTGACAGCGGATTGCCGTTCAATATAATCGCCAGCGTGACTGTGAGACCGGGTGAATCGAATTGGGAGGGCTGCCGCTTTGTGGCAGCCTGGTTTTTTGTTGCACGCCCTTCCGGCCGGAATCGTCGCCACGTGAACTGATGGACGAGATCCCATCCAACAACAGAGCTGCGGGATGTTTTGGCGTCCTGCTGGTGGCAGCCATGCTGGCAATTGTGCTGATGGCGGCCGGGGCACCGCCGACCCACGTTCGGGTCGGCTCGCAATCGGCGGCCGTGCTGCCCAAAGCCTCCGCCACCTTTACGCCATCTCCCACCGCCACCAACACCCCCACGGCGACCGCTACTGCGACTGCCACCCCTACCGCGACCCCCAGCCCGACGCCGGCCGCGACACAGCTTGAATCACCTCAGCCCACCGCTACCGCAACTGCTACTGCGACCCCGAGCCCCACGCCAACCCCAACCCCCACTCCCACGCCCCTGCCAACGCCAGATGGGGAGGAGCGGGCGTTTCACGTGCCGATCCTGATGTACCATTACATCAGCGTGCCGCCGCCGGATGCGGATGAGTACCGGCTCAACCTGTCGGTCGCCCCGGCCGATTTCGAAGCGCATCTGGCGTATCTCCGTTCGGCCGGCTACACCAGCATTGACCTCTACCACCTGCTGGATGCGCTTACCTGGGGCCGGCCGCTGCCGGAAAAACCCATCGTGATCACGCTGGACGATGGCTATCGGGACAATTACGAAAGCGCCTTCCCGCTGTTGCTCAAATATGGCTTTACGGCCACCTTTTTCATCCTCACCGAGCCCATTGATTACAACTCGGACCGCTACATGACCTGGGCGCAGATTGAGGAGATGGCGGCGGCCGGGATGGATTTCCAGCCTCACACCAAGACCCATCCCGACCTGAGGGATCGCGAACACGACTTTCTGGTTTGGGAGATCCTGGGCTGCGCTCAGACCATTGAAGCCCACACCGGCCGGTATCCGCGCTTTTTTGCCTATCCCTCCGGTCGGTACGATGAGACCGTCGTCTCCTTCTTGCAGGAGATCAACTTATGGGGCGCGGTCACTACCTGGAACGGCTACTACCACGTGTGGCCGGAGCGCTTTGAGTGGAACCGCGTCCGTGTGAGCGGCGGTGACACACCGGCCGTCCTGGCGGAAAAACTCGCCTGGAAGCCATAAACCACCCTCGTTTTGGCACTGGTACCCAAGTGCCACCTCCTGGCAGTAAGCTGATAGTTTTTGATAGCCAGCCTCGTTTATGATAGTGCGGGCTCGGGGAGCCCCTACGTATCAGGGTATCCCGGCCTGTACTGGAGTAGACAGTGGAAAGCGAAACTTCGCGCATTGCTGGCTTTTACAAGCAGCCGTTGGCGGACCGGGTATCACTGGTTGCGCGGTGGGCTGGCCTCACGGCCGATGAGCAGCATGTGTTGCAGGGCACGATGGGGCTGCAACTGGCCCAGGCTGATCGGATGATCGAAAATGTGGTTGGCCTGTTTGCTCTGCCGCTGGGGATTGGGCTCAATTTTCTGGTCAACGGCCGGGATTACCTGGTGCCGATGATGATCGAGGAGCCGTCCGTGGTGGCGGGTGCCAGCTATGCAGCCCGGTTGCTTCGCGACGGTGGCGGAATTCAGGCCGCTGCTACCGAGCCAGTGATGATTGGGCAGATCCAGGTGCTGGAGGTGCCGGAGCCGGCCGCGGCCGAGGCGGCCGTGCTGGCCAGCAAAGCGCAGATCATGGCTTTGGCCAACGAGCAGGACCCGGTGGTGGTCCGGCTGGGAGGCGGCGCGCGGGATGTGCGCGTGCGCCATCTGCCGGAGACTCCGGCCGGCCCGATGCTGGTGGTGGAATTGCTGTACGATTGCCGCGATGCGATGGGAGCCAACACCATCAACACCGCTTGCGAGACGCTGACCCCGCTGGTAGAGCAATTGACTGCCGGCCGGGTCAACCTGCGTATCCTATCCAATCTGGCAGACCAGCGGCTGGCCGCGGCCGAAGGGCGGGTGCCGGCCGATTCATTGACGACCGATGAGATTCCCGGCCGGCTGGTTGCGGAGCGAATCGTGGAAGCCTATGCCTTTGCGGCCGCCGACCCCTACCGCGCGGCAACCCACAACAAAGGGATCATGAATGGGATTGACGCGGTCGCTCTGGCTACCGGCAATGATTGGCGGGCGGTCGAAGCCGGCGCACATGCCTATGCTGCCCGCAACGGCCGCTACACTTCGCTCAGCCGCTGGTGGCAGGGTGATAACGGCGATCTGCACGGCCGGCTGGAACTACCGCTGGCGGTGGGCATGGTGGGTGGGGCGACCCGCGTGCACCCGGCCGCTCAGGTGGCGCTCAAAATCCTGGGCGTCCGCACCGCCCGCGAACTGGCCGAGGTGATGGCGGCCGTCGGGCTGGCCCAGAACCTGGCTGCCATCCGGGCGCTGGCCACCACCGGCATCCAGGCCGGTCACATGCGACTGCACGCCCGGCAACTGGCGGCCGCGGCCGGGGCAACCGGCAGGCAAATCGAGGCCGTGGTGCAACGCATGGTTGCCGGCGGTGTTATTCGGTTAGACAAAGCGCGAGAAATCGTGGAACAATTGAACGGACACGTATGACAGAAACACACACGCAACCTCAGTCGCTGCTGCTGCGGCCACAACTCCCGGTGGGAATTGTGGGGTACGGGGCCTATGTCCCCCGGTACCGCCTCCCCGCCAGCGAGGTGGCGCGGATTTGGACCGGAGGGACGGGCGGTCTGCCGGTCAAAGAGAAATCGGTCCCTGGACTGGATGAAGACGTGGCGACCATGTCCATCGAGGCGGCGCGCAATGCGCTCAACCGGGCGGGGATTGACCCCCGGCTGATCCGCGCTGTGTGGGTGGGCAGCGAGTTGCATCCGTACGCGGTCAAGCCTACCAGCACGATTGTGGCCGAAGCGATTGGTGCAGTTCCGCACACGCAGGCGGCCGATTGGGAGTTTGCCTGCAAGGCCGGCACCGAGGCGATGCAGGCTGCCATCGGGTTTGTGGGGGCAGGCATGGCCCGTTATGCGCTGAGCATCGGCATGGACACGGCCCAGGGCCGGCCGGGCGACGCGCTAGAGTACACGGCCGCGGCCGGCGGCGCTGCTATCTTGCTCGGCCCGGCCGAAGAGGCCCTGGCAACCATCACGGCATCCTATTCCTTCGTCACCGACACGCCTGACTTTTGGCGCCGGGCGGAGGAGAGCTACCCGTCTCACGGTGACCGCTTTACCGGCGAACCGGCTTACTTCCGTCATGTCACCTCGGCCGGGCAGGGGCTGATGGATGCCTTGGGCACTACGGCGGCCGATTACCAGTGGGCGGTCTTTCACCAGCCCAACGTCAAGTTCCCGCAGCGCGCGGCCAAGATGCTGGGCTTTGCTCCGGAGCAGATCAAGCCGGGCCTGTTGGCGGGCGAGATCGGCAACGTCTATGCTGGGTCGTCCATCATCGGTTTGACCAGCATCCTGGACGTGGCTCAACCCGGCGACCGCATTCTGATGGTCTCCTATGGCTCCGGCGCCGGCTCGGATGCTTTTGACCTGCAAGTGACCGGCAAGATTGTGGAGCGGCGTGACCGTGCTCCCTCGACGCGGGATTACATCGCCCGCCGGACGGTGATTGATTACGCTACCTATTCGCGTTTCCGGCGCAAGCTCAAGGTATAGTCATGCGGGACGTCAGCATCATCGGCATTGGACAGACAGAGGTAGGGGAACACTGGACCGTTTCCCTGCGCCATCTGGCGTTGCAAGCAGCACAGGCAGCTCTGGCTGACGCTGGTTTGCGCACCCGTGAAGAGTTGGGTGCGCTGTACGTCGCTAATATGCTCAGCGATGCGCTGTCTCATCAGCAACACCTGGGCGCGCTGCTGGCCGACTTTATTGGCTTGCGCGGCGTGGAGGCGATGACGGTGGAAGCGGCCGATGCCTCTGGCGGCGCGGCGTTGCGGCAGGCGGTGCTGGCGGTGCAGAGTGGAGCGACTGACTTGGCGCTGGTGTTGGGCGTGGAAAAGATGACCGACATGGTGGGCGCGGCCGCCATCTACGCCCAAAGCTCCTCGGCCGACGCGGATTACGAGTCGGTCCACGGGGCGACGCCGGCCGCGCTGGGTGCGCTGCTGATGCGTCGTTACATGCACGAGTATGGAATCGGGCTGGAGCAACTGGCCGGCTTTAGCGTCAACGCCCACGCCAACGGCGCGGGCAACCGGTACGCGATGTTTCGCCGGCCGATCCAGGCCAGCCATTACCTGAGCGCGCCTCCGGTGGCGGACCCGGTCAATCTGTTCGACTCGGCTCCCACCGGCGACGGCGCGGCCGCGGTGGTGATCTGTCCCACGGAGCAGGCAGCGGACCGGGTTCCCCGGCCGGTGCGCATCGCAGCGTCGGCGCTGGCGACGGACGCGCCCGCGCTGCACGACCGGCGCGATCCGCTGCTCCTGACGGCCGTCAACCTGGCGGCCGGGCGGGCTTACCACCGGGCCGGCATTTCCCCGGAAGAGGTGGATTTGCTGGAGCTGCACGATTCGTTTACCGTGCTGGCGGCACTGCAATTGGAAGCAGCCGGCTTTGCCCTCCGCGGGCAGGGGTGGACGCTGGCGAACAATGGCGACATCGCCCGTGACGGCCGGATCCCCATCTGCACTCACGGTGGGCTCAAGGCGCGCGGCGACGTGGGCGGCGCCACCGGAGTTTATCAAATCGTCGAAGTGGTTCAACAACTGCGCAACGCGGCCGGCGACTGCCAGGTACCCAACCCGCGCTGGGGGATGGCACTGAGCCTGGGTGGCATGGGCGGCACGGCCGTGGTGCATCTTTTGGAAGGGATTGATTAGGAGGTGTAGAATGCAACTCTCACGACATTGGCGTTTACAGAACCAGCGGTACAGTCTGGTTGGCGAAGAATGCGACAAGTGCGGGGTCAAGCTTTTCCCGCCGCGCGACGTTTGCCCGGAATGCTCTCAGCCGGCGCACGAGCTGTACACTTTTAACGGCCGGGGGCAGGTCTATTCCTACAGCACGGTCTACAATGCTCCGGCCGGTTACGAGGAGTTTGCCCCGTACACCGTGGCGCTGGTCAAGCTGGACGAAGGTCCCATGCTCACGGCGCAGCTCACCGACCTGGGCGAGCAGGAGCCGGAGATCGGCATGCCGGTGGAGATGGTCACCCGGAGGCTGCGGGCCGACGGCGACCAGGGTATGATTGTCTACGGCTACAAGTTCCGGCCGGTGATGGCTGAAGCTCAGGTGCGCCAGCCGGCTGCATGAAGGACGTTTTCATCGCGGGCATCTGCCAGGTGCCCGCGAGGCGGGTGAGCATTGTGACCCACATTCTTCGCACCCCCAAACGCGTGGCCAGCTAGTGGATAGAGGGTGTGCCAAGGACCTGGCAGGGGCGTTGGCATAGATCCTGCAACAATTGGGGGTGGTGAGCGGCGCAAAACATTGCTTGACGCCGTTCTCACCTTATGGTAAACTGTTGTCACTTGACAGAAAGTGACAGCTAGCTGAGTCAATTACAGGAGGATACAATGGGGTCCAAGTCAAAGCAATTCCACGCTGTAGTCATGGTGGCCATGCTCCTAATGGTCGCTTTGTTGGCTGGCTGCAATCGGTCTGCCACCAAGGCCGAGCCAACCCCGGAGCCGGTGGACGTAAAAGCAACTGAGCAAACACAACAGGTGATGCCGACGGCAACCCTGGAGGTGCAGCCAGT
The DNA here is from genome assembly GCA_963707345.1 of uncultured Chloroflexia bacterium. Taxonomy (GTDB): domain Bacteria; phylum Chloroflexota; class Anaerolineae; order Promineifilales; family UBA4811; genus CAVPPE01. The sequence continues at coordinate 337,399 of CAVPPE010000001.1, forward strand.
TGAGCCTGATGCTCAGGCGACGGCCGATGCGATCGTCGCTACTGAACAGGCGCAGCCGGCCGAGACGCCCGTTGAGCCGGCCGTTACCCCCGAGGTGGTGGCCACAGAGACGCCGGCCGAGCCCGCGCCGGCGGTGGAGCAGACCTACGTGGTGATGCCCGGCGATACCCTCTTTAGCATTGGCCAGACCTATGGCGTGACCATGGAAGCGTTGGCGGCCCGCAATGGAATTGTCAACGTCAACCAGCTAGAGGTGGGCCAGGTGTTGGTGATTCCTGTCGCCGGGGCGGAAGCGCCGGTTGGGGAGCAGCCCGGGACCGGGGAGCAGGTCCACATCGTCCAGGCGGGCGAAAACTTGTTCCGCATTTCCCTCCAGTACGATCTGTCTTTTGAGACCGTGGCGGCCTATAACGGCATTCCATGGCCCTACACCGTGTATGTGGGCCAAGTAATCAAGATACCGCCCACTCAATAGGCTGAATTCTCGCACCAAGGTTTTTGTGGCCCTGCACGGTCCAATCTGTGCAGGGCTTTTTTTCCGGCCGCTCAGACGTGTGGGACAAAGTGTCCCAGGTGTTCGCGCTCGGGCGGCCGCTGGTTTCCGACTGGCAGGAGTACTTTCACGCATGAGTTCAGCGCAGTCTGCGATTCTCAACCCCAAGTTGTCGGTGCGCCGTCAGGTGCTCACGCTGGCCTGGCCGGCCGTGCTGGAGCAGTTGCTCAACATGAGCGTGGGGTTGGCCGATACCTACATCGTCGGCCATCTGGGCGCAGCTCCGCTGGCGGCCGTGGGGCTATCCAACCAGGCGCTCAACCTGTTCTGGGCGTTATTCAGTGCCATTGGTGTGGGAAGCACGGCGCTGGTGGCGCGCCACATTGGGGCGCGGGAGCCGGAGGAGGCCAATCAGGTGGCGCGCCAGTCGGTCCTGCTGGCAGCGGCCGTTGGGGTGGCCGTATCCGCCACGTTGTGGGCGGGCGCTCCGCTTTTTCTAAAGTGGCTGGGGGCAGAGCCGGAGGTGATCGAGTTGGGGGTGGCTTATTTGCGGGCGGCCGCCAGCACAGCGTTCCTGATGTCAGTGCTGTTTGTGGGCTCGGCCGTGATGCGCGGGGCGGGGGATACCCGCACGCCGATGCTGGTGATGGGCGTGATCAACGCGGTCAACATTGTCGTGGCCTACACGCTGACCTATGGGACGGGGCCGCTCCCGGCGCTAGGGGTGCTGGGCTCCGGCATTGGCGCGGCGACGGCGCGGGCGCTGGGCGGGCTGATCATGATCGGGTTATTGGCGCGCGGCCGGGGCCCGGTTAAGCTCGGCTGGGGTCTGCCCCGGCCGGACCAGCAGGTCATCGGCCGAGTGCTGCGCATTGGCCTGCCCACGGCCGGCGAGCAGTTGCTGATGCGCTTTGGGCAGGTGGTGCTGGCAACCTTTATCACCGGGCTGGGCACGGTGGCGTACGCGGCCCATCAGGTGGCCATCAACGCACTCTCAGTAGCCTACATGCCCGGCTGGGGCTTTGCACTGGCGGCCACCACGCTGGTGGGGCAGGAGTTGGGGGCGGAACGGCCGGATCGCGCCACGCGCAGCGGATACGAGTCGGTGCGCATGGCGACGCTGGTGATGGCGGTGATGGGGGCGCTGGTATCCTTCTTCCCAGGCCAGGTGATGGCGGTGTTTACCAATGACGCAGCGGTGATTGAGACTGGCGTGCCGGCGTTGCGCATTGCCGGGCTGGCAATGCCGTTCCTGGGGATCAGCTTTACGCTGGCTGGCGGCCTCCGCGGGGCGGGTGACACCACCTCGGTGCTGGTCATCTTGGGCGGTTCGATTTGGGGCATCCGGGTGGGGGTGGCCTACCTGTTGAGCCGGAGGCTTGGGTTGCCGGGGATCTGGTACGCGATTGCGCTGGATTTCCTGGTACGCGCGGCCGCACTGGCGTGGCGCTACCGCTCCGGCAAGTGGCAACTGGTGGAGGTCTAGCCGGCCGGGGGGCGGAAAAATAGACGGGTGCGGTGAATGTGGGCGGCCAGCGGGTCCAGCCCCAGGGCGTCCAGCACCTCGTCCGGCCGGCCGGTGCCTCCCGGTAACGCGACCAGACGCATCCCCAGCACCCCGGCCGCGGCGTCCTCTAACCAGATCGTTTCGATCAGCGACCGCAAATCGTATTGCTTTCCGCGCCGCCGGCGGGGCAGCGCCTCCGCAGCCAGCAGGCCGGCGATCCGCTCTGGCAGGTCCGGCCGGGGGGCCACGGTCACCCAGTACTCGATGGCGGTCAGCTCTGCCTGAGGCGCTTTGGCCTTCAGCTCCACTTCTTCCGCGTGCAGGATGGTGATGCCGGGCGGGGCGGCCGCGTTGAGCCGCTCGACCAGTTCGGCCGAGGCGAGGGGTTGGTCCAGCCAGACGTCAACCAGCTCACACTCGCTAGTGAAACCGAGTGGCAGGGCGGCCGCCAGGTTCATCTTCGGCTGCGGGTTGTACCCCTGGCTGTAGGCAATCGGCACCTGGGCGCGGCGCAGCATCCGCTCCCAGGCCAGCGCCAGGTCCAGGTGGCCGATGAATCGGGTGGGGCCATCGGTGCCAAAGCGTACGCGTATCCGTTGCATGCCGGAATTGTACCACAGGGCGGGGGGAACGCGGATGCACGCTGCTGCTTTTCCACAAAGGGCACCAAGGCACGAAGGTCACAGAAACGAGGGATTTAACGCCCCCTGTTTTGTGCCACGTTTGATCTCTTCTTTTCCCTTTGGGTAGCACTGCGCTAAACTGTGGAGCGCTTTGGGCCGCTGTTTGGTGGACGCAGAGCGTCCCGCTTCCTTAATGTCCTTTGTGGGAGGGTTTGGAGGTCGTCGTGGTGGTAGCGGGCCAGCAGGGCCAGGATGCGGGCGGTCCAATCGTGCCGGCCGCTGCCCGGTTTGCGCCAGCTATCGGAGAGGGGGACGACGATGGAGCGCGCCGGCCGGGGGCCGAAATCCCAGGTCCCATCCGGCCATTGTTGCTCCCACAGCCAGCGCATCGCCTCCCCGGCCGTCTCCCGCCAGGCGGGGAAGCGGGCGAGCAGCTCCCAGGATGACAGCCAGCGGTCCGCCCGACTGGACTGGCGCGGGGGCGGCGGCCGGAAGAGCGGCTCGCTGAGGTAGCCCATGCCGCCCGGCCGCCCGGTGACGTGGGCCAGCAGGGCGCGGGCCAGCGTGGGGGGGAGCGCCTCCGGCCGGGCGCTGAGCAGCGCCAGTTGGTACTTGTTGCCCAGCGCCAGGTAGCTGTCCTTGACCGTCGCGCCGGTCAACTGGCGATGAACCTCAATCTCGGCGGCCGGGTCGTAGCGGCCGCCGGCCAGGGTTTGCGTGGCGATCTCAAGCCACAAGTTCCAGGCGGGGTCGAGCGCGGAACTGCGGGGCTGGAGCAGCGCCAGCGTCCCGGCCGCAAAGAGTTGCACGCCGGTCGCCCAGCGGTCGTTGCGCTCCGGAGGGTCCGGGCAGCGGCCGGTGCGCAGGACCTGGGTCAGGTGGGCGGCCGCGCGGCGCAGCATGGGGTGGGTCGGCGGCAGGCCCAGCGCCAGCGCCCGCTCGACGGCAAACTCGGTGGTGGTGGTCGTTTGCGGGGCGGCCGTGTCCTGCGAATGGAGCCGGCTCCAGCTCCCGTCCGGCCGCTGTTCGTCCGCCAGTTGCCGCACCCAGCGGCTCCCCTCCAGCTCCTGTTGGGCGTGCTGCAGGTCGGGGTCGGCTGGCGGGCGGTGCAGCACGTCCCGCAGCAGGAGCAGGCGGACGGCCGGGCCCGGCCCGGCCTCCAGGAGGCGCTCCGCGATGGAGGTGAGGGCGTCCACGGGGAGGTGGGCTGTCAGGCTATCTGGTTGTATCGGCGCCGTAGCTCTTCCTCGGAGATGAGCGGGCGGCTGACCTCGTCGAGGGTTGCCTGCTCCATCCGGCCGTCGGTCACCAGTTGGCGACCCGCGCGGTTGGCGGCGTTCAGCACCGCTTCCCCGGCCGGGGTCAACTGGCCCTCCTCTTTCATCAGGAAGGCGTGCGGCCGGAGCAGCGCGCCGGTAAACTCGACGCTGGCGTCCTCCGCCAGCTCCTGGACGATACGGACCACAGTACCCATGTTCTCCTTTTCCCACCAGCCGCCGGTGGAGACGAGCACCATCTGCCGGACCGCCACCTCGTCGCGAAAGCTGGCCCGCGTGCGGCCGTCGCGGAAATCGAGCAGGGGCCTGACCAGCGGGCAGAGCCGGTTGATGACGTTCTGCATATCGCCGGGCAGGGGGATGTAGACCGGGGTGGCCAGGATGAGGATGTTTGCCTCCCGCAGGCGGGGATAGAACTGCTGCATGTCGTCCTTGATGCAGCACTCCCCCGGCGTGCGGTACCAGCAGGCCATCTCGCCGCACGCGCATGGCTTAATCTTGAGCCGGCCGGTGTAGAACAGCTCGACCTCGCAACCGGCGTCGGCCATCCCCTGGACGAACGGGGCCAGGAGCGCCGCGGTGTTTCCCTTTTCCATCCGAGGGCTGCCATTGATTGCCACCGCCTTGATCATAACTGCCTCCTTTGGTGTGCTGCGCCGCTCGCTCCTGGGTGGGTGCGGGTGGGTGCCTGGCAGGCACAGGAATAGTATAGGCCAAACGGCGCAAAACTCAAGCGGCGCGCGGTTGGCCGCCACCCGCAGCGTGGCCAGCGCACGTTCCATGGCCCGTTCCGTGTAGCACTATGGCCTGCTCCTGCAAGCGTTGGGCGGCCGGCCTTACAACACAAACATTTACGTGTCAATCTTCAACCCAAGCTTGCATCATCGCTCGCACCGACCGATTCATTTCACGAGCAAAATCCGAGTCAAACTTCCGCATATACAGCATCTGGCCAACATTCCGAGCACCGTTCACCTCTCTCTGCTCACCAGACACCTGCTCCTGCCGCTCTCGATACATCTTTTCAAACTCCTCTCTTCCAAAGCGACAGTATCGATCCTCAAATACCACGTACCTTTCATCAAATCGTCGCGTCAACTCTCTTTCCTGCTGCTGCCGCGTGGGATACCCGAAACATACCAGGCTAATCGGAAACACGTACTTTGGCAACTCGAACAACTCCTTGTGCTCTTCATAGTTCTCCATGATATCCCCAATGTAGCAGGAGCCGAGCCCTAATGATTCCGCTGCAATTACGGCTGTTTGCGCAGCAATGAGAGCATCACAACAAGCCAAAAACAGATCCCCCTCCTTTGGCTTACGCATAGCAATCCCCTGTTGGTCGCAGAGTTGTTCGACGCCCGACACTTGGAAATAATCATACCACCTCTGGTAGTCCGCCAAGAAGAGCAAAACGAGCGGCGCTCTGGCGATAAAGGGTTGATTATCACACGTCCGGACCAATCTGTCCTTTGCGGCTTGATCCTTGACTTCGATGATTGAATATAGCATCATATTCCCTGCCGTGGGGGCTCGCAAAGTTGCGGCAAGGATTTTTTCCTTGACCTCCTCGCTGATTTCCTTCCCCTCATATACACGAACTGACTTGCGATAGAGAAGTAGCTCCATCGTTTGGTTCATCGGATTATCCCTTTCGTTTCTTCAATCCCCAGGCTGCCGTAAGTTTCTTGCTGAATGGCCGGGGCATGCTCAACCGCTACGTTTTCACCCCACTCGCAGAAAACAGCTTTGCGATGAATTCGTGCCGTATCTCCGGTGCGCTCCAGCGAATGGTTATCCCGCTCAATAAAACCGATTCTCTCCGGCCGGCATTGCATTGAGCAAACGTGCCCGGCCGGTGGATTCAGTATAATCCAGGTTTAGTCGGAATTCGAATAGTCCCCTGCCGCCTCCCGCAACGCGGCCAGCGCCCGCGTCATGGCCCGCTCCGCCCCGACAAAGTCACCGGTGTTCTGTCGCTCGATCGCCAACTCGTTCGAGCGTTGGGCGGCCGGGGGCACGCCGTGTTTTTTGGCCAGCCGTAAATAGTCGGAAATCATCCGGCTCAATGCCCACCGGTCGGCGTGGGCCAGCAAAAAGACGATTCGGTTCTCGTGCTCCGGGTCGGCCGTGCAACCAGGGCAGGTGGCGTGAGAGAAAAAGCGCCGGTCGGATTGCAGTTGCCAGACCATGATTGGAATCTGGCTGAGGGCCAGGAAGCAGAGCGGGCTGCCGGCCGAACTGTGCAGGTTCATGCCGTCAAGCTGCCACTCGGCGACCGGCGTCAGCCCGGCCGGGCAGGTGCCGATGATCTCAACTGGCCGGATCAGGATCGGCTTCATCGTCCGCCTCCAGCGAGAGTTTCATCAGTACGTTGCCGCCCTCGCCGGTGCCGGGGTCGGGGCAGGCGACGTAGACCGGCCGGCCGCCGGATAGGCCCACCCGGCCGGCGTTGTTGACCACGGTAGCAAAGGCCACCTGGCAGGCCCGGCCGTGACCGCAAGGGGTGATGCGCCAGTCGCGCAGCAAAAAGCGATCCCCCGGCGCAAATCCGGCGTTGCAGCGGCCGGTGACCCGGACCACCTGGATGACGAGCATGGCTGCCTCGCTTTGCCTTCTTTGGTGTTCGTCCTCACTCATGCCGGCGGGCCGGACCAGTCCCAGAACCAGTAGGCCAGCCCTTGCCACTCGCCCCAGCGCGCAAAAGCGGCCTCCACCTCGGCCGGGCCGACTGGCTGGCCCTGGTGCCATTCGTAGGAGACCATCTTCATGGCCCACGAGTCAACCGGCACAAAATCGCACCGGCCGAGGAACATGAGCAGATGGGCGGCGGCATAGTTCCCCACCCCTTTGATGGCCAGTAGCTTTTTGCGCAACTGCGGGGTGGGCAGGTCGGCCGTTTTGAGCGCCTCCAGGTCCAGTTGGCCGGCCGCCACCAGGCGGGCCAGTTCGGCGACGTATGGGGAGCGGTAGCCCAGCCGGGCGGTGGCACGCAGTTCGTCCCCGTTGGCCTGCGCCAGCCGCTGCGGGGTGGGGAAGGCGCGGCGGGTCGGGTCGGCCGGGAGCGGGTTGCCATAGTGCTCCACCAGAGCAGCCGCCATGCGGATGGTGCCGCCCCAGGCGGTGTTGGTGGTGAGGATGGTCTTGATCACGTCCTCAAAAAGGGTGGGGCAGCGCAGCAACCGGCCCTGACCCTGCGCCTCCATCTGGGCCAGCTTGGGCTCCTGCCGCGCCAGGGCGTAAAAGGGGGTCAGGTCGCGCTCCAGGTCCAGCATCCAGCTTACCTGGCAGGAGATGGCGTCGCGCTCGGCCGGGGAGAGCGGCTCCGGCACGGTCACCGATACGCCGCCGGCCGCTGCGCCTACCAGCAGCTCGACCACCCGGCCGGAATCCAGTCGGGCGACGTAGCCGAACCCGCCGCCGTCGGTTTTGACAAACGGGGCCAACTGCAGCCAGCCGTGTGAATTGGCCACGGCCGCCAATGAGAATGGCGGTCGGGCCGCCAGCGTCCACTCCATAGAACAACTCCTTATTCGATGGTTTCCAAGAACTTGCGCGCGATGCCGGCCACGTCACCGTCCAGCGGGATGCCCTCCCAGGGTGTTCCCGGCCGGACGATGTTGGCTACCACAATGTTGGCGCCGTTAAAGATGGCGCTGCGGGCCTCCCTCAGGTCCACGCCGCCGGCGGCCGAGATCAGCACGTTATACTTGCTCCTGATCCGCTTGACGTGCCGGTACTGGATCACCTTGCCGCGGGTGCTCTCTTCGTCCCGGCCGCGGTGCAGAACCATCACCGTGGGCGGTTGGTGGAGCTGGCGCAACACGTGTATTGGGTCCGGAATGCCCAGCAAGTCGATCATCGAGGCCATGTTGAGCTGCTGGCAGCGCTGGATGAACAGGTTGAGTGTCTCCGGCGGCGAGCTGCCCATCACGGTGACGGCGGTCGCGCCGGCCGCGCGCACCATCTCCACCTCATCCACTGCGCCGTCGGTGGTCTTGATGTCGGCCACAATGTGCCCGCGCCACAAGCGGCGCATCGCCTGGATGCCGCGCATCCCCTCCCGCTTGAGGAAGGGGGTGCCGGCCTCGATCAGGATGCGGTCGCTGTAGGCCAGTTGCGGCAGGATGCGCACCGCGCTCACCAGGCTGTCGTTAAAGGCGAGCTGGAGATAGCGGGTGTTGTGATCCAACATGGCGGCCGTCAGCTAGCCAACTCGCTGCCGCACTTGGGGCAGAAGGCAGCCCCCGGCCGGACCGCTGCGCTGCAGTGCGGGCAGTTGCGCTCTGGCTCTGGCTCGACCTGTGGTTCGGGCTCAGGTTCAGGCGCGGCGGCCGGGGTTTCCACTTTTGGGCTGGTGATCACCTGCGCCAACGATTCCAGGGCGCTGGGTAGCACCATCACGATCTTTTCGGACGGATCGGCCGCAATATCGCGGATGGTCTGCAGCGTGCGCAGGTGGAGTGCGCCGGGGTGGCGGCTCAGGTTGTCGGCCGCTTTCATCAGGTTCACCGACGCGGACAGCTCACCCTCGGAGGCGATGATGATCGCGCGGCGCTCGCGCTCGGCCTCGGCCTGCTTGGCCATCGCCCGCTTCATCTCGGCCGGCAACTCGATCTCCTGAATCTTGATTGCCTCCAGGTCCATGCCCCAGCCGGAGGTCTCGGCGTCCACGATCTCTTTGATTCTTTCGGCGATCTGCTCCCGTTCGGTGAGGACAAAGTCCAACTCCACGTTGCCGATCACATCGCGCAGCGCCGCCTGGGTATACTGGCGCACCGCAAAGACGTAATCCTCAATCTTGATGATGGCATCGGCCGGGTTGATCACTTTGAAATAGACGACGGCGTTGGTGAGCAAGGGGATGTTATCCTTGGTCATCACCTCCTGGCGGGGGATTTCGGCTGTTTTGATGCGCAAGTCCACCCGCCGCATCATCTGGTAAACCGGGATGACAATCGTCAATCCGGGGTCGCGGGTGCTGGTGTACTTGCCCAGGGTAAACACCACGCCGCGTTCGTACTGGTACAGCAACTTGATGCCCGAAAGGACCAGCATGATGAGAAAGAATCCCAGCACGCCGGCCGCACCGATCAGGCAAGGCCACACATCGTTGAACATCTTTCCTCCTTTGAAATGCTCCGCTACTACATCAGAATCACTGAGATGACCCAGAGAAGGATCAGCACCAGGCCAATCCCAGCCATCAATACGGGAATCCAGCGCGCCAGTTGCTCGTTGCGCAGGGCTGCCAGCGCGGCCGGGGTGCCAATCCGGCGCAGTGCGCTGCGGAGCCCCTCCCGCCGGACCCGGCCGTTACGGCCGCGCAGAGCGGCCGCCAACGGTCCTACGGCCGGTGCCCCGACGGTTACCAACGCGAGGCAGGCTGCATTGCGCACCCGCTCGTCCCGGTCGTCCAGCGCATCAATCAGCGTCTGGATGGCTCGTTGCCCGCCGATGTCGCCCAGCGCTTCCACTGCACTCCAGCGGATGCGCCACGAGCGGGCCTCGGAGGCGGTGTCAATCAGCGCGCCCACCGCGTTGCGGCTGCCGATCTCGCCTAGCGCCCAGAGTGCGTAGGGGGCCACCCGGCCGCCACGCCCTTCCAGCGAGTCCACCAACGACGGCACGGCCGCTTCGCCAAATTCAACCAGCGCCTCGGCGGCCGCCTGCCGCACCTGCACCTCTTTGTCTCCCATGGCGGCAATCAGGGTGGGGATGGTCGCTTTTTTCTGCAATTGTCCCAGCGCCTGGGCGGCCGCTGCCCGTGTGTCACGTTCCCCGGCCGATAGCAGTTCGGTCAGCCCGTCGGCATCGCCGGAATCCAGCAATTGGGCGATCTGTTCCAACTCGCTCATGCCAGCCCCCATGTCTGCGGCGTGGCCAACTCGACGCTGTTGCCGGCCGGGTCGCGCAGGTAGAGCGACTGCCCGCCGCCGGGCCAGCTGACTTCGGTCTCAATTGGCACGTCGTGGGCTTGCAGGCGGTGCGCCGGCGGGAGTCGGCCGGGGAGACGGCAAAGGCAACGTGACCAGGTCCGTGTGCGCCGTGCGACGGAACGCTGCTGCCCGGCCGCTCGGTCGCCTGGGGGTTGAAGAGCAAAAAAGACGCCATCACCGCAGCGGAAGAAGGCATGCCGGCCGGGGGTGACGGCAAGTAACTCCAGGCCCAACACCTGCTGATAGAAAAGCCTTGGCGGCTTCCAGGTTGTCCACGTACAGACAGCTCTCCAGCACCCGCTCGACTTGCATGGCATTCCCTCTTTCCATGCAGAGTGTACCCAATATGGTGTGCCGGTGCAAATGCTGCTATAATCGCCAGTGGGAATTGCCGAATCAGAACTCTCGGAACAGGAGGTCACCATGTTGTACAAAAGGTGGATAGTTATCGTTCCGTTGCTGCTGGTGCTGGTGGGATGTGGAATTGGCCCCAAGATTGCCGCTAAACCCACTGCCGCGCCGCCGCCGCCCGCGCCCCGGCCGGAGGAGGTCGCTCTGCAGGCAGCGCAGCGCTTTCTGGAAGCGCATCTGGGCGAGGGCCCCAAGGAGCTGACGGTGGCCTATGGCCCGGCCGAGTGGCCCGACACCAGCCTGGGTTGCCCTGAATCAGGGGTGGAGTATGCCCAAGAGGTCACGCCCGGTTTTCAGTTTGAGCTGACGGTGGATGGGGAGACCTACATGCTGCACACCAATCTGGATGGTAGCATTGTGGTGCTGTGCCCGGCCGGGGATGAACCGGGCGCTGATGAGGCGCTGGCGACCGCTCAGGAGGCGGCGCGCTACCGGCTGGGCGATGAGTTGAGCGTCGACCCTGCCACCCTGCCGCTGCCGGAGCTGGTGGAAGCGGCCGAATGGTCCAGCGCTGCGTTGGGCTGCCCTAAAGAAGGTGAGGCCTACGTCGAGATGATGGTGACCGGTTACCGGTTCCAGGTCGAATACGAGGGAGCGACGTATGACCTGCGCGCCAGCAGCGATGGCCTGATGGCGGTGCTCTGCCCCGGCGAGCCCGCGGCCGGCGACGCCCCGGCCGGCGGACCGGGGATTCCGGCCGCGTTGCAGCAACCACTCAACGCTGCCCGCCAGTTATTGGCCGACGTGGTGGCCATTCCGCTGGATGCGCTGGTTTTGGATTCCATTACCTGGGAAGAGGTCACCTTTCCCAGCAGCGCGCTGGGCTGCCCGCAACCAGACACAGCCTACCTGGATGTGCTCACCGATGGGTATGCCTTTATGCTCAAGCACAGCGGCGAGGTATATGAGATTCACAGCAACTTGGCCGGCACGGTGGTCGTGCTGTGCCAAGCTGGCGAAAAACCGGTGCAGCCCACGACGTTTGTGGAACCCTATCCGGGTGGTGCCCCGGCCGGTATCATCTTTACGCCATACGCGGACGAGCAGGTCGGATTTGGTATCAGCTTCCCGCTGGGCTGGGCGGTGGTCCCCGCTCCGGCCGAGGGGGAGGTCTTTTTTGGGCCCGGTGACGGGAACCCGAGCTATGGGGTCCTGGTGCAGCGTCTTGAGAGCGGCGCGGGGGACCCGGACGCCTGGCTGACCGAGTACGAGTTGGCTTTGTACACCGGAGACACGACGGCCGTGCAGGATGGAAAGCGACAGCCGGTTGCGACGGGCGGATTGAGCCAGCGCTACCGCCGCCAGGTGAGCGGCGTGCGAGTGGTTGAGCGGGTCACCTTTTTCCCGCAGGGGTATGTGGTGCGTCAGTGGGCCCCGGCCGACGAGGCCGATACCTGGGACGACGCCTATCTGCAAATGCTCAACAGCGCCGTCTTTGGCCTGGGGGAAGATTAGGGCCGTTCCAGCCCGTGTGCCTCCAGCAGAGCATTATCCTGCATCAGTGATTGGGTGGGACCGTCGGCCACCACCCGGCCGCGGTCCATCACCACCATCCGCGGGAACAACTCGTCTACCATGCGCATGTCGTGGGTCGCCACCAGCATGGTCTGTGGCAACTCGTCCAGCAGGCGGATGAGACTGCGCCGGGCGCGGGGGTCCAACCCGGCCGTGGGTTCATCCAACACCAGCACCAGCGGGTCCATTGCCAGCACGGTGGCGATGGCGATCCGCTTTTTCTCCCCCATGCTCAGATGGTGCGAAAGGCGGTGGCCGTAATCGCTCATGTGCACGGCCGCCAGCGCTTTTTCCACGCGCTGCCGCACTTCGGCGGCCGGCCGCGCCATGTGTAGCGGGCCAAATGCCACGTCGTCAAACACGGTCGGGGAAAAAAGCTGGTCGTCCGGATCCTGAAAAACCAGCCCGGCCCAGGCGCGGACCTGGCCCAGGTTGGCTTCCTTCACCTCCAGCCCTCCCAACGTCACCCGGCCGCCGGTCGGCCGGATAATGCCGTTGAGGTGCAGCATCAGTGTCGATTTACCCGCGCCGTTGGGGCCCACCAGGGCCACCTTTTCGCCGGGTGCAATAAAGAGCGAGACCCCATCCAGCGCCTGGTGGCCGTCGGGGTAGTGAAACGATAGCTCGTCAACGTGAATCGTGTGGTGCGCCATTTTTCACCAAACCAGTGCCAGCAGTAGGATACACCCGGCCGCCACCACCGGGATTGCCCCCAGCAGCAGGTCACGGCCGGCAATGGGGGGTGGCTCCAGCCGACGTATTTCGCCGCGGTAGCCGCGGGCCGCCATTGCATGATAGACCCGCTCGCTCCGCTCATAGCTGCGCAAAAAGAGTTGCCCCACCATCCAGCCGGTCACCTTTGCCCGCCACAACAGCCCTCCGCCGGCCTTCTCGCCGGCCGGGGCGGCACTGCGCGCCTGTCGTGCCCGTGCCATCCGAAACGCTTCATCGGCCAGTACAAACAGATAGCGGTACATGAAGGCTATGATGGCGATGAGCAGCCTGGGCAAGCGCAGCGAATGCAATGCCCACAACAGATCGGTAAAATGGGTGGTTATCGCCAGCACGATGGCGACCTGCACAGAGAGCCAGGACTTGAACACAATGCTGAGGAATCGGGCCATCCCGGCCGCGCTCACCGTCCAACCCAACGCCGGCAGTGCAAACAGGGTTCGGCCGGGGATGGTGAACAGCAGTGTGACGGCCGCCAGCGCAAAGGGGAAGGCAATGACCGAGCGACGCAAGATGAACCAGACGTTCAACTCGGCCACCACCGCCAGGGAGAGAACGACGGTGAGCAGCAGCGGGAATGCTGGCCACGCGCCCACCGGGGTCAGGTTGACCAGCAGGATGAGCAACACGGCCGCCACTACCTTGACCCGTGGGTCCATTTGGTGGATCAGGCTGCGGCCGGATTGGTATTGGTCAACCAGGTGAATGTGCATGGGCAGATGACGGCCGAACTGTTACGCCGAGATGCCTTCCCGGCCGTGCCGCAGCCGGGCGACGATGAATGCCACACCGAACACAACGAGCACTCCCAATGCGCCGGCCAGGATGGTGGTCAGCGCCTCGTCCTTGACCAAGGGAACTGTATAGTCTGGCAGGATTTCGTATGACGGGTTCTGGCCGTCGTCCAGAAAGCCCTGCTCCTCCGCCACCCATTCCAGGCCATCTGGGCTGGGAGAGGCCAGCGGCGACAGCAGCGTGGCCGCCAGGGCGATGATCAGACCGACCCACACCCAGCCGGCCGAGCGCGCTGCCCGTGTCTCCGCTCCCAAGCCCAGCAGGTCCGGCCGGGTCTGCCCAACAAAGGCCAACGCGGCCATGGTAATCAGCCCCTCACCGATGCCGATGAGGGCATGGATGCCGGCCATCGCCGGCAAGGCAATGGTTAACGGAGAGGTGCCAGAGACTGCCAGTTCCACGGCTGTCGCGACCGCGCCTACCATCACGGAGAGCCAGCCGCCCGCCAGCCCGGCGACCAGCGCCGCGCGCCGGCCGGGGCCCAGCAGCCGCGTCACGCCCCGGTACACAAAATAGCCGGTAAAGGCGGTAAAAATGCCCATATTGAGAATGTTCCAGCCCAGCACCAGCAGCCCGCCATCCTGAAATAGGAATGCCTGGATGGCAATGACGCAGGTCATCACCAGCGTTGCCGCCCAGGGGCCCAGCACGACAGCGGCCAGCGCTCCGCCCAGCAAGTGGCCGGAAGTGCCGCCAGCCACAGGAAAGTTGAGCATCTGCGCAGCAAAGATAAACGCTGCCAGAATGCCCATCAGCGGCACCTGACGCTCCCCCAACTGATCCCGCGTCTGGCGCAGCGCCAGTCCAACCAGCGCCACCGCCAGCAGCCAGCCAACGGCGGAAACCCCGGCCGAAAGAAAGCCATCGGGAATGTGCAGTTGCGGCGGTGCCAGAATTGACGATGCAAGCATTTCAACCTCCTTCTTTATTGCAATTGTTTGCAATAACATTTTACTGCATTTAGGGCATATTTCAAGGCTTTGGGCAGGGATTTTACAAATTGCGGGCAGATGGTTGACAGGCAAGTGATGGCTACATGGTATGCTATCATAGGTCTTTCCGGTGATTGCGCGGCCTGTACATGACTGTATAATACGGGGCGTGCAAATCCGGTCCAGACGAGAGATCAGGAGTAGGCGATGAGTTTTACTACCGGTGAGAATGTAGGCGCATATCGCATCGTGGCCCAGTTGGGGCAGGGTGGGATGGCTACGGTGTTCAAGGCGTATCATCCCGGGCTGGACCGCTACGTTGCCATCAAGGTGCTGCACCCGGCTTTTAAAGAGGACCCAACCTTTGTGCAGCGGTTCAACCGCGAGGCGCGGATTGTGGCCAGGCTGGAGCACCCCAACATTGTCCCGGTGTACGGTTACGAAGAGCACAAAGGGCTGGCCTACCTGGTGATGAAGTTCGTGGACGGCGAAACGCTCAAGGCGCGGCTCAAGCGAGGGGCACTCCGGCCGGAGCAGATTGTGGACGTGGCCCGGCAAGTGGGCGCGGCGCTGAGTTACGCGCACCGGCAGGGCATCCTTCACCGTGACATCAAGCCTTCCAACATCCTGCTCACCGGCCGGGCGGATGACCCGGATGCGCTGGGGGACATCTTTCTGACCGATTTTGGCCTGGCGCGCATCGCCGAGGCGGGCGAGTCGACCATGTCCCGTGACATGATGATGGGGACCCCGCAATACATCAGCCCGGAGCAGGCCAAGGGGATGCAGCAGCTCGATGACGGGACTGACATCTACTCGCTGGGAGTGGTGCTGTTTGAACTGGTGACCGGCCGGGTGCCGTTCAGCGCGGATACGCCGTATTCGATTATCCACGACCACATCTTTTCTCCCTTGCCGTTGCCCACCAGCATCCGGCCGGATATCCCGGAGCGGGTGGAGCGTGTGTTGCTCAAGGCGCTGGCCAAGGAGAGGGCTGACCGCTATCCGGACGTGGACTCATTTGTGGCCGCTATTGCAGAGGCGATAGAGGCCGGGGAGACGATCCCGGCCGCAACAGGGTCGCCGGCCGATGAGGCCACGACCATCCGCACGCCGCTATCATCCTCTGTGGATGAGGTGGTGCTGGCCGGACCGCCAGCCGAGCCAGTTCCTCCTGCCAAGCGCAAGCGCGGTTGCTTGTACGCCGGCATTGCGGCGGCGGTCATCATCCTGTGCCTGGGCTCTTTGATGATCCTGGGGGCTTGGAATGACGAGCGCAATGCGCGGGCCACGGCCACGGCCGCAGCGCAAGTAGGGGTTGTGCGGCTGGAGCCGCTGCCAGATGATCCGGCCCTGGCCGAAAAGATACGCGCGACTGAGGAGCGCGTTTTGGCTGACCCCAATGACCCACACGCCCGGCTTGACTTGGCTTTTCTGTACGCAGCAGCTAAGGCGTTGCCGGAGGCGCATGAACAGATGCGGCAGGCGGTGGGGCTCAAGCCGCAGGATGAGGGCATCTACCTGGATATTGGACGCTATCTGCTAGAGGCCGGGCAGGACGAACTGGCGCTGGAAACCTTTTTTGCCGGTCTGGAGGTACTGCCGGATAGCCGGCCGTTGCAGGTGGAAGCCGCCCGGTTACTCTGGCATCTGGGCGCTCCGGACGCCAACCCCAAGCTGGCGGAATCGGTGGCCCTGGAACTGGTGGAGCAGCACCCAGACGAGGCGCTTTTCCACGTCTTCCTGGCACGGGCGCTCATCAGCACCGGCCGGATGGAGGAGGCGCGGAAGGAAATCGACAGGGCGCTCGAACTGGCACCCGACTTGGGAGAGGGGCACCTGGTCAACGGCCTCTGGCTGCGCAAAGACCGCAAGGTAGTGGAGGCCCGGCGCGAGTTCGTGCGGGCACTTGAGTTGGGACTAGAGGATTGGTTGCGGCAAGAAGTGGAGCGCGAGATGGAGGCGCTGCCGTCACAATAGTCGAGCTATGTCTCGGCTTTTTCCGCGCGGGCCCGCTGGACGGCGGCCGTGATCAGATCCACCGCGCGATCAATCTCCTCGGCCGTGGTGGAGCGGCCAGTGGAAAAACGCAACGTTCCCATGGCGTACTCCAGCGGCACCCCCATGGCCTGTAGCACGCTGGAAATGGTAACCCCTTCCGAATGGCAGGCGGCCCCGGCCGAAGCTGCGACCAGCCCCCACAACTCGTACAGCAAGTCGTCCGCCTCAATGTCCCGAAAGCCCACGCTGAGCGTATTAGGCAGCCGGTCGGTTGGGTGACCGTTTAGCTGCACATCCGCCACCCCGGTGGCCAGCGCCTCCCAAAGCCGGTCCCGCATTAGCCGCATATTCGCGGCATTGGCTGCCAGATCGTCGGCGGCTATCTCGGCCGCTGCGCCCAACCCAACGATCTCCAGCACGTTTTCCGTGCCGGCCCGCTGGTTGTTCTCGTGGCTGGCGCCGTGCATGAACTTGGCCAGATTGACTCCCTGCCGGATGTAAAGCGCCCCTATGCCCTTGGGGGCGTACAGCTTGTGCCCGGCCACCGTGAGCAGGTCCACGCCCAGTTCGTCCACCAGCACCGGGATTTTGCCCACCGATTGGGCAGCGTCTGTGTGCATCAACACGCCGGCCGTGGTGGCAATGTCTGCAATCTCTGCAACTGGCTGAAGCGTGCCGACCTCGTTGTTGGCGTGCATGATGCTGATCAAAACGGTTTTTGGCGTGATGGCCTTTTCGACGGCCGCCGGGTTCACCCGTCCATACTGGTCCACGGGCAACACCGTGACGCGAAAGCCCAGACTCTTTAAGTACGAGCAAGGCTCCAGCACGGCCGGGTGCTCGATGGCCGAGGTGATGATGTGGTTGCCCTGGTCCTGGCAGGCAGTCGCCACCCCCTTGATTGCCATATTGTTTGCTTCGGTCCCGCCGCTGGTGAAGACGAGTTCGGCCGGTCGGCAGCCCAGCAGTCTGGCCAGTTGTTCGCGTGCCTTTTCCACTGCCCGCTTGACGGTCACCCCCAGCGGGTGTGGGCTGGAGGGGTTACCAAAGTGCTCAAAAAGGTGTGGGGTCATCGCCTCGGCCACCCGGCGGTCGATGGGGGTGGTGGCATTATAGTCCAGGTAGATCAGTGGCTCGGTCATGCTGTGTTCTCCTGCTTGGTAGATTGGCCGGTGCGGAGTTTGGCCGCAGGTGGCTTGTGATTGCGGGGTGTCGGTTTGCTCAGTTTGCGGCCGGCAGCCCCCAGGCGCGTTGCAGGTAGGCCAGCGCAAAAATGGCCGTTTCCCGTACGACCAAGTCCGGATCGCGGATCGCCTCGCCCAGCACCCGCGCAGAGCTTGCTTTGCCGATAATCCCCAGGCTGCGCGCAGCCCGGGCGCGCACGGCCGGCTGGTCCCGCTGTTCAAATGACCGTTCCACGAGCACCATCGCCTCCGGCCCGGCCGGCACCCCTTCGCCTCGTTCGGCCGCCCAACTCACCAGCCAGCCCAAATCCTCCGGACGCAGTGGTTTGATGGCCCGCTGCGACCGGTCCTTGAGCCGCTGATTGATCAGCTCTTCGGCCGTGGAGCGAACAAACCAATCCTTGTCCTCCATCTGGGTCGTGTTCAGTTTTTCGCTTGCCCAATCGTCGTCCAGCGTGGAGAGGCCGTACAGCGCCGCCCGGCGCACCAGCACTTCCGCGTCCGAGAGCGCCTCGCGCAACACGCTGTGCCCTTCGTCACCCATGGTTGCCAGCGCCTCAGCTGCCACACGTCGGACTGCAGCCCCGGCCTCCAGCAAACGCTGGATGATGGCCTCCAAAGCGCCATCGGCGTGGGTGGCAGCCAACGCATAGATGGCGGCTTTTTGCACCTCTTCGTCCGGGTCGTGCAAGCTCTTGGTCAGCGCCTCCAGCGATTTCTCGTCGCCCGGCCGGCCGGGGAGCTGGAGGGCCAGTGCGCCCAGCCCGGGTGCGGCCGCCGCCCGCAGCGTCGGGTTGGAAGACCCGGCCGCTTGCCTCAGCAGGTAGCCCACCCCGTTGTCGCCGGTGCTGACCAGCGCCGCTACCGCGCGTTCCCGTATTCCCACCGACGTTTTGGCATCCAACAGCTTTTGCGCCAGTCGGACCAGGATGATGCGCCGCCATTGCTCCCGCTCATCCGTATTAGCCACCCAACTCGCTGCCTGGAAGAGGGAATCGTGGAACTCGCCGGCCGGTTGGGCCAGCAATTGCTCGACCATCGGTACCGCTTCGGTCATTTGGGCATAAAAGGACAGCGGCAGTGCCCAGTCGAGTTCGAAGAGCCGCTGGACGGCCGGTGCCGGCTCGTTGCTGCGGACCAAATTGTCGGCCCAGAAAAAGGCGAACAGACATGGTGTGGCAAAGACCAGGCGATCCTTGCCAAAGGTGACCAGCAGCCCGCTAAATTCCGCCAGCGCCGCCAGGCTGTCCTGCACCGCGCGGCTGCTCAACTCTTCGCGGGCCCCAAGTTCTTCCTGAATGAGCTGCGCCAGCCGATCCTTGCTGGCGATCCGGCTGGTAGCGCGGTCCATCTCCCGCGCCAGCTTCCCCAGCAATTCCTGCCCAATCTCCAGCGGCCAGTTGGCCTCTTCCGAGCCAAACGGGGCAAGGATTTGCCGTATGCTGGCTACGTAGCGGGGGACCTGATATGGGGGCGGGGTTTCTCCGGCCAGCATCAGCCAAAGGCCGAGTGTGGCATCCAGCGCGGTCAAGCCCGGCCGCCAAAAGCCCAGGGAGGGGACATGTGGAGCGCCCAATTGCTGGCTTTTGGGCTCGGTAGGGAGCGTGGCCCCCAGTGCGTCGGCCCAGCGCTGCGCCAGTTGGGTCGCCTCGGCTGGTGTCCATGGTTGCAGCGTGAAGGGGACAAATCCCAGGTCCAGCAAAGGTCCAAAGTGGGTGGCGGGAGCGGTCAGGATGAATCGACTATCCGGATACAATTTCAATAGGTCGGCCAGCCAGCGAGTGTACTCCGGCCGCTCGGCCGGTGCGAGTTCATCCCAGCCATCCAGCAGGACCACAGCCCGGCCGGCATGCAATGCCTGGCGCAGCGCCGATGGCAGCGAATCGGCCGTTAGGGTGCCGGCGCGCCGCTGCAGGGCGGCCAGTAAATAATCGTCGGCCATGCGCGGCCGGTCTGCGTCCGGCGGGTCCCACGGACCCAGTTCGGCCAGGTGTGCGTAGATGGGGAGGCTGTCGGGTAGAAAAGCGGACTCGGCTCGGGCGCACATCAACGCCACAAAAGCTAGCGTGGTGCTCTTGCCACAGCCGGCCGGAGCGGAGAACAGCGCTCGCGGCGTGTGGGTCACCGCCTGCTCCAGCGAAAGGGTGGGCAACGGTCCAACGGCACCGTACGCTGCCAGATCAGGCCAGAGGAAGGGGAGTTGAATGCGAGGAAGCGGGGGCTCGTCGGGCAGGGGCTCGGCCGGGGGCGGCAACAGCCGGGGCGGGACAAAGATCGCGTCCAGCGGGGCCGCCCCGGCCCCAAAGTGGCGGGTCTGTGCGTACTGGGCCAGTTCCTCGCGGTAACGGCCCTCAATGCCGGCCGCTACCCAACGGCGCGCGCCGCCCACCCGCTCACGCATCTGCTGCCAGAGCGCGGCCGCCGGCCGGCGCAGCCAGTTGAGCACAAACGCCAGCACCACGCCGGCTATCAGGCCGATGAGAGCAGACCAGCGATCAAACTGCCAGTTTTCCATCCTACCTTATGTGCAAAATACGCCCACAGGTGCCACAATAAGCCACCATGCCACTTCGGACTTCCTTGGCTTTAATGGCCGAAACGGTTGTCATACAACCCTGGCACTCGGCGCCATCCAGAATAGCCACCGCTTGCCCCCCTTTTCGGCCGCGGATGTGTTCGTAACCACTCAGGTCGGCCGGGGGGATGCCGGCAACTTGTGTTTGTCGTTGCGTTGCCAGCTCGGCCAGCCGCATTTCCAGGGCCTCTTTTTCCCCCCGCATCTCGGCCTGGGAGGAGGACCACTCGGCTTCAATGCGCTCCAGCGAGCCGGCCGCGGCTTGTCCTTCCTCCTCGCCTGCCTCCACCTGCAGCATGATTTCGAACAGCTTTTCCTCCACCGCGCGCATCCGTCGGTCCAGGGAGGCAATCTCCTCCTGCAGGTCGGTCAGCTCTTTGGGATTCCGAATTTTGCCCGCATACAACTGGTGTTCGGATAACTGCTTTTTCTGTTGTAGGACCTGAAGCTCCAGTTCCTGTTTCTTTTGTGCGGCGTGCCAGCGAGTCAGGTAATCCTTGGCGGTAGCAAGACGTGCGCGCCCGGCGTGCAACTCCTCCGTCTCCCTCAGTAGCCCGTTGACAGTGTTCAGCCGCCAACTGTGTTTGTCTACTTCGCTATCGATTAGTTGCAGGCGGTATAGAGGAGCGGTTTTGCTCATCAGTTCTCCTGGCCGTATCCGGGCACGTGAGCGGATTATAGCATTGCTGGTTTTGGTAGGCAAGAAACGGTTGTCTGTGCTACAATACCGGCTATGTTGGCGGGTGGATCGCGTCGCGAGTGGGCGTGGGCGCTGGGGGTTTCGGCCGCGGTGGTGGCGCTGGCCTCCCTGCCGTATCTGCTGGGCTGGCTGCTAACCCCGGCCGGCTATCGATTCACTGGCCTGCTCATCAACCCGATTGATGGTCATTCCTACCTGGCCAAAATGGGACAGGGCGCGGCCGGCTCCTGGCTTTTCCACCTTCCCTACACGGCCGAGCCCCACCGGCCGGTCATGATCTTTACCTTTCACCTGGCGTTGGGCCACCTCGCGCCCAGCGGAGAACCGCTGGTGCTGCTTTGGGTTTATCACCTGACGCGGGTTATCCTGGGAATGGCGCTGCTGGCGGCCGTGTACGCCGCGGCCGGCCTCTTTTCGGCCGATCGCGGGCAAAAGCGGTTGACGCTTCTGCTGGTTGGGCTTGCATCGGGGCTGGGCTGGCTGCTGGGCGCAGGTCCGGACCTGACCGTGCCGGAGGCGATTACGTTTCCCAGCCTGCTGATCAATGCCCACTTTGGCCTGACGGTATTACTGATGCTCCTGCTGGTGTGGGGGCTGACACTGGCCCCGGCCGGTCTCCGCGGGTGGCTGGTGGTGGGCCTGGCCGGGGTACTTCTGGCCATGATCCAGCCATTTGCCCTGCTGACGGTGGGGCTGGCGGCCGGGAGTTGGACAGCGATCCAGTGGTGGCGGTCACGGGAGTTGCCCCGCCTCCCGGCCGGCCGGCTGGCGCTGTTTGCAGCCGCCACCACACCGTTGCTGGCCTATTTCGTCTGGATGACTCGCACCAACGAAGTGATTGGGCGCTGGATGGCGCAAAACGTCACCCCGGCACCGCCTATCTGGAGCTGGCTGGTGGCCTATGGCTTGCTCTGGCCGCTGGCACTGGCCGGGGCGTGGCGGGCGGCGCAGCGGCGCTCCCCGGCCGATTGGCTGCTGCTGACCTGGACGGCCGGGCAGTTGCTGCTGATGCTGCTCCCCATTTCTCTGCAGAGGCGGTTGAGCACCGGCCTGCACTTGCCGCTCTGCTTTTTGGCTGCCATGGGGGTTTTCCAGGTGCTGCTGCCCCGCTTGCATCGGTCTGCACGGCGCTGGTTGGCCCCGGCCGTGCTGCTGCTGACGTTGCCCAGCAATCTGCTGTTTGCGGCCGCTGGCGTGGGCGCCGTGGCCGGCCGCAACCCTTACGTGCTGCTTACCGGGCCACAGTGGGAGGGGATGGCCTGGCTGCGCGAAAACGTGCCGGCCGAATCAGTCGTGCTGGCCGACGAGCTGTTGGGGACGGTTGCGCCGGCATGGGGGGGCGGCGTTCGCGTTCTGTACGGCCATCCCTTTGAGACGCCCGACGCCGACGTCATGCGCGAGGCTGTGGACGACTTTTTTGCCGGCCGGATGCCGGCCGAGGTGCAGGCGGCCTGGCTGCAGCGCTGGCGGGTTGATTACATCCTGTGGCAAACTGACCGTTATCTGTTGCGGCCGGTGGATGGCTTTGCGGTCGCCTGGCAGAGCGGACCGATCACCATTCTGTGCACGGAGGGTTGGTGAGACGCCGCCTCCGCTCATTCTGGGGTTTGATGCTGATTGGCGCAATCCTGGCGCTGTATTTGACCCGTCTGGGCTCGCTGAACAGTGCCTTGTTCCCGCCCGGAAGCGATTATTCAGATCTGATGCTAACCCATTGGCCCAATGCCCATTTCTTTCGTGAGAGTGTGTTGCGTGACGGCTGTTGGCCGTTGTGGAACCCGAATCTCTTTAGCGGCGTTCCGTTTGCCGCCAACCCGCTCAGCGGGCTCTGGTATCCGCCCAACTGGCTTTTTCTGATCTTGCCCATTACCCCGGCCTTAAATCTTTTGCTGATGGCGCATCTGGCCTGGGGAGGATTGGGCATGATGCGGCTGGTGCGGCTGCTGGCGGGCACTGGCCGGGGGGCACTGGCCGGTGGGCTGGTAGCGGGATTGGCGTGGGCATTGGCACCCAAGGTCTGGGCGCACCTGGGGGCAGGGCATGTTGGGCTGGTGTTCGCGGCCGGCTGGCTGCCGTGGGTAGCCCATGCCGCGCTCCGCATGGTCCGGGGCAAGGCGCGCACCGCGCCCTTTGAACTGGTGTTTGTATGGGGGCTGCAATTCCTGGCCGACCCACGCCTGGCTGCCTTGACCGCCATGGGTGTGGCCGGGATTGCCGGTTATTCGCTCGTTGCCCGACGACACGATGCAGCCAAGCTTGCGCCGGGCTGGCTGGCTGCCGGGGCGCTGGCGCTTGGCCTCACGGCCGTGCAGTGGCTGCCATTGCTGGACTATTTGCCGCGTACCGCGCGCAGCGGGCTTTCGGCCGGGGAGAGCGCTGCCTATTCCCTGCCGCCGGGCTACCTGCTCGGGCTGATCTGGGCTGACCGGGGCGGGTTTCAGGAGTGGATGACCTATCTGGGCATCTCCGTGTTGGCGCTGGCAGCCCTGGGCTGGTTGACGCTCCCCGGCCGGGTGCGCTGGGGTGCAGCGGCCGGCCTTGCGCTGGCTGTGCTGTTTTCGCTGGGTGAGCACACCCCGTTTTATGCATTGGTGACGCAAATCCCTGGTGCGACGCTGCTGCGCGTTCCCCCGCGAGCCTGGTTTCTGGTCGGCTTTGGGGCGGCCGTGCTGGCGGGTTTGGGCGCTGCTCAGCTGGCAGAAAACGGGCCTGCGCTGGCAAGACACCGGCGCTCCCTGAACCGGCTGGCGGTGGCGGCGATGGGTGCCGTAACTTTGCTGGCGGCCGGAGTGATGCTGGCGCAACCGGTGTCGGCCCCTACGGCGGCCGTGGCGTCCGCTGGCTGGCTGGCCCTCACGCTGGCGATCTTGGCTGTTGTGCGGCGCAAGGGGATGCCGGGCTGGGCGGTCATGGGCTTTCCTGTGTTGCTGGTGCTGGCGGAACTGGCCTGGATGGACCTGTCGCTGGTCGTGCCCCGGCCGGAAGAGCAGTTGTTTGCCGATGGCCAGGAGACAGCCGCGTGGTTGGGTAGCGGGGACGGGCGGGTGTACAGTCCCAGCTTTCGGCCGCCGCCCCAGGTGGCAGCCATTCGCGGGTTGCGCGTAGTGAATGGGGTGGACCCCTTGCAGCCGGCCGACTATGCCATCTTTCTCAATGCTGCGGCCGGAGTGCCGCCGTCGGATAGGTACAGCGTGACCCTGCCGCCGCTTCCGGAGGGGGCAGAAGTGCTGGTGGCTCTGGCGGACATGGTGCCTGACCCCACGCAGTTGGCTTTGCTCAATGTGCAATGGGTTGTCAGCCAGTTCTCCATCCAGGTCGGGGGATTGGAGCAGATGTATCGCAATGAGCATGAAGAGTTAACCGT
The DNA here is from genome assembly GCA_963707345.1 of uncultured Chloroflexia bacterium. Lineage (GTDB taxonomy): Bacteria > Chloroflexota > Anaerolineae > Promineifilales > UBA4811 > CAVPPE01. Next base: position 361,447 of record CAVPPE010000001.1, read on the forward strand.
GTATCGAAACCAGGTCGAGACGCCGCTGCCGGCCGTTTACGGGCAGGTTGCCAGCGTACCGGACCTGGTAGCCGCGCTGGGCTGGCTGGCGTCGGCCGACCCGGAGCAGGCAGCGATGGTGACGGGCGGCAGGGCGCTCAACGGCCAGCCCGGCCGCCTGCCGGCCGAGCAGGTGTCAGCCCGCCAGTGCCCCAACCGGCTGGCCTACCGCGCAACCGGGCCGGGGCTCTTGGTGGTTAGTGAGGTGTATGACCCTGGCTGGCGGGCGACCGTGGACGGGCAGCCGGCCGAGATCGTGCCGGCCGATGGTGTGTTGCGCGGCGTTTACCTGGGCGCTGGCGAGCATGAGGTGGAGATGGTTTACCGCCCCCTGGCGGTGATGGCGGGCATGCTGGCTTCCGCGATAACCTTGGTTCATCTGGCGGCCGGCTGGCGGCTTGCGTGGCGGAGTGACGACCGTGATGGGTGAGCCGGCCGTGGTATCTCGCGCAGAGTGGCGCTGGGTTGTGCGCTGGACGCTGGTGGTTCTGCTTCTTTCTAGCGTCCCATACCTGGTGGGGTGGGCAGTAGCGGCCGGCAGCGGCGCTATCTTTGGCGGCTTTGTCATTGGGGTGGAGGATGGGAATTCGTACCTGGCCAAGATGGGGCAGGGGGCGCGCGGGCACTGGTTGTTTCACATTATGTACACCTCGGAGCCGCACGATGGCGCGCTCTTTTTCCTGTTTCACATCTTGCTGGGCAAGCTGGCAGCGCTACTTCCCGGCCCGGCCGCGGCACTGCCGCTGCGGATGATTTGGGTTTACCACGCGGCGCGGCTGGTCTGCTCGGCCGGGTTGTTGGCAGTGGTGTACCGGTTTGCGGCCGAATTCTTGTCGGAAGTGGGGTTGCGGCGTCTGGGCTGGCTGCTGGTTGCGTTGGGCGGTGGGCTGGGCTGGCTGCTGTTGGCGCTGGGGTTGGGCGATTGGCTGGGCAGTCCGCCGCTGGATATGATTCTGCCGGAGGGGTTTACCTTCCTGGTTCTCTTTTCGCTGCCGCACATCGCGCTGGCGCGGGCGCTGTTGTTAACCGGGGTGCTGGCATGGCTGAGGGCAGTCCGGACCGGGATGGCGCGCTGGGCGGTTGCGGCCGGCCTGTCCTGGTTGGGGATGGCGCTGATTGTCCCCTTCTACCCGGCCGTCGCTGCCACCGTCGTGGGCGCAACCTTGCTGGCCTGGTGGGTGGCGGAGCGCCGGCTTCCCACCCGCGAACTGGCGCTGTCTGCATTGTCCGGGCTGCTGGTGGTGCCGGTGGTGGCCTACACTGCCTGGGTGTTCCTCACCAATCCGGTTATGCGGGGCTGGTCGGCGCAAAACCTCATCCTCTCACCGCCGGTGTTGCATTACCTGGCCGCTTATGGCCTGCCGGCTATTATGGCCTCCCTTGGGCTGGTCTGTGTTTGGCGGCACAAGCCCGGCCGCCGTAGGGACTGGCTGTTGGTCGCCTGGGCGCTGGCGGTGCCGCCGCTGCTGTATGCTCCCTTTAATCTGCAGCGCCGGCTGATCGAAGGGTATCAGCTCCCGCTGTACATCCTGGCTGTACTGGGTGCCGGCCGGGTGGTGTGGCCCTGGTTGCAGAGTCATCAAGTGTCTATCCGGCCGCGGTTGCTGGCGGCCGCGCTGCTGGTGGCGATCACTCCAACCTCGTTGTTGCTGGTGGCCGGGAGCGCTGGCGCAGCGTTGGCCGGCGGCCAACCCATCTATCACACCCCGGCCGAAGTGGCAGCAGCCGCATGGCTAACCGGAAATGCGGAAGAAGGGGCGCTGGTGCTCTCTGGCTACCCGGCCGGCAACTTTATGCCCGGCTGGGCCCCCGTGCGCAGCTATTACGGCCACGGGCCAGAGACGATTGATTTTCAGGCCAAGCGGGCCAACGTCGAACGTTTTTTTGACACCGACACGGACGATGGCTGGCGGAGGGTGTTTCTGGCGGACAATGGGGTTCGCTTTTTGCTGCATAGTCCGGCCGAGCGCGAATCAGGCAGCTATGCTCCGGCCGGGTCGGGTTTCCTGCAGGTTGTCTTTCAACGAGACGGGTGGACGGTGTATGAATTTGTTCCGTAAGTCCCTAGCCAATCTGCTAATGCCGGCCGTCATCCTGTTGCTGCCCACGCTGGTGCTGTTTTGGGAGCTGGTACTGGCCGGCCGGGTGCTCTTTTGGGGAGTACCGTTGCTGCAATTTGTGCCCTGGTATGGGGCGGCTGTGGATGCAGTGCAGGCCGGCACCTGGCCGTTGTGGAACTCGCTGGTGGGGAACGGCGCGCCTCTGCTGGCCAATTATCAGGTCGCGCCGTTTTACCCGCCCAACTGGCTCCACCTTGTGGTAGACCCACCCCACGCGATGAGCTGGTTGATGGTGCTGCACGTTTTGTGGGCGGGCGTGGGCATGTGGCTCTACGGCAAGGCGCTGGGGTTACGGCCTTTTGCCCGATTGGTGAGCGCGCTCAGCTTTATGCTCAGCGGCTATCTGGTCTCGCGGCTGGCGTTTGCCAGCATCGGCAGCGCGCTACCCTGGCTCCCCTGGCTGTTCTGGGCGGCCGAGCGGCTGGTCCAACGCCCGGGAGCCCGACCGGCTGCCCTGCTGGGGCTCTGTCTGGGGATGCAGTGGCTGGCCGGCCATGCACAAACCAGCTTTTACAGTGGCCTGGCGCTGGGTGGGTACCTCCTCTGGCGCTGGCTGATCACTGTGCGCCATGGCGCGCGACCGGAGCGCGGCCCGGTCCGCTGGAGCGGAACCTGGCTCTGGCTGCTGGCAGCGGGATTAATCGGGTTGGGACTGGCGGCCGTTCAGCTCTTGCCCACGGCCGAACTGCAGCAACTTTCCCAACGGGCGGCTGGGGTCGAGCCCGATTTTGCCCTGACCTATTCCCTCTGGCCGTGGCGGGTGATTGCGTTTTTCGCGCCGCGCTTTTTTGGCCACCCCGCCAGCGGGAACTATTGGGGTTACTGCTGCAATTACTGGGAGGACAATGGCTACGCTGGCTTGCTACCGTTGGTGTTGGCCCTTGGAGCGGCGGCAGCGTGGATTGGGCGAAAAACCAAAGGTCGCCAATTGCAGGTCGCCCATCAGAACGAGCGTGGGGCGCAGGCTGAAACAGATAGCGTGCCAGTGGCCAACGCACTAGCCCCGTTTTTTGTGTTGCTGGCTCTTGTCTCGCTGCTGCTCGCGCTGGGGGTGCACACGCCCGCCTATCCATTCCTTTTTGAGCGTGTGCCGGGTTTTGGGCAGTTCCAGGCCCCGGCGCGGTTGCTGTGCCTCTGGACGCTGGCGGTTGCGGCCCTGGCAGGAATTGGGGCGCAGGGCTGGCGGCCGACCGCGCGGGCCAAAAAGGCCGGCCGGTACGGGATTGTGGTGGGGCTGGCGTTGTTGATCGCGGCCGGCGGCGCGACCCAGGTTCTGACCGGCAACGCGGTCACGTTTGTTGTGGCGACGGCCCAGCTGGGGGGGATGACAGGGTTGATCGGGCTGCTGGCGCTGCTGCAGCCGCGCCCCGCGGACGCGGACCGGAAGCGCACAATGCGCTGGGAATGGCTGGTATTGCTCTTTGTGGCGGCCGATCTGGTGCTGGCCAATTGGGGGAGCAATCCGACGGTCGAGAGCTGGTTGTACACCCGGCCGACGCAGAGTGCTGCAGCGTTGCGGGCGGCCGGGCTGGATGGGCGGGTCTATTACCCGGCCGGCGACGAATATGCGGTCACCTGGGAGCGTTTTTTGAGCTTTGAGTCCTTTGGCCCTGGGGAAACCGGCCCCTGGCGGGGAATGCGGGAGGCGTTGCTGCCCAACACGGCCGCGCTGGAGGGGTTGCCGGCCGCCAACAACTTTGACCCGCTCCGGCCGGCGCGCCACGAAGCGCTGATGGAGGTGGTGGACGCGACGCGGGTTGGGTCGGAGGCCCAACTTGCATTGCTGCGCATGATGGGAGTGCAGACGCTGGTCACCACCCACGCACAGCCGGGGCTGTCGCAGGTGTACGCCAACGGCGACGTGGTTTTTTCGGCCGTGCCAGACCCGCTACCCCGCGCCTACGTGGTGTTTGATGCACGGGCAGTTTCCAGTCCGGCCGAAGCGCAGCGCGCGATTGGTGATTCCGCGTTTGACCCCGGCCGGACGGTTGTGCTGGAGATGGAGCAGACGCGGTCAGGGGCTGGCGACAGGCTTTGGCTGCCGGCCACCATCCAGGATCAGGGAACCACAGTGACGGTTCAGGCGCTGTTGCCGGCCGATGGCTACCTGGTGCTGCTGGACACCTTTTACCCTGGCTGGCATGCGTTGGTTGACGGCCAGCCGGCGCCCATCCTGGCGGCCAATCTGGCGTTCCGGGCGGTGCCGCTGCCGGCCGGAAAGCACGTAGTGGAATTCCGCTACCGGCCGGCCAGCTTTCAATTGGGCGGGGCCATCAGCGGCTTTACTACGTTGCTGCTGGCCGCAGGTCTGATGTGGGTGGGTTTCCGGCCGCGCGGCAGGGGACGGCCGTGAGCCAGCCAGTTGGCGTTCGCAGCGGCTGGCGGCGCATGCTACCCTTGCTGGCGCTCTTTGTCTATCTCACCTTCCTGGGTGGCTCCGTTTACAGCGACCTCAATTCTGGCCTGCGCTTGTTCCACCAGCTTTTGGTGACCTTGCTGCTGGGTGTGTGGTTGCTGAACCTGTGGCGGCAGGGTGATGGCTGGCCGGCCGTGGGGCTGGAGTGGTCGACACTGGTTTTCATGGCCATCCGGTTTATTACTGTCTGGACCGGCATCAATCCACGGATGAGCGCCGAACTCTTTTGGCGGCCGCTAACCCACGCGGTGGGTTTTTACTGGCTGGTGTGGCTCTTTCGCCGCCAGGGGTGGGGATTGCTGGTGCGGGTCTTTTACCTGACGGCCGGGGTGGTCTGCCTGATCGGGCTGATCGAGTTTGCCGGTTGGTACTTTGGCCTGCCGTTTTTGCCGATTTACCAGCAGGGGTGGTGGCAGATTGGCGGGCTGGCCGATCCCATCCCCCCCACCTGGTTGCGTTTGAACTTTACCCTTTCCAGCGCCACATCGCTTTCCACCTATCTTTCACTCTTGATCCCACCGGCGCTGGCGATGGCGCTGGCAGCCCGCCGGCGCGACGGCCGGATTGTCTGGTTGGGATGGGTGGCAGCCGCGCTGGTGGTGCAGGTTCTGTCCCAGTCGCGGGGTGGCCTGCTGGCGCTCCTGATCTCGTTGCCGCTATTTGCGGCCGGTCTGCTGCGCGGCCGGTTTGAGGGGGTACGGCAGGCGCTCCTGAGTAAATGGTTGCGGCTGGCGCTGGTGGTGGCTTTGCTGGTCTTTGTTATCGTGGCTGCGCTGCTGCTGCCGCGTTACCTGGGGCGAACATCGACCGTGGAGGTTCGCTTTGAGTTGTGGCGCTGCGCGCTGCAAATGGTGGCCGACCGGCCGCTGACCGGTGTGGGAATTGGAATCTACGGCCAGGCCCTGCGCGGGTGTCTGGCGGTCCACAGTGGCCGGTTCGAGCAGTTTACCACCGCCCACAACTTTTATCTCAACTTGGCGGCCGAGTCGGGATTGCTGGCGCTGGCCGCCTTTGTCTGGCTGGCGGCCGGGCTGACCCAGCTTGCCTGGCGGCGCTGGCGGGCTGCTCAGTCTGAACAGGAACGACTGCTGGTGTTGGGCATCGTCGCCGCACTGGCTGGCTATGCAGCCAACTGCCTGGTGGATACGCTCACGGCGACCCCGCTGGTGTTTCCCGTGCTGTTCCTGTCGGCCTGGCTGGCGACTCCGTTGGAAGCGATCCGACCCAGCCGCCCCGCCCGCTGGCCGATTCTGGCAGGGCTGGCGATCTTGCTAGGGTACGCGGCCGTGCTGGGGTGGATGGATTGGGGGCAGCAGCACTTTGAGCGCTCGCGGCGTGCGGCCGGCCAGGGTGATTGGCAGACAGCTTTGAGCGAGATCGACCAAGCCCGGCAGCTTGATCCGGCGATGGGGTTGTACCGTTTTCAGCGGGCTTACTACCTGGGCCGGCTGGCGGAAGACGAGCCAGAACTGTACCTGGGATCGGCCGTACAGGCGGCGGCTGAGGCGCTCGCTCTCGATGACTCCAATTCGCTGCACCTTGCTAATCTGGCTGTGTTGCACTGGCAAGCCGGAAACATGGACGAGGCGTTGGTTGCTATGGAGCGCGCGGTGGCAGCCAACCCGCCGGACCCCGTTTTCTCCCTCAACCTGGGGCTGATGGCGGAGGAGGCCGGCCGGAGCGCGCAAGCCATGCAGGCCTATGCCGCTGCCCTGGCTGCCCAGCCACACTGGGCGGCATCCGATTTCTGGGATGCCTCTGCGTTCAGACAAAGGAACCGGAGGGCTATCCTGAGCGCCGCCCTGGAGGTGGGGGCCAATCCCGGCCCGCTCTGGCTGGCGGCCGGCGAGCTGGACCGCGCACAGGCGGCCGTGGCGAACCCGGTGGACGCCCTGGACTGGATTGTGCTGGCTCGTCTGCGCTGGCAACAGGGCCAGCTTGAGGGTGCGATGCTGGCGTTGGACACGCTTGTTGAACAGTGCCCATCCTGTGCGGGCGGTTATGCGCTTCGCGCCCGGGTTGCGTGGGAGTTGGGCCTGTCTGAGCAGGCGCTCCGCGATGCACAAACGGCGCTCTTTATCAGCCCCTATGGAGCCAGTAACGCCCGCACCACGCTCGGTTTGATGGCGCAATCGGCCGGGGACACGGCCCGCGCCAGGGATCATTTCTGGCGGGCGATGCCGGCCCAATTCGTCTCGCAAAACTGGGAAGTGGTGCTCTTTAACCGGCGCGCAACCTTGCTCCCTTTGCCACAATTGGTTACTATTGGCGGCGGCCCGGCCGAAGCCGAGCCATGGCTGGCTCTGGCGGAGCTTTATCTGGCTGAGGGCCAACCTGAACAGGCGGCCGAGGTGTACGCGCTGTTGCTGGCGCGCGATCCGTATGCCGCAGATGTGCGGCAACGCCTGGATAACCTGACCGGAAACGAGACAACTGAATGAGCGTTGAAACCTTTGTGATCATCCCCACCTATAATGAAGCCGATAACATCCAGGCGCTGATCCGGGAAGTGCTCGACCTGCCGGTGGTTATTGGCGTCATCGTCGTGGACGACAACTCGCCCGACGGGACCGGCGAGCTGGCTGACCAGATGGCCACCAGCAATCCCGGCCGGGTACACGTCATTCACCGGCCGGGCAAGCTGGGGCTGGGCACCGCTTACGTGGCCGGCTTTAAACTGGCGTTAGGAGAGCTGAGGGCGGCCAAAGCGATGACGATGGACGCTGACTTTTCACACCTGCCGCGTTACATCCCGGCCATGATCGAGTTGAGCAGGAACAAGCACATTGTCATTGGTTCACGCTACGTGCCCGGCGGCGGGACCGCCCACTGGCCCTTGTGGCGGCAATTTCTGAGTTGGGGTTCCAACACCTTTGCCCGCCTCACGCTGGGGCTCAAGGCGCACGACGTGACGGCCGGCTTTCGGCTGTACCACCGTCAGGTGCTGGAGACGGTCCCACCGGAGAGCATTCAATCCAGCGGCTATTCTTATTTGGTGGAAATGCTGCTCAACTGTGAAAAGCGGGGCTTTCAGGTGGGCGAGGTGCCGATCATCTTTGAAGACCGGCGGCAAGGCACTTCCAAGATTTCATCCAAGGAGATTACCAGGGCGATGAGGACGGTTTTTCGGTTGATGCCGCGCCGGCTGGAACGGCGTGATCCACCCCGGCCGATGCGTGTGCCATGACCGACGTCGAATACATCCCTTGCAACCTGTGCGGCAGCACGGAGAGCCGCGAGCGTTTCCCGGCTACTATCCCCTACGGCGAAATCCGGGCCGATTGGTCCGCCTACCGCTGCACCAGTGCCGGCTATGGGCTGCATCACACGATCGTCGAATGCAGAAAGTGCGGTCTGGTGTACACCAATCCACGCTGGCTGGGCGGGGAGATTTTGCACAGCTACCAGGCGGTGGAGGACCCGCTCTATCTGGAGGAGCGTGAGGGGCGGGTGCTAACCTTTCAACATCACCTCCAGCCCTTGCATGCCATGACAGGTGCGCCGGCCGGCCGCCGGCTGCTGGATGTGGGCTGCTACACTGGCGTTTTTGTCGAGATTGCGGCCGGGGCAGGCTGGGACGCCTGGGGAGTGGACCCCTCCAGTTGGGCCGTTGCCGAGGCGCGTAAGGATGGATTGCAGGTGGTGGAAGGAACCCTGGCGACGGCCGGCTTCCCCGCCGAGCACTTTGACGTGATTACCATGTGGGATGTGATTGAACATGTGGGCGATCCGATCAGCGAACTGCGCGAGGCATACTGCTTGCTGCGGCCGGGAGGCATTCTGGTGGTTCACACCATGGACATTGATAGCCTCTTTGCCCGGCTGATGGGCGGCCGCTGGCCCTGGTTGATGGAGATGCACCTCTACTATTTTTCCCAGCGCACGCTGCGGAGAATGGTCGAGACGGCCGGGTATCAGGTGATACGCTCCGCGCCGCAGGGACGCTACACTCGGCTGGGTTACCTGGTGACGCGGGTGAGTGCGCTAAACCGACCGGCCGGGTGGCTGCTGGAGCGAATCGTCGAACTCTTTCATCTCAACGGGCTGGCGGCCCCCATCAACCTGGGGGACTTGGTCACGCTCTATGCCCGCAAGAAATAACCTTCCCGTTTCCCTACAAAAAATAGCATCCAAAACTGATCCGCTCTGGGACTTGTCAACTGGGCAAAACCAGTGTAACCTGATAAGCAGATGGGCATCGAATTATTCGGATCAATATGCCTGACTTGGAGGCCAAGATGAATGAGGAACGACTATTGCTGGACCTGAACACGGCCGAGGTTGACGAGTTGCGCCAGCTTCCCGGAGTTGGACCGGCGATGGCGGAGCGCATCGTGGCTGCCCGCCCTTTTGAGTCGGTGGACGATTTGCGACGGGTAGCCGGGGTTGGCCCGGCTTTCCTGGATCGCCTGCGCTCGCTGGCTGTGACCGAGTTTCCGGCGGCCGAGGGTGGCGAGCCGACTCTGCCCGAGGCGGAGCCGATCATGGTCGACGAGCCGGCTTTGCCCGGCGCGGAGATTTCGGCCGAGGTTGAGTTGGCTGCGGTTGAGCCAGTGCACCTTGACGAAAGCGAGGAGCCGCTCCCGGCCGAACCGGTGATTCCGGAGCCGACACCGCCCGTGCCACCAGCCAAACTGACCCCACAGCCCAAAATCGCCACAAAAGAGCCGGCCCTGGTCACCCGGGGGCAGGCACTGTGGTTGGTGTTTGGCAGCAGTCTGGTGGTCCTGGTTTTTGCCGTGGCCATCACCCTGGGTATTCTCTCCAGTGTGAACGACGGCCGGCTGGAATACGCCAACCCGGCACAACTGAACGCGCTGGATCGCGAGTTGGATGGACTGGCGGCCGAGCTTGATGCTGTGGGCAAGGATGTGCAGGGGTTGCAGACCCGCCTGGATAACCTGGAAGGGTTGAGCGGCCGGATGCGCGATGTGGAAGCGGCCGTGGATGCGCTGCAAAGCGATGTCGAGGCGGCGGCCGAACAAGTGGACAGCCTGGCGGAACAGTTGGATGGCGTGGACGAACAGATCCAAGAATTGCACGCACAAAGCAACCAATTCCAGGGTTTTTTGGATGGGCTGCGTGACCTGCTGACCCCCAAGGAGGAGAGCAAATGAGCGAGGAGACGACCAGTTCAGGTGGGTTCGGCCGTGCGATGGGTTCCGCGGCGCGTTTTCTGCTGCGTCTGTTGATCGTCGTCGTGGTGGGCGGGGCAATTGGCGCGGCGCTCTATTTTGGCATCCCGGCCCTGTACCGCAGCTACATCCAGCCGGTGCAGGAACACACGGTTCGCCTGGACGACCTGGAAGCTCGCCAGCAGCAACAAGATCAGCAGTTGCGCGAGCGCTTGGATAGCCTGCAAAGTCGGTTGGAGACGATGGCATTGCAGAGTGATTCCAACAAGCAGGCTGTTGCGGATTTGGAGGGGCAGTTGGATGATCTGGCAACGGCCCAGGCTGACCAGGGTGCGACGCTGGAGGAACTGGCAGCCCTCTCGGCCGATTTGGATACGCTCAACGCTGACCTGGCTGCGCTACAGGAGGGTGCCGAATCGTGGCAAGCCGATTTGGCCGGCTGGCAGGATGAACTGGGCAACGTGCAATCGGCCGTAGCCACCACTCAGGCTGATCTGGCAGCGCTGTCGGCTTCCACGTCCGCCTCGCTGGAGGCAAGTCAGCAGGAGATACAGGGGCTGGCGGCCGAGGTGCTGGGCGCGGAGACGCCACTGGCGGCCTTGCAGCGTGAGCTGCAACTGCTCCGGGTGATGCAGTTGCTGGCCCGCGGCCGGGTTTTCCTGGCGCAGGGCAGCCCCGGGCTGGCGCAACAGGACGTGCAGACTGGCCGGAGCCTGTTGACCGCCCTGCAGGACCAGGCCCCACTGTATCAGGCGGCCGCGCTGGAGGCGCTGATCGCTGGCCTGGACGCGATCCTGGCTAACCTGCCTAATGCGCCGGCGACCGCGGCGGCCGAATTGGAACTGGCCTGGCAATTGCTGTTGGAAGGTCTGCCGGCCGCGCCTGAAGGTGCAGGGGCAGGCGAACCGGCCGCTACTCCCACACCTCCGCTTTCGCCTCTGCCTACGCCGGCCGCGACGCCAACGCCATAGCGGCCGGTTGTTTTTCGCTAGGGGTGATTTTGAGGGGGTGGGGGTTATAACCCCCACCCCCTCTCTTTCTCAGTGACCAATGCGAGATTCCGGTTGTTGTCACCCCATGTCGACCTCTGGCCCGGACCTCAGAAAACCACCCTTCACAAATCGGCCGATTTGAGGTAAAGTACCTACCCGTTGGCAATCACAAAGCGTTCCCCGCGCTTTTGGACAATACTGGAGGTTCAATGTCTGATAAGAAATGGGTATATGGATATCACGAGGTCGCTGACGCCGAAAAGGCGGCGGGCGGCAAGTGGGATGCAGTGCGCGCCTTGCTGGGTGGCAAGGGTGCCAACCTGGCAGAAATGACCCGCATTGGTGTGCCGGTTCCCCCTGGCTTTGTCGTCACTACCGAGGCCTGCAATGCCTATCTGGCGGCCGGCAGCAAGTTCCCGGCCGGCATGTGGGAGCAGGAACTTGAGGCAATGAAGACGGTGGAAAAGCTTACCGGTAAAAAGTTCGGCGACCCGGCCAATCCCTTGTTGGTTTCTTGCCGCTCCGGCGCCAAGTTTTCCATGCCGGGGATGATGGACACGGTGCTGAACATCGGCCTCAACGACGAGACGGCCAAGAGCATGGTTTTGCTAACAGACGACGAGCGGTTTGTGTACGATGCTTATCGGCGGTTGGTGCAGATGTTTGGGTCGGTGGTGCTGAATGTGGCTGATGAGCCATTTGAAGAGGTAATCGAGCACACCAAAAAGGCCAAAGGGCTAAAGGATGATACCCAGTTAACGGCCGCCGATTGGAAAAAGATCACCCAAGAGTTCAAAAACATCATCAAGAAGGAAAAGGGAATTGACTTTCCGCAGGATGCTTACGAGCAACTTCGGATGGCTACCGAGGCGGTCTTTGGGAGCTGGAACGGAAAGCGGGCGATTGACTATCGCAACGCGGCTGGCATTGCCCACGATCTGGGCACGGCCGTCAACATTGTCACCATGGTCTTTGGTAACATGGGTGACGACTCGGGCACCGGCGTGGCCTTTACCCGCGACCCAGCCACCGGCGACAAGCTGCTCTACGGCGACTATTTGATGAATGCCCAGGGCGAGGACGTGGTAGCCGGCATCCGCAACACCAAGCCGATTACCGAGTTGGAAAAGGACTCCCCCGAAGCTTATGGCCAATTCCTGGAGATCTGCGCCAAGCTGGAAAAACACTATCGTGAGATTCAGGACGTCGAATTCACGATCGAGAATGGCAAGCTGTGGATGCTACAGACTCGCGACGGCAAGCGAACTGCCAAGGCGACGATCAAGATTGCGGTGGATATGGCGAACGAGGGGTTGATTAGCCGGGATGAGGCAGTGATGCGCGTCAAGCCGGACCACGTGGATGCACTGTTGCACCCGCAGTTTGATCTGGCGGCCAAAAAGGTGGCTATCCTGCTGGCCAAGGGCGTGAATGCATCGCCGGGGGCGGCCGTCGGCCGGTTGTATTTTGACGCCGACACGGCCGAGCGGATGGCCAAGGAGGAAGGGCAGGCGGTCATCATGATCCGGCCGGAGACCAAACCCGACGACGTCCACGGCATGCTGGCATCGAAGGGCATCCTCACCAGCCGCGGTGGCGCTACCAGTCACGCCGCTGTGGTGGCCCGCCAGTTCGGCATCCCGGCCGTGGTTGGTTGTGATGCGCTGGAGATTGACGGCGAGGCCCGCACGGTCAAAGCTGGTGATTCGGTCTTGGCCGAGGGCGACTTTGTCTCGTTGGACGGAACCACGGGCGAGGTGTTTGCCGGGCAGATTCCAACGGTTCATCCCAATTTCGAGGAGCAGACCGACCTGATTACCCTGCTGGGCTGGGCCGACGAGATCAGCGCGCAGGAGGGCATCCGCCAGTTGCCGGCCGGGTCCCCCACCCGCGGCCTGCAGGTATGGGCCAATGCCGACTACCCGCGCGATGCCCGCCGTGCCCGCACCTTTGGCGCCAGGGGTATCGGTCTCTGCCGCACCGAGCACATGTTCTTCGAGGAGGAGCGGTTGCCCATCGTCCAGCAGATGATCCTGGCCAAGAGCGAAGACGAGCGGCAGGGTGCACTGGATGCGTTGCTGCCCTTCCAGCGGTCTGATTTTGAGGGCATCTTTGAGGCGATGGATGGTTTGCCGGTCATCATCCGGCTAATTGACCCGCCGCTGCACGAGTTCCTGCCCAGCTTTGATGATCTGCTGGTGGAGGTGACTCAACTCAAGGTGGATGTTGAGCGGCCTCGCACCGAGACAGGCAAAAAGCTGCTGGCGGATACGCTGGCGGCCAAAGAGGTTATGCTTGCTGCAGTGGAAGGGATGCGGGAAGCCAATCCGATGATGGGGTTGCGCGGCATCCGCCTGGGCATTATCTTACCGGGACTGATTGAGATGCAGGTGCGGGCCATCTTTGAGGCGGCCTGTAGCCAGGCGCAATTGGGAATCGACGTCCATCCGGAAATCATGATCCCGCTGACCGGCCACGTAAACGAACTCAAGGCCGTCCAACCCAAGCTGGAAGAGGTTGCCCAGCAGGTGATGGACGAGAAGGGGATCGAGATTGATTACAAATTCGGCACCATGATCGAAATCCCGCGGGCGGCGCTGACGGCCGATCAGGTTGCTGAGGTAGCCCAGTTCTTCTCCTATGGGACCAATGATCTGACCCAGATGACCTTTGGCTATTCCCGCGACGATGCGGAGGCCAAGTTCCTGCTTGAATACGTGGATATGGGGATTCTGCCCCAGAACCCGTTCCAGGTGCTCGACCGCGAGGGCGTAGGCAAGCTGGTGGCGATGGGCGTGCAGCTCGGCCGCAAGGCCCGCCCCGGCCTGGAGGTGGGCATCTGCGGCGAGCATGGCGGCGAGCCCAACTCGGTCGAGTTCTGCTACACGGCCGGGCTCAACTATGTGAGCTGTTCTCCGTTCCGCGTCCCCATTGCGCGACTGGCGGCCGCCCAGGCAGCCATCAAGCGTCCCAAGTTGGTTGTCTAGGTTGTCTAACTGAGGGCAATTGGATAGAATACAGTTATCAGCCGCCGGCCGCCGGTGCCGGTGGCTGGTAGCTGGCACTTGTGGGAAAGGCAAGCATGGCAGAACTCAAGTGTGATTTTTGCGGCGACCGGATTGACGGTGAGCCTGTTCAGCGGGGCACGCGCGTGTATTGCACGGAGGCGTGTGCTTTTGAGGACACGCGCAGCACCGATTGCGGCGGCCGGACCGATTCGGTCAGCGCCCCGCCGATTGTGCAGCATCCGGACCGGCCGGAACAAGACTAAAGCGCCGCTCCAGCAAATCGGCCACGCCTTGCGCATCTGCCAGTAAAAAACGTGGCAGTTCGGCCGGTGCCTGCCTACTCGCGCCAGCGGCCAGCCAGGGTATTGGCGCGTCCATTACTAACGCAATCCATTGGCCAGCGCGGCCAACCAATTCGGTGCTGTGCCCGGCGCGCAATACCTCGATGGCGGGTTTGCCCGCTGTTTTGTACCCCTCGGTGAGTACAATATCCACCGGGCCGGGTAACAGGTGCGCCAGTTCATCTGGAGTCAGATCGCGTGTCAGCCGGCGATAGGTCGCCAACTTGTCGGGAGTTGCCATCATCACCACGTCTGCACCCGCCTGGAAATGGTGCCAGGTGTCCTTCCCCGGCCGGTCGATTTCGACTCCAGTGTGGTTATGGTGTTTGATGACTGCCACTCGATATCCGCGTGACTTGAGTTCTGCAATCAGGCGGGCGAGAAACGTGGTTTTGCCCGAGCCAGACTGGCCGATCACAGACACGATGGGAGGATGTTGTTTGTGCATTCAAATGCCTTTTTTGCGACCATGGTCAACAGCCGCTTCATAAATCGCGGCCGGTAGTGTACCATTTGTGCCGCCCTGGGGCAATGCCGATGATGAGACAACAAATGGGTCTGGCCCAAATCAAGACAAACATACGACGGGGAGCGAACTGGGTGGCCGGCCGGGAGCCGCTGGCAGTGGCCGTGCTGGCCCCCTGGTTGCTTTTCCCTGATCTGTCTCGGTCCTTGACGATCATCGCACTGGCTGCGTTGCCGCTGTTGTGGGCGGTGCGGTCTCTGGCCGGCCGGCCCGTCTGCTGGCCCACTCCGCTGAACAGGCCGTTGTTGATCGTGTTGCTCATGCTTGGCCCGGCCGTTTGGGCCTCTCCGCTTCCGGACCTCAGCCTCGCCCATGCCACCGTGTTTTTGCTGGGCCTGGCACTCTATTTCGCGCTTGTGAATTGCGACCCCCAGTGGCGGCGGCTGGAGGTAGGCGCCATGGTGATGGCAGCGGGCGCTGCGCTCACCGCCGTGCTGGCTCTGATAGGGACGGATTGGGGTTGGCGGCGGATGGGGATGGTGGGCGATGCGGCCAGTTGGCTGGCCAGCTCTGGCGGCGGCACGCCGGCCGGCGATTGGCGGCCGGCGGTGGTCGCTGGTGCGCTGGCGATGCTGTTGCCGGTGGTATTCGCCCTGGCCCTCTATGCCCGGCAGCGCGGCCGGCAGCCGATGATGAGCCACTGGCAGGCGCTGACGTGGAGTGCGCTGATCGTTGCGGCTCTCATGCTTGCGGTGATCGTGATCGCTCGCTCGCGGGTAGCCATTGCGCTGGTGGTGCTGGCGGCCGGGATTGCAGGCAGCCTGCGTTGGCGTTGGGTTGGGGTGGTGATGGCTGCGCTGGCATTGGCGGCCGCAGCGTTATTAGGTATTGGCCTTTTTTCCGGCAACCTATCTCAATGGATGGTGACGCTGGATGCGCTCAGCCGCCCGGCCGGAGTGGAGCCAACCGCCTGGCTGCAACGGCTGGAGATCTGGCGCAATGCCCTGCTGGTTATGCGTGATTACCCGCTGGTGGGAGTTGGATTGCATGCCTTTGGCGCGGTGGCGCGCGTCAATTACCCCTTTGAGGCGCTGCCGGCCGGGCAGCCGCTCCACCATGCTCACAACCTTTGGCTGCAGGCCGCGGCCGATTGGGGCTGGTTGGGGATGGCCGCCTTTGCCTGGTTGACCGTGGCCCTGGTGTTGATGGGATGGGCGATGAGGCGGCGGCGCTACAACGGGGAGCAGGTTTTGCTGGGGGGGATGTGGTTTGGCGCTATCGTCTGGTTGGGACATGGCTGGCTACATGCTATCCCGCTGGGCAACAAGCCCGCTCTGTTTATCTGGGGAACGCTGGGTTTGATGGTTGGGTCGTGGATCAACCGCGAACCAGAGGCTGTTGCGCCGGCCGATGCCCGGCGGCGGCGCTGGGTGCTGGCAGCGCGCGGTGGGCTGGTCGCGGTGCTGCTGGTTCTATTGGTGACCTGGCTGTTGGATTCGCCAATCTGGCATCTCAACCACGGGGGGAACCTGTTGGATCGCGTGCTGCTGGCCGAGCCGGGGCGCGTGCCGGTGGCAGGCAATTTGAACGGCTCCGGCCGTGACCTGGCCGTGGCCCAGCAGGCGCTCCAGGGAGCCGACGATCTATCTGGGGTGGCCCGGCGGCGGGCGCTGATCCAGTACTGGACCGGCAACCGAGATCAAGCTATCGCGTTGTTCCGCAGCGATCCCGGCGCCGAGGCCTATCTGGTGTCCCTCGGCCGGCTGTTGCTGGAGGCCGGCGCGTTGGATGCGGCTGGCGACCTGGCATACCTGGGGCGGGAGGTGTTGCCGGATTCGGGCCCGTTCACCTGTCTGGCGGCCGATGTGTGGCGTGCCCACGGTGATCTGTTCCGCGCGCTCGAGTTTTACCAGTTGGTGCCCGAACGTGCCGAGAGTTTTGGGGAGCCTGGCGGCCGGTTGGCGGTTTGCACCTTCCAGTTGGGCCTGACGCAGAAAGAGTTGGGCTGGTGGAGCGAAGCGACCAATAGTTTTGGCACCGCGGTTGAACTTGACCCACAGGAGTTGGCATACCAGGCGGAGTACGGCTGGGCGCTGTATCAGTCGACCGGCGAGGTGACCCGTGCTGTGGCCGTGGAGGAGGCGATCCTGAAAACCAGCCCGGATTCGGCCAGCGTGGTGTTTATCATTACCGACATGTACCTGGATTCCGGCCGGCTACAGAAAGGGCTGGAGTGGGCGCAACAGTTGGTGGCCATTGCTCCGCAGGATTCAACGGCCTGGCTGCGCCTGGCGCAAGCTCATTGGGCTCTGGAGCAGCCGGGGGATGCCCGTCGCGCCCTCGACGAGGCGCTGCGGCTTGAGCCGGAGAATCGTTCGGCGCTGGCCTTGCAGATTGCCTGGACCGGCCTGTAAACCGGGGTAGTGGATGTGATGTGTTCGACCGTGGCCGAAAGAGAGCGCGCCATCCGCGAACTGCTACACAGTGAACTGGCGGCCGGTCAGGTCATTCGCTCCCAGGTGGTCACCGATAGCATGTCCCCGCTCATTCAGGCCGGGGATTGGGTGACGGTGGCCTCGGTGCATGCAAGCCAACTGCGGCCGGGTGATGTGATTGTGCTGGCAACTGCCGATAGCTCCACCATCACGCATCGCTACCTCGGCCGGGAGCGCGGTGCGGGCCGGCGCTTGCTGACCAAGGGCGACCGTGCCCTGGTTGCGGACCCGCCCTGGCCAGAGGATGTGTTGCTTGGCCGGGTCACCGCTGTGGAACGGGGCGGCCGGCGATTGGGTTGGCCTAACCGCCTGGCGGCCGGGATTGCGTTGTGGGATTGGCGACTCGTCAACCGGCTGCCGGCCGCACTGCCCCGGCGTGCCGTGCACAAGGGGATGGGGTGGATCCTTGCAGCGGTAGCGGCCGCGGCCTGGCGGCTCGGCCGGGGGGACCAAAAGGCTGATTGACGTAAAGTTTGCCTATGTTATAATTCGCCCGTGCCCGTGAACTGATGGAAACGCGATGATTGACTGGCTGTCTGTCGCCCTAAATGCAATCTGGATTCTTGGACTGGCAATTTTGGTTGCAGCAGTGGGTTATTTGAGTTGGCGGGCCGCGGACCGCGGGCAATCGGTGCGGCACTGCGTTGACCGTACCTTTCACATTAGCTTTACGGCCGGCATATGCCTGTTCTGCCTGGGGATGGCGGCCGTCGGCCGGTCCTGGTGGGAGCGGGTTGTGTGGGGGTTTCTGGCGGCCGCGTTTGTTTGGCAGGACGCCCGGCCAGCATTGATGCGTGCAAGTAGAGTGGGAGAACCCAAAGATGGAGCTTCGTGAGTACTGGTTAATTCTCAGGCGTTGGCTGTGGCTGATTGTGCTGGGCACCGTTCTGGCGGCGCTGACCGCGTTTATCGTCAGCTATAATACGGAACCCGTTTACCAGTCGACGGTCACGATGCGGATTGACCCCTCAACCGGCCGGCTGACCAACGAATACGCCGGCCTGCTGGTGGCGGAGCAGTTGGCCGGCACCTACGCCCAGCAGATGACCATGCGGCCGGTCATGGAAACCGCCATCCAGGAGCTTGCCAATGAGGGTAGGCCCATTGGGATGACGCCTAATCAACTGGCGGGGACGGTCACGGTCTCCCCGGTGCGCGACACGCAACTCATCCGGCTGAGTGTGGAAAACACCGACCCCGAGATGGCGGCCGTCATTGCCAACCAGATAGCGGACGTATTCAGGTTCCAGAACGAGCAGTTTGAACAGGACCGTTTTGCGGATTCCAAGCAAAACCTGTTGAACGAGATGGCCAAGGTGGAAGAAGAACTGGACGCTACCAAAGTTGCGATTGGCGCACTGGAGTCTCTGGAAGACAAAGCATCTGAGCAAGACCGGGAATTGGAACGGTTGACCGTGGCCCGTAACGTGCAACGGGAAGCCTATTCCAACCTGGTTGCCAGTTATGAAGAATTGCGCATAGCGGAGGCGTCCGAAGCCAGCAACGTGGTGGTTGTAGAGTCCGCTGCCCCGAACTTTGCGCCCATCCGGCCGCGCACCATGCAAAACACCATGCTGGCAGCCGCGGTGGGCGGGATGCTGGCGCTGGGGGTGGTCTTTTTGGTGGAGTACCTGGACGATACGGTCAAGACGCCGGACGATGTAACGATGGTCACCAACCTCTCGACCCTGGGCGCGATCGGCCAAATCGAGGGGACATATGCTAAGGACAAACTCGTCACGCTGCTGGCGCCGCGCTCCCCGCTGGCGGAAGGCTACCGGGCGTTGCGCACCAACATCCAGTTTGCCTCGGTGGACGGCCCGCTGCGCACGGTGCTGGTCACCAGCCCGGGCCCTGGTGAGGGCAAGTCGACCACGGCCGCCAACCTGGCGGTCGTGCTGGCCCAGGCCGGCCGGCAGGTGATTCTGGTGGACGCGGACCTGCGCCGGCCGAATTTGCACCGCTTTTTCGAGTTGCCCAACGGGCAGGGCCTGACCACGGCCTTGCTGGATTTCCAGACCCCGGCCATCCGGCATGTCCAACCGACCGCCATGCCGGGCCTGCGCGTGTTGACCAGCGGTCCCATCCCACCCAACCCGGCCGAGTTGCTGGGTTCGCAGCGACAGGCCGAACTGTTGCAATCGTTGCAGGAAGAGGTGGACGTCGTGATTCTGGATTCCCCGCCGGTGTTAACCGTAACTGATGCGCTGGTATTGGCGCAACTGGTCAACGGGGTGCTGCTGGTGATCGACGCCGGATCGACTCGCCGTGAGGCTTTGCTCAAGGCCAGGGATGCGCTGGTGCATTCGGAAGGTCGCATTTTTGGGGTGGCACTTAACCGGCTGACCCCGCGCCGGTCGGGTTATTACTATTACCAATACTACCAGTACTATACCAGCCGCTACGAGAAGGAGGATGCTCGCCCCAAACCAAAGCGCGGGCTGTTGTCTGGTTTGCGGCGATAACCACCATGCGTGACCGCCGGTCCCTCTGGCTGGGCATCCTCTGGTTTGTTCTGGCTCTGATCACTTTGGTTTACGAGTTGCAGCGCCGGCCGCAACTGGTCGTCCAGTGGTCAACTGAGACCGAGGTTGACACGGCCGGGTTCAACCTGTATCGCGCCATCTCCCCCGAAGGCCCGTTCGAGCGAGTCAACGAGCAGTTGATAGTGAGCAACGGCAACTCCTTTACGGGAGCCGATTACGAGTTGGTGGACGCAGGTGTAGAGCGTGGTCAGACCTACTATTACCAGCTGGAAGATATCGAGACTGACGGAAGGGCAAATCGAACCGAGCTGGCCATTGCAACCGCCGACGACGTTCAGGCGTGGATTGTGGGCCTGGCGGCCGCCGGCCTGCTGGCCGGGGTGATCTTGGCAATCTCCGGTTTGCGGCCGGTGAAAGAGCAGGAGGGAATCCGCCATGGAGCGAGTACATCTCCCCAAGCAGGCGACTGAACTGATCTGGCGAACATTGGATGACGAGCTGGTGATTGTCCGGCCGTCCGATGGTCAGATTCGAGTTCTGAACCAGCTTGGGGCGTTTATCTGGCAGGCAGTGAACGGCGACCGTTCCATAGCGGACTTGGCTGATCTGGTCTGCGCCGAATACGAGGTTTCGCCGGAGGAGGCCCAGACAGACGTGGTCGAGTTCCTGCAACAGTTGGCAGACGAAGGCATGATTCTCTGGCAAAGCGGATAGGTGGTCCTGTGAACAAGTCAACGATGACCCGGCTGCTGGTATTGGGGCTGGCCTGCATTCCATTGTTGCTGGTGTTGCCCCTCTTGGCCCGTGCCCATGAGCCTATTCCCCAGGCGGCCGCCCTGCTCGTGCTGCAAAGCGATGAATCTGGGATGGTGCTGGAACTGGAGGTGCCGCAATATGATGCCCGGCCGATCACGGTCGGCGGGCGCACCTACCTGCAGATTACTGCGCCGGGGCTGGACGGCCGGGTGAGCACGCCGGGACAGCCGGACCTGCCGGCCGTGAGCAGGCTGCTTGCCCTGCCGCCGGGGGCAAAAGTGCGTGTCACTTTGCTGGCGCAAGAGTCGGACCGTGTTGCGCTGCGGCATCCGGTCAGGGCGGTGCCGGCCGGGACACCGGACGCTGCTCCGGCTGTTTCTCAGGATAATGGCGTGCCGTTCGCTGGACCCGTGCAGATGGGAAAGCCGGTCCATTTCCGTGACCAGCGTCTTGCGAGTATCGAGTTCTTCCCGTTCCAGTATGAGGCGGTAAGCAACCAACTGGAGCACACTCGCCGGCTGCTGGTGCGTGTCGATTTTGTGGCCACGGACCAGTTGGCCGCGCCGGCCGCCACCGCGCCGGCGTTGGAGGGGCTGTTGCAGGATGCGGTGCTCAACTATCAGCAAGGGCTGGCCTGGCGCAGCTACCCGGCCGATTTTCAACCGCGCGACCCTGGTCTGCCGGCCGGGATTCCCGTTTTTCGCATCGAGGTGGACGCCGATGGTCTGTACCAGGTGACCTATGCGGACCTGGTGGCGGCCGGGATGGAGGCCGGTGCCGTCAATCCGGGGTTATTGGCCCTCTCCAGTCAGGGTCGGCCGGTTGCTTTTGAGTGGATGGGAGACACAGACAGCATCTTTGAGGATGGCGAGGGTTTCCGGTTTTATGGGGAGCCCTTCCGCGGCACGGTGATGGATGTCAAGTACACCGACGTCAACGTGTACTGGCTCAGTACGCAGGGACCGGCCGGGCCGCGCGTCGTCACGGTGAATGCCGCGCCGGCCGGTGCCCCGGCCGTTTCCTCGTACCGCGCGCGGGTGCATATGGAACAGGACCTGCGCTGGAACCCGGTGCATACCATTGACCTGGGTGAGATGGATACCTGGTATTGGGCATACGCGGTGGCTGATGTGGTGCCCCCCTACACGCCGGTTACCAGCACTCAAACCGTTGCCCTTTCTTCACTGGCCCCGGATGGCGTGACTGCCACGGTGCGTGCTGAACTGTTTGCTGATTGCAAATACTATTGCACCGGCGAGGTGCACCACGGACTGGCCTTTTTCAACGGTCAACTGGTAGATGAACAGGGCGAGGATGGAAGCTGGATCAATATTGAGGCCCGTCTGTTCAGTGGTACGATTTCTCACACCGATCTGATCGCCGGGTCAAACCAGTTTGCCTGGGTGTTGCGCAGCGACGTGGTGGGGCCCAGCTCGTGGAAGGTTTACCTGAACTGGTTTGAGGTGGAATACCAGCGCCTGTTTGCGGCGCAGAGTAACGAACTGGCATTCGCGGGGGATGCGGCCGGCGCGTGGACCTACACCGTCACTGGCTTTACCACGGGCACAGTATCCATTTGGGATATCTCAACGCCGCTGACGCCGACCCGATTGTTGGACCCGGATGTGGCTGGCTCCGGTCCGTACCAGGTGGCATTCCAGGCATCTCACCCGGCCGGGGCACGCTTCCTGGCCGTGGCTGAAGACCGGGTTCGCGGCCCGCTGTCGCTAACGCGCTACCTGCCACCCGATCTGGACCCCCCGGCCGGGGCGGACTGGGTCGCCATCACCCACGCAGATTTTATCACCGCGGCGCAGCGGCTGGCCGACCACCGGACAATGCAGGGAATGCGGGCGCTGGTAGTGGACGCGGCCGATCTGTATAACCAGTTTAGCTATGGTGTTTTCCAGCCGGCCGCCATCCGCGATTACCTGGCCTACGCGCTCACCTGGCCAGGAGGCGGCCCAGGGTACGTTGTGCTGTTGGGCGATGGCAACTGGAATTTCCACCAGGAATCGCCTTACTATGTCGCGGAGGCGAATTTCATCCCACCTTATCTGGGCTTTTTGGATCCCTACCAGGGCGAGGTGCCGGCCGACAACCAGTACGTCATGCTGGTGGGCGACGATGCGATGCCCGACATGGCTCTCGGCCGGCTGCCAGCCCGCACACCGGCGGAGGCTGAACTGTTGGTGGACAAGATACTGACGCACGAGGCGCTCCTTGGCAGCAACCTGCCGTGGCAGAGCGATGTGGTCTTTGTGGCAGACAATAACGACGGCGACGATTTTCCGGGACAATCCGATCAGACGGCCGCGCTACTGCCGTCTGGTTACAACGCGGTCAAAATCTACTACGGCCAGTCGCCCTATACCACTGTGGCCACGACGACCCACGCGATCACATCTGCATTCAACGCCGGGGCGACCCTCTTCAATTATCGGGGGCATGGCGCGCTGCAGAACTGGGCAAACGAAAATCTGTTCCGCAACGCCAATATTCCCTCGCTGACCAACCTCGGCCGGCTGCCTGTTGTGCTGACGATGGATTGCCTGGACACCTACTTTGCCTATCCGGGCACCCAAGCATTGGCGGAGGAGCTGTTCCGTCATTCAAACGGGGGTTCGGTGGGGCATTGGGGCTCCAGCGGGTTGGGCCTGCCTTCCGATCACAGCATTTTGCACGAAGGATTTTACCGGGCGCTTTTTCACCAGGGGCAGACCCGTTTGGGCCAGGCGGTGTTGGCCGCTAAGTTGGACTTTGTATCGGCCGGCTGGCAGCAGCACAATCTGCACACCTTTACTATCCTGGGCGATCCGGCCATGCCGTTGATTGCAAGCTATCGGGTGTACCTCCCGTTGGTGGTGACGGAGTAGTTGCGTGACGGCTGAAGCGGTGTGGCGAGTCCCATCCTGGCTGATAGGGCTGCTGGGGCTGGCTGTCATGGTTCTGCTGTTCCAGGCGGCCGAGACGGCCGCGGAGAACCCGCAGGCCACACCGGCCGAGTGGGGCGTGCCCTGTCCACTGCCACACCCGCCAGCTTGTTACGCTGGCAGCACCGGTGCAGGTTTGGGGTCGGACTCGCTCCTGGTGGCCCTGGCGGGCGGGATTACCGCCGCCAAATCGCCCACCGCGGTGGATCTGATCTGTTTTTACGCTCAGGGCAACGCGCAGGGTGTGGGGTTGGAGTGGCAGACAGCCACCGAGTTGGGCACCAGCGGCTTTTTTGTCCTGCGCGCCACCACCATCGACGGGGCCTACACAGCCATTTCACCTTTTGTCCCCCACTGCGATGATGGCGGGCTGGTGGGTGGCTTCTATACGTTTCAGGATGCGACCGCCCAGTTGGGGACCACCTATTACTACCAGTTGCAGGAGGTGGTCAGTCTCAACCCGCCGGTTTACAACAACTTTGGGCCGGTATCGGCCACGGCCGGCCAAGCCAACACCGCGACTCCGACCCCAACCCGGACCCTCACACCAACTCCCACCCGCACACCGACCGTCTTTATCCCGCCGACCGCCACGCGAACCCCGACGGCTACTCCCACCACAACCGGGCCCACGGCGACCCAAACCCCAACGCCGACCTTTACCTCCACTTCTGGCGCTACTGCGACGCCTACGCCGACCTCCGGCACCCAGTTGAGCCAAACACCAACCTTTACTCCCACGCGATCCACTTCAACCAGCACCCGCACGCCTACGGCCACCATGCTGGCGGCCGCATCCCTTACGCCCACCCTGATTGCAGGAGGGGGAGCTGTGGCCGCCTCCACAGCGCTCACTCCCGGTGTGGTGAGCCAGGTGGGAATTGCAGTGACACCAGCCTCTCAAGTTGACGAGGATGAGTTAACGGGCTACCCGGCCCCGCAGGGTTTCACTTCGCCGCTCTTTCCCACCAGCACTCCCTTTCCGCCCGACTATGTGCCGCCGCCTACCTCCCGCCTCTTGCAGATTGTTACCATGACGCCGCCGGCCGGTGGCGGCTTGCCGGCAGGCTATGAGACCGTGCCGGAGGAGTCCGCCCCGCGGGTCTGGTTGGTCGTCGGCTTTTTGCTGGCTCTGGTGGTGCTGATTGCTGGGCTGGTGGGGCTGGTGCGCACCGGGAGTTCGCGGCCGGAGCCAGAGCCACCCGACCTGAATGAAGCATGAACCGGCTCTCCCGTGTTGCACTCGGCTTGCTGATAGTCTCATTCCTTCTTGCTGCCTGCCAATCAAGGAACGGCGCTAATCCACCTCCCAACGAAGCTGGGCAGGTGCCAGCTACTCCGGTTGGCACAGTTAGAATCGCGGTGTCGGAGATGGGCATTTACCATCTCCCGGCCGCGTTGCTCGAATCGGTGGGGCTGGAATTATCCGCGCTGCGGCCGGACAACGTCAATCTCACCTGGCAGGGGGTTCAGATTCCGTTCTGGATTGACCCCGACGAAAAAGCTCTCTTCTTCTACGGCCAGCGGTCAGACAGCCGCTACACGGCTGCTTCCTATTATCTACTCCACTGGGGACAAGGGGCGGGCCTGTCGATGGCCGAGCGGGAGATTCCGGCCGCAGCCGACGGCGTTGCCGCTGTCTCGCTGTCCCTCCTGTTGGATGAAAACCTGATTTACGTTTCCCGCGCTGCGCCCGTGGTTGGCGAGCCCTGGTTCTGGCAGCGGTTTGCGCCTGGGTCATCGGCCGAGGTGCGCTTTGAGTTGCCGCAAGTCGCCGGGGGTGGTGGGATGCTGCGGGTGGCGCTGTGGGGTGCTACCACCGATGCACAGATTGACCCGGATCACCGGGTGGCGGCATCACTGAACGGACACCATCTGGGCGCAATTGATTGGGATGGCGAGACCGCCACGGTGGGCTCATTGCCGCTCCCGGCCGGAGTCGTGCAGCGTGGGGAAAACCAGTTGACCCTGACCGCGCCCGGCGACACGGGGAATCTGATTGACCTCTCCTACCTCGACTGGGTCGAGATCGAGTATTCGGCTCCGGCCGCGCTGCTGGAAGGCGCGCTGCAACTAGACGGGTTTTCCGGCGATTTGCAGTTGCCCGGGATGGCGCTGCTGTTTGACGTGACCGACCCGGCCGCACCCCAAAGGCTGGTCTTTCCGGCCGATGGCGCACAGATTGAGCGGCCGGGCGATCTGGTGGCGCTGGCGCAGGATGCCGGCCGGGCACCATTGGCGGTGACCCTGTTGCAACAGACCAGTTGGTCGGCCGAGAGTCATCAGGCGGATTACATCATGATTGCCCCGGCCGCCCTGACCGAACCGTTGAAAGCGTTGGTCGATGCGCGGGCTGTCCAAGGATTGACGGTGGTCGTGGTTCCCTTTGAGGAAATCGCAGGCGAGTTTGGTGGGGGGGCACCCACGCCGCTGGCGATTCAGGCCTTTTTGCGCCACGCGCGCGGCCATTGGGCCGACCCCAGTCCCCGGTTTGTGTTGCTGGTTGGCGAGGGAAGTTACGACTATCGCGATTATTTGGATTTGATGCCGGCCAACGTGGTGCCGCCGCTGCTGGTTACGGTGGCGCACGGCGGCGAGACGGTGTCGGATACGCGGCTGGGGGACGTGGATGGTGATGGCCGGCCGGAGCTGGCCGTTGGCCGCTGGCCGGTGTCTTCTGCGGAGGCAGTGGCCGACCTGGTGCGCCGGACGCTCGCTTACGAGGCGGCCGCACCCCCGCCGGCCGGTGCCCTGTTTGTCGCCGATGGCAGCGACAGCACCTTTGGCGGCATGTCGGATCGGCTAATTGCATCGGCCGGGCTTGCTAGTACGGCCCAACGGCTGTACGGCGCGGCCGGCGAGGAGACGATAGCCGCCTGGAATCGGGGGGTCTGGCTGGTCAACTATGTCGGCCACGGCAGCCTGAACCTGTGGGGCAAAGACGAGATGCTCAGCCGAAACACGCTGGCGCAGTTGAGTGGGTCAACATTCCCGCCGGTGGTGACCCAATTCACCTGCCTCACCGGCCTCTTTGCCCACCCAGAGCAACCATCTTTGGGTGAAGAAATGCTGTGGTTGGAAAACGGCCCCGTCGCTGTTCTAGCCGCCACCAGTCTCACCCTTTCCACCGATCAAGAGGTGTTGGCGGCCGCCTTTCTGGCGGCTCTGACGGACCCGACCGTCAAGACGGTTGGCGAGGCGCTTCTGAAGGCTCAACAAGCGCCAGGGCTGGATCACGCTGGCGGGCAGGAGATCATTGACACTTTTACCTTGCTGGGCGATCCGGCGCTGGTGATCGTGCGGCCGGGTTAGGGGGTGCCCTGATGGCTTGGAGGCAGGGGGAGGATGGGGTGGCGGTGGTAATTGGCAAGTTGGGAATAACCGGCCGGATGCAGCTTGCCAAACGCATATTAGACATCGTCGGCGCGCTGGTGGGTTTGTTGTTTACGTGGCCGCTCTGGCCGTTGATTGCAGTGGCAATCGCTCTCGATTCGCCTGGCCCGGTGATCTTTCAGCAGGAGCGAGTTGGCGCAGGCGGCCGGCGATTCACAATCCTCAAGTTCCGCTCCATGGTGGCAAATGCGGAGGAGCAGTTGGCGAGCCTGTTGGATCTGGATGCGCTGCCTGAGCCAGCCTTCAAGCTGGACGATGACCCGCGCGTCACGCGCGTGGGGCGGCTGTTGCGCCGCGCCAGTTTGGACGAATTGCCCCAAATGCTGAACGTGCTGGCCGGTCAGATGAGCCTGGTTGGCCCCCGGCCGGAAGAGCCATGGCTGGTGGCACGCTACTCCCCCGCCCAGCGGCAGCGCCTGGTAGTTAAACCCGGCATCACCGGCCCGATGCAGGTCAACGGCCGGGGCGATCTTTCCTTTGAACAGCGGCTGGCCCTGGAGCTGGACTACATTGAGCGATACTCAATCTGGCGGGATGTAGCGATCCTGCTCCGCACGATTCCGGCCGTGATTGCCGGCCGGGGGCGCGCTGATGTCGTTGGGAAACGCGCACCTAGATCGGCGCAGGACATGGTTGGCCGGCCTGCTGGTCCCAATTGCCGCGCTGGGGGTCTACCTGGCGACCATGCCCGGCACCATCACCTGGGCGCACTATGGAGCGGACGGCGGCGATCTGATCACGGCCGCTTACGTGCTGGGTGTGCCCCATCCGCCTGGCTATCCGCTCTACGTGGTGATCGGCCATCTGTTTACCTGGCTGCCGTGGGGCACGGTGGCTTTTCGGCTCCACCTGTTATCTGCTGTCAGCGCGGCCGGGGCGGCCGGCCTGCTGGCGGCGGCTGTAGCGCGACGCACCAGCCTGCCGGCCGGGCTGGTTGCCGGGCTGGTTTTTGCTTTTGGGCCTGTTATGTGGTCTCAGGCGATCATTGCCGAAGTGTATGCGGTTAATGCGCTTGTCGTTGCCGGGGTGCTGTGGGTGGCACTGGCATCGGGCGGGGACGATCAGCGCACGAGGGGGAACGCTGGCTTTGTGCTGGGTTTCCTGTGGGGGCTGGGCTGGACAACCCACCTGACGACTGCACTATTGGCCCCGCTTGTGTGGCAGAAAATCGAGGCTCGCCGACGACAGGTTGGCAACCGCGCCGTGTGGCAGGCATCGGCCGGCTGGCTGTTGGGACTGTCTCCATTTTTGCTGCTTCCCGTACTGGCGGCCGGCCGGCCGGTGATCAACTGGGGCGACCCGCTGACGGTGGAGCGGTGGTGGCGCGTGGTCACTGGTGAAATTTACCGCGGCTATGCCTTTTCGCTGCCGCTGGCGGACTGGCCCGGCCGGGCAGCCGCGCTGGCCCAATTCGCGGCCGGACAACTCACCCTACCCGGTGTGTTGCTGGCAGCCTGGGCGGCTTACAGGCTGAAATGGCATCGGCGCTCTCAGGCCCGGGGAGCGATATTGTCCGCCGTGCTAATCGCGGTGTACGCGCTGGTGTACAACACGGCCGATTCCCACGTCTTGCTCATACCGGCCTGGATGCTGGCGGCCGGCCTGCTGGCTGTAGGCGTACATCGACTGGCCCAAATCTCGCCGCGCAAGACTTGGTTAGGCTGGGTCGCGCTGGTTATCCCAGTCTACTTGCTGATCGCCAATTGGGGCATCACCAGTCTGCGGGGTGATCGCGAGGCAGTTGATTTTGGCGCGGCCGTGCTGGAGCAGTCGCCGCCGGATGCATTGGTGTATACAGAGACCGACCGCCACACCTTTGCACTCTGGTATTCTCGTTTTGCGGAGGGCGCACGGCCCGATTTGACGGTGATTAATCGTGACCTCTTGGCCCAACCGTGGTATCAGGCCGTGTTGAGTGCGCAAGATGCCAACTGGCTGGCCGGCATGGAGGGGCGGCCGGTCTGCGCCGTCAGCAGGGATGGGGAGTTGAACTGCGGGCCGTAGTGGTCTATCGCAGCCGTCCGTACGCGATGGTGCGGAGGCTGTAGTTGCGGTTCTCTCGGCTCCAGGTTCCCCCGCAGGTGATCAGCGCGACCCGCGGGTCGCCGCCCCGTGCAAACACCCTGTCCAGCGGCACCTGATCCCACGGATAGGAAGTGACTTCTTCCACCACAAAGGTCAGCCGGGTACCATCGGCCGCTTGGTAGATGACCTCACTTCCTGGGATCAGTTGATTCAATGACCAGAAGGCGGCCGGGGCGCCGGTATTGGTGTCCAGGTGGCCCGCCAGGGCGGCGCTGCCGGGGTAGCCCGGCCGGGGACCATGACGGTACCAGCCAATCTCGAACCAGCCGGCCGGGGAGGCCATGCTGCCATTGGCATCCCGGCCGACCGCGACGATCACCGCGTTCACACCAATGGCCGGGATGATGAGTTCGTGCCCCACTGGCGCTGCTTGGTGGGGCAGTGGGAACGGCCGTGGCGGTATCGGTGGGTGATGGGGTGTGAGAAGGGCTTGCCGGCAGCGGTTTTGTAACGGCCGTGGTGGCTGTGGCTGAGGGAAACTCGAGTGCTTCCGGCCGCGTTGTGGGTGCGGGCGTGGCTGTGACCTCCCGGATAGGCGATAGAGCGTTGACGACGGCCTGTTCTGTTGCAACCGGCCATTCAGGTGTGGGGGTGCCGGCCGTGGCTAGTGGTGATGACCGTGCGCGTGGCAAAGCCACCAAGGCGGCCATCGCCGCCAGCGCCAGCAATATGACGATGCCTAGTGCGAGTTTTCGAGACATGCGCTGCGGGTTGGCCTGCCCTCAGCGCTAGCGCAGCGCCTGGGTGTACGCTGCATAGTCCAGGCCAAACTGGGTGATCTGAAAGGTATCCGGGTTGAAGAGGTTGCCGTTGAACCCAAGGCCTGTGGATGGGTTGTACGGCCGGTCGTCCAGACTGTACCAGGACCAGCGCTGGACCAGACGATTGCCATCGGCCGGGTAGCCGGTGGTGGCGCTGGTGGCCGTGCGGAAAAAGTCGAACGTAGCGTACATGAAAGCCTTGACCCGCGCGTGGTCAAATCCGTACAGCTCTGGCATCAGAATCCCGAATTCGGTGACGATTAGTGGCTTGTTGCGCTGGCCGCGGTCGGCCATCCACTGGCGGAAGGTGTAGATGTGGTTGCGAAAGATGGTCAGGTTGTCGTTGTCCTGGATGGTGTAAAGCATCCCGACGGTGGGATTGCCCGGCAGGCCCAGGGGGATTTCCGCGCCCCAGGAGCCCTTTAGCTCCTGCAAGATGGCGTTGTGGATGTTCCACACGTCCACCGGCATGGGTGTGCCGTAGCGGGATTGGTATTCGCTGCGCACCAGGTCCAGCCACTGAAGTCGAAGAGGAGTTGGCTGGATGACCCCACCGATGGCCACCTGGCAGGTCGGGTCTCGCCCTTTGAGAAAAGCGTACAGGTCGTGGTAGATGACAGCGTAATCCCCAGGTGTGCGGCCGTCCTGATAGACCGGCCGGTCTGGCTCGTTGCCGATCTGCCACAGCATGCCGGGGTTGGAATCCACGACCGGGGCTAGCCGTTGCGGCGTGAGGACCGGGTCGTACAGGTCCGGCCGGACCCGGATGACAAAAGAGACCTCCATGCCGAATGGGCGGGGAGGGGTGCGGGTAATGGAGTCGGTAAGGTACCAGCCTGCGTTGAGCTGTGTCGCGTCGTAGAGGTCGATCCAATTATAGCGTTGGGTCACTCCAAACCGCCTCTGCTCGGCCGTCAGGTAGCGCCAGTTACGCAGGATTAAGGGCAGGTAAACGTAGCTGTCGTCCTGCGGCGCGCTGGGAACGAGCACAGCATTTGATTCTGCCGACTGCGCGGCCGCATGAGGCTGGCTCGTCGGGATTGGGGCCAATCCAATCACCAACGCGGTCAGCAAAATGGCGATCAACAAAGCATGTTGGATGGGTCTGCCAGTTTTCTCAACCATATTCACCCGCGATAAATATGGGGTAGACGACTCCCCGCGGAGCGCCTACCCTACTATCTTTGATAACGCAAACCTAGCTGGCTCGAGCGCGCCGCCAGGTGATGGTACCAATGGCCAGCACGGCCGCAGCCGCCAGGGCTAGCCAGAGTACTCTTAAGTTCCCAGCCGTGTCCTGCTCGCCGGTCACCGGGACACCGGTTGGGCTGATGGCACAGGTTATGCCAAACCCGCAGGTCGAGTCGGGCAGGAAGGTCAAGTCGCCGCAGAGCAGGTGCATGCCTGCATCGTAGCGGGTGTTGTCCAACTCGACCCAACTGCTGGTTGCCTCATCATAATACACCAGCGCCAGGTTGTCCACGCCACCGACTGCGTTCGCCTGGGCATCGGTGTAGGGCACACAGATCTCCAGCGGCGGGTCGAATTCAAACTCGGTAACCGGCTGGCCGCCCAGGTAGAGGTTGATGTCAAACGGGGCGAACAGATCGCACCCGGCCGGGGGCGAGCAGTCCACCGAGCCCAATGGAACGTATTCGCACGCATAGTCCCCGCCGCCGGGTTGAGGGGGAACAACACAGATCGGCCCGGGAATGGGTGTTGGCGGGGGTACAGTCTGCTGCAGTTGATCTTGGGCTGGGGTTGCCCAGGCCGACTGGCTGACCAGCAGCAATGCGAATAGCAGCATGATTGCTGCGATAATGACGAAAGGTCCTCGTTTGTCTTTTTGCATCTTGTCCTCCAAATAGGTTTCTGATTGGCCTGATCTGGTTCTCGCTACGAAAAATCATGAGGCCATACAATAATTGAGACAGTGGATATTATACCGTATTTTATCTCAATCTCTCCTTTCCCTCAATGGGCTAGATCGGCTACTACAATAGTCCGATGGGTATTGGTCTCGTATGGCCAACAGGTGACCAGCGTCAAGATTGGCTCGTGCTTTTGCTGGATATAGGCCAGGTAGGAGGCGGCTACTTCGGCCGACACCCCAACCGTGGGCAGCAGGTTGACCTCGCGGGTGACATAGTGGTAGACGGTTCCCGCGCTGTCCGTCAGGTAGATGTCGTCGCCGGGCTCCAAGGTCCACAGGTCCCGAAAGACTTCTCCTAGAATGTTGTGATGACCGGAGAGGACCACATTGCCGGTTTCGCCGGGGTAGGCGCTGTCTTTATGATGCCCGGCCGCATAAGCTGCCACTTCCCATTCCGCACGACGGGCTTCTGGCGGGCCAACCAACTTCCAACCTACCTCGACAATAGCTCCGTCAATGTGTGCTTTTGGAACGCGAATGCTGGTCCAGGTCAGGGTGGCCGGCTGGAGTGTCGGAGCCGGGTCTGTCGGCGTGGCCGTGACCAGCAGCGTGACCGGGGTCGGGGTTGTGTTGGGTGGCCAGGTGGGCCAAGGGGTTGGTGAGGGCAAGAGTGTTGGGGATGCGGTGGGGGTCAGAGTGATAGCCGGCCGGCCGGCCAACTGTTGCACCGCAGCGCCACTGAGCGTCAGTGATACCGGTGTATCTTTTACCAATGCGAACTGCAAAGTGACAAATCCTTCCGGCGAATGGCTGGTTGCCCCGGCCAGCGCCATTCCTTCGGCCGGGATGACGGTTACTTGCACAGGCGTCCCAATTGTACCTGATTGTTTTTGGATATACAATTGGTAACCTTGTTGGGATGTCCAGGTCCCGGCCGGAAGCAAGTATTGGAAGCTGACGGTGCGCGTCTCCCCAGGAAGGACGGCCAGCATGAGGCCAAAGACCTGCTTGCCACCTTCTTCTGGGCCGATCAGCACACCGGGGTCGCCGGCATAGGGGTTTTCACGCCGCCAGAGGGAATCGGCCGGCCACTGGCTGGGGGAGGCGGCAATGAGTTGGCTGCCGGCCGGGACGTACACGCGCACATAGTTCCAGTAGCAAGCGTCCACCCAGCCACCCTGGTAACCGCCTTCGATCAGCCCTTGCACGCAAGCGGACGGGTTCCCCATCTGCGAGTTGTTGGTGTAAGTGATGTTGGTCTGCGCCATGGCCTGCCCGGCCGGGAGCAGTGTGACCCGCTGTGCGATCTCGCGTTCAACCCGCACATCTGCCTTGTTATAGCCCACATTCGAGTCGACCACCTGCAGATAATCGCCCGGGCCTTGCCACAGCGAACCGTCCCAGCCGTGCTGCTGGAGCCACCCGGCCGCCTGTTCGTCCCGCATTGCCACCAGCAAATGCTTCTCCTCCAGCGCTTGTTGGAGCTGACCCACCAGCGACAGGGCCGTGCCAGGGTTCTGCAGGCTGCTCCGCAAGCCAGCCAGCAGAGGGAGGGCAACCTGCGGCAGGAAATCTTTGCGGTTGTGGGGTGAATCAATGAGTTCCTG
The DNA here is from genome assembly GCA_963707345.1 of uncultured Chloroflexia bacterium. Taxonomy (GTDB): domain Bacteria; phylum Chloroflexota; class Anaerolineae; order Promineifilales; family UBA4811; genus CAVPPE01. Next base: position 394,353 of record CAVPPE010000001.1, read on the forward strand.
GGCTGTTTGGGACTCGGCCGGGCTACTGTGGAAGGCGATCATCTGCTCCCACAGGTTTTCGGCCGTCACTGCTGTTGCATGCTCCGCTACCGAAACCGGCCCCATGGCGGCCAGTAGATACTGAATCAGGGCCGGGTCCAGCGCCACTGTCCCGTCGACCGCGCCGCGCCCGCCCGCTTCAAACAATTGCTCTGCCAGGCGGGCTGATGTTGGAAAATCGGCCGACCAGTTGGAGTCGCGAAAGGTCCAGATGCCGGCCCACATCGCTGTGAGCAACGATTCAGGCGGCTGCGGCCACTGGCCTGCGTCCCGATCGACGATATAGCTATCCAGGAATTCCGACGTCTCGAATTTGCCGCCGGTCATGGTTAGCACGACGGCCGCCGAGATAAAGCCGCCGGTTGCCCGCATCTCCCACGAGTTTTGCAGCAGCACCAGGTAGCGGCGCGGCCGGGAGAGGCCCAGCGCGGCATCCAGCACCGCCTGGTTGTGAGCCGCCGCCTCCAGCCCTGCATCTGCCAGTGGGACCAGCGGCCGGATGCGATCCAGGTAATGGTCCAGCCGCGGGCCGAGCAGTTGGCCGCGTGGCAACTCGTCCAACTGCTGCAACAGAACGGCCGTCTCGGTCCAACCGTCCAGCGTCCGTTCAAAGTCGGGTTGGCCCTGCGACAGGGCGGTTATGACCTCGCCACCACCACCGGTCGCCCATTCCGCCAGCGGCTTTTGCTCTTCAAGCTGGACGGCTGGCAGGACGGCTGCAATCAGTGCCTCGCCGGTGGCCGCCCCGCTGATCCCCAGCTTCACCAGCACCGGCACGGCTGCCAGGTCGCCGCCTACGGCCGGGACCCAATCCAGCCCGGACAGCAACTGCAACTCGGTGCTGGTGGCCCGCTCAAGGTCGACGAGCGCTTCGCCCAGGCCAGCCAGGTCCGCCTGCGCCCCTTCCAGGGCGGGGGTGTTGAGCAGCAACTTGGGGGAAATCTCGCGCAGCGCGACCAGGTTCTGGCTGTGCAGCCGGATCCGGCTGGCGATGGGATAGAGCCGAATTGCCTTGTAGGCGACGAAAACCAACAGCAGGGTAGCCAGCACGACCATCAAGTTGAAAATGGGCCGTCTTTTGCTGTCTAGTGCTGGCTCTTCCATAGTGAAATGTCCGATTAGGTGGCGAACCCGGGATTTAGAGGGCAATTATGAGTGTATCGGGGGGCTTTGTCAAGCGAAACGCGCCGGCCGGACCGCAAATCGGTATTTCTACCGAGTTGGCCGGTCCACCCATTCGGCCGAGCGCCTGGCGAGATTGGCCAGCGGCCCCCGCTCCACCGTGCACTGAGGCAGCGCCTCCAGGAAAAACCGGCCGTAGCCCTTGGTCAGCAGCCGTTTGTCCAGGCAGACCACCACCCCGCGGTCCGACTGAGTGCGGATCAGCCGGCCGAACCCCTGGCGAAAGCGCAGCACCGTCTCGGGCACGGCATAGTCGTAAAACGGGTTCTCAAAGGTCTCCTGCCGGGCGGCAAAGATGGGGTCGGAGGGAACGTCAAAGGGGAGCTTGACGATCACCACGCAACTGAGCGCCGGGCCGGGGATGTCCACCCCTTCCCAAAAGGAGCGGGTGCCCAGCAACACGGCCGCCTCGGCCGAGCGAAAAGATTCCAGCAGTTGCTGGCGGGAGACCCCACTTCCCTGCTGGTAGAGCGTGATGCCGGCGTCCGACAGCGCCCCGCGAATGGCGTTGCCGGTCTGGATGAGCTGGCTGTAGGAGGTAAAGAGCGCCATCGTCCGGCCGCGCAGCGCCCGGCCGAGCGCGATCAGGTTGCTCTCCACCAGGCGCTGGTAGCCGGGCTGGCGAGGTTCCGGCATGTCGGTGGGCAGATAGAGCAAGGTGCTGGACTGAAAGTCAAACGGCGAGCCGACCGCCAGCTCGTCCGCCTCCCAGGCGTGCAGCCGCTCCCGCAGATAGTCAAAGCCGCTCCGGCCGTCCGAGGATGGCGAGCTGGTTTGCATGGTGGCGGAGGTGAGGATGATGCTGTGCTTCTTGTGAAAGAGGTGCTCCTGCACCAGCGGCCCCACGTGCAACGGCGCTGCGTTCAGCGAGGTGCGGTCCCCTTTGACCGGCAACTCGACCCAGTAGATCATCTCGTCCGACGGGTTGAACACCAGTTGGTCCAGGTTGCGGCGGGTCTCGGCCAGGTCGCGCTGCAACGAGCGCGCCCGCAGGGTCAGGTCTTCGCCATCCGGCAGCTCAAAGCTATCGGTGATGTCGCTGAGCGCTTCCGAGAGCCGTTTGAGGTTTTCTACCAGGCTGTGCAGCCGCTGGCTGACCGCTTCCCAGGCGATCTCGATCTCCTCCCACTGGGGCTGATGGCGCAGTCCGCTGGTGACCAGAATTCGGCTGCTATACTGGCGCTCCCGGCCGCCGCTGTGCTCCTGCAAAAAACTATCCAGTTGCCAGAAAAAGGCGTCCAGCCCGCGCCCGGCCGTCCCGGCCGCCTCCTGTAAATTGAACAGCAGGGTCTCCACCGGCGCCAAAGTTTCCGGGGGCAGGGTGGCGCGCAGCCGGCCGAGTAGCTCCATCACCAGCCCGCGCCCGTGGGTCAGCTCCGCAAGCTGGCGCTCGATCGCCGGCCGGTCGGCCGAAAAGCTGAGGCCGTTGGTGGTGGCGTTTTCCAGATGGTGCGCCTCGTCCACGATCAGGTAGTGGTATTCCGGCAGCAGGTTGTTGCCGGTCAGGATGTCGGAGAGCAGCAGCGCGTGGTTGACAATGATCACGTGAGCGGTCTCGGCCGCCTGGCGCGCGGCATACAGCGGGCAGCCAGCCGCCATGGCAGCGCAACTCTCCGGGCTGCACCCTTCGTTCTGCGCGTCCAGCCTGGCCCAGGCCAGTTGTTCGCCAAAGGTGCGCAGGCTGATCTCGTCCCGCTCACCGGTCTGCGACCCCGGCAGCCAGATCAGCACCTTGGCCAGCAGCCGCATCTCGTCGGCGTCGGCCGGGCCGCTGCGCCGCAGCGCGTTGACCATCCGGGGGCAGACATAGTTGCTGCGTCCCTTGAGCACCACCGCCCGGAATTCAAAGGGCAGAATCTGCTGCAGGTCGGGCACGTCTTTGCTGATCAACTGGTCCTGCAGGTTGATGGTGTTGGTGGAGACGACCACCCGTTGCTCGTTGTGCGCCGCCCAATGCACGGCCGGCAGCAGGTAGGCCACCGATTTGCCGGTGCCGGTGCCCGCTTCTACCATCAGGTGCTGGTCGTGGCTGAGCGCCTGGGCCACGCTGTAGGCCATCTCCACCTGCTGCGGCCGGTGCTCAAAGTGGGGAAAGTGGGCGGAAAAGAGCCCGCCCTGTTCCAGCATGGCGGCGATTGCGCTGGCGTCCAGCGGCTCCGGCGGGTCCGCTGGCGCGGGCCGCAGGGCGCGGCCGGGGCGATGGGGCGACCGGTAGAGCGCCGGCCGCTTGCGGCGTTGCGTTGCGCCGGAAAAGGCCTCCCGGCTGGCCTGGCCCAGCGCGGTCTCAAAGAGCGCCACCTCCGGCCAGTTGACCGTCCGGCCGTGGGCCACGATCTCTTCCAGCGTCTCGTAGGGCAACGCCTGCGCCGCCGCAGCCAGCCGGTGGAACAGCTTGGCGGTCAGCAGCGCGTCCGCCAGCGCGCGGTGCGGGGTCAGGTCGGCCGGCAGCGTCAACTCCAGTTGCCGGCCCAGCGCCTGCAAGCCGTAGCGGCCGGCGGTGGGGAGCAAAATAGTCGCCAGTTGCAGCGTGTCCAGCGCCGGGTTGTCCTGGCACAGCCCGTTCTGATGCAGGAAGGCCAGGTCAAGGTCCTTGTTGTGCGCCACCAGCGTCTGCCGGCCGAGTAGTTCTTCCACCTCGGCCGCCACCTGGCGCAGGGTGGGGGCGTCGTCCACGTCCCGCTGGGTGATGCCGGTCAGTTCGGTGATGGCGGGCGGGACCCGGCGGCGTGGGTTGACCAGGCTGGACCACTCTTCCAGCACGTCGTCGCCGCGGAAAACAACCACGCCGATCTCAATGATCGCGTCCTGTACCGGGTCCAGTCCGGTTGTCTCCAGGTCCACGCTGGCGTAAATGGGCTCCACAACTCGCTCCGCTGCTTGATTAGGGCACTGCTCAAGCCAGCCATCGCCTGCGAGAGCAGTCACTGATTAGGAACAAATGTGCGAGAATTATACCGCGGCCAGGGTCAAGTGGCAAAATGCGGCCGGTTCAGAGTTGTGCAAATCTTGCCGTCCGCAGCATTCATGTTATAATTTTCGCGGTTGGGCGAGTAGCTCAGTTGGTTAGAGCGCACGGTTCACATCCGTGAGGTCATGGGTTCGAGTCCCCTCTCGCCCACAGGGTAAAGCCCGCGATTGCCAGCAATCGCGGGCTTTACCCTGTGGGCCATTTCCGCCCCCGGCCGCCAACAGGCGCTGTTGCTGCTTCCAATCTGCGGGGGCTTTGTGCTATAATGATTCTGTTAGGACTTACGCAGTTGATAGGAGGTCGGGGGTGTTTGGGCGGGCATTGCCCGCCCAAACACCCCCTATTTTCCCCTGAACTGCGTAACTCCCATCTGTATCGCGTGGGCTGCCCGGCCGTGCGGCGGGCAGGAGGTCTTTCAAGCTTGCTAAAGGAGTTTCTATCATGGCGGAAAAGATTGTAATGTGGCGCAAGATTGGGCCGCGGCTGGCACCGGAAAAGTCGGTCGAGCCGGAAGAGGTCATCGAGGAGCTGGTGGCGGCTACCAATCAGACTCGCGGCAGCATCCTGGCGGTGCTGTCCGAGTTGGACGTGGTGATCGAAAAGAATCTCAAATCCGGCCGCGCGGTGCGGCTGCCCAACGGGACCACCTTCCGGCCGATGGGCAAGAAGGACGGCCGGGTGCGGGTGCTGGTGCGGCTCAACCCGCGCGTGGCGCGGCAGGTCAACGTGGAATCGCGCGCCCGCTGGGTGAACGCGGAGCACATCGGCAAGAGCGAGGCCGAGATGGTCGCCATCTGGAACGCGCTCTACCCGGACGACCCGATTGCCGATTAGCAGCCGGCCGGTGCCATAATGTGGGTGGCGCTCCCGGCGGCCTCTGGTGTGGCCCACAATCCCGCCTGGCTGCCGGGGGCGCCCGGCCGGAAAATCACCTACGTCGTTTTGGAAAACACCCGGGTGAGTTGCGCAAGTCACGAACGTGTTTTTGGAAAACACCTGGGTGAGTTGCGTGAGTCACGGGCGTGTTTCCGGAAAACACCCAGGTGAGTGGCGTGAGTCACGGGCGTGTTCCTGGAAAACACCCAGGTGAGTTGTATAGGTCACGCGCGTGTTTTTGGAAAACACGTATGTGACCGGCCGGAAGCACCCAGGTGTTTCTTTATGCCACAAGCGTGTTCAGTGCTGGATGCGCTGGTATTGTTGGATGGCGCGACCTGCGGGCAAGAGATTATCTGTGGAAGCAGTGCAACACTTAATCTGAAATGTTTTCCGTCAATTGAAAAAAGCAATTTGGAAATCAAGTTCTGATTGAAAAAGAGCATAAATCAAAATCATATCGAGATAATGAAAACAAGGATAAAGTATGAAAAAGAAATTCGTGGTTCCTATATTATTAATTACCTTAATGCCCATGCTGGCTTGTTCGTATGCTTTAGAGGGAATTAGTATCGGCGATCCTAATGAGCCTCATGATCCTATAAGCGAAATGTTTGCGCAGGAAACCTTGGACGCTATGGAAACTGAGGAGACAGGATCAGCGCCCGCTGATGCCACACCAGAGCCCGAATACCAATCAGTAATTATTCCAGGTTCAGATATGGAGAGGGTTGTTGCCGGTTCGCATGAATACTCGGTTAATGCAACCAATTTCGAATGTACCTGCCAGGCGACCGACAATATGACGGTGGATTTCAATTTCACAGGTAATCAGGTTGAAATTACAAATGGAGGTGGTGGAGCGGCGATGGTTTATGACAAAATCGGCGAGAATAAATACCAAAAATCAGTCATGGGATACTACATTTTAACGAGTGGGGAAGGTGATCAAGTCACGGAGACCAAGGTAGAAGAGGAAAATATTACGGTGATAATTCTCACCAGCAATGGGTATGTAATGGAGAGTTATAAAGGATCATCCAGTTCACCTTGTTGTTACTATACTTTCACAATTGAAAAATAGGTGTCATTTATACTGAAAGCAAAATTTATACCCGTAAAGATGAAAACTAAAACTCCGCCCAACCCCAATTGCAGCCGACCTCGCTGTCGCTCGGAGGGTACACGGCGCGAAAAGCCAAGTTTGGTTCTATCGGGCAAAGGTTCGGACGCTGCACCGCTCGCTCGGCGCCTGAATAAACCGTTGGCTAGCAGAATGTACATAGCGCCCGCTATTAGTGGGGCGGGCGCTGCGTCTGCTCCGCAGTAGTCCACACAGTTCGCACGTTTACCAGTCCCATGGCCGCGCCGAGCAAAGAGCCGCTCCACGGCGGCGGATAGCCCCGCTCCCCGTGTCGCATGGACCTGAACGAGCACGCCGGCTCGGGCTGGGAGCGGCCTCCCTTCGGTCGGGCACCATAATGCATCCCCCCGGCCGCCATGGCCGTTAAACCGATTTCTGCTATACTTCTCCGCGCACGGCCGCCCGGCAGCAGCATAGGCGTAAACCAACAGCGGGCGGCCGGGGAGCATAGCGGTGCCGGTTATCGAATCCAGACAACTGACCAAGGTTTTTCGCGTCCCGCAAAAGGACCCCGGCGTGCGGGGGGCGGCCCGCAACCTGTTCCGGCCGCGCTTCCGGCGGGTGGTGGCGGTCGATCAGGCCAGCTTCTCGGTGGAGCGGGGCGAGACGGTGGGCTATATCGGGCTCAACGGGGCGGGCAAATCGACCACCATCAAGATGCTGACCGGCATCCTGATGCCGACGGCCGGCGGGGTGACGGTGCTGGGGCGCGACCCCCATCGCCAGCGGGTGGCCAACGCCCGCGAGATCGGCGTCGTCTTTGGCCAGCGCACCCAGCTCTGGTGGGACCTGGCGCTGATCGAATCGCTCAACCTGATCGGCCGCATCTACGAGGTGCCGGCCGAACGCTACCGCCAGTTGCTCGACCAGTTCACCGAGACGCTGCAACTGGGCGAGCTGCTCAACGTCCCGATCCGCAACATGTCGCTGGGGCAAAAGATGCGCTCGGAGCTGGCCGCCACCCTGATCCACGAGCCGCGGGTCGTCTTTTTGGACGAGCCGACCATTGGCCTCGACCTGATCGTCAAGGAGCGCATCCGCGACTTTATCCGCCAGCAGAACCGGGACAAGGGGATCACCGTCATCCTCACCACCCACGACCTGGGTGACATTGAGGAGTTGTGCCGGCGGGTGATCATCATCGACCAGGGCAAGCTGATCTACGACGGGCCGCTGGAGACGATCAAGGCGCGCTTTGGCAAGTTCCGCGAAATCACCTTTGAGACCAGCCGTGAGGCAGGGCCGTTGTCGCTGCCGGCCGGGGCAAACCTGGTGGCGCACAACGACCGGCGGCTGACGCTACGCTTTGACCGCACGGCGACCACCGCCAGCCAGGTGGCGTCGGCGCTGATGAGCCAGGTGGAGGTAGCCGACTTTTCGATCAAAGAGCCGGACCTCTCCATGATCGTCAAGCAGATTTACGGGGGCGCGTTGAACGGGAAGCCGGGCAAATGATCCGCACCGTGCGACGGCAGCTATCGCTTTACGGCGCGATGGCGGCGATGGTCCCCAAGCTGTTCATGGCTTACCAGATCTGGTTCTGGATGCAGTTTGTGGTCCAGGTGATTGCGCTGGTGGTGCTGGTCTCGTTCTGGACCGCGGTCTATGCCAACAGCCGCACGCTGAGCGGGCTGGCGCTGAACCAGACGCTGAACTATATCATCCTGGCGCAGATCTTTTTGCCGGCCATCGACACCAACATAATGCTGGAGTTTGGCTACCTGCTGCGCGAGGGGCAAATGGGGATCGAACTGTTGCGGCCTATCGACTTTCAGCTCGGCCGGTACGCCCAGACGCTGACCTTTACCACGCTGGCGTTGGCCCTGCAACTGCCGCTGGCGCTGGTCGGCTGGCTGCTGTTCCGCTTCCAGGTGCCGGCCGACCCGCTGGTCTGGCTGGCTTTTCTGGTGACGCTGCTGCTGGGCAGCGGGCTGCTCTTTTGCTTTGACTGGATGCTGGCCTGCCTGAGCTTTTACACCACCGAGGCCTGGGGGCTGGGGGTGCTGCGCTTTGGGGTGGCGATGTTCTTCTCCGGCTCGCTCATCCCGCTCGACCTGATGCCGGACTGGCTGGCCGGCTGACGGCCGCGCTGCCGTTTGCCCAGGCGCTCTACATGCCGGTCTCGCTGCTCAGCGGCATCACTCCGCTGGCGCAAGCGCCGCGCATCTGGCTGACCCAGCTGGCCTACCTGGTGGCGCTGGCGCTGCTGTCCCGGCTGGTCTTTCGGGTCTCGTCCGCCGGGTGACGGTGCAGGGAGGCTGACCGTGCGCCGCTACCTGTCGCTCTACTGGCTGTTCCTCAAGCAGCGCCTGAAAATCCTGCTGGAGTACCGGGTCAATTTCCTGATCGGCGCGACCTCGACCATCGTGATGCAGGCGGCCGGGTTGCTCACCATCTGGGTGGTGATGCGCCAGGTGCCGGACCTGGTGGGCTGGTCGCTGCCGGAGCTGTGGCTGGTCTACGGGCTGATCACGCTCAGCAAATCGATCAACCATATGTTTGCCGACAACCTGTGGACGCTGGGGCAGAGTTACGTGCGCACCGGGATGTTTGACCGTTTTCTGGTCCGGCCGGTGGACCCGCTCTTCCACCTGCTGGCGGACCGCTTTTGCCACGATGGGATCGGCAATTTCCTGGTCGGGCTGGCGCTGGTCGGCACCTCGATGGTGCAACTCGGCCTGGCGGTCACGCTGCCCCGGCTGGTCTATCTGGCGATCGCCGTGTTGAGCGGCGGGGGCATTTTTATCGCCCTCAACCTGATCACCGGCGTGTCCGCCTTTTGGATCGTCGATTCGGTGCCGGTCATTCGGGTCATCTTTGAGACCCACGAGTTTTCCAAGTACCCGCTCAGCATCTACCCCAAGGCGATCGGCATCCTGCTCACCTGGCTGATCCCCTACGGGCTGGCCTCGTTCTACCCGGCCAGCTACCTGCTCGGCCGCGACGTGCCGCTGGCGCTGGCGTGGGCGGCCCCGGCCGCCGCGGCGTTGCTGCTGTGGTTCGGCCGGCGCGTCTGGCTGTTTGGGCTGCGCCATTATTCCAGCACCGGCACGTAGCCGGTCCGCTTTGCGTTTAGCCCCCCGCTTGGGCATTGCCAACCCCTTCTAACCGCCGAGATCGCAGAGAAACGAAAAGGAAACTCGGCGTCCTCTGCGCTCTCTGCGGTGAAATGAGACCAAAATATCCAGCCAACACTTGGCAGAGGGGCCAAGCCCGCGTAGGACAAGGGTTTTCTTGCGCCCCGGCCGCAATCGTAATACAATATCGCTGATTGGTACGCGGCTGACGATTGCCTGCGGTCACGCAGATGGCACCCTTTGTGCAACTGATATTCGTTGGCCGGTAGTCTGGTTAGCAGCAACCTGGCCTGGTCAACACGGGAGCACATGACGGAACGCAAAGCTCTGGCAACCTGGGTCGATTTGCAACTGGCGGGCGTCCGCTGGCTTGCTTATTTGGCATCCGCGGCCGGATTTGCCCTCATCTTGCTGGCGGACCCCCGGCGGCTGACCGTCACGCTCAGTTCGCTGCCGGTGGCGGGGGTGGTGGCGGCGCTGCTGCTCTACAACCTGCTGGTGACCCTGTTTGCCTGGGTTGGCTGGCTGCCCAAGCTGCTCCCGGCCGGGACGCTGCTGATGGACATACTGTTGGCGGCGGTCGCTTACCTGGCGCTCAAGCCGGTTTCCCAACCCGTCCATCTGGTCTCCGACCCGCTCATCTTTCTCGTCCTGTTACCGGTCGTCACCGCTTCGGTCCGCTTTGGCTGGCCGGCCGGGGTCGCGGTGGCGCTGTCGGCGGGCGGGGCGCGGGCGGGCATTATGCTGGCTGCAACCCCTGACCCGGCAGCCCCTGCCACCCTGCTCGCCTTTCTTTTTGGCCTGGTGGCGCTGCTGGGCTTGGGCTTTTTGAGCGGCTTTATGGCGGACCGCGTGCTGCGGCAAGGGACGGAAAAGGAAGAATCGGCCGCCGCTGGCGAAGCGGCCAGGCTGCGTAAAGCGCTCAGGCGGGAGGAGGCGCTGCAAGAGATCACCAGCACCCTCAGCGACACGCTGAATTTCGAGCGCGCGTTGGAGCAGTCGTTGGACGTGGCGGACAAGGCGATGATCGAGTGGGGTGCGCGCGGCGGGCTGTTCTCGCTCATCTTTCTCTTTAGCGGCGAAACCAAGCTGCGGCTGGCGGCCGCCCGTCAACTGCCGCGTTACGAGTTAAAGCAAAGCATCACGGCCGATTCGGGCATCATCGCCAAGTGCCTGGAGCAGGCGGACATTGTCGTCAGCCAGTCGCCGCGCACCGACCCGCAATTGACGAGCTTTACCGGGCTATCCAACTGTCACGTGGCGGCCGCGGTGCCGCTGCGGGCCGGTTTCGAAACCTACGGCGTGATGGTCTTTGCCACTGGCGCATTCCGCCAGTTTGATCACGACCAGTTGGACCTCTTTTCCGGCATTGCCGAGCGCGCGACGATTGCTGTCCACAACGCCATGCTTTACCAGAGTCTGCAATCGGAAAAGGACCGCATTGTCCAGATCGAAGAAGATGCCCGCCGCAAGCTCTCGCGTGACCTGCACGATGGGCCGACGCAGAGCGTCTCTGCCATTGCCATGCGTCTGAACTTTGTGCGCAAAATGCTGGCCAACCAGCCGGAGCAGATGTGGGAAGAGTTGGAGACGATCGAAAAGCTGGCCCAGCAGACGGTGAAGGATATCCGGCACATGCTCTTTACCCTCCGGCCGCTGGTGCTGGAGACCGAGGGGCTGGTGCCGGCGATACGCGCTCTGGTGGAAAAGGTCCGCGAAACCACCGACATCAACATCCAGGTCCGCGAAGTGGGCACCGCCTCCAGCCAACTGGACGAGAGCCAGGCCGGAGTGCTCTTTTTTATCATCGAAGAAGCGCTGGGCAACGCTCGCAAGTACTCGCAAGCCAGCCTGGTGGACGTCAAGCTATGGATCGAGGATGGCTATTTCATCGCCCAGGTAGCGGACAATGGGGTAGGGTTTGACTCCAACCTGGTGCTGGGGAATTACGAAACGCGGGGCAGCCTGGGGATGGTCAACATGCGGGAGCGGGCCGAATTGATCAACGGCACCCTGAAGGTCAAGTCGGCGCCCGGCCGGGGAACCGCCATCACGGTGGTAGTTCCCCTCACCAAACAGGCCACGCGGGCCGCCTAGCGCCTTTGCACTCGATCGTTTGGTCACAACTGCAGGGGATGGCTGCGCGCCCGGCCGGGGCGCTCAGTTCAAAAACAGGTTGAGGGCAATAAGGATGGCCAGCATGATTGCGGCCAGCACCCCGATCCTTTGCAGGTCGGTGATCACATACTGATACTCCTCCGCAAAGTTGACCTCTGCGCGGGCCATCTGCTCCGGCACGTGAGCCTCAACCACCACCTTTTCCCCGTTGACGTTCTCTTGCTGTTTGGTGCCGGCCAGTTGGGCCTGGGTCAGCACGGATTGTTTTCTTCGTCTTGCCTTTTTTGCCATCTCAAAGGTCCTCTTTCAAGGCGCCAATTATAACAATTCTCTGCTTATCCACCAGGTACGGGTAGCAGGAGATCAAGGTGATGGTCGGTTTCCGGGTTGGCGCCAGCACGCTCACCTCGGTCGGCCCGACGATCCGTTGCGCCTGGACCACATAGATGAATTGCTGGCCGAGGGTGTAAACGATGATTTCATCCCCTACCTGAAGCTGGTCCAGGTGGCGGAAAATCTCGCCGTACACGTCGTTGTGCGCTGTGAGGACCAGGTTGCCGGCCGTGCCTGGGTTGGCCGTGCCAATGTGCCGGCCGACCCCCTTTTTCAGCTGCTCCTCGGTGTCCCCTTCCACGATGGGATGGTCCACGCCGATGGCCGGAATGACGATCCGGCGCGGCGATTGCGGACCTGGCGTGGGTATGGGCGGCGGTTTGTACGCATTAACCAGTGGTAACAGGTGAGCCGGAATCTCGCCCGCCTCCACCGGTTGGTAGCCCCCTTCTGCAATCGGCGGCGTGTGCCCGCCGGGTAGCAGCACCACACCGATGATCGGCGTTGGTTCCGGCGTGGGAAAGTTCTCCTGGATGATCTCCTGCTGCACCTGGGTGATGTCGCGGTTGAGTTGCTGTCGGGTCTGCCAGGCATCCCAGATCAACCAGACAAGCCCCAGGATGGCGGCGATTTCAACAAATAGCAGGAAGCGGTTGCTGACCCAGCGCAGGTTGATCTCCGGCAGGGTCACCTCAACGGCGTTGAGCCGCTCCAGTAGCGCTGCCAGCCGGGAAGGTGTCTCTTCCACTGTCTCCGGCCGGTAGCGTTCAGCCGCGCCGGTTGGCTCCACGGCCGGGCGCGGGAGAGCTGGCGGCGCGGCCGGTGGGGCAGGGGGCATGCCTACCAGCCGGCCGTCGTCCTCCATCCGCCGCAGCCGTCTAAGCCGCTGCTCTCGCTTGCGGACCAGCAGGATTTGCTCCAGCTCCTCAATGCTCAGTTCGTCAACCGTCCGCTTGTCAGCCATGGCAACCAAGGCTTTTCTCCCCCCCTCCTTCGGGAAGGGGGGCAGGGGGGATGGGGAGGGCCAAGGATTCTCCAAAGCAAGCAATGGAGTTATCACTCATCTCGTATGTCCGCAACCTTTGACACTCCCGACAATTCTCCCGGTCAGTCACGATAGTGCTCTGGTTATTCACCGTGCATTTTCCATGCCACCGCAAACACTTCCCGCTCGAAAAACCAGCGAAAGGGCGGGGCATCAAAGGCCAGCGAGCGCAGCAGACTGAGGAGGGGGCCCTCGTCCCGGTTCTGCGGCGGCGAATCGAGCCAGGTCTTGGACTTGAAACCGGCACGGCGCAGCGCCCGCGGCATGCTCCACAGGTCCTGTTCGTTGACGTGGACGTGCACATTGACCGCCACCTGCTCGCGGGGATTGCGGGGATAGCGGTGCCCTTCCCCGGTCAGCGTGCGGTACAGCCGGACAAATGGGTAGGCATAGCGGTCGTACAAGCGGTTGGGGGCGGTGTGGATGACCAACCGGCCGTCGTCCCGCAGCACGCGGCGTGCTTCCAGGTAGGCCTGGTGCAGTTCCCAGGGATGCAGGTGCTCCACGACGTCGAACATCAGCACACGGTCAAAGGAGCGGGCCGGGAACGGCAATAGCTTGGCGTCTGACTGGGCAATCCCCACCCGGCCGCCGGTCGCTTCTTCGGCCGCCAGCAGTTGGTGGGCCAGCCGATTGGCGGCCGCGGCGTAATCCACTCCGTAGGCGTCCGCGCCAAGCCGGGCGCAGTGGCGCACAATCTCACCCCGGCCGCTGCCGATATCCAGGATGGCCATTCCCGGCCGGACCTCTGCCACCGCAAACGCCTGCGCCAGCCGGCGGGAGAGTTCCCGCCCTTCGGTTGCGACAAACTCGGCGTACCCTTCGCAGGCGCTCAGAAAATAGTCCTCGTCGTACAGGGTGGAGGGGAGTGGTGCTTGACGCCTGTTGTTGCCGGTATCAATCATGTCGTGATTATAAAGGGACAGCCAGTGTGTGGCAAGTTAGCCCCGGCCGAACCGCCCCCGGACCAACCCCCACAACATCTCGACCTCGCTCACCCGCAGCCGGCCGATGACCAGCGCATAGACCAGCAGCCCGGCCGTCCCGCCGGCCGTCACCAGCGCCAGCCGCTGGAGAACGCTGCTAGAGAAGGGGATGGCTTGCTCCACACCCCAGACAGCCGCACCCATCACGGCCGAGGCCAGAATCGCCTTGCCGGCTGTCAGCAAGACCCCACCCCGGATGCCGCCCACATGCCGGTTGAGCAGCAGCGCCATCACCCCGGCGTGGGTCATGTGCTTGACCGAGTCGGCGATCATCAGGCTGTACAACCCCAGCGGCCGGATGAGCGCCATCGCCACCGCCAGATAGACCACCACGCTTAACACGCCCACCAGCGCCGGCGCAAGCGTGTTTTTGCGGGCGTAAAAGCTAAAGATCAGCAACTGGTCCACGGCCGCAAAGGGCAGGCCAATGAGATAATAGCGCAGCACGATGGCGGTCTCGGTCGTGGCGGCCGGCAGAAAATCGCCGCGCTCAAAGGCCAGCGCCACAATCGGCCGGGCCAGCAGGAACAGCCCCACCGCGGCCGGGATGATGAGGATCAACTCCAGGTTGAGGCCCTGTGCCAGCGTGCGCTTGAATTCGTCCAAATGCTCGGCCCCGGCCGCTTGCTGGGAGAGGGTCGGCAGGATCGCAATCGAGACGGCGGTCGAAACCAGCCCCAGCGGGAACTGGATCAGGGTGGTGGCAAAGCGCATCAGCGCCACGCCTTCGTCGCCGGTGCCGGTGGCCAGGTTGTAGCTGATGGCAATGGCGACCTGACTGACCACAACCCCCAGCACGATGGGCAGGTAGAGGGCGACGATGCGGCGCAACGCCGGGTGCTGCAGGTCCCAACGCCAGCGCAGCCGGCCGTCGCGCAGCGCGGGGGTCTGGAGCAATACCTGGGCGATTGAACCCAGCAGAACGCCCCATGCCAGGCTCTCGATCCGTTCCGGCCGGAGCAGGGCAGCGACGACGATGGTGGCGTTAAAGGTGGCGGCCGTAAAGGCCGGCAGTGCAAAGCGCTTCAGGCTGTACAGCGCCCCGGTGACCAACCCGGACAGGTTGAGGAACAAGATGGCTGGCAGCATCACCCGCAGCAGCCGGGTGGTCAGCGCCCACAGCGCGGGGTCGGTAAAGTTGCGCGCCCCCAGCAGCCAGGCAATCTGCGGCGCAAACAGCTCTGCCAGCAGCACGGCCGCCGCCAGCAGCACGGCCGCCAGGCTGAGCAGCGTGCTCACCAGTTGCCAGAACTCGCGCCGCTTTTGCTCCGGGTGGACATAGTCGCTCAGCACCGGCACCAGGGCGGAACTGATCATGCCGCCCACCAGCAGATCAAAGAGCATGGTGGGGACCGCGTTGGCGATCTCGAACGCGCTCACCAGCCCGGTAGCGCCAAACAGTTGGGCCTTGACAAACTCGCGCGCCAGCCCCAGCAGGCGGCTGGCCACGTTGCCCAGCGAAAGGATGCCGGCCGCCCGGGCGACCCCGGTCACCGGGGGCGGGTCGGGGTAGGACAGGGCGACTTTATCGGCCGGAGGGACCATTGTCGCTGAATCGCTGGACGATGGTTTGGACCAGGTTGGTGGTCGAGTGACCTTGCGAGAACGGGATCAGCTCGACGCGGCAACCCAGTGCCAGCGCGGCGTCGCGTTCGGGCCAGGTCTTGTGGGCATAGTCGCCCCCTTTTACATAGATGTCCGGCTTGAGCGCGGCGATCAGATTGGCAGCGGTTTCGTCGTCAAAAATGACCACCGCATCGGTCACGCGCAGGGCTGCCAGCAGCCGGCCGCGATCCTGTTCCGGCAGGATGGGATGCTTTTCCCCCTTCAGCGCGCGGGCCGAGCGGTCGCTGTTAAGGCCGATGATCAGCGCGTCGCCCAGGGCGCGGGCCCGCTCCAGGTAGTCCAGGTGGCCAATGTGGAGCAGGTCAAATAGGCCGTTGGTAAAGACTACGGTCATGCCGGCCGCTGCCAGGGCTTGCCGGTACGCCTGCGCTTCAGCCAAACTCATCACTTTGCCCATTCTCGTTCGCATCCTTTGATTGGGTTTGGCAACAGCGAGGATTGTAGCATAGCTGCAAGGGGGGTCAATCTACGCTCCGGCCATGATCGGACAAAGGCCGGCCGGTCACAACTGGTCTTTCAGCGCGGCCGCGACGTGTTGCGGGATGCCGGGCACGGCCGCAATCTCGTCCACGCTGGCCTTGCGGATGGCGTCGATGCTGCCGAACGCCTGCAGCAGCGCCACGCGTCGCTTGGGGCCCACCCCCGGCACGGCATCAAGGATTGAGGCCAGCCCTACCTTGCCGCGTTGCTGCCGGTGAAGGCCGATGGCAAAGCGGTGGGCTTCGTCCCGCACCCGTTGCAGCAGGTACAGCCCCTGCGACCGGCGCGGCAGCATCACCGACTCGGCCCGGCCGCGCAGGAATAGCTCCTCCTGCTGCTTGGCCAGCCCCACCACCGGCACCCGGCCGAGCAGGTCAAAGGCGGTCAGCACCTCCACGGCGATTCCCAGTTGACCCTTGCCGCCGTCCACCATCAGCAGGTCGGGCAGGATTGCCCAGGCCGTGTCCACGCCCCCCTTTTGCTGCACCTCCTGCCAGCGCGTGAAGCGCCGCGTGAGCACCTGGCGCATGGCCTCAAAGTCATTGGGAATCTCCAGCCCGCGCACGGTAAAACGGCGATAGTCGCTTTTGCGCGGCGCCCCTTGCAGAAAGACGACCATGCTGCCGGTGGTAGCGGTCCCCTGGATGGTGCTGATGTCGTAACACTCGATCCGGCCGGGTGGCCCTGGCAGCTCCAACGCCTCCTGCAACTCGGCCAGCGCCTCCACGTGCTTGCTGCGGTCCGCTTCCCACTGGGCGCGGAGCATGGCCAGCGTTTCACTGGCGTTTTCGGCCGCCATCTGGATCAACTCCCGCTTTTTGCCGCGCCGCGGCACCTTGAGCGCCACCCGGTTGCCCCGTTTTTCCTTCAGCCACTGTTCGATTACCTGCGCTTCTTCCACCTGCTCCGGCAGCAGCACCTCCGGCGGCACGTAGGCAGCCTCGTCGTAAAACTGTTTGACAAACCCGGCCATGATCGTCTGGCCATCCTCGTCCTCGGTTCCGTCCAGCACAAAGTACTCCCGGCCGATGAGCTTGCCGCCGCGGATGAAAAAGATCTGGGCGCAGGTGTCGCCATCCTCGCGGGCAAAGGCGATCACATCCTGGTCGGTGCTGGTGAGCGAGACCACCTTTTGCTTTTCCACCACCCGGTTGACCGCGTTCAACTGGTCGCGGTGCTGGGCCGCTTTTTCGAACTCGAGTTGCTCGGCCGCGGCCTGCATCTTGCGCTCCAGTTGCGCGATGACCTGTTCGCTGCGGCCGTTGAGGAAATCCATCAGCGCTTGAATCGTGGCCCGGTATTCGGATCGATTCACCGCACTGATGCACGGCCCGCCACACAACTTGATGTCGTAATACAGGCAGGCGCGCTGGTCCCGGCCGGTGATCTCCCGGTTGCAGGTGAGGTAGGGAAAGATGCGGCGCAGCAGGTCCAGTGTCTGGTGGACCGCCCAGGCGGAGGTGTAGGGGCCAAAGTAGCGCGAGCCATCCTTGCTCATCCGCCGGGTCACGGTCACCTTGGGAAAGTCGTCCGCCCAGTGGACCTTGATGTAGGGATAGCGCTTGTCATCCTTGAGCCGGACGTTGTACTTGGGCCGGTGGCGCTTGATGAGGTTCATCTCCAGGATGAGCGCTTCCAGCTCCGACCCGGTGATGATAAAGTCAATCTCCTCAATGGCCGCCACCAGGCGCACCAGTTTGGCGTGGCTGACCGAGTTGTGGAAATAGGAGCGGACGCGGCTGCGCAGGTTGACCGCCTTGCCCACGTAGATCACCTGGCCCCGGCCGTCCTTCATCAAGTAGACGCCCGGCTTGGCAGGCAGGTTATCGAGAATCTCTTGCAGTTTGTCCGGCGCCGACATGGGGCGATTTTAGCACAGGGGGGCAGTGCCGTCCACGCCCACCGCGGCCGGTTAAAAGGGGAGCGGGCCGGTGTCGGGGGCGGCCGGCAGCCAGAGGGTGAAGGTGCTGCCCCGGCCGGGCTGGCTGTCCAGCGTGATCTTGCCACCGTGCGTCGCCATGATGGTCTGCGCGATGCTCAATCCCAGCCCGCTGCCGGGCACGTGGCCCAACTCTGCCAGGCTGCCCCGGTAAAAGCGGTCGAATACCCGCTCTTGCTCCTCCGGCTTGATGCCTGGACCGGCGTCTGTCACTGCGATGGTCAGCCACTGCCTCCCCCCGCTAGTCGCGCTGCTGGCTTCAATCGTCACCGTGCTGTCGGGCGCAAAGGTGACCGCGTTCTCCAGGATTGCTGCCAACGCCTGGGCTATCCGCGCCGGGTCCCCCTTGGCTCTTGGGAGTTTGGGCGGCAGGGGGGCGATGGTGAACTGCACCCTGGCGGCCGCGGCCCTGCTCTTGACACGATTCAAACTGCCGGTCAACAGAATTGGCACCTCCAACTCCTCCCAGCGCTGAATGGCCCGGTCGCTGTCCAGCGTGGCCATTTCCAAGATGTCTTGCACCATGCTGCCCAACCGGTCTGCCTGCTGGCTGAGGACCTGGACGTACTGCTGTGCCTTGTCAGAGGACAATCCCCGCTCCAGCAATTGGGCGTACAGCTTGAGGTTGGTGACCGGCGTGCGCAGTTCGTGGGACACGCTGGTGATAAACTGTTCCCGCGCCAGGTCCAGCTTTTTGCGCGGGCTGATGTCGTGGTGGCTGCAGACATACGCTTCCGTCTGGCCGCCCTTCCCCCTGATCGGAGCGATGGAGAGGATGGCGTGGTAGCCTCGGCCGCTTTTGTGGAATCCTTCCACCTCGCCTTGCCAGGGACGGCCCTCCACCAGGGCCGCGCGGATCATCTGGTGGGTCTGGGTATCATCGGCCGCGGCACCCAGACCACCAGCATACTGCCCCAGCACCTCGTGTAGCTCGTAGCCGGTCAACCGGGTCCAGGCAGGGTTGATGTAGGTGATGCGCATCTCGCGGTCCGCCAAGAGGATAGCGTCCTGGATGTTTTCCAGGATGACCTCGCTCTTTTCTTTTTCGGTGTGTGCCTCGGCCGTGCGGGCCTGCACCCGCTCCTCCAACTCCTGCCGCAGCAGGGCTTGGTGCACGGCCAGCGAAATCTGACCGGCGACGTGTTCGCCGCGCTCAACGTCCTGCGGCGCAAAGCGGCGCGGTTGATCAAAGGCGATGAGCGCCGCGCCCAACCAGCGGCCGCCGGCCGCCAGCGGTAGCGCCAGCATCGAACGGGCGGGGTACTTTTCCGCTATCCGGCGGCTGAGGTAGGGTGAGTTGGACACATCTTCCAGCGTCAACGGCCGGCCTGCGCGCAGCACCGATTCGGTTGCAGTCACCTCGCCCGCTACGACCCTGTCTTGCGGATAGCTTTCCCGCACCGGGCCGTAGGCGGCGGCCGGGACCGGGAGCTGGCTGGCCTCGTCCCAAAGGGTCAGGAAGGCTCCGTCCGCGCCAAACAGCTCACCCAGCCGGTCGGCCAGCGTCTGAAGCGTGGCGCGCAGGCTGGTCGTCTCCAGCGCCGCGTGGGTGATCGCATTGAGCAGCGTCAGGAAGCGCTCCTGCTCGCGGAGCTGTGCTTCGGTCTGCTTGAGCTGCGAGATATCCCGGCCGACCATCACCACGCCGGTGATGGTGCCACCCGCGTCGCGCAGGGGGGAGCTGGTGTTCAGATAGAACTGTGTCGCGCCAGGCTCTATCGGGCATTGAGACCACTCGTAGCTAACGGTTTCACCCTGCATGGCTTTGGCGAAAGCCATCTCGTGTGTTTCGGCCTGTTGCGGCCCAAACACTTCGCGGATGCTTTTGCCAAGGAACTGGTCAGGGGTGAATTGGAACTGTTCCATCCACCGGCCGTAGATGCCGCTGATGCGGCCGCGGGCATTGAGAATGAACACCCGGTCGTCCATCGAGGTGACCAGCGAGCGCCAATACTCCTCGCTCTCGCGCAGTTGAACTTCCAATTTTTTGCGCCGGGTGATGTCCCGTTTAATGCCCAGCGCCAGGTCGCGGCCGGGCAGTTTGAGCGGCGCGACGGTCATTTCCACCCAGACCTCGGTATTATTCTGGTGGCGCAGGCGATACTCGGGGATGTAGCCTCCCTCTCGCCATCTCCTCTGTCCACCGGCAAAGGTGCGCTCGACGTCCTCGGGGAACAGCAAGAGCCGGATGTCTGCCCCGAGAATCTGCTCGCGGGTAAAGCCGAACATGCGGCAGCCGGCCGGGTTGACGTCCACGAATCGCCCCAGCATGTCAATCACAAACAGGCCGTCCATCGCCGACTCGAAAATCGTGCTCAGGCGGGCCTCTCGCTCGCGGAGCCGGCTCTCCATCCGGTGCTTGTACAGCGCCATCTCCACGCTGGAGTGCAACTCCCGATCCTCGTACGGCTTGATGATAAAGCCAAACGGTTCGGTGATCTTGGCGCGGGCCAGCGTCTCTTTGTCGGCGTAGGCGGTCAGGTAGATGACCGGGAGGTCGAATTGGTGGCGAATCTGGTCGGCCGCTTCAGTCCCGTCCATCTCGCCTTTGAGCTTGATGTCCATTAGCACCAGGTCCGGCCGCAGCTCTCCGGCCTGCCGGATAGCCTCTTCGCCGGAAGCGGCCACGGCCGGGACCTGATAGCCCAACGATTCGAGGGTGTTTTGGATGTCGCTGGCGACGATGCTTTCGTCTTCGACAATCATGATCCGTGTTTTGCGCATGGTCTTTTGCCCTATTCCGCAAAAATGATGGTAAAGGCGGTTCCATTCCCCCGCTCCAGCGTGATGGAACCTTCCAGTTGATCGACCAGCGTGGCGACCAGTTGTAGCCCCAGCGTCGTCACCTGGCGCAAATCCAATTCGGCCGGCAGGCCAACGCCATTATCGCTTACTGTCAGGGCCAGCCCGGCCGGCACCGGCCGCAGACCCACTTCAATTCTGGCTCCGCCGGCCGGGTGGTCGTCGTGGCCGGCCGGGAAGGCGTGCTTGAGCGCGTTGGAGACCAGCTCGTGGATGATCAGGCCGCACGGTACCGCCTTATCCAGCGCGAGCGCGAGCGGCGCGACCTCTACTTCAAGCTGGACCTGGTGTGGAAGGTACGCGCGCAGCACCTGCCGGGTCAGGCGCTGAACATAGTCGGCAAAGTCAATCTGCTCCAGGTTGGGGGATTGGTACAGCGTTTCGTGTATCAGGCTCATTGCCTGGATGCGCTGCTGGCTCTCCTCGATGGCGCTCAGGGCGTGTGGTTCTGCAATCCGGCCGGATTGCAGGCGGAGCATGCTAGAGATCACCTGCAGGTTGTTTTTCACCCGGTGGTGAATCTCTTTCAACAGCACCTCCTTTTCTTCCAGCAAGCTTTTCAGTCTCGCCTCGGCACGCACGCGCTCGGTCAGCTCTCGCCGGCTATCTTCGTACAGGCGGGCGTTTTCGATGGCGGTCGCCGCCTGGCTGGCCAGCGCCTGGCACAGGTGGATCTCGGCCGGGGTGAAGACGCGTTCCTCGGTGCTCTCGTCTACCTCCACCAGCCCGATCACCTCGTCACCGGCAATGAGCGGCAACATCAGCAGGCTGGCCGTGCCCACGCGGCGCATGTAGGCAAGTTCGGCCGGGTCGGCCCTCGGGTCCGAGACCACGACGTTGACCGGCCGGTGTGTTTCCAGGACGGCCCGCGTGGCGGGAAAGTCACTCAGGGCATACGCTGTTCCCGGCGAGTCAACGGTTTCAGTCAGATCCTGGCGCCAGACGACCCAGTTTACCACGGCATCCTGTTCTTGTTCCCAATACGAGATGCTGCAACCGGCCGCGTTGAGAGCCTGGGCGATTTTGCGCGCGATCAGCGCCAATAGCTTGTCCAGTTGCAGGGTGGAGGAAGCAGCCTGGGTGGCCTCCAGCATGATGGCAAGCTCGGCCGTGCGCTCGGCCACGCGCTGTTCCAGCAGGTCGTGCGACCGCTGGAGTTGTTTCTCGGAACGCTGCAGTTCGGCCGTGCGGGCTGCCACCCGCTGTTCCAACTCTTCGTTGAGCTGGAGCAATTGCTCCAGTGCTTTTTGCGTGCTGCTGCGGCCGAGGTCCAGCAGTCTGATGCTGCTAAAAACGGCAATCAAAAAGCAACAGACGTCGATGACGTACACCGCAAGGGATGAAATGCCGATGGAGGGGTCGGGAAAGTCGAGCACGGCCAGCACCAACCCGGTCATTGCCACGGCGATAATGGTGGCGGCGTAAATGAGCGCGGCCCGGATGGAGATGAGGACGCTGGTCAGCACGGTGATCAGGAGACCAATGTAGGTAAACGAGACGATCAGCCCCTCGAACAGGATCGCCATCATGGCCGCCATCACCGCAGCGCTGACGATGTGCAAATGGCTGGCGGCGCGGGTGCGGCCCTGCTTTCGCCAGCGCACCCCCAGCCCAAAGACGGCCAGCCCGGCCGCCATCACCGCCAGCATGGTCCAGCTTTGCCAGGCGTACGGGAACTTCAGCACGCCGACCACGGCTACCAGGGTGGCGATGCCCTGGACGGCCCCTTGCAACGGCTGGATGCGGCGCAGCAGGCGGACCTGTTCGGCCGCCATCCACTCATCCGCTGCCAGGAAAGGCGCACCACGTGTCGTCTGGTCGGTCTCTCGATCTGCCACCATCCACCTGCTTGAATGCCCGTCACGCCGACAACCGGCGGTGGCGTTCCTGCAACCGGGCGTGGCGAGCCGTCGCGGCCGGGAACCCTGGTTGCGCTTTGCATTATAAAGCCTTCCGGTCGGTTGTGCAAGCGTGAAAAGGAAAAAGGGTGGATTGACGCACCCGACCTTTGGGCTACAATTGGCTCGCCTGGCTGGGAAAGGATGGACGATCAAAATGCGTTTAGCGATGAGAATAGGCTGGATGGCGACACTGGTTCTGGCCTGGGGGCTGTTGTTGATGAGCGGACTGGCGAGGGCGGAACGGCCGGCCGGCAACCAACCGGCCGATTCCATGGGTATGGCCTGGCAACCGGCCGACCTGCTGACCAGCACCGTCTATTTGCCGCTGGTGCTGCGAGAGGATGGCTGTCTGCCTATCGCCGGAGCTGTCTATGACACCTTCCCGGTGATTCCGCCGCCGACCGACCGCCCGGCCGAGGAACACGGCGACCTGAACCTGGCGCTGCGGAACTATGACTGGACCTCGGCGTACCTGGGGCTGGTGGACATTAACGGCGGGACCGATCCGGGCGCGCCCCAACTGGCCGGGCTCTTTTCCCCGCCCCGCGTTCCGGCCTTTAGCAATGCGTACCGGGTGTATCATTGGGACTGGGGCTGCAATTGCCAGGGGCCGGCCATCACCGACCCGGCCGTGACGTTGATTGGGATGGCGGTGACGCCCGGCGAGGCGATCCGCGTCCCCAGTTCGGGCTATACCATCGGCGGGGGTTTTGAGGTGCTGGTCCTTTACGCTGCCCAAAATCGCATCACACTCAAGTACACCGGCGAGGACAATGTGATTGCCGGGTACACGTTGCACGTTGAAAACATCTGCGTGGACCCCAACCTGCTGGCGCTGTACCAGCAGTGGAACGCCGCCGGCCGGGGGCGCTTGCCGGCCCTGCCGGCCGGTCAGGCCTTCGGCCGCGCCCGCGAAGGGCAGATTGGCGTGGCGATCCGTGACACCGGCGCGTTCATGGACCCACGCTCGCGCAAGGATTGGTGGAGATAAAATGCCGGTTCTCAAGCGACTCTTTCGACTGCTGGCACCATACACGGGCACGCTGATCGTCAGCGCCGTCCTGCTGCTCGGCCGGGCCGGGCTGGAATTGGTGCCGCCCCTCTTTCAGCGCGCGATTGTCGACGAGGTGATCGAGGCGCGCGACCTGACCCGGCTGGGGGTGCTGATCGCCGTCCTGGTGGGCGCGCTGGCGTTCAAACAGTTGATTGGCGCGGGTGACATGTACCTGCGGCACGCGCTGGGCCAGCGGTTTATCTTTGACCTGCGGGTGCGGTTGTATTCCTATCTGCAGCGGCTGTCACTTTCGTTCTTCGAACGCACCTCGACCGGGGAGTTGATGTCGCGGGTGACCAACGATGTGGAGGCGCTGGAGCATTTTGTCACCCACGGCTCGGCGCTGACGGCGGTGGACCTGCTGCGGCTGGTGGGCGCGGCCGGCATCCTCTTCTGGCTGGACTGGCGGCTGGCGCTGTTTGTGCTGATCCCGGTCCCATTGCTGGCGGTGGCGCTGCGTTACTTTAACACCCGGGTCCGGCCGGTCTACCGCCAGGTGCGGCGGCGGCTGGGGGACATCAACGCCCGGCTGCAGGACAGCCTGTCCGGCATCCGCGTGATCCAGGCGTTTGGGCAGGAGGAGAGGGAGCTGGCCCGCTTTGCGGCCGAGAGTGAGAGTTATTTCCGGGCGCGGGTGCAGGGCATCCGCTACTGGACCGCCTTTTTCCCGGCCATGGGATTTGTCTCGGCCATGGGCACGGTGATTGTGCTGGGCGTTGGTGCCGGGATGGTGGTGCGGGGCGAACTGACCCTGGGCACGCTGGTGGCGTTTCTCTCCTACGTGCTCTCGTTCTACGAGCCGATCAACCGGCTGACCGAGATCGACAACGTCTTTCAGCAGGCGATAGCGGCCGGGGAGCGGATTTTCGAGCTGCTGGACGAGACGGCCGAGATCGAAAGCCCGGCCGGGGCTGTCGCGCTGCCCCCTATGCAGGGCCGGGTGGCGTTCGAAAATGTGAGCTTTCGCTACGGGACGGGTGACCGTGTTCTGCACGACGTCAGCTTTCGGATCGAGCCGGGCCAGGTAATCGCCCTGGTTGGCCCCAGTGGCGCGGGCAAAACCAGCATTGCCAATTTGCTGTGCCGGTTTTACGATCCGGTGGAGGGGCGGGTGGCGGTGGAAGGGCTGGATCTGCGGCGGGTGGAACTGTCTACTTTGCGGCAGCAGGTTGCGGTGGTGTTGCAGGATACCTTTTTGTTCAACTCGACCGTGCGCGAGAACCTGTTGTATGGCAAGCCGGATGCGACCGAGGATGAGTTGCGGGCGGCCGCCCGGGTAGCCTACGCCGATGAGTTTATCCAGGCGCTGCCCAATGGCTACGATACCGAAATCGGCGAGCGCGGCGTCAAGCTGAGTGGCGGGCAGAAGCAGCGGCTGGCCCTGGCGCGGGCCGTGCTGGCAGACCCCCGCATCCTGATTCTGGACGAAGCGACCTCGTCCGTGGACGCGGAAGCAGAGTACCTGATCCAGCAGGCGCTGGACTCGGTGCTGCGCGGCCGCACCGCGTTGGTGATCGCTCACCGCTTGAGCACCATCCGCAACGCGGACAAGATCGTTGCGCTGGAGGACGGCCGCATCATCGAGGTCGGCGACCACTTTGAGCTGATGCAACAAGGCGGGCTTTACAGCCAACTCTACCGCCGGCAGCTTGAACTGGCGACGGATGGGGAGGCGATGTGAGCGAGCACGCGCTGGAGGTTATCGTCGGGCAGATGCTAACTGCGGCCGGCCTGACGATTGCCACGGCCGAGTCTTGCACCGGCGGTTTGCTTGCCAGTCGCCTGACCGATGTGGCGGGGAGTTCTGCATATCTACTGGGGGGGATTGTGGCCTACTCGAATGAGGCCAAGGCAAAGCTACTGGGCGTGCAGCGCCGCACCCTAGCGTCGCACGGCGCGGTCAGCAGCCAGGTGGCCCTGGAGATGGCCCGTGGTGCGCGGCGGGTTTTGGGCGTGGACATTGGGGTCAGCGTCACCGGCATCGCCGGCCCGGCCGGCGGCACGGCCGAAAAGCCGGTAGGGCTGGTTTACATTGCGCTGGCAGCGCCGGACGGGGACTGGTGTTGTCGCTATCGGTGGGGCACGGATCGGCTGGAGAACAAGGCTTGCTCGGCCGAGGCGGCCCTGGAGTTGATCTGCGCCTATCTGGAGGGGAGAATCGATGCATTGGGTGGATGAGCCAACCGCGGTGGAGGCGCGCTTTGAGCGCGACGGCCGGTTGCGCGTGACCAGCTTTACCTGGCAACGCAGGCGGGTTCAGGTGATTTCCCACGGACGAGGTTGGCTGGAGGATGACGGCCGCCACCTGTTGGTTATGACGGCCGGGGACAAGGTTTTTGAGTTGCTTTTGCGGCGGTCGGACCTGACCTGGCGGGTCCGGCGGGCTGCGCCGCAGGTTGGGTTGGCGTAACCGCTACAGGTAAAAGGTCATCCGTTGCAAATGCGCCACTGGGTCGGTATATTGGATGTGCACCTCCTCCGGCACGCTGACGGCGATGGGGGAGTAGGTCAGGATGGCCTTGATACCAGCGTTGACTAATGTGTCGGTCACCTGCTGGGCGGCCGGGGCCGGCACGGCGATGATCGCTATCCGGATGCCCCGCTGGATGATCTCCTCTGCCAGCCGCTGCACGCTCTGGATGATGACATCCCCAACCCGTTGGCCGATCTTCTCGGCGTCGTTGTCAAACGCGGCCACAATCCGAAAGCCGCGGCGCGCAATCCCCTGGTTGTGAATCAGCGAGCGGCCGAGATCGCCGACCCCGACCAGCACCACCTCCCACACGCGGTCGGTCTTGAGGATGCGTTGCAGTTGCTTGATGAGGTATGGGATGTGGTAGCCGGTGCCTTGCTTGCCAAATTCGCCAAAGTGGGACAGGTCCTTGCGGATTTGGGCTGCGCTACTGCCGAGGATGGCGGCCAGCTCTTTGGACGAGGTAATGCGGTGCCCCTGTGCCTCCAGGTGGGAGAGCGCTCGGAGGTAGATCGGAAGCCGGCCGATGACGATGTCAGGTACCTGGTCTGTCACAGTGGATCCTCCTGCCAAGTGTGAACACATCGGCGCACATTGTACCATGCTTCACAAGGGTGGACAACAAAAAGCCTGGCACAATGCCAGGCTTTTCAAGGCGACGACCGGATTTGAACCGGTGAATGAGGGTTTTGCAGACCCTTGCCTTACCACTTGGCCACGTCGCCATACAAAGAGGGCCGGTAAAACCGGCCCAAAGCGGGCGACGGGATTCGAACCCGTGACCTTCTCCTTGGCAAGGAGACATTCTACCACTGAACCACGCCCGCGTATCGGTGGATATTATACCAATTCCAAAATGCCGGTCAAGCCTCGCGCCGCCAATTTGACAGCAAGTCGGTATTATCCAGGGGCAACAGCCGGGTATCTGCTATCATAGGTGCAAACTGGAGGCTGCGGGATGGAAATCGAAGGCACAACGGCACTCATTACCGGCGGGGCACAACGCCTCGGCCGGGCGATTACGTTGGCGCTGGCGCAGGCCGGGGCCAATGTGGTCATCAACTACCACCGCTCGGCCGGGTCGGCCGAAGCGACCGCGGCCGAGGCGCGAGCGTGCGGCGTGGGCGCGTTGCCGTTCCGGGCGGATGTGGCTGACCTGGAGCAAGTGAGAAGGATGGTAGCGGCCGCCCAATCCCGCTTTGGTGGGGTGGACATCCTGGTCAACAACGCGTCGCATTTTCAAACCACGCCGGTGCCGACGGATGATTTTGATGACTGGCACGCGGTGACCCGTGTGCTGGTGGATGGCCCGTTTTTCCTGGCCAATCTGCTTGCCCCACAGATGCTTGAGCAGGGCGAAGGGGCCATTGTGAGCGTGTTGGACCTCTCAGCCTGGGAGCCGTGGCGCAACTTTGCAGCTCACAGCGTCGGCAAAGCAGGGCTGCTGGCCCTGACCCGGCAACTGGCGCTGGAACTGGCCCCGGCCGTCAGCGTCAACGCGGTGGCGCCGGGCAATGTGCTGCCGCCTCCTCATTATGGCCCGGCCGAGATTGCAGCCAGCGCACAGCAGATACTCTTTCGGCGCTGGGGGAACCCGGCCGACGTCACCGACGCAGTGCTGTTTCTGTTGCACTCGCCTTTCATCACCGGGGAGGTGATTGTGGTGGACGGCGGGCAGCGGTATGCGCCGCAAAACCCGGGCCCGGCCGCGCAGGATGGGCCGCGCTAGTGCGGCCGGCCCCGGCTCGTCGTTCCGCTACGGGCGAGCCACTCGCCAGGCGGCCGAGTCCGGCACAAACAGCGGGCTGCCAAACTCGGCCACGCCAAACTCGGCGATTTTTTCTTGTGTCGGGAGTGAGATCAGCCAGTCAATGAACTGGTTGGCCAGGTCTGCCTGGATGTGGTCGCCTTTATCTGGATTGACCGCGATGACCCCGTACGGGTTGAACAGGATCGGATCGCCTTCCACCAGGATTTCCAGGCTGGTTCCCTCCAGCGTGCGGGCAAGATAGGTAGCCCGGTCGCTGAGGGTGTAGGCCTGCTGCTCGTCAGCCATTGTCAGCACGGCGCCCATCCCCTGCCCGGCCGAAATGTACCAGTCGCCGGCCGGCTCAATGCCGGCCTCTCCCCAGATGGCTTTCTCTTTGGTGTGGGTGCCGGAATCGTCCCCGCGGGAGACAAAGGGCGCTTCTGCTTCGGCGATCAGGCGGAACGCGTCGGCCGCGGTTGATGCTTCCAAGATGCCGGCCGGGTCATCGGCCGGGCCCAGGATAACAAAGTCGTTGTACATCACGTCTTCCCGGCGGGCGCCGTGCCCGTCTGCCATAAAGGCGTCTTCTCTGGCGCGCGCGTGGACCAGCAGTACATCCGCGTTTCCGTCCATCCCAAGCTGGAGCGCTTGCCCTGTGCCCACTGCTACCACGTCTATCTTGACGCCGAATTGGTGCTCGAAATCCGGCAATAGATATGCCAGCAAACCCGAGTTCTCTGTGCTGGTGGTGGTGGCCAGAATCAGGTGTTTGGCTGCTGGTGCTTCGGTTGGCTCGGCCGGTGGCTGCGTGGGCTGAGGAGCGGCAGCTGGTTCGATCTGGGTGCAACCAAAAAGGGTGCCAATCAGGACAAGCGTGACAACGAGTAGCAACTGGATGTGTTTGAACATGGGGAATCTCCTTGATTCGATTGCATGCAAGTGTTGGTTAGTAGATCATTTCCCCGCGCACAAAAGCGGTCGTGCGTGGGTCGCACGGTGAGGTGAAAAAGGTTTCGGTGTCTCGGGTCTCGATGATCTCTCCTTCCAGCATCAAAGCTACCCTGTGGGCCAGCCGGCGAGCCTGAAATACGTTGTGCGTCACCAGTACTATGGTGGTGGTTAGCTCTCGATTCAACTGGGCGATGTTTTGCTCGATGACGCCCACGTTGTAGGGGTCCAGGTTGGCGGTGGGTTCGTCCAGCAGGAGCACTTCCGGCCGGAGGACCGTGGCGCGAGCCAGCGCGACGCGTTGTGCTTCCCCGCCGGAAAGTGTGCGGGCGCGCTGCTGGGCCAGCGGCTCCAAGCCGACCTGCTCAAGTGCTAGGTTTATCTGACTTGCCGCGTTGCGCTGGCCGCGCAGGCGAAGTCCGTAGGCGACATTGTCGTACACGCTGCGGTTAAGCAGCGCCGGCCGCTGGAAGACGGTGGTCACCCGGCGGCGCAGCGTGATGGGTACGCTGCTACCGGCGCGCAATTCGGCCTCCAAGAAACGTATCCGGCCGCTGGTGGGGAGTTCCAAAAAGTTCAACAGGCGCAGCAGGGTGCTTTTGCCGGCTCCGCTGGGGCCTACGATGGCCAGAATCTCGCCGTGCTGGATGTCCAATTGGCTCACGTGCAGCACCTGCCGGCCGTTGTAAGCCTTGGTCACGTTGTGCAGTCGATAAATCGGGTTGTTCATTCTTCCAGAGTTCTTCCTTGCAGCCGCAGCACGGCCAGGTTGGTGGCAAAAGCCAGGCTCAGCAAAATGACCCCCAGCGCCATCGCCAGGTCAAAGTTTCCCTTGCTGGTTTCCAGTACAATGGCGGTGGTCAGGACGCGAGTGCGACCCTCGATGTTGCCGCCAACCATCATCACCGCGCCAACTTCGGAAATAATGCCGCCAAATCCGGCTATGACCGATACGATGACCCCAATCCGCGCTTCACTCAAAATGGCCAGCGTGGTTTGAAGGCGCGTGGCGCCCAACGACTGGACCTGCCGGCGTACGTTGGAACTGACGCCCATCACGGCCGCCATGGTAAAGCCGGCCACCAGCGGGAAGGAGATGATGCTTTGTGCAGCGATCATGGCGGCCGGTGTGAACAGGTTAGGGATAAACGGCCAGTCCAGGCCTCCCAGCGGCCCATTGCGAGAGAGCATCAGGTAGACAAAGAGGCCGACCACCACCGGCGGAAAGCCCATCCCGGTGTAGAGCAGCGCAATCACGAATCGCCGGCCGAAGAAGCGGCCGAGGCCCAGCAAGGCACCCAATGGGATGCCAATCAGCGCGCTAACGACAAGCGCCACGCCCGAGACTCGCAGCGACAGCCAGACGATTTCGTACAGAGCGGAATCCCCCTGAAAGATCAGTTGAAGGGCCTGCTGAATGCCTTGCCAGATCGTGTCCATGGCTTTTTCAGGCGACCCACTGCTCCCGGCCGGTCTCGGCGGTCTCGTAGCCGCCCAGTTCGCGGACCGCCTGTCTGAAGGAATCGGAGCGGACGAGCCCTATCAGGGTCTGCCCGGCCGGGCTGTGCCATGTTGACTCCAGCCAAGCCAGGTCGTACCGTTCCTGGGCAAGCGGGACAAAACCCAGCCCGTAAGCATCTGCGGCCGCGTGGATACCCAGCCCGACCGTCGCTTCTCCGTCCGCCACCGCGCGGGCGACCGCCAGGTGGGTCAGCTCTTCCCGGCCGTAGCCTGGAATGGCTTCCGGCCGTAGCCCGAGCATGTTTAGTTGCGCATCCAGCCAGACCCGGGTGCCGGAGCCAGCCTGACGGTTGACCAGCAACACCTCGGGGTGTGACAGGTCGGCAAGAGCCTGCAATCCCTGCGGGTTGCCGGCCGGCAGGATGAGCCCCAGCGAGCGGTGAGCCAGCGTGAGCAAAGCCACGCGCCGGCCGGGCAGCAACCGCTTGACAAAGGGTGCGTTGTAGCTGTCGGTCGTTTCGTCCCACAGGTGGGTCCCGGCGATGTCGGCCGTGCCCTGGGCCAGCGCCATCAACCCACCCAGGCTGCCGGAGTATTCAACCGAGAGTTGAAATCCACCAGCTGCCTCCGTCAGTAGTTGTGTCAGCGACTCGAGCAGCAGGTCGTGGCTGCCGACGAAGCGGAGCGCGCAATTAGGGGGGCAGGGAGCTGTGGGTGCTGGTGGGCTCTGCTGTTGTAGATCGCGCCAGCGGCCGGTGGCAACCTGGAGCGCGGCCTGCGCCTGCTCCGGCGAGTGACCGGCGCTGATGGCCGCCAGCAAGTACTGCTCGGCGCGGTTGACCAGCGATGCCCACTGCCAGACCGGCCGGTCAGGTTGCAGCGTGCTCTGTGCTACCTTGGTTCCGCCGCCGCGGTAGCCTTCGATCAGCCCCTCTTTGGCCAGGGATGCATAGGCCCGCCCGACCGTGCCCGGGGTGCAATTCCAGCGCCGGGCCATCTCGCGCACCGGCTCCAGCCTGTCTCCCGGCCGTAGCTCGCCCGACGCAATCAGCCGCCGGATTGATTCGGCAATTTCCAGATAAAGAAAGCGATGTGGTGAAATCCTCATTGTATCACTTGTATGGATGCAATTATATCAACGGGGCGGAAAAAGGCAAGCAAACCAGGCCGCCGAAAGGCGGAAGAACCGGCGTGCGCAAATTTGCGCGATTTGGCTCATAAACAGCCAAGTGTGCGCTACCCGATTGACAGTTTTGCGCATTCGGGTAGACTATGTACTGTGTTGAAAGCTGGAGAGGCGAGACCATGTTGAGCGTACAGCGACAGCAGGCAATTGGCCAGCTGGTGGCGCAGCATGGGGTGGTCAATGTGGTGGACCTGGCGCGGCAGTTTGGCGTCAGCGCCTCCACCATCCGGCGTGATCTTGAACAATTGGAGAGCCAGGGCCAGGTCCGCCGAATTCATGGCGGGGCGGCTGCCCCAAATGCGATCACCGGCCGCCCGGCGTTGTCAGTCGAGCTGGAAGCCAGTCGCATCGGGCAAGCGGCCGCCCGCCGGGTTCGCCCCGACGAGACGGTCTTTCTGGGCCCCGGCCGGCTTACGCTGGAGGCCGCCAAAGCGCTGGCGGCCAGGGAAGGGGTGACGGTGGTCACCAATTGCCTGGAAATTGCTCACTGGTTGGCAAACAACGCGCGATTGACTGTGGTGGTCACCGGGGGGCGAGTTGGCCGGCCGCGGAGCGGCATGGACGGCCCGCTGGTGACCCACGCGTTGCAATCGTTGCGGGCCGACCGCGTGTTTATCGAGGCGGCCGGGGTCAGCCCCGATCAAGGGTTGATGGGCGCCGATCTGGCTCAGGCCGAACTGTGTCGCGATTTGATCGTCGCATCCGGCGAAGTGATCGCCCTCGCCTCGCCGGAGCGGGTGGGGCGCGTGGGCGGAGTCTGGATTGCTCCGGCCGGCGATTTGGACGTGATTATCACCGGCCGCAAGGCGGAAGAGGCTTTGCTCTGGGATCTGTCCCAGTTGGGAATTGGTATTGAAACCGTGTGACTGCTCAGACAGTTACAAAACAGTTGATGGCTGAAACGGAGGTTTATGATGGCGACTGTTACTTATGAAGGCATTACCAAGCGGTTTGGCGATGTGACGGCCGTGCAGGACCTGAACATCTTTGTTGAAGACAGAGAGTTCCTGGTCTTTGTTGGCCCGTCAGGGTGTGGCAAATCCACCAGCCTGCGGATGCTGGCCGGCCTGGAAGAGATTACCGAAGGGCGGATAATGATTGGCGACCGCGTGGTTAACGACGTACCGCCCAAGGACCGGGACATTGCTATGGTTTTCCAGTCCTACGCGCTTTATCCGCACATGACCGTGTATGACAATATGGCGTTTGGCCTCAAGCTGCGCAAGACCCCAAAGGATGATATTGACCGCCGGGTGAAAGAGGCAGCCAAGGACCTGGGTATCGAGACCCTGCTCGATCGCAAGCCCAAGCAGTTGTCAGGCGGGCAGCGGCAGCGTGTGGCGGTCGGTCGGGCTATCGTCCGCGATCCGGCCGTCTTTTTGATGGACGAGCCGCTCTCCAACCTGGATGCCAAGCTACGCGTGGAAGCCCGCGCCATGATCGGCCGGCTCCACCACCGCCTGGGAACCACCTTTATTTACGTGACCCACGACCAGACCGAGGCCATGACCATGGGCAGCCGGATTGCCGTGATGAAGGATGGCCTCCTGATGCAGATTGCCAGCCCGCAGGTGCTCTACGATACGCCGGACAATGTGTTTGTAGCTGGCTTTATCGGCAGCCCCTCCATGAACTTTTTCAACGCTACCCTGGTGGCGGAGGACGACAAGCTGTTTGTGGATGCTGGCTCCTTCCGCGTCCAGGTTCCGCCGCATAAGGTGCCAGTCTACAAACCGCACGCCGGAAAACCGGTTGTCTTTGGCATCCGTCCGGAAGATATCCATGACCCCGAGTACCGGCCGACCAACATCACCGAGGCGCGGGTGGAGGCAGAGGTAGAGGTGACCGAGTTGATGGGCAACGAGGTGTTTGTCTACTATAACGTGGGTGGAAAGACCTTTATCGCCCGGGTGGACCCACGCACTACGGCCAGGTACGGCAGCAAGATGCCGACCGTCTTTAACATGGATAACATGCAAATTTTCGACCGCGAGACGGAGCAGGCTATCCGCTGATTGCGGCCCGCGTCGAAATCGGTTAAACTTGCAGTCCCATGCTCCGGCGTGGGACTGTTTTCTTTACTGTTCAGCCCAGTGTCTGGGTGGGTGTAGGGCGGGGATGTGCACTGCCTGAGTGGTTCTTTTTTGTGCTAGTGCGGGAGAAGAAAGATGGCAGATTTTGATCTGATGCGCAAATTGACGAAACCAGAAGGCGGGAAAATCGTGCTGCTGGTGATGGATGGCCTGGGTGGGTTGCCGGTGGAGCCCGGCGGGCCGACCGAGTTGGAAGCGGCCGACACACCTCACATGGACCGGCTGGCGCGCGAGGGAAGTGTGGGGCTAACCAATCCCATTGGCTACGGAATCATCCCTGGGAGTGGCCCGGCGCATCTGGCGTTGTTTGGTTATGACCCGCTCCGGTATGACATCGGCCGGGGGGTGCTGGAAGCGTTTGGCATTGGCTTACCGGTAGGCCCGGCCGATGTGGCCGCGCGGGGCAACTTTTGCTCGCTGGATGCGAATGGACTGATCACCGACCGGCGAGCCGGCCGGATTCCTACCGAAAAAGGACAGGAACTGTGTGAGTTGCTTTCGGCCATCCAGTTGCCCGGTGTTCAGACCGAGGTGCAGGCTGTAAAGGAGTATCGCTTCGCTTTGGTGTTGCGTGGCGCGGGCCTGGACCCGTCATTGGCTGACACCGACCCGCAAATGGTGGGCAAAGCCCCCTTGCCAGTGCAGGCGCTCCGGCCGGAGGCGGAGCGGACTGCCACGCTGGTGCAGGCGTGGGTGGACCAGGCCCGGCCGATCCTGGCCGATCATCACCCGGCCAACGGCTTTACCCTGCGTGGTTTCTCCAGCGACCCCAAGTTGCCCAAGTATGGGGAGGTCTATCGGCTCAAGGCCGCCTGCGTCGCGGTCTACCCCATGTACCGCGGCGTCTCGCAGTTGGTTGGGATGGATGTGTTGGCAACCGACTCGCACGACACCCCGGCCGACGAGTTTGACCGCGTGGCGGCCGCCTGGGGCGCGTACGACTTTTTCTTTGTCCACATCAAGTACACCGACAGCCGGGGCGAGGACGGCGATTTTGACGCCAAGGTCAAGGTCATCGAGCAGGTTGACCGGGCGCTGCCCCGCTTGCTGGGCCCAAAACCGGATGTGCTGGTCATTACCGGCGACCACTCGACCCCAGCCAAGCTGAAATCCCATAGCTGGCACCCGGTTCCCACTCTGTTGTGGGCCCCGGCCACACACCGGCCGGATGCGGCACAGGCATTTGGGGAAACGGAATGTCTGATCGGCGCGCTGGGGATCTTTCCAGCCGCTGAACTGATGCCGCTGGCGCTGGCCCACGCCGGCCGGCTCAATAAATACGGTGCGTAGCAGTGTGCAGTGAAGAATACAAGACGGAGGGCGAGATCGCCCTCCGTCTTTTTTTTGCCTAACTATGGATAGACGCGGTTCAACATCCGCGGATAGGGGATGGTCTCGCGGATGTGCTGGGTACCCGTGATCCAGGTGACTGTGCGCTCAACCCCTAACCCAAAGCCGGAATGCGGCACGCTGCCATACTTGCGCAGGTCCACGTACCAGGTAAAAGCCTCCGGTGGCAAGTTGTGTTCCCGAATTCGCTGTTCCAGCAGATCCGGGTCGCTGACCCGCTCGCTGCCCCCAATAATCTCCCCGTACCCTTCAGGGGCCAGCAGGTCCACGCTTTTGCAAACCTCCGGCCGGCCGGGCCACGGTTCCATGTAAAAAGCCTTGGCAATTGTGGGGTAGCCGTACACAAAGACCGGTTTGTCGTACAACTGTGTCAGTTCGGTCTCGTGGGGCGAGCCAAAGTCGCTGCCCCACTCGATCGCCAGTAGCTCCTTCAGTTCAGCATCCTCGGTCTGTTCGCGGATGGCGGCCAGTTTGTTCAGCGCATCGTCATACGAGATGCGGTAAAAGGGCGGGGTGACCTTTTCCAGGGCAGTTGTGTCGCGTTCCAGCAGCCGCAGTTCGTGAGCGCATTCTTCCAGGCACCGTTGGACGATGTACGACACAAATCGCTCTTCAATCTCCATCAATCCGTCCAGGTCACAAAAAGCGATCTCGGGTTCGACCATCCAGAACTCGGTCAGGTGGCGGCGGGTTTTGGATTTTTCTGCCCGGAAGGTGGGGCCAAAGCAGTAAACCTTGCCAAAGCTGTAGATGTTGGCCTCGTTGTATAGCTGCCCGGTCTGTGCCAGGTAGGTGGGGTCGCCGAAATAGTCCACTTCAAACAGAGTCGTGGTGCCTTCCCCGGCCGCTGGGGTGAGGATGGGCGTATCCATGTTGATAAAGCCATTACTGTCCAACCAGTCGCGGATGGCACGGATGACCGTCGCCCGGACGCGCAGGATGGCCCATTGGCGCGAGGAGCGGATCCAGAGATGGCGGTTGTCTTGCAGAAATTCGACCCCGTGTTCCTTGGGCGTGATCGGGTACTCGTCGGCGATCTGGATGGCCTGCAAATCGGCGATGCCCAGCTCGAAACCACCCGGGATGCCGGGGGCGCGGTCATCGGCGCGGACCACGCCGGTAATGATGAGGGATGATTCCTGGCTGAGCCGTTTGACTGTTTCAAACACCTCGGCCGGCACGTCCTTTTTGAACGCCACTGCTTGCACAATGCCAGTGCCGTCGCGGACGCGTAGGAACTGAAGCTGTCCCTTGCCAGTTTTCTGGTACAGCCAGCCGTGGATGGTGACCGTCTCGCCTTCGTAGGCGGCGATGTCTTGTATCTGAATGACTTTCATGCGCTTGTCTCCTTGCCAGTGTGGGTGCCCAAGCAGCGGCCGGCCCTCTGAGAGCTGCCGCTTAACAGGGTACGGAGAGAATTTTACCTCACGGCGTGGAGTTGCGCCACCATTCGGGCCACCCGGCCGGGGTCAACCTCGTTGGCCCAGTAACCATCGCGCTTGAAATAAGAGCCGACGATAAAGCCATCGGCCGCGGCGCAATAGGCGGCAACGTTGTTTGGTGTGATGCCGGAGCCCAGCAGTACCGGGTGGCTGGCGACCGACTGGGCAGCCAGTAGATCATCCGGCGCCGGCTCGGCGCCGGTCCGCGTTCCGGTGACGATGGTGGCGTCGGCCCCAAAGAACTCGGCCGCGTGAACCGTTTCCGCCAGGCTCACGTCGGCCGTGATGGCGTGGGCGCTGTGCTTTTTCTTCACGTCGGCCCAGACCCGGATCTGCTCCGCGCCGATGGCTTTACGGTAGCGAAGCAACTCACCCGCGCAGGATTGGATGAGCCCCTCATCGGCAACATGGGCAAAGACAAATCCCTCCACGCGGACAAAATCCAGCCCGGCCGCCAACGCCACCGCCAGCGCCTCCCGGTTTGCCCCGGCCAGTACCTGCACCCCCAGCGGCATCTCCGGCGCGACCGCGCGCACCGCGGCCGCCACGGCCGTCATGCCAGCTACAATCTCCGGCCCCACCGTGCCGCGCAGGTAGGGCAGGTCGTGCATGTTTTCCACCATCAAGCCGTCCAGTCCCCCGTCCCGGTAGATGGCGGCCTCGCGTTCGGCCGTGTGGATGATCTCCGCCAGCGGCCGGCTGTGACCCGGCGTGCCTGGCAGCGCCAGCACGTGGATTACGCCGATGAGCGGTTTGGTTTCAAAAGCAAGCTTCATGGGGTTTGTGGGTCCATCAGTTGATGGGCTGCAATGGCAACCTGGCCGAGTGCAATCCCGCCGTCGTTGGGCGGAACCCGGCCGTGGGTCAGCACCCGAAAGTTCTCGTGTGATAGCGCGGCGGCCGTCAGCAGCAGCAACAGCCGATTTTGGAAGCAGCCACCGCTCAACGCCACCGTATCTAGCCCATGCTGATCGCGAATCAGGCGGCACATCTGTCCCGTGATGACCGCCAGCGTGGCGTGGAACCGGCGGCTGATGGCGACCGGCGGAATACCGGCCGCCACGTCGTCCACAATTTCCGCCAACAGGTCCGCGGCCCGGATAATCCAGTGTTCATCCACCTGCTCGATGCGGAACGGGTACGGCCGGTCCAGCCAATCTTCTGGCGCGGTGCTGTCGCCCTCTACTGCCACCATCTCCAGTTCGATGGCGGCCTGGGCCTCATAGCTCACCACGCCGCGTACGCCAATCAGCGCCGCCACGGCGTCAAACAAACGGCCGCAACTGGAGGTCAGCGGGGTGTTAAGCCTGCTGCGCACCTGCTGGGCGACAATCCCCTGCTCTTCCGCGCTGATCTCTTCCCGGAAGGGCAACGACGGGACCTCGCCGAGCAGCGTTTGCAGGTAGGCCAGCGTGATCCGGTACGGCCGGTGGATGGCAGCTTCACCGCCGGGGAGCGGCAGATACTCCAGGTGCCCGACGCGCTCAAACCCCACCATGTCCGCCACCAGATATTCACTGCCCCAAATCCGGCCGTCAGTCCCGTAACCGGTCCCGTCCAGCGCCACGCCGATTACCGGCCCCTCAACCTCGCAGTCGGCCAGACAGGAGGCGATATGAGCATGGTGGTGCTGTACCGGGATCAGCGGCAGGCCACGCTCGGCCGCCAGCTCACGGGCATAGCGTGTGGAGAGATAGTCCGGATGCAGGTCGTGGGCTACCGCGGCCGGGCTGGCCTCAAAAATGGTCTGCAAATGCTCTACCGATGCGCGGTAGAAATTCAGCGTCTCCAGGTTATCCAGCTCCCCAATGTGCTGGCTGAGGAAGGCCTGATCCTCTTTCAGGATAGCAAGCGTGTTCTTCATTTGCCCGCCAGCGCCAAGGATGGGCTTGCGGGCCCGGAAGCGCACTTTGATGGGGAAGGGAGCATAGCCGCGCGAGCGGCGCGCAGGAACCGGCCGGCGCTCGCCACCGGGCAGCTCGGCGACCATCCAGACGCTATCGTCGCAGCGTGTGTGAATGCGCCGGTCGTGAAGCAAAT
Organism: uncultured Chloroflexia bacterium; assembly: GCA_963707345.1. GTDB lineage: Bacteria > Chloroflexota > Anaerolineae > Promineifilales > UBA4811 > CAVPPE01. The sequence continues at coordinate 432,666 of CAVPPE010000001.1, forward strand.
AGGCGTCGGCAATGTCGCCCAACTCGTTGATGGCGTCTTCATTGTTCTGGGCCAATGGTTCGTCGGTGTGGTTGCCGCTGGTCATCACCAGCGGCCGGCAAGGCCCGTTGGGCCCCTCCCTCAGCAGGACGTGGTGCAGTGGGGTGTAGGGCAGCATTACACCCAGTGTGTGGTTGCGCGGTGCGATGCTCAGAGCCAGGTCGGTGCCCGGCTTGCGCCACAGAAGCACAATGGGCGCGGCCGGGGACTGGAGCAGGTCCGCTTCCTGCAGGCCGACCTGGCAATAGCGCTGCACCATCTCCATGTCGGCCATCATCACTGCAAAGGGTTTAGCCGGCCGGCCCTTGCGGCGGCGCAGCCAGCGCACCGCCTGGTTGTTGGTGGCATCGCACGCCAGGTGAAACCCGCCCAGCCCTTTGATTGCAATGATCCCGCCCAGGCGCAGGAGCGAGGCGGCTGCCTTGAACGGGTCCTCGGCGGTGGAAAGCGCGTCGTCAAAGTGCTCTGCGCTACCTCCGGTGCTCATCCAGACGCGCGGGCCACACACGGCGCAGGCGTTGGGCTGGGCGTGAAAACGCCGGTCCATCGGGTTGTCGTACTCGGCCTGGCAGTCCGGACACATGGGGAACTCGCGCATGGTGGTCATCGGCCGGTCGTATGGCAGCCCTTCAATGATGGTAAAGCGCGGCCCGCAATTGGTGCAATTGGTGAATGGATAGCGGTAGCGTCGGTCGGTCGGGTTCAACAGTTCATGCAGGCAGTCGTGGCAGGTGGCAACATCCGGGGCGATGAGGCTGGCGCCCGGCCGGGTGACGCTGTGGCGGATGGCAAAGCCGGGTTCGGATTCTGTTGGAACCGCGTCAATCGTGACATGGTCGATGTGGGCCAGTGGGGGTGCCTCGTTCTGCAGGGCAGCCGAAAATGCTTCCAGTTGCTCCGGCCGGCCCTGGATCTCAATGTCAACCCCATCCGAGGAGTTGTACACCCAGCCGTCAAGCTCCAGGCGGTGGGCCAGGCCAAAAACAAATGGCCGGAAGCCGACTCCCTGGACCACGCCAGAAACGTGTATGTGTTGGCGTTGAATGACCATAGGTAAAAAAACCGAACCGACTCGTCAGGGATTCAAATTATGCCATACGCCTGTTGACAGGGTGAGTGACGAATGGCAGAAAGGCTGCGGACAAACATCACCGTGACCTGGTCGTGCATTGCTACTTGACGCGCCCGGCCGTTGAACATACAATCGGCGGCAGCTTTCCGACCGCATTGTGTCTTTGGTGAAAACACTGACGCCCGCCCAACGCACGGTTGTTTCCACCCCGTTCGACCAGGGGGTGGCGCTGTTTGTGCACGGCCCGGCCGGTGGGGGCAAAACGACCGCGCTGCAACGCCGGCTCATCTCCCTGCTGGCGGCTGGCGTTTCATCCTATACCGTCCTCACGCTGTTGCCCGAACCGGCCGCCGCTGACGCTTACCAGGCTGCGCTGGCTGACGCCGGTCTGGGGCCGTACGTTGACCTGCAGCTCGCCACCTTTACCGGGCTGGCACGGGAGATGGTGGCGCTCTTTTGGCCGCTGGTGGCCCGCCCGGCCGGTTTTGCCGCACCCCACAAGCCGCCCACGTTTCTCAGCTACGACCTGGCCCAGGTTCTGATGCGGCAGACAATTGATCCCTTGCAGCAGGCGGGTTTTTTCGAGGGGCTGCGGTTGCGGCCGCAGCAGATCCTTTCCCAATTGCTGGACAATCTCAACCGGGCTGCGCTCAACCGGCTTTCGCTGGACGAAATGGAGAGGCGGCTGGTACAAACCTGGAGTGGGGACCCGGACCACGTGCGATTTTTCCAGCAGGCGGCCGAAGCGGCGCGGCTGTTCCGCCAGCGTTGCCTGGACTCTGGCCTGCTGGACCTTTCGCTGGTGGTCGATCTGTTCCAGCATCATCTGTTGGACCACCCTGTTTTTCGGCGCTATTTCACCGAGCGGTACCAGCACCTGCTGGTGGACAACCTGGAGGAGATGCCCCCGGCCGGCGTTCAGTTTCTTCGCTCGTTGCTGCCAGGTCGGGATTCGGCCGTGCTGGTTTTCGACGAACAGGGTGGCTACCGGCGCTACCTGGCGGCCGACCCGCAGGAGGCCTGGACGCTCAGTGCTCAGTGCCAGGTTCACACCATGCCGGAAAGCCTGGTGGCTGGTGGAGCGGTGGCTGCGCTGGCGAACCTGATTCAGCGCCAACTCGTCGGCCCGGCCGACCTCACCTACGCCGGCGCGGCCGAGGCGGTAGCTGGCGTCATCAAACCACGCTACCGGCGGGATATGGTCCGCCAGGTGGCAGCTCGCATTGCCGGCCTGCGGCCGGCGTCGGTGGCAGTGATTGCACCCTACCTGGATGGTGCGCTGCGCTACGCGTTGACCAACGAGTTGCAGGCGGCCGGGGTGCCGGTGCGTTTGCTTCGGCGGCGCGGCAGCCCTCGTGATGAGCCACTGGTGCGCGCCTGGCTCACGCTGGCGGCGCTGGCCCATCCGCACTGGGGGGTGGTGCCATCTGAGTACGACGTGGCCGAGGGGCTGGCGCTGGCCGTGGGGTGGCTGGACCGGCCGCGAGCTGTGCTGGCCGCCAGTCGCCTGTATGAGCCGGCCGGCCCGGAGTTGCGGCCAGTAGCGGCGCTTTCCGAAAGCGAGGTGGGGCGGGTTGGGCCGGCGGCCGTCGTGCAGTTGGATGAGTTGCGGTGCTGGCTGGCTGTGTGGCGCGGAACTGAACCTCTGGACCGCTTTTTTGCCCATCTGTTTGGCGACCTGCTCAGCAGCAGCCGCTTTCACCCGCAGCCGGACCTGCGGGGCGCGGCCGTCTGCGATTGGCTGGTGCGGGCGGCCGGGCAGTTCCGTCGCGCCGCTCCCGCGCTGGGCCTGGCTGAACTATCGGAGCAGGGCCGCGCGTTTTTCGACAGCATTTTCGAGGGCCTGGTCAGTGGAGACCCGCTCCCCGAGCCCGAGTTGGGCGGTGAGGATGCCGTGATCATTGCGACCCTGTACGCCTACGTGCTCAACGGTCCGGCCGTGGATTACCAGGTCTGGCTGGAAGCGGGGGCGACCGGGTGGTGGGAAATCCCGCGCCAGCCGCTGAGTAACGCGTTTGTGCTCTCGCCCGGCTGGGTGCCAACCCGGCTGTGGACGGAGGCCGATAGCTTTGGGCTGCGCAACCAGTTGCTGGCCCGGCTGATGCGCGGGCTGTGCGCTCGCTGCGGCCGGGGCGTCCTGCTGGCTACATCGGACCTGGACCGGCGCGGCCAACGGCAGGATGGCCCACTCTGGCGGGTGCTGGAGCCGCTGTTGAGCGGGGAGCAGGTCGGGGCGATTGCTCCAACCCGGTTTCGGTGACGCAGTCCCCAAAAAAGTGGAGACGGGGGGGGTGCTGGTGGGGCGAAGCCCCACCAGCACCCCCCCCACTTTTCCACCTTTTGTGGGAGCAATTGGCCGAGATGCAATTGCCCTGGGGAGCCGGTTGCTTGACAAGGGTATGGGCGTGTGGTAATCTACCGTCGAATCTGCTGGGACGAGATAAAATCGCTGTCTTGATCATCACAAGGAAGCCAAACCAGCCGGAGGCCACCCATGGAACCAATTGAAAAGTGCGGTCTTTACTACCCAAACAAAATCGCCCGCATCTATCTGGAAGCGATGGAAGAAGTGATGGGGAGAAACGGTCTGGTGGCTGCGCTGCGGGTGGCCAGCCTTCCCGGGCTGATTGACAATTACCCTCCCTCAAACCTGGACAAGGCATTCGACTTTGCCGATTATTCGGCCCTCAACGGGGCGCTGGAAGAGATCTATGGCCCGCGCGGGGGGCGTGGGCTTTCGCTGCGCGCCGGCCGGGCTTCGTTTGACCGTGGACTGCGCGATTTTGGTGCCCTGGCGGGGGTGGGCAGCGCGGCGTTCAAGGTTTTGCCGTTGAGCCCCAAGCTCCGGATTGGCATTCCGGCCATGGCAAAGATCTTTTCCCAGTTCAGCGACCAGTATAGCACGGTAGAGGACGGGGGTGACGTGTACGTCTATCACATTCACAAGTGCCCCGTCTGCTGGGGGCGCACATCCGACCGGCCGGTCTGTTTTGCTGCCGTGGGCTTGCTGCAGGAGGGGCTCAAGTGGGTGAGCGGCGGCAACGAGTTCCGCGTCGAAGAGTTTGCGTGTGTCGCTATGGGCGGCGAGCGGTGTTCTTTCCGCATCGAAAAGGACCCGATTGGCTAGTCGCTCGGCTGGTGTCCGGCCGCTGACTTGGGGTAGGAGTTGCCTGTGTCAGAAATGGAAAAGCCGAGCCAGATACTGATCGTTGAAGATGACGTTGACCTAGCCGAAATGCTCAACGCCTATTTTCGCGTGCAGGGCTACGAGGTTTTGACAGCCAGTTGGGGAGAGGACGCGGTGCGGATGGCGCGGGAGATTGTGCCGGACGTGGTGTTGCTGGATATCCGCCTGCCCGATTTTGACGGATACGAGGTGTGCAAGCAGTTGCGCCAGCACCGGCGCACCAGTAGCATCCCGGTGATCTTTCTGACGGAAAAACGGGAGCGCTCCGACAAGCTGGCCGGGCTGGAACTGGGCGCGGTGGATTATATTACCAAACCGTTTGACATCCAGGAATTGCGCTTGCGGGTGCGCAACACGCTCCGTCGCGCGGCTCAGTCACCTTCCACCAACCCCGTGACCGGCCTGCCGGAACGGTCGGTCGTGGATGAGCGGTTGCGCGGGCTGCTGGACAGCGATGGGTGGGCGATTTTGATTGTCAGCCTGACAGGGGTGGCTGATTTCCGCGAGCAGTATGGCTTTGTGGCGGCCGACGACGTGTTGCGCGCCGTCAGCCTGATGTTGATCAATGCGGTGCGCGAGACGGCGGCCGAAGAAGACCTGGTGGGCCACCTGGAAGCGGATGACTTTGTGGTGGTGGCCCGGCCGGAGCACGCTCGAGCCCTGGAGGAGAAGGCGCTGCAGCGCTTGCGCTCTTCCATCCGCTTCTTTTATCCCATCAAAGATCGGGAGCACATTGAGGCGACCGGCGGGCCGCTGGGAGTGGCCACCGGAACAATTGTGCAAGGGGGAGACCGGCAGTTTGCCAGCGTTGATGATTTGAAAACCGCTTTGCTCCGCGCCCGCAAGGCGGTGTGACCCTGTGATCAATTGCACAGTGAAAGCGGGGTCCCCCAGGCATCCGCTGCTTGTCTGACAAGCGTATCCCTGCGCCGGCCGCGGGGCAAGGGACTGGATGGCAGCCCGTGAAGATTGTTGTTGTAATCCCCACGTATAACGAGGCAGCAAACCTCCCTCTGATTGCGGCCGAACTGTGGGCTCTGGATATCCCGGGGCTGGAAATCCTGGTGGTGGACGACAACTCGCCCGATGGGACTGGAGAGGTGGCGGAGGACTTGGCCAAGCGCCGGCCGGGCGCGATGCACGTCCTCCACCGGCCGGGGAAAGCGGGTCTCGGCACAGCCTACCTTGCCGGCTTTAACTGGGCGCTGGATGCCCGCGCCGATTTGATCATCCAGATGGACGCGGATTTTTCGCATTCCCCGGCCTATATTCCCAAAATGCTGGAGACCATTGCCACCTGTGACGTGGTGGTAGGGTCGCGTTACGTGGATGCCGGCCGGCTGGACGACAGATGGGGGGTGGGGCGCTACCTGTTGAGTTGGTGGGCCAACAGCGTGTACACTCGGCTGATATTGGGCGTTGGCACCAAGGATACCACGGCCGGTTTCAAGTGCTGGCGGGCCGAGACCTTGCGGGGCATGGACCTCGGCCGGATCCGTTCCAACGGTTATGTGTTTCAGGTGGAAATGACCTTTGTGGCCGAGCGGCTGGGTTACAGGATTGTCGAGGTTCCCATCTATTTTGAAGATCGGCGGGCTGGCCAATCCAAGATGACCATGCCGGTCAAATTTGAGGCTGCCTGGCGTGTGTGGGAGGTTCGGATGCGGCATCGCAAGCTGACCCCAGATGACCGGGTGGAGCTGCCCGACCAAGTATAGGGATGTGTCAGACTTTGGATTGGCCAATGGCCGCCTGCCCGGCCGTTGGTCGTTTTTTGTCCCATGAAAGCGATTCTCCGTCGTCACTCCAAAGACCTGCTGGCCCTGACCGGGCTGCTCCTGCTGCCGTTGCTGCTTTTCTGGCCGGTGACGGTCGGCGGCAAAACGCTTATCCCGGCCGATAACCTGTTCCAGTGGCTGCCGTGGCGAGAGTATGCCGCGCAGGTTGCGGCAGAGACCCCCCACAACGAGCTGTTGAGCGATCTGTTGCTGGAGAACTATGTCTGGAAGCAGTTCATCCGGCAATCCATAGCGGAACGACAGATCCCGTTGTGGCACCCATACATCTTTGGCGGGGCTCCATTCCTGGCGGCCGGGCAGCACTCGGCGCTGTATCCGTTTAGCATCATCTACCTGATCTTTCCACTGACGCGCGCCTACGGAATCTTTACCATCAGCCAGCTCTTTTTGGCTGGCGCGTTCATGTATCTCTTCGGCCGGGTGCTGGGGCTGCGCCGGCCGGGAGCGATGCTAGCGGGCATCACCTTCCAGTTGTGCGGCTTTATGCTGGTCAGCGTGGATTTTCCCATGATCCTGGCTGGCGCCGCCTGGCTCCCTTTTTTGCTGGCGATGGTCGAACTGGTCGTGCGGCAGCAGCCCGCCCTGGGGGGCCGGCCAGCGACCCTGCCGTGGGTGGTGCTGGGGGCGGCCGGGTTGGGGATGCAGCTTTTGGCGGGGCACGGCGAGAACAGCTACTTTACGCTGTTGGTGATGGGGCTGTACGCAGCCTGGCGGCTGGCGGTAATCCTGGTGAGCGAACGGGCGATGCACGGCCGCCCGCTACGCCGGAGGCTCGCCGCTGTCCTCAAACCGGCATTCTGGATTGTTGTGATGGCGCTGCTGGGGTTGGGGCTGGGGGCGGTGCAGATCATCCCCTTTGTGGAGCTGGTGCGGCACAATTTCCGGGAAGGCGCGGCCTCGCTGGCGGACCTGTTGAGCTGGTCATATCCCTGGCGGCGGCTAATCGCGTTTGTGGCCCCCAACTTTTTTGGCAACCCCAGCCATCATGGCTATTTTGATCTCTTTTCCTGGGGCTACCGGCCGGTAACCGTCAACGCTCTGGGCGATCCGATTTTCAAGATCGATTGGGGGATCAAGAATTACGTCGAGGGGGGCGCGTACCTTGGCATCTTGCCGCTGCTGCTGGCGTTGACGGCCGTGCTGTCTAGCCTGCGACGGCGCGCCGGCCGGCCAGCAGCCTGGTTCTTTGCGCTGCTTTCGCTGGCATCACTCAGTTTCATCTTTCGCACCGGTACCTATGCTATCCTGCACGCCATTCCCATCATCAACCAGTCCCACTCTCCATTTCGTTGGGTCTTTCCACTCTCGTTGAGCGTGGCGATACTGGCCGGTTTCGGGGCCGACCTGGCTGCCCGGCCGTCGCGCTGGCGGTCTGCGCTGGCCGGCCTGACGATGGCAGGGGGGGCGGCCGGTGTGATTGGGCTGGTGCTTGGCCGACTGTTTTTTGACTGCCTGGAGCCGACTATTGAGAAAATCTTTTTGGGATTGGCCAAAGCGCCGGAAGCCTTTCCCGATGTGCGCGCCTTTTTCAGCTACGAGGCGCGCCAGTTGCTGGTGGCGGCCCTGGTGGCGCTGGCGGCCGGGACCGTGCTGTGGCTGGCCCAGCGGCGGGTGGCGGTCCGTGGACGGCCGGTGTGGATGCCGCTGGCACTGGCGCTGGTCGCTGTGGACCTGGCAGTGGCAACCTGGGGCTTTAACCCGGCCGCCGACCCCCAGTTGCTGGACGTCAAGCCGGAGCTGATCGAGTTCCTGGAAGGACAGTTTTGGGACTCTCCGTCCTGCAATGGGATTTGCCTTTGGCGGGTGACCACCTTTACGCCTCACGGCGACACGCCGCTCCACGCCAATACTCCCTGGTTGTACGGCCTGCACGACGTGCGGGGGTACGATTCCATCATTCTGAAGCAGTACGTTCAGTACATGGAGGCGATTGAACCACAGGGTGAGTTGCTCTATAACCGGGTGCAGCCGATCAAGAATTGGGAAAGCCTCAATTCGCCGTTGCTGGACGCGCTCAACGTCAAATACGTGGTGACTTCCGAGAGACTGGAGATGCCCAAAATGCGGCTGGCCTGGGAGGGGGAGGGGCTGCGGGTGTACGAAAACCTGGCGGCCGCGCCGCGGGCGTTTACCCTGCCGGCCGAAGCGACCGTGATTGCGCCGGATGCCCTGGTCGCATTGGGGCAGTTCGATCCGCGCCATTACGTGGTGGTAGCCCAGGCCGACGCACCGGTAAGTTTGCTGTCCAGCCCTCCAGCCGAACCCATGCCATCGTCGTTTACCGAGGAGCCGATCCGGCAATACGGCTCGCAGGAGGTGGTGGTGGCGGTGCACGCCGACCGGCCGGAATGGCTGGTGCTGGCAGACACCTACTTCCCAGGCTGGAAAGCCTACATCCGGCCGTTGCAGGACCCGGAAGCGGATGAGCAGGAGGTCCAGGTCGTGCGGGTCAACGGCAATTTCCGCGGTGTGCAGATAGCGCCGGGACTCTGGTCGGTCCGCTTCAAGTACAGCCCGATGAGCTTCAAGTTCGGGCTGTTTGTCAGTTTCATGGCGGCCGTCATTATTTGCTTCGTCGGCGGGATTTGGCTGTGGCGCTTTGCCTACCGGGAGAGCGATGACGCATCTACCGTTCGCCGGGTGGCCAAGAATAGCCTGGCTCCCATGGCGCTCAACCTGTTCAACCGCGGCATCGATTTTGCCTACGCCGCCCTCTATCTGCGGATTCTGGGGGCCGGCGACGCTGGCAAGTTCTACGTGGCGATGAACGTCGCCATGTGGTTCGAGATCTTTGCCAACTTTGGCCTCAACACGCTGCTCACCCGCGAGGTTGCCAAAGACCGCGGCGCGGCCAACCGTTACCTTGTCAACACCACGGTTTTACGCTTTTTCACCGGCCTGGGCGCGGCCGTGCCCATTGCGCTCTACGTCTGGTTTGCGCGGAGCGGGCCGGACCCGCTGGCGGCCGATACCATTTGGGCGATTCTCCTTTTGATCATCGGCATGATCCCAAGCGGGATCAGCAGCGGCCTGACGGCGCTCTTTTATGTGTACGAGAAGGCCGAGGTGCCGGCCGCTCTGACCACAGTGTCCACCATCCTCAAAGTCACGTTGGGCACGGCCGCACTGCTGGCCGGCCTGGGTTTTCTTGGGATGGCGGGCGTGTCGATCGCGGTCAGCCTGATCACCATGCTGGTGCTTGGCGTGCTGGCGTTTCGCGCGTTTTTTGTCCCCAACTGGGAGTTGGACTGGCCTCTGCAGCGGGGGATGGTGCGGGAGAGCTATCCGCTGATGCTCAATCACCTGCTGGCAACCATCTATTTTCAGGTGGACGTCCTGCTGCTGGAGCGTCTGGCCGGAACGGCCGAGGTGACCGGCAATACCGTGGTGGGCTGGTACAGCACGGCGTACAAGTGGGTGCTGGCGCTCAACATCATCCCCTCGTTTTTTACCATGGCCATCTTTCCAGTGATCAGCCGCCAGGCAGAGGACGCCCAGCGGGCCATGCTGGACACCTACAAGCTGGCAACCAAGCTGCTCGTGATGCTCGCATTGCCGCTGTCGGTGGCGACTACCTGGGTAGCACCGTTCCTCATCCAGGTTCTGGGGGGTGCGGAGTATATGCCGCATGGGGCGCGAGCGCTACAGTTAATGATCTGGCACATGCCGTTGGGGTGGATCAACAGTATCACCAACTATCTGTTGATTGCGCTGGGCGAGCAGCGTCGTTTGACTCGCGCCTTTGTGGTGGGGGTGAGTTTTAACGTTGTGTGCAATGTGATTTTGATTCCCGAATACGGCTATCCTGCCTCGGCCGTGATCACCATCCTCTCCGAACTGGTGTTGCTGGTGGCGTTTTACTACTACCTGCGGCGGGCGCTGGCCCCAATCCCTTGGCTGCCGATGCTCTGGCGGCCGGCGCTGGCGGCGGCTGCCATGGGGGTGGTGACCTGGCTGGGGTGGTCGTTGTACTGGGCGCTGGGGCTGGCGGCCGGGGTTGTCGTCTATGCCGCTCTGCTGGTGCTACTGCGGCCCCTTTCTCCGCAGGAGCGGCAGGTGCTGGCTGAATTGCTGCCGGAGCGGTTCCGGCGATTTGCCCACCGGCCGATTTGACGAAAGGGACTCTTGGCCGTAAACTTGCCGGGTCTTTCTCGCGGCTGGTCGCCGATGCGGCCGGACCTAGCACAAACAAACTCGTGACCGCTAGCGAATTTTCTGTTCATTTGGGATGGCAGCCCGACCGGCGAGGTCCGGCGCGCTGGCTGATGTCCCATGCCTGGCGGCACAAGTGGCTGATCGCGGGGATTTTTGTGGGAGCGTTGGGCAACGCAGCGCTGGCCGCGGCGATGCCGATGCTGGTCGGCCGGGCTTTTGATGCGGTGATGGCGCAGCCGGCCGATCGGAGTGCGTTGGTGGTGGCCGCCGTCTGGATCCTGATCACCCAACTGGTGCGCGGGCTGATCTTGCAGATGGCCCGCAACGGCAGCGCCGAGGTCGTTGGGCAGCGGCTGGAGCGGGACATCCGGGATGAACTGTACGGCAGCCTGATTGGAAAGAGCATGTCCTTTCACGACATGCAGCCCACTGGTGACCTGATGGCCCGCGCCACCAACGATGTGCGTGAGGTCAACCTGATGTTCAACCCGGGGGTCAACCTGGTTGTTGGGTCCGCCAATTTTATCTTTATGCCCATTATCTTTGCGCCGGCCATCCACCCGCAACTGGTCCTGGCCCCGTTGGTTTACCTGCTGGCATACGGCTTTTTGGTGCGGGGATACCTGCGCCAGTTGCAGCCGGCCGCTGAACGCGTCCGGCGCGAGTTTGGTTGGCTCAATACACGGCTGGCGGAGGCGATCGACGGCATCGAGACCGTCAAAGGGGCCGCCCAGGAGAGCAGGGAGTTGGGGCGTTTTGTCGGCGCGCTCGACCGCTGGCGGCAGGCCTACGTGGCTCAGGCCGACATTGAGGCGCTGTTCATCCCTTTGCTCCTGCTGGGTTTGCTGCACGCGGCCGGTTTCCTGCACAGCCTATTGCTGTTCAATGATGGTGCGATTGGGGTGGGCGATGTGGTCTCGTTCAACGGTCTGCTGCTGCTTTTCGGATTCCCGACCTTTGCGGCACAGTTTGCCTACTCGCGCGTGTCATCAGGTGTGGCCAGCGCGCGCCGTGTCCTGGAGTTGATCAACGCCGAGACGGAACTGGATCAGAACCTGGCCGGGCACGAAGCGGCCATGCGCGGTGAGATTGTCTTTGAGAATGTTTCTTTTTGTTACGCCCCGCCGGACCAGGGATGCGACCGGAACCAGAGCGTAGCGCTAGACGCCATCAGTTTCCGGGTGGCGCCGGGCCAGACGGTTGCTATTGTGGGGCAGACCGGCTCTGGCAAGAGCACGATTGCCAAGCTGGTCAACCGGACCTACGATGCGGACCGCGGCCGGGTGCTGGTGGATGGCGTCGATGTGCGTGACTGGAACCTGGCAGCCCTGCGCCGCCAGATTTCGATCATCGAACAAGACATTTTCCTCTTTTCCCGCTCGGTGGCGGAGAATATTGCGTTTGGTTGCCCGCAGGCAGACCAGGCGGCCGTGGAAGCGGTCGCGCGCGATGCGCAGGCCCACGAATTTATCAGCAAACTGCCAAGCGGATACGACCAGGTGATTGGCGAACGCGGGGTGACCCTGTCCGGCGGCCAGCGCCAACGGTTGGCGCTGGCACGGGCTTTCCTTACCCAACCGGCCGTGCTGATTCTGGACGATTCCACCAGCGCGATTGACAGCGAGACCGAAGACCGCATCCAGCGGGCGATAGAGCGCGCGGCCGCCGGCCGGACCACGCTGCTCATCACCCACCGACTGTCGCAAATCCGCTGGGCGGACCTGATTGTGGTGATGCGCAACGGCCGGGTTGCGGCCGTGGGCACCCACGAGCAATTGCTGGACGAGTCGCCGGCTTATCGAACGATTTTCACCAGGTACGAGCGGTAATGGGCTTTTTTGGCGGACTGAACGCCGAGTCTTATGACCGGCAATACAGCGACCGCGAGTTGATGCGGCGCATCCTGGGTTACCTTGCGCCCCATCGCGGCCGGATTGGTTGGTTGGCGGTGCTGATCGCCGTTATCGCGCTGGCTGGGGCCGGCCAACCCTACGTCGTTTCGCTGGGGCTGGATCGTCTGGTGGTAACGCCCAGCCTGAACGTTGTGCTGGCAGTGGTGGGCGCGGTGCTGGTCTTTGGTGTGTTCAACTGGGCCGGGAACTGGGTGCGGCGCCGGGTGACGGCCCGGATCATTGGGGACATTGTGGTAGCCATGCGCCGCGATGCTTTTGAGGCGTCGGTGGGGCACGACATGTCCTTTTTCGACGAGTTTCGCTCCGGCCGGATCATCAGTCGCATTACCTCCGATACCGAAGAGTTTGCCCAGGTGGTGCAACTGGTCACCGACCTGCTCAGCCAGCTCTTGCTGGTGGCAATCCTGATAGTCGTCTTGCTGGGAATCTCGTGGCAACTGACGTTGCTGGTCGTGGTGCTGTCGCCGCTGGTGATGCTGTTGGCGATGGGGTTCCGCCGGATTGCGCGCCGCGTCACGCGGGCCGGTTTTCGTGTGATTGCCGAGGTAAACGCTGCCATCCAGGAGGCGGTCACCGGCATTAGCGTCGCCAAGAATTTCCGCCAAGAGGGGACTATCCACGGTGAATTTGCGGAGGTGAACCGGCAATCCTATCGGGTGAACCTGCGCCGCGGGCTGACGCTGGCGGCCGTCTTTCCGGTGCTTAACGCGCTGTCCGGTGTTGGCACGGCGCTGCTGGTGTACGGTGGAGGGCTGGCGGCCGTAGCCGGGTCCATTTCGGTGGGCAGTTGGTACCTGTTTATCATGAGCGTGGACCGTTTCTGGTTCCCCATGATCAACATCAGCGCGTTCTGGAGCCAGTTTCAGGGTGGACTTTCGGCCGCCGAGCGGGTCTTTGCGCTGATTGATGCCGAGCCGACCGTGTGCCAGGTCGACAATCGGCCGGTGCCACGCCTGTGTGGCGAGGTGCGTTTTGAGCGCGTTGGTTTTTGCTATACCGAGGGCGAGCCGGTGCTGCAGGATTTTGAGTTGCACATCCGGCCGGGCGAGAGCGTGGCTCTGGTCGGGCACACAGGCGCAGGCAAGAGCAGCATCGCCAAGCTGATCGCCCGCTTTTACGAGTTTCAGTCGGGGCAGATCATGGTGGACGGCCGCGACATCCGTTCCTTTGACCTGCAGGATTACCGACAGCAATTGGGCATCGTCTCGCAGATGCCCTTCCTGTTTTCGGGGTCGGTGGCGGAAAACATTCGCTATGCCCGGCCGGGGCTGACCGATGACGAGATTGAAGACGTAGCGCGGCAGATTGGTGGAGGAGACTGGCTGGAGACCCTGCCCGATGGGTTGCGCACCGATGTGGGCGAGCGAGGCGCGCGACTTTCAATGGGGCAGCGGCAACTGGTCGCGCTGATGCGGGTGCTGGTCCAGTCGCCGGCCATCTTTATTCTGGATGAGGCCACCGCCAGCATCGATCCATTCACGGAGGCGCAGATTCAGGAAGCGACCGATCTGATCCTCAGAACCAGCACCTCGATCCTGATTGCGCATCGCCTCTCTACTGTGCGGGCGGCCGACAGGATCATTGTGCTGGATCAGGGCAGGATCATCGAAGAGGGGAGTCATACCGAGTTGATGGCGCTTGGCGGGCATTATGCCGAGCTGTACGACATGTATTTTCGTCACCGAGAAACGAGGCCAAGGGGCTGGAGATCAACGAGGAAGAGGCGGTCGTCGTTCGGCAGGTTTTCCAGTGGTACGTTGAAGGTGAAACGAGTATGGAGATCCGCCGGCGCTTGAATGCGGCCGAGGTCCCGGCCAGACGGGCCAAGGTCTGGTCCAAGGAAACGATACAGAAGATCCTTACATTTGAGGGATACGCGACCGGGGAAAGCCCAAGCAAGCTGGGCGGCAAGACCTACCTCATACAATGCCCCCCGATCATTCCGGTGGAAACCTGGCACAAGGCGCTGGAAGTGCGCGAGAAAAACAAAAGCTATCGCGGCTGGAACGTGAAGGAAGACTACCTTTGCCGGGGGATGGTCACCTGCCCGTGTGGCTGGTCCTGGGTGGCCAGGACGGTGAAGGGGAAGTATCAGCACGGCAAGAGCGGCTGCTACGCCTGCCCGAAGCGGGCCCACAAGCCCGAAGACATGCATCCGGATTGCGCCAGCTCGATTGGATCCAAAAAACTGGATGAATACGTATGGGATTTTGTGAAACGGATCTGCGAGCACCCGGCGGCCATGCAACAGGCGATCGATGCCAGGATCGCGGAGCTGCAGCAAGAGCAGGGGGACATCGAACGGGACGCGGAACAGTTGGAGCGCGAGTTGGACCGGATCACCGAGGGCCGCCAGTGGGTGATCACCCAGGCCCGGCAAAAGCGGATCACCGATGATGACATGGAGTTGCAGCTCGCGACGCTTGATTTCCAGCGCCTGGCGCTGCGAAAGCAGCATCAGGAAAAGGCGGCCGTGCTGGCGCTGCGTCGGCAGGCTGAGAACCTCAAGGAATGGGCGGCCGAGTACCTGACTGATAATAGCGAAGGGCTGCGGATCTCTGATGTTGGCGCGGCAGAGCTTGCAGAGGAGGAGCGCGAGCGCCAGTTCGTGGACCTGGAGGCCGGCCGGTTCCTGGCCAAGTTCGAGGGTGACCGCCTGCGGGCGCTGGAATGGGCGCTCCTGGAGGAGAAGCGAAAGGTGGTCAGGATGATTGTGCAAAAGGTGGAGGTGGTGCACATGGACGGCGAAAAAGTGATCGTGCCTTATCTGGCGCTGGACGTGCCCTGGGAGTTTGCTAGTCTTGCGTATGAAGGACAGTCACTGGCCTATGTGCAGCAGGTGGGCGCGCGCCGTCAGCGCATTGTATAGCGAATTTCCTATTGTGGGAGTGTGGCACATGCGATCAAAGTGGATAGCTTTTGTGGTTTTGTTGGGATTATTGAGCAGCGCGGCCGGCCTGGCTTCGGCCGGGCAGGTGGGCGGCGGCCGGGCGCTGGTCAAGATTGGCTTGCGCTCCCAGGTTGACCTGGAGCGTGTCGAGTTGGTCGGGTTGCCGGTTTATGCCTTCCTGGTCACGGATGATGAATCCTACCTGTTGGCGGGGGCTGACCCTGCTGAGAGGGTCGCACTGCAGCGGGCTGGTGTTGACACGCAGGTGCTGGACGCTCAACCGGAGGGGGCCAGCTACTATCTGGTCTATCCCCGGCCGGGCAAAGCGCTGCCCCGTCTGTCGGAGTATGGCCGCGTGCTCTACGACGACGGAACGCAGGCTTTATTGCGCATTTCGGTGCAGGACGCCGACCGGCTGGCGGCGGCCGGGGCACAATTGAGTGCCCTGACGCTGGACCCCAAGCCGTTGCGGCCGGCGGCCGGCACCCGCAGCATTCCTTCGGATATAACACCGGACCCACTGATTCAGGCGATGATTGACCAGGTCAATAGTGGGACCATCTATACTTACACGGGCGATCTATCCGGCCAGTGGGCGGTTGATATTGGCGGTTCGCCTTACACCATCACTACCCGCAATACCTATAGCGGGACGCCCATCCAAAAGGCTGTCCAGTACGTGGGGGATCACCTGGCCAACCTGGGGTTGGGTGTTGAGTATCACGTCTGGAATGCGTCCCGGCCGCCGAACGTCATTGCCGAGCTCCCCGGCGAGACCAATCCAGACGAAATCTATATCGTTTGCGCACACCTGGACGATATGCCCTCCGCAGGCCTGGCACCCGGGGCGGACGACAATGCCAGCGGGACGGTTGCAGTGCTGATTGCGGCCGATATCCTCACTCAATACCGCTGGGGCTCCACGTTGCGCTTTGCCCTGTGGACCGGCGAGGAGCAGGGTTTGTTGGGCAGCGCGGCCTACGCCCAGCGCGCGTACAATGCTGGCGAGACGATCGTTGGCGTGCTCAACCTGGATATGATCGCCTGGAATACCAAGAGCAGCATCAGAGACATCGACCTGCATGCCAGGTCCACGCTCCCGGCCACCATCAGCCTGGCCAATCTGTTTGCCGACGTGGTAAGCGAGTACTCGCTCGGCCTGGTGCCGCAGATTGTCCCCAACGGCTCCGGTGCCAGCGACCATGCGTCGTTCTGGACCTATGGCTACACCTCCATCCTCGGCATCGAGGATTTTAGCGATTTTAACCCCTATTACCATACGTCACAGGACTTGCAGAGCAATCTCCTTGACAAGGTGTATTACCTCAACTTTGTCAAAGCGGCCGTGGGCACCTTTGCGCACATGTCGGCAAGCCTGATCGGCTTGCCGCAAATGCCCGAGATGGCGGTGCAGCCAGACGCGCTGTCTTTTGTGCTCGACAGCGGCCTGGTGGCGACGACAACGATCACCATCAGCAACACCGGCACTGGGCCGTTGGGTTATTCGATCAGCTGAGGTGCCGGCCGTCGACTGGCTGTCATTCTCCCCAACCAGTGGACTGGTCCCAACCGGAACCCATCAAACGGTACCCGTGACCGTGACGGCGCTTGGCCTGGCGGCCGGAGACTATTCTGTTGAGTTGCAGATTGACGGCAATGACCCGATCACGCCACAGGTGCTGATGCCGGTCTCGCTTGAGGTCTGGGGGCAGTGGTATCTCCCGCTTTGCATGCGCTAGCAGGAGAAGAAGAGCAGGGCGCTGGCTCGGAGAGGGACCAGCGCCCTGCTACGTTTCAACCTGGCGTTATCGCCGGAAGGGGTCCAGCAATCCGCTGATGGCGGCCGGTGCAAAGGCATCGGTCGGTTGGGCCACCAGTTTGGCAACCTGATCCTCAAACGACGGCCGCTCCTGCTGGTAGAAAATCCCAATGTATCCGCGGTCCAATTCCAGGGCTCGGCTAAAAGCGGCCGCCCGGTCGCTGGGATCGTGCTCTTCCGGCAGTGGCTCGGCCATGCCCCGCCACAGGTCGTAGGTGTCGTAAAAGGTGGTGCAGGGGCTAATCACCTGGACAAAGCTAAAACCATTGTGGAGCACGGCCGCTTTGAGGATTACATTCAGCTCTTTTGGCCGGCCGGAAAACCCGCGTGCCACAAAGCTGGCTTCGTAAGCCAGCGCCATCGCAATCGGATTCAGCGGAGCCGAGGTCTGAGCCATGTTCAGCAGACCGATCATCCCTTTGCGCCGCCCCTTGTTTTTCACCGTTGAGTCGGTGATCACGTCCATCGGTGAGGTGGCGGACGGCTGTCCCTTGGTGAGCCCGTAAATGCTGTTGTCCATCACTACGTAGGTGAGGTCTACATTGCGCCGCGCAGCGTGTGGCAGGTGGCCCGCGCCAATGCTAAAGGCGTCGCCGTCGCCGCCGACGACAAACACGGTCAATTCCGGGTTGGCCAGCTTGACGCCGGTAGCCAGTGGTAGCGCCCGGCCGTGCACCCCGTGAAAGCCATAGGCGTTGACAAAGGCCGGGAATCGGCCGGAGCACCCAATCCCGGAGATGACGGCCACGTGGCTGGGGTCGAGCTCCAGGTCAATGATGGTTTTAAAGACGCTGCTCAAAACCCCAAAATCGCCACAGCCGGGACACCAAATTGGCTTGACGTTGCTTTTCAGATCCTTTATGGTTAGTTTCAGGTCGGTCTTGATCATGGTTCCATTCCTCAGCAACCGGGTTCCCAATCCTTGATGATCCCCCCTGCCAGTTCGGCCGCCACGTTGTGGACGGCGCGGCAGATATCCACCGGCCGGAACGGCAACCCGTCGTATTTGGGCAGGTGGACAATGCGGATGCCATTCTGTACGATCTCGCGGCTGTATCGGTGTTCGAGGACGTTGGCGAACATCCCCCGATAATTCAACTCGGGCACGATGATGGCTCGTTTGCCCTCCATAAAGGCGCGAATCAAGCCGTCCGGCATGGGGATCAGCGACCGGGTGTAAAATGCCTCCACGCGGATGTTGTTGGCGGCAATACGCTCCATCGCCTCCCTCACCGCGCCTTTGGTGCTGCCCCAGCCCATAACGCCAATCTCGGCACGGGTATCCCCCCAGCGGTCCGAGACCGGCAGCCGCTGAATGGCCAGCCGGGCGGCGTCTACCTTGCGGTGGCGCTTTTCAGTCATGGCGCGATGCATTTCAGGCGTATAGTTGGGGTTGCCGTACTCGTTGTGCTCCAGCCCTTCGGCCGTGTAAAACATCCCTGGCATCCCCGGCAGCGCCATCGGAGAGACGCCGGTCTCGGTTAGTTTGTAGCGTTTGTAGTCGCCGTTCTCGCCCGGTTCCGGTTTGAGCCGGTCCACCAGCTTGATTGCCGACAGGTCAAAGTCGGGGATGGTCTCCACCCGCGCCGACATGGCCTGATCCGAGAGAAGAACGACCGGCATCTGGTATTCTTCCGCCAGGTTAAAGGCATTGATGGTTTGATGGAAACAATCTTCCACTGAATCGGGGGCCAACACAAATCGCGGGGCCTCGTCGTTGCCGGCGTAAAGCGCCATAAACAGATCCGCCTGCGCAGTTTTGGTGGGCAACCCGGTGCTGGGGCCGGCCCGTTGCACGTCAACGATCACCAACGGAATCTCGGTCATGCTGGCGTGGCCCAGCGCTTCGATCATCAGTGCCAAACCAGGGCCAGAGGTAGCCGTCATCGCCTTGGCACCGGCAAAGCTGGCCCCGATGGCCATGGTGATGGCCGAGATCTCGTCCTCGGTTTGCACCACTTTGCCGCCCAGTTTGGGCATGTTTTGGGCCAGGTATTCCATCAGCCCGGTGGCGGGGGTGATGGGGTAGCCGGCGTAAAAGCGGCATCCGGCCGCCAGCGCTCCCAGTGCGGCCGCCTGGTTGCCGGTCATCACCAGTCGCCCGTCCGTTTCCCCGTCTGGTGGTTCAAGCTGGGGAGGTAGGTTATTCGCAAAATTCTCTCGGGCATACCGGTAGCCTAATGCCAGCGACTCCAGGTTTTTGGGTAGCAAGGATTGGTATTTGCCCAACTTGGCGGTGACCACCTCGTCGCCTTGTTTCAAAGGCAAGCCAAAGAGGCCCAGCAGCGCGCCCACCATCACCAGGTTTTTGCCGCGCGAAAAGTTAAGCTGTTTGGACAGGTCGGTGACTGGGATGGGATAGTGCGCCCGGCCGTCGTCCGTCGGATTCACTTCGTTGCTGTCAAAAATCAGCGTGCCACCCGGTCGCAACTCGGAAATGTGCTTATCGTAGCCCTCCTGGTTGAGCGCTACCAGCGCGTCCATCTCATCGCCGTCGGAGAGCACGCGGCTCCGGCCGATCCGTGCCTGATACATGACGTGCCCACCCATGATTTCGGCCGGGTAGGTGCGAAAGGTGAACACCTCCAGCCCCGAACGAGCAGCAATCCGCACCAACACCTCTCCAATGGTGACAATGCCCTCCCCTGACTCTCCGCCCATGCGAATGACCAGACTATCACGATTGCTCATTTTCCCTGTGTCCTCTGTTTAGCCTATGGTAATTTGAAAGAATTCTATCATAAAAAGTCGATAAATCAAACGGGACCCCGTTGGGCCTGGCATCCTGGCCAATTGCTCCCACAAACGATGGAAAATTGGGGGGCTGGTGGGGCGAAGCCCGCCAGCCTCCCCCGGTTCCTCTTTTTTTGGGACTGCGCCACCGAAACCGTGCCGGAGCAATCGCCCTGCCGTTGGGCCACGGGGTTTGGATCCCAAGCCCGCGGCGCAAAGCTGTTTGCGGCCGAATTGTTCGACGCGATGGCCTGCTTGTAGTATACTTCTTTCACGAGTCGCGGCAACCGCTAGGTTGCTATGGGAGGAGTGAGATGTCAAAGAAGGAAAGCAAGAAGAACGACGACAAGAAAAAAGACGACGGCAAGAAGAAAAAGAAGAAAAAGAAATAGCTTTTTGCCATAGCATCACCGGCCGGTAAGGTTGCCATCAATCAACACGGCGAATGCTTCCCCGGCCGGACAAAAGCTGCAACCGCAACAGAGTAGGGGCTAGTTGCAGCGCGCCCCCGTGGTCCCGCTCGCTTCAGGTAGTTTTGCACCAGATCCCAGTACATTCGGGCAGGGTGACCAGTTCTTCCCGGCCGACGTACCTGGCCAGTTCCTCACCAAAGAAAAAGCGCGTCAGTTCCTGTGCCTCAGCATGTGAGGCAAACCGGTAATCTGTGCGAACCCAATGCTGGGTGAAATTGTGCTCCTGCTCGAGCCACCGATAGTAGGCTGCCAGTGCTTCAGTAGGCGGGGCAGGGGATTCCCGGCCGGTGCCCAGCGTTTCGATGATCACGGCCGTCCCCTCCGGCCGCACGACCCGCGTCATCTCTGCCAGCGCCCGACCGATTTCTTCCTGCCAGGTGTGCGGGTACCAAGCACAAAAATGCCCCAGCGTCCAGCCGGCTATGGCCAGGTCGGCCGAGTGGCTGGCGGCCGGCATCTGCCGGTTGTCTGCCACCGCCAGCCGCCAGTTGTGGCGACCGCTGCGGTGTAGGTTCTCGGCAGCTACCTGTAGCATGGGCGGGGAGATGTCCACTGCTAGAATCTGCCGGACCCATGGAACCAGCAGGTTGGTCAGCCGGCCGGTGCCTGTGCCCCATTCCGCCACATCCAGCCCAACCAGCGGCCGGATCCGCTCCAGCGCCGGCAATAGTCTCCCCTCGTAATCCTCACGTGCGACCAGGGCATGGTATTGCCGCGCGCCGGTGCGGTAGATGTGTTGATAGTCCGGCACTGCTAGCGCACGTCTTTGCGGCGCAGGACCACGGCCGTCCCCAGCCCAAAGAGCAGCGCAAATCCTACCAGTACCCCCCAGTCCAGCAGCAGGTGGCCGGCCGTGCGGGTGTACTGGATG
Organism: uncultured Chloroflexia bacterium; assembly: GCA_963707345.1. GTDB lineage: Bacteria > Chloroflexota > Anaerolineae > Promineifilales > UBA4811 > CAVPPE01. The sequence continues at coordinate 453,617 of CAVPPE010000001.1, forward strand.
TGGAATTTGCGCTCGTTAAAGATGTCCATTGGCCCCGGCTCGGACGTAAAGCTCTCGGTCACGGTCTCGGTGATGCTGATTACGTCGTTCACCGTGATCTCTGGCACCGAGATGGGCACAGTCTGCGTGATGCGTTGCTGCAACGGGATGGTCACGTCCTGCGTCACTGTGATGATCGAAACCTGCGGCAACGAGATGGGCACCGTGCGTATGATGCCCGGCTGAATGGGAACATCCACATCCTGGGTAGTGGTGATGACCAAGACCTGTGGGATGGACAAGGGGGTGGTGACCTCGATGTCCAAATCCAGCGGGACCGTCATCTCTTGCGTGATGGTGACCACGGTGACCGGTTCCCAGTCAGGGTCCGGTCGCTCGATTTCCATAGACACCTCCTCCGTTACCGGATCGGGCTGAAAGCGTGTGCGGGTGAGGGTATTGAGCTGCTGCATATCGGCCGAGGTGCCCAGCCCTTCCATTGTCCAGCGGGTGAGCGTGGTGACAGAGAACTGGTTGGCGACTCCGGGCAGGTCAAAGATGACGCCGGCAAAGATCATTTGGGCAAAGAGCACCAGGAAGACCAGGTAGATGACGGTGTTGGCGTTGGGAACAACGGCCGAGATCAACAGTCCCATCAAAATGGCTGCCACCGTGCCTAGCACCAGGGTGATGTACATCTCAAGCGGAGCCGGCAGCAGCACCCCCTCGGCAGGCAACTTGACCCGCAACGTTACTACCAGCATCAACAGGAAGCACTGCACCAGGGCAAACGCGCCCAGCACCACCATTTTGGAGGCGATGTAGGGAAGGATGCGCAGCGTGACCATCCGCTCGCGCAGATAAACCGAACGCTCTTTGACGATTTCGTACACCGAGGCAAAGAGGCCCAGCAGCACCGAGGCCAGCGCCATGATAAAGAGCAGCGTCTGGCTGTTGCCAACGACCGCATAGAGGGCGCTGTTTTCCCCGGCCGCCAGGTCGGTAGCCAGTTGCGCGTCAATCTCGGCCGGGGTGTTGCCCACCAGCCAATGGGATTCGGAAATCAGCAACAGCAGAGCGCCGATGATGGGCATCACGGCCATCAGCACGGTCAGCAGCAGCTTGTCGCGCAGCACCAGGTCCAGGTAGCGCCGGGTGAGCACCCGGAACTGACGTAGCGAACTGATCCGTGGCCCCTGTTGGCCTTGTGGTGTCGTTTGTGCCATCTTTTGCACTCGGGGCAATGCCTGCTGCCGGTCCTGTACGTAGCTCTGGAATTGCGGCGATCCTTTGAACTTGGTCTCCCACTCGGCCGCTCGGCGGCGGGCCACGGCCGGGTCCGGGTCATCCAGTTGCGTGTAGATGTCGGCAAAATCACCGGTAGTGACCTCAAAAAAGCCCAGCGCTTCTTGCGGCGGACCAAAGTAGACCATCCGGCCCTGCGACAGGAAGCAGACGTGGTCGCATTCCACGATGTTGGCTGTCGCGTGGGTCACCAGCACGATGGTCCGGCCGCCATCGGCCAACCGGCGCATCGTGTGCATCATCTTTTTTTCCAGGCCGGGATCCAGTCCGGAGGTTGGCTCGTCCAGGAAGAACAGGTTGGGCTCGGCCAACAGCTCGCTGGCGATGCTCACCCGCTTGCGTTGTCCACCGCTCAAGCTGCTGACCACCTGTTCCTTCTGCGCCACCATCTCCACCTCTTCCAGCACGCGCTCAATCCGCTGGTCGATTTCTTCCGGCGTGGTGTCCGGCGGCAAGCGGAGTTGGGCCGCGTAGCGCAATGCGTTGGCAACGGTCAGTTCGCGGTGGATGATGTCATCCTGTGGCACGTACCCGACCATCGTCCGGTACAGGTCAAAGTGGGCGTAGAGGTCATCTCCATTGACCAGCACCTTCCCGTCGGCACGGGTAAAGCCGTTCAGCGCCATCATCAATGTGGACTTGCCCGCGCCGCTGGTCCCCACCAGCGTCACAAACTCGCGCGGATAGATGGAGACGTTGATCTCGTTCAGGATTCGTTTTTTCGTTTCGCCGCTGCCCACTTCGCGCACCAGATCCAGCCCATCCAACCGGACACCGCGGGTGCTGGTGTACTGCTGCAGTCCATCTGGCCCATAGACCAGCGTATAGGGCCCGATTTGCACAACATCACCGTTGGCCAGAACCTGGGTTCCGGCGAGACGCGCTCCGTTGACGAATGTGCCGTTGACGCTGTTCAGATCGGTGAGCAGGTGGCCTTCGGGTGAGTAGACCAGTCGTGCATGGTGCCGGGAGACGACTGGGGCTGGCAAATGGATATCGCAATCCGGGTCCCGGCCGATTTCCACTGCCTTTTGCCCCGCCAGCGTGGTGCTGCGCATGTAGACGGTGCCAAGCCCGGCCGGTTCGTCTTCGGGCTGCGTCTGGTGGAAGGTGATGGCCACTGCCTGCCCGTCGACGACGTGGTTGCCCAGGCAGAGCAGATCGCCGTGGTTGAGATAGGTGCGCTTGATCCGTTTGCCGTTGACCGCGCTGCCGTTGGTGCTCTCCAGGTCGGTGTACAGCCAGGCGGCGCCATGCCGCTCCAGCCGGCCGTGATGGGAGGAGACAAAGCTGAGCGAGAATGTGATACTGTTGTCGGGGTGCCGGCCGATAGTGTACGTCTCGCGGTCCAGAGCCAGCTCTCGCACCGGGCGGCCGGGTTCCTGGATGATGAGGCATGCGGGGCAGGGTTGCTCGGCGTCGTTCTTCTTGGCCGTGGTCATGGTGGATCCTCCTGGGTTCTATCGGCTGCGCACATTGTTGCCCTCATTATACCCAGGCTACAGCTGGGTGCAATGGCGTTTTGCCGCGGAAAGGCTATGCTGGTTTCCGAGTTCGAACCGCAAACCGCAGTTATTTGTTTGCCGTTTTTTTCAAGTGTGATACAATGTTGGCGGCTGGGCGTTGCGAGTTCTGTGGAAGGAGAGACTGTCCAGACTTGATTGGACGGTCTTTTTCTTTGGAACATAGCTACATCCAGGGCTGGTTTGGTTGAGGAGAAGAGGAATCTCCTGGAGAAGAGAAGGAATGTCGAAAAAGCTCTACGTAGGTAACTTGAATTATGCCACCACCGAGAATGCTCTGACCGATCTTTTCGGCACGGTGGGGCAGGTCGTCTCTGTAAACGTCATCATGGACCAGATGACGGGGCGGTCAAAGGGCTTTGCGTTCGTGGAAATGAACGATGAAGCGGCCGCCACGGAGGCCATCAACCAACTCAACGGCAAGGAGCTGGACGGCCGGTCACTTCGGGTAGCGGAAGCGCGCCCGCGGAACGACGACCGGGGTGGCGGCGAGCGCCGCCGCCGCTGGTAGGGCTTTTCCGCTCAAACGCCCGCACATCGCCGGCCGGCGAGGCCGGCCGTGCAATCTTGATCGCTTGAGAGCCTGACGCACCGTCGCCAGGTAGTATCAGGCTGTATGGCAGTCACAATACCTGGGTGACGAAATACCCGCGCACCCACTGGCCTCGCGGGTGTGTGTCGGCTGGACACAATCCAAAACCCAGCCTCCGCCACATGGAAATCGCCTCTGTCTTGTCCTCTGAACTCCAAGCGCGCAACTGATATGCGCCATGCTGTCTGGCCCGCTTGGCCGCTAGGTGCAGCATGCGGATAGCTACTCCCTGCCGGCGGAACTGGGCGTCAACCTCGATAATGTCGATGTACCCTTCACACACGCCGGTGATTGGCCCAGGCAGATCTTGCCAGCTGATTGAAATCAATCCAACCAGGCTGTCACCACAGGTGGCGATGATAGAAAACCCATCATCAAAGTGCATGTGGCTGGCAGCCTGTTCTCCCCATTGCCTGGCTACTCGGTGACTCCATTCCTTGTTCGCGCTCAAAAACTTGATGCCGGTGCACTTGTCGCTCATGGTCTACTTGCTCCGATCTGAGTGTGCTTGGGGCATTATACTCTGGCAAGGGGGTGGCCACAAACAAAGGGCTTGGGTTGCTCCCAGCCGCCGGCCGTGCTACACTCTGGGCGGTAACGAGCAAATGCGGAGGTCATAATGGCGCATCTGGTTCCAATTCCATTTATTGTCATCCTCGTTGCTCTGCTCATCCTGGCAGAGTTGCGGGGTGACCGCCGCACGGTCTATTGGACCAAGCCGCTGGCCACGCTGCTGGTGATCGCTGTCGCGGAACTCTCCTGGCAAACCCCGGCCGCCGAGAGCCGCTACACCGCCTGGGTGCTGGTCGGCCTGGCCCTTTCACTGGTGGGCGATGTGGCACTCATGTTCCCTCAGCCCAAAGCATTTCTGATCGGTCTGGTGGGCTTTTTGCTGGCGCACGTGGCCTATACCATTGTGTTCACCTTGTACAATCCCTGGCAGCCGGCCGATTGGGTGACGGCGTTCCTCTTGCTGCTGGCGGCCGGGGCGCTGTACCGATACCTGGAACCCAACCTGGGCAAGATGAAGCGGCCGGTCATCCTGTACATTGTCGTCATCTGTGTGATGGTCAACCGGGCGGTCTCGACGCTTTTTGGGGATGCGCTCACTCCGGCGCAAGGCTGGCTGATCGCGCTGGGTGCGTTTCTTTTCTGGCTTTCCGACCTGATGCTGGGGATCAACAAGTTTGGCCGGCCGTTCCGCTGGAACCGGCTCAGCCTGGCGCTGTATTACGGCGGTCAGTTGCTGATCGCGTCAAGTGCGTCATACTTTTAGGGGGCGGCCATGATGCTGGTGGGCGTTGGTGGATGCAATTGGGCTGACTGGATGGTGCAGTTTTCAGAGGGTGTTTCGGCCGAGTTCCGGTTTGAATTCATGACCGCAGAGTTGTTCCCCGCGCAAGGTGTTTTGCCCACTCCGGAGGAGATGGCCTTACTGGCCGAGTTGGTCCCGGCCGGTTTCAAGTTTGCCGCCCACTTGCCGCACAGTGTCATCCACGGCCGGGGTACGGACCAGTTGGCAGCCTTTGCGGCCAGGCTGGAGCCGCTGGCCGATGCAGGCAAGTTGGGTTGCGTCCTGGCTGTCTTGCCGGCCGCTGTGGACAACCGGCCGGAGCACAAGGATTTTCTGCTGCGGGTGCGGGACGGTCTGGATGGTTGGCCGCTGGCGGTGGAGTTTGGGCACAAGAGTTGGATTGTGCAAGGGACGGAAGGCTGGCTGCGCGAGAAGGGCCTCTGTTTTTGCTGCGTGGATCAGCCGCGCCGGCCGGAATTGGTGCAGCCGGTCCTCTGGGTGACCGGCCCGGTGGCCTGTGCGCGCTTTTGCGGCCGGAATTACGATGACTGGGATGATCCACTGCGCCGCCATGACTACCGCTACGATGCGCTGGAACTGGCAGAATGGTTACCCAAGCTGGAAGAGATGCGAGCCAACGCACCACTGGCGTTGGTCTATTTTGCCACCACGCCGCTTGCCCAGGCAGTCGAGTTGGCCCGCATGTTGCAGCGCATGTTGCAGCCGGTTTAGACCGGCCGCTCCCACACAGCGATCGGGGAATCAACCGGCCGGAACCCAAAGGCCGAGTAGAGCTGTTGGGATGTGTGGTTGTCGGACTGCGTGTTGAGCGAGACCATGGTTATCCCCATGGAAGTGCAGCGGGTCAGCAAATCCGCCAGTAAGCGACTCCCCACGCCGCCCTGCTGTGCATCCGGGCTCACCGTGATGCGCGCCAGGTGGGCTATTTCGCCGTATGCCAGGCTGAGTTGAAAACCGACCGCTTTCCCCGCCCGTGCAGCCATGGTGAACAGGCCGGTTCTGTTCCAGACCAGGGCCAGCGTCTCTGCGCTATAGCGCCAGCGGGGGGCAAACGCGGCCGCATCAATGGCCGCCAGTTTCTCGATGTCCGCTCGGCCGGCGGGGCGCACCGTCACGTCGGCCGCCCCGGCCCGTGGAATGTGCAAGTCCGGCTTGGCCCATGTTTCCACCTGCTCCACAATGGCAAAACCGGCGTCATCCAGGTAGGGGGCCAGCCAGGGCCCGGCCGGCATGGCGGCCAGCGTAGCAACGCCGTCCCGCGCCAGTTGCGCCAAACAAGCGGACAGCAGGAGGGGCAGAACCCGGCCGGCCGGAAAGCCATCTGCCACCGCAACGGCGCGCAACCAGGCGGCCGGAGGGGGGTCGGCCGGGGCAATGATGCAGCCGGCAAGCCCTGTCCGGGTTTCCGCCACCAGGGCAACAGCCCGGCCGATCCAGTCAATGGCTGGCCTCCAATCCGGGTGGATGTGGCTGTGCAAGCTGGAATCCAGCAGCTGGTTGATGGCGGCCGCATCCGCGCGACGGGCGGGCCGCACGGATAGGGTGCGCAATGCTTGGGTAATCCACGGTAACATGGTATAACAGGTTCCAATAGGATGGCCGTTCGAGGAATGGTAGCATGCCCTTCAAGTTGACGCAAATCCGCTGGTCCCTGCTGTACCTGGTGCTGGCGGCCGGGCTGGTGGCTGGCTACCTGCTGGGGCTGCAGGGCGAGTTGGGCTTTCCGCTGGATGATGCCTGGATTCATCAGACCTACGCTCGCAACCTGGCGCAGACCGGCCGGTGGGAGTATGTCCCCGGTGAGACCAGCGCCGGGTCCACCGCGCCACTCTGGACCGCGCTGCTGGCGATCGGCTATTGGCTGGGCTTGCCGTATCAGGTGTGGACCTGGGGTTTGGGGGCGGTGACGCTGGCGTTGACCGGCCGGCTGGCGCACCGGGTTGCTGAGGTGATTTTCCCGAAACCAGTGTGGGCCGGCCCGGCCGCCGGTCTACTGACGGTCACCGAGTGGCATCTGGTTTGGGCGGCCGCCAGCGGGATGGAGACGGTGCTGTATGCCGCGCTGGTGCTGGCCGTGGTGGAGCAGGCAGCCTGGGAGAACTGGGCGGCCGTCGGCGCGTTGGGCGGGCTGCTGGTGCTCACCCGGCCGGAAGGCGTGTTGCTCCTGGGGCTGGTCGCGCTGCGCCAGGCCTGGCTTGCGGTCCGCGGCCGCTGGTCGCTGCGGCGGGTCTGGCAGGTTGGCGCGGCCGCCGGCGTCCCCTTTGCGGTGCTGATGTTGCTGTACCTGGTTCTCAACCTGCGCCTGGGCGGGCGGCCGTGGCCCAACACCTTTTACGCCAAGCAGGCCGAGTACGCGAGCTTGCTAGCCGAGCCATTGCTGTTACGCCTCGGCCGGATAGCACTGCCGCCGCTGGCCGGCTTGCAGGTGTTGCTGTTGCCCGGGATTGGGTTGTTGTTTCGCCGGCGCGAGCGGTCCCAAGCTGGCCTGCTGGCTCTGCTGGCGATCTATGCAGCGCTGCATTGGCTGCTGTACGCGCTTCGGCTGCCGGTCACCTACCAGCACGGCCGCTACCTTTTCCCGGCCATCCCACCGCTGCTGATTTGCGGAGTAGGTGGCATGGCGGGCTGGGTCCACCTGCGACATCCGGCCGCAGTGCGCCGGGTGTTGAGCCGCGTCTGGCTGGCGGCCGTGGCGGTATTGGCCGCGGTCTTTTTTCTTGTGGGCGCAAGAGCTTACGCACAGGATGTGCAGGTCATCCAGGGCGAGATGGTGGCCGTGGCGCATTGGTTGAGCCAACACACCGAACCAGGCGAGCAGGTGGCTGCGCACGATATTGGGGCGATTGGCTACTTTGCTGGGCGGCCGTTGCTTGATCTGGCTGGCCTCATATCCCCGGATGTGGTCCCATTGATGGACGACGAAGCGGCACTAACTGATTATGTGCTGACCAGTTCCGCGCGTTACTTGGTCACTGCGCCGGGCTGGTCGTATCCGGCCTTGACCGACCGGCCGGAAGTGATCGCGTTGTTCAGTGCCGACGTGCGCCTGACTCGGATGGCGGGGCTGAACAACAGCACGGTCTATCGTTTGCCGGAAAACGCGGACTAACCGCAAGTTGCCCATCCACTTTGTTTTATGATATACTGACAGCACCTTGCCAATGGGGTACCTGCTCAACCCACAAATCTTCACACTGCCTGAGCAGTTACCCAAAGGGGCAGATTGCGCTGTTAGGCCAGATTGAGAGGTGCAAAATGGAGCCAATCCGAGTCCTCATTGTGGATGACCACCCGGTTTTTCGTCAGGGTGTTCGTGATGTTCTAGAGACTGAAAGCGACTTTGTAGTTGCTGGCGAGGCGGCCGACGGGCAGGTTGCGCTGCAACTCTCCCGTGAACTCTGTCCGGATGTGGTCCTGATGGACATCAACCTGCCTTCCATGAACGGCTTGCAGGTGACACGGTACATCAAGGAGGAGCAGTGTGACATCAAAGTCATCATGCTCACCGGTTATGACAACGAGGAACAGGTTTTCCATGCCATGCGCGCCGGCGCTTCTGCGTACTGTCCCAAGGACATTGCGCCGGACAGGCTGGTGGACATTATCCATACCGCGCTGCAGGGTCAATTCGTGGTTGGCAGCGAAGTCCTCACCGAGGCCGGCGTCCAGGCGTGGCTGCAAGCAGAGCTGGGCGCGTTGGCTGATCGACTGGGATCTGACCCTGAGGAAGCTTTTATGCCGCTTTCGCCGCGCGAGATGGAGATTCTACAGCTGGTCACCAAGGGGTTGAGCAACAAAGAGATTGCCTACCAGTTGGGCATCAGCCACCAGACCGTCAAGAATCACATGACCTCCATCCTGCGCAAACTGGATGTAGATGATCGAACTCAGGCGGCCGTGTATGCCCTGGGCCGTGGCTGGGTTCGCTTGGAAGATGCTCGGAGTTGAAAAACAGAGGAATCATGACCACAACTTCGTCCCTACCTGAAGACACTTCTCAACAGGCAGTGATGCCGGATGCGCGAAAAGAATTCGAGCAAGTCCAGCGCGAAATTAAGGAAATTGACGTGCTTATTCAGCAGAGCACGGGCGAAGTGGAAAAGCTGGCGCGCCGCCATGCCCAAGCCACCAATCACCTGCGGCACATCCAGACCAACCTGGAGACGGTGCCGCGCGAGGACATTCGCGAAGCATACGATGCGGTGCAGGACGCCCAGCAGCGGCTTTTCACCATGCGTGGTCAGTTGGAAAAGTTGCAGAGCGACCAGAAAAACATGGAACGGTACATGAAGCTGCTGCACCGCTTCCTGGAGGTGACCGAGGGGCCGATGGAGTCTGCCGGCGGCCCGGCCGGGAGCGGGTTGGACGGCGCCCAAGCTATCGTGGTTCGCATTGTGGAGGCGCAAGAGTTGGAGCGTCGTCGCCTGTCCCGCGCCATGCACGATGGGCCTGCGCAATCGATTACCAACTTTATCCTGCAGACCGAAATCTGCCAGCGGCTGTTTGAAAACGACGCCGACCGGGCGCGGTCCGAATTGGTGGGGCTGAAAAGCGCGGCTACGGATACGTTCCAGCAGATTCGCGACTTTATCTTTGAATTGCGGCCGATGATGCTGGATGACCTGGGTGTGATTCCGACCTTGCGCCGCTACGCGGAGCGTTTCCGCGAGAAACACAGCATACCCATCGAAGTCACCATTGTCGGCAAAGACCGGCGGCTGGAACCCCATATTGAAGTGACGGTCTTTCGGATTGTGCAAGAGTTGCTCAACAACGTGCGCGATCATGCCCAGGCTACCCAGGCGCGCATCACAGTAGAGGTTGAGGAGGATTGGGTGCGGGCGGTGGTGGATGACAATGGCTCCGGGTTTAACGTCGATGAGGCGGTCCTGGCTGCCCGTCAACGCAAGACGGTGGGGCTGAACACGATGTTTGAGCGGGTGGAGATGTTGGGCGGCACTCTGGAGATTGATAGCAAGCCGGGCCAGGGTACGCACGTGGTGGTGACGATTCCGACCACGCTTGATTAGCGGCCGCCGCCGTTGTTGGCGGTGGAGGCCTGAAACAGGGGCGCAGTGGAGCCAGACGTATCACTCTCCTGGGACGTCATGTTGCTTGTTCTGGCGGGGCCACTGGGGGTGCTGGCTGCGCTGTTGCTGGCAGTTCTGTTGGGGGTGCTTCTGAGCCGTCTGCTGCGCCGCCCGGCCGGCCGGCCGACCCACGATGAATCCTTCCCGCATGAAGCCCTAACCCTGCCGGCCGAACCGGCCGCAGACGAACCCGCTCCGGCCGGCGCAGACGAGACCCCTGTGCTGGCTATCGCGGTCCCGGCCGAGGTGCAATCCCCGCCGGAGCTGCCGGCCGAATCCATTTCGCTTGATGCCTCGGAGCCGGCCCTGGCAGTTGAAGAGCCGGTCGTGCAGGAAGCGATTGTGCCGACCGTGGAACCGGCCGAGGTCGAGATTGATGTGCCTGTACCCTCCAGACCATTCCGGCTTTCACGCGGCCTGGGGTCCGGGGTTCTGCTGCTCGTTATTCTTTTGCTGGGGGGCTATTTCCGGTTCATAGGGCTTAACTGGGACTCGAACCAGCACCTGCATCCGGACGAGCGGTTTGTCACCATGGTGTCCGAGCAGATCCGGCCGGCGACCAGCCTGTTTGGCCTTGGGGGATATTTCGACACCGAGAATTCGGCGCTCAACCCCTTCAAAGGTGGTTCGTATACCTACGGCATGTTCCCGCTGTTTCTCACCCGCTACCTGGCTCAATGGCTGGAGATGACCCAGTACGACCGGGTGGTGCTGGTGGGGCGGGTGCTTTCTGGCCTCTTTGACCTGGCGGCCGTCGGGCTGCTGTACCTGCTGGGAACGCGCCTGTACAACCGGCGAGTGGGGTTGCTGGCGGCCGCCCTCGGCGCGGCTACGGTGATGGCTATCCAGCTTTCCCACTTTTTCACCGTGGATTCATTCTCCACCGTCTTTATTGTGGCCGGCATGTACGTTGCGGCGCTGGTGATGGAGCGCGGCCGGTGGTGGCATTATGCGCTCTTTGGTGCCCTCACCGGACTGGCGATGGCCTGCAAGGTGACCACCGGGCCGGCGCTGGGCCTGATCGGTGTGGCTGGATTGGTGCGGATAGCGCAGGCCTGGGAGCAACGGGAGGCACGCGCCACGACCGTCAGGCGTGTGGCGGTGGGCTGGGTGCTGGCTGTGCTGATGGCCGCGCTCTTTTTCCGTGTGTTCCAACCCTATGCCTTTGCCGGACCGGGCTTTTGGGGCATCAAGTTCAACGAGCGTTGGGTGGCGATCATGAGGGAGGTCCAGAACCAGGTCAGCGGCCGGCAGGGGTGGCCACCCAACCATCACTGGACCAGCCGGCCGATGTTGAGCTATGCCTGGACCAACCTGACTCTGTGGGGCTTTGGCCTGCCGCTGGGGTTGGCCGCCACGGCCGGCTGGCTGTGGGCCGCCTGGCGCTGTTGGCGCGGGCGGCCGGACTGGCGCAGCCATCTCTTGCCGGTTGTCTGGCTGGGGGGCTACTTTGTCTGGCAGAACCTGCAGTTCTGGCGCTACCTGCGCTACTTTATGCCCATCTATCCTTTTGCGGCGCTGCTGGCGGCCTGGGCGTTGTCTGAATGCTGGGACCGAGCGCGGGCCGGCCGTCAGACCTGGGGACAGTTGCGCCGCGGTGAACGGCGCGGTTGGGCGGGTGCGGCCGCGCTGCTGGCGATGGCGCTGGTTTTGGTCGGCACGTATGCCTATGCCTTCGCCTTTACTCGCATTTACACCCGGCCGCATACACGCGTGGAAGCGTCCCGCTGGATGTTCCAGAACATCCCCGGCCCGCTGAATGTGATGGTGGACACGCCCGATGGGGTTCGGCAGATTCCAATCCCGATTTCGCCGCAGATCCAGTTGACGGCCGGACAGAGCTGGAATCGATCTTTTGTGCCGGACGTCTCTGGGGCGGTCAGCGCTATCACTGCCATGCACGTCTCCGGCCGGGGGGCGTTGCAGGTCAAGCTGTCTCGCGACCCGCAGGGAGCGCAGCCGCTGGCGACGGCCACCTGGCTCGGTGAGGGCGAGCGGCCGCTGTTCACCTTCCGGCCGGTGCCAGTCGAGGCCGGGACCACCTATTACCTGACGGTGGACGTCACCTCTGGCGGGCCGGTCTCGTTTGGCGGCGCCAGACTGGCCTGGGAGACCGCCTGGGATGACGTGCTCCCTCTGCGTATTGACGGTTACGATCCCCTTGGCGGGTTGTATCAGGTGCACAACCTGGAACTGTTCGAGCCGGACAATGAGATCAAGCGGCTGCGCATGCTGGATGTTTTGGCGCAGGCGGATTACATTGTGATCTCGTCCAACCGGGCCTACGACGCGATGCCGCGCTTGCCGCTGAGCTATCCCATGACGCTGGCTTATTACCAGGCGCTCTTTGATTGCCCGGAGCAATACATCTATCGTTGTGCCTACCCGGCCGAGCCGCCCCTTTCCGGCCCGCTGGGGTTTGAGCTGGTGGCAACCTTTGAGAGCCGGCCGAACCTGGGCCCGCTCACCATCCCAGACCAGACGGCCGAGGAAGCCTTTACGGTGTACGACCACCCCAAAGTGTTGATCTTTCGCAAGTCAACGGATTTTTCCCTGGCCCAGGCAAAACGCATTTTGGATGACGTGGACCTGTTGCAGGTGGTGGAGCAGGGGCCGGTCCAGTATACCAATACCCCCACCGGTTTGATACTGCCGGCCGACCGGCTGGCGGCGCAGACATCCGGCGGCACCTGGTCTGAGATGTTTGACACTGATTCTGCGCTCAACGCACGGCCGGCGCTGGGGGTTTCAGCCTGGTATCTGCTGGTTCTGGTGATTGGGTGGCTCACTTTTCCGCTTCTCTATGCTGCTCTGCCGGGTCTGTCTGATCGGGGCTACCCACTGGCACGACTGGGCGGGCTGCTGGCAGTCGCCTGGCTGGCCTGGATGGGCGCCAGCCTCCAGTGGGTCCCCTTTACCCGGGGAGCGCTGTGGGCTTTCGCGGCCGGGTTGGCGCTGTGTTCCGTCTGGCTGGCGCGGCGGCGCCGGTGTGAGTTGGCCCTCTTTATCCGAGGGCGCTGGCGCTACCTGTTGTTGGTCGAGGGGCTGTTTCTGGGCCTTTTTCTGCTGGGCGTGGCGGTGCGCTGGCGCAACCCTGACCTGTGGCACCCGTGGTTGGGCGGCGAAAAGCCGATGGACCTCTCCTATTTCAACGCCGTGCTCAAGAGCACCACCTTCCCGCCGTACGACCCGTGGCTGTCGGGTGGCTATCTTAACTACTATTACTATGGGTACGTGCTGGCGGCCGTGCCCACCAAGATGCTGGGGATCGTTCCCACCGTGGCGTACAACCTGATCTTGCCCACCTGGTTTGCGCTGATCGGGGTGGGCGCGTTCAGTGTGGCGTTTAATCTGGCAACCGCCGGCCGACAGACCGGCAAGGTGCGGTGGGCTTATCTGGCCGGCCTGACCGCGCTGGTGCTGATGGTGCTGTTGGGCAATCTCTACCAGGTCCGGCTGATCTGGCAGCGCTTGCAGAACCTTGGCCCGGCCGCTGGCGTTCATGCCCCCTGGTTCGAGCAGATTGCCGCTGCCGCGCAGGGCTTGCAGCGGGTCCTGATCGGGGAGGCGGAACTGATCAGCGGGGCGCGTGGCGACTGGTACTTTTCTGCTTCTCGCGCGATTTTGACCCACAGTCCCGGCACGCCGATCGTCGAATTCCCCTATTTCTCGTTCCTCTACGGCGACCTGCACCCGCACACGTTGGATCTGCCGGTGATGATTGCCGTGCTGGCCTGGGCGGTGAGCCTGGTGCTGGCCTCCGGCCGGATTGGCTGGCTGGGCTGGTTGCTGGGCGGACTCATCATTGGAGCCACCTATCCAACGCACACCTGGGATTTCCCCATCGCGGCCGGCCTGGGTGCGCTGGCGGTTGGCTACACAGTCTGGGTGAATCAGCGCCGGGTGACGCGGATCGCGATTGCCACGTTTGCCGGCCGGCTGGCGCTGCTGGTGGGGCTGGCGTTCCTGCTCTACGCTCCTTTCCGCCAGTGGTTTGGCTCGGACTATGTCTCGGCCGAGTTGTGGCGCGGCCCACGCACGCCGCTGGGAGACTATCTCACCGTCCACGGTCTGTTTCTGTATTTGCTGGTGACACTGCTGGCCGTGCTTTCGGCCGGCTGGGCGCGAGCCAGGGTGAAAGGGCTGTTGTACACCCCGCTGGGCACCCTGGTGCCGCTGGCCCGGCGCTATGTGTTGTTGGTGCTGGCGGCTGGCGCGGCCGTGGGCTGGGGTCTGTTCTGGTTTTGGCGACACGACTATGAACCGCTCGTGGTCGGGTTGCCGCTGGCAGGATGGGTTGCGGCTCTGTTGTTGAGCCGCGCGCCGGGCGTGCCGGCCGGCCGGCGGATTGCGCTGGCGCTGGTGGGGATGGCGATTGGGTTGACGCTGGTGGTGGAAGTGATCGTGCTCAAGGGGGATGTCGGCCGGAACAACACGGTGTTCAAATTTTACCTCCAGGTCTGGATGTTCCTGAGCGTGGCGGCCGGAGCCGGCTTGGCCTGGCTGCTGCCTCACCTGCGGCGCTGGCCCCGGCGCGGGCGGCGCTGGTGGCTGGCGGGGTTGGCTTTGCTGGTGGTCGCGGCCGCCCTGTACCCCATCACCGCCACGCCGGCCAAAACGGGCGACCGCTGGCCGGATACGGAGCAGCCGCCTCTCACGCTGGATGGGATGGCGTTCATGCTGGGTGATGGGCCGGACCGGCCGGCCATCTATCGTGACGAGGATCGGCCGCTGGACCTCTCGCGCGATTACGCTGCGATCCGCTGGTTGCAGGAAAACGCCGCCGGCACGCCGGTGATTGTGGAGGGGCAGACGGTCGAGTATCGCTGGGGAACCCGCTTTTCGGTCTACACCGGCCTGCCGACGGTGGTGGGCTGGAGCTGGCACCTGCGGCAGCACAACTCGGTGGTCTCCGGCCGGGTGGTGGAGGACCGCATCCGGCAGGTGCAGGAATTCTACAGCACCACCAATATCGATGCGGCGCTGGAATTCCTGCAACGCTACCGGGCGGAGTACGTGGTTGTGGGCGAACTGGAGCGCGTTTATTATGCGGCCGAAGGGCTGGAGAAATTCACCCGCCTGACCGACGCCGGCCGGCTAGAGCTGGCCTTTCCGGCCCGGCCGGGGCCGCAAGATACGCTTATCTATCGCGTCAAACAGGGCTGACCATGCTGCAGTTGATTCTGGGTTACCTGGTTTTGCTGATCATTGCCTCCGGGTTCAGCCTGGGCCTGATCTTCTTGCTGCGGCGGCTGCACTGGAAGCGCCAGCAGGAGCGACCGGATCCACTCGCACTGCCGGAACAGCCGGATGGACGGAATTGGCTGGTTGCACTGTGGGCAAAACGGCCGGGCCTGCAACTGGTTCGCCGCCATCCGGCGCTTTCCGCGTTGGTGGCATTGGGGCTGGGGTTGGCGGCCCAATACGCGCTCTCCCATGGGCTGGCCTTGCTGGGTGTAGTGGGATACCTGGCGGCGCTGGTCCTGTTTGTCCAGGCGGTGCGGCCGGTGCAAGATGGCAAACCGGAAGCGCCGCCGGCCGAGGTTGGAGAAGCCCTTCCCGCCTCAACCGTCGACCTGGCAGCCTATGCCTCCTGGCGGGAGGTGCCGCTGGCGCAGCGCGTGGCGCTCTTCCGGCAGCACTGGCGAGAGGCGACGCTGGCTGATGTGGTGGCCGGCTTCCGGCCGCCGGCCGGGATGCTGCCGCCGGAAGAGGTGGAATCTACTCGCGTCGAGCCCGCGGATGAACAAGTTCCACTGGAACCCGCGCCGGCCGACTTGCCTCCCTTGTTGCAGGCTGCGGTCAGCCACTGGTCGGCCGATGCCGAGTTTTCCTCCGACGCGTTGGTGTCCACCCCACAGGGTGAGCTGCTGGCGGTGGACCTCGGGCAGCGGACGGTCTATCGCTTTGCGGCCGATGGCGAATTGCTGGCTCGCTGGTCGGTGCCGGAATTGCCGGCGGACCATCGGCCGGCCAGCCTGGCCGCGGCCGCGTCCCCGGATGGCCAGGTGCTGTACGTGGCCGATGCGCCCGGGCATCGTATTCTGGCTATTGACCTGGGCCGGCCGGGTGACGTTCCGGTCGCATCCGTGCCCCATCGGCTGCCACCCAGCATGCAGGCTGCTGAGAAACCACGCGCCGGGCTGGCGGCCCGATTGAGGGTGGCACCGCTCAACACGAGGGCGGCGGCCGCGCTGGTGGGAGCTGTTTTGTTGCTGCTGGTCGTTGGGCAGTATATCATCATCGGTCGGTTGTGGTGGGGGGCCAGCCTTGCCTTTCTGGAGCCGTTGCGCAAGCTGAGTTGCGCCGTGCCGGTTTTATGCCACCCGTACTTCTCGCCATATTTCGCACTCGCCCTGACCGTGCTGCTGGGTGCGGCCGGTCTGGGGGCGTGGCTGGCGCACCAACGCTGGGCTTCAGGCGGCGGCCGCTATCTGGCGCTGCTGCCCGATCCTGACGCCCGCCCCGCCCGGGCTGATGCCTGGTTCCTGGCTGGGATGGTGCTCTCGTGGCTGGCGGTTGCTGGTTGGGGTGGCGGCCGGTGGGAGCTGGCTGCTCTGTTCACCCTGCTGATGGCGGGTTCGATGTGGCTGTCTCGGCGGGCCGGCTGGCGGCCGGAAACCTTGTTTGGCGCAGCGCCGTACCGGCTGGCGTTGCTGGGACTGGGGCTGATCATGCTGGTCGCCACTGCCTACGGGATTCGGTCCTGGCGTTGGTCTGTGGTGGGCGATGAATACACGTTTTATTTTTACGCGCGCGACCTGTTTCTGGGCAAAATCCCCCTACACTTTTTCGGTGCGGGGGCCTACGACGTCCACCCGGTAGCGGTTTCCTGGTTCCAGTCGCTGACCATGAGGCTGTTCGGGCCGGATTCATATGGCTGGCGGATCAGCGAGGCGCTGTTTGTGGTCAGCAGCGTTCCCGGTCTGTGGTTGCTGGCCCGCCTGTTCGTCCCCAAACGGACGGCGTTGCTGGCGGCCGGTTTGGTGGCTGGCTCTCATTTTCTGCTCTCGTTTGGCAAGACCGGTTACGCCCACACTTCGGCGTTGATCCCGTTTTTCTGGGCTCCTGCGCTGTTGGGCTGGGGTTTGCGGAGTAACCGGCGCTGGCTGGTGGCGGCCGGAGGGGTGGCGGCCGGGGTAGGGATGTACACCTTTGCGCTCGGCCGGGTAACGATTCTGCCTGTGTTGCTGATGCTGCTGATCAACGCGCCACCGTTTCGCAGGCGAGAGGATCGATTGCGGCCCTGGCTCACAGTGTTGGTTGCCTGGTTCGTAGTCGCGGCGCCGGTGCTGCTCAATTCCGAGCTTTGGCAGCGCAACCTCACCCGCTCATCTCTAGGCAGCATGATTGAGCTGGAGCCTGGGACAACGGTGACCAGCCACATTCTGCATAACCTGTTCTACAGTGTAATGCTGCCGATCTGGTCGGGAAGGAACTCACATTGGACTTTTGGCCCGCACCTCGATCCCGTCAGCAGCATGTTGGCGGTGCTGGGCACCGCATTGCTGTTGGCTGGACCGCTCGGGTGCAATGGGGAGCGGCAAGAGGGCAGACGTGCACGGTGGTGGCTGCTGGGAGCGTATCTGGTTGCGCTGTTGGCAACGGCCGGGACCAATCAATACGCCTATCCATCCAACACCCGCATGTTCATCATGGTTCCCTTTTACGCGCTCTGGGCGGCGATTGGAGCGCGGCAACTGATGCATTGGTTGGCGCAACTGTTGCGGCCGCTGCGGGTACGCTGGCGGCCGGTCCGTCTCCGGCCGGTGGCGGATGGGTTGTTGATCGCAGTGGTAGTGCTGCTGGGCATCTATCAGATGCGCTGGTTGTCGCCCGGCCGCATTCCGCAGCCTTTTCGGGCGTCACTCGGGTTGCGGATCGTGCAGGAGGAGCGGCCGGAGGGGCAGGTGTGTCTATTCGCCAGTTCGAACTTTAATCTGGCAATCCCGGAGGCGTTTTACAGCGCCTATCATATCACCCCTCAGCAGTGGCTGGCATTCAACCAGGTCCCGCCTCCCATTGAGGGCACCTCGTGCGACGTGATCCTGCTGGATGTAGGTCTTCCCGACGTGGACAGCCTGTCCCAATCCGTACGGCAGTTTTGGCCCGAGCTGACGGAGACGTTGGGCCGGGACGAAGCCGGTGTTTTGCATTTCATCCGCTTTGACCTGCACAGGTAGGGGCGGAAACCTGGGGGCAGATCTGAGCGCCTGGTTTCGGCGCAGCCGCCGGCCGGGGTGGGTGGGTTTGTCCCTGCTGTTGTTGGCGGCCGGTTGCGCTGGCGGCAGTCTTTTACTGTTCCCCAAGGGGCGGGAAGCGTGGGCCTGGACCCTCCATATGAGCAGCGTGATAATCTTCACGGCCTCCTGGTACGTGTTGCAGCCAGTCAGATTCCGCTTGCCCAGACTGTCGCGGCCGACGCTCTTTTGGGGTGCAATTATCCTGGCGGTGGCGGCCTTGATGCGTCTCTACCAATTTGACACCCTCCCTTTTGGCACCTGGTACGATGAGGCTGACAATGCCCGTTTGGCCCTACGGATCCTGAATGAGCCAGGCTACCGGCCGGTGTTTGCAGGGTCCACCAACCTGCCGGCCCATTTCATCTACCTGATTGTCGCTGCATTTCGGCTGTGGGGGCCAACCACGCTCGCCATCCGCGCGGTGACTGTTACCTTTGGCTTGGGGACAGTGGTGCTGGCGTTTTTTGTGGGGCGGGAAGCGCGAAGCGAACGCTTGGGGTTGATTCTCGCCTTTTTGTGCGCTGTATCACGCTGGGATGTGACCTTTAGCCGGCTGGGAATCCACGGCGCTTCTACCCCGTTTATTGTGTTGCTGGTGCTGTGGTTGTTGCTGCGCGCACATCGCCGCGGCGCGATACATGATTATGTCTGGGCAGGACTGGCGTTTGGGGGTGGGTTGTGCTTTTATTCTGCGTTCCGGCCGTTTGCGCTGGTGGTGGTTGTGTTCCTGGCCTATCAAGCGACCACACGATGGCGCGGGGGCGATGGCCCGCTGCGCCTGCTCGTCCCGGTGGGGGCGTTGGCGCTGGCGGCCGGGCTGGCTTCGGCGCCAGTTGTTCAGTACGCGCTGCGCGAGCCGGATAGTTTTTGGGAGCGTACGCGCTACATATCCATTTTTACCCAGCGGGAAGAGCCGAATCTGGCCAAAGCGATCGCATCGTCGGCTGTCAAACACGTGCTGGCGTTCAACGTCCGCGGGGATCCGAACGGCCGGCATAATCTCCCCGGAGAGCCGATGCTGGACCCGCTGACCGGGGTGCTGTTTGTCTTTGGGATGGCAATTGCCGTCCGGAGAGCGCAGGGCAACCTGGCCGAGTTACTGGTTCTATTCTGGCTGCCGATCGGCCTGCTGGGTGGAATCCTGTCGTTCGACGCGGAAGCGCCGCAGATGCTGCGCTCGATTGGCTCCATGCCGGCCGCCCTGTATTGTGCGGCGCTGGCGGCCGACGCGCTCTGGATGCGGGTAGAGGCCGGGTCACAAAAGGCATGGGCGTTGGCAGCCTTGCTGACCATGGGAGGGCTCTGTGGGTATTCGAATGCGCATACCTACTTTGTGCGTCAGGCAAACCACGATGAGGTATGGGAGAAACACAACGCTATCGAAACGCTGATTGCCCGCCGTATGGTGGAATTGGGGCAGCGCCAGACCACCTTTTACGTCTCAATGTTTTACCACGATCACCTCACAGTGCAGTTCCTGGCCCCCCAAGTTGAGGATAGCCGGGTGATTCTTTCACCTGACGTGCTGCCGATCCGCGAGCCCGGTGATCGGCCGGCGGCGCTGTTCGTCGGTCGGCACGATTCCGAGCTGCCAGGCCAGGTTCTCCAGTTGTACCCCAATGCCACGCACCGGTTGGACACCTTTCCCAGCGGGGCGCCAGCGCTGCACACACTGGTCATTCCGGCCGGCGACATTCAGCGCATTCAGGGATTGGCGGCGCGCTATTGGACTGGCTCGAATCCGGCCGGGGAGCCGACGATCATTCGCGTAGAAAAAGAACTGATTGGTGCCTGGCCGGAGACAGCGCCGTTGCGGTTGCCGTTCTCGGCCGAATGGCGGGGCGTGCTGTACGCGCCGCGCTCTGGCGATTACGAGTTGTTGCTCCAATCCCCGGCCGTTGCCCGAGTGTGGCTGGACGGCCAGATGGTTGCGGACAGTGCTGGCGGGGTGGCGATTGCTGAGGTGCGTCTTCCTCAGGGCAATCACGCTTTGACTATTGAGGCAGGTGGCGGGGTGGGGGAGATAGGGCTTGCCTGGCGCACGCCTGACGCCGATCCAGATTCGCGGCCGGCGACCGTGCCGGCCTGGGCGCTGTTTCAATCCCCGCCGGTCAGCGTGCAGGGTCTGCGAGCCGCCTTCTATGCCGGGGATAACTGGGATGGCCCGGCCGCGGTGGAGCGCATCGACCCGAACGTGGATATGTATTTTCACGTTACGCCGCTGCCCCGGCCGTACGTCGGCGAATGGTCCGGTGAGATCGAGGTTGAGCGGGCTGGAGAGTATGCGTTTGGTCTGCGCGTTCGCGGCTGGGCGCAACTCGCTCTTGGAGGAGAGGTGGTAGCTGAGGCTGATGAAACCACAGACCTGGTCGAGGTCAAGGTTTGGCTGGAGGCGGGTCGCCATCCGATAGATCTGCGATTCCGGGATTGGCTGGATCGCTCCGAGTTGCGCTTGTACTGGACCCCGCCCGGCGGGGCGCGCCAAGCTATTCCCGCAGCGGTGCTCCGGCCGTACCAAACCGGCCGGTAGCACAATCCGCTTTTCCACCTTTTGTGGCAGCAATAGGCCAAGATGCAATGACCCTGGCTGGTAGCAGTGACTGGCGTCCTATTGCAGTTAAATGAGGGATTGGTTAAAATCATCTTGAGTGGGACTAGATTGGGTCGCACGTTTTGTGCTATGCCAGGAAATCCTGGCTGGTGTGAATTAGGTAGGGTTTGTGTAACTACTCAGCCCAAGGGCTTGGGAAGAGAATGAGGGGGTGTGCGGGCGCGGAGCGCCCGCACACCCCCCAACAAAAAGCGTTACTGCCTGAGCAGTTACGGGTTTGACATCGATAATTACGGGATGATTCGGTAGTGTGGTAAACTAGCCCAAGTGCCATAGCAGGCTTGTGGCACAACAGGCAAACAAAGGCGCCAAGACGATGAAAAAGGTCGCAAAACGCTTGTGGGATCATGTACGGGCAACCTGGGCTGCGCAACGGGGGCAGAGCCTGGTGGAAATCACGCTGGTGTTTCCCATCCTCATTCTCTTGCTGGCGGGCCTGATCGAGGTGGGGCTTTACGCCAACCACTATTTGACGGTCCTCGATGCCAGCCGTGAAGGCGCTCGCCTGGGCGCTGACGGCGACCCGGACCCCCTCTTGCTGCAACCCTGGACGCACACCGGCGGCGTCAGTGGCGACCCCATTGAGTTGTGCGAGGAAGGGCCGGACCCGGCCGATCCCAGCGATCAGATTACCGACATGTATTTCAAGATAGCCTGTCTGGCGTACCGCGACCTGCATCCATTGACCTTTGTCCCTTCCTCACCTGTTGAGGACGTTGTCGTCTCTATATTTGCCATTGCACCCATCACCAGCACGCCGACCATTTCATACGAAATCAAGTTGCGGCCGAATCTGACCGACACACTGGTATCTGGATCATTACCGGGTGGACCGACTACGCATTTCCACTACGATGTGGACGATTTTGGCTATTACGCGTTTTTGGATAACTTTGATCCCGGCAATCCCATCTACAGCGAGCATCTCTCCGTAGCTGACATGCGGGCATATCTGGATGCCAATCCACCCACCGGGGCGATTGCATTTCTGTTGGTGGAAGTGTGGTGGGAACACAGCCTGATGCTGAATCTGCCTTTCACCCAGTCGTTTTTCCCCGACCCCTTTATGATTCATACCTACACGCTGATGCCCATCTCGGCCGCGGAACCCACGCCCACGCCTGGGCCATCCCCTACACCAATTGGAGCCGGGGCCACGCCAACGCAGACTCCGACGCCGACCGAAACACCCCCACCAGGGTCAACCAACACGCCCACGCCGACGCCTGTTCCGGGCAACACCGATACCCCGACGCCAACGCTGCCAAGCCCCACCGACACGCCGACGCCGACCCCCACCCCCACCCTCCCGCCCCCTTGGCAGCACGCAGATGTCGGGCCGGTTGGTCTCCCTGGCTTGGCTTCCTATGCGGGTGGGGTGTTTACCGTGTCTGGCTCTGGGACTGATATTTGGGGCAGTTCCGACGAATTCCACTTTGTCCACCAGCCTTTGGTCGACACCTATTGCCAGATCACTGCCCGGATTACCAGTTTCACCGGGACCACTCACGGATGGGCCAAAGCGGGGGTGATGTTTAAAGATAGCACCAGCCCGTTCTCGAATTATGTGATGATCGGAGTCACGCCCAGCAATGGCATCACGTTCCAGTGGAACTTTAGCAACAACATAAACGGAGCGGGATACAGTTTTCCCGAGTGGTTACGCATTGTTCGCAACGGCAATAGCTTTAGCGGCTATTACAGTGACGACGGCGTGAGTTGGACGCTCTATCAAAACGTCAGTGTGCCGATGTCTTCCCCGGTGGAGGTGGGGATGTTTGTCACCTCCCACGACGACTCGAACGTCGCCTCTGCCACGTTTGACAATGTATCAGTGGTCTGTGCGCCGCCGCCGACGGCGACTCCAACCCCCACCGTGATTCCGACGCCGAGCTGTCTGGGATTGGTCCAGGAGGCAGAGGTTGGTGTGCGCAGGGGAGCGTTTGAGATTGGCACCGACGCGGCCGCCAGCGGTGGTCAGTACGTCCACGTGCCGCCCGGAAACGGCGATCAATGGTCGTTGAACGAAGATCACAAGGTAACCTTCTGCGTCAATGTGGCTACCACCGGCATCTATCGCATCCGGGGCTGGGTCCACGCGGCCAGCGGCAATGATGACTCGTTCTACGTGCGCGTCGAAGGCAGCCCGGCCGGTGGCTATCTGTGGGACACGCTGCAAAACACCACCTATCAGGAAGACTATGTCAACGATCGCGATGGCCCGGACCCGGTGGAGGTGCTGCTGACGGCCGGGCAGCGCACAGTCGAGTTCTTCTGGCGCGAGGATGGCACGCGGCTGGATCGATTTGAGCTGGTGATGGTGGGAACGCCAACGCCGACCCCCACCAATACCCCCACAGCCACGCCCACGCCTACACCCACCCCCGAGATTATTGCCTGGGATGACTTTGAGAGCGGCAATGGCACCGGTGGTGGAGGCTGGAGCAACAACTGGAACCTGGGTGGCGATAACAGTGCCATCGTCTCCAGTGACTCGCCGCACGGTGGCACCTATCATCTCCGCGAGCGTCGTACTGGATTCTCGACCCGCACGGTGAATCTGACCGGAGTGACAAATGCGCGGCTGCAATTATGGTGGAAAGCATACAGCCTGGACAACGCCAGCGAGCAGGGGTTGATCCAGGTATCTGACAATGGCGGAGGAACCTGGTGGGATATTCTCACGGTAACGTTCGCGATGGCTGATAATGTCTATCACTATGTCGACCTGGATCTCTCCCCATTTGCCATGGTCAGCGATTTCCGGGTTCGGGTGCGGATAGCTGGCAGCGGCAACGGTGATTACTTCTGGGTGGACGACATTTATCTAGTCGGGTACCGGTAGGCAGCACGGCAAGAGGAGTCGAACTCTGTGAAGAGGTGGGTAGCAAAAGTCAACAAGCTGGTCCGGTGGCTCAAGGCCAGCGAGGATGGTCAATCCATTATCATCGTGGCTGCAGCCATGATCGGTGTGATTGCGTTCGTGGGTATTGTCACCGATGTGGCGCTGGTTTACGTGCAATACGGCCACCTGCGCCGGGCGACAGACGCGGCCGCCGTTTCCGCGGCCGGGCAGATGCGTGAAGGGCGCCGCTACAGCGATATCCGCTGGGCTGCGTTTGAGACCATTGGTTTGCACAACCTGGAAGCGACCCAGGATTCGGTGGATGTCTTTGTGCCGCCTTACCTTGGGGGTGCCGGTCACTACCACTCACTGTGCAGTTGGGCTGGCAACAGTGCCAACCTGGCCTGGTGGGAAGAAAACGGCGCCACTTATTGGGATGATCACTGTGACGTGGACCCGCAACCCTTTCCCCCGCCTGACCCCGGCATATCCGGGGGAACCCCCTTGCCCGTGTGTTGGCTGGAAGGAGAGGACCTCACCATGTGCTCGGACCCACCGCGCAAGCTGGTGCGGGTGGAAGCCGAAGCCATGTTGAACCTTGGCTTTATGAACATCCTGGGCTTTCATCAGCTCCCGATGATGTCCGAATCCGAGGGTGAAGCGGCAACGCTGGATGTTACGCTGCTGCTGGACCGCTCCTGGTCGATGGCGTGGGACACCTGTGACGCGGCCGGCGTGGGTGCTTTTGCGGATCCGCTGGGCTGTGAAGCGGTGACCGATACCTGCAATGCGGCGACCCCAACCACTGACTGCGAACCGATGGCGCAGGTTCTGGATGCATCCCGCCGCTTTATGGATCGCTTGCAGCCACCTTTTGACCGGGCTGCCATTGTCACCTTTGACCAGTATGCCGATGTGGTTGTGCCGATGACCTCCACCCTTGACTATGTGCTCGACGTGTTGGAGGGTAACGTTACCGGCAAAGATATTACGGTGTTCAACGGCGAGGTGGATTGCCGCCTGGCAATCCCTGGTAACCCCATCTGGCCTTGCACCAACACCAACCTGGGTTTGGGAATTGGCTACGCCAATAACCAGTTCACCAACTGGCAGACGCGCCGGGATGACTCGGTGTGGGTAATGATTGTGCTTAGCGATGGTGGTGCAAATGCGGCCCTGGGGGAGGTGGAGGACACCAACTGCGGCCTTGACCCGCTGGCTGGCCTCTGTTGCCCCAACAATACGCGCGATGGGGCGGGGGCACCTCCCTATTGTCGGGATGCACTGTCCAGCACCCGCCATTGCAGCGCAGCAAACATCGGAGACTGTCACCCAGGCGGTTTGCCCGACCCGGCCGATTGGCCGGCCGGGTGGTCTTGGGCGCCCTCCAGCTATGACGCAGATGACTTTGCCCGCGACATGGCTGACTTTGCGGCCCTTCGATCGCCATTTGGCAACTTTATTGTTATCTTTTCCATTGGTCTGGGTGATGACGTAACCAACTATCTAGGCGGTGGCGACCCGGATGCCGGGGAACAGACCCTGCGTTACCTGGCCAATGTAGGTTATAACGGCGATTTCAACACTGCTGCCCAGGATCTTTGCGATCCGGTTGCGTATGGTGTGGTCACAGGGGAAGACTGCGGCAACTATTACTACGCTCCCTCCGCTGCGGGCCTGGATCGGATTTTCTCAGAAATCGCGTCCCGCATCTTTACGCGGATCACGCAGTAGCCGAAGGGTGAGGTGCATTATGAGGCGGTTGATATTGAGGAAAAACCATTCTTTGGGGCAATCTCTGGTCGAGTTTGCGCTGATCTTGCCTATTCTGCTGCTCATTTTGGTGGGGATTCTGGAATTCGCACGCATTTTCCAGGCCTGGCTGACGGTGGAGAACGCGGCCCGGACTGCCATCCGGTATGCAGTGACCGGCCAGTATGACCATGATTATTGCACTATCTTTACAGTGGACCCGGACCTGATCAATAATGATGGATTGGAAACCCTGCGCGCATACCTGGATAACTGCACTATTGACCGGGCCGGGATCGACCGGCCGAACGAAGTAGCTGCCTTTGAGAGCATTTTCTCGGGTGACGAGGGGCCGGGTGAAGTGTGTGATGTCTTGTTCCCGGTCTCCGGCGAGTCACGCGTCGGGCGCGCCGACAGCCAGGATCCCACCGCGTACATTCCTCCTACCTGTTTATATGGCGACCCGTTGTTGGGGTTGCGCGCCAAGGCGGATATTACCTGGGAGGATGTCAGCGCAGCCATGCAGGATTACGCCCGCACCCCATCGATCAAGGATGAGGCTCTGCGTGGAGCCACCGGCATCAGCATTGGCGAAACGTTGGCGCTGCCGGCCGATGACTTGAACGATGAGCCTACCGGTGGCGACATTGCCGAGTTCAAGGTATCAATTTGCAGCGGCCGGCCGCAGCCGGACAACATCAACCCCTTCTTCGAGATCCAAAGTGACCACCATGAGAACTGTTTATGGCAGGGGGCCGGCAATGACTGGCCTGACGAGTCGGCTGAAGATCCCGGTGGCCCCAACAATGAAGTGCTGGTGGTGGTGACCTTTAACCATCCACTGATCACCCCACTGAAGGGCATCTGGCCGTACGTGCAGTTGCAGTCGGAGCGCAAGATGGTGGTGGAAGCATTCCGCACCGCCCGCGTGCTGGGCTTACCGCCGGCCATCCGGCCGCCAACGTTGACCCCGACCCTCACCCCGACCAACACTCCCTCTCCAACCAACACCTCCACCCCTACCCAGGTGCCGACCGAAACGCCCACAGCGACGCCTACGCCTGACTGCGGCAACCTGGCGTTGGGGACGGTGGAATTCATCAACCATTCGGCTTACGGGATTGACGGCGGCCGGGTGGGAGTCTATGTACAAGGGACCGGCAACACCCCGCTGGATGTGCCGCGGGTGGATGTTGACTGGACCTACCTCGACCTGCTGGATGACGGCTCGATCCATCACGATATGCATCTTTGGGGTGTCTATCTCGACCCGACCAATGTGGACTATTCGGGTGGTGGATGGCTGGCTTCTTCGATGAATGATTACAGCTCACCGTCCACCGCCAACGCCAGCACGCAGCAACTGCCGGCGGCCGGTGGGTACGTCCTGCTGGACTATGATACCAATGAACCGGGTTGCGGCAACTGCCTGGGGATGCTAAACAACTTACCGTGGGAGTTGGTGCCCACCGACTTTGGATTTAGGGTTGACTTTGGTGGTGTCTGCCCGCCGCTGGTTTCGACCCCCATTCTCCGCGCTACCCCCACCCCCACGCCCACGCCCACGCCGGACTGCAGTCTACTGACGGCCGATCCGTTGTACCTCAACGCCGATCATCTCAACGGATATGTCTACAATCAATACTCAAGTTTGACCGTCAATGGAGGGGCGTTCATCTGGGCGACGCCGCCCTCCTCACCCTGGCCTTATCCCATCCCGTCGATGCTCACGCCTGCACCCAATATGCATGTTGACTATCTGGCCGTAGATGGTGTCAGGGTCTGGGATCCGCCAGCTCCAGTAAATGCTGCTGCGTGTACAACCTCTCCATGTACCATTCCGGCCTTTAACCTGAATTACGGTGGAACCTATTTCTTTGACCTCGATTTCGACAGTGCGCCGAGCACGCTGGCTAACGCTTATCTGCACGGCCGGCAGTTTACCTACGACCTGAATACCTATCTGGGTGCCCTGTTTTGCCCGCTGACCATCACCGGCAAGTATGGGCCCATCATTCGTGTGACCGAACCGCCACGGCCGCCGGCCGGGGCCAGGACCAATGTCTACCCCAACTATGACATCATTGGCTCCCAGTCAGGCCACTTTGCGCCGCAATCCTGTATCAATGGTGTTTTCACTATTGGCGCGATTGTATACGACGGCGATTTTGCCTTGCAAGACGGCCGGGGAATCAACTGGGTTCGGTTCATGGTTTACGACCCGAGCCAGACATTGGTGGTTAACCGGCTTGAATACGGCGCCCCCTATTGCGCCTTTGGCGATAGCGGCGGCGTCTGCTACACTCGCGACGTGTCCAACCCTTGTCATACCTGGAACAACACCAGTTGTCCAACCACCGGTGAGTATCTCTTTACCCCGGGTGTTCACACGCTGGTTGTCCAGGCGGAAGATCAGGACTCGCCGGGCAACCGGCTGCGGACCTTGTTGGTGACCGAATTCGAGATCTGTAGCGTTGTGGGAACTGCTACGCCCACCCGGACTCCCACACCATCCAACACACCGACTCCTTCCCGGACTCCAACGATTACCAATACGCCGACGCGGACCAATACGCCGACGCGGACCAACACGCCAACCAACACGCCGACGCGGACCAACACGCCGCCGGCGACCAACACGCCGACTATCACCAACACGCCGACCCGGACCAACACGCCAACGCCGGTTACGCCAACGGCAACACCGACCCTGGGCGGCGGTGGAGGTTAGCCAACTGAAAACTGGTGCGCCTCGAGTGGCTGTGGCAGGAATGGGACGTATAATCAGCTGCAAAATGTGGCGGCGCAGCCCGGTGCTAACACTATCCGTGGCTGTGCCGCTGCTTTTGCTCGTTTGGATTACGCAGGTAGCGGTGGCGCAGCGGGACGACTTGGCTGCCAAACGGCCGCCGGCCGTGACATTGGGTGACGGAGTGCAGGTTTTGGGGGATGCCGCTACTTTGCGCGTGCCCCAGAATGTTATCCGGATTCAGACGGCCACCCTGCTCGTGCCGCCAGTTGACCCACCGTATGACCTGGTGCCGGTAACCTGGCAGAACGATTGGCGCGGTTTTAGTACCTCGATGGGGCTCAAATATCCCACTGATGTGATGACCCAAGATGTGGTGGTGCTGGTGGAGCCCCCAACCCTGACCTGGGAATTCTGGCCGGAGGTCAACACGGTTGCGTTTTTGCCGCCAACCAACGTGGTGCCCTTCACGTACAACGTTTTTCTGGCCTACACCACATCGGTGGGCACCGTCTTTACTGATGACAATGATGTTACGTACAACTTTCAGGTCAAAAGACGGGACTCTAACAACTTGCTTGACGGGTCTTTGGGCGGCTGGTTGACTACCGGCTATTTTCAGTTTACGGCCACCATGGTCTTTCCCCCGCCCTTTGAGTTTGTCTGGGCAACGGCTATTCCAACTGACATTCTGTCTTATACACTGGAGCCTGGGCCGGATCCACATTGGGTAAGCTGGAATGTGCAGGATGCAGTTTCTTTCCGCGGCAACGTCACGCTTCGAGACCCTCGCTACCATTCTGACCTGGTTGTTGAAAGCCTGACGGTGGATCCGCCGTCGCCGGTGGCCGGCGATCCGGCGATGGTGACGGCTGTGGTCAGGAACGTGGGGGAAGTGCACCCCGATACCTTTTTCTATACCGAATGGTATGCTCGGCCGGTAGGCTATGGCCCGCCAGAGAACCCAGATGACCACTACTATGGTTGGTGTGCCTTTCCCCCGCCGGGCGACTGTGGCAATGGTGGGGTGGGGCGGTACGAGTTCATCTTTGATGCAGTGCCCGCTACCATCGACCACCCGTTACCCGCCTTTCCGGATCCGGTGCTGGCGCTTGGGCCGGGTCAGGCGGTCACGCTTTCGCGGGTATACTGGTTTCCGGTTCCGGGTACGGTCGATCTCTGGGCCCAAGTGGACGTGGACGTTCAGCACACAGGACTTACCTATGGCCCGAACCTGGAGATGAACGAATCCAACAATGTTTTGCTGGGGCCGACGATTACCGTGTTGCCGGGATCGAGCACCCGCCGGGTGTTCTTGCCGCTTGTCTTGCGCAGTCGCTAACGGCCGGCGGCTAGTACCATTAGTAGTTGCCTTTTTCTTTGACTTTATGTACAATGGCTTTGTGTGAGTTGGCTCATGCAAAGCCATTGGTTGTTTTGGGTGGTGGTCGGCCGGAAAAGCGGGCACACTTGTTGTAACGGTTAAAAGGTAGTATTTGTGGAAAAGATCAGGCGCGTGGTGGTGGTGATGTGCGTGCTGTTTGCTACAGGATGGACGTTGGCAATCCAGCCGTTTGGTTCACCAGCGGATGCACAGACCCCGCCACCAACCCTGACGCCGACGGTTACTGATACTGTGGCACCGACTTGGACACCTGCCGGAGTAACACCTACATCCACGGCGACACCGACCGTGACCTCCTCCCCTTCCTCTACGCCGACACCGACCAGAACCTCAACTCCAACCACTACGGCATCTCCTACGACGGCCAACCCGGTGCAGAATACACCGGTTCCCATGCCGCCTCCGTCATCTCCCACACCAACTCCCACGGCCGCGTTCAGCGGATCGGTGTTGCCGCGAGCGGGTCTGGGGGGTGGTGTTTTTTTGGCGGCCGGTGGACTGGCGGTCTTGGCGTTCGCGGCCGGTGCCGTGCGGCGAAGGTTGTCCAAGAAAGCATCCAGGAAGAAAAAGAGGACTTGTTGACAAACAGGTTAAGGCGAGTATACTTTGGTTAACCATAAATGTGCCTTTCTAACTTAAGGCAACCCGCAGATGGAGGGATAGTCCAATGAAGCGTGGCGTCATCATCATCATTGTAGGAATTCTGCTACTTGTCATCACCGCAATCGTGTGGGCCGTTTTTCAGATGGGAATAATCGGTGGCGGCAACGATCAGCCGGCCGAGGTTTTGCCGGAGGCCGTGCCCCCTATCGCGGCCGGCGACAAAGAACCAACCCCGCTCCCACAGAAACAGGTAACACAGGTTGTCATTGCTGTGCAGAATATCGGTCGAGGCATGGAGATTTCGCCAGACTCGGTGACTCTGTGGGACTGGCCGCTTGATTCTCTGCCGGAAGGGGCTATTCTCGGTTCTCAGGCTGATGATTTCAACGGCGATGGAGTGCCGGATGCCATTGAGCAGGTGTTGGGTCGGCGGATGCGAACCAGTGTGGTGCGTTTTGAACCCATTCTCACCGAGATGTTGACCGACAGGATTGACCTAAGTGGCGTGGGCAGTGACGCTGCCTTGGCGATTCCTAGCGGCCGGGTGCTTATCGCGTTTCCGTTGCCCAGTCTGGAGGATGATCCCACCACCGCTGTGGCATACGCGCTCCGGCCGGGCGACCATGTGGATATGATGATCTCCCTGGCACTGATTGACCTGGACGAGGAGTTTCACACCAAGCTGCCCAACACCGCCACACCGTTCATCGTGCCCGATGCTGAGGAAGGACAGGTTCCAGCCAGTGGGCTGATCGGCCGGATTGAAGAGGGTCCGCTGGGTATTATCCTCAACGTGGTCCCGCAAGAAGAGCAGCGGCCGCGGCTGGTCACACAGCTGACCGTGCAGGATGCAGTGATCGTGCGTGTTGGGCGTTACCCCACGGCCGAGGAGGAAGAGCTGGGCATGGATCCGCTAGCTCCACCCACGCCCACACCGGTGCCAGAGGATGTAGAGCAGCAAGGTCCCCCGGCTCCGCCGCCCAAGCCGATCATGCCGCAGGTGTTGGTGCTGGCGGTTACCCAGCAGGAAGCGCTGGTGATCAAATTCGCGTTCGAGATGAACGCCAATATCGATTTCGTGCTCCGCGCAGTGGGTGACCAAGCCCTCTATCAGACCAACGCGGTCACCCTACAATACCTGATGGAAACGTACAACATTGCAGTGCCGCCCAAACTTCAATACGGGATTGAGCCACCCGTGTTCAACCTGAAGAGCTTTTTGAATCAAGGGGGCGCTGGGACAGAGCAGTGACCCTTTGAAAACCTGAATAACTCTTGTAGCCTGACCACGCCCGGCCTCTGTGTGCGTGGTCAGGCCTGCATATAGACTTGAATCTGGGATTCTATGCTTCCGTCTGACAAGATACGCGTTCTGATCGTAGACGACATCCCTGAGACGCGCGATAACCTGCGCAAGCTCATTCAGTTTGAGCCAGATATCGAGGTTGTGGCACAGGCCAGCAACGGCGAGGAGGGCATTGAGCTTGCCAAGCAGGTCCGGCCGCATGTTGTGTTGATGGACATCAATATGCCGGGTGTGGATGGCATCAATGCCAGCGAAGCCATTACCCGCGACGTGCCCACAGCTCAGATTATCATGATGTCCGTCCAGAGTGAGTCGGATTACATACGCCGTTCCATGCTGGCGGGGGCTCGAGACTTTCTCACCAAGCCTTTCTCTGGCGACGAGTTGCTGGCTACCATCCGTCGGGTTCACGAACGCGGCCGGAAGATGTTGGCCCATATGCCTATTCCGCAGCCGGGTGACACAGGGCCGCTATCGGGCGTTACTCGCGCGCCAAGCAGGAAGGGCAAGATTGTGACCATCTTTAGCCCCAAGGGGGGCACCGGCTGCAGCGTGGTGGCAGCCAACGTGGCGGTGGCCCTGGCGCAGCAGGGCAAGAGAACAGTGGTGGTGGATGCCAACCTGACATTCGGGGATATGGGTGTCTTGCTGGATGTAACCGGCACACACAGTATCGTGGATCTGGCGCAGCGCCTGGAAGAGTTGGATGCCGATCTGGTCAATAGCGTGCTGACGGCCCACGGATCGGGCCTTAAAGTCCTTCTGGCACCGCCTCGGCCGGAAATGGGCGAACTGGTTACGGCACAGCACGTGCAAAAGATCCTCTCGCTGCTCACCCTGCGCTTTGAGTACGTCATCGTGGATTCCATGACCTCGCTCCATGACACCATGCTGGCCCTGTTCGACCAATCGGACAGAATTGTGCTGGTAGCCACACCGGATATTCCTTGTGTGAAAAACGCACGCCTGTTCTTTGAAGTCGTGGATCAACTGGAGTACGAACGCGGCAAGACCTGGCTTGTGCTGAACCAGGTGGACAAACATGTGGGGATTAACCCCAGCGATATTGAAAATACCATGAAGCATCCGGTCGCGGTGGCGATCCCATCTGATATCCGCACCGTCATGTTCTCCATCAACCAGGGGGTGCCATTCGTGATGCGTGATGCGGGCAAACCAGTCTCCGTCGCAATTGTCGAGCTGGCAAATCAACTGCGCGAGGCCTTTGAAAAGGCACCCGAGCCAGAGTTGGAGGCTGTCACTGCCCAAGGTAAATCGCGGCTGAGTCGCTTGTTTGGAAATCGTTAGCGACTGGTCGGCGTTGAGAGGAGATAGACCGTGTCACTTTTAAAGCGGTTGGAACAAGGTCAGCGACCGGAGGTGGATCAGCGTCCGTCCCGGTTGCAGGAAATGCGGGTCAAACGGCAGGCCCCGGCGGCCGGATCCCGCGATGCCTACATGGATCTAAAGGGGCGCATCCAGAACAAACTGATCGCCGAGTTGGATCCCTCCATGGATGTAACCCATACCAGCGAGGTACGCTCAACGATTGAGGAGATGTTTGAGTCGATTTTGATGGAGGAGAACATTGTCCTGAGCCGCAACGAGCGGCGGCGGCTGTTCGAGCAGATTGTAGCCGAAATTCTGGGGTTGGGCCCCATGGAGCCGCTGCTGGCGGATGAGACCATCACCGAAATCATGGTCAACGGCGCAAAGAGTGTGTACATCGAGCGCGCGGGTAAAATC
Source organism: uncultured Chloroflexia bacterium (assembly GCA_963707345.1). GTDB lineage: Bacteria > Chloroflexota > Anaerolineae > Promineifilales > UBA4811 > CAVPPE01. The sequence goes on from CAVPPE010000001.1 coordinate 486,681, forward strand.
GAACGCACCAATGCTGTCTTTGAAGATGACGAGCATTTGATGCGTATCATTGACCGCATTGTGGCGCCACTCGGCCGGCGGATTGATGAAAGCTCGCCCATGGTGGATGCCCGCCTCCCAGATGGATCCCGCGTCAATGCTGTTATTCCACCCATCTCGCTGGTTGGACCTACACTCACCATCCGCAAGTTCTCCAAGATCCCGTTGACGGTGCAGGACCTGGTCAACTTTGGCAGCCTGACGCCGGAGGTGGTCGAGTTCCTGCGAGCGACCGTGATTTCCAAGATCAATGTCGTCATCTCCGGAGGTACCGGTTCCGGCAAGACCACGCTGCTCAATGTGCTTTCCGGGTTTATCCCTAACGATGAACGGATTGTCACCGTGGAGAACGCGGCCGAGTTGCAACTCCGGCAGGAGCATGTAGTTACGCTTGAATCCCGGCCGCCGAACATTGAGGGCCGCGGCGAAATCACCATCCGTGATTTGGTGATCAACTGCTTGCGGATGCGGCCGGACCGAATTGTGGTGGGCGAGTGCCGTGGCGCTGAAGCGCTGGACATGCTCCAGGCGATGAACACGGGCCATGATGGCAGTCTGACAACTTTGCACTCCAACAGCCCGCGCGATACGCTGGCCCGCCTGGAGACCATGGTGCTGATGGCGGGGATGGATTTGCCGGTCCGCGCCATCCGCGAGCAGGTTGCCTCCGCGATCCAGCTAATCGTGCACCAGGACCGGATGCGCGACGGGACCCGCAAGGTGGTCAGCGTGACCGAGGTGCAGGGCATGGAGGGTGATGTCATTACCATGTCTGAAATCTTTACCTTTGAACAGACAGGCTTGGAGGGAGGCCGGGTCATCGGCCGGTTGCGCCCAACTGGCTTGCGGCCCAAGTTTATCGGCCTGATCCAATCGGCCGGCATCATGTTGCCACCGTCGATTTTTGGCATTGGCAAGAGAGGAAACTAGCACTCCGGGGACGCGTTATGCAAACGTTTATTGTCATCCTGGCCGCAGTTTCGCTGCTGTTCATTCTAGGGGGGGTCGTTACCAGTGTGCGTGCCGGCCGGAGTACCCAGGTTGAGGAGCGCCTGACCCGTTACAGCGGCACTACGGAAGCACAGGTCACTGATGCCGGGGCGCCAGCGGAACGCAGTTCGGTTATTGCCGATCGCCTGGATCGTGCAGTGGCCGGCCGCGGTTTTGCCAGCAGCATGCAATCCTTGTTACGTCAGGCCGACCTGAAACTCAAAGTCAGCGAATATCTCATGCTCCACATCATCTCGGTTTTCCTGTTTGCGTTTGTGGGCTGGTTCCTGTTCAAGGGGAGCGTGCTTTTTGCGGCGATCAGTGGCGTGTTCGGCTTTTTTGCTCCGCGGTTCTATGTGAGTCAAAAAGCCCATCGGCGCCTGCACGATTTTGAGAACCAGTTGGGCGATACGTTGAACCTGTGGGTGAATGCTTTGCGCTCTGGCTATAGTGTGCTCCAGGCAATGGAAACCATCGCGGCCGAGACCCCTGAGCCAGGGAGCACCGAGTTTGAACGTGTAGTGCAAGAGGTTCGCCTGGGCCTCACGTTGGAACAAGCGCTTACCAACCTGTTGGTCCGCATTCACAGTGATGACATGGACCTGGTAGTCACGGCCGTCAATATCCAGCGTGAAGTGGGTGGTAACCTGGCAGAGGTGCTATCCATCATCAGCCATACCATTCGTGAACGGATCCGCATCAAAGGCGAGATCCGCGTCCTCACAGCGCAGGCCACTATCTCCGGATACATTATCAGCCTCTTGCCAGTCGCACTTACCCTGTTCCTGCGTGCCTCCAGTCCGGATTATATCAATGAACTCTTTGTCAAAGAGTCGCCGTGGCTGGTGCCGGGAGTTATCCCCTGCGGCTGGTTGGTGATGGCCGTCGGTTTGCTGTTGATTTTTAGCGGCTTTATGACCATGCGCAAAATCGCCGATATCGAGCTCTAGGCGAGGCAACGCCGTCTGATTACACGGACGGAAAAGAGCGGAGGCGGAGAGACATGACACCAATAATGATCGTAGCATTGCTGCTGTTAGCAATTGTGGTGATAGTTGTCGCGATTCTGATTCTGCGCCGGGCGGAGGGCGACCCGCTGCAGGAACGGTTGGCTGAGTACGGAGCGCGAGACGAGGCGGTTTCGCTGGACGAAGTGGAGATGTCGCTCTCGTTCAGCGACCGGATTCTGGTGCCAATATTCCGGACCGTGGCCAACCTGGTGGTCCGTTTTACCCCCCAGCAAACGTTGGAGTCAACAGCTCACAAGTTGGAGGTGGCGGGCCTTTCGCGCCGTCTTTCGGCCTCGGAGTACTGGGGTATCCGGCTCATTGCCACTTTTGGCCTATCTGCGTTGATTTACTTTCTGATGTGGCGCTTTCAGGTGCAGCCGGGCAAGCGGATTATGTACACGGCCGGCATGGCATTGCTGGGCTACATTCTGCCCGCCATGTGGCTGCAAAGCACGGTCGACCGGCGCAAACAGGGGATCAGCCGCGCGTTGCCCGACGCCCTGGACTTGTTGACCATCTGCGTGGAAGCGGGTTTGGGCTTTGACTCGGCCCTGCGGCGGGTCTCGGAAAAGTGGGATTCGGACCTTTCGCAGGAATTCGGCCGGGTGCTGCAGGAGATTCAATTGGGCAAGGCCCGCCGGGAGGCGCTGCGCGCCTTGTCGGAGCGGCTCGAAGTGGCGGACGTGACTACTTTTGTCGCGGCTGTGGTGCAGGCGGAGCAGTTGGGCGTCAGCATGTCCAAGGTGCTCCGCATCCAGTCGGATCAGATGCGCATCAAGCGCCGGCAGAGAGCGGAACAAAAAGCGCAGGAGGCACCGGTCAAGATGGTGATCCCGATGGTGTTCCTCATCTTCCCCTCGTTGCTGGTAGTGCTGTTGGGCCCGGCCGGATTCCAGGTGTTGCGCTCCGGTGTGATAGGTGGTGTTCTCTAGCCCCAGGTGGCCGTGACGTTTCAGGTAGGCGTGAGGCAGATGGCTTTGCGCCTTTGGCACAATCTACTTGATCTGGTTTTCCCTCCCTGCTGCGTGGGGTGCGGGCAGGTGGATGTGATTATGTGCACTGATTGCAGACGATTGGTTGTTCGCGTTCAACCCCCAGCATGCCCATGTTGTGCCCGGCCGGTTTCCACTCCGGCCGATGCGTCTGCTTCGGCGTGTCAGTCAGCGTGTCCCATCTGCTCAATCCACCCGCTGCGCCTGGATGGCGTGCGGGCCGCCGCCGAGTTCTCGGGCGCCGTGCGGCCGGCCATTCATGACCTCAAATACGAGGGACGGACAGAGATTGCACCGCTGTTGGCAGAGATCATGGCACCTACGTGGCGGGAGGAGCCATGTCCGGCCGACTACGTGGTGCCGGTCCCGCTCCACCCTGGACGCCTGCGGGAACGCGGTTATAATCAGGCGGTTTTGTTGGCCAAGGCATTGGTCTGCGAGGTTGACCTTCCGTTGCTGATGGATGGGTTGACGCGCACCCGGATGACCACGTCACAGACCAGACTGAGAGCGGCCGAGCGCCGGCAAAATGTGGCGAGCGCTTTTGCGGCCGAACCACGGCTTGTGGCCGACCGGGCTGTGCTGCGGGTAGACGACGTGTGCACTGCGAGGGCTACCCTACAAGCGTACGCCGATGCGTTGCTTGCCGGTGGCGCGGCCGCTACTTTTGCGATTACAGCAGCGCGTGCAAGCTGGGATCCACAAACTGGAACCGCGACCGATTCGGCCATCGTGCCGATCAGTTGACCATTTAATGCAAGGAGGACAAAGAACATGGAGCTGCAAATCACAGGGAGAAACCTGGAAGTAACAGAGCGTTTGGATGACTATGTACGGCACAAGGTTGCCAAGCTGGACCGTTACCTTTCAACCATCGCCAAGGCTCGCATGGACCTGTCGGTGGAGAACACCCGGAGCGCGGCCGACCGACAGGTGGCGCAGCTAACCATCCGCAATGAGCGCGGGGTCATCCTGCGGGCTGAAGAGCGCACGGGGGACATGTTTGCCTCAATCGATGCAGTGATGGACAAAATGTACCGGCAAATTGCTCGCTACAAGGGCAAGCGCCGCCGCTCTCGCCGGGAAGCTCCACCGGAGGATTTGGGTTTGCCCATTGAGGAGGTTGAGGAAGACGAGACGGGCCAGGTTGTGCGCGTCAAGAGATTCTCCGTGGTCCCCATGATGCAGGAAGAGGCCATCGAGCAGATGGAGTTGCTGGGCCACGACTTTTTCGTCTTTTTCAATGCTGACGAGAACGGCATCAACGTTCTCTACCGCCGCAAAGATCACGATTATGGCCTGTTGATCCCCGAACTGGACTAGTTGGAAGATGACGGCAGGCGCTGTGCCGACATGTGCGCAGCGCCTGCGCTGTGTTTGTGTAGGAGGCGACCCAGGTGCGTGCGCAACGGTCGGGTCTGGTGGTGATGGTGGGCGCGGCCGAAGCCGCTGGCCCGGCCGTCCGGCTGGTGCAGGAGGCGCGCCGGGCGGCCGCACTGGACACGCTGGCCGCAGCAGGTGCCATTGGGCTGTTTGACCGCCTTATTGTGGTTACCAATGACTCTGCCTGGGCGACCGAGTCCCAATCGGATTGGCTGGTGGACCTGGATGATACGCGCCACCCGTTCCATTTCGGCCGACGACTGGCAGGTGTGATTGACTATTACGGGTTGACCCACGTGACGTACGTGGGTGCCGGGGCCGCTCCGTTATACGGCCCGGCCGAGCTAGCCCGCATTGCTCAAACCGTACTGGCCTCTGATCGGGCGCTGGTGACTAACAACCTGCACTCGGCCGACTGGGCTGCCTTTACTCCGGCCGGTGCGATGGCAGAGCACTCGGAGCGGGTGTTGCGCGACAATGCATTGGCCTGGGTGCTCCATCGCGAAGCGGGTTTGCCAGCCGATGTCTGGCCGCCGACGGCCGCCAACCGGTTGGACATCGATACCCCAACCGACCTGCTAGTGCTGGCCGGTCACCCCGATTGCAGCCCGCGTCTCCAGGCCACCTTGGCAGACATGAGATTGGACACCGGCCGGCTGGAACAGGCGCTGGGCGTGTTGGCGACCGAAGGGACTCACGTGATCGTCGGCGGCCGGGTTGCTTCCAGCACCTGGGCTGCATTGGAACGGAAGACCCTCTGCTGGGTGCGGCTGTTTGCGGAGGAGCGCGGAATGATTGCCAGCGGCCGGCAGTCGCGGGGTGAGGCCCGTTCGTTGCTTGGTGCCTACCTGGACCAGGTTGGAATGGAGCGTTTTTTGCAGACGTTGGAAGAATGGGCTGACGCAGTTTTCCTCGACAGTCGCGTTCTGCTGGCGCACCGCCACCTCTGGCCCTCGGCCGAGGATCGCTTTGCGGCGGACCTGGGATGGGTGGAGCGCATCGAGGAACCGTTCCTGCGCCAGCTGACTGAAGGCGCGCTGACCGCGTCGATCCCGATCATCTTCGGAGGCCATTCGCTGGTCTCCGGTGGCTTGCTGGCATTGCTGGATCGGGTCGGTGCCCGGCAAGCTGGTGCCAAAGGGAGAGAATGATGCCCTCCGTACTTGTGGTTTGCACCGCCAACATTTGCCGATCTCCGATGGCTGAGGCGATGTTGCGCCAGCGGCTGGCGCAGGAGCGGGTGCCAGGGGAATGGCAGGTTGGCTCGGCCGGAACCTGGGCGGAGGATGGCTTGCCAGCCAGTTCCAACGGCATTCTCGTGATGCAAGAGCGCGGGCTGGACACCAGCAGGCACCGGTCGCGCGCGGTGACCGAAGCGCTGATGGCGGGCGCGGATCTGGTGTTGACCATGACGGCCGGTCACGCGGAGGCGTTGCGCACAGAATTCCCACTACAAGCGCACAAGGTGCATAGGCTGACCGAGATGGATGGCCCGCCCTACGACGTGCTAGACCCTTATCTGCAGCCGCTGGACGCGTATCGCAGCACGGCCGATGAGCTTGACCGTTTAATCGTCCGTGGCCTGCCCCGTATCGTCGAACTGGCCGGCCGGGGCAGCTTCGACGCTACCACCCCCCGATAAAGGTCTGCCAGTCCTGGTTGTCTTGGAGATAGCGGCCGTACAGGTAGCGGGCGCTGGCAGTAGGCTCAAACGGCTGGCGGATGAGCATCATGTTCGCCTCGCCTGGAGTCTTGCCCCCTTTTTTGCGGTTGCAATCGGAACAGGCGGTTACCAAGTTGGTCCAGGAGTAACCGCCCCCTTTATACCGTGGGGTGATGTGGTCGATGGTGAGCGTCCCGCCGCGCCGGCCGCAATACTGGCAGGTGTAGCCGTCGCGCTGAAAAATCTCCTGCTTGGTGAGCTTGACCCGCGGCCGCGGTCGATGGACCATGTAACCCAGGCGGATGATGGAGGGGCGAAGAAAAGTGGTGGATGGGGTGCGGAGGTACCCGCGGCCGTTGGCTACAATCACCGCCTTTTCCAGCATCACCAACCCAATGGCTCGCTTGGTCGAGCATACGTTCAGCGGTTCGTAATTGGCGTTCAGTACAAGGACCGGCCGGTTCATCGCCGTAAAACGCTTGGGTTCCTCCTGCCGGTGGCTTTGGCCACCGTAGCGTACTATCTCAAAACGCCAAGCAGTATAGCAGGAACCCGGCCGAGCGTCAATTTCGCCCAGTCCACAGCTGGCGCAGTTTGTGGTATTTGACTCCCTCGTACCAGGCCATCAGCAGGCAGAGGCGCAACCCGTGCAGGCCGTCTCGGTAGCCGCGCAGCGTGCGGTAGCGCCAGAAAAAGTGGCGCACCGCCTGCCGGACGGGGGTGTAAACCCGCGGCCGGACCCCATCCTGGGCCAGGATTTGCGCGTCGAATTCCGTGTAGCGCGCCTGTTTGGCGCGGAATTGGGCTACGGTGTCATAGTTGTAGTGGATCAGGGGGGTTTGCAGATGGCCGGCCTGGCCCTGCAGTGCCACCACTTCGTGTACCGGCCGCTCGTATCGGGCGGTCCCCTGGCGCAGTAGCCGCATCTGATAGTCTGGGTACCAACCGGCGCCCAGAGTTAGCTTGCCAAACAGGTAGTTGTGGCGCGGGACCCACCAGCCGTTTTCCGGCCGCTCGGATGTCACCTGGCAGATCTCGGCCGCCAGTTCTGGGGTAGAGCGCTCGTCTGCGTCCACAAAAAAGACCCAGGGGGCGTCAACCCGGTCTAACGCCGCATTGCGGATCTGGGCATAGTTTTCGAATGGGTGTTCAATAATCTCTGCCCCGGCCGCACGGGCCAGAACCACCGTCTGGTCGGTGCTGAACGTGTCCACTACCACCACCCGGCTGGCCCAGGCAACGCTGGCGATGCAGTCCCTGATGTGCCGCTCCTCATTGAGCGTGAGGATGACGGCCGCGATTTTGCTCATGCGCGGCTCCAGCTAGCGGCCGCCTTCCGGCAAGCGTGTCGCAGCGTTTCTGATTCGGCGCGGCGGGCGCGCCAGGCCATCCCCAACCGCACCAACCATGCAGCCAGCTTGACCTTGCCGGGGGAGTAGTGTTTGCGGTAAAGTTGGTAGCGACTTTGCCACAGGTTGACAAAGGATTCCGCCCGAACTTGGGTTGTGCTTTGCCCGGCGTAGTGGGCCACCTCGGCCGCCGGCACGCAAAAGACCTCCCAGCTGCCTGCCCGCACTCGCATCGCCCAGTCAATCTCCTCGCAATACATGTAAAAGCTAGTGTCCATCAATCCCACCGTTTCCACCACCTCGCGACGCACCATCATGGTGGCCCCCAATGGGTGGTCAATGGGGAAGGGGGATGCTCCGGCCGCATACCACTCGCGCGGGTAGCGGCCGTTCAGGCGGGTCTCATGCAACCGGGTTGGCAGAGGGAACAGATCGATGGCGATTTGTGCCAGCCCGGGAAAGCGAAAGGCGCTGTGCTGGAATCCTCCATCGCCATACACCAGCCGTGCCCCTGCCATGCCGGCCGTTGGGGTTCGATCCATGAATTGGATCAGCGTTTCCAACGCCCGGCCGCGCACCACGGTGTCCGGGTTGAGCAGCAAGAGATAGCGGGGCCGGCTGACCATGGCCTGCTCGAGGGCCAGGTTGTTGCCGCCGGCAAACCCCAGGTTTTCTGGGCTGGCGATCAGCTCGATCTGCGGGAATTGCGCCTGCACCATCGCCGGTGTGCCGTCGGCCGAGTTGTTGTCCACCACCCAGACCTTGGCGTCCAGTTGGGTTCCCTCCTTGGCGGAATCGGCCAGGCTTTGCCGGATGGAGGTGAGACATCCCTGAAGCAACTGGCGAACGTTCCAGGAAATGATGATGATCGCCAGGTCCATGGGTTAGTTTGCCGGCCGGGCAGGCGGTGTGCGCGCGGGGCAGGCGGCCGGGTTTTGCACGTCGGCCGCCCCGATGGTCAAAAAGACGGGGTCGATCCGGTTGTTGAATTGGGCAATCTCCACGTCTTCGTGGATCAGCCCGGCCCAGTAGTAGGAGGGGTTACGGGCGGGCAGGTCCACCAGCCGGATTCCGCCGCTGACGGTGGCGCGCCGGCCGGGTAATAGGTACCAGTGCTCGCCAATTTGCACCAGCGCGCTTCTATCCGCCACCGCCCAGCGGTACGGATAGTCGCTCAACTGGTTATCAAAGCCAATTGCGATGCGCCAGGCGCCGGATTCGACGCCCCAGTTCAGTGTGTTAAAGTTCCAGTCGCTGTCGTACACCGTGTTGGGCGCGGGTCCGGTGGTGCGGATAGGGGCGTTGCCATAGTTTTCCACCGTGAGGGTGAAATAGAGGGTATCGCACAACACCACGCTCCCGGCCGACCAGTCGACAGTGGCTTGCACCACGTCGGCGCGGGGGACGCCTCCATTTTCAATGGTCAGATCAATGGTGTTGCTCACTCGCTGCCCTTCATCGTCCTCTGCCACCGCCCACACCTGATAGGTCCCGTCCGGCGGCGGGGTCACACCATCGTCCACCCCGGCCGCATAGTCGTATTCGTGCACCCCTTTGCCGCCCGGCGGCACATCGCGCTCCTTCTCGTCGATGGGGTATTCCGTGCCGTCCGCGCCCAGCAAAAAGACCCGCGCGTGTGCTTCTTTCGGCAGGTACAGATTGATCGTCACCCGGTCGGAGATGCCATCCCGGTTCGGTGTAAAGACCGGCGGGTTGACGCTAAACCCCTGGATATCGGGCAGCACGGTGTCGCCTTCACGGACGGTCAGCCCGCCAGATTTCTTTTCTACCCGCCCGGCCGGATCGGTTGCTTCCACAAACCAGGTGTACTTGCCATCGGGCAGCAGTCGGCGGATCACCGTGCCTTCGATGTTCTCGCCCGGCCGAGAATAGCCCTCCACCACGCCGCTGAAGTAAACCTGATACTCCCCGGCCGAGCGCAGTTGGTCGCGCCGGAAAAAGTAAGTCCGGCCGCCTTCATCCACAAAATAGATGGACAGGGTGGCGTTGCGGCGCACGGCATATTCAACCTGGCTGATGTCGCGGTCGCCATCGGCGTTGGGGGTGATGGTATCCAGCGAAACCCGCGCGTAGCGGATCAAATTGCGGTCAATGTTGAGCGCGCCGTACACAGTCGCAAGGATGATCGCCAGCCCCAAAAGGGCGAGTGCAGCCGTCAGCAGGCGGGGAATTCGCACCGGGAACTCTCCATTTTACATTGATAATGCGTGGTAACTGCTCAACCCAAGCAGTCACAAAGCGCGATTTGCGGCGAGTGTACCAAACGGCCGATAGGGTGTCAAATACGTTTGGCCTATTGCAGCCTTGCATTTAACCATCGTTGCGATACAATCACCGCGCTCACACGTGGGCAAATATCGGTAACTGCTCAGCCCAAGTGCTTGGGTGGGTTAAGATAAGGGTGTGCGGGCGCGGAGCGCCCGCACACCCCCCAAAAAACCTTTACGCTACCCGAGTAGTACAAATGGGGATAGATTGGATGGCGCAGTAAATGTCACTAACGTACGACGACGCGCTGAACTATATATACAGCTTTACCAACTATGAGGTCAAGCCAGAGTATCGCTACGCGCCGGATGTGATTGATCCCACCCGGCCGGCACGCCTGCTGACGCTGTTGGGCGACCCGCACCTGCAGTACCCCAGCATACACATTGCCGGGACCAAAGGGAAAGGTTCGGTGGCAGCCATCTGTGCCAGCGCGCTGCGGGCGGCCGGCCTGCATACCGGCCTGTACACCTCACCCCACCTGCGACTGTTCGAGGAGCGCATTCAGGTGGGCGGTCAACCCATTGCCCCGGCCGATCTGGCTGCGCTGGTAGAGGGAATCCAGCCGGCCGTCGCCCAGATTGAGGAGATCACCACCTTTGAAGTAGTCACGGCGCTGGCCTTTCTCCACTTTGCGCGACGAGGTGTTGATGTGGCCGTGGTCGAGGTGGGGCTAGGTGGCCGACTGGATGCGACCAACATGGTGCAACCGCTGGTGTCGGTCATCACCTCGTTAAGCTACGATCATACCCACCTGCTGGGCGAAACGCTGGAGCAGATCGCGGCCGAAAAGGGGGGCATCATCAAGCCCGGCGTGTCGGTGGTGACCGCTTGCCAGGAGCCTGGCCCGCTCGCGGTGCTGGAGCGGATCGCTGCAGATCAGGGTGCGCCGCTCACGGCGATCTGCCGGGAGTGGTGGTACCGGCAGGAGTTGGCCGGGCTGGATGGCCAGTGCTTCCGCGCCGGCCGGGCTGGACAGCCAGGGGCCGCCTATCGTTTGCCGCTGCTGGGCGAGCATCAGGCGCACAACGGAGCGGTGGCGCTGGCCGCGCTGGACGTGGTGCGACGGAGCGGCCGCTTCCCTACATTGAATGATGACGCGATCCGGCAAGGGTTTGCCCAGGTGGACTGGCCCGGCCGCTTTCAAATCCTGCAGCGCCGGCCGGTGGTCGTGTTGGACGGCGCGCACAATGCCGCCTCCATGCACGAGTTGTGCCGCACGCTGGATGCACTCTTTCCGGACCAGCACAAGCTTTTTGTGCTAGGCATCACGGCCGACAAGGACGTCACTGGCATTATCCAGGCGCTACTGCCGACGGCCGATCGAGTGATCGCCACAGGCGCCGAACACCCGCGCGCTGCCGCGCCGGCCGAACTACGCCAGCGGGTGGAGCAATTGGGCGGACACCCGCTGGAATCGCCCAGCGTCCCGGCCGCCATTCAGTTGGCGCTGGAAATGGCTGGCCCGCAGGACGTGATCTGTGTGACTGGTTCATTGTTTGTGGTGGGCGATGCGCTGACGGCCTGGCAACGGCGGGCCGTTGCGGCCGTTGAGACGGCGGTGCCATCATGAAGGAGATGCAAGCACCCAACATGCAATTCGATTGGTTGATGCAGTCTGGGGCCATCGAGTTTCCGGCCGGGCTGGACCCTGACCTGTTTGAAACGCGAGAGACCATCCTCGACGACGAGGGGTTGATTACCTGCCCGCTCATCCCGCTGCGCGACATGGTGATGTACCCGCATATGGTCACGCCGCTGTTTGTCGGCCGGGAGCGTTCCGTGCATGCCGCCAACGCGGCCGCCGGCCACAACCATACCGTCATCGTGGTGGCGCAACGGGACGAGGAGATTGAGGATCCGCAACCCCAGGACCTGTATGTCGTGGGGACCGAGGTGGTGGTCGGCCGGGCGTTGCGCATGCCGGACGGGACCCTCAGCTTGCTGGCACAGGGCCGGCAGCGGGTGGAGATTGTGGAGTATCTCCAGTGGGAGCCGTACATCCGCGTCCGGGCCCGGCCGTTGCTCGAAAGCGCTGAACCAGAGGTGTCACTGGCTACAGAAGCGCTGATGCGGGCTGTCGTCGCCCTCTTTGAAAAGTGCGTTCAGCTAAGCCGAACCCTCAGCGAAGATATGGCGATCTTTGCCATGAATATCAAAGACCCCGGCTGGCTGGCAGACCTGGTTGCCTCGGCGCTGCGGCTGGACCTGGTGGTGCGTCAGGAATTGCTGGAAACCCTGGACTCACTAGCCCGGCTGCAACGGGTCAGCGTGCTACTGGCCAAGGAACTGGATCTGCTCGAACTGGAGGATCGCATTCATTCCGAGGTCCAGGAACAGGTGGATCAATCCCAACGCGAGTTCTTTTTGCGCGAGCAGATGAAGGTCATCCAGACCGAGCTGGGCGAGGGAGATATTTTTACTCAGGAGATCAACGAGCTGCGCGAACGGGCGGAGCAGACCGCATTGCCGACCCACGTCCGGACCCAGGTCAACCGTGAGATTGCGCGATTGGCTGCTATGCCATCTATGGCCCCCGAGGTGGGTGTTATCCGCAATTACGTGGATTGGCTGCTGGAACTGCCCTGGACGGCTCGGACTGAGGATAGCCTGGACATCAAAAAGGTAGCGGCCGCGCTGGAGGCCAACCACTATGGTCTCTCCAAGGCCAAGGAGCGCATCCTGGAGTTTCTGGCGGTCAAGCAATTGGCGCCGGACAAAATGCGCAGCCCAATCCTCTGCTTTGTTGGGCCACCTGGCACCGGCAAAACCTCGCTCGGCCGGTCCATTGCGCAGGCGCTCGGCCGCCAGTTTGTGCGCGTTAGCCTGGGCGGCGTGCGGGACGAGGCCGAGATTCGTGGCCATCGCCGGACCTATATTGGCGCGCTCCCCGGCCGCGTTCTGCAAACTATGCGCCGGGCCGGCACGGTCAACCCGGTCTTTATGCTGGACGAGATTGACAAGCTGGGAGCGGATTTTCGCGGCGACCCCTCGGCCGCGCTGCTGGAGGTTCTCGACCCGGAGCAAAACCACGCGTTCAGCGATCATTACCTGGAACTGGATTACGATCTCTCCCAGGTTTTGTTCATCACCACGGCCAATTACCTGGAACCCATCCCGCCGGCGCTAGAAGACCGGCTGGAGTTGATCGAATTCCCTGGCTACACGGAGGAGGAAAAGATCTCCATCGCGCACCAATTCCTCATTCCACACCAGATAGAGGCCAATGGGGTTGGGGCGGCCGGTTTGCGCTTTGCCGAAGATGCGCTGCAGATGTTGATTCGGGATTACACCTACGAGGCTGGGGTGCGCAACCTGGATCGGGAAATAGCCAACGTGTGCCGCAAGATCGCCCGGCGGCTGGCGGAGGGCAAAAAACACGCCCGCCGCATCACGGCCGCCCAGGTCCCGCAACTGCTCGGCCCGCCCGACTTTGTCTTTACGCCACCTATGGAGCAGGAGGAGATTGGCGTCGCCACCGGCGTGGCATGGACCCCGGCCGGTGGCGACCTGATGGCGATTGAGGTCACGTTGATGGCTGGCAAGGGCAACATCACCATGACCGGCCAGTTGGGCGAGGTGATGCAGGAGTCGGCCCAGACAGCGTTTAGCTATTTGCGAAGCCATGCAGTTCAATTGGGGGTCTCTCCCAAAACCTTTGATCGGGTGGACGTGCACGTGCACGCGCCGGAGGGCGCGGTGCCCAAGGATGGCCCCTCGGCCGGGGTAACGCTGCTGACCGCGCTGGCTTCCGCGTTCACCCACCGGCCGGTGCGCCATACGGTGGGCATGACCGGCGAGGTGACGCTGCGCGGCCGGGTGCTGCCGGTGGGCGGAGTGAAGGACAAGCTGCTGGCTGCCCGGCGCGGCGGCCTGGCGCAGTTTGTCCTGCCGCGCAAGAACGAAAAAGACCTAGTCGAGATACCCAAGCGACTGTTGAAGGATGTGGAGGTTGTGCTGGTTGATCGGGTGGAAGAGGTGCTGGAGGTGGCGCTGCTGCCCCCAATCCTGGTCGACGAGGAAGAGTAGCAGCGAATGTCAAACGTCACCCCGGTGCGCCGCCAGTATTTGCAGATCAAGCGCCAGTACCCGGACGCGATCCTCTTTTTCCGGCTGGGCGACTTTTACGAGACGTTTGATCACGACGCGGAACTTGCAGCCAAAGAGTTGGACCTGGTGCTGACCAGCCGGCCGGTTTCCAAGGGGCAGCGGGTTCCAATGGCAGGGGTGCCGCACCACGCGGCCGAAAGTTACATCGCCAAGCTGGTGGAAAAGGGGTATCACGTCGCCATCTGCGACCAGATCGGGAGCGAGCCGGTCAAAGGGCTGGTGCCGCGCGAGGTCATTCGCGTAGTAACTCCGGGGACCATCGTCGAACCGGAGCTGCTGACTGCCAAACGCAACAACTACCTGGCGGCCGTGGCAGCCGGCCACGATTGGAAGCGGTTCGGCGTGGCCTATGTGGATGTCTCCACCGGTGAATTTGCCACCACACAGATCGGCGGCGCGGAGGCGCCCGCCCGCATGTTGGATGAGCTGGCGCGGCTGGCCCCGGCCGAACTGGTGTTGCCGGAGTCGGCCGACGGGGCGCGTGAGTGGGGCGAGCTGCGGTCTGCTTTTCCCGCCATTTCCTACCTGCCGGACTGGCGTTTTGAGGAGGGTAACGGCCGAAATGCGTTGCAGGGCCATTTTGCTGTCGGTACGCTGGCCGGCTTTGGCTGTGAGGGCAAGCCAGAGGCAGTGCGGGCGGCCGGTGCGGTGCTCCAGTATCTTCAGACAACACAAAAAGGATCGCTGGCGCAACTCCGAAATCTTGGGACGTACAGTGTCGAGTCATTCATGGCGTTGGACGCTGCTACCCGGCGCAATCTGGAGTTGACCGAGAGCATCCGCAGCGGGACCCGGCGTGGTTCACTGCTTGGGGTGCTGGATGAAACGGTCACGCCGATGGGCGGCCGAATGCTGCGCCGATGGCTCAACCAGCCGTTGCTAAGCCTGGAAGTGCTCACCGCCCGGCTGGACAATGTGCAGGTCTTTTTTGCTGACGGCGAATTGCGGGCGGAACTGCGACTGGCGCTCAGGGCGCTGGCGGACCTGGAGCGGCTCACCAACCGGGTTGTGTCCGGCAGCGCCCGGCCGCGCGACCTGGTGGGCATTCGGGCTGCGCTGCAATCGGTGGCCCCCATCGGCCGGTTGCTGGAAGGGCTGGAGTGGCCTGCCCGCCCTGCCGGCCGAGCTTGAGGCGCAAAGCTTGCTGGAGCAGGCGATTGCTGACGACCCACCGGCCGTGGTTACCAAAGCAGGCATCATCCGGCGCAACTTTTCGGCCGAACTGGATGGCGTGCAAACTGCGGCCCGGGATGCCAAGAATTGGATTGCAAACCTGGAACGGACCGAGCGCGAGCGGACGAGCATCAAGAGCCTCAAGGTGGGCTTTAACAAGGTATTTGGCTACTACATTGAGGTGACCAAGGCCAACGCGGCCGCTGTGCCGCAGGACTATATTCGCAAGCAGACGCTGGTCAACGCCGAGCGTTACATCACTCCCGAACTGAAAGAGTACGAGGCGCTGGTGTTGAATGCCGACGAGCGCCAACTGGAGATTGAGGGCCGCATCTTTCGCGAGGTCTGCCAGCAGGTGGCAGCGGCCGCGCCGCGACTGCTGGAACTGGCGGCCGGGCTGGCCTATCTGGATGTGGTCTCCGCGCTGGCAGAGGTGGCTGTCCGGGCTGACTACGTCCGGCCGGAACTGACCGACGACGATACGCTGACTATCCGCGCCGGCCGGCATCCAGTGGTGGAGCAGATGCTGGCCCAGGGCGGTCATGGGGCGCGCTTTGTGCCCAACAGTGTCGAGTTGGGTGATGGCGCCCGCGTGCTTATCATCACCGGCCCCAACATGTCCGGGAAAAGCGTCTATTTGCGGCAGGTGGCGCTGATTGCGCTGATGGCGCAGGTGGGCAGCTTTGTCCCGGCCGAGTATGCTGGCATTGGGCTTGTAGACCGCATCTTTACCCGCGTGGGCGCGCAGGATGAGGTCTATGCCGGCCAATCCACCTTTATGGTGGAGATGGTCGAGACCGCCAACATCCTCAACCACGCCACCGAGCGCAGTTTGATTGTGCTGGACGAAATCGGCCGGGGGACCAGCACCTACGATGGCCTTTCCATCGCCTGGGCGGTAGTGGAGTACATCCACAACCACCCTGGGCTCAAGTCCAAAACCCTTTTCGCCACTCACTATCACGAGTTGACTGATCTGGCGGAGCTGCTGCCGGGTGTGCGTAATTTCAACGTGGCGGTGGCGGAAGAAGGCGACCGGGTGGTCTTTTTGCACCAGATTGTGCCCGGCGGCGCGGACCGCAGCTATGGCATTCACGTGGCGCAACTGGCTGGCTTGCCACCGGCCGTCACCAAGCGGGCGGCCGATCTGCTGCGCGAGCTGGAGTTGCGCGCACCGCAAGCTGTCCGCCGGCCGAGCCACCTCAACGCCGTCCAGCAGATGGCGCTCTTTCCCGAAGCCAGCCCCCTGCTGGATGAGTTGACCGCGCTGGACGTGAGCAACATGACGCCGTTGGATGCCATCAACAAATTGTACGAGTGGAAGCGGCGCTTCTCCACCAATCAGGGTTAGCCGCCCGCGACCAGCACGCCGTATCCCTGATCCCTATGCAATCTGGCTGGATTGAGAACAAGCGCCTCTGGCTCTGGGCTGCGCTGCTGGCGGCCGCGCTGACCCTGCTGGCAGCCTGGCAGGCAGGCTGGCCCCGGCCGGTGGAATCGCTGGATGAGCGTCAGAGCCGGCTGGACATGGCCGCGCCGCTGCCGGCCGGCGACCTGATCGTTGAACAGACCTTTGTAGCGCAGCACGATGGGTTGTCGGCCGTCGAGCTGTTGCTAGTGGTCTATCCGTCGGACGGCGAGCCCGAGCCAGGGGCCAGGCTGACTGCCCGTTTATTGGATGAGGATGGGGAGCAATTGAGCGCGGCGAGCTGGCCCTCGGCCGGGCTGGTCCACAACGACCCGCTTCGCTTTGCCTTTCCTCCGCTGCGCGATTCGGCCAGCAGGGTTTTCCGGCTGCAACTGGAGGGAACGGTCGGCAACCGCGCGACCGTCTGGGCCTATTCGCTGGACGGCTACGCGCGCGGCGAGATGCGCATCAACGGTGACGCGCAGCGGGGTGACCTGCGCTTTGAGACCAGCCACCGCTACGGCTGGTCGGCCGCGCTGCGTGACCTGTCGGAACAAGTAGCCCAATCGGCCGGGCTGTTTGCGGTGCTGACCGTTCTGCTGCTCCTGCCCGGCCTGGCGCTGCTCCCGCGGGCCGACTGGCTGGGGCGCGACCCGGCCGTTGGGTTGGGCGTGGCGCTGGCGGGCGGGCTGGCGCTGCTGCCGCTGATCTGGCTCTGGGGGGGGCAACTGGGTGGCCGGATGAGCGGGGCGTTGCTGTGGGGTCTGCTTGTGGCCGCAACGCTGCTGGTCGTCTGGCGCTGGGATCGCTATCGGCCGCGATGGCATATGGACTGGGTGACGATGGCGCTGGCGGCCGTGTTGTTGCTCGGTCTGGCCGTGCGCATGCTGGCCATCCGCGATCTGGTGCTGCCGGCCTGGGTCGACTCGCCGCAGCACTACCTCATCAGCCGGATGATGGCAGACGGCGGCCGGGTGCCGGCCGGCTACCGGCCCTGGATGCCGGTGGATGGCTTTGACTATCACTTTGGTTTTCACGCCCTGGCTGCCTCGCTGCACCAGATGACCGGCCGGCCGCTGGTGCAGATCCTGCTGGCGGGCGGGCAATGGCTGCAGGGGCTGGTCCCGCTGGCCGTGTATGCCGGGACCGTGTTGCTCACCGGCCGTAGGCCGGCCGGGCTGATGGCTGCGTTTTTTGTCGCGCTGCTCTCCCTCTTCCCAGCCTACTACCTCACCTGGGGCCGCTACACCCAATTGGCCGGCATGTTGATTCTACCCGCACTGATGGGTTGGCTCTGGCGGCTGTTTGCAGCGCGTGGCAGGAGCAGAGCGGCCGTGGCGTGGGGGGCTCTTCTGCTGGGAGGGCTGTTCACCGTCCACGCGCGGGTCTGGGTGTTTGCGCTAGTCTGGCTGCCGGTAGCGGCGCTGGGTGCGCTGCTCTCCCGTCGCATCACGCGGCCACGCCTCCGCGAGATGATCCGCCGGCCGGCGGTGGTGTTGGGTGCCTCCGCGCTGGCCGCGCTGCCCTGGTGGGTGCGCGTGGTGAGTGAGCGGTTGGCCCCGCTGGTCGGCCGGGCATTGGCAGGCGGGGGCGACCCTGGGGGCTACAACGATGTCCCGTGGGGCTACCTGACCTATGGTTGGGAACGGGTCTGGTTGGCGCTGGCGGCCGTGGCGCTGTTGGGGGCGGTGGTCCAGCTTTGGCGCCAGCCGGCCGGGCAGAGTGGCGAGGGGGCGCAGGGGGTGGCGCTGGTCGCTATCTGGGTCATCGCAGTATTGGCAGCGGTCAACTCGGACCAAATCGGCGTGCCCACCTTTGGGCTGGTGAACAACAATGCCTGGTTCATTAGCCTGTTTTTCCCGCTGGCGGTGTCCATCGGCTGGCTGGTGGATGACTGGCTGCGGTCGGCGCGCGGCCTTCCTTTGCTCCATCTTTTGACCTCGGCCGGGCTGGCCTGCGGCCTGGTCTGGTCCGGCCTGTACGGAGTGCGCCTCAATGCTGACATTGTCAACCAGGAGACGGTGCTGGTCCGGCCGGACGACCTGGAGTTGCTCAACCTGGCGGCCGAGACTCTGCCGCCGGATGCGGTGGTGGCGGTCAACTCCTGGCTCTGGCTGGGGGATAACTACTGGGCCGGGTCCGATAGCGGCTACTGGCTGCTGCCGCTGAGCGGCCGGAGCAGCACCGTGCCGCCCATTGGCTACCACAAGGACCCTGCGACCTGGGACTGGGTCCTCAAATTCAACCGGCAGTTGCAGGAGCTGGAAGACTGGGACGCAGAGGAGGCCCTGGCACTGCTGCACAGTCATGGGGTAACCCACGTCGTTATCGGGGAGCGGGGCGGCGTGTGGCGGCCGGAGAGGCTGATGGCCAGCCCGCACTTTCAGCTCGTCGCCGGCAACGGAGCGGCCTGGCTGTTTGAGGTGCCGGCCAAATAGGGGAGCCCCGATTTGCACGAAATCGAATAGCTGCTAGCTCGCGCATATCACCTGGGAAAATGGCTCGCGCTTTCTGGTGATTGGGTTCCACTTCTTGCTTGGCCCACAGGTGGGATGGCGGCGGCCGGATAGATCCATCATCGGACCAAAACAGACACGTACTTTGTTGACCGAATCACATGGAGGGTGAGAGATGTCTGCTCAATGGATCAAGTTATCGCTGGTCGCCACGATCTGTTGCGGGCTGCTGGTAGGGCGTGGCAAGGCTGCCTCGAATCGTGCGGTGCCCATCTCCACGGCCGAACCTGTTGACCCGACGACAATGCCCATGCTCGAACCGGCCGAGGAAGCCACCCCGGCCGCATTCCCGCCGGCCGCGACCTTGCCGGCCGGTTGGCACTGTTACCAGAACGAGGGAGCCGGTTACGCCGTCGCCCACCCGGCCGGATGGGGGGAACGTACCCTCTTCCGCTCCCCGGAGACCGGTTCGACGATTGATGTGGACATGTGGCAGGCGGCGGTGCAGCCCGGCCCGGAACTGCTGGCCTGGTTGCGGGCCGAGCCAGGGCGGGTGCTGGCCCACACGGAGGAAATTACGCTGAATGCCAGCATCCTGGGGTATCCAGCCGTCTTTGCCTATGAACCGGCCGCCTGGGGGTGGTACGATACCAGCTCGCTGGTGTTTGCTACCGGGCAGCAGGTATTCCGCCTGCAATTCACCAGCCCAATGATTCCCACGCCGGAAGAGGATGCCGGGGTCTTTGAGCATATGTTGGCGACCTTTTCGCTGGCAGGCCGGCCGGTCGGCGAACTGACCATCCCCACCGGCTGGGAGCGGGGTGCCGGCCTGGTGATCGACCCGCCGTCAGCCGAGTACGCGCTGAGTGAGCTGGCTCCCGACGAGTTGGCCGCTTATCGGCAAGGGGTGGTGGGAACGGTGGAAGAATGGACAGTTCTTTTACCGTTGCCGGGCAATCTATTGACCTGGGTGATGGATGAGGGGCAGCGGAACACCGCACGGCTGGGTCCGTTCCGTTACCATTTCCGTGGCCTGCCGGTGGACTACTGGTTCGACGTCCAGCGGCCGGAGCCGCAACCGGGTGACCGCGTTCTGGTTGCTGGGCGGCTGCTCAATGACGGCACACTGTTGGCGGAGTACGTTGCGGTGGATTGGGGGGCGGGCTGGCAGACTTTTTTCCAGAAGACGCTGTTCGACGTTGGTCAGGGTGAGTTTAGCCCCACGCTGCTGGTCCATTATCCGGCCGATGGGGACGTCACTCGGTGGCTGACGGGAGAACTGGGTCAATTGCTCCCTTTGCTGGCAGAGCCGCTCCCCGTGCCGGCCGAGGAGCTATCGACCAGTTTGCACCGGAATGGTTTGGCCCAGGGGAAACTGGTGGTCGCGGATGGGTTTCAAATCAGACTGCGTGGGCTGTACGTTCAAGGGGAGGGCGTGTGCTACCCGTTGGGCGGCCGGCAACACTGCCCGGATTGGCTGCAACTCTTTCCCCCGTTGGAACACAATGGGGATGGGTAACGCCCTGCCCGTCCCCGCGAAACCCTATCAGGTGAGCCGCAGGAAGCGCCGCCGGCCGACGCGCAGCACCGCCCCCGTGCCCGGCTCGAGCAGGTGGTCGATATCGCCGACCCTGGCGCCGTCCAGCGCGACCGAGTTCTGCTGTACCAGCCGGCGAGCCTCGCTTTTGCTCTGCGCCATCCCGGCCGCGGCCATCACGTCAACCACGGTCATTGCTTCAGCCAGCCGGAAGCTGGGCATCTCATCCGGCAACTCCTGCTTCTGGAAGACCTGCTCAAAGTACGACTCGGCTTCCAGCGCGGCCGCGTCGCCGTGAAAGATGCTCACAATCTCCCGCGCCAGCTCCTTTTTGATCTCCATCGGATGGCGCGACCCGGCCGCCAGTTCGCGCTCAATCGCTGCCACCTGTGCCGGGCCATAGCGAGTGACCAGCTTGAAGAACTGGGGCATCGCCTGGTCCGGCAGGCTCATCACCTTGCCGTACTGCTCGTTGGGCGGCTCGTTGATCCCGATGTAATTGCCGGTGCTCTTGGACATCCGCTGCTGGCCGTCCGTTCCCACCAGGATGGGGAAGGTGAGGCAGATCTGCGGCTTGAGCCCATATGCTTCCTGCAATTTGCGGCCGGCCAGCAAGTTAAAAAGCTGCTCGGTCGCGCCAAGCTGGACGTCGGTCTCCATCGCCACGGCGTCGTATCCCTGCATCAGCGCGTAAAAGAACTCGTGCAGCCAGATGGGGTCCCCGCTGGCGTGCCGCCTGGCAAAGTTGTCGCGGGACAGGAATTGCTGCACTGTGAAATGGCTGGCGAGCCCAATGATATCAGCAAAGGTCAGCTTGCCGAGCCAATCCCCGTTGTATCGCACCAGGGTCTCGTCGCGGTCCAATACTGTGTAGGACTGCTCCACGTAGGTGCGGGCATTCTCCATCACCTGTTCCGGCGTTTGCTGCCTGCGGGCCGACTCACGGTCGCTGGGGTCGCCGATCAGCCCAGTAAAGGTGCCGATCAGAAAGGTCACTTTGTGGCCCAACTCTTGGAACTGGCGCAGTTTGCGCATGGTCACCGTGTGGCCCAGGTGGATGTCGGGGGCAGTGGGGTCGTAGCCGCAATAGACGCGCAGCGGCCGGCCCTCACTCAGCCGCTGGCGTAATTCCAGCTGCATGGTCTGGTAGATCTGGTCATCGCCGAATTCGGCGCCCTGCATAAGAATAGCCAATTGCTCATCCACCGGCCGCATACCTGCCTCCTATTCTGGAATGCCGCACATTATACCACGGCTGCCAACTTGACAGAATACTTGACAGGCGAAATGGTAGGCACTACAATCAGCTTGAGGAGAGGAGATAAGCATGGACACTTCGATTACCTTTGCAGAGGTCATATCGGCGCTGCTCGAGTTGGCGCTTGTATTCGCCATTCCGTTTGTGGCTATTTACCTGGCCAAGTTTGTGCGCCGTTATTTGGATGAGGCGCGCAACCGGATGCGGGAGCGCGAGCGCACGCTGCTGGATCGGGCAGTGGAAGTGGCGGTCAAATCGGCCGAGCAACAAGGGCTGGCTGGTCTGATTCCCGGCGGGGCCGCCAAAAAGCAGGTGGCGATCAACATCGCCCAGCAGTACCTGGCCGAGTTCGGCCTGCGGGTGGACGCCGTTCGGCTGGCGGACCTGATTGAAGCGGAGGTTCTGTCCCAGTTCACCAAGCCGGCCGTGGCGACCCTGGGGCCAGCGCAGCGGGTGGCCGTGCTGGACCGGGCGGTGGAGCTGGCGGTGCTCTCGGCCGAGCAGAGCGGCTTGACCGGGCTGATCCGGAACGAGGGGCGCGTAAAGAAGGAGTATGCCCTCAAGTTCGCGGAGCGCTATCTGAAGGAACATGGCATCAAGGCGGAGCTAGATGTGGTCAGCGACATGATCGAGGCGCAATTGATCAAATTGCTGATGGACGCCCGCAAGCGAGTCGGGGGCGCTGGCTGACCCTCAGTTCTGCATGACAAAAGAGTTGGCCTCATATCCTCTGGGCAAGCTCCCGGCCGAGCATCTGGCCCACCTGCTGGCCCGCTATGCCCCCGACGACCCGGCCGTCATCGTTGGCCCGCGGGTAGGGGAGGACGCGGCCGTGCTGGAGATCGTGCCGGGTAGTTACCTGGTCGCCAAGTCGGACCCCATTACCTTTGCCACCGACGAAATTGGTTGGTACGCGGTCCACGTCAACGCCAACGACGTGGTTTGCACTGGGGCTCGCCCGCGCTGGTGGATGGCGACCGTGTTGCTGCCTGAAGGGCAGGCCTCCCCCACCCTGGTGGATGCGATTTTTGCCCAGATGCACGCTGCTTGCCAGCAGGTTGGGGCGCAACTGGTAGGCGGCCACACCGAGATCACGCATAAACTGGACCGGCCGATCGTGATGGGGGCGATGTTGGGGCAGGTCCGGCCGGGTGAGTTGATTACCACAGCCGGGGCGCGGCCGGGCGACACGCTGATTCTGACCAAGGGGATGGCCGTTGAAGGGACGGCGATCATTGCCCGGGAGAAACAAGCGCTGTTGACCCAACATGTCACGCAAGAGGTGGTGGAGCGGTGTGCGGGTTTTCTGCACCAACCGGGCATCAGCGTGGTAGCCGACGCGCAGATCGCCACGGCCGCTGCTCCGGGGGCGATTCACGCCATGCACGACCCGACTGAAGGGGGCGTAGCTACCGGATTGCACGAACTGGCGCTGGCTTCCGGTTGCGGCCTCGAGGTTGATGGCGATGTGTTACCCGTTCTGCCGGAAACGCGCCTGCTTTGCGATCTGTTTGAACTCGACCCGTTGGGGTTGATTGCATCGGGCAGCCTGTTGCTGGCGGCCGCGCCGGAGGCCACCGACGCAATTCTGAACGCACTGCGAGAGGAGGGGATTGCGGCGACGGTCATCGGCCGGATGCTGGCGCATGGCGAGCCGGTCACGATTTGCACCGGCCGGGACAGGCGACCATTGGCGCGTTTTGCCCACGACGAGATAGCCAAGTTGTACTAAAATCGTTGGCATTCGGCCTTTCCCGTGATATAGTATGCTTACGGTATACTAACCATACTGCCTGGACACTGGCGCTGGATCGGCCGGTGCGGATGAGTAAAAATGAGCGACGCAGCCTCGATTGGTTCGCCAACTGGCAGGGATGCCATCAAGCTGCTGTTTGACGTCACCCACGAATTCAGCAGCACGCTTGACCTTCCATTGGTCTTGGGCAAGGTGCTATCGCTCACGGTTCAGTCACTGGGCGCAACGCGGGGCAGCCTCTTTTTGCTGGACGACCGGGGGCGCGCTGTCCGACACATTCTGGCCCGGCAGCATCTCCCTCCAGAGGTGCGCGAGCAGGTGGTAGCGACGGTGATGGATAAGGGGCTGGCGGGTTGGGTGTATCGCCACGGCAAGGCGGCCATTGTCAACGACACCAACACAGACCCGCGCTGGCACGTATTTGCCGACGACCATCGGGCGGTTCATTCAGTTTTGGCTGCGCCGCTTGGCCGACGCGGGGTGGTCAGCGGCATCATCACCCTGGAGCACCCGGAAACCCATGTATTCACACGTGCCGACCTCCAGTTGCTGATAGCCATTGCGCATCAGGCGGCCATTGCCATTGAGAATGCCCGGCTATTTACCCACATCAGCGGCGAGCGAGACACAGTGGCAGCGATCCTGAACGGCGTGCGGGACGCGATCCTGGTGACCAGCGGCGATGGCCACCGACTGGTGATTGTGAACCCGGCCGGGGCGGCGCTGTTTGATGCCCCGCCGGCTCAAATCCTGGGCTGGCCGCTGGCCAAGCTGGGGCCTCCAGACCATCTGCTGGAGCTGTTCAACGCGGTAACGGCCGACCAGCCTCAGGAAGCGGAAATCGACTTCAATGGCCAGCGCACCTACCATGTCAACGTGCAGGAGATCCCCAAGGTCGGCCGGGTGGCGGCGCTGCACGACGTGACCCACTTTAAGCAACTGGACAATGTCAAGTCCGAGTTTGTCTCCTCAGTTTCCCACGACCTGAAAAACCCACTGGGCACCATTTTGGGATATGCCTGGCTGCTTGACGATGACCCAGACCTGACGACCGCGCAGCGCGACTATGTTACTTCCATCATGGATGCGGTTGAGCGTATGCAGTCCCTGGTGGAAAACCTGCTAGACCTGGCCAAGATCGAGGCTGGAATTGATGTTGATCAGGAACCATGCCAGGCGGCCGAGATTGTGGCTGAGGTTGTTCAACTGTTTGCAGAGCAGGTACGGGCCAAAGAGATCGAATTGGCGACGGCTGTGCAACCCAACCTGCCGCTCTTTGCGGCCAACCGGTTGCGCATCACCCAGGCGCTAGAGAACCTGGTGAGCAATGCGATCAAGTACACGCCGGCCGGCGGCCGGGTAACGCTGCGTGCTGGGGCGGCCGACGAGTCTATCACATTCAGTGTAGCCGACACCGGGTTGGGGATTGCCCCCAAAGATCATGCCAAGGTGTTTGAAAAGTTCACCCGTGTGGGGGGAGAGGAAGCCTTGCAGGTCGCTGGCACTGGACTTGGCCTGGCGATTGTGCGCTCGGTGGTGGAGGCGCACGGCGGCCGAGTCTGGTTGGAGAGCGATCTAGGCAAGGGGAGCACGTTTTTCATGCGGCTTCCCTTTGCGTCGAAACGATAGCACGCTCCGGCTGGTGGCTAACCCGGGTGGTCCAGCACTTTGGCTCGGTACCATTCCCACAAGCGCTCAACCCCATCCCGCACGGAAGTCTGCGGATCGTAATTCAGCAGTTGGCGCGCCTTGGCAATGTCCGCATAGGTGTATTGGACGTCGGCCGCGATCATAGGGGCGGGGACCAGGTTGGCCCTCCGGCCGGCGAGCTGTTCAATCAGCGCCACAAAATCGGCCAGCAGCACGGGCTCGCCACGCCCCAGATTGATGATCTGGTAACCTAGCGGCCGGTCAATGGCGGCCACCACGCCAGCCACAATATCATCCACGTAGGTCCAGTCCCGGTGCATCCGGCCGTTGTTGTAAAGTGGGATTTCGCGGCCGGTAAAGATGCTATCCAGCACCTTGTAGGCCATCATGTCTGGCCGACCGGCCGGGCCGTACACAGTGAAAAAACGGACCGCAGTAAAATTCAGGTCGAAAAGGTGATGGTAGCTGTGGCCCAGCACCTCCCCAGCTTTTTTGGTGGCGGCGTAGGGCTGTAGCGGCCGGTTGCAAGGATCGGTTTCCACAAAGGGGATTACGTCCGTGTCGCCGTAAACCGATGAGGTGGAGGCGAATACCAGATTGCCCACGTGGGTAAGCCGCGCGCCGTCCAGTACGTTAATGGTCCCGTTGACGTTGACCTCGCCGTAAACCTCAGGGTGTTCCACCGCATAGCGCACCCCGGCCATGGCTGCCAGGTGAGCTACAGCATCAAAGCGCTCGGCCGCGCACAACGCCAGCACCCGCGGCCGGTCCCGGATGTCCTCCTCCACCATGGAAAACTGTGGGTAACCGGCCAGCCGGCCGGCGTTGGCCCGCTTGCGGGCCGGATCGTAATAGTCGTTAAAGTTGTCCAGCCCAACCACCGTGTCGCCGCGACGAAGCAGGGCTTCAGCCAGGTGGCTGCCAATAAAGCCGGCCGCGCCGGTCACCAGAATTTTCATGGCTGATCCTCCCCGGCCGGCCGCATGTCCTGTACGTTCAATTGCAGGCTGGTCTGACCGTTCCAGGTGTTGGTCTCCAGGTGGTACACAACATCCATTTGCCCCTGGAGTTGGTCAAGTTTGTCGCCCATGCGGAAGGCGATGGCATCCATTTGCCGGCCGCCGTCTTCGAGCGTCAGTTTCAAGTGGGAGCCATCCTGGCCCACCGGCCGGGCGTGCACGACCTTCACCTTGGGGCTGGCGAGCAACGGCGTGGGGTTGGCGTAACCGCACGGCTCCAGTTCCGCCAGCGCCTGGTATGCCTGCCAGCTAACCTGCGCAAGCGGCAGTTGCAGGTCGATGTGAAGTGTCGGCGTCAGGCGGCGGCCGCTCAACTGCTCGCGGGCAATCCCCACCAGCTTTTCCTGCAGAGCGGATAGCTTGTCCGTTGTGACGGTAAAGCCGGCCGCGGCCGCATGCCCGCCAAATTTGACCAGCATCTCCTGGCACTGCTCTAGGGCTTCGGTGATGTGGAACTCGGGGATGCTGCGGCAGGAAGCTACCGTCACGTCGCCGCCAATGTGCGCTGCCACTGCCGGCCGGTAGTGACTTTCCATCAGCCGACTGGCAATCAGGCCGACGATACCAGGTGGAAAATCTGGGTGCGCAGCGAACAAGAGGGGCGGAGCTGCATCTTCCGTGACGGCGAGGCTGGCCGCCAATTGGGTCATCTCGTGGGTCTTGTCCTGCCGCGTCCGGTTCAGGTCGCCGAGTTGCCCAGCCAGATGATGGGCTTCATCCGGCCGGTTGGTGATGAGCAGGCGAGCCGCGTGATAGGCGTGGGCCAGCCGGCCGGCTGCGTTGATGCGCGGCCCCAGCACATAGCCGATGGTCGTCGCGGTGACCTCGCCCGGCCGGATGCCAGAGCGGTTGAGCAGGGCTGCAATGCCCGGCCGGCGCGCCTGGTTGATGATCTCCAGCCCGCGGTGAACCAGCACCCGGTTTTCGTGCAGCAGCGGCGCCAGGTCAGCTACGGTTCCCAGAGCGACCAGATCCAGTAACTCCTCTTCCACCATCCCCTGTAGTGCCAGCCCGGACCGCGTCAAGCCCTGCACCAGCTTGAAGGCCAGCCCGACCCCGGCCAGCGACGGGTCGGGGTACTGATCGCCGGGTTGCTTGGGATCAATCACGGCCGCGGCCGGGGGTAAAGCCGTGCCCACTGTATGGTGATCGGTCACAATCACATCCAGCCCTTGCTGGTTGGCGTGCTGGATCTGTTGCACGGCCCGGACGCCACAATCCACGGTAATCACCAGCGAGTTGCCCTGCTCGGCGAGTTGGCTCAAGGCGTCGTTGTTCAGCCCGTAGCCTTCGTCAATCCGATCGGGGATATAAGGCTGAACCCGCGCAGCGCCCAGCCCGCGCAGCGCCTCCACCAGCAGCACTGATGCGGTAACCCCGTCGGCATCATAGTCGCCGTACACAACAATCGATTCGCCGGCCTGAATGGCACGCCGAACCCGGCTCACGGCCGCGTCCATCCCTGTCAGCAAAAAGGGGTCATCGCTGTGCACTAACCGGTGATCGAGGAAAGCCCGCACATCGTCCGGCTCGGTAACTCCTCGGTGGTACAACACCTGAACCAGGAATGGGTCAACACCCACAAACCTGTCGAGATGGCTCTGCGGTGGCGGCGGGGACAGCTTCCAGCGAGCATTGAAAAACGACATGCGACAATCCTGCAACAAAAGAGGCCCTCCGGCCGGAGGGCCTCTTTTGTTGACTATAACTTACCGGCCACGCTCCGCGCACGATACCCGGCCGGACAACATTGCTCCCAGATGGCCTGGCTCAAGACTGAAATTGGCTTTGACGCCAGCAGCCTCTTTGGGGAAGGCTGGCGACCCAGGGTCAGACTAGATCCAACCTTGCCCTTTGATAAAGTCTGTCAGGACGGGGACCTTGACCCACTGGCCGTTATATGCCTGAATGCCCAGGTAGATCTGGTACACTAGCAATGCCAGCCAGACAAAGCAGCCGATGAGAATGGTGCTGAGAATGCCTGAAACAACCCAACTGACAATGCCGAAAGCCAGCGCTTGCATGGCATTGTACTTGATGAATTGGCGCTGTTTCTTGTCCTCCAGCAGCAACACAATGAGCGGAACGATCGGCGTGAGAATCCAACTCAACAGCGCCCAGAGCTTGTCGTCACTGGTGATTTCCGGGGTGGGGGCATATTCTTCAGTCATGGTTTCCTTTCCTTTGTCATTGAGTATCCAAATAAGCCACTGGCTGGGATTGTAGCACCAAGCCCAGCAAAAGTCAACGCGCGTTTGTTGACGTTCCGACCAGTTTCCTCACACTGATTTTAACCCTTGAGGGTAGCTCAAGTTGCGGCCGCGTTGCAGCAATCACCCAGAATTCTACCATCCCTCTGCTGGACCCATCAGCGTTTGTAAGTCGGTTAAGCATGTGCTAGAATGTAGCAGGACACTGAGGAGCATGCGATGACGCGGGTGGTATTCATGGGCTCGGCCGAGTTTAGTGTGCCGTCGTTGATTGCCCTATCGATGGCGTATGATCTGGTTGGCGTAGTCACCCAGCCGGACCGGCCGTTCGGCCGGGGGCGCAAGCTGACCGCCAACCCGGTCAAGCGAATGGCCGAAGCGGCCGGAGTCCCCCTGTTTCAGCCGGAGACGCTGCGCACCCCGGAGGCGGTGGCACAGTTGGCCGCCTGGGCACCAGATCTGATGGTGGTGGCGGCGTTTGGGCAAATCCTGCAGCAGCAGGTGCTGGATTTGCCGCCCAACGGCTGCGTGAATGTTCATGCATCATTGCTGCCACGCTGGCGTGGCGCTGCTCCAATTCCGGCCGCTATCCTGGCTGGTGACGATGAGACCGGGGTGACCATCATGCAGATGGACGTCGGGCTGGACACCGGCCCCATTCTGGCGCAGCGCGAAACCGTAATCGAGGCCGATGACACGGGCGCCACTCTTGAGCCCCGTCTGGCAGAGATGGGCGCTCAACTTCTTGTAGAGACGTTGGCCGATTACCTGGCCGGCCGGGTATCCGCGCACCCCCAGCCCGACGCCGGAGTCACATTGGCCCCGCCGCTGCAGAAGCAGGATGGCCTGATCGATTGGTCGCTCCCGGCCGAGCGAATTGACCGCGCTATTCGCGCCTTCACGCCGTGGCCCGGAGCGTTTACCCACTGGCAGGGCCAGATGCTCAAAGTGTTGGAAGTTGTCCCCATGCTGGATTGGGAAGGTGACGAGCTTCCGGGAACCGTGATGGCGGCCGAGGTCTGCCCCATGGTTGCCAGCGGGTCGGGGGCGCTCTGGCTGACGCGGGTGCAACCGGCCGGCAAGGCTCCCATGTTTTCGGACGCATTTGTCCGCGGCCGGCCGAACTTTGTCGGCGCCAAACTCGGCAAATAGCTTGCCAGGCGGACGCAAGGAGTTTTCATGCCCCGTTTCATTCTAGCGCTCGATCAGGGAACCACTTCTTCGCGCGCAATCCTGTTCAACTACGACGGCCAGGTTGTTTCGGCCGCCCAGCAAGAGTTTCCCCAGATTTACCCCAAACCCGGTTGGGTGGAGCACAACCCGGAAGACATCTGGGAATCACAGCTCCGCGTGGCCCAGGAGGCGATGGCGCAGGCTGGGGCCACGGCGGCCGATGTCGCCGCCATCGGCATCGCCAACCAACGCGAGACCACGGTAGTCTGGGAGCGAGCCACCGGTCGGCCGGTGTACAACGCCATCGTCTGGCAGTGCCGGCGCACCGCTCCCTTGTGCGACGAACTAAAGGCCGAGGGGTTTGATCAGGAAATTCGACAGCGCACCGGGCTGGTGACGGATGCCTATTTTGCCGGCACCAAAGTGGCCTGGCTGCTGGATAGCATTCCAGGGGTCCGCGCCCGTGCGGAATCCGGCGAACTGGCCTTCGGAACGGTAGACACTTTTTTGCTTTGGCGTCTGTCTGGCGGCCGGTTGCACGTGACGGACGTCTCCAATGCTAGTCGAACGCTGCTCTTTAACATCCACACGCTGGACTGGGATGACCGCATCCTGACCCGGCTGCAGGTGCCGCGAGCTTTGCTCCCGGCCGTGCGGCCGTCCAGTGGCGTGTATGGTGAGACTGACCCGGCGTTGTTCGGCCGCTCGATCCCGTTGGCCGGGGATGCTGGCGACCAGCAGGCAGCAACGTTTGGCCAGACCTGCTTTGCGCCACGCACGGCCAAGAATACGTACGGCACCGGCTGTTTTCTGCTGTTGAACACCGGGCAGGCGGCCGTCAGCTCCCAGAACGGCCTGCTGACCACGGTCGGCTGGCAGTTGGCCGACGATCCGGTTGTGTACGCGCTGGAGGGGAGTGTGTTTATTGCCGGTGCGGCCGTTCAATGGCTGCGCGACGGGCTGGGATTGATCCGGCAGAGCGGTGAAGTGGAGGTGCTGGCAGCCAGCGTTCCCGACAATGGCGGGACCTTTTTTGTCCCGGCGTTTGTGGGGCTGGGCGCGCCGTATTGGGACCCTTACGCTCGTGGCACGGTGGTTGGCATGACGCGTGGGACCACGGCCGGCCACCTGGCCCGCGCCACGCTGGAAAGCATTGCCTACCAGGCCCGCGATGTGGTAGAGGCGATGGCGGCCAACTCGGGGCTCTCGCTGACCACTTTGCGGGCGGACGGTGGGGCGGCTCAGAACAGCCTGCTGATGCAGTTCCAGGCTGACCTTTTGGGCGTGCCAGTGGAAGTGCCTACTATTACCGAGACCACCGCGCTGGGCGCAGCCTACCTGGCCGGACTGGCAGTTGACTTTTGGCAGAGCCAGGAAGAGTTGACCGCCAAGTGGTTGGTGGCACGGGCGTTTGAGCCAGCTATGCCGGCCGATCAGCGCGCCGAGTTGTACGCCACCTGGCAGCGAGCTGTTGCGCGGGCCCGAGAGTGGGCGTGATGGGTTACTTGCTCAGGACGGAACTGACCGGCCGGTTTGCAGGGTCAGACAACAATGCAGAGATCAAGTAGGGTGCAGGTTTTGGGAGTTAAAGGAGGGATTGCATGGCGGTAAATTGTGCCAAACCGGGTTGTGTGCAAGATCGCCAGCCAGAAGGTCAACGCAGGCTATCTAGTTTTGTCACGCTGCTCTGCGGTGATGGGGAGGGCAACCACAAGCATAACTCGGGTTATGCCCACGTCAGTTGCGCAGAGGATCTGGACCTGACCCTGATGAGCAAGGTTGGGTTTTTGCCCTACAGCCATGAGATGGTGATGGCGTACGATCCGACCGAGCGCAAGGTGTCGGAACACCGGACCAACGCCTATTATTTCTGTGGCCAGGTTGCTTGCTTGGTTCGTCTCTTGCAGCAATACGGCAACGAGGATATGAAACAGCTGCTGGCGGATGCAGAAAATGATCCCGAACTGGCCATGCACAACATCTCGCCGATTTACGACCAGCGCACCCGGGAGCAATTGGCTCAGGCTATCGAATTTGTGGGCAGACGGGCGCGCCCCCATGCTACCCAACAGGTGATCCAACAGCAAGTTGACGCCTGGCAGCAACATGCAGAGGTCTACAAAGAGCTACGGGCGGCCGGGGATCTGCAAGTGGGGGCGGCGTTGGATGAGGCCGGCCGGCCGGATGTCAAAGAGGTCCGGCCCCCGGGCATCTTCAACGTGCTGGTGGTGGGCGGCGGTGCCGTGGGTGGGTTCTTTGCCAGTAGACTGTTGATGGCCGGTCACGAGGTGGTGGTGATGGAACGGCCGGATTACACTGAAGCGTTGCGCTCCACCGGGTTTCGCCTGCAAGACGGCCGGCATCTCAACTCGGCACGGCCGGTTGCGGTTGTTTCCACGCTGGCGGAAGCCTTCCCGGCCGGGGTGGAGTACGACCTGCTCATCCTGGCGACCAAAGCCTACGACGCGCCGGATGTGTTGAAAGCACTTCCCTCCTCGCGCTTTCCCCTGCCGCGCAAAGTGATGACTGTCCAAAACGGCGTAGACACGGAAGAGACGGCCGCCCGGATTCTGGGTGCCAACCGGGTGCTGGCGGCTACACTCACCACCCCGGTATCGCGCGAGTCGCTGGGCTACGTGACGGTGGAGCAGCAGGGGCGCGGGGTGGGGTTGGCGCCACTGGTCAGCGGGGAGGCTATTGACGAGTGGGTGAGCCTGTTTGAAAAAGCCGGGTTGACCACCTGGGCTATTTCCGATTACCGGGCCATGAAATGGTCCAAGTTGTTCGTCAATGTGATTGCCAACGCCTCCTGCGCCGTGCTCAACCGCAAGCCATCCGTCATTTACGGTTATCGCCCCACCTTTATGCTGGAACGCGAAATGCTCCGTGAGGTGCTGGCGGTGATGAAGGAGATGGCAATCGCGGTGGTGGACCTGCCAGGCAGTCAAGCGAGGCTACTGGCCCGGGGAATCACCTATCTGCCGGCCTTGATCGCGCAACTGATCCTCAAGCCGCAGATCGAACGAGCGCGAGGTAACAAGATGCCGTCACTGTATCTGGACCTGGCGGCCGGCCGGCAGCAAAGCGAGGTCGTGTATCTCAATGGTGCGGTGGTGCGGTACGGCCGGCAACTCGGCGTGCCGACCCCGGTTAATTTCATGCTCACTGATACGCTGCACAAATTAGCCACCGGGGCGCTGTTGTGGGATGATTTTCGGGGCAAGCCGGCCGCCTTGCTGGCGCGGATGCGTGCGGCCGGCCCCCAAGCGTGATCACAGGGGTTGTCAAGGATAGGCGGTTTTGTTATAATGCCGCCAGTTCGGGGCGTGGCCCAGTCCGGCTAGGGCGCTACAATGGGGTTGTAGAGGTCCCCGGTTCAAATCCGGGCGCCCCGACTAATGAAAGCCACCAAATGACCGGTGGCTTTTTATTTTGAGAGGTCCCCACCTGCGGCAAATCCGGGCGCCCCGACTAATGAAAGCCACCAAATGACCGGTGGCTTTTTATTTTGAGAGGTCCCCACCTGCGGCAAATCCGGGCGCCCCGACTAATGAAAGCCACCAAATGACCGGTGGCTTTTTATTTTGAGAGGTCCCCACCTGCGGCAAATCCGGGCGCCCCGACTAATGAAAGCCACCAAATGACCGGTGGCTTTTTATTTTGAGAGGTCCCCACCTGCGGCAAATCCGGGCGCCCCGACTAATGAAAGCCACCAAATGACCGGTGGCTTTTTATTTTGAGAGGTCCCCACCTGCGGCAAATCCGGGCGCCCCGACTAATGAAAGCCACCAAATGACCGGTGGCTTTACGCTTTTGGATATCACCGGCCGCGATTACTGCAGTCCAGCTTCACGCAGCGCGCCCACCAGGCTCTCCTTGCTGGGTGCCAGCCCGACAAACTTGACCAGGTCTCCCACCACCAGCGCCGGCGCGTTGTTGATGGCATACTCGTCCCACTCGGGGTCACCAGGGCCAGTGTGAAACACCACCTCTATCTGCTCCCCGAATTCGGCATCGATCTCTTTCAATAGTCGTTTCACCGCCACACCGCCAGAGCAAGGTGGGATGGAGACAAACGCTTCGATCCTTATTTTAGACATAGCCCTCCCTCCCGGAGTGCATTGTTGAGGGTTGCCTCACTGGGGCACATTCCCTCAATGCGGATGGCGCCGTTGACCACGGCCGCCGGCACACAAAAGAGCTTGTACTCCTCGAACTTGGCCATCGCCTCGGATCCAGCAAGGATCGTGAGTGCTAGCTCATCCGGGTATTTGGCCGCCACCCGTCTGGCCAGATCGATGATGGCGACACAGCCCGGGCAGGGCGGGTCGCCGCTAAAGATTTCCAGGTGAACCATACCACTAACCTCCTAGATGTGTTTGAATGATCTGAACGAGCTTGGCGGCCGGAACGACCTGGCCGGTCCCGACTACCTCCTCGCCAACAACCACCATGGGTGTGACGATCAGGCCGTACGCGTCGGCCTCCGGCCCCAGCGCGTCCAGCTTGATCACCTCGACCCGGCCGGGAAACTGCTCGGCCGCCTTCCTGGCCTGTTTTTCCGCCCGCAGACAGTTGGCGCAGGGCGGCGTGGGTCCAAACACTTTGATTTGCAGCATCAGTACCTCCGTTAATCTTGTTGATCTACTTGTACAGTGCGAGCGGCATGCCCCCGGCCGAGTCTGGCCGCTGCAGCCAGTGTCAGCGCGATGCCGGCCACCACCAGTGCCAGATAGGCCAGCACGCGCATCAGACCAGCGCCATCTTCCCACGCGCCGTAAATAAGCCCGGCCAGCGTGCTGAACACCGCCACCAGGGCAACATAGACCCAGGCCTTTTTATTGCCAATTATCTTGGCAGTGATGAGGATGCTCTGAACGCTCAACTCCGGGTCGGCCATCAGGTAGGCCAGCAGCGGGCCGCGGTGCATGCCAAGGCCAAGGAACATATTGGCGATGGGGACCTCCACCAACGTGGGGAAGTACATGAAGACACCAAAGAGCACACCGACCAGGTTGGCCAGCAGTGTATTCCGGCCGGCAATCGACTCGATCAGTGCGGGGGGGATGAGCACCCGCACCATACCGGCAATAAAGACCCCGACGATGAGCAGGGGAAAGATTTGCTTGACAAAGCGCCACATTTCCCACAGCCATTCCTGTACCTCGTAGGCATCCAGCCACTTCCAGGCTACCAGCCCCACTGCTGAAAGGATAACCACTTCACCGATGAAACGGCCGGTCAGGCCCACCAGTAAACCATTGGGCTGGATTGTTACCCTGAAGGCAGCTACCAGCAGCGTTAGAGCGATCAATCCCAGTGCTAACCAGGACCACTGATTGAACCCTTCGTCTATCTGGTTGAGGCCAAAGTAAGCGCCCAATCCAATCAGGGTCAGCAGCACAATCAACACGATCCCCTGCACCGATACGCCTTCCTGCCCCTGGCTGGCATCGTAGGGCACTAGTCGGTTCAGGGTGGCCTGCCACCCCTCAGCCGCGCTCACCGGCAGCGTGAACTCGGCATAGGTGTTGGTGAACAGGTCAATACCCAGTGTGCCGACGACCAAAACAGCCAATAACAGGAGCAGAAAGACGAGGACGGCCGGTTTGACCGAGGCCTTGGCGGAAAAAGCGTCCCCACGGGTCTGTTGGTTGTGGGTCTGGTCATCGCGGCGATAGATGTAGGCCATGATGAGCCCGATGCCGACGCCAAAAACGGCCGAGAGGATGATCCGTGCCAGGGCAATGTCCATCCCGATTGCCACGCCAGTGTAGCTGACCGCCAGGATATTGATGGCCGGTCCCACAAATAGAAAAGTAATGGCTGGCCCCAGCCCAGCACCGTTACGATAAATGCCGGCAAAGAGGGGCAGAATGGTGCAGGAGCAGACCGCCAACACAAAGCCGCCCAGCGCTGCCATGGGGTATGAGACCCATTTTGAAGCATCCCGTCCCAAATAGCGAGTGATAGCCTCTTTGGGAATCAGAGCGGTCATGGCTCCAGCAATGAAAAAGGCCGGCAGCAGACAGAGCAAGACGTGCGCGGCCAGATAAGAGGCCAGGCTCCCAGCGCCAGACTGTAGCATGGAGACCAGGTATTCAAGAATGACCATTGATCATCTCCTGACATTGGGGGCAAGGACAGTGTTTCAATTGCTCGGCCGGGTTGCTGACAAAGACGGCCGGTTGCCCAGATTGGTCGCGGGAAAACACGCGGCCCCGCAGCAGCCACTCAGCCAGTTCGGAATCTGCCAGCTGGTAATAGATCAGCGCCCCCTCGCGTCGGTCTGTCACCAGTCCTGCTTCCCGCAGCTTGGCTAGTTGCTGTGATACGTAGGGCTGCGGCCGGCGCAGCGCGGCCGACAGATGGCAAACGCAGGCCTCCTGGGCGGCCAGAATGTGGAGAATCTGTAGCCGCGCCGGGTGGGCAAGCGCCCGGAGCAACTGGGCCTGGAGAGCGAAACCGTCTTTTGTAGCCATCTCTGATTCACGATATGCAGAACTCTGCATGGGTGATTGTATGATGGTAGAGAATATTCAAGAAGTGGCATATGTCAGGGGGCGAGATGACACAAATCACCAGCCGGCCAGCGAACGGGGCCGGCCGTGGTGTCGGTGCAGCCAAAAGTTAGGTTCTTGAGCGGGGGTGCGGCTAGTCCGTGTTTCGGACTTGAACGGCCGCAGGGCTATTGAGGATAGTGTGGACGCGTCGCTCGATGCGCTCGGTCAGATCACGGTCGCGGGATTGGATCCGCACTTTGCAGATTAGTCCAGCGCACAGGTAGACAGAGAAGAAAAGCAGGGCTATGAGCAGGTCTGTTGGCATGGTTTGTCTCTCCGGCCGCAAGTTGTTGCCTTATAAGACGTGGGAACAATGGAAACCATACGGCTGTGAAGTGAGATTCGCGGTGCTGTTTGCCCGCACAGCAATTGCTTGACTTTGCCAATGAACAGGAATACAATGCCGAGGCGAAGATGGGGCATATGGCTCTGGCGGCGATGTATCTAACGGAAAATCGAAACCGGGCGGGGGGACCGGCCGAGGGCGGCGCAGGCAGCGCACAAATATCACAATCAAGTGCTTGCATTGATGACGACCTGGTGAAATCACAATTGGTCGAAAAGCTTTTCAGGCTCCAGGGTTAGGTAGGAGGACAACGATGGTTGGAATCATTTCCGTTGGTGGCTATATCCCCCGGCTGCGCCTCAACCGGATGACCATCTATCAGCAGATGGGCTGGCTGCTGCCGGCGACGGCGATGGTGGCGCAGGGCGAACGATCCTTGTGCAATTGGGATGAGGATAGCGTGACGATGGCGGTGGCGGCCGCGCGGGATTGTCTCGCCGAGGTGGACCGCAGCGCGGTGGGCGCTTTGTTCCTGGCCTCTACCACGCTGCCCTACAGCGACCGGCTGAACGCGAGCGTGGTGGCGACCGCCCTCAATCTGCAGGAAGAGATTCGGGCGGCCGACTATTGCTCGACGCAGAAAGCGGGCACTACGGCTTTGCTCGGTGCGCTGGACGCGGCGAGAAACGGGGAGACCGTGCTGGTGGCGGCCGCCGACCGCCGCGAGGCCAAGGCGGGCTCGTTCTTCGAGATGTGGTTTGGCGATGGCGCAGCCGCCTTGCTGCTGGGCAGCGACAACGTGATCGCCGAATTCGAAGGCGCTTACTCGGTTTCTTGCGATTTCGTCAGCCACTACCGGGCTAGCGGCCGGCGTTTCGACTATACCTGGGAAGAGCGCTGGGTCCGCGATGAAGGGTATACCAAGATCATCCCGCAGGTGATCCAGGGGCTGCTGGACAAACTGGGCCTTTCGTCCGGAGACATTGCCAGGTTTGTGTATCCCTGCTTCTTTGACCGGGAGCATGCCAGCATTGCCCGCACGCTCGGCGCCCGGCCGGAGCAGGTAATGGACAACATGCACCAGGTCTGCGGCGAGACCGGCGTGGCCCACCCGCTGATCATGCTGATCCGCGCGCTGGAGCAAGCCCGGCCGGGCGACCGCATCATCGTTGCCAGCTTTGGGCAAGGGTGTGATGCACTCTCTTTTCGGGCGACCGAGGCGATTGGGAGCCGGCCGCCGCGCCCTGGCATCACCGGCTGGTTGGCGCGTGGCAAACCGTTGGACAAATACCTCAAGTTCCTCAAGTTCCGCGGCCTGATCGAAACTGAGGTCGGCATTCGCGCCGAGTCGCCTGACCAGACGGCGATGACGACCCTTTGGCGCCAGCGCAAGATGATTCTGGGGCTGGTCGGCGGCCGCTGTACGGCATGCGACACGCCACAGTACCCCAAAACGGAACTCTGCGTCAATCCGGATTGCGGCGCGGCCCATACTCAGGAAGATTTCCCGTTTGCCGACCGGCCGGGGGTGGTCAAGAGCTTTACCGGGGACATGCTGGCCTACTCGATTGACCCGCCCGCCATCTATGGCATGGTCCAGTTTGACGGCGGCGGCCGGTTGATGGCCGATTTCACCGACTGTGCGCTGGAGGAGGTCGAGGTGGGCATGCCGGTGCAGATGGTCTTCCGGCGGCATTACGTCGACGAGCGGCGCGGCTACACAGGCTACTTCTGGAAAGCGGTCCCGGTACCGCCGGCCGATGATCCAGTGGGTGCCCCCGGGCGCTAATGCGGCGTTGATGGGCATGTTGGCATCAGCATGAGGAGAGGTTACGATGGCTAGTGGAATCCGAGACAAGGTGGTGATTATCGGCATGGGCTGCACCCGGTTTGGCGAGCGCTGGGAGGCCGGCGCTGACGAGCTGATGGTGGAAGCCTTTGAGGAGGCGCTGGCAGACGCGGGCATTGGGCGCAAAGAGATTCAGGCGGCCTGGCTGGGCACCTGTATGGAGGAGATCAGCGTCGGCAAAAGCGCGCTGCCGCTCTCGCTGGCATTGCGGCTGCCGAAGATTCCGGTTACGCGGGTGGAGAACTATTGCGCCACCGGCACCGAGGCGTTCCGGGGAGCCTGCTACGCGGTCGCTTCGGGGGCGTATGACGTGGCGCTGGCGCTGGGCGTGGAAAAGCTGAAGGACATCGGCTACGGAGGGTTACCTAATTGGGGGGCCTCGGCCGGGACGCTGACCTGGCAGTGGACGCCCAATATCACCGCGCCGGGCGCATTTGCCCAACTGGCAACCGCCTATGCGGTCAAGCACAGCATCCCCGAAAATGAGTTGAAACGGGCGATGGCGCACGTCTCCGCCAAAAGCCACGCCAACGCAGTGACCAATCCCAAGGCCCATCTTCGCAAGGCGGTGACCGTGGAGCAGGTGATAGCTTCGCCCATCGTGGCTTACCCGCTGGGACTGTTTGACTGCTGCGGGGTGAGCGACGGGGCCGCCTGCGCGATTGTCACCACGCCCGAGGTGGCGCGGAGGATGGGTAAGCAGGAGCTCGTTGGGGTCAAGGCGCTGCAATTGGCGCTGAGCAGTGGGGAAGAGATGGGGTACAATGCCTGGGATGGCGACCATTTTCTGACCACTACCAAGGCCAGCGCGGCCGCCTACCGAGAGGCGGGTATCTCTAATCCCAGACAAGAGATCAGCATGATGGAGGTGCACGACTGTTTCTCGATCACTGAACTGGTGACGATGGAGGATCTTTACATTTCGGAGCGGGGCGGCGCGGTGAAGGATATCATGGATGGCTTCTACGACCTGGACGGCACAATTCCCTGCCAGCCGGATGGAGGGCTCAAGTGCTTTGGCCATCCCATCGGTGCATCCGGCCTGCGCATGCTGTACGAGATGTACCTGCAACTGCTCGGCCGGGCGGGCGAGCGGCAAATCTCGAACCCACGGTATGGCCTGACCCACAACCTGGGTGGGATGCCGCACATGAATATCAGCAGCGTGACGATCGTCGGCCGGTACGGGGATTAGGCTGCGGGAGGGGGTGCGCACATCGATTTCGGGTAGTGCAGGGCCAACAGGCCGGTGCGCTGTATTCATCCGTATGCAAAAGGAGCGTGGTATGTTCATAACCCGCATCACCGACCTGTTCGAGATCGAGCACCCGATTGTGGGCGGCTGCATGATGCACATTTCCGGCCCTGAATTCGTCGCCGCCATCTCCAACGCCGGTGCGCTCGGGATGATGGCCTCGGCCATGTATGCCAGCCAGCAAGCGTTCCGCACGGCGGTGCGGCAGGTCAGGTCGCTCACCGATAAACCCTTTGGCGTCAACCTGAGCCTTTTCCCGGCTCTCCGGCCGATTGACAACGGTCTCTACGTGGAGGTGGTTTTGCAGGAGGGCGTGCCGGTGGTGGAAACCAGCGGCCACAAGCCCCCGGTCGAGCTGTTGTCGGCCCTCCGGGCAAGCGGGGTCAAGACGATGCACAAGTGCGTCAGCGTCAAGCACGCGATCAGCGCGGCAGGCGGCCGGAGTGGATGCGGTGACTGTATTTGGCAGCGAGGGGGGCGGGCACATCGGTGAGTTGGGGCTCTCCACGCTGGCGCTGGTCCCCCGTGTGGCGGACGCGCTGGAGATCCCGCTGCTGGCGGCCGGCGGGATTGCGGACGGCCGGGGTCTGCTGGCGGCGCTGGCGCTGGGTGCCGAGGGGGTCACCATTGGCACCTGCTTGCTGGTGACCGACGAGTGCCCTATCCATCCCAACCTCAAACGGGCGCTGGCGGCGGCGAGCGAACTGGATACGATTCCCATCCTGGGCTCGCTGCACAACACGCTCCGCGCCTGGAAGAACCCGGCCGCGGTCCGGGTGGCGGAACTGGAGGCCGGCGGGGCGGGGATGTGGGAGATTCTGCCCATCGTCGCCGGCACACAGACCAAAAAGATGTATGAAGAGGGGGACGTGGCGGCCGGCGTCATCGCCTGCAGCCAGAGCATCGGGCTCGTTTCGGAAACCCGACCGGTGGCGGAGGTCATCGGCCGGATGGTGCGGGAAGCGGCCGCAGCCTGGGAGCGGCTGGGAGGGGGACAGTAGATGCGCCTGCTCGACCTGTCCCGCCTGTTGCCCGGCCCCTACTGCGCCGGAATCTTTGCCGATTGGGGGGCCGAGGTGATCAAAGTGGAACAGCCCGGCCGGGGTGACCTGGCGCGCCTGGTCCCGCCGTTTGACCCGCAGAGTGAAACCAGCCTGCTGTTCAGGGCGCTCAACCGAGGCAAAAAGAGCATCACGCTGAACCTCAAAGCGCCGGCCGGCCGGGAGATCCTGCTGCGCCTGACCGAATCGGCCGACGTGCTGCTGGAGAGCTTTCGGCCAGGTGTGATGGAGCGGCTGGAGTTGGGCTATGACGTGCTGGCGGAAGCCAATCCGCGGCTGGTTTACTGCTCGCTCTCCGGCTACGGGCGGCATGGCCCGTACCGCGACCGGCCGGGCCATGATCTGAACTACGTGGGGCTGGCCGGGTTGCTGGAACTCACCGGCCCGGCCGATGGCCCGCCCGCTATTCCCGGCGCGCCGGTGGCCGATTTGGCCGGTTCGCTGTGGGCGGCGGTGGGGATTCTGTTTGCGCTGCTGGAGCGGGAGCGGACCGGGCAGGGGCAGCGGGTCGACGGCTCGCTGCTGGGCGGCGCGCTCTCCTGCCTGTCGCTGGCGACCGTCCGCGCCCAGGCCGGGCAACCGATGGGACGTGGGGCCAGCGATTTGACCGGAGGGCTGGTGTGCTACAATGCGTACCGGACGCAGGACGGCCGGTACATGACGCTGGCGGCGCTGGAGCCTGAATTCTGGGCGGCTTTCTGCCGGGCAGCCGGATGCGAGGAGTTGCTGAACGCGCAATTCAACCCGGCCGTCCCCGGCGAGCCGACCTACGAGGCGCTGTGCGCGCTGTTTGCCGGCCGGACTCGCGCCGAGTGGGAGCAGCTATTGGCAAGCGCAGATGCCTGCTGCGATCCGGTCTACTCGGTGCAGGAGGCGCTGGCGGCCGGGCCGCTGCAGGTGTTGAATATGATTTCCGATGCAGGGCTGTTGCCACCGGTGACGCTATCCGGCCGTTCGTGGTCGCAGCCCGGCCCGTCGCCGGCGCTGGGAGAGCACACGCCTGCCCTGCTGGCCGAGTTGGGCTATACCCCGGCCGGGGTGGAGCGACTGCGGGCAGAGGGCGTGGTGTGACGGACGTGGGCTAACGCCAGTCGGCCGGCGGTTGCCATGGCTCCAGCCGGTGTTCTGTCCAGGCGGTCTGGCACGGCCGGCCCCGGCCGATCCAGGCCCGCAACTGGTCCAATTGGATGATCAGGCCAAAGACCGTCACGGTGGTGAGGCCGTGCTTGCAGATGGACCCGGGGTAGTTGGCGTGGTCGGCCAGCAGGGTTTGGAACAGCTCCGGTGACAGCTTACCAAAATGATCTTGCAGCAGTCGCCGGGCGCGATTGTCGCGAATCACCGAGCCGCCAATGTCGTTCCGGTCGGCCTCAAAACGCCGCATCGGCGGACTGAGATAGTGGTTGGCATGGGCCAGGATGTCACCCTCAATATAGATCGGCTCGCAGTCGGTGGCCGACCCTTCCATGCTGTAGACCTCGCCGTGGGCGTCGGCAATGATATTGTTGTAGCTGGAGGCGCGCTGGGGGAGTAGACAGGCATCCATTGCCTCTTCCAGTCTCCGGGCGGCCAGGATGGCGCGCACCGCCAGCAGGCGCGGGACACCCGGCCGGGTGTCGTTGGCAGTGACTTCGTTACCGGTCAGGCTGATGCCGGCCGCGTTAAAGCCGGCGCTAATGGCCAACCCACCGGGTGAGATGCCGAGGAATTCCGGCTCGTTTCCCGCCTGCACGCGCAGAATCACCAGGTTCTCCTCGGCCTCCGGAGCCAGGTCGTTGGTATGGGCCAGCAGGGTCGAGTTGTCCAGCGTGGCCCGGCCACGGGCGACCATGTCGGTGCAACCACGCTGCCAGCCGGCCGGTTCCCACAGTTCCTCACATAGACCGGGAAACAGCTCTGCCAAAGACAGGTCGGCCCCCTCGGCAATCCCCTCCAGCTCGTCTACGTACTGCGGATAGGTGGGCCGGCTGAATTCAAGATACACTGCGCTCTGGACCAGTACCTCATCCCAGCTTTTCCCCTGCGGCGGGCTTGCGCGCATGCCGGCTACCAGCTTGTGCAGGGCCGGCCGCATCTGCCGGCCGATCTGGCGTCCCACTTCCCTGTGACTCCCCCTTGCTTCGATTATCGGGATGGATTCGCTTTTCATCTTCTGACCTCTAGGGAATTATCTTGGATTTTAGCATAAACCAAACTCAATTGTAACACAGAAGCCGAAAAGCAAAGATGGCAGTTTGCGTGTGTTCTAGGAATGTGATAAACTGAAGCACAGATCCACTCAAGAGGTCGGTCGAAATGCAGACAGACACCACCCACTACCAGGAAACCTCAGAGCGCATGCTGATAATCGAGGTGGCCGGTTCGCCGCGCGAGCGGGGACGGCAACAAGGGGAAGGAGCCCGCGCCCAGGTTCGTAGCATGCTGGGTTTTTACAAGGAGGTCTTGCCATTGGCGGCCGGGCTCGAGTGGTCGGATGGATTGCGTGAGGCGCGCAAGTACCTGCCCTATGGCGAGGAAGCATTTCCGGATTTTGTCGAGGAGTTGCGAGGGGTTGCCGAAGGGGCGGGTGTGCCTTTTTTGGAGGCTTGGACCGTTAATTGCTACGAGGCTTTGGTGCACACTGAGCAGAGTTGGGGGTGCACATGCGTGGCAGTAAGAGACGATCTGACGGCCGGCGGCCATGTTTTGATCGGCCACAATGAGGATTGGCACAGCCGTGACAGAGACCACGTCTATCTGGTCCAGTCCCGGCCGGACGACGGAGTGCCGTTTATCGGCCTGACCTATGGCCCACTACTGGTAAACGTGGGGATGAATGCGGCCGGGATTGGTGTGGCGATCAACTCGGTTTTCCCGGCCGATGTGCGGGTCGGTGTGCCCCGCGTTCTCTGTTCCCGCTCTATCCTGGCTGCACAAACAATTGGGCAAGCGATCCGCGCCTGCATGCCACCACTGCGTGCAGGCGGGTACAATTACCTGTTGGCCGATCAAAACGGCGAGGTTTACAACGTAGAGACCGCGGCCGCGGCGCATGACATCTTGTATGGCGAGGAGGGCTGGGCAGCGCACGCCAACCACTACCTTTCCTCAAAAATGCGCAAGTTGGAGACGCCCGGCCGCTACGCAGGTTCGCACGTGCGGTTTAACCGCGCCCGCAGGTTGCTGAAAGCGCAATTGGGCTCGGTTTCGGTGGAGAGCTTGCAGGGGCTGTTGCGAGATCACGTAAACTATCCGGACGCGATCTGCTCGCATGAGGACCCGGCCGAGCCGCCGCACGAGCGCGGCCAGACGGTTGCTTCACTGGTCATGGATCTCACCGACCGGACGATGTGGGCGGCGCTGGGCCCACCCTGCGAACACGTATTTGTGCCTTACCGGCTGTGATGGCGTTCCTGCGGCCATTTACTTGACAGATGGCTTCATCCGAATATGATAATAACGTCGAATCCCGTTGTGATCTTGCCTGCGGGGGATCATTGAACCAATCTGGAGTGAAAGGAGGTAAACCGGAAAACATAGATGCACGAGATGACCTGCGGTGCAGCTAACACGTGCAGGGAACATCTCACAAATGGGCGGCCGGTTGGAACCCCGGCCGCGCA
Source organism: uncultured Chloroflexia bacterium (assembly GCA_963707345.1). Classification (GTDB taxonomy): domain Bacteria; phylum Chloroflexota; class Anaerolineae; order Promineifilales; family UBA4811; genus CAVPPE01. Next base: position 530,762 of record CAVPPE010000001.1, read on the forward strand.
GAGCCGCAAAGTGTTTTGAAGGAGGAGATTCGTGAAGAAAACAACTTGGTTGAATTTACTGGTGGCTGTGTTGATGTTGACAGCCCTGCTTCTATCGGCGTGTGAAGGGAAAACCGAGCCCACCGCCGTTCCACCTCCCGAGCCCACCAAGGCACCGGAGGTAGCCACCGAGGAGCCGGCCGCGCCCACCGAAGTGCCGCCCGAACCCACGGCTGCGCCCCCGGCCGAGCGCAAGGTGGCGACCTTTATCTGGACCCAGGAGTTTGACACCCTGAATCCTGCATACACCAACATGTGGTTCTCGGCCATCACGCACCAGATTTGGAGCTGCTGGGCCTGGGATTTCGATGATCTGAACGCGCCGATCCCTGTTTTGCTGGCTGAGATGCCGGGCTTGGACAATGGCGGGATATCAGAGGATGGCACGGTCATCACCATGAAGTTGCGGGATGACATCGTCTGGTCGGATGGAGAGCCCATCACGGCAGAGGACTTTGTCTTCACCTATGAGATGATTGTGGATCCGAACAACACGGTTGCATCCAGCTACCCGTACGACCTGTTGGTGGGCGTGGAAGCGACGGATGAGCGGACCGTTGTGATGACCTTTGCGGAGCCATTCGCACCGTGGCAAGGTACGCTGTGGCACGGCATTATGCCGCAACACATTCTCGGCCCTGTGTACGATGCGGACGGCAGCATTGATGGTGCAGACTGGAACCTGGCCCCCACGGTGGGTTGCGGCCCATTCGTCTTTGAGGAATGGGAGTCTGGCAGCTATGCTCGCTTTGTTGCCAACGACAACTACTGGCTCGGCCGGCCGACGCTCGACGAGATCTTTATCCGCTTTGTGCCGGATGATGCTTCGCAGGTGGCGGCGCTCCAGGCTGGTGACGGCGACCTGGGGACCTTTATCTCCTACTCGGATATTCCGGCGCTAGAGGCGGCCGGGGTGGAGATGATCACCGTCTTTTCCGGTTACGACGAAGGGTGGTTCTTCTACCTGGACCCGGACAATGGCCATCCGGCCTTGCAGGACGTCAACGTGCGGCAGGCGATTGCGCTGGCATTTGATCGCTTCTCGTTGAACGAAGACCTGTTGCTGGGCCTGACCCAACCGGCAGTTAGCTACTGGGACAAACAGCCGTGGGTCGATCCGTCCTTGGAGCCCTGGCCGTATGATCCAGAGCGGGCCAAGGCGCTGCTGGACGAGGCTGGCTGGGTGGACACCAACGGCGATGGCGTGCGGGACAAGGACGGGGTTGAACTCGTTTTGACCCATGGCACCACCACCCGCGAGATTCGCCGCGACACCCAGGCGGTGGCGCAGCAGCAGTTGGCCGATGTGGGCATCAAGCTCGAGTTGTTCAACTTTGACTCCGATATCTTTTTCAGCGGCTACGGCGATGGCGGCCCGGCCGCGACCGGCCAGCTTGATATCTTTGAGTACTCTACCACGGCCAATTTCCCCGACCCTGACTCGGCCGACTGGCTCTGCCGCGAGATTCCCTCTGATGAGTTGCCAGACGGCGTCAACTGGGCGGCGCTCTGCGACGAGGAACTGGATCGCCTGTTCCAGTTGCAGGCCACACAGGTTGACTTTGAGGCCCGCCAGCAGACCTTCTGGGAGATTAGCCGGCTGATGTACGAGCAGGTTTACTTCCTGGGCATCTGGCAGGACCCGGACATCTGGGCGGTAGGCCCGCGGCTGGAGAATGCCAAGATTGGCGGCGCTACGCCGTTCTTTAACATCGTCGAGTGGGACCTGACCCCATAGCGACTTGTTAGCAGATCCTGGCCTTGTGGGGCCTGGATTTGCCACGCAACAAGCTGGGGCTGGCTGCCGGCCGGCCCCAGCTTTTCACAAACCGCAGTCTGCGTGCCGGTGTGGTCGGCCCGGCCGCGAGTTCAATTGCGAGAGGAAACCATGAACCGATACATTGTTCGACGTCTATTGCAGGCGATCCCCTTGCTGTTGATCATCAGTCTGGTCCTGTTTGTGCTCATGCAGAGCATTGGGGATCCGATAGCAACCATGGGCGGCCGAACTGTCACCCGCTCGGCCGACCGAGAGCGACTGCGCCGGCAATTAGGGTTGGATCAACCGGTAATCGTCCAGTACATGTTTTGGTTGGCCGGCAACGATTGGACCAAGGTTGATTTGGATGGCGACGGGGTCAAGGAGACACCGGGTACCCGCAAGGGGGTTCTGCGGGGAGACTTTGGCACCTCGTTGGTCAATCGGGGCAAACCGGTCTTGGAGGTAATTGGGGATCGTCTTCCCAATACGCTCTTGCTGATGATTACGTCAGAAGTGGTCATCATTGTAGGTGCCCTGCTGATTGGGATCTATTCCGCACTACGCCAGTACACATTAACGGACAATGTGATCACAGCTATCTCCTTTGTCGGCTATTCGATGCCCATCTTTTTTATTGCCTTGCTTTCCATGTACATCTTTTCCGTCAACTTTAAGCGCTGGGGGCTGCCGCACTTGCCGACGGTTGGGATGTTTGACCCCCAGGTTGGGAAGACACCCAGTCAGGTGGCGTTGCACATGGTGCTGCCGGTGTTCAGCCTCTCGTTCATTTACTTTGCCGCCTACAGCCGCTACGTGCGAAGCACGATGTTGGAGGTACTCAGCCAGGACTATATCCGGACGGCCAAATCCAAAGGGCTGCCGCGCAGAGTGGTTGTTTTTGTTCACGCCCTCAAGAACGCGTCGCTGCCCATCGTCACCGTGGTGGGTTTGGACCTGCCCTTCTTACTGGCAGGGGCTATTGTCACCGAGCGCATCTTTGCCTGGCCAGGGATGGGGCGACTGTTCCTGGATCACGTATCGCGCAGCGATACCCCGGTTGTAATGGGTATCCTGATGCTTATCTCGGTGGCGGTGATCGTTTTTCAGATTATCGTGGACATGGTCTACGCCTGGCTGGACCCGCGCATCCGGTACGATTAGGGAGAGAACAGGATGGCTGCAGAAATAACCAGTTCCGCTCCCAAACAGGTTTTTGATGAACTGCTCACGCCTCCCCTCTCCCTGCGAGAGCTGGTCTGGCGGCGGTTCCGAAGGCACAGGATGGCGCTCTTTGGAGTAGCGGTGCTCCTGGTGCTGATATTGTACTCGTTTGGCGGCTCTCTCTTTTTCACAGAGGCTTTTGCCAATCATACAGATACCAAGTTGCGCCTGCAATCGCCATCGGCCGAGCACGTCTTTGGCACCGATACGGTCGGCCGGGACATTCTGGCCCGCACCATCTACGGGGGGCAGATCTCCCTGCTCATCGGGCTGACGGCCGTGTTCCTGGAAACCATTGTTGGGGTGTTAGTAGGCGCATTCGCCGGCTACTATGGCGGCATGGTAGATAACATCTTGATGCGCATCACCGAAGCGATGCTCAACATCCCACAGCTATTTCTGTTGATTGTGATGGCCAAGTTCTTTGCCGGCAAGGTGCCCAACATCGAATTGTTGGGGCGGACGTTTAGCGGCAGCGTGGTGGTCATTGTGGGCATCATTGGGCTCACCAGTTGGATGTACCTGGCCCGCATTGTCCGCGCCGAGTTCCTCTCGCTGAAAGAAAACGAGTTTGTGCTGGCGGCCAGGGCTATCGGCACTCCTCGCTGGCAGATCATTTTCCAGCACATCCTGCCAAACAGTATTGCGCCCATCGTCGTGTCGGCCACCCTGGGGGTGGCGAATGCGATCCTTTCGGAAGCGTACATCAGCTTTTTGGGGATGGGTGTCCAACCGCCGACGGCAACGTGGGGCAATATGCTGGACGGTGCCTACAACTATATCGAAACCGCGCCATGGCTCTGGATTTTCCCGGGTACGTTGATTGTGCTGACGGTTTTGAGCATCAACTTTTTGGGTGACGGGTTGCGCGACGCGCTGGACCCGCGCAGCCGGACAGTGTAGGGGTGCGGTATGGGTGCATTACTAGAGGTAAACGATCTCAAGACTCGATTCTACACTCCAGAAGGTGTGGTCCACGCCGTCAACGGTATCTCTTACACCGTCAATGAGGGCGAGACGCTGGCGGTGGTCGGTGAAAGCGGCTGCGGCAAGTCGGTGAGCATGCTTTCCATCCTGGGCCTGATCCCCATTCCACCCGGCGAGATTGCCAGCGGGAGAGCCCATTTTTGCGGTCAGGACCTGCTCAAGCTGAAAGACCAGGAGTTGGAACGCATTCGCGGCCGGGAAATTGGGATGATTTTTCAGGAGCCGATGACTTCGCTCAACCCGGTGCTGACCGTCGGCCGGCAAATCACCGAGTCGCTGACCACTCATATGATGCTGGACCGCGACCAGGCAAACCAGCGCGCGGCCGATCTGCTGGAATCAGTTGGCATCCCGGCCGGGGCCGATAGGTTGAAGGACTATCCACACCAATTCTCGGGTGGCATGCGCCAACGGGTGATGATTGCCATTGCGTTGGCTTGCGACCCGACGTTGTTGATTGCAGACGAGCCGACTACCGCGCTGGATGTGACCATTCAAGCGCAAATTGTCGAGTTGGTCGTCGCTCAGCGGGAACAGCGCAACATGGCGATAGTCTGGATCACCCACGATCTGGGTGTGGTGGCAGGGCTGGCGGACCGGGTGGTTGTGATGTATGCGGGTTTCATCGTGGAAGAGGCGGATGTGGACAGCCTGTATGATGAACCGCGTCATCCGTACACGTTGGCGCTGCTGGCGGCGCTGCCCCGCGCAGACCGGAGGCGTGACCGGCGGCTCAAATCGATTCCCGGCGCGCCGCCCAACCTGTTGGTTGCGCCTGCCGGCTGCCCCTTTGCCCGACGGTGTGAGTATGTGGTGGACCGCTGTTGGGAGGATAACCCGCCACTGGTAGCCAATGGGCCCAACCGGAAAGTTGCCTGTTGGGTAGATGTGGCCACAGGAGTTGCGCGATGAACGCCACAGCCCCCCTGGTTCAAGTTGATAGTCTGGTCAAGCATTTCCCCATCACGCGGGGGATTATCGTGCAAAGGCAGGTGGGTGCGGTGCGTGCGGTGGACGGCATCTCGTTTGACATTCTGCCCGGCGAGACGCTGGGGCTGGTCGGCGAGAGCGGTTGCGGCAAGACTACGGCCGGGCGCACCATTCTGGGCCTCTATCCTGCCACCAGCGGTGTGGTGTCGATCGCCGGGCAGGATGTCCATTCTGCCAGCGACAATGAACTGATGGCCGTGCGGCGCAAGGCACAGATGATCTTCCAGGACCCTTTTGCCTCGCTGAACCCGCGTTGGACCGTGAACGCCATTGTCAGTGAGCCACTGCGTGTGCACAAGTTGATTGACACTCATCAGGCGCGGGCAGAACGGGTGCACGAGCTGCTAGAGTTGGTAGGTATCAATCCGCGCATGGTGAATCGCTTCCCGCACGAGTTTTCCGGCGGGCAGCGGCAGCGGATTGGTATTGCCCGTGCGCTGGCATCCGATCCACGCTTTATCGTCTGTGACGAACCGATCTCTGCGCTGGATGTGTCTATTCAGGCCCAGGTGGTCAACCTATTGGAGGATTTACAGGAACGGTTACACCTGACCTATCTGTTTATTGCCCACGATTTGAGTATGGTGCGCCACATCTGCACCCGGGTGGCGGTGATGTACCTGGGAGTGGTGGTGGAGCTGGCTGTGCGGGATGAGTTGTACGAGCGGCCGCTGCACCCGTACACGCAGGCGCTGCTTTCGGCCGTGCCGGTGGCCGATCCCAAACTGGAGCGTAAACGGCGGCGGATGGTGCTCACCGGTGACGTGCCCAGCCCCATTGACCCACCCAGTGGTTGCCGTTTTCACCCACGCTGCCCGATTGCTGAACAGCGCTGCTCGGTATCCCGGCCGGAGTGGCGCGACGCGGGCAGTGGTCACTGGGTTGCCTGCCATCTGGTCTGATCGCCTAACGGCTTGGCACCAGTATTAGGAGACCGTATGCCCAAATCCATATCCCTTGGGACTGCCACTGCACAACCTGGCTCCATCCAGTACGGCCGGTGGGAGGCGCTGGGCCATCCCACCGGACACACCGAGTTTCTGCCGGTCATCATCGCGCAGGGCAAAGATGAGGGCCCCTGCCTCTGGTTGACCACCGGCATTCACGGGCCGGAGCAAGCTGGCCCACTGGTGCTCTACCAGTTGATTACCCCAGAACTGTTGGCCCACCTCACAGGGACCATCGTCGCTATCCCGGCGTTGAGCCCGGCCGGGCTGCGCACCATGAAGCGGGAGCCCTACCACGCGCCCAAAGACCCCAACCGGCTCTGGCCGGACGGCAGACCAGACAAGCCGCAAGATCCCGACAAGGAACCGCCTTCCTCGCTCGAGCTAGCCTATCGCAGTCTGTTCGAAGAGATTTGCGCCACGGCCGACTATTTGATCGACTTTCACAACGCCTGGACCGGCTCGATCTCTTTTGCTTTCCGCGACCGGGTGCTGTATCGCAGCGAGGAGGACCGGCCGGAAGCGGAAGCGTTGGCGGCGCGGATGGACGAGATGTTGCGCGCGTATGGCCATACCATCATCAACGAGTTCCCGGCCGAGAAATATATCGATGAGAAGCTCCACCGATCCACCTCTGGCGCAGCTTTGCTGGTGGGCCGCATTCCCGCCTTTACCGCCGAACTGGGCACCGGTCACCAGCCGGACCTGGCGATTGTGGCGGCCGCGGCGGCCGGCACGCGCAACGTGATGCGCTGGGCGGGCATGCTGGATGGCGAGATGGAGCCGATCAACGGTATTCGGGTGTTGGATTCCGGCTTTCCGGTGCGACGGCGCGGCACGCCCAGAGTGAAACAGGCGTGTGTGGCGCGGCACCTGGTGAAGGCTGGTGACCTGTTGCAGACCGGCGATCCGGTGGCAGAACTGGTGGATGTCTGGGGCCGGCCGCTGGACGGCGGCCCCCTGTGCTCGGAACACGAAGGCTTTGTCATCGGCCGCACACACGGCATTTACTACTATCCGGGCGACGCGGTGATAGGGATGGCCATTCGGGATGATGCCTCGCTGGTTGGCCCGTACCCACAGGACTATTTCAAGTAGCACCGGCCAATCCGACCGGAAGGAGGCGAATATCACTGGTAGCTCAGCGCTCCCCAGGGGGTGAGATCCCACGTCAACATCCCTGCCTTCTTGCAGGGGTGCCCTATGAGGCCTCGCCGGACTGCCCGGTCTGGCAGGGCAAGTGCCTGAAACAAATGAGGAGAAGCGCTATGAAACGGAGAATACTTTTCATTGGTCTTGTTTGGCTGATGGCGGCCGGACTGCTGGCTGCTTGTGGTTCTCAAGCCACCCCCACCTCGTCCCCGCCGCCCACTGATTCCCCATCCACCACAGTCGTAGAACCGGCTGCCACGGAAAAACCAGCCCCACCGGCCGAGCCGGTCACCCTGCGGGTTGGGACTACTTACATCTGGGATACCGCCAACCCAACCTTTGGCTGGTACAACTATACCCTGCGCTATCTGTTGTACGACACGCTGGTGGAAGAAGCTGGAATCAGCGATTTTGTGCCCGGCCTGGCCGAGAGCTGGGAATACTCTGATGATGGGCTGGTGTGGACCTTCAAGATCCGCGAGGGGGTGACATTCCACGACGGCACGCCCTGCACGGCCGAGGACGTAGCCTGGAGCCTTAACTGGACCATCGAGAACGAGATCGAGACCTTTAGCTTTTACCTGGTCAACTTTGTCGAGATTGTGGCCCTCGACGACACCACGCTGCAGATTACCCTGTCCGAACCGGTGGGGAACATGGAATACCTGCTCATGTACGTTTGGATTCTGCCACGCAGTGTGTGGGAGGGGATGGGCTACGAGGACATTATGGAATTTGAAGACCTGGCGGCCGGCATTGGCACCGGGCCTTTCAGATTGGTGGAATGGGTGGAAGGTGAATACCTGATCCTGGAAGCCAACGAGGAGTACTGGGGTGGTGCCCCGGCGATTGACCAGATGGTTTGGCAAGAGTACGCAACCGAAGACGCCATGGTGCAGGCGCTCCAGGCCGGCGAGGTGGATGTGGTAGACAGCGTGCCGTCCACCGCTATTCAGACGCTTGAGGGTGCTGCCGACATTGAACTGGCGGTGATGGAGTCGACCACCATTGACGAACTGATCATCAATTCCCACGAAAATGGGACCCAACCGGCCAGCCTCTGGGACCCGGCCGTCCGTCTGGCTATTGCCCATGCCATAGACAAGCAGCAAGTCGTCAACGTGGCCTATCTGGGCTACGCTGACCCGGCCAGCGTGGTGGTTCCCACCTCGCTGGGTGACTGGCACAACAGTGACATTGTGGATATTCCCTTTGACCTGGATGCTGGCAATCGCGTGTTGGACGAGGCGGGGTACGTGGATGGCGATGGCGACGGTATTCGCGAGTATTCCGACGGCAGCCCGCTGGAGTATCGCATGTATGCGACCGAAGGCGCCAGCAACGCCCGCATCCTGGAGATCATTTCCGATGGGCTGGCACAGGTTGGAATCTCGGCCGAACCAACCCTGATGGATGAGGATAGCTTGATTGGCCTCTACCCCGACTTTGATTTTGACCTCGTCTACTGGGGCTGGGGGTTGGATCCTGACCCTGACTTTGCCATGCTGATTTTTACCTGCGATCAGCGCGAAGAAGGTGGCTGGAGTGACAGTGGTTACTGCGACGAGCAGTTTGAGGAGTGGTACGTGGAGCAGGCTGTCACGGTGGACCATGAAACCCGCCGAGAGTTGATCTGGAAGATGCAGGAAAAGCTGTTCAACGACCGGCCGTACATTGTGCTCACCTACACCAAGACGGTGCAAGCTTACCGCAGTGACCGCTTTGCGGGCTTTGGCCTGGAGGGGGGTGACATCTTGTGGAAAGCTTCCTTCTTGACGGCTCATCCGGTGCCGTAATCGAGTAACGAGTTGCACAGCCTCCTGCCGGCCGCGCGGCCGCGGGAGGCTGTGCGCTTTGGAGATCGGTTTCACATGGTCCGGGGTAATTTCGTTCTTCGCAAACTGATCTTTGCGGCCGGCACGTTGGTGGCGGTGCTGATTTTCAACTTTGTGCTCTTTCGCATCCTGCCTGGTGACCCCGTCAAGCTCATCATCCATAGCCCCCGCATGACGCGGGAAGCGCAGGAGCGCATTCGGGCCAGCTTTGGTCTGGACAAGCCCATCTGGTTTGACGGCGAGCGCCTGAAGGAGGGGGACATCCCAGGGGCATTCGACAGCCAGTTCACAGCCTACGTGCGTAACCTGCTGCGCGGCGACCTGGGGGTCTCGTTTTCCACCCGGCGGGACGTCTCACAACTGTTGGCGGAACGTGCCTGGAGGACGGTGGTGCTGGTCATTGGCGGGGACGTGACGGCGATTGTGCTGGGCATGGCGGCCGGGCTGATCGCCGCCTGGCGGCGCGGCAGCAAACTGGACACCGGCATCCTGCTCTGGGGGCTGTTCAGTTGGGCGCTGCCCACGTTCTTTCTCGGCATCATTTTGCTGATTCTGGCTCGCGGCCGGTTGCCGGTGGGTGGCATGGTCACGCCCGGCCTCAAGCCGGAGGATGGATTGACCTACTGGTTGGATGTGGGTAAACACCTGATTTTGCCTACGGCGACGATGGCGATTGTGTACACCAGCGAGTACATCCTTATCATGCGCAGCGGCGTGATGGAGGTGCTGGCGGAAGATTACATCCTCACCGCCAAGGCCAAGGGGTTGAGCACACTTCGCATCCTACGCGATCACGCGCTCAAGAACGCCATGCTACCGATGGTGACCATGATAGCGTTGACCCTGGGCTACACGGTGGGCGGCGCGATCCAGGTGGAGACGGTTTTTTCCTGGCCGGGCATCGGCCGGCTGATGTATGAGGCGGTACAAAAGCGAGACTACCCGGTGTTGCAGGGTAGCTTTTTGCTGTTGGCGGTCAGCGTCATTGTGGCCAATCTGTTGGCTGATTTGCTCTACTCGGTGCTGGATCCCCGGGTCAAGGCAGAATAGGAAGCCGGCGACGATGGAACCACTCAAGAAATATCTCAAGAATCCGATGGGCGTGATTGGGGCGCTGATGCTGCTGGTAGTGATTGTAGTGGCGGTATTTGCCCCCATGCTGGCCCCCTATGATCCCCACGCGCGAGTTCAGGTTGAGCCAGGTGACATCCTGGCCCCGCCGGATGCGAAACATTGGCTCGGCCGGGACGATGCCGGCAAAGACGTGCTCAGCCAGCTTATTTACGGGGCGCGCGTCTCGCTCATCGTCGGCTTTACCGCCTCGTTCATGTCCATGTTTATCGGCACGACGGTGGGGCTGGTGGCGGGCTACTTTGGCGGCCGGGTGGGGAACTCGCTTATGCGGCTGGTAGATTTTCTGATGGTCATACCGGACCTGCCGCTGATGCTGGTGATTATTGCGGTGATGGGGCGCGGCCTGCTTAACATTATTCTGGTTATTGGCTTGCTGGGTTGGACCTACACTGCCCGGCTGGTGCGCTCCCAGGTGTTGTCGGTCAAGGAGCGCCAGTTTGTGCTCCGCGCCCGTGCTATTGGCGCTAGCCACGTGCGAATCATCCTGCGCCATATCTTTCCCCAGGTGCTACCGCTGGTCATTGCTCAAGCGGTACTGGATATCTCGGTGGCGATCTTGGCCGAGTCCTCGTTGGCATTTTTGGGGTTGGGTGACCCAACGCTCGTCAGCTGGGGGATGATGCTCAATTTTGCTTTTGAGCGCGCCATCAGCCGGCAGGCGTGGTGGTTCCTGCTCCCGCCCGGCTTTGGCATCGTCTGGGTCAGCCTATCGTTGATCCTGATCGGCAACACGCTGGAAGAGATCGTCAACCCGCGCCTGCGCACCCATCATCTGTTTGACCCGCGGCGGATGGTGGCGCTGGTGTTGGGGATGCCGGCCCGGCCGGAGACGGCCGCTGAGTAGAGGTGGATGATGGCGTTGTTGGAAGTCCAAAACCTCGCTGTTGACTACCTCACCGAAGCTGGTGTGCCTTTGCACGCCGTTGAGGGAGTTGGGTTCAGCCTGGAACAGGGCCGTTCGTTGGGTCTGGTGGGGGAGAGCGGCTGTGGCAAGACCACGGTGATGATGGCCTTGATGCGCTTGCTGCCGGAGGAAGGGCGCATCGTGGCCGGCCGGGTGCTGTTTGCCGGCCGGGATTTGCTCCAATTGACTGAGGCCGATATGCGTCAGGTGCGCTGGCGTGACCTCTCGATGGTTTTTCAGGGCGCGATGAATGCGCTCAACCCGGTCCGTATGGTGGAAAGCCAGGTCATGGAGGCGCTCACGCTGCACCGTGTTGTCCGAACCACCGCGGCTGCACGCCAGCGGGCCGGCGAGCTGCTGGAACTGGTGGGAATCTCGGCCGGGCGCGGCCGGCAGTACCCGCACCAATACAGCGGCGGCATGCGCCAGCGAGCGGTCATCGCCATGGCGCTGGCCTGCAACCCGCAACTGATCATTGCCGACGAGCCGACCACGGCGCTGGACGTGATGATCCAGGCACAGATTCTGGAGTTGCTGGAGCGCCTGCAGGCAGAACTCAACCTGGCATTTATCCTCGTCACCCACGACCTGGGTGTGGTGGCCGAAATCTGCGACGATGTATTGGTGATGTATGGCGGCATGGTGGCGGAGCATGCCAGCAGCGACGTGATCTTCAATAGCCCGCTGCACCCCTACACCCAGCGACTGCTGGAGGCCTTTCCCGATGTGGAACGGCCGGGCTCCAAGCTGGCATCCATCCCTGGCAACCCGCCACGCCTGGATGACCTTCCGGCCGGTTGCCGCTTTGAGCCGCGCTGCCCTCTGAGGGGTCGGGACTCCCGTTGTATGGTTCAGCCGCCCCCCTCAATGGAAGTCGCGCCCAATCACCGCGTAGCCTGTTACCTGGCGGGGAGAGAAAGCTGATGACTGGCGAACCCATCCTGCAGGTCGAACACCTGTGCAAGCACTTTCCGCTCCCACGGCAACTGCGGCGCGCACTGGCGCGCAAACCGCACCGCGTGGTCCGTGCCGTCGATGGCGTGAGTTTTTCCGTCAGGCGCGGGGAAATTATGGCCTTGGTGGGGGAGTCGGGCTCTGGCAAGACAACGGTGGGGATGAACGTGCTGGGCCTGCAACTGCCAACCCACGGCCGGATTGTCTTTGATGGCTATGACGTCCGCGAGTGGGCGCATGGCCAAGGTGCATCGCTGGAGCAGGGGGCGCTCGCCGGCCTGTCGCGTCGCCGCCGGGTGATGACGTTGCGCGAGCGAGCGCAACTCATCTTTCAGGACCCGTACGAATCGCTCAACCCGCGGCAAAAGGTGTTGGACATTGTGGCCGAGCCCCTGATCATCCATGGGCTGGCGGCCGACCCGGAGCAGCGGGCCGAACGGGTGCGCGCGGCGCTGGAGACCAGTGGCCTGATCCCGGCCGACCATTTTTGGGACCGTTATCCGGCCGAGCTCTCTGGCGGGCAGCGCCAGCGCGCGGTGATTGCCGGGGCGTTGGTGCTGGAACCGGAACTGCTGGTGGCGGACGAACCGGTTTCCATGCTTGATGTGTCCATTCGGGCGGATATCCTGAACCTACTTCACCAGCTCCGTCGAGAACGGAATATCACCATCCTGTACAATACCCACGATCTGGCGACGGCCGGCTTTTTCACCGACCGGATGGCGGTGATGTACCTGGGCCGGGTGGTGGAGATGGGGCCGACGGCCGCGATCCTCTCGGACCCACGCCACCCATACACCCGTGCGTTGATCTCGGTGGTCCCGGTGCCCAATCCGCGCCGCCGCCGCAAGCGGGAGATTCTGCAGGGCGAGATTCCCAACCCGATCAACATCCCGGCCGGCTGCCGCTTTCACCCGCGCTGCCCTGTGGCCGTGCCCGAATGCCGCGCAACCGATCCAGCGCTGCGGCCGGTGGCTCCCGACCACCAGGCTGCCTGCCTCCTGCTTTGAGGTTTTCGTGCAGATCATCTACACTGAAAAGCACAAACTCCACAGCACGGATGACGTTGTGGTGGAAGGCAACCCTTTCTCCACAGAGGAGCTGCCCGCCAGGGCGGAGATCATCCTGCAGGCGGTGAAGGCGGCCGGGCTGGGCCAGGCCGTGCCCCCGGCCGATCATGGCCTGGAGCCGATCCTCGCGGTCCACGACGCGGACTATGTGGAATTCATCCGCTCGGCCAACCAGCAGAGCGAGGCGCTGTTTGGGGAAGGGGGCCCTGTGTTCACCTGGACCTTTGCCACCCGCTACACCGGCCGCAAGCCCAAGGGATTTATGGCGCTCAAGGGGTACTACACCTTTGGCTGGGGCAGCCCTATCCTGGCCGGAACCTGGGAGGCGGCTTACTGGAGCGTTCAGTGTGCGCTGACTGCGGCCGACCGGATGCTGGCCGGCGAGCTGGCGGCCTATGCACTTTGCCGGCCGCCGGGCCACCACGCGGCGGCCGATCTGTACGGCGGCTTATGCTACCTGAACAACGCGGCCGCCGCGGCCCGTTACCTGCAACGGCGGATCGCCGGCCGGGTTGCGCTGCTGGATGTGGACTATCACCACGGCAACGGCACCCAGTCGATCTTTTACACCGACCCGACCGTGTTGTATTGCTCGCTCCACGCCGACCCCGAGCACGACTACCCCTACTACTGGGGCGCGGCCGACGAGTTGGGCGAGGGCGACGGCCGGGGCGCGAATCGCAACTGGCCACTGCCGCTGGGCACCGGCGACGACGCCTACCTGGCGGTGCTGGATGAGGCGCTGGCTGTCATCCGCCAGTTTGCCCCGCGCGCGCTGGTCCTCTCGGCCGGGCTGGACACGGTAGCTGGCGACCCGGCCGGCGGGTTCTGCCTCACGGTCGACGGGCTGGCCGAGATCGGCCGGCGGATTGCGGCGCTGCGCCTGCCCACGGTGATCGTGCAAGAGGGTGGCTACTTGCTGGAAACCTTGGGTCACAGCGCGGTCGCGCTGCTGCGGCCGTTTGCCGAATTGGAGTGAGCGATGCGGATCGAGCGGGTTGAGTTACGCTACATCAAATTGCCGCTCAAGCACCATTTTGAGACCAGCTTTGGACGCGCCTACGGCCGAGACACCATTCTGGTCACCGTCTGGGCGGACGGCGTGGAAGGCTGGGGCGAGTCGCCTATTGAGGATGGCCCCTGGTATTGCCCGGAGACGGTGGAAACCTGTTGGCACGTTCAGCGCGATTTCCTGATCCCGATATTGCTGGGTCAGGAATTGGGCGCGGCGGCCGAGGCCTTTGACCGGATGGCGCTGGTGCGCGGCCACAATATGGCCAAGTGCGGGCTGGAACAGGCATTGTGGGACATTGAAGCGCGGCAAAAGGGAATCTCGCTGGCGGTACTGTTGGGGAGCACCCGGCCGCGCATTCCCAGCGGCGTCAGCGTGGGCATCCAGGACACGGTTGGTGAGCTGCTGGACCACGTCGAAGGGTATCTGGCAGAGGGCTACCAGCGGATCAAGGTCAAGATCAAGCCGGGGTGGGACCTGCAGGTGGTGGAGGCGCTGCGCGGCCGCTGGCCTGTCCTGCCGCTGATGGTGGACGCCAACTCGGCCTACACGCTGGCGGACGCGGACTACCTGGCGACGCTGGACGCGTTCGACCTGATGATGATCGAACAGCCATTAGCCTACGATGACATTTACGAGCATAGCCTGCTTCAACGCCGGCTGCGCACCCCCATCTGCCTGGACGAGTCGATCCACACGCTGGCGCACGCCCGCGCGGCCGTCGAGCTGGGCGCATGTCGGATCATCAATATCAAGCCCGGCCGGGTGGGTGGTATGGCTCCTGCCAGGGCAATCCACGATTACTGCCTGGCGCGGGGGGTGCCGGTCTGGTGTGGTGGGCTGCTGGAGGTGGGGATCGGCCGGGCGCACAATGTCGCCATCGCCGGCCTGCCGGGCTACACGCTTCCGGGCGACGTCTCGGCGAGCGGCCGCTACTTTGCGCGCGATGTCGTGGAAACGCCCATCCAACTCAACCCGGACGGGACCATTAGTGTGCCTCAGGGGCCGGGCATTGGCGTAAGGGTGGACTGGCCGTTTCTGAACCAGGTCACCGAGCGGAAAGAGGTTTTTCAACAATGAAAGGTGCTGGAATGTCTCCCGATGAATTTGCGGATGCGTTGCTCAATCTGCCCTCGCTCGAGTTCCCCAGGGTCTCCCCGGACGGCCGCTGGGTGGCGTGGAGCTGGTACCGCGTTGGCCCGGCCGCCGATGTGTACGTTGCGCCGACCGACGGCTCGGCCGGGTCCGTGCAACTGACCGACACCTCTGACGATACCGTTTTGGTCTCGTGGTTGCCGGATAGCATGGCGGTGCTGGTGACACAGGACCGGCGTGGCAACGAGCGTGACCAGCTTTTCCGAGTGGATCTATCGCAACCGGGGGTGATGCAGCCGCTGACCGAGCCCAATCCCAACTATTATTTGCGTGGCGGGCAACTGCACCCCGACAACCGTCGACTGGTGTACGCCGCCAATTTCGTCGTCGCCAGCGGAAACGAGATCGAGCCCACCTGGGTCTATTGCCACGATCTGCAGACCGGCGAGCGCGTGCCGCTGGCCCGGCCGGCCGAAGCCTGTTACTACGAACCACGCCTGAGCCCGGCCGGCAGCCACGTGCTATACACTCGCAAGGAGCGTCACCCGGCCGGCCGGCAGCTCTGGCTGGTGGACATGGAGGGGCGGGAGGACCGCGAGATCGTCAACGTCGGGGCGGACAAAAAGGCGTTTGCCAGTTGGTTCCCGGACGGCCGGCGCGTGCTGATTTTGGCCGAAACCGAGACCCACCAGCGGGTTGGCGTCTGGGAGCTGGGTGCTCCGGCCAACGCGGTCCGCTGGCTGCTGGACGACCCGGAGCGCAACATCGAAGAGGCGTATGTGCCGTACGGCAGCCAGTCGGTGGTGATCGTGGAGCAACGCGAGGCGCGGGCCCGGCCAGCGCTGCTAGATCCGGAAACGGGGCAGGAAATCCCGCTGCCGGTTGTGCGGGGCGGGCTGGTGCCGCTTGCCCCGGCGGCCAGCGGCCGGTGGGTTGCCAGGTTCTACAGCTCGCAGCAGCCGGATGACCTGGTGCTGTGCGACTTAGCCGACCCCCGGCCGGAGACGTTTGTCAGCCTGACGCGGGTGTGGGAGCGGACCTCCATCACCCCGGCCGATCTGGCCCCGGCCGAGGATTTCCGCTGGCGTTCGGTGGATGGGCTGGCGGTGCAGGGCTGGCTCTACCGGCCGCGGGGGGAGGCGCGGGGGACGATTGTGTACGTCCACGGCGGACCCACCTGGCACAGCCAGGAATGGGTCAACGCCGAGGTCCAGTTTTTGGCCTCCCGGGGGTTCAATGTGCTGGACGTCAACTACCGCGGCAGCACCGGCTTTGACCGCGCCTACAAAGAGGCGATCAAAGTGGATGGCTGGGGCGGCCGCGAGCAGCAGGATATCCGCACCGGGATCGAAGCGCTGCTAGCGGCCGGCATTGCCCGGTCGGGGCAGGTGGGGGTCACCGGCACCTCGTATGGCGGTTACTCGGCCTGGTATGTCATCACCCACTTTCCGCCAGAGATCGTGGCGGCCGCTGCGCCGATCTGCGGGATGACCGACCTGGTGGTGGATTACGAGACGACCCGGCCGGACCTGCGGCCGTACAGCGAAGAGATGATGGGGGGCACGCCGGAGCAGGTGCCGGAACGCTATTTCGAGCGCTCACCGATCAACTTTGTGGCCAATATCTGGGGCAAGTTGTTGATTGTGCAGGGCTTGCGGGACCCCAACGTGACGCCGGAAAACGTGCGCACGGTGCGGGCGGCGCTGGAGCAGCGCGGCATCCCGTATGAGTTGCTGACCTTTGACGACGAGGGGCACGGCATCGCCCGGCCGAAAAACCAGCGGACGCTGTACCTGCGCCTGGCCGAGTTCTTTGGTCGGGCGTTTGCCCAGCCTACGGCGTAAAGGTGCGGTAATAGTCGCAGCCGGAGAGGGTGGCACAGGTTGCCCGGCCGTCCAGTACCGTGCTGAATCGAACCCACTCCGGCGAGGAGTTGTCACCGACCCGGAATGTCCGCTCGTCCAGCGGGAATAGCGGGTTTTCCGTGCCATCCGGCTCGATCAGCACCAATCCCCCTTTGCGCAGCACCACGCGAAAGTTGGAATACCATGGGTTGTGAGAGCGGTAGTGGCCGGGGTAGTGATCCCACCCGGCCGGGTGCTCAATCGTTTTTGGACCGTCGTGGCGCTCGCGGAGGTACCAATCAGGTCCGTGAAAGGCCTCTGTCACCCGGCCGGCTCGCCGGCCAAAGTGCAGCAAAAAGAGTTCCCAGTCGGGGTGGGGCACGTAGAAGCTGTCGTCCTCGCGGCGTTCCAGCGGGATATCCATGCCCGGGTGTTGGAGCAGCAACCGGCCGTCTTGCGCAGTGAGTGTGATCGCTCTGTTGCCAGCGCGAAAGCTGCCATCATAGTCGATCGCGTCCGCAATCAGCGTGGGGTCCGGGTCGGGTAGCGGCGGCAACGGCTCGCCGTGGATGGCCGCCCGCAGCAGCGTCAGCGCAAACCGGCCGATCTCACCCGGATCACGGCACCCATTCGTCAAAACAATCACACCCAGCCCGTCGTGCAGGTCGCCGACCATGTCGGTCATATAGCCCACCATCCCGCCGCTGTGCCCAATCAGCGTGTGGCCGTCTTGATCCATGACGGTGAGGCCGTATCCATAGAATGTGCCATGCAGCCCATCGTCCGGCCGGACGGCCGGCTGTGTCAACAGCGCAAAGCTCTCCTCGGTGAGCAGTCCCGCGCCCCGGTTGAGCAGCGCCCGCAAATAGCGGGCCATATCGGCCGCGGTAGAGGCAATGCTGCCATCGGCCGTGGCGGTCTCCAGCCAGGTGGCAGGCGCCAGCGGGTGAGATGGGTGGAAGGGGCGGTCGTCGTACCACGGCCCATAGCCGGCCGCTAGCCTACGGCGCGTGTCGTGGGTGATGACCGGTTCGCTGGCGGCCATGCCGAGTGGTTCCAGTATCCGCTGGCGGACGATTTCCGGATAGGGCCGTTTTTCCAGCGCCTCTAGCACCAGTCCCAGCGCTTTGTAGCCCACGTTGGAGTAGCGAAAACGCTCGCTGGGCGGGGCGGCGGCCGGTACCTGGCGCAGCGCCCACACCTCATGCATCGCCTCGCCGGTAAAATCAGAGCCCATTGGGATGCCGGCCGTGTGAGTCAGCAGGTGATGCAGCGTGATAGGGGCCGGCGAGGAGGGAACGTCGAACCAGGGGAGGTAGCTTTGGACTGGTGCGTGCAGCTCGAGCCGGCCGGCTGCGTGCAATTGTAGCAGCGCAATGGCGGTGAAGGACTTGCTGATCGAGCCGATCTCGAACAACGCCTCCGGCTGGACCGGGGTTTGGGCTGCCACGTTGGCCAATCCGTAGGTCGCCACCCCCAGCAGGCCGGTGCGGTCTGTGAGCGCCAGCGCCAGGCCGGGGATGCCGGCCGCGTGCATGGATCGGGTGACAAAGGTATCCAGGGTGGGATGAATGCTTTCGAGAATGTTCACGGTAACCCTCCTACCAGCCAGCATTGTAGCATAATCTCAATTTGCTGACAACAATCATCATTGAAAATCGACCGACAACACTTGAATGTGACAGAATATCGTGATAGAATTACCATTGAGATTGGATATCCAAACCCGCTCTGGAGGGGCAAATGGATGATCTGGACCGATTGATATTGGACATTCTGCAGGATGACGGCCGGGCGCCGTTTACCCACATCGCCAAGCTGGCCGGCGTGTCCGACACGGCAATCCGTAGTCGTTACCGCCAATTGGTGGAGCAGGGGGTGGTGCGCACTGTGGGCATCGTGGACCCACACATGCTGGGTTTCAACGCGCCCGCCATTGTCAGCGTGCGGGTGGAGCCGGGTACCACAGACGCCGTGGCGCGGGCGATTGCCGAATTGCCCGAAGTGAGCTATCTGGTGATGACGTTAGGATCCAGTGACCTGATCGTGGAGGTCTTTTGTCGCGACCTGGGGCATCTGACCGAGTTGAGCATCGATCAAATCCAAAAGATCCCCGGCGTTCGTTCCACGGAGACGCTGGTCATCGGCCGGAGCTACAAGTTGAGCTATCGTTGGTCGCCGGCCCCAGAGGGCGACCTGTAAGGCAGGCGGTGCAAGTTCAGGTCAAGCTGTTTGCTACCTTTCGTCGCTTTCTGCCACCGGAAAGCGAGGGCAGCGGGTGTATGCTGGAGATCCCGGCCGGCGCGCGGGTGAGTGACGCGTTGGGTCAGCTTGGCATTCCGCTGGACAAGCTGGATGCGATTGCGATTCTGGTCAACGGCCGGCACAGTTCGGCCGACCAGCTTTTGCAGGACGGAGACGTGGTAGCCGCATTTCCGGCCATGGCTGGTGGGTAGGTGCATCGTTACAAGTAAGGAGAAGGATGATGTTTGGTTGGCACGGCAAGGTATTGCGCGTAAATCTGACTGACGAAACGACGGCAGTGGAATCGGTTGCTCCACAGATGGCCAAGGATTATATCGGCGGCCGGGGTTGGGCGATTCGCTATCTGTACGACGAGATGGACGCCATGGTGGATCCGCTGGCCCCGGAAAACAAACTGATCTTTGCCACCGGGCCGCTCACCGCGACGCCCGCGCCTACCGGCAACCGCTACATGATCATCACCAAAGCGCCGCTCACCGAGGCGCTTTCTTGTTCCAATTCGGGTGGGACTTTTCCCACGGTGATGAAGCAGACCGGCTTTGATCTGTTTATCTTTGAAGGCAAGGCGGAGCGGCCGGTTTACGTCTGGGTGGACGACGAGCAGGTGGCAATCCGCTCGGCCGAGCACCTGTGGGGCAAAAACGTCCCCGACACCGAAGATGCCCTGCTGGCCGAGACCAACAAAAAGGCCAAGGTAGCCTGCATTGGCCCGGCCGGGGAGCGTCTGGTGAAAGTAGCAGCGGTGATGAATGACAAGCACCGGGCGGCCGCCCGCTCCGGCGTCGGCGCGGTGATGGGCAGCAAGAACCTCAAGGCGGTGGTGGTCAGCGGGAGCAAAAAGGTCGAACTGGCCCGGCCGGAGGAGATGGACGCGCTTTGCAAGCAGGTGCGCGCCGAGGTGCGCGACTCGGTTCGCAAGGGCAACACGCTGCGCGAGTACGGCACGGCCTACGTTCCGCCGGTCACCAGCGAGCTGGGCATCCTGCCGACGCGCAACTTTCAGACCGGACAGTTGGCGACGGTGGAAAAGATCAGCGGCCACACGCTGAAGGAAAAGTACCTGCGCCGGCCGAAGGCCTGTTTTGGCTGCCCGATTGCCTGCGGCCGGGATACCGAGGTGGATGATCCCAAATATGCCGGTGAGGGAGAAGGGCCAGAGTACGAAACCATCGCCTCGCTGGGTAGCGCGTGTGGCGTGGACAACCTAGCTGCCATCACCAAGGCCAACTACTGGTGCAACGAACTGGGCCTGGACACGATTTCGACCGGTGTGACCATTGCGTGCGCCATGGAAATGTACCAGAAGGGCATAATCCCCGA
The DNA here is from genome assembly GCA_963707345.1 of uncultured Chloroflexia bacterium. Taxonomy (GTDB): domain Bacteria; phylum Chloroflexota; class Anaerolineae; order Promineifilales; family UBA4811; genus CAVPPE01. The sequence goes on from CAVPPE010000001.1 coordinate 551,293, forward strand.
AAGCGACATCGGCCGGCCGCTCAACTTTGGCGATGCCGATGTGGTCATCGAGATGGTGCAAAAGACCGCCTATCGCGAAGGGTTTGGCGACCTGATAGCCGAGGGTAGCTATCGGCTTGCAAGCAAATACGGCCATCCAGAATTTTCGATCACGGCCAAAAAGCTCGAGTTCCCCGGCTATGACCCGCGCGGCTCCAAAGGGATGGGGTTGCTTTACGCCACCTCCAACATTGGCGCGTCCCACATGGCGGGCGACATAGCCTACATGGAGGTCTTTGGTGTGCCCAAAAAGCTGGACCCCCTGGCGATTGAAGGCAAACCCCGCTACATAAAATACTTTGAGGATATCTTTGCGCTGATTGACGCGGCCGGGCTGTGCGTTTTTCTGGCGCTGCGCTTTCTGTTCGATCCTGACTACCAGGTCCGGCCGACCCGGCTGACGGAGATGATGAACCACGCTACCGGGGCTGGTTATACGATTGACAGCTTGCTGGAGGCGGCCGAGCGGGTGTACACGCTGGAGCGGATGTTCTTGCTGAAAGCTGGCTTTTCCCGGGCGGATGACACGCTGCCCAAACGGATGTTGGAGGAGCCGATGCCGGAGGGGCCTGCCAAGGGACACGTGGTAGAGTTGGACGTCATGTTGCCAGAGTATTACCGCGAACGAGGCTGGAACGAGGACGGCATGCCCACGGCGGGCAAGCTGGCTTCGCTCGGGCTGGGCGACTAGCCTACAAGACATCGTCATCAAAAAAACCTCAAAACGCCTCCCTGCGGCCGGCAAGCCCAGGGAGGCGTCCTGACAAGGAGCAAATATGTTGCAAGAACCGAAAATCACGACCCAGATTCCCGGGCCCCAGGCCAGTGAACTCGTCGGCCGCAGCGTGCGTGCTGTCAGCCCCTCGCTTCCACGCGCCTATCCGCTGGCCGTCAAGAGCGCCCAGGGGGTGATGGTGGAGGATGTGGATGGCAACACCTTTCTGGATTGCGCGGCCGGAATAGGCGTGTGCTCCACCGGCCACTGCCATCCCCGCGTGGTGCAGGCTATCCAGGAACAAGCTACCCGCCTGCTGCACATCTGTGGGGCGGACTTTTACGACCCGATGTACATCAGCCTGGCGGAACGACTGGGCGCATTGGTGAAGGGGAATGGGCCGAACAAGGTCTTTCTCGGCAACTCGGGCGCGGAGGCGGTGGAGGCAGCGCTCAAGCTGGCCCGCCACCACACCGGCCGCCCGCATATGATTGCGTTCTTTGGCGCGTTTCACGGCCGGACCATGGGAGCGGCGTCGCTGACCGCCAGCAAACCGGTCTACCGGACCGGTTTCCGGCCGCTGTTGCCCGGCATCACCCACGTCCCCTATGCCTACTGCTATCGTTGCGCCTACCATCTCACCTATCCATCCTGCAACCTGGCCTGTGTGGACTTTATCGAAGAGACCCTCTTTGGCAAAGCCGTCGCCCCGGAGGAGGTAGCCGCCATCTTTGTCGAGCCAGTGCAGGGTGAGGGCGGGTACGTCGTTCCGCCGCCGAACTGGCTTGCCCACCTGCGGGCGCTGTGCGATAAATATGGCATCATGCTGGTGGCGGATGAGGTGCAGTCGGGCATCGGCCGGACCGGCAAGATGCTGGCAGTGGAGCACTGGGGCGTGGTGCCGGACATTGTCTGCCTGGCCAAAGCGTTGGGCTCCGGTATGCCCATTTCGGCCATGATTGCCCGCTCCGAGGTGATGAGTTGGCCCCTAGGAGCCCACGGCAGCACCTACGGCGGCAATCCGGTCTGCTGTGCGGCCGCCCATGCCACGCTGGACGTGATCGAACAGGAAGGGCTGATGGAAAACGCGGTGCGCGTCGGCGAACGGCTGTTGGGCAACCTGCGTGAGCTGGCACAGACCAGCCGCCTGATTGGCGACGTGCGCGGGCTGGGGCTGATGATCGGCGTTGAACTGGTGACCGACAAGGTGACCAGAAAGAAGGCCAAAAAAGAGGCCGAGATGGTGATGCAAGAATGCTTCCGACGCGGCATGCTGACGCTCACATGCGGACCCAACAGCATTCGTTTTTCGCCGCCGCTCATCATCACCGAGGCGCAGGCGGATACGGCCTTTGGTATCTTTGCGGATGCGCTCCGGGCCGTGGAGCAGAAAGTGCCGGCCGAATGAACACCTGGCGTTACGATGAACTGACCTGGCCGGAGATGCGCGAGGCGATCGGCCGGCAGCCGGTGGTGCTGCTCCCGTTTGGCACGGTGGAGGACCACGGGCCGCACCTGCCGCTCAACACGGACAATGTGATCGTGGAAGCGGTCTGCCAGGAGGTCGGCCGGCGGGCTGATGGCGATGTGCTGGTGATGCCGCTGGTGGCCTACGGGCTGGACGAGCACCACATGGACTTTCCCGGCACCACCTCGGTGGAGATGCTCACGCTGGTCAAATTCGTGGCCGATGTGGCGACCAGCGTGGCGCGGCACGGGCTGACCCACATCTTGATCGTCAACGGCCACGGTTCCAACGCGGCCGTGGCGGAGCTGGCGGCCCGGCGCGTGGTGCTGGAGACCGGCATCATATGCGGAGCGATGAGCCCCAACGCGGCCATTGACCCGACGCTCTCCGAACCGACCCTCTCAACCATGCGGCGCTCGGGGCCGGGCGGTGTGGCGCACGCCGGTGAATACGAGACCGCGATGATGCTGTATCTGCGGCCGGAGCTGGTGCAGATGGACAAGGCGGTTGCAGAATTCGGCCAGATCAAGCTAGAGTTCTTTAACTGGGACCACCCGGAGCCCAGCATTTTGAGTTGGCAGGACTACTGGTCGCGGATGAGCGAGAGCGGGGTGTGCGGCGACCCGACGGTGGCGACGGCCGAGTTTGGGGCGGCGCTGTTCGAAACCACGGCGGAGAACATGCTCCGCTTTGTGCGCGAGTTTCGCACCATTCCCGTCCGGCCGCGGCGCGACCTGCACGCCAATCCGACAGGAGAACAGGGAGATCGATCATGAAAATCACCACGATGCGTGAGGCGATCGCCAGCCACGTGCATGATGGCGACAGCGTAGCAATTGAAGGGTTTACCGCCTTTATCTGTTTTGCGGCCGCTCACGAGATCATCCGCCAGGGCCGCCGCGACCTGACTTTGTGCCGCATGACGCCTGACCTGGTGTACGACCAGATGATCGCGGCCGGCTGCGCCCGCAAACTGGTTTTCAGCTACCTGGGCAACCCCGGCGTAGGCCCGCTGCACTGCGTCCGGCGGGCGGTGGAAAAGGGTATCCCCCGGCCGCTGGAGGTTGAGGAGTATTCGCATCACGGCATGGTCAGCCGGTTCATGGCCGGTGCTGCCAAACTCCCGTTCTTCCCGCTGAATAGCTATTTGGGGGTGGACATCGACCGGGTCAACCCCCGCATCCAATTTGTGGAAAGCCCTTACGGCGACGGCCGGGTGGCGGTCGTGCCGCCGCTCAACCCGGACGTCGCCATCGTGCATGCCCAACGAGCCGACGCCAGCGGCAACACCCAGATATGGGGGCTGCTGGGGGTGCAAAAAGAGGCTGCCTTTGCGGCCGGGCGGGTCATCGTGGTGGTCGAAGAGATTGTGGATGAGGCGGTCATCCGCAGTGACCCCAACCGCACCGTGATCCCCAATTTGCTGGTTGACGCGGTGGTGCATCAGCCATACGGGGCGCATCCATCGTACGTTCAGGGGTATTACGACCGGGACAACCAGCAATACCTGGAATGGGACGAGATTTCCCGTGACGCGGCGGCTACCCAGGCCTGGCTGGAAGAGTGGGTGTACGGTGTGGCGGATTGGGATGGCTATCTCCACAAGTTGGAGGCGCGGGAGCCAGCAATCTGGACCCGATTAGATCCCGGCCGGTCCCTCTCACAGCCGGTCAACTATGGTTTGTATGGATAAGAGGCAGAGCATGGATTATACCCCTTCGGAAATGATGATCGTCTGTTCGGCGCGGGCGCTGGCAGGGGAAAAGGTGGTGTTTGTGGGTGTTGGTTTGCCCAATATCGCCTGCAACCTGGCGCAGCGGACCGTGGCATCCGAACTGCAACTGGTGTACGAATCGGGTGTGTTCGGCGCCCGGCCGGCGCGGCTGCCTCTCTCCATTGGTGACCCCACGCTGGTGAGCGGTGCGACCTTGGTCTGCCCGATGTCCGACCTGTTTATGAACTACCTGCAGGGCGGCCGGATTGCGGTGGCGTTTTTGGGCGCGGCACAGATCGACCGCTTTGGTAACCTCAACTCAACCGTCATTGGCGACTATTACCAGCCCAAGGTGCGGTTGCCGGGCAGCGGTGGGGCGTGCGAGATTGCCATCCATGCCCACAAGGTGTTTATCATCATGCGGCTGAAAAAGCGTGCCTTTGTGGAGCGGCTCGATTTTGGCACCAGTGCTGGCCATTTGACCGGCCGGCCGGGCGAACGGCAAGCGTTGGGGATGCCGGGTGCGGGCCCGCAACTGGTGGTCACCGACCTGGCGATCTTTGATTTCGACCGCCAGACGGGCGAGATGACGCTGGTTTCGTTGCACCCCGGCGTGACGGTGGAGCAGGTGCAGGCCGAGGTGAGCTGGTCGGTGCGTGTAGCGAGTGACCTGCGCACGACCGAGCCGCCGTCGGCCGAAGAGTTGCGGCTGATCCGGGAAGAGCTGGACCCGCATGGGATGTACACGGAATAGCAGGAGGCAAGATGCAAGAGGTAGCGATTGTTTCGGCCGTGCGGACGCCGATTGGCAACTTTGGCGGCGCGTTGCAGGAGCTTTCGGCCGCTGATCTGGGCGAGGTGGCGGCGCGGGCGGCTATCCAGCGCGCCGGGTTGGAGCCGGGGCAGATCGACGAGTTGGTATTTGGCAGTGCCCGTCAGGCTGGCATTGGCCCCAACGTTGCCCGGCAGATCGGTTGGCGGGTGGGCGTGCCACAGGAAAAAGTGGCCTACACCGTCAACAAGGCGTGCGGCTCTGGGGCCAAGGCCATCACCCTGGCGGCCCAATCCATCATGCTGGGCGAGAATGACGTGGTGCTGGCCGGCGGGGTGGAGGCGATGTCCCAGATACCTTATCTGCTGCTCAAGGCCCGCTGGGGATACCGTCTTGGCGATGACGCCGTCGTTGATTCCAACTACCGGGATGGCTATGACTGCCCCTTGTGCAACATGGTGATGGGCGAGACGGTGGACCGGCTGGCGGAGGAATACGCGATCACGCGGGAGCAGCAGGATGTTTTTGCGGCCGAGAGCCACCGCAAGGCGATTGCCGCCTGGGAGATGGGTGCGTTTGACGCCGAGGTGGTGCCGGTGGAGATCCCCGGCCGCAAGGGCCAGGTGACGCTGTTCTCGCGCGACGAGCGCCCGCGGGCCGACAGCAGCGCGGAAAAGCTGGCCCGCCTCTCGCCCGTGTTCCGGCCGGCAGGGGAGGGCGGCACCATCACCGCCGCCAACGCCAGCGGCATCACCGACGGCGCGGCCGCGCTGGTGCTGATGCGCGCCGACCGGGCGGAACAGCTGGGCCTCCGGCCGCTGGCCACCCTGCGCGGTTGGGCCAGTGCTGGCGTCCACCCGGAGCGGATGGGGATAGCCCCGGTCCCGGCCACGCTCAAGGCGTTGGAAAAGACCGGCCTGGCGCTGTCCGATATCGACCTGATCGAGTTGAACGAGGCGTTTGCCGCCCAGGTGTTGGCGGTGGAAAAAGAGATCGCCTGGGACACCGAACGACGCAACGTCCATGGCGGCGCGGTGGCGCTGGGCCATCCGACCGGCTGCTCCGGAGCGCGGATTGTGGTTACCTTGCTGCATGCTATGCAGGGGCGGGATGTGCGCACCGGCCTGGCGACGATGTGCATCAGCGGCGGGCTGGGAATGGCGTTGGTCTTTCAGCGGTAGGCAGGCATGACAAGGCATCCAGAAGGCAACGTCTTTTACCGCAACCTGGCACACGATTACCCGGTCATCGAGCGCGGCGAGGGGGTGTACCTGGTGGACACGGCCGGCAAGCGTTACCTGGACGCCTCCGGCGGACCGCTGGTGGCCAACATTGGGCATGGCGTGGGTTCGGTGGCGGATGCGATGGCGGAGCAGGCCGGCCGGGTGGGTTATGTACACGGCGAGCGCTTTACCACCGCCGCGCTGGAGCGCTACAGCCAGCGGCTGGCGGCCCGGGTCCCCATGGACGACCCCCGTTTTTATTTCCTGTGCAGCGGCTCCGAGGCGACCGAGGCGGCCGTCAAGTTTGCCCGCCAGGTGCAGTTGGCGCGGGGGGAAGCCGGGCGCGATTTGATCATCTCGCGCTGGGGCTCTTACCACGGGGCGACGTTGGGTTGCCTGGCGCTCTCTGGCAAGCCGTCCATGCGCACCCCCTATGCCTCAATGTTCCGCGACATGCCGCACATCGAGCCGCCCTACTGTTATCGCTGCCCGTTCCGGTCCAGCTACCCAGCCTGCGATCTGGCCTGCGCCCGGCAGTTGGAAACCGCCATCTTGCACTATGGCCCCGGCCGGGTGGCCGCCTTTATCGCCGAGCCGGTGGGGGGTGCGACGCTGGGCGGGATTGTCCCGCCGGAAGGTTATTGGCAACTGGTGCGTGAGATCTGTGACCGGTATGGGGTTTTGCTCATCGCTGACGAGGTGCTGACGGGATTTGGCCGCACCGGCCTCTGGTTTGCGCTGCAGCATTGGGGCGTCCGGCCGGACGTGATGACGATGGCCAAGGGGATGGCTGGCGGGTACATGCCGCTGGCGGCGATGGCTGCACGCGGCTCGGATGTGGAGACGGTCCGCCGGATACACGGCAACTTTAACCACGGTGGAACCTTCTCGCACCACGCGGTGGGGGCGGCCGCGGCGAACGCTGTGCTGGATTACCTGGAAGCGCGCGACCTGGTCGGCCGGGCGGCCGAGTTGGGAGCCAGGCTGGGCGGCTTGTTGCGCAACGCGCTGGCCGATATCCCCACTGTGGGGGATGTGCGCGGTGTGGGCATGATGTGGGGGGTGGAGTTTGTGGCCGACCGGGAGACGCGCGCTCCGTTCCCGGCCGACTTGCGCTTTAGCGACCGCGTCTGCCAGCGCTGCATGGAGTTGGGCGTGCTGTTCTATCCGGGCCGCGGCAGCGCCGATGGCGTGCGCGGCGACCATCTGATGATTGCGCCGCCGTATGTCATCACCGAAGAAGAGATGGGCCAGGCCGTGAATGCGTTGTCTCAGGCGGTGCGACAGATAGCGGCCGCCGGCTAACGCCCGCTACCCAGGGCTGCCGGCCCCGGCCGGCGGCCTTAGCCATCCCCCGCTGATGTGGTAAACTTGCTCCACAGTGCATCTGAGGAGGCAAGATGATTACCGCCAAGCATTTCATCATTGATATGGACGGCGTGCTGGTGGAGGGGCGCAAGCCCATCCCGGGCGCAGACCGCTTTATCGTCCGCCTGCAAGAGTTGGGACGGGAATATCTGGTGCTGACCAATAACTCGCTGTACACTCCACGCGATTTGTCCCACCGGCTCAACGTCATCGGGCTGAACATCCCGGCCGAGCGCATCTTTACCTCGGCGCTGGCGACGGCGCGATTCTTGCAGAGCCAGCGGGCGGATGGGACCGCGTTTGTCATTGGGGAGAGCGGGCTCACGCAGGCCATTCACGCGGTGGGGTACGTGATCACCGATTACGAGCCGGACTATGTGGTGCTGGGCGAGACAGCAACCTACAACTTTGAACAGTTGACCAAGGCGATCCGCCTGATTGCGGCTGGGGCCCGCTTCATCGCCACCAACCCGGACGCGTCGGGGCCATCGGAGCGCGGCATTGTGCCCGGTTGCGGTGCGACGGCCGCGCTGATCGAGCGCGCCACCGGCAGATCTCCCTTTTTCGTGGGCAAGCCCAACCCGCTGATGATGCGCACTGCGCTGAACTATCTGGACATCCACTCGGAGGATACCGTGATGGTGGGTGACCGGATGGACACCGACATTATCGGCGGAGTGCAGAGCGGAATGGAATCGGTGTTGGTGCTCAGCGGCGTCACCCGGCGAGACGAGGTGGAGCGCTACCCCTACCGGCCGACCTGGATCGTCAACTCGGTCGCCGAGATCGAGTTGGCGGGCTAAGACGATGGGGGACAAGTTGGCTGCGTTGCGGGAAACGCTGGCCGAGATGGGGAGCGCCCTGGTCGCCTTTTCCGGCGGCGTGGACAGCGGCTTTCTGCTCTGGGCGGCGCTGGACGTGCTGGGCGCGGACCGCGTCCTAGCGGTCACCGTCACCGCGCCCATCTGCTTCCGGCAGGAGCTGGAGCGGGCGTCGGCCGTGGCGGAGCAGTTGGGCGCTCGCCATCAGATTATCCCTGGCACGCAGATGGACGATCCGCAGTTTGTGGATAACCCGCCCGAGCGCTGTTACTTCTGCAAACGGCGGGTGCTGAACTTGCTGGGGCACGTTGCCCAACGGGAAGGGTTATCCTGGGTGGTGGATGGGTCGAATTGGGATGACCAGGATGACTACCGGCCGGGCAGACAGGCGGTGCTTGAACTGGGCGTGCGCAGCCCGCTGGAGGAGGCGCAACTGACGAAAGTCGAGATTCGGGCGCTTTCCCGCCAGGTGGAATTGCCGACCTGGAACCTGCCGTCCCAATCATGCCTGGCGACTCGCATTCCTCACGGCCGGCCGATTACGCTGGAGGCACTGGCGCAGGTGGAACGCGCCGAGGCGGTCCTGGCCGAGCTGGGGTTCGCGGTCAGGCGGGTGCGGCATCACGGCGAACTGGCGCGCATCGAAATCCCGGCCGATGAACTGCCCCGGTTGGTCCAACCGGCCGCGGCCGCACGGGTTGCCCAGGCGCTCAAGGCGCTCGGCTTTCGCTTCGTGGCGCTGGACCTGGAGGGGTACCGCCAGGGCAGCATGGCCCAAGCGCCGGCAGGAGAGAGCTGATGGAAGCAAGCTGGTTGCGCGGTCTGCTGGAAGAGGTCCGGCAAGGTGAGGTGAACATTGAGGAGGCGCTGGCGCGCTTGCGTGGTTTTCCCTTTGAGGACCTGGGCTTTGCCCACGTGGATAGCCACCGCGCCCTGCGCAAGGGCTTCCCGGAGGTGGTCTTTTGCCCCGGCAAAACCACCGAGCAGATCGTGCAGATTGTGGCGCTCATCCGCCAGCGGGACGGCCGGGCGATGGCGGCCCGTGCTACGCCCGAGGTGGCGGATGCGGTCCGGGTTGCGGTGCCGGACGCGGTTTACCACCCGGCCGCGCGGATGATCGTGGCGGGCGAGCCAGCCCCGGCCGCCGGCCGGGGGACGGTACTGGTGGTCAGCGCCGGCACGGCCGATATCCCGGTGGCTGACGAAGCGGCCGTCACGGCTGCTACCATGGGCAGCCCGGTGGAGCGCCTCTTTGATGTGGGGGTGGCGGGCATCCACCGCCTGTTTGCCCATCGCGACAAGCTCTTTGAAGCCAACGTGCTGGTGGTGGCGGCCGGGATGGAGGGCGCTCTGCCCAGCGTGGTGGCGGGGTTGGTGGACCGGCCGGTGGTGGCGGTGCCGACCAGTATCGGTTACGGGGCCAGCTTTAACGGGCTGGCGGCGCTGCTCGCAATGCTCAACAGTTGTGCGCCGGGGGTGGCAGTGATGAACATCGACAACGGCTTTGGTGCTGGCTACCTGGCGCACCTGATTAACCAGTGAGGCGGGGATGCGGATAGCCTACTTCGACTGTTTTTCCGGCATCAGCGGGAACATGGTGCTGGGCGCGCTGCTGGACGCCGGGCTGGAGCTGGAACGGCTGCAGGCGGAGCTGGCCCAACTCAAGCTGCCCGGCTACCGGTTGGCTGCGGAGTTGGTCCGGCGCGGCGGCCTGAGCGGCACATTGGTCCGGGTGGACTGTGAGGAGCAGTCCGCGCATCGCCATCTGTCCGACGTGGAGGCGATCATTGACGCCAGCGAGCTGCCGGCCGAGGTCCGGCAGGGCAGCAAAGCCATCTTCCGGCGGCTGGCGCAAGCCGAGGCACAGGTCCACGGCCGGCCGGTGGAACAGGTCCATTTCCACGAAGTGGGGGCGATTGACGCCATCGTGGACATTGTTGGGGCGGCGGTTGGCCTCTGGCTGCTGGGGGTGGTGGGGGTCTTCGGCTCGGCGGTGCGCGTGGGGCGGGGCACGGTGCAGTGTGCCCACGGGCTGCTGCCGGTGCCGGCCCCGGCCACGCTGGAGCTGCTGCGCGGGGTTCCGATCTACGGCCGGGATGTGGAGGCGGAACTGGTCACCCCCACCGGCGCGGCGATCCTCACCGCGCTGGCGCGCGGCTATGGGGATGCGCCCCCCATGCGGGTAGAGCGGATCGGCTACGGGGCCGGCAGCCGTGAGCTGCCCCATCCCAACCTGCTCCGGGTGACGATCGGGGAGACGGCCGACGAGCCGGCCGGTTACGAGCAGGACCGCGTCACGCTGCTGGAAACCAACATCGACGACATGAACCCTCAGCTTTACGAGCACGCCATGGAGCGGCTGTTTGCGGCCGGGGCGCTGGACGTATATCTGACGCCGGTGCAGATGAAGCGCAACCGGCCGGGGACCAAGCTGAGTGCGTTGGTGGCGGATGAGCAGTTGCCGGCCGTACTGGACGCAATGCTGACCGAGACCACCGCCATTGGGGTGCGCGCCACGGCCGTCCGTCGCTGGAAGCTGGCGCGGGAGCAGGTGATCGTGCAGACCAGGTACGGGCCGATTGAGGTCAAGGTGGCGCGCCGCGCTGGGCGGGTGGTGAACGTGGCGCCGGAATATCGCGCCTGCCGGGCGGCGGCCGCCGCGCATCGGGTGCCGCTGAAAGAGGTGCAGGCGGCCGCGCTGGAAACGGCACGCGCGGCCGGGCTGCGAGTGGATGGGTGATCTCCGTTGTGACCCCGCCGCGCGAGTGGAGCGGCGCGGCCGGAAAGTGTAGCGGTCGCTTACAATTCGGTTGGATAAGCGATCAACAGTTGTCGTACATTTTTATGATCTCCCCGGTCCCTTTGCCTGCAACGCTTTTTACATAGCCATTGATCACTTTATTCATGGGTATGGGATTATGACCGGGGAAATATGGCCCATATTTTTCGACTGCATCCTCAACCAGCCCCGACGACACGGCGTTAATTCTGATGCCGTTTTTCAGTTCCAGAGATACCGCTTTGACAAAACTGTGAATGGCACCATTGACCATGGCGGCACTTGTGGTCAACAACACAGGATGATCGGCCAGTATGCCCGTAGTAAGCGTAAACGAGCCGCCGGCATTCAGATTCTCCTGTCCAATCCTGACAAGATTCACCTGGCCCATCAATTTGCTTCTCAAACCGATGTCAAAGTCTTCCTCAGTCATTGAATCAAAAGCTGCCCATTTGGCTTCGCCGGCGATGCAGACAACTGCGTCAACGTTTCCAACAGCTTCAAACATCGCTGCAATCGATTCGCTATTGGCAATATCCACCACGACGTCGCCAGAATTCCTTCCGCCGATTATGACCTGGTGTTCCTTTAAGAAATGTTCACTGACCTTTTTGCCGATTGTGCCTGTGCCGCCGATTATTAGAATTCTCATGTTGCCTCCGTTTTGACTTGATCTCTGTTTCTCGAAATCGCCAACCTCACCCTACGATGCAGTCAATTGGTAATCACGTTACCAATGGGTTTTACCAAATTCCGATAGCGGGAAAGGCTTCCCATGTCCTGGGTAGACCGTTTTGATTTCGAACCCTCTCAGCTTTTCAACGCTGGCATTCGCCGCAGCTCTGTCATCCATAAGGGAACTGAGTGATGGCTCATCCTGGTTTTCGAAAAAATCGCCGCAAAACAGATCCCCGCCGGCCGTCAAGATGCCAATGGATCCTTTCGAATGCCCAGGTATTGAAAGGCATTTAGCAGCAAAACCGTGCTCGGAGAAATCATAACCGTCATCGATCCATAGGTCTGGTGTGAACCTTTCCGCTTTGCCAAAGCCAGAGAAGATGGGGACTAACTTGCGGATGACAAGGTTAGGTCGCTTTCTGTTTGCGAACATATCTCCGCGTTCCACCATCCCTGCGTCATCTTTGTGCATGGCGACCTGGGTGCCGTACTTGTGGCGGAGATAAGCAGCATTGCCTGTGTGGTCAAAGTCTCCATGGGTTAGAACGACAAGCTCCAGATCGCCGGGTTTGCACCCCGCCTTTGCCAGTTCCTGTTCAAGTTCAGCACGTTTATTGGAACTCCCGGTATCAATCAGAACAAGGCCGAGTTCGTCTTTAACCAGGTAGCAATTCACGCTTCCTAACCTGAATGGCAGCGCCAGCTTGATGGTTTGGATTTGCGTCATGTTATCCTCAATTTTTCCTGCCTGAGCAGTTACCTGCCAGATTCCTACTGTGCAGTTATCTGGAATCCTTGCACGAATCCCAGCTAGAAAAGGTTCGAGAAGATGCCAAGCATGATTGGAATATCCATTCCGGCGTGGAACAAGATCGAGCCCCACACTCCGTCAGTTTTTTGCATAACATATCCCCAGGCCAGCGCGAGTGGGAAGAGAACGGCAAGAAAAATGTACTGATCCGAAGCATAGGCCACTGTTCCATGCAATACGGTGAATACGAAAGTGATCATGAGATTCGAGATGAATTTCCCGCAAAGCGGTTCCAGCTTGCGTAGAAACAAACCCCGAAACATGATCTCTTCCATAGTGGCATTTGCTAGGACAAAGATTAGGATCCAGGGTATCCATGGGCGTATCCTGACAAAACTCAAGTCTTGCGCTTTAAACAAGTTTGCCATCGGGATGGAACCTGCTACAGCGAGGACAAAAGCGACCAATCCAATGGTGAGTCCCAATTTGAGATTCCCTTTTTGAATATAGATAGAACCCAGGCTGTTGCGCGACATCTTGGTAAGGAGGATGATCACGCTTACGACCACGAGACATTCATTCAGCTTCTGGAGGGCCCACCCGGCCGGGGTGGTGTCGTGGACTCCCACATGATCGATCAGGTATATGCTGATAATCAAGTCGAGAGAAACGGCAACGGCTAGAACGAGAAGTCCACAAAGGACTTGCCAGTGCCTTTCAAACCGCTTGCTCCCGCGTACCAGCAACACCGGCACTAGCAAAAGGCCGATCAGACCGATCCTGCCAAGATAATCATGAACCCTACCAAGCAACGGTTTCCAAGGGTTGAAAACGATAATGATCAACGATCCAATTGCCACAAAAAGCAATGCGAGAAGAAGCCGCTCTCCCCATGCTCTGTTTGAGAGGTGATCGTTTTCCATGGATCTGCTCCTTTGGTTTCTATGGATCTTGGTAGCCCCCCGGAATGGCTCGGCCGCCGGCCGGAGCCACTACTGGGTACGAGTAGTGCGGCCGGAGGAGCGGATTTGCTTCTGACGCGGCTTCGCGGCCGAACTGCCTGGACCCGCGCCGCTTACCACTGGGCGAATCCTGGTCAGGGGACTGCGGGGTTGGGATGCTTCTTGGGCAGATTCTGTCTTTCTGAAACGACTTTATGGCTGTGGTCGCTGCTCTCATAGTTTGAGCAACTGTTCCATATCCTGTACAAAGACAACGGCTCTGCTCACTCGGGTTTCCTCCGACTGGCGAGAGGATGGCGGCTGGACGTGCACCTCTGTGTGGGCCTGGATGATTCTCAGCATTTTGTCCAACTGTTCATCCTCGATACCCAGAATCAGGACGGTGTTCCCCATGCGCAAAAATCCACCCGTGCTGGCGAGCCGTGTGGCATAGTAGCCGTTTGCCACCAGAGCTTCGATCACCTTGTTGGCGTCATCATTGCGAACGATAACGTGAACGAGTTTCATGTCCAGCCTCCTGCTCACAACGTGGAACTAATCTGGGTAGGAATCATCTCCAGCGTTACTTCGGTTCTACAGCCGGTCTGTTCCAGAACGTGCGCGGCGATGGCTTGGGCCAGATTATCGGGAGCTGTTTCCCCGGGTTGGTTCCGCACCCGGGCGTGGACGGTGGCAATGCTTTCGCCGAGCAGCGCGACGCTGATGGCGAATTCTCCCAGCCAAACGGTGGGCACGCCGATGAGGACAGATTCCACCGACTGGCGGATCCGCTTTTCCATCAGCAGGTATTTGAACCGGATGCCCCGTGCAGCCATCATAAACATGCTCCCGAACAGATCCAGCCCGAGGACGTTTACGATCAATAGCAGGAAGGCATTGTAGCTAATTTCCATTTGCCCGAAAGCCAGACCGATGCCGACTACTGCGGCCGGGGGGATGAGAGAGATCGCAATTTCCACGCCAATTACGGCGTCAATCACCTGTCCCCAGGGTGTCTCCACCACCTTGGGATCGGCCGTTAGAGCCAGTGATGCGCCTGCTCCGGCCGACAAGGCGACCATGACGCTGAGCACCACATCTCGCGTGGTGGGCATAGCCCGTAGCAGGATTTCGGGAGTAATCCCAATCTCTGGGACGCTGGCTTGCAGCACGGTTGTAATGGCATAGGCTATCCCTGAACCAACGATCACCAGACCGAAGAGCTGTTTGAATAGTCCCCCAAGAAAGACCCGTTGATTGCGAAAGAGACCGCCAATGCACACCGCCCGCGAGGGGCCCAGGAAGGGCGCTACGCACATCGAACCGATGACGATAGCCGGGCTGTTCAGCAGCAGTCCTCCTGTGGCCAGGAATGCGGAAACTACCACCATCAGGACGTAACCAAACGTGATCTGGGCCCCCGCCTCGGCTCGCCGCTCCAGGTTGGTAAAATAGTCTCGCACGTCCCACACGCTGAACCACTTTCGCCTTAACGTCCAGCGCATTTCAAACCAGGCGTTATTCTGTGACATTCCGAGTCTCCCTCTCTCTCGATCCAACTAGAAGCGGAAACGGCGCGATCATCATCACTAGAGTCGGATTGCCTTGCACAGGTGACTGTGCTCTTTTAATCTCGCGGTCACAGGGCTCTGCCCAATTGCGTTCCACCGTCCTGTGACCTCGATACCCGAGACCCACTTGGCTAGCAAACAATATACAACAGAAACTGAATTGAGACAAGATGGACAAACCGGCCGGCACAGCACAGTCCCGGCGCACACCCCCAGTGGCAACCCTCGCAGTGCGGCCCGCACTGCCCGCTGCCGCCACGGGTAGTGCTTTTTTCAGCCTGATCAGCTATCCCCCCACCGGCCGTGCCAGGTATACTTCCCGGGCCGCAACGCTCAGAGTCCCCAGACCAAGCATGGAGAAAACGATCAACATCGGCCCGAACCAAAAGACAACCACTGCCCCCAGAATGCATCCCGCCAAAGGCCACGGGAACGCTTTGAGGTAGGAAGGCTCGTCAATGCGGGCAACCCGGTCAAAGAGCGCCATGCCGACCAAGAAACCCAGCGCGGCTGCAATTGGCGCAAGGAGCCACAAGGCCGTTTCTAGAAAGCGACTTTCGCGCGATGCCAGGAGAAAGATAGTCAACCAGGCTGAATAAAGGATGCCACCAAATAGCGCGGAGACGCAAACGCGCAGCACCCGTTTCCAGGTTGGTATAGCCTCTATTTCCTGGCGCTCGTTCATGTTGTGACGACGCCCTCCTGTTTGTGATGCGGGGCCATGTCCGCCTCAAGCCCTTCGAGAGGTGTTACAGCTTTCGCTTGGTACGCCCCTGACTGTGTTTTACGCGCACGTGATCCAGGTTTGGATCTCGCGATGCACGATGCACATTGTATAACATGGTGGGGCGAAAAAGCGGCCAACTGGCAGGCGACGTGATGGCGTCGTTGGGGCATATCATCTCGCAATTGAGGCACAGCAAACAATTGCGGCCCCAGAGCGGACGTCCCGCTTTGTTTTCAGTGATGTTCCCGGTGGGACATTGCTTCACGCAAAGGGCACACGCCGTGCACTGTTCTTTATTCACCCTGAACAACCGGCTGTACACCTGCCTCACCAACCATCGGTTCACCAGAAATCGCTCCAGACGATAGATGATTGCCGGTGGCGGGTCGCCCTTCGGCCTGGCGTATACTTGACCAGCTAAATTGACGGCGACCTGGCGGCCAAACTCTTTGGCCTCGGCCAATTCCTCCGCCGTGGGGTGATCTGGCGAGAAGAGATACCCTTCCCTCAGATAGCCCAAGAAATAGTCGGCCCCACGACAGTGAAAGTAGCCGACCTCTTGTGCCCCCTTCCGGGCAAGGACTCTCCTGATGACATTGCCGGTATCACCCAGATAAGTGCCGTGCAACACAAAAACAAAGGCCGGAAGCCCATCCAGGTTGGGCAAACTGTTCACATAGTCCATCACGTTGAAGGGCGGGCGGTAATAGTATGCCGGAGCGCCAATTCCCAGCAAATCGTAACCGTCAAGATCGGGTGGCCGCTCATCTTTCAACTTGCACAAATCGACCTCATGGTTCGCAGTACCAAGTCCGCTGGCGATAGATTCAGCCACTCGAGTTGTGGTTCCGCCCAGAGAGTAGTATACAATCAGACTCTTGGACATTGCGCCATACCTCCTTTGCTTCCAGGATCAACGTTTCTGCCTGGCAACCCGCTACACGGTGCGGTTGCGCCACAGGACGTGTACGCGCGCCTCGTTCCACGCAAGGGGTTGCTCCTTCCAATGGGTGCAGCAACCAAAAGCCAATAGGTGTGAAAACATATACAACAGAAACAGGCTCCGGACAAGATGCCAAACCCGGCCGCGCACCCGGACACAATCTCCACCGCGCGGGTGGGGCGGCCCGGCCGGGAAACGCCGAATGGCCAAGCTCAACCGCTGCACCATACTGTGCCCAACACCGGCCGGATGAATACACCGTAGGATCGTCTCGTGTTTCTGCCACCCAAGCCTTTGGGTTGAGCAGTTACGCATTCGCAACCAATCTATCCCTTGATGTAGGATAGCTTCTCACAGATCAAACCATTTCTCACCCGGAATAGATCGACGCCTCGGATGTGCCCTTTTTCCCCACCCATGTCCATCCAGTTGTATCTCCAGCGCATAATGCACCGCTCACCCAGGCCAAAAACTTCCTCGACCTCGATGCGGGCATGGGGCGACTGGCGGAAAGAGTTCTGCCAGAACTGGGTTGCTGCTTCCTTCCCCGAGAACACAGTGCCGTCGGGGGCTGGACCGCTGTTTTCAAAGCTGCAATCGTCGCTCACAAGCTGCATCATAGCTGCAACATCGTGACGATTAAAGGCCTCATTGAACGCCAGGACGACGCGCATCGCCGATTCTAACCGTGCCAGGCGGGTTGGACTCATGTGGACAACATCTCCTTTAGCAGAAAACCGGTTGGCTGCATTTTTCCCCTGGAATAGAGTGATGGTTTCCCTATAGAGTGTTGCTTGGAATTTTACCGCTGAGAACGCCGAGTTCGCAGAGCTTTCCTTCTATTTCTCAACGCTCTCTGCGACTTTGCGGTTCAAAAGTGGCGCTGTTCCCCTGGCAACACTCCAGAGGGAGACTGCCAATAGAGTAGCCTACTTGAAAGAGCGGCGATATTCTTGGAGGTGCATTCTGTATTCCTCTTCGGAGAGTGTGATCACCTGTGGCGAGTTTGGGATGCTCCCGAATTGCTTGAAAAAAAGCCTGACGGTAACAAACTTGCTTTTCCGTTTTTGCTTGCGAAAGGCGTCAAAGCGGTGGCCTTGCGCTGCGGGAATTTGATACGTGTCGCCATGTTTTTCAACCAGCTTCATGGCCAGCAGCGTGTTGAGCGCCGACTCCAATTCCGATCGTGTTGGAATATCCCGGTTGATCCAGTCATAGACATGGAGCAGTCCTTTGATGGTGTATGGGCCGCCTCCGCCCCAGAACATGGCCAGGAATATGATGGGCGTATTGCACTTTTCAAGATCTGATTTCATGCGGCTAGCTCGTCCCTACTGCGGCTACGGCCGGAAACAATCCTGCGGTCTGTCCCAATGAATCTGCCAACACTATACAACAGAAGCGCGCTCCGGACAAGACGCGACCGCCACGGCCGGTTTGGGGGCTGAAAATTAAAGTATCCGTGTTGAAACAAAAAGTTTTCTTATAGAAACTTCAAGTTGCATCAGTGAACTTGAAGTGAACGGGCTACAACAACAAGTTTGCTTATAGAAACTTGAAGTTACATCAGTGAACTTGAAGTTAACGCGTTGCAACAACAAGTTTCTTTATGAAAACTTGAAGTTACATCACGAAAACTTTTGTGATTGCGCTGAAACTTCAAGTTTCAATGTGGAATCACCGGTGTGCGGGGCCGTAACTGGGGTATGGGTATGTGAATGGGGGTGCGGCCGGGAGGCGACAGGGATTTTGATGGCACACGGCCGGTGAGCGGCCGGGATTGGACAGATTTGCTAACGGCGCCCGCATAGCCCGCCTGGCGGATGCTTGGCGAGCATCTCCGCCAGAATGCTAGCTACAATGTGCGTGGAGCAGTCAAATTGGCGCGAGATTAGCCAAGTCATGTTCATGCGGTGGTTAGCACGCGCTCTAAGGAATGGGATCGCTGTTCAGACAGAATAGTTTTCCATCTTTTCGCTTCTCTCCATATCAGTGCTGGCTATAGAGCAGCTTGACCACGCGCAAGGCATCCAACGTCAGCCACTTGTTCGGCTCGCCTGGTTTACCAAAGTCGATCGGCGAGCGAGGCCAGATGTCATCCAGAGGCCAGGTCCCATTGGGCAACTGCCTGCTAAGCAGGTACTCCACTGCGGCGGCAATCTTGGGCTCCTCGAGCGTGTAACCGAGTCGCGCCAGGGCGTCGAGCGCGCTGATGATGCTGAAACCAAAGGACGGGTACTTGAGGCCCTCCCATGTCCCCCATGCCTCGCCGACGTGATAGCGGCTCATACGCGGCTCCATCAACAGATCGCAGATGGAAGTAGCTGCCTGGGTGATTCCCGGCTGAACAGCAGTCTGGGAGTCTAGAGCCGCGATGCGCAGGACGTCAATAGTAGCCCGCAGGCAGCCGCGACCCTCAGCACCGCGGCAGAACCACATCCCGTCGTCCCGCTGGATCGGCAGGAGCCAGTCTATGGCCTTCCGCACACGTGGGTCTTTGGCGTAGCCAAACTGGATCAAAAAGCGCACGATGCGCGCGTGGGTACAAGGTTCCGTGTGCTTCTCCCACACTGTCCCCTGGCCTGAGATTCGCCGGCGGCGACAGAACGTGCCATTCTCCCGTAGGTGCGTGAACATAAAGTCGCACGCCCGCCGTACGTGTTCCTCCTCGGCAGTGAGTCCCAGGTCGCCCAGCACGCTCAACACCCAGAAGGTGCCACGACTGGCCCTGGGCAGGTAGTAATCCCGCTTGACCCCATACCCATCATGCTCCTGGGCCGCCAGCGATTCAGCCACAGGTGGATAGGTGGGAATCGCCGCTTGCACTGCACGCACCTCCGGGTCGTCGGGGGGCCGATTGAGGATGTCGACTAGCGTCCAGTAGCGGACGGGGGAATTCTCCAACTCCAACAGCCACTCCGTTGGATCGGCCTTGAGCTTGTGTTTCCAGTCTCTCACGTACAACTCCTCTTTTCAGCTTTCACAGCTTGTGTAAATCGGGTGCCCCGGGGCCGGGAACTCTGCGCGGAAGGTCAGAAGCCGTGAGCCTTGCCCGAGATTGAAGCGCGCGTGCTAACTGTACTTGTGCAGAACTTGATATGCAGCTGTGGGCAGAGAAGATTCCGCTTTTTGTCCCAAACCGGGCACTTGTGCAGACGGAAGTCATTCACATGACCCTCCTGGGAGTGCCTGTGCGGAAGATATTCCGCACATCATCCCACTCTGTCAGGGTGTTATTGCCGTACCCACTCTCGATCTGGCTGCCAACACTATACAACAGAAACCGGCCGGAGACAAGACGCAGAATCCAGCCCGCCACGGCAGGAACCCGCCCGCCCGATGTGCATCACTTCAACAAAACTGCAATTTTTAAGCTTATTTGCTACCTCGCTACTGGCGCGCGTGATATAATCAGCCTGGCAACCAAGGTTGCGGCCGGATGAGTTGACCTGTCGGTGAGCGTTTTCGATCTCTCGCCACCCCGCGGCGAGTGGCCAGTTTGAAAGAGCGAATATGTCCTTTGTTCATCTGCACGTGCACAGCGAGTTCTCCCTGTTGGATGGGCTGAGCCGGATTCCCCGGCTGGCGGCGCGGGCCAAAGAGTTGGGCATGCCCGCGCTGGCGCTCACCGACCACGGCACCATGCACGGCACGATCGATTTCTACCGCGCCTGCGTCAAGCAGGGGGTCAAACCGATCATCGGCATCGAGACCTACCTGGCGGCCCGCGGGATGACCGACAAGACGGCCGAAGAGGACCGCAAGCGCAACCATTTGCTGCTGCTGGCAATGAACGACGCCGGCTACCACAACCTGCTGCGGCTGGCCACCGATTCCCAGTTGGACGGCTTTTACTACCGGCCGCGCATCGACCGCGACTATCTGGCGGCGCACAGCGACGGGCTGATCTGCACCTCCGGCTGCCTTGCCAGCGAGGTTCCCAGCTTGTTGAAGGAAGGGCGGCTCAAACGGGCGCGGGAGGCGGCCGGCTACTACCTGGACGTGTTCGGCCGGGAGCGCTTTTTCTTCGAGCTGCAACAGCACGACATCCCCGAGCTGGAGATGGTCAACCGCCACCTGATCGATCTGAGCAAGCAACTGGACGTCCGGCTGATTGCGGCCAACGACGTGCATTACGTGCGCCAACAGGATGCGGCCGCCCACGACGTGCTGCTCTGCATCCAGACCGGCAACGTGCGCGCCGAGTTGAACCGGATGCGGATGTCGGACGATTCCTATTTCCTGCGCAGCCGCCAGCAGATGGAAGCGCTCTTCCCCGGCCTGCCAGAGGCGCTGGACAACACCCTGCTGATCGCCGAGATGTGCGAGGTCAACCCGGTGCCGGAGGGGTACCACCTGCCCGAATTTCCCATCCCGGCCGAGTTCCGCGACGCAGAGCACTATTTGCGCCATCTGTGCGAAGAGGGGTTGCGCTGGCGTTACGCCGGCCGGGCCGATCTGCCTGAGGTGTGCGACCGGCTGGACCACGAATTGCGCATCATCCACCAGATGAACTTTGACGCCTACTTTCTCATCGTCTGGGACCTGTGCCAGGCGGCCAAGGAGCGCGATATCTGGTGGAACGTGCGCGGCTCGGGGGCCGGCTCGCTGGTGGCCTACAGTTTGGGGGTCACCAATATCGACCCGCTCGCGAATGGGCTGATCTTTGAGCGCTTTTTGAACCCCGACCGGGTCTCGATGCCCGACATTGACCTGGACTACCCGGACGACCGGCGCCACGAGATGATCGAGTACACACTGGACAAGTACGGCTCGGACAAGGTGGCGCAGATCATCACCTTTGGCACCATGGGGGCGCGGGCCGCCATCCGGGACGTCGGCCGGGCGCTGGATATCCCGCTGCCGGACGTGGACCGGCTGGCCCGGCTGGTGCCGGCCATCCCCGGCAAGCCGGCCTCCATCGCCGATTGCCTCACGCCGGGCAACGAGTTCCACTCGGCCGAGCTGAAGGAAGCCTACGACAGCCAGCCGTTTGTCAAAGAGCTGCTGGACACCGCCTCCGACCTGGAGGGGGTGGCGCGGCACGCCTCGACCCACGCGGCCGGGGTGATCATCGCCGACAAGCCGATTGTGGAATACACGCCGCTGCACCGGCCGACCAAGGGCAACGACGAGAACGGCATCGGCGTCGTCACCCAGTTCCCGATGGAGGTGCTGGATGACATCGGCCTGCTCAAGGTGGACTTTTTGGGGCTCAGCACGCTCACCATCATGCGGATGGCGTGCGACCTGATTGCGGAACGCCACGGGACCAACTTGGACCTGGGCAACATCCCCTACGCCGGTGACCACCCGGCGCCCGACCCCGCCAAACCGGCCGGGCGCATCTTTGACCTGCTCTCCAGCGGCAACGTGCTGGGCGTTTTTCAGGTGGAAGGGACCGGCATGCGCCGGGTGCTGACCGACCTCAAGCCGCGCAAATTCGACCACGTCATCGCGGTCATCTCGCTCTTCCGGCCGGGGCCGATGGACAACATCCCCACCTACATCAACCGCATGCACCAGCGCGAAAAGGTCGAGTATCGCCATCCAGACCTGGAGCCGATCCTGGCAGAGACCTATGGCATCATCGTCTACCAGGAGCAGATCATCCAACTGGCGGTCAAGCTGGCGGGCTATCAGCCCGGCGAGGCGGACATGATCCGCAAGGCGGTGGCCAAAAAGAAGCGCGACCTGATGGACAAACACAAGATCAAGTTCATCAGCGGGGCGGTGGAGCGCGGCTATCCGGAAGCGGTCTGCACCGCTATCTGGGACGACATCGAGTTCTTTGCCCGTTACGGTTTTAACAAGGCGCACGCGGCCGATTATGCCGTCATCACCTGCCAGACCGCCTACCTGAAGGCCTGGTACCCGCTGGAGTACATGGCCGCGCTGCTCACGGTGGAGCGCCACAACACCGACAAGATCGCGCTCTACGTGGCCGACTGCCGGCGGATGGGGATCGAGGTGCTGCCGCCCGACATCAACCGGAGCAGTTCGTTTTTTGTCATCGAGGACCGGCCGGGCGGTCAGCCCGCCATCTGGTATGGCCTGAGCGCGGTCAAGAACGTGGGCGAGGGGGCGGTGGAGGTATTGCTGGAGGCCCGCGCGGAGGGCGGCCCGTTCCACGACCTGGACGACCTGGCGGAACGGGTGGATCTGCGCAAGGTGGGCAGGCGCGCCCTCGAGTCGTTGATTCAGGTTGGCGCGCTGGAGTGCCTGGGCGGCACTCGCGCCCAGCAACTGGAGGCGTTGGACCGGGTGATGCGGGTGAGCCAGCAGACCCACGACCAGGGTGGGCAGCTTTCGATGTTCGACCTGTCGGGGTTTGCCACCGCCTCGATCCGGATTCAGGATACCTTGCCGGCCGTCCCCCCGCTTCCCGATCAGGAGAGGCGAACACTGGAGAAAGAGCTGGTCGGCTTTTATCTCACCGCGCACCCCATGCAAAAGGGGCTGGACGAACTGGACAGCCTGGTGACGGCGTACAGTGGTGACCTGGCGAGCGCCTCCAACAAGCAGCCGGTGACGATGGCCGGCATTGTCAACTGGGTCCGGCCGATCACCACCCGCTCTGGCCACGCCATGGCGATTCTGGGGCTGGAGGACGTGCAAGGGTCGTTCGAGGTGGTGGTGTTTTCCAAAGCCTGGGAGCGGTATCGGGCGCTGGTGGCGCCGGAAAAGGTGTTGCTGCTGCGTGGCGAGGTGGACACTTCGCGCGGCGACCCGCAAATCCTGGCCCGCTCGCTGGACGACCGGCCGACCATCTATGCGGAGGCCAGCGCTGCGCGCCGGCCGGCGCAGCCACCGGCTGGTCCGGCCGCGCTGCGCGAGGCGGGAGGTGGCTGGGATAACACCGGCTACGACACCCCGCTGCCGCCACCGCCGCCCCCTCCAGACAACTGGAACGAGTACGCATTGCACAAGCCTGCGGCTGGGGTGGTGCAGCCCAAAGGTCAACAGATCACCATTCTGTTGAGCGCCGGAAAGCTGGAGCAGATCAAACCGTTGATGCGGCAACTGGTGCAGATGCTGGAGCGGCCGGAAGGGCCGGACCGGTTCCAGCTTCGGGTTCAGGGGCTGGATTTTGTGTTCGATTTCCCCAACTCCAGGACCAACTGGACGCAGGAGATCCATCAGCAAATCTCGTCCATTTCAGGTGTCCAGAATGTCCAGACGCATTAGCGGCCTTTTCAATGGGACCTATTTGCCGAAGAAGTGCCCTTGCGCTAGAATCTTGCGCGACGCATTAATCTGCTGTGCGGAGGTTGTGAGATGAAATGTATTGGCGTAATGACCAGCGGTGGCGATTCCCCCGGGATGAATGCCTGCGTGAGAGCGGTCGTCCGGTGTGCGATTGTGAAAGGGGTCTCCGTCAAGGGAATCCAGCGCGGCTTTGCCGGCCTGCTGGATGGCGACATCCACCCGATGGGCACCCGCGATGTGAGCGGCATTATCCAGCGCGGCGGGACCATTTTGCAGACCGCGCGCTGCCTGGATTTCAAAGAGGTCAAGGGTCAGCGGCTGGGTCTGCGCCGGCTGAACGAAGAGGGGATTGATGGGTTGGTGATTGTTGGCGGCGACGGCAGCTTGCGCGGCGGATTGGCCCTGCACAAGATGGGTTTTCCCGTGGTCGGAGTGCCGGGCAGCATCGACAATGACATCACCGGCACCGACATGTCGATTGGGGTAGACACGGCGCTTAATACCATCCTGCGCGCGTTGGATGCCCTGCGGGACACGGCGTCGTCACACGAGCGGGCGTTTTTGCTGGAGGTGATGGGGCGCAGTTGCGGTTATCTGGCGGCCGTGGGCGGCATTTTGGGCGGTGCCGAAATGATTATTGTGCCCGAAATGCCACTCAACCTGGAGGACGTTGCCCAGGTGGTGCAGGATGCCTACGTCAAGGGCAAGAACCACGCGCTGATTGTAGTGGCCGAGGGGGCCAGCCCGGGCTGCCAGGAGATTGCAGAGTTCTTGCGCCAGCACGAAGTGGGGTTTGACGTTCGGATCACCATTTTGGGCCACATACAGCGGGGCGGCCGGCCGACCGCTTTTGACCGCCTGTTGGCCACGCGGATGGGGGTGGCGGCCGTCCACGAGTTGTTGGCCGGCAATACCGGCGTGATGGTTGGGTTGCGCGGCCGCA
Organism: uncultured Chloroflexia bacterium; assembly: GCA_963707345.1. Lineage (GTDB taxonomy): Bacteria > Chloroflexota > Anaerolineae > Promineifilales > UBA4811 > CAVPPE01. The sequence goes on from CAVPPE010000001.1 coordinate 575,955, forward strand.
AGATGCAGCCTGTGCCGCTGGAAGAGGCCACCGCTTGCCAGCGGGAGCTAAACCCGGAATACTTGGAACTGTTCAACTACGTCAGTTGACAGGTAGACGCGTGGAAAAGCCCCCTGGCCTGCTCCGGCAACCAGGGGGCTTTTCTGTTGGTCTGGCGCAGTCAGGCGGCCGGGCGATCAGATAAAAGTTGGCTCCTGATAAATCCCAAACACGCCTCGGAGTACGTCCGTGATCTCGCCCAGGGTGGCGTAGGCGCGCACGGCCGCCAGGATCGCGGGCATCAGGTTTTCGGTCCCTTCGGCCGCCAGGCGCAGCGCCTCCAGCCTGCTGCCCACCTGCTCGTTGTCGCGCTCCTGCCGCACCTGCTCAAGGCGGGCCATCTGTCGCTCGTAACCCTGCGGGTCGATCTGCAGGAGTGGGATTTTAATCTCCTCTGTCGGATCGACGTATTCGTTTATTCCCACGATGACCCGGTCGTTTGCGTCAATCTCCCGTTGGTATTGATAAGCCGCCCGGGAGATTTCGCGTTGGAAAAAGCCCTGCTGGATGGCTGGCAGCATGCCCCCGGCCGTCTCGATCTGTTCAAAGTATTCGTAGGTCCGGCGCTCTAGCCGGTTGGTCAGCGCCTCCACAAAATAGGACCCGCCCAAGGGGTCGATGGTGTTGGCAACCCCGCTTTCGTGCGCGATCACCTGCTGGGTGCGCAACGCGATGGTGACCGCCTCCTCGCTGGGCAACGCCAGCGCCTCGTCCCGCGAGTTGGTGTGCAGGCTTTGGGTCCCGCCCAGCACGGCCGCCAGTGCCTGAATCGCAACCCGTACTGTGTTGATCTCTGGCTGCTGGGCGGTCAGGGAGCAGCCGGCCGTCTGGGTGTGGAAGCGCATCAGCCAGGAACGGGGATTCCTGGCTCCAAACGTCTCGCGCATCTCCCGCGCCCAGATGCGCCGCGCCGCCCGGTACTTGGCGATCTCTTCGAAAAAGTCGTTGTGCGCGTTGAAAAAAAAGCTCAGCCGCGGCGCAAAGTCATCCACCTCCAGCCCGCGCTGGATGGCCCAGCGTACGTACTCCAGTCCGTCTGCCAGCGTAAAGGCCAGTTCCTGGGTGGCCGTGCTGCCTGCTTCGCGGATGTGGTAGCCACTGATGCTGATGGTATTCCAGCGGGGCAGGTGGTGGGTGCCAAACTCGATCGTGTCCGTCACCAGGCGCATGGATGGCTTGGGTGGAAAGATGTATTCCTTTTGGGCGATGTACTCCTTGAGGATGTCGTTTTGGGTGGTCCCGCCCAGCTTGTCCATCGGCACGCCCTGCTTTTCGGCCGCGGCAATGTACATCGCCCAAATCATCGCGGCCGGGCTGTTGATCGTCATGCTGGTGGTTACCTGGTCCAGCGGGATACCATCCAGCAAAATCTCCATATCCCGCAGGCTGTTGACCGCCACACCGCATTTGCCAAACTCCCCCAGCGCTTCCGGGGCGTCGGTGTCGTAGCCCATCAGGGTGGGGAGGTCGAACGCGATGGAAAGGCCGGTTTGGCCTTGTTCCAGCAGATACTTGAAGCGCTGGTTGGTCTCCTCGGCCGTGCCAAACCCGGCAAACATGCGCATGGTCCAGGGCCGGCCGCGGTGCATGGTAGCGTGCACGCCGCGGGTGAATGGATATTCGCCGGGGAAACTCAGGTCCGTCTGATAGTCCAGTTGGGGCACGTCCAGCGGTGTGTAGAGCCTTTCTACCGGGTCGCTGGAAGTAGTGATAAACGTTTCCCGGCGTTCCGGGAATTGCTGCAGCGTCGGGTCGAGCGTTTCCCGCTCCCACCGTTCCTGCTGCGCTCGCAGTTCCGCCAGCCGTTTCTTGTCATATAGCATGCGATCAACTCCTTTACGTGTGTTGCCCCCAGAGTCAGGCAGCCTCAACCAGTTCCACCAGCACGCCCGACGCGCTTCTGGGGTGGACAAACGCGACCCGCCGGCCGCCAGCGCCTATCACCGGCTCCTGGTTGATCAGTTTGATTCCCTTGGCCCTGAGTTGCGTCAGAGCGGCATCAATATCGTCCACCTCAAAGCAGATGTGGTGCAGTCCCGCCCCCCGCTTTTCCAGATATTTTGCCATCCCGCTGGTTTCGGTGGTTGGCTGAAGCAGTTCCACTTCCGATTCACCCACTGCCAGCATGGCGACCAGGGTCTCCTGGGCTGCCACCTCCTCCTGGTGTTCCAGTTCAAGCCCCAGCGCGTCCTGCCAAAAGCTCAACTCCTGGGCGATTTCGGGGACGACGATGGCAATGTGGTCGATTTTTAGGATTGTCATCTTGGCTCCTTGTGTCCGGTTATGGTACAAGTTTACCCGCAACTGGCCGTTTTTGCCAAGTAGTATCAGGGTCACCTTGACGCTGCCTAGCCCCTATGGTATAAACCGTACCGACCGGTCGGTATTTACAGAGACGGAGGAACATGAGCCCACAACAACGTGGCGAAGAGACGCGGGCGCGGCTGCTGGAAGCGGCCGTCGAGTGTTTTGCGCAAAAAGGATACGAGTTGGCCAGCGTGGCAGACATCTGCCAGTGTGCCAACGTGAGCAAGGGGGCGTTTTACCACCATTTCGCCAGCAAACAGGCGCTGTTCATCGAATTGATTGAGAGCTGGCTGGCTCAGCTTGACGAGCAGTTGAACGCCGGCCGGCTCGGTGCGCAGTCCATTCCAGAGGCACTATCCCGCATGGCGGCCGCGGCCCGGCCGGCTTTCCAGATGACAGACCATTACGTGCCGATGCTGCTGGAATTCTTTACCCAGGCGCGGCGCGACCCGGCCATCTGGCAGGCGGTGATTGAGCCGTATCGGCGCTACCGCACTTATTTTGCACAAATGATTGAAGCAGGGGTGGAAGAGGGTAGCTTGCGGCCGGTGGAGGCGGATACGGTGGCGCGGGTGATGGTCTCGCTGGCGGCCGGGACGCTGCTGCAAGCTTTTTTCAACCCGGAGGGAGCAGATTGGGGGCAGGTGGCGCAGGACGGCATTGGAATAGTGCTGGCCGGGCTGCGCAATCCCACTGACTGATGCCCAACGACAACCCATGACGATCGTCATCGCGTCCGGCCGGATGATGACGAAAGGGACTGGCTCAAAAAGGGCTGGCCCGTTAGTATCGTTGCGTGCGTTTGCACATGCTGCCCCGGCCGGATGGCTGTCTGAATGAAAACATGCTCAACCCAATAGTGTGGTTGAGTGATGAGATAAAGGCTAGGAGAGAGAATGCTGAAAAAACTGTTTGATAAGACAACGCGTGGGTCGCTCCGCTTTCGTTGGGTGACCATTGCGCTTTCTGTTCTGTTTCTGGTGGCGGGCGTGCTGGCGCTCGCCGAGTTCAACCAGGAGTTAATCCCCTCGGTCGAGTTCCCGCAGAGCGTGGTGCTGGCCTTTTACCAGGGTGCCACGCCCCAGGAGACCCTTGAACAAGTGACCATCCCGATTGAAGAGGCGGTGCGCTCGGTTGAAGGGGTGATCTATGTGGAATCCAACACCGGGTCGGGATATTCGGCCGTCATCATCAGCAGCGAGTACGGACTGAACCAGGACGCGCTGCGTGACGAGATCCGCGCGGCCGTGGCTGATCTGGTCTACCCGGAGGGCGTGGAGACGCCCGAACTGCTGGCCTTTAGCCTCTCTGATCTGCCGCTGGCGCGGGTGAGTGCCTCCTCCAGCGAAATGACCTTGGATGAACTCAAGGCGTTTGTGGAGCAAGAGGTGGTGCCCCAACTGTCCGCGGTGGAGGATGTGGCGCGGGTGGATGTGAGCGGCGGTCAGGAGTTGCCCGACCAGGCCCCGGCCGAGGTGGCCCAGGTAGAGCCCACCCCCACGCCGGAACCGACCGCTACCGCGACCCCAACCGAGGAGCCTACCCCCACGGCCGAGCCGACGGAGGAGCCAACCGCCGCCCCGGCCGAGGCCGAAGCGGTCGAGCCGCTGCCGCTGCCGGCTAGTTGGGTGCAGGCCGCGGCCGCCCAGGGAGTTGCGCTGGAGACAACGGCCGATCTGACCCCCGCGGTGGTAAGCGGGATTGCCTCTTTTGCGCCGCAGATGCTGGACGAGTTTACCCTCGAGATGCTGCTGGCGATGCCGCTGGACGCGCTGGCGGCGCTGCCGCAGGAGTATCTGGCCGGGCTGGACAAAGAGGTGCAAAAGGAGGTTGCCAAGCGGCTGGCAGAGCTGGAACAACCGGCGGAGGCCGAGACCCCGGCCGACGCCTCGCCGGCGCTGCCGGATTCCTGGCTCGCCATGGCCCAGGAGGCCGGCAGCCAGTTGCCGTTCAAAATGGAGACCGCGGCCGACCTGCTGAACAACCCATTTAGCATGGGTGTGGCCGAGATGTTGAACCTGATGGTCAGCGGCGGAATGCTGCCGGACCCGGCCGCGCTGCTGGGCGACCTGACCCCGGAACTGATTGGCTGGTGGGCAGAGCAGGACGAGGGGTTCCTTGCCAGCCTGTCCGCGGAGACGGTCGCGCTGCTCTCGCCGGAGGTGCTGGCGCTGTTCCCGCCCGAAGTGCTGGCGCAACTGGAAGCGGCCGCGGCGGAAACCGAGGCCGTGGCGGCCGATGCGCCGCCCCTGCCCGCATCTTGGACCGGCGAGAGCTCGCCCTTTGAGACCACGGCCGACCTGCTGAACAACCCGTTTGGCATGTCCCCCGGCCAACTGCTCAACATGACCGTGGGCCAGAACCCGGAGGCGCTGCCCGAGCTGACCCCGGAGGTGATTCTCTGGCTGGCGGAGCAGGACGAGACCTTTTTGACCACGTTGGAACCGGCCACCTTGCGGCTATTTGCGCCGCAGGTGCTGGCAGCGCTGCCGGCCGACTATCTGGCGACGCTGGACCCGGAGCTGCAGGCCGAACTGGCAGGTATCGCGGCCGGGACGGTGGCTGCTTTTCTGCCCACCGAGACCATCAACCGCACTAACGGCCAGCCGTCGCTGACGCTGACGATCTACAAGACCAGCGAGGCCAACACCGTTTCGGTTTCCCACGCGGCGTTTGACAAGCTGGACGAGTTGGAAGCCGAGTACGGCGGGCTGCGCTTTGACGTCGCCTTTGAGCAGGCCAGCTTTATCGAGGAATCGATCTCCGGTGTGGCGCGCGAGGGCGGCCTGGGCGCGCTCTTTGCGGTGCTGGTCATCCTGCTCTTCCTCAGCGGGCACGTCAACGGCCGCTACACGCTCAGTTGGCGCAGCACGCTGGTCACCGGCGTCAGCATCCCGCTTTCGGTGATGATGGGCTTTGCCGCCATGAAGTGGCTCCCCCCGGCCGGCAACGCGCTGCTCACCGGGCTGGCCCAGTCGGTGGGAGACGTGGCCGTGCTGGGGCCGGTGGTGGACTTTTTCCTCAAGCTCTTCCCCGCCAGCGTCACGCTCAACATCATGACGCTGTCCGGCATGACGGTGGCCGTCGGCCGGGTGGTGGACGATAGCATTGTGGTGCTGGAAAATATCTACCGCCACATCCAGCGGGGCGAGGACCCGCGCCAGTCGGTGATTGCCGGCACGCGCGACGTGGCGATCCCCATCTTTGCCTCTACCGTCACGACCGTGGTCGTCTTTTTGCCCATCGGGCTGATGGGCGGGCTGATTGGTAATTTCTTCCTCCCCTTTGGCATGACCGTCACCTACGCGCTCGGTTCGTCCTTTATCGTCGCCATCACCATCGTGCCGGTGCTGGCCTACCTCTTTATCCGCAAGGAGCATTTGCCGCAAGAGCGTGAGAGCACGATGCAGAGGGCGTACACGCCGGTGCTCAAGCTGGCGCTGCGCCACCGTTTCTGGACCTTGCTGCTGGCGACCCTGATCTTTGTGGCCAGCATGTGGATACTTGCCACCCGGCCGCAGACCTTCCTGCCGGAGATGGGCGAGCAGACGGTTAACGTGTACGTGGACCTGCCCAACGGCGCGACCATGGCCGAGACCGATGCGCTGCTGCAAGAGATGGAGGGCTACCTGGCAACGCTGGCCGGCGTGGATGTGTTCCAGAGTGAGGTGGGCTCTGGCGGCGGGATGGAGTTGATGATGTTTGGCGGCGGGGTGGACCAATCGGTGGCCAACCTGACCATCTCGGCCGAGTCGATGAGAGAGCTGGACCGGCTGACGCCGGAGGTGCGGCGCGAGGCGGAACGGGTCTTTGGTGCGGACAATGTGACCGTCTCGGCCGGCGGGATGACGGCCGGCGGCACCAGCGGCTTTGACCTGGTGGTGACCGGGCCGCCGGAAGCGCTGGCGGCGCTGGACGCCGACATCATGGCCGCGCTGCAAGGGGTGGACGGGCTGGTGAACGTCGCCAGCAACCTGGCCACCAGCGACGTGATCATCCGCGTGGACGGCCAGCCGGCCGTGAGCTACGCAGGCGAGATCGAGGGCGACGACACGCTGGGCGTGCTGGCCGCCGGCCGGGCGGCCGTGGAAGCGCTGCCCAACCTGCCGGCCGAGGTCGGTGTTTCCGAAGGGTTTGTCGCCTCCATGCAGACCGACGGGTTCCGACAGGCCGGTCAGGCGCTGATGGTCGCCATCGTGGTCGTCTACCTGGTGATGGTGGGGACCTTTGCCTCGCTGACCCAGCCGTTCGTAATCCTCTTTAGCCTGCCGCTGGCGGTTGTTGGCGCGGCGCTCGGCCTGTGGATCACCGGCAAGGTGGTCGGCATCTCGGCGATGGTCGGGCTGATGATGCTGGTGGGCATTGTGGTCACCAACGCCATCGTGCTGATCGACCGGGTGAACGTGAACCGCAAGGAGCGCGGGCTGGGGATTTACGACGCGCTGATGGAAGCCGGCCGGACCCGGCTGCGCCCGATCCTGATGACCGCGATAGCCGCCATCCTGGCGCTGGTGCCGCTGGGGCTGGGCCTCACCGAAGGGGCGCTGATCGCCTCCGACCTGGCGGTGGTGGTGATTGGCGGGCTGCTGACCAGCACGCTGCTGACGCTGGTGGTGGTGCCGGTGGTCTATAGCCTGGTGGAGAGCGCGCTGCGCCGGCTGCGGCGGGCATAGGACCGGAGGACGAAGGACGGAGGACGAACATCCCCCGTCCTTCGTCTTTCGTCGTCTGGTGGAGAGATGCTGATGAACGTATTGCTGACCGGCGCATTTGGCAACGTAGGGCAGAGCGTGCTGGAAGAGTTGCTCCGGCGCGGCCACGCGGTGCGCTGTTTTGACCTGCCGACGCGGGCCAACCGCCGCGCCGCCGGCCGGCTGGCCGGCCGGGCCGAGGTGGTGTGGGGCGACCTGCGCCAGCCGGCCGACGTGGCCGCCGCCGTCGAGGGACAGGATGCCGTGGTCCACCTGGCCTTTATCATCCCCAAAATGTCCGCCACCGGGCAGGAGAGCGAGTCCCGGCCGGACTGGGCCTACGAGATCAACGTGGGCGGGACGCGCAACCTGCTGAACGCGATGCGGGCGCTCCCCCGGCCGCCTAAAATCCTCTTCTCCTCCTCCTACCACGTGTACGGCCGCACCCAGCACCTGCTGCCGCCGCGCACGGTCGGCGACCCGGTCCGGCCGGTGGAGCACTATTCCCATCACAAGGTGCTGTGCGAGCAGATGGTGCGCGGCTCCGGGCTGACCTGGGCCATCTTTCGCCTCTCGGCCACCCTGCCGCTGCGGCTGCAACTCGATCCCGGCATGTTTGACGTGCCGCTGGACAACCGGATGGAGTTTACCCACACCCGCGACGTCGGCGCGGCCGTCGCCAATGCGTTGGCGGCCGGGCAGCAGGCGGTCTGGGGGAAGGTCTGGCTGATTGGCGGCGGGATGGACTGCCAGTACACCTACCGGGAGATTGTCTCCCGCAGCCTGGAAGCGCTGGGGGTGGGGATGCTGCCGGCCGAGGCCTTTGGTGACACGCCGTTTCCCACCGACTGGGTGGACACGGTGGAGAGCCAGCGGCTGCTAAATTACCAGCAGCGCGACCTGGGCGACTATTTGCGCGAGATGCGGCGGGTGGTGGGGCCGTGGCGGCGGGTGTTGATCCGGCTGTTCCGGCCGTGGGTCCGCGCCTGGCTGCTGCGCAAATCACCCCACTACCGGCGGGAGCGCGCCGGCCGCGAGCCGCTGCCGGAGCCGGCCATCGTCAGACCATAAACGAAAACCTCCCGCAAGAGCTGCGGGAGGTTTTTTGGTTGGTATGGGGCACGGGCGAACGAGCGGGGGTTATTCCGGCTTGATAAAGGTGCCCAGGCCGGGCACTTTTTCCAGGACTTTGCCAAAGAAGGCCAGCGCTTGCTCCGAAGACACGATCCCGCCAAAGACCAGCAGGAAGATGATGCTCAACAAGACAAAAAGCAGCGCCATCACCAGCACAATCAGCAAAGCCGCGCCGGTCAGTTGGTTAGCCGCCCAGGTGAGCACGGCCACGACAACCGCAAAGATAACAATGGCAACAAGCATGCCCACCATGAGTTGGCCGGTTTTCGGCCGTGGTGCCGTGGTGCTATCTGGCGTTTTGGGTGATGGGTCCTGGGCCGGCGCGGGTGGTGCGGGAGGCGCGGGGGACGGGGTTGCCGGTGCCAGGTTCTCGTCCAACCAGCCCTGCACCTCCGGGTTGGGTTTGGTGTCAGCCAACTCGTAAGCAGCCTTGACGATGATGGCAAAAAGCCTGGCATCGGCCGGGTCCGCATAGTCAGAGCCGGTCTGCTCGTTCCAGGTGGGGCGCGATTCTTGTTTCAGCCGGTCCAGCTTGCGCCACTCGCGGGAATCGGGCGTGACCAGCCCAAACAACCGGCTCCACGCTTCTTCGTACTTGAGTTTGGCTTCCGCAATCCGGAGTGTCCCCTCGCGGCAACTCTGGTACGTTGTGGTAACTCCCACCAACGCAACGAATTCTCCTACTTCCATTCTCTTGACCATGATGTGCCCATTATACAACCAGCAACACTAGACGCAAGCCGCTGCCGGCCGGTGGCTGGCCCCCGCCCCCGGTCCCTTCCCCGCTTTCGGGGAAGGGGCCGGGGGTGGGGGCCGAAGGTGGGGAACGAGTAGCTTCCTACGGTTCATTGCCAAGCCAATGTTGACTCTTTCTATCGCACCGAATTGCTTGCCGCGCCGGCCGGCGGGGGTATAATCAACGCATCAACACGGCCGGGGTGGCGACGCCCCGGCCGCCTCGTTATCCAAATCCATTGTTCACCCCGGCCCGCCGCGTGGCGCGCCGGGCAGGAGGCGTCTCGTGAGTAGTATAGTTGCTATGGTAGGCGGGTTGTTCTGCATCGGCGTATTCGTGCTGGCGTTTGGCGGCGGGGGCGCGTACCTCGTCTACCGGGCGCTGCAGGACCGCAAAAAGGCGGCCGAGAGCGTGAGCTGGCCCAGCACCGGCGGGCAGATCACCGAGGCGCGGGTGGAGCGGACCGAGCACACCGACAGCGACGGTGACAGCTCCTATTCCTACGTGCCCACGGTGCGCTACAGCTACCAGGTGGGCGAGCAGGTGCTGACCGGCAAGCGGATTGGCTTTGGCTTTGGCAAGGGGTACGGCCGGCCGGCCAAGGCGGAGGCGGCGCTGGCGCGCTTTGCCGTCGGCAGCGCGGTGACGGTGTACTACAACCCGGCCGACCCGGCCGATGCGGTGCTGGAGCGGACGGCTACCGGCCTGACGGCCGGGTTGATCGTGGGAGTGGCCTTGCTGCTGGTGGCCGCCTGCCTGGGCTGCCCGATGCTCGTTGCACTGGTGGGCGGCTTTTTCGGCCGGTAAACTCAACTCTCCTGAATAAACGGTAACTGTTCAGCAGCAAAAGAGGACGACAGGCATGTGCAAAGTATTGATGAGCTTGGTGTTGTTGTTGGTGCTGGTAAGTTTACGATCTATGGATCAGGTTTCTCAAGCCGCTTCAGTGGAGGTAGTGGACACGCATTCCACTTCTGAGCAGGTATCCAATGACGATGGTACGACGATATATCTTCCACTGATTGTAAGATCGGATATGGTTACTATTCCCGCGGGCACCTTCCAGATGGGTTGCGATCCGCTGCATAACGGTGGGTACGCGTGTCTTTCACGTGAACTACCCCTGCACGAAGTGTACCTGGATGCCTACCGGATCGATAAATACGAGGTGACGAACGCTCAGTACGCCTCGTGTGTGGCTGCCGGGGTGTGTACCCCACCCTTGTATGATAATTCGTATTCACGCCCGGACTATTACACCAACGACCTGTATGCCAATTACCCGGTGATCTATGTTTCGTGGGTGGACGCGAGCACTTACTGCGCCTGGGCGGGCAAGCGCCTGCCGACCGAAGCAGAGTGGGAGAAAGCCGCCCGCGGCACGACGCCCAGGGCTTTCCCCTGGGGGGATGAGGCTCCGAATTGCAGCCTGGCGAATTTCTGGGATGATTGTCGGATCCCATTGTGTGGGTGACACGAGTGCGGTAGGCAGCTACCCGGCCGGCGCCAGCCCATACGGCGCAATGGACATGGCCGGCAACGTGTACGAATGGGTGAATGATTGGTTTTCATACGACGATGACTATTATGCAAATTCGCCGTATGAAAACCCACCTGGCCCAACCACTGGAATGTTCAAGGTCGAGCGCGGGGGAAGTCACTGGTTCGAGATTTACGAGGAAGGAATCCTGCGCACGGCGTTCCGCGGCTTTATGGACCATTGCCGCCAGATACGACACTATCGGTTTTCGTTGTGCACGATCCCTTCCATGAAGGACAGAAAAAGAACCGAGTTCTATTGATCTAAAATCGGTAGCTGCTCAGTCCAAGAGCTTGGGTGGGGTAAGACGGGGGGTGTGCGGGCGTGGGACATCCAGCCAACAGCGACCCCCCAGTGAATCTTTACTCTGCCTGAGTAGTTGCCGGAGCGTCTGGATCACCGCAGCATCGGCCGGCCGGGGCGGTGACGCAGGCCGGCCGCTTGTCGGGGCGTGGGCTTTTGGGTATGATTGGCGGCGATGTCAAACCTGCGCTCCGGCCGATGGGAACGAGCGGCGCTGCTGGTGATTCTGCTGGCGGCCGCTTTTTTGCGCCTCCACCAGTTGGGCGCCGTCCCGCCCGGCCTGACCCACGACGAGGCGGGGCACGCCCACGACGCGCAGGCCATCCTGGACGGCGCCCGGCCGCTCTACCAGACGGTAGGGTATGGCCGGGAGCCGCTGTTTGACTATCTGCTGGCGGCCTGGCAGGGTGCGGCCGGGGTCTCGGGCATGGCGCTGCGGCTGCTGCCGGCCTATGCCAGCCTGCTCTTCCTCAGCCTGACCTTTCGCTGGGTTCGCTCCGCCTTTGGCCGGCCGGTGGCGCTGCTGACCGTGGCCCTGCTGGCGGTCTCTTTCTGGCCGCTGGCGACCGGCCGGCAGCTTTTGCGTTCCGGGCTGTTGCCGCTGTTCTTCAGCGGCGCAGTGCTGGGCTTCTGGCGGCTATCGGAAGGCAGGCGGCCGCGGCCGGGTTCGCTGCTGCTGTTCGTGCTCTGCCTGGCGGCCGCCATCTACACCTACATTCCGGCCCGCATTCTGTGGCTGGTCTTTCCGCTGGTTCTGGTTCCAGTCTGGCTGGCCGGCCGGGAGCGCGCCCGACGGGTCGCGGGTCCGCTGGTGCTGGGCCTGCTGGCGACGGCCGCCCTGGTGGCTCCGATGTTCCTCTACCTGCGCGCTCACCCGGGCGCGGAGCAGCGGCTGGGGATGCTGGATGCCCCGCTGCAGGCGTTGCGGGCCGGCGATTGGAACGTGCTGCTTGGCCGGGCGGCCGATATGCTGGCCGCCTGGGTGCTCCCCGGCCGGGGGGACCACTTTCTGGCCTACACTGTTCCCGGCCGGCCGTTTTTCGACCCGCTCACCGGCGCGCTGCTGGCGGCCGGGATGCTGATCTGCCTGCGCCGCTGGCGCAATCCCGCCTGTTCGCTGGCGCTGGTCTGGTTTTGGGTGGGAATCGCGCCCTCGCTGGTCACCGGGCCGGACGCCAGCTATACCCGCAGCATCGCCGCCATGCCGGCCGCCTATCTCTTTCCGGCCGTGGCGCTGGCCGAACTGGTCGCGCGCTTGCCGGCCGAACTGGCCCGCCGGCCGTGGCCGGCCGTGGCGGCCGCCATTTTGCTGGCGGTGACGGCCGGGTTCACCTATCGTGACTATTTTGTGCGCTGGGGGCAATCGGCCGACGTGCGCGCCGCCTACCGAAACAACCTGCTGGCATCGGTCCGTTGGGCGCGGGACGAGTTGGGGCCGGGCACGGCCATCTTTTCCACGGATTATCCGCTGGAGCCGCACGACCCATACCTGGGACAGCTCTACCTGCCAGCGGATCGTCTGATGGCACGCTGGGTGGACGGCCGGGGGGCGCTGCTACTGCCGGCCGCGGGGGACACCTGGCTGGTCTTGCCGGCCAGCACGCCGCCTGACCCATTTCTGGCCGCGCTACCGGGGGTTGAGCACTGGCAACGGGTCGCTCTGCGGCCGGATGACCTGAACCCGCACTTTGACGTCTACCGGGTGGACCCGGCCGCCGCCCGTGACGCATTGGCGGAGGCAGCTTTGCCCTGGCAAACGCTGACCGACCCGCCCCTGCCGGCCGATTTTGGCCCGTTGCGTCTGCTGGGCATCGTGCTGCTGACACCAACCGCGCCGGCCGGAGGCGAGCTGGCCCTGGCGACGATCTGGCAGGTGGAGGCCCGGCCGGAGGGCGAGTTGGTGCTCTTTGCCCACGCCCTGGGTCCGGCCGGGGAGTTACTGGGGCAGCAGGATCGGCTGGACGCGCCCAATTGGGACTGGCAGTTGGGCGATTGGGTGATTCAGGTCCACCGCGTTGCCATGCCGGCCGGCTTTTCCGGTTCCGCGGCGGTGGAAGTGGGCGCGTATCGCCGGCAAGACCTGGTGCGGCTGCCGCTGGCGGCCGGTGGCGACCGCGTGCTGCTGGCCCCGCTGGAGGTGGGCCCGTGAGCGACTGGCTCAAACGGGACGGCCGCTGGGAATGGCTGCTGCTGGCGATCTGCGTGGCGGCCGGGCTCTTTTTCCGCCTTTATCGCCTGGACAGCGCTCCGCCGGGCATGACGCACGACGAGGCGGACATTGGCTATTTCATGAAGGCGGTCTACCTGGGCCAGCCGGCCGCAATTGACACTCCATACGGCTATGCCAACGAGCCGTTCAGCATGTACTCCGGCGCTGTTTTCATGCGGCTCTTTGGCCCCACCGAGCTGGCGATGCGGCTCCACTCGGTCTTTTTTGGCCTGCTGATGCTGGTGTTCCTATTCCTGTGGGCGCGCAGGGCCTTCGGCCGGTGGGTGGCGCTTGGTGCGGCCGCGCTACTGGCGGTTTCGTACTGGCCCGTGTCCACCGCGCGCTTGGCGGTCAACTGGCAGCCGGCCCCCGCCCTCTTTGCCGCCTCTACCTGGTTTCTCTGGCTTGCCTGGTTCGATGCCCGGCGGCCGGCGCGATGGTGGACGTGGTTGGGTTTCGCGCTCTGCCTCGGCGCGTCGGTATGGACCTATGAGGTGGCACGCGCGACTTTGCTGGTGATGGTGGCGTTTGCGGTGTTTCTGCTGGTCGCAGACCGGGAGCGGGCCCGCCAGCGTGGTCTGGCCCTGGCCGGAGCGCTGGCGCTGGGACTGGCGCTGGCTGCACCGCATTTGCTCGACCCGGCCGCCTGGCAGCGGTCGTCCACCCTGTCGGTCAACCTGCGCGCTTTGCTGGCTGGCGACCCCAATCCCATGCTGACCGCGGTGCTGGAAACCCTGGGCGCTTTTTTCATCCAGGGCGACCCCTTTATCACCTACAATCTCCCCGGCCGGCCGGTGTTCGATCCGGTCATGGGGGCGCTCTTTTCCGCGGGCCTGCTGGTCTGCCTGTGGCGCTGGCGTCGGCCGGAGAATGCGCTTCTCCTGCTCTGGCTGGCGATCGGGATGGGACCGGTGATGGTTGTGGGGGTGTGGAACTTTGTTTCGCATGGCATGGGTATGCAGCCGATCGTGTTTGTGCCGCCAGCGCTGGCTGCGGTGGAGGTCGGCCGGTTGGCAGGGAGCAGGTGGGGACGGCGGGGGGCTGTGGCGGTTGGTATCCTCTTTGCGGGGCTGGTGCTGCTGGTGGCGGCCGGCACCTACTGGGATTATTTCCAGCGATGGAGCCAATGGCCGGAGGTAGGGGATGCCTATTTCCACGATCTGGCGACCGCTGCCGAGTATCTAGATGAGGAGGCTCCGGCCGGGACGGTGGTCCTCTCGTCGCCGTTCCCCGATCTGCCCCACGACCCGTTCATCGTCGATCTGCAGGTGCAGCGAACTGACCTGGCGCTGCGTTGGGCAGACGGCCGGGGAGCGCTGGTCTACCCGGCCGGTACCGAGGAGGCTCACCTGCTGGTGCTGGCCGATGCACTGCTGGCCCGGCCGCTTGTCCCGCTTGGTGCAGAACCGGTGCGGCAGACATCGAGCTATGCCGTTTTTCAGTGGGACCCGGATGGTAATTGGGAGTCGCTGTGCGCGCCGGGTCACACGGCGGCCTATTTTGGCGCTGCCGAACTGGCGGGATACGCTTTCCCCATCACTATTCGCGTTGGCGAGGTGATGGAAGTGATGTCCTGCTGGCAGGTGCTCGATCCAGCCGCTCTGGGCCCGGTCCCTGCAAGTGGCTATGGCACCTCGGCCGCCATCTTTGTGCAACTGCTGGACCCCGGCGGGGGGGTGGCGGCCCAGCAGGACCGGCTGGACGCCCCCGCCTGGAATTGGACGGCCGGTGACCGATTTGTGCAGTTGCACCAGCTCGTGCTGCCGGTCGAACTTGAGCCGGGGCGATATCCGCTGATCGTTGGGCTCTACACCCGGCCGGACATGACCCGGTTGCCGCTGGCGGGAGGTGGGGACTATTGGGTGCTGGGGAGTGTGGAGGTGGGGCCGTGAGCGGCCGGCGAGCGGATTTGGCTGTGGGGCTGGCAGTTCTGCTGCTGGCGGCTGCTTTGCGTCTGATTCTGATCACCGAGGCGCCTCCCGGCTGGCGGGATGACGAGTTGCTGGATGTGATGATGAACAGCGGGATCGGCCCCGATAACCATCCCATCTATTTTGCCGAGCAGGAGGGGCATGAACCTCTGCAGCATTACATCGTGGCTGCCCTCTACCGGCTGATGGGCACCAACCTGGTCAGCCACCGCTGGCTGCAAGCGATGAGTGGGCTGTTGTCGGTGGCGCTGGCAGTGCCGCTCGGCCGGCGGTTGTTCGGCCGGGAGGTTGGCCTGGGCGGGGCTGCGCTGCTGGCGGTGGGCTTTTGGCCGTTGATGTATGCCCGCTTTGGGCTGCGACACGCACTGCTGGTCCCGCTGACGATGGCCTGTCTGTATGCCTTGCTGCTGGGCCAGGAGCGCTGGAAGGGCAGGCGGGCCGTCTGGTACAGTGCGGCCGGGGTGGCGTTGGGCGCGGCGCTGCTGACCTATTATGCTGCTCGCGTCCTGCCGGCCATCGTGTTGGCGTACGCACTCTACCAGTGGATTGTGTGCCGGCGCCGCGTGGATTGGGCCGGGTTGGCGCTCATGCTGGCGGTTGCCGGTGTCCTGGCCGGCCCCATGTTTGCGGCCATTGCCCGGTTGCCGGCCGGGGAGGAGCGCATTCAAGTGGTCGGCGCGCCGCTGCTGGAACTGCTGGGTGGGAAACCTGGCCTAGCTATTGAGACAACCCTCACCACCCTGGGTATGTTTACTTTTACCGGCGACCCGGAGTGGTTGTACAATCTGCCGGGCCGGCCGGTGTTTGACTGGCTGACCGGGGCCTGTCTTTATCTGGGCGTGGCGGCCGTGATTTGGCGCTGGCGGCGCGCCGAGTCTGGCTTGGCTCTTCTGTGGCTGTTTGGCGGGCTGGGGCCGGCCTTTATCAGCATCCCGGCCGCCAGTTTGGGGCACACAATCGTGGCGCAGCCAGTAGCGTATCTTCTGGCGGCTCATGGGGCGGCCGAATTGCTTGGGAAAAAGAGGGGGGCGCGCTTTGTCGTGCCGGCCGGGCTTGCGCTGCTGGTGGCGCTGAATGCCTTTTTCACCGTGCGGGACTATTTTGGGGACTGGAATCAAAATCGTTGGGTCCGCTTGTTCTACCATGCCGATGTCCACGACGCTGCCCGCTGGCTGGATGGAGCCACTGAGGTTACCGACTGTGCCGTCACCAGCCTGATTACCCAACACGAAAACGATGCATTGGCGCTGAATCTGGACCTCGGCCGGGAGGTGCGCACGCGCTGGTTTGACCCGGCCGGGGCGCTGCTGGTGCCGGCCGGTGACCCGGTGGTTGTGTTCACTGCGGCGGTCGCGCCGGTCCCCTGGGTGGATGCCCTGCTGGCCGATTCGCAGTTGGTGCATGACGCGCGTCGCGACGAGGGCTCAGTCGGCTTTGCGGCCTTTCGGCTGGCCCGGCCGGCCGTGAACGACAGCCAGCGTGTTCCATTTGAAGGCGGTTTGACGCTATTGGCGTGGGAGTTGAGTCCGGCCGGGGATGGGGTTGATCTGCAAACCTGGTGGCGTGTGGAGCAAGCGGGCCTGCCGTTTGTCAAGCAGTTTGCACATATCATGGTAGATGGAGAGCGTGTGGCTGGCAACGATCGATTTGACGCCTATGCCCCGGCGTTGCAGCCTGGCGACCTGGTGATTCAGCAGGTGCATTTGACCACGCCGGCCGGGGAGTTTACTATTGCGTTTGGTGTGTACGAGCCAGACAGCGGGGTGCGCTGGCCGCGGCGCGATTTGCCGGCCGACTTGGTCGAATTGGGCCCCTTTTTGATTGACGCGGCCGGCGGGGATTAGGTACAATATCGTCTATGTGAGGTAACTGTTTAGCCTAAGGGCTTGGGTAGGGTGAGATGGGGGGTGTGCGGGCGCAGAGCGCCCGCACACCCCCCAAATAACCTTCACACTGCCTGAGTATTTAACATGCAAGAATCTTGTTTTCAAGGAGCGGATATGGGTATGCAGAGTTTGAAAAAGAGGGCGGCGGCGATGATAGGCGCTGTAGTCGTGGCTGCCATGGCATTTACTATCGTAGCTGTCAGCGCGGCCGGAAGCGAGCAGCAGAGCCCGCTTCCGGTAGAGTCGTTCGAGGCGACCCTCGAGCATGGCTTGTCACGCAACTCCAGCGCCGGCCGGACGGATCTGATGTCTGGTTGGCAAACGGTGTATACGGCCACGTTTGAGAGCGGCTTTCCGGCCGAATGGACGGTGCTGGACAACAATCCGGCCGGCGGACTGTATACCTGGGGCCTGATCACCGGCACCAACACCACGCCCGGCGGCAATCACAGTGCCTGGGCGGCCGGGCAGGCGTTGACCGGGACGCTGCCGTTGGTCCCGACGGGAGCATACACCAACAGCATGGATGCCTGGATGGTCGCCGGGCCGTTCGACCTGAGCCAGGCTAGTGACGCTGAACTCCAGTTCAATGTGTCGCTTGCCAGCGAGTTAAACGCCGACTTTTTTGGCTGGGCCGCTTCAACGGATGGAACGACCTTCCATGGGGGGCAGGTCAGCGGCGGAACCGCATCGTGGATGGGTTTCTCTTTTGACATGCAAGCCTATTCCGGGCGGCCGGCCGTCTGGATTGCCTTCCGTTTTGTCAGCGACGACAATGGTATTGTGGGCCAGGGGCCGTTTGTGGATGACATCAAGTTCAACCTGATGGGACCATTCCAAAACTTTCTTCCGTTGCTGGTCAATCAGTTTCCGCCACCGCCTGGCTGGGAGGATCACTTTGACAACGCCTCCACCGGCTGGCCGAACGACAGCGGCGCAATTTACGATGAAACCACCTGGCAAGAGGTGAGCCGCTGGTGGCGCGGGTACAACACGGTTGATGGTCATTATCGGATTCGGGTGGACATTGGTCCAGCGCCGTGGGTCTGGTTCTATCAACCGGATGCGTTGGCTTCCTACCGGCCGCCCACCGACAAATACTGCATTGAGACCAGAATCTGGGTCAACGTGCCGGCTTTCTGGGGCAACGCGGGACTGATCTTTGGAGCCAATGAGGCAAATACCGACCTCTATGCCGCTTGCCTGGGAGTGGGCAACGATCAATTTGGGAACGACTTTTTGGGCTGGTTTCTGGTGCGTAACCCGGTGTACCAGTTTCCCAAGAAAGGGGTTTGCGGCTACCAGGCCGGCAAGATTGCCGAGGGCACTGAAGGGACCAGCTACTACGGCTGGAACCGGATTCAGGTAGGCGTGGACGGTGACGTGGTGGACTTGTGGGTCGGCGGCGTTTACATCGGCCGTTATACCATGCCCGGTCTTGCCAGCACCACGAGGATTGGCCTGACGGCCGGTGATTACGAGGTCAGCCCGTTTGAGGCCCGCTTTGACTATGTCAAGGTTACACCCAATGCCGCGTGTACGCCCTGATTCCTCGTGAGGTGGCGCGTTCGGATGTGGGTGTGACCAAAAACCTTCAACGCATCTCGGCCCGCGCCAGCGCGTGGGCTGAGTGGATTGCCGTGGCAGCCATCATTTTGGTGGCTGCCTGGCTCCGTTTCTACCGCATCGATCAAATCGAGTTCCTCTGGGATCAGGCTGAAATCTCCAAGTGGGCGATTCAGTTGGTTCGCGAGGGTCGGGTGCTTCCCATTGGGCCGGTGTCATCCACCGGGATTGATTCCTTTCCAGGGGCAATCTGGCTGTTGGCTATCCCCTATGCCATCTCGTTGAGCCCGGTGGTGGCAACCGGGTTCATTGCGATGCTAAACGTGGCGGCGGTAGTGGGGACGTATCTGCTTGGCCGGCGCTGGTTTGGGCGGGGTGCGGCGCTCGTGGCTGCGATGCTGTTTGCCGTTGCGCCGTGGGGTGTCATCTATTCCCGTAAAATCTGGCACGTGGAGTTTTTTGCGCCCATCAGCATCCTGCATGCGGCCACCGGTTGGCTGGCGTTTGTGCGAGGCAAGCGATGGGCCTTGCTTCTCCATGCACTGGTGTTGGCTTTTTTCATGCAGATGCATTTCTCGGCGCTGGCAATGGCTCTGCTGACGGCCGTATGGGGTCTTGTCTTTATCAAACGACTTGATTGGCGGCTGGTGGTGGTTTCGATTGCGATATTTGCGCTGGCGCTTGTGCCCTATCTGGTATATGATGCCGGCCAGGGCTGGAGAAACGTCAATCGCTTTGCTGAGATGATGCGCCAACCATCTTCAACGGATGGGGATGCCGCCCGCGCGGTCTGGGCGCTCTCTACCGGGGCGGACCTGAGCTTGCTGCTCGGCCCCGATCATTACCCGCAGTACGTTGAGCAGACCTCGAATGTGCGTTGGTTTTTCACCGTTGAGGGTGGGTTGATCCTGGCCGGGGTGGCCACGGCGCTGGCGATAGCCGGCCGCCAACTCGGTAGTCGGTTGAGAGACGGCGCGGCCGCGGGGCTTATGGCCGTATGCTGGCTGGCGATTCCGGTGCTCTTCCAAACCAGGCATTCGGTTCCAGTCGCGCCGCACTACTTCACAGCCACTTTCCCTGCCCAGTTTCTGCTGGTTGGGTTGTTGGTCCAACAGACCGGCCGGTTGCCGACCAGGGTGGCCCGGTGGGTGCAGGGTGTGGTGGTGGCGGCCGCCTTGCTCATCTCGGCCGCGCAGACAGTTGAAACCGTCACGCTGCTGGACTATGTTTTTGACCATGACACGCGGTTGGGTTATGGCACGCCGGTGAAGTACTCGATCCAGGCGGCCAAGACCGCTGTTGCGCTTGGCGCGCGGGTGGACGCGGCTGAAGTAATCTTGCTGGCTGAAGGCGAGGATTCACGCATGTACGAGATGGCAAGTGTGGCTGATACCCTGCTGTACGGGTCGCTGCACCGCGCGGTGGATGTGCGCAACGCGCTGGTACTACCGGCCGATCCGGCCGTTTATTGGAGCACGTTTGACCGCACCCGCGGCGAGGAACTGCTGGCCGCGCTGGTGCCTGAGGTGGCCGAGTCGCGCATCCCGCTGCGCGGTGAGGAAAGGAGCTACCGCTTTTATCTGTGGCCGGGGGGGCCGACCGATCTGTCGTCGTGGAACTCGGACCTGGTCCCCGTGTCAGGCGAACGGGTGGTGTGGGAAACCGGCGCAGAACTGGTTGCCTATGCTGCCGGCGGAGACCCCCGGCCGGGCGGCCTGCTGGACTGGGTTCTGGTCTGGCGGGTCAACCAGACCTCCAGCTATGATATGTACTTCCACTGGTTCAACCATCTGTTGGCTGGCAATGGGCAGGTGGCAGGGCAGATGGACGGCCCCAGCTATCTGCCCATCTACTGGCGCGTTGGCGACACGGTGGTGAATTGGTTCCAGATCTCCATCTCCCCCCAGGCGGAGCCGGGCGCTTTTATGATGCGCGTCGGGATGTACACCTATCCTCAAATTGCTCCCATCCCGCTGGATGACGGGCGTGAGTGGGCATTGCTGGGGCCGATTGAGATCGGCCGGTAGGCGACTGGATGGATAAACGCCGCCAGCGACTGGTCCTCACCCTGCTCCTGGGGTGCTATCTGCTCCTAGCCGTCGCGTACAGCCTGGCTAATCCGCTCTACGAAGCAACCGACGAAGTGCGCCACGTCCGTTTTGTGCGCCACATAGCCGTGTTTCACACGCTGCCCGAACAGAGTCTGGAAGGGCCACGGGCGCAGAGCCATCATCCGCCGCTCTACTACCTGGGGGCCGCCTTGGCTAGCTGGTGGGTGCCGGTGGAACAGGATGTCTATTACGAGCCGACCATCAATCCGTTTTGGGCTTACCGGTACTGGGAGGTCGGCCGGGACAACAAGAATCAATACGTGCACAGCAACGACGAGCGATTTCCTTTCCGCGGCATTGCGTTGTCGGTGTATCTGATGCGCTGGTACAGCGTGTTGTTGGGCGCGGCCATGGTCTGGCTGACGTACTGGCTGGGACGCGAGGTGTGGCCCGGCCGGTCAGGTTTGGCGCTGGCGGGCGCGGCGCTGGTGGCGTTCAATCCGCAGTTCCTTTACCTGAGCGGGGCGGCGGGCAACGACGTAGCGGCCGGGTTGGCGGGGACGGCCGTGTTGCTGGCGTCTGTGCGGCTGCAAAAACGGGGCATCAGCCCCGGCCGGGCGGCCGCGTTGGGGGCGCTATTTGGTTTGGCTTTGATGGTCAAGTCCAACCTGGCGGCGTTGCTGGCGATCATCGAATTGGCACTGCTGGCAGCGGCCGTGCGCGACCGCCGTGACTGGCGGGGCTTCCTGAGGGCCAACGTGATTGTGTTTGCCGTGGCGGCCGCCATTGCAGGCTGGTGGTTTGTGCGCAACCAGCTGTTGTACGGCGAGCCAACCGGCTTTGAGCGCGTTACCGAGTTGTGGGGCGTGCGCGACCCGCGCACGAGTTGGAGGCTGGCGATCTCGGAATTACCCTACTTGTGGACCAGCCTGTGGGGCCGATTTGGTTACGGCCAGGTTCCGATGCCCGATTGGGCTTATCGCTTGCTGGCCTGGCTGGCGGCCGCGGGGGCAGCTGGGTGCGTGATGCGGGCCGCCCGCAGGCAGAGACCAAGTGCGACCAGGGAGGACCGGCCGCTCGCCCGGGCTGCTCCACTCCTTCTTGTAGCGAGCGTGGGTCTCTTTTTTGTGGTGGTCTTTGCGTACATGCTGGTCAGCCCGGCCGGGCCAATGGGCCGCTTTTTCTTCCCTGGGCTGTCGGCCTTTGCTTTGCTGATGGCGGCCGGCCTGATCCATTGGCTCCCGCGGCGTTGGGAGGGGGTGTTGGCCGCCGTTGTGACGGCCGGCATAGCAATTCTGGCTGCCTGGGCGCTGGTGGGGGTGCTCCGGCCGGCGTTTGCCCGGCCGGCACAACTCTCCGCACGCCAGCTTGATGCCATCCCTAACCGGCTTGACCTGCAACTGGGCGATCTTGCCCGCCTGCGGGGGTACGAGGTTGCCCCCACGACAGTCCGGCCGGGTGGCACCGTTGACGTGACGGTTTATTGGGAAGCGCTCCGTCCGGCCGGGGAAAACTATGTGGTGTTTGTCCATCTGCTGGATGACGATGAAATCGTGGTGGCACAGCGCGACACCTACCCAGGATTGGGCAACTATCCCACCTCGGCCTGGGTGGCTGGCGCTGCTTTTGCGGATACCTATCGGATCACGGTCCCCGAGTCGGCTTACACACCCAATCAGGCGCGCGTGCAAGTAGGGCTGTACCTTCAGGGTGGTGGCCGCCTAACGGTTGCGGACGGCCGGGATGCTGTGCAACTGGCGGTGGTGCAGATTGAGCCGCGGCTGCCGCAGGGCCAGTATCCCAATCAGCTATGGGCCAACCTGGACAATCAGGCAGCGCTGGTGGGCTATTCGCTGGATCGGCGCGTGGCGCGGCCGGGTGAAACCCTGTCCGTGATGCTCTACTGGCAACCGTTGCGGGAGATGGAGGTTAATTACACGGTCGCAGTCCAGGTGTTGACCCTTCCCGACCGGGCGGTGGGCAAGGGGGGCAGTTGGCCGGCCGGCGGGGCTGCGCCAACGGTGCATTGGCGGCCGGGGGAGGTGGTGGAAGACCTGCAGACGGTGACCATCGACGCTGACGCGCCATCGGGGATTTATGACCTGACCGTGGCGCTGGTGGGTCCCGACGGGCTGGTGCCGGTGGTGGCGGAAGATGGCCACTGGCTGGACCAAAGGATCTATCTCGGCCGGGTGCGGGTGGAGGATTAAGTCTGTGCGTCAACGCCTGTTTAGCTTGCTCAAAGTGGGTATCAGCCTGGCGCTCTTGGCCTGGTTACTATCCGAGTTTGGGGTGGAGGAGACGCTGGCTCCGCTAGCGTCTGCCGAACCGCTTTGGCTGACAGCCGCCGTAGCCTTTTTTGCGCTGGGCGTCTGGCTGCGCGCCTGGCGCTGGCAAGCTTTGTTGCGGGCGTTAGGCGCGCGCGTGGGGCTCGGCCGGCTGACCCAATTGTACCTGGTGGGTTTTTTCTTCAGCAAGCTGCTGCCCGGCGGTCTGGGCGGCGACGTGGTGCGCGGCGCTGAACTGGCCGGCGAAAACACCACTGGCGCGGAGGCGGCCGGGACTGTGATCGTGGACCGGCTTACCGGCCTGCTGGTGCTTTTTGGCCTGGCATTGCTGGCTCTGCCGTTCAGCCTGGACCTGGTGGACCCTGCGCTGGCGCTCTTCCTTGGCGGAGTGGCACTGGGCGGTATTCTGGCGGGGTGGTTGCTGTGGCAGGAGCGACTGGTTGCGGCGCTGGCGGGACTCTGGCCCGGCCGCTGGCGCTTTCGCTGGCTGGAGGAGCTGGCCGGTGTCTACCAAGCAATCCTCGCCTGCCGCGGGGCACCGCTGCGAAAGGCATTGTGGGCTTCGCTGGGGGTAAACGTGACTGTGATTGGCCTCAACTATGCGGCTGCAGTAGCGGTGGGAGTCCGGGTATCGTTGGGTTACTTTTTCCTCTTTGTGCCGCTCATTGCTCTTTCGCTGTTGGTGCCCATCTCCTGGGGGGGATTGGGCTTGCGAGAGGGGGTGACCGCGTTGTTATTTGCCTTTGCGGGTGTGAGCCGGCCGGAGGCGGTGGCCATGTCACTGATGGTCTATCTGGTCAACACGGCGTTTAGCCTGTTGGGCGGAGCCATCTACCTGGAGACGGGCTTGTCCGGCCTACGTGATGATTCAGGCGTGGGCAAGAGTACACAAGAAAGTGAGCGAGGTGACCCCGATGACGGCAAGGGAAAATAAACCGGCCGGGACAAGCATGCGGTGGGGTTGGATTGCATTACCAACCTTGTGGGCTGTTTTGGTCGGCGTGTTTTATTGGGATGTGTTGTGGGCCCCGGCCGACCAGATTTTGGCTGGCAATGACCTGGCCAACATGTTTCGGCCCTGGCTGGACTATGCCCGCTCACTCGTGCACCAGGGCGAACTGCCACTATGGAACCCGTATCTCTTTTCCGGTACCTCGTTTGTGGGGGACCCGCAGCCGGCGCTGTTTTATCCTCCCACTTGGCTGGCGCTGCTTGCGCCCACGACCCGAGCGCTGGGTTGGATGCTGGTGTTGCATATCTGGTGGGCGGGGCTGGGGGCAACACTGTGGCTGCAAGAAGAGGGCGCTTCGTGGTGGGGCACACTGGCTGGCGCGGCCGTCTTTGCCTTCAGCGGCTATACCTTTGCCCGGGTGCAGGCCGGCCATCTGGGGGTTCTGACCACCGGCTCCTGGCTCCCTTGGGGGCTTCTGATGCTGCTCCGGGTGACCAAGGGGGAAGGCCGGCGCGGGCGATCTGCGGCCGTGGGGGCTGTGTGTGTGTCTATGGCACTTTTGGCCGGGCACACGGCTACCTTTGTCTATCTCGTCCTGTTGTGGGGCGCGTATGCCCTGTATCAGGTAAGGTCATCCCAAAAGGGGTGGCCGCGCAGCAGGCTGGTGTGGCCTGCAGTGATGGCAGTTGGCGGGCTGGCGCTGGCGTCGATTCAACTGTTCCCGTTGTTGGAGAACCTGGCTTCCAGCACCCGATTGGGAGCGTCCGACTATGCGTTTGCCTCCCGTTTTTCATGGCCCGTTGGCTACCTGATCACGCTGTTGGTGCCCAACTTTTTTGGGGAGCCGGTGCAAACCGGCTACTGGGGTGAAGGGGTTTACGACGAACTCGTTCTTTACGTAGGCGTGCTACCACTGCTGCTTATGCTGGTCGCCGGCCGGCAACGGCGCAGCCGCTTCTGGCTGGCAGTCGGTGGCCTGTCGTTGCTGGCGGCGTTTGGCAGCTATGGCATTCTCCACCGATTGTTGTACCGGTTAATCCCGCTGTTTTCGGGGCTGCGCGCGCCGGCCCGCGCCGGCTTGCTGTTTACCGTCGGCGCGGCCGCGCTGACCGCGCTGGCCGTAACGGCGCTCCAGCAATCGGAGAGCAAAGAACGCGGTAGGTTGTTGTCGCCGGTCAGCCGGCCGCTGACGGCTGGCGTGTTAGCATCTGCCGCTCTGGTGACGGTGGCCGGGTATATGCTGTACGCGTGGGGGCGGGAGAGCAACCCGGCCGCCGGGCGCATGTGGCACCTTGCCGGACAGGTAGCCGCCTTTGGCCTCTTTTTCGCGTTGGCGGCCGGCTGGCTGCACCTGTGGCGCCGCGAGAGCCCCTCCCGCTGGCTGCCTGCCCTGGCTCTGGGGTTGGTGCTCTTGGATCTATGGACCCTGGGTGCCGGGCTGGTCCGTCTGGTTCCCGCCCCGCCCAGCGCGTACTGGCGTATTGTCGACGCACACACGGATGCAGCTAGTGGCCGGGTGCTGCCGTGGGGCCTGGATATCTTTGAACAGAACGGTGCGCTGGATTACGATGTGCGCAGCGTCTTTGGCTACAATCCGCTAGAAGATGCCCAATATAACCAGCTCACCACGGCCGTGCCCGATCCACGCGCTCGGGCCTATGATCTACTTCAACGTGCGCTACGTGGTGACCAAATCGCCGCTGGAATTGAGCCAGGGCGACACCCTTTCCCTGTTGGCTGAAGAAAGTGGCGTGTTTATCTACGAACGCGCTACGGCGTTGCCATCGGCTTGGATAGTTACTCACCTGGAGTCGGTTGGGGAGGATGATTGGCTGGCACGCGTCAACGCCGCTGATTTTGACCCATGGCAAACCGCGCTGGTAGAGCCGGATGCCAACTGTGGGCACGCGGCCGGCCAGCCGGCCGGCGACGTTATCGTCACAACGTACTTGCCAAACCGGATTGTTGCCCGCACCCAAGGGGAAGGAGGGCTGGCTGTGTTCAGCGAGCGTTTTGTGCCTGGGTGGAACGCAACGCTGGATGGCGAATCGGTGTCACTGCTGCGTGCGAATGGGGTGTTGAGGGCTGTGTGCGTCCCGGCCGGCGGGCACACGATCGAGTTTAGCTACAGACCACTGTCACTTCGTGTAGGGGCGATTGTGACCGGGTTGGCGCTGTTTTCGCTGGCGGCCATGGGATTGGCAGGGGGGCGAAGGCGTCCGCCTGGCTCACCAATTGGTGTTGACTGAAACGCCCAAATGTTTGAGCGTATGCTCCTGCGCGGCCCACATGACCGCTTTTTCCTGCTCTTCCGCGTGGTCGTATCCCAGCAGGTGCAGCGTGCCATGCACCACCAGCAACTGGAGTTCCGCCTCGGATAGGTGCCCGGCCGCAGCTGCCTGTGCTCGCGCGCGGGGCAGGCTAATGGCGATGTCGCCAAAATAGAGTGGCTGGTCCGGCAGAGTAGGTCCGGAACGTCCGGCCGGGAAAGCGAGGACGTCAGTGGCGGCGTCAATTCCCAGGTAGGCTCTGTTCAACTCGGCCAGCCGGTCGTCGGTGGTAATCAGGATGGTCAGTTCGCCGGCCGGCGCTTTTTGATGGCTCAACGTGGCCTGGGCGGCCGCTGTCAGCAACTCGGCCGGGACCGTGTCAGCTATCTCCTCGTCCACCGTTAGCTCAACCGCGTACATCTCATTCCTCTTCCTGTGCAGCTAACGGGTCCTCGGCCGGTGCTTCCTTTGTCAACTTGGCGGCCGCCGGCGGGGTCAACTGGTCAGAGGTGCGCTGGCCAGGGTAGCGCGGCCGGGCGTGAAAGCGGCCCTGCAGCGAGTCTGCAAAGCTGTCTTTGATAGCTTGCAGGTCCCCCAGAGTCAGTCCCAACTCGTCCAGTTCACCCTCCAGCGCGATCTCGTTGACAATCTGGTCAACCAGCTTTTCAATTTCCTCTTCGGTGCGGCTTTGCATGGCCGTCGAGGCAGCCTCGCACGAGTTGGCCAGCAAAACGATGGCGGTCTCCTTGCTCTGCGGTTTAGGTCCTGGGTATTTAAAGTCCTCTTCTTTAACCAGGTTGGCGTCCTCGGCCGTCTTGAGTGCCTGATGGAAGAAAAACCGGATCGTGCGCGTGCCTTGGTGTTCGGGGATAAACGCCCGAATCCGATCCGGGATTTTGAACCGTCTGGCAAGGTCCAACCCATCCTGCACGTGACTGGCGATGGTCTGGGCGCTGGTGCGCGGGTCCAGCCGGGAATGGGCGTTGGCTCCGTCCTGATTCTCGGTGAAAAAATACGGCCGAGCGATTTTGCCCACGTCGTGGTAAAAGGAGCCGACCCGCACCAGGTCGGCGTCAGCGCTAATCCGGCGGGCGGCCTGCTCTGCCAGATTGGCGACCATCAGACTGTGGTGGTAGGTGCCGGGAGCCTGGCTCAGCAGTTCTTGCAGCAACGGATGGTCAAGCCGGGCCAACTCCTGCAGTTGCAGCGAGGTCAGGACGTTAAAGAGGTTGCCGATGACGAAAAAGCCAGTGAGCGTGATGCCGGCCGAAAAGAGGCCGTTCGCAAAGCTGACGCCGGTCAGTTGCAGGATGCCCAGCAGATCCGAGTCATTGAGGCGGTAAATGAGGATGACGCAGGTGTTGACAACACCAACCAGGATGCCAACTCGGAAAAAGCTGCTCAGGCGGGGTGATTTACGCAGCACCAGCGCTGATAGGATGCCGGCCACGGCCGCATAGACCGTCAATTCCAGCGAACTACCGGCGACAAATCCCACCAGCGCAGCCAGACAGACGGTGATAGCGATGGCCAGATTGGCGTCGAACAGGACTGTGATAAGCATGGCGAGCCCGGCCGAGGGAAAGAGAAACGGCAGCAATGCCCGGCCGGGAACCAGTAGCTTGGCGCCCAGCGAAAAAATCACCAGCAATAGCGAGATGAGTAGCATGTGGCGGCCGCTGGCCAGGAAGTCCGGGTTGAACCGCTCGATATACAGCCCCAGCAAGGTTACAATTAGCACCACGGCGATAAAGTAGGTGATGCTGTCCTTCCAGTCCGTCTCGCTCTGCATCAATCCGAATTGCTGCATGGCCTCGATATCGGCCTCGTCGATGACCTCTTCTTGCCGCACGATGACCGAGTTGGGGTCGAACGATTGCTGGACCGACTCGACCGTGTCGGCTGCTTGCTGGCGGTACTGCTCTGTGAGCTGGGGGTTAAAGGTCGAATTGGGCACAATTAGTTGCTGTGCCAACGCCGTCACCACGGCCGCCTCGTTCTCGGCTAGTCCCAACGGAACCAGGAGCGGGATGGCAGCCTGGGCTTCTTCGATGCGGTCCTCTCGAATCTGCTCTCGCATGGCTTCATCCACCACGTTTAGCGTTTCCTGGCGCACGGTTTCCCACTGGATTGTGGAAAGGTTGAGCAGCGTGTTTAGTGTTTGATCATCCAGTTCCAGTTCCGGCACGGCGTTGATATAGTCTTTCTGGCGCTCCCGGCCGGCCAGCGTGTCCCCCCGCACCGTCTCGATAAAGTCAACAACGAGGCGCGCCTTGCTCACCTGGGATCGGGCGACGCGCATGTCGGGTGGGTTGTAGATATCCCGCACACTGGCAATAGCTTCCTGTTTCGCTTTTTCCGTCAGCACCTGCGAGACATAGGTGATGCCGCGCGGGGCAAATACGTCCTCCGGAGCTGTGTCACCAACTTGCAGATCCAGTTGGGGTGCGGGCAGGATGTCAAAGGTGAGAATGAGGGTGAGCGATACCACCAGCAGCAGGCCGAACACGGCCGGCCGGACCTTGCCTAGCCAGCGAGTTGCTGGCGGCACAGGGCTATGTCGTGCTGGATGGGAAGGCGCTGCCATCAGGTCGGCTAGTTGCCCAGCTGCCGGCGCACGATCTGGTTGACCAGCTTTCCGTCGGCTCGCCCCTGAAACTCGGCCATCATCTCTTTCATCACGGCTCCAATGGCTTTCGGGCCGCTCAGGCCTAGCTCGGTAATGATCACCTGGGCGCGCGTCGCAATCTCGCCCTCTGTTGCCTGGGCGGGCAGATAGGCTTCAATGACACCCAGCTCGGCCTGCTCGGCCGCGGCGGCCGCCGGGTTGCCGGCGGCCGTATAGTCGTGGATGCTCTCCAGCCGCTTCTTGGCCTCCTTTTGCAGCAGCGACAAAAGTTCCTGGTCGTCCAGTGTAGTTTGCTGATCCACTTCCGCCTGCTTGATGGCTGCCAGGACCAGGCGCAATGTGTCGCGTCGCAGCCGGTCACCGGAGCGCATTGCCTCCTTCACGTCGTTGGTGAGTATCTCTTTAATGGTGGGCATGATGGCCTCCTTGCGGCCGGGTTAGAGTTTGTAGCCAATCTGGCGCAGGAACCCTTTGCGCCACGCGATGTCTTCATCGCCTTCCACCCCCGTGGGACTGGAGCCATCCACCACACCCAGGATGCCGCGCCCTTGCTCTGCTTGCGCCACGATGACCTGGGTAGGGTTGGCGGTGGCGCAAAAGATCCGGCAGACCTCCGGCACTATCTTGATGGCGTTGAGCACGTTGATGGGGTAAAAGCCTTCGGCCAGGAAGAGGATAAATGAGTGCCCGGCCGCAATCGCCTGCGCGTTCTGTTTGGCTAGCTCGATCATTGCTGCGTCGGTGCCGGTCCAGCGGATCAGGCATTTGCCGGATGCTTCACAGAACGCCATGCCGAATTTGATCCCTGGCACGGCCGAGACCAACGTTTCGTGGATGTCTTCCACGGTCTTGATAAAGTGGGATTGGCCGAGGATAAAGTTGACGGCTTCCGGTTTTTCAATGCTGACAGTGGTCAAATACATGCTCGACTTCTCCTTTGGTCGGCGTTCCAGCTATCCTGGGGGCCAACCCATCGCCCGGCCGCCCAGCAGGTGAAAGTGCAGGTGAAAGACGCTCTGGCCTGCCCGGCGGCCGTTGTTGGTCACCAGCCGAAAGTGCTCCCCAACTCCCTCGGCCGCCGCAACCTGGGCGGCCGCCAGCAGCAGTTGCCCCAGCACCGCCTGGTCGGCCGGTCCGGCCGCTGCCACGTTGGTGATGTGTTTGCGCGGGATGACCAGGATGTGCACCGGTGCGTCCGGGTTGATGTCGCGAAAGGCCATTACGTGGTCGTCCTGATAGACCACATCGGCCGGGCTGCGCCCAAGGGCAATGCGGCAAAAAACACAATGGACTGCCTCGCTCATCCTGTCTCCCGGTCTAGCGCAAAAGGTGGAGCCAATGGTCCACCAAGTCTGCTTCACTCAGATCTGATTCCAGCAACCATCCTAGCACAGAGGCGCAATCTTGGCAAAAACGATAGCTGTCGGCCGTGTCCACCTTTTGCTGCGGCGGCCAGCGGTGGTTTGCTTCTGCTCCGGCCGGGGCCAGCACCAGCACCGCGTCGTGCTTGAGCGAGCGCAGGTTGGCGATATGCACCGAGACCGGGTTTTCGGAGAGGACGACATACCGGTTGACCAGCCGGAACCCGGCCCGTTTGAGCGCCAGGGTAAGCGCGGCCCAGCCGAGTGGGTTCCAATGGTGATAGGTAAAGACCAGCCGGCCGTGTTCTTTTTTCAGCACCCGGCCGCATTCGGCCAGGATCTGGCTCAAGATGGCAGTGTACTGCCCCTCAGGCCCGCCGTTGGTGTGCGGGTCCACCGCCGACTGGCGCAGATCAATTGCCCAATCCGCTGCCTCCGGCAGCAGTCGCGCCAGCCAGACGTGAAAGAACTGGGCCAGGTCGCTGTATTGGACGCTGTCGTAATAGGGTGGATCGGTGACCACCGCGTCCACGCTGCTATCGTCCAGCGGGAGTTGGGCAGAAGAGCCCTGAATCAGAAAGAAGCGACGGGCTCCCTCGTTCAGGTCGGCCGGCGTGTGAACCTCGTGCCCCCAATCCACCTCACTCTCTATTGCGACCTTGCCCGGCCGGCCCTGGAGCTTGGGGCGCACGTCGCGTTCCACTGGCCGTTCGGCCCAGCGGCGGGCGCGGCGCACCCGGTCGTGGAACAGCTTTTCCAGCGTGCCGGAACTGCGCTGCGGATAGAGCGGGTTATTCTCCAGCGCGGTGTAGGGGAACGAGTAAGCGTGGTGGGCAAAGGTGTGGCGGATGGCCCCCGGCCGGCTCCGGCTGCCCCCCTTGTAGCCGCAGAGCAGCGCGTTGAACTCCAGCGAGGTCGAGATTAGCAACCCCAGGTTCAGGTGCACGGCCTCCAACTCCACGCCAGGGAGCAAGCGGATGGCGTGCTGCAGATAGAGCAGTTGGCGGCTGGTGAAGAGGTCGAGGTAGGAGTGAATCCCGCGGCGCAGCAAGTCGGCCGATTTGGGGCCGGGCAGGACGGCGAATTGTTCGGCCGGCAGGTCGGGTCGGGCGGCGTTCGCCTGCGCCAGCAAATCCAGGTCGGCCGGGGAGGGGGCCGCAAAGGTCACCCCATGCTCCGGGCAGGTGGCGACCACCGCCAGCGGCCGGTAGCGGGTATAATAGGGTTGGCGGGTGTCCTCCCGGTACCGCTGCCCACAGGTGGGACAGGTGCGGCGCTTGCGCTCAACGATGGGCGGCCGCGCATCCGCGCTGTCGCGGGGATGGGCCGGCGGGCACTGGCAGGCCGCATCACCGCGGACCACGGCGTGGCAGTGTGGGCACAGGCGCACGATGGTCCCATCCGACTCGTGACGCAGCGCCAGCGAATCCACCAGCACGGCCGGGCCACACCCGCAGCGCCGCTCCGCGCCATAGAGCACAAACTGCAATTCGACCGGCCGGGCGCAAGCCGGGCAGGCGGTGCGGAACAGCGGCGACAATTCCTCCCGCAACCGGCTCATCAGCCAGGTAAACGCGTTTTCCAGTTTCCCAAGTTCGATTCGGGTGAGTGAGGCGCGAGCTTGCAGTACCGGGATGGGGTCCAGGTCCGCCCCGATCACGTTCGCGCCCAGCCGGACCGCCTCGTGCAGCGTCGTGCCGCCCCCCATCATCGGGTCCAGGATCAGCTTTCCATCCAGCCCTCCGGCCGCATAGTAATCCCGTTGCGCCGGATCGTCCGCCAGCCCCTTGAGGATCAGGCGAAAGGTGCTGCCGCAGCGCCGCGCCCACCACTTGTGCAGGTAGCTGTTCGGCCGATAGTGGTGCTTGTTGTAGCATTCCAGCCGGGCCATCTCGTTGGCCTGCCCGGCCGGGAACTGGCTGTCAATGACCGGAGGCGAGGTCATGGGGCGGTCAGCACCTGTCCGACTATCTCACCCGGCCGGAGTTCTACCAGCAGGGTGGGGGTGATGGTGTTGCGCAATTGCCCCATGCGGGCGGCGGATGGCCATCCGGCCGTACCAGCGGCCGTTACCGGGATGTAATTATCCGTGTGCCCGCGCCAGCGCCCGCCACCGGCCGGTGATTCCCACAGCACGTCCATCGTCCGGCCAAGGAAGCGGC
This sequence comes from uncultured Chloroflexia bacterium, assembly GCA_963707345.1. Lineage (GTDB taxonomy): Bacteria > Chloroflexota > Anaerolineae > Promineifilales > UBA4811 > CAVPPE01. The sequence goes on from CAVPPE010000001.1 coordinate 608,010, forward strand.
GCAGAAAGGCCTCCTGTTTCTCGGCGCCCAGCGAGCGCATCTGCTGGCTGCGCCCCCGGATAACCGCGGCCGGAAGCTGCCCCGCCATCTGTGCCGCGACCGTGCCCGGCCGGGGCGAGTAACCAAAGACGTGCAACCGCGCAAAGGGAATCTCCCCCACCAGCGCCATGCTTTCCTCGAATTCATCCTCGGTTTCGCCGGGAAAGCCGACGATCAGGTCGGTGGTCAGGGCTAGGTCCGGGATGGCCTCCAGCGCGGCCGCCGCCAGAGCCCGGTACGCGTCCGGCGAGGTCTGGCGGGCCATCCGCCGCAGCACCCCGGCCGAGCCGCTCTGCAGCGGCAGGTGCAACTGGCGGCAGAGGCGCGGGTTTTGCCAGAGCTGATAAAAGCCCGGCTGCAGGTCCCACGGCTCCAGCGAGGAGAGACGCAGCCGCGGGATAGAGCTCCGGGCCAGGATGGCCTGCACGAGGTTCGATAGGTTTGGCCTTGCAGGTTTGCCCGCGCCCTGCGCGTCCTGGCCGTAGCTACCCAGGTGCACGCCGGTCAGCACCACCTCCTGATAACCGGCCGCCTCCAGCGCCTGGATCTCCGCCACCACCTCCGGCAGCGGCCGGCTGACGCCCGGCCCGCGGGCGAGGGTGGTGATGCAATAGCTGCAGGCGTTGTCGCAGCCGTCCTGCGCTTTGACAAAGGCGCGCGTCCGACCGCCGGGCAGCGGCCAATGTGGGTCAACCGGCGGGTCGGTGTCCGGTGCGATGAGGGCGAGCAGTTGCTCCTTGGCCGCGTTGTCCACCACCTGTGTTGTTGCGGGCAGGTCGGCCGTTGCGGCGGCCGGGTCCAGCGTGGCGTAGCAACCGGTGAGGATCATCTGCGCGTCAGGATTGGCGCGCTGCAGGCGCCGGGCCGCCTGACGCGATTTGCGCTCCGCTTCGCCGGTCACGGCGCAGGTATTGAGGACAAACAGGTCGGCCGCGGCCGGGTCGCGGACCAGTTGAAAGTTCCGGCCGGCCAGTTGGCGCGCCAAGCTGTCCATTTCGCTCTGGTTGAGCCGGCACCCGATTGAGTGGAGAAAAACGTGCGCGGAGCCTAGTTTGGGGTCATCTGCCATCTCGGCCGCATTCTACCACACGCGGCCGGGTTTGTCGACGCCGCAAAATCCCAGGCGAGACGCGTGCATGCACACAGATTCCATTTGTCCGGCAACCCGAACCGGGTATAATTTCCGCAGAGCAATTGTAGCTACTCAGGCAGCGTGAAGGTCTTTTGGGGGTGTGCGGGCGCGGAGCGCCCGCACACCCCCCATCTTCCCTCTCCAGGGATTTGGGCTGAGTAGTCACGAGCAGACACCAGACAGGGAGCGAGATGACAGAAGAAAAGATTCGCGTGTTGATTGCCAAGCCCGGCCTGGACGGGCACGATCGGGGTGCCAAGGTGGTGGCCCGCGCGCTGCGGGACGCCGGCATGGAGGTCATTTACACCGGCCTGCGCCAGACGCCCGAAATGGTGGTGGAAGCGGCGCTGCAGGAGGACGTGAACGTGGTTGGCCTGAGCATCCTCTCCGGCGCACACATGGCACTGGTGCCGCGGGTGATCGAGTTGCTGCGTGTCAACGAGATGGCTGACGTCAAGGTTTTCGTGGGCGGCATTGTCCCGGATGAGGATATCCCGGTGTTGAAAGAGCTGGGGGTCTGGGAGGTGTTTGGGCCGGGAGCCAACACGCACGACATCGCGGCCGCCATCCGCCGGGCGGTGCGGGGCGCATAAGGCCCGTGGGCGAAGCAAACGAATTGGTGGCAGAGCTGCTGCGCGGCAACCGGCGCGCCCTGGCGCGACTGGTCACGCGGGCGGAGAATGAAACAGCCGATGCCCGGCCGGCGTTGGCCCAGCTCTACCCGCACACCGGCCGGGCGCACATCGTGGGCGTCACCGGCGCGCCGGGCTGCGGCAAAAGCACGCTGGTCAACGAGTTGGCCAAGCAGTTGCGGCGTGAGGGCGAGACGGTGGGCATCGTGGCGGTGGATCCCACCAGCCCCTTTTCCGGCGGCGCGGTGCTGGGGGATCGCATCCGGATGCGGGACCTGGCGGGCGATGAGGGGATTTTCATCCGCAGCATGGCCTCGCGCGGCAGCCTGGGTGGGCTGGCGCGGACCACCAGCGAGGTGGTTAAATTGCTGGACGCGGCCGGTTTCAGCTTGGTGGTGGTCGAGACAGTGGGTGCCGGGCAGTCGGAGGTGGATATTGCCAGGCATGCCCACACCACGCTGGTGGTGCAAGCCCCCGGCATGGGGGACGACATCCAGGCGATCAAGGCGGGCATCCTGGAAATTGCCGACATCTTTGTGGTCAACAAGGCGGACCAGCCGGGTGCAGAGAGTGCGGTCAAGGCGCTGCAGATGATGCAGCGGTTGAACGCCAACGGCAACAATGCGGTACAGCATCACGGCCGGTTGCTGGGGGTGGAAACGTCCGAGCCGGCCGGGGGGAATGGCTGGGAGCCGCCCATCTTGCAGACGGTAGGCATCAGTGGCGAAGGGATTGTCGAACTGGTGGCTGCCATTCGCCAGCACCAGGCATACCTGCATGCCTCCGGTGAATATCAGCGCAGGGAGGCAGCGCGCGTAGAGCGTGAGTTTGAGCTGCTGTTGCGGGAGGCGCTGCTGGCCGATCTGCTGGCAAAAATCCCGGCCGACCGGCTGGAAGCGACCCTGGCGCAGGTCTTGCGGCGGGAGCTGGACCCGTACACCGCCGTGGAGCGGCTGGTTGCAGCCAAAGGATAGCGCGGAATGCGCGGCAAGGACGATCTGTTTCACTGGAACATTCAACTGATTGCCGGGACCGGCTGTCCGGAACTGGCAAACAGCATCAGCCAATATCTGGGCGTCGCACTTGGCGGCATTGACATCGTCGAGTTTGCCAACGAGAATCTGTTCGTGCGGTTACACGGCAGCGCGCGCGGCCAGGACGTGTACATCATCCAGACGACCTCCCGGCCGGTCCATCGCAACATCATGGAGCTGCTGATCCTGATTGACTGCCTCAAACGGGACTCGGCCGGCCGGGTGACCGCGGTGATCCCGTATTTGAGCTACGCTCGCTCGGACAAAAAGGACCAGCCGCGGGTGCCCATCACTGCGCGGCTGGTGGTGGATATGATCGAGGCGGCCGGGGCGGACCGCTGGATGACGATTGACCTGCACGCCGGTCAGATCCAGGGCTTTTTCAAAATCCCCGGCGACGCGCTGACCGCGTTTCACCTTTTAAGCGACTATTTCGCGACCAAGAATCTGGACAACGCGGTTATCCTGACCCCCGACCTAGGCTTTGCCAAGCGCGGCCGGAACTTTGCGGAAAAGTTGCATCTGCCGCTGGCTTTTGTGGAGAAAAAGCGCTTGCGCGGCAGCACGGTGCCCGAAGCGCTGACGATCATTGGCGACGTAAGGGGCAAGGATGTTATCATCGTCGATGATGAAGTGGACACCGGCGGTTCGATGGAGCGGGCGGTGCTGATAGCCAAGGAGCACGGCGCGCTGGACGTGTATCTCAGTTTCACACATGCGGTCTTTTCCGACCCGGCCGTTGAGCGGCTCAAACACCTTCCGATCAAGGAGATGGTCACCACAGACACCATCCCGCTACCGGCCGAAAAGCGCCTGCCCAACATGACCATTCTGCCGGTGGCCCCGCTGCTGGGCGAGGTCATCCGGCGCGCCCACGAAGGGCGCAGCGTGGGTGAAATGTTTGATGAATAGGCGGTAATCTGTGTGGTATAATCCTGGCAACTGCGGGTGCGCCCATTCAAGTTGAGGTACTGTTTTGGCTGGTTTGAAAGGATTACTGGGCAAGGTCTTTGACGCCAACGAGCGTGAAATCCGGCGCATGATGCCCATTGTGGAGCAGATCAACGCGCTGGAGCCCGCGTTTCAGGCGTTATCGGCCGATGGGCTGCGTGCCAGGACCGATGCCTTTTTGGAACGACTGGCGGCCGGTGAGACTCTGGACGATTTGCTGCCGGAGGCGTTTGCGGCCGTGCGCGAAGCCGGCCGGCGCACCATTGGCTTGCGCTCCTACGATGTGCAGTTGATCGGCGGCATTATCCTGCACCGGGGCACGATTGTGGAGATGAAGACCGGTGAGGGCAAGACGCTGGTTGCCACGTTGCCGCTCTACTTAAACGCGCTCACGCTCAAAGGGGTGCATCTGGTCACCCCCAACGATTATCTTTCCAAAGTGGGCGCGCAGTGGATGGGCCCTATCTACCACGCGTTGGGGCTGACTGTGGGCGTGATCCAGTCGTCCCGCTCGGACGCATCTGGCGGCTCGTTCCTGTTCGACCCTGAGTACATCTCTGATGATGACCGCTACCAGCATTTGCGGCCGTGCACCCGGCAGCAGGCGTACCGCGCGCATATCACCTATGGCACCAATCACGAGTTTGGCTTTGACTACCTGCGCGACAACATGGTCTATGACCTGGCAAGCTGCGTCCAGCGGAAACTCTATTACGCCATTGTGGACGAGATCGACAACATCCTGATCGACGAGGCGCGCACGCCGCTTATCATCTCCGGCCCGGCCGACGAGGCCTCGCCCTATTACCGCCAGTTTGCCCAACTGGTCCGGCCGCTGCGGCCGAGCAGCGAAGAGAGCATTGAAGCTGAGTCTCCGGACGGCGATTACGTTCTGGAAGTGCGGACCCGCAACATCTACCTGACAGAACGAGGCATTGAAAAGATCCAGTCGGCGATTGGGGTGGAAAACCTGTACGACCCTGAGTATGCGGAGATGTTGCCGTATCTGGACAACGCGCTGCGGGCGAATGTGGTGTTCAAACATGACAAGGATTACGTGATCCAGGGCGGGGAGATCATTATTGTGGACGATTTTACCGGCCGGTTGATGTACGGCCGGCGCTATTCGGAGGGGTTGCACCAGGCGATTGAGGCCAAAGAGGGGGTTACAGTCCAGCGGGAGAACCTGACTCACGCCACCATCACCTACCAGAACTTTTTCCGCATGTACGAAAAGCTGGCGGGGATGACCGGCACGGCCGCCACTGAAGGCGAGGAATTCGAAGAGATTTACAAGCTGGATGTCACCATCCTGCCCACTAACGTCGAGTACCGCGCCCGGATTGGCGAACTGGAGGCTGGTGGCTACAAAGACGAAGGGATGGACGTTGTTACATACAACTCGCCTGACGATTCCGAACTCTATTACAAGCGCACCGACTATCCAGATTCGATCTACGGCCGGGAGGAGATCAAGTTTGACAAGGCAGTGGACGAGATTGCCCATCTGCACGAGGTAGGCCGGCCGGTGCTAGTTGGCGCGGCCGCCATCGAAACCTCGGAGCGGGTCTCCAAGCTGTTGGAGCGCAAAGGGATCCCGCACCAGGTGCTCAACGCCAAATATCACGAGCGCGAGGCGACCATCATTGCACAAGCCGGCCGGCCGGGCGCGGTGACGATTGCCACCAATATGGCCGGCCGGGGTGTGGACATCCTGCTGGGCGGCAACCCGGAGGGGGTGGCGCGCGAAAAGCTACGAAAACAAGGCATTGAGATCACCGAGGCAACACCGGAACAGTGGCAGGCCGCGCTGGACGAGGCCAAGGTCGAGTGCAGAGCGGACCGGCAAAAGGTATGGGAACTGGGCGGATTGCACGTCCTGGGCACCGAGCGGCACGAAGCGCGGCGGATTGATAACCAGTTGCGCGGCCGCGCCGGCCGGCAGGGGGATCCCGGCTCGTCCCGCTTTTACCTCTCTCTGGAGGACGAGTTGTTTCGTCGCTTTGGCGGCGAGCGGCTGAAGGGCTTTTTGCAGAACAGCATGGGAGACCTGCCCATCGAGCTGGGGCTGGTCAGCAAATCCATTGAGCAATCCCAGGTTCGGGTGGAGGGGTACAACTTTGACATCCGCAAACGGGTTTTGGAATATGACGAAGTAGTCAACGAGCAGCGGCGCGTCATTTACGGGCAGCGCCGCCGGGTGCTCGAGTTGGATGACCTGCGCGACATCCTGCTGGAGATGGCGGACGCGCATCTGGCCGGACTGGTGGCGGCGCACACCCAGGGTTTTGAGGAAGATTGGGACCTGGATGGGCTGGTGCAGGCGTTGAAGGTTTTCCTGCCTTTGGAGCCTGGCATGGGGCCGGCGCAGTGGGCCGGGATGACGGCCGTCGAGATTACGGAGCAGTTGCAGGAGCACGCGGCCGCGGTCTATGATCAGAACCGCGAGCGGGTTGGGCTGGAGATTATGCGGCTGTTGCGCAATGACACGCGCCGGCTGGATCAGTTGGCGGCCGCCGAGTCCCCACCGGGAATCATGACGCTGCTGACGCAGGAGTTCAGGGCCCGACTGCCCGGCTCGATCTGGACGCAAATTGAGCTTTCTCCCCTCGCCAACCTCGACCGGGATGAGCGGGATCAGGTGCAGGAGGCCATCGGCCAGATTTTGTCGCTCCGGCGTGACCGCTCGATTTTATTGCGGACGGTGGATGGGCTGTGGATCCGGCACCTCACCGATCTGGACATTTTGCGCGAAGGGATCGGCCTGCGCGCGGTGGCCCAGCAGGACCCGTTGGTGGCGTACAAAAAAGAGGCGTATGAGATGTATACGGCCCTGTTGGCGCAGATCCAGCACGATGTGGTCAGCCAGGCGTTCCGGCCGGTGACCTACCGGCTGATGGCGGCCCCACAGCCGGCGCGCCAGTTGTATACTAACCGTGGCGCGGAGGATAACGGCCGCGGCCGGACGGTCCGCCGGTCCAAGCAAAGCGTCGGGCGCAATGACCCATGCCCTTGCGGGAGCGGAAAAAAGTACAAGAACTGTTGCCTGCGAAAGGAAAAGAGCGCTGGGCCCAGCGTGCCGGCCGGCGGTGGTGCGGCGCGCAAGCGGAGACGCAAGCGCTAGTTAGGGTGGGGTGAGCTATGTCGGACCTGCGCGCGCAGTTGAAAAAATGGCCCAAGATTGACCTGCATCGCCATCTGGAGGGTTCAATCCGGTTGGAGACGCTGGCCGAGATCGCGCAAGAGCACGGGATGGATTTGCCTGGCTATGAGGCGGAGGCCATCCGGCCGCACGTGCAGGTTACGGAAGGGCCGTATACCCATAATCGCTTCCTGGCAAAATTCCGGGTGCTGCGTCGCTTTTATCGCACCCCGGAGATCGTGGATCGCATGGCCTATGAGGCCATTGCCGATGCGGCCGAGGACAATGTGCGTTATCTGGAACTCCGCTTTACCCCGTCTGCGCTGGCCAGCGCCGGCGGATTTCCGCTGGAAGATGTGGTCCAGTGGGTTATCCGGGCGGTGTACCAGGCGGCCGACGACGCGGGCATTCAGGCAGGCCTGATTGTGAGCATCAACCGGCAGGATGGCCTGGCTATCGCGGAGCAATCCACCGACTTGGCGATTAAATACAAAGGTAAGATCGTTGGATTGGACCTGACGGGCGATGAGGTGGCATTTGCTGCCCGGCCGTTTGGCCCCTTGTTCCAACGTGCAAAACAAGCCGGTCTCGGCATCACGGTCCATGCTGGTGAGTGGAAAGGGTCGGACAACATTACCGAGTCGATTGAGCACCTCCACGCTGACCGTATTGGGCATGGTGTGCGCGCAATCGAGGACGTGAACGTTGTGCGGTCGCTAAAGGAGCGCAAGATCACACTGGAGGTCTGTCCCACCAGCAATGTCCAATCGGGCGTGGTGCGAAGCGCTGACCTGCATCCCTTCCGCGATCTGTTTGACCTAGGTCTTTCGATCACGCTCAACACAGATGACCCCAGCGTCAGCGACATTACGTTGACGGACGAATACGTGTTGGCGGTAGAGGAGCTTGGCCTGCCGTTGGCGAGCCTCAAGCAGGCTATCCTCAATGCTGCCCACGCTGCGTTTTTGCCAGAGGAGGCCAAGTCGGACCTTGTCGCTTGGTTTAGGCAGGCACTGGATGCCTGTGGCACTGATTAGCTCGAGCGAGGAGACAAAAGAAGACAATGAAGGATTTGCGTAGAAAGCTCAAAATCTCAAAGGCCCAACTGGAGGCGGTCAATGGGCTGCTGCTAGACTCCAACAGCCGGGTGGTGAACGACATGCTGGCTGTGGTGGCCAAATACGGCACGCCAAAGGAGATCAACGCAAAAGCGGCCGAGGCGGGCAAGCTGAAGAACCTGATGGGCCGGCTGCAGGAAGCAGGGTCACCCTACGTGGCTGACCTGGAGTGGTTGAAGGCGCAGCGGGACGCGGGGGCTTTTATCAGCGTGGCAGACTATCGCCGCAAGGTGCTAGGAGACGCGGCCGATAGGATGACCTTTGCGGACGATTTTGCGGTCACGCTGGAGATCAGCGCGCTGCAGTATTTCCCGTTTCTCATTTCTGAAGCGAAGCAGGCCATTGCCAATGACGAACTGATGCCCGGCCGGTTTATCCGCGTGCGCAAGATGAAAGAGCAGGAGGGGGACGGGGATATTCTGGCGGTAGCGGCCGCCATGAAGATCGTTGGGGCCAGCTACGTCGAAACGTTGGACACCAAGGGGACCGATGGGTCCAACGTGCACCTGGGCGGACCGGCGACCATCACTGGCTACTTTGGGGGTGTGGGGCAACCCAATGACCATGCCCTGATGTGGCTGGATGAGTTTCTGTACTATTACACCCACTATGGGGTCAAGCAGGTGCTCAACATCAACCCCGGCACGGTCTTGTTGGGCTATCTGCTCCACAAATTGGGCGTGGACAACGAATTCAAGATCTCGGTCTTTATGGGCAACGACAACCCTTACGCGGCACTGTGGACCCTGATCGGGGCGCGGCTTTTCGGCCGCAAGGATGGCACCACTTCGCTGATCGGCTTTAACTGGGGCAACTCGGTCAACAACGAGACCATCGAGATCACGGCCGAGGTGCGCAAGGCACTGAACCTGGAGGACATGGTCCGCTTTGAGCATCACATCACTGAGACATTCAAGAGCATTGTCATTCAGCCGTACAACCGGCGCGACGAGCTGGTCGAGTTGGCCGATCATGTTGCCAACATCTCTGCCAAGCACGAAGGCGGCGACCCGGAGGTGGACGAGGCGCGAGAGCATCCATCGGACATCCTGGATTACTTCCGCGACAAGACTGAAGTGATCGAGTCGGGCGACTGGGCTGCACTGGAGCGCAACTATCTGGACAAGCACGACGCCCTGAATCGCACCGCCTGGGCGCTGACCCAGAAGGGCCTTTCGTTCGTCGCGGCCCGCAAGTTGCACCGTTAAGGGGTGGTATGCCAAAAATTGCAGTCACTGGCAAAGGTGGGGTTGGCAAGACTACGCTGACGAGCTTGCTGGCCTACGTGTATGCGGAAAAGGGCGCCAATGTTCTGGCGATCGACGTGGACCCTTCCCCCTGTCTGGCCGATGCGCTGGGCTTTCCAGAGGAACTGACCCGTGATTTGGTCCCGATTGCCGAAATGGATGACCTGATCTACGAGCGGACAGGGGCCAAACCGGGCACAACTGGCGGCTATTTCAAACTCAACCCGCGCGTGGATGACCTGCCGGACCGTTTCAGTGTCACACACCGCGGCATCCGCTTGCTGGAGTTGGGTGCGGTCGAACTGGGTGGCAGCGGCTGCATTTGCCCGGAGAGCGCCATGCTCAAGACGCTGGTCACCCATCTCATCTTTTACCGGGATGACCTGCTGGTGATGGACATGTACGCCGGCGTGGAGCATCTCGGCCGGGCGACAGCCGGGATGGTGGATGCGATGATTGTGGTTGCAGAACCGGGCAAGCGCAGCCTGGGGACGGCCGCGCAGATCGCCAAGCTGGCGCGGGACATTGGCATCCAGCGGTTGTATCTGGTGGGCAACAAGATGCGCAACGAGGGGGACGTGGCCTTTCTGCGCCAGAACAGCCCTGGCCTGCCGGTGCTGGGCGCTTTGCCCGCTTCGCCGGCCGCGGTGGAAGCGGACCTGCAAGGAATTCCGGTATACGATGCGGTGCCGGAGATGGCGGCCGCCGCGCGTGCAATGGTAGATCAACTGGAGCGTGTTTTTCAACAGGAGAAGGCATGAAAGAGTTGACGGACGAGTTTGTGGAACTGCTGCGCCGGGCAGCGACCGAGTTGCCGGCCGATGTCGAGGCGGCGTTGGCGGCGGCCAAAACGCAAGAAGCGGCCGGCTCGGCGGCGGCCGGGGCCCTGGAAATGATTCTGAGCAACGTGGACCTGGCACGAAACCAGTCAACGCCAGTCTGTCAGGATACCGGGACGCCGATTTTCGAGATCTACTACCCGGTGGGTGTTTCTACCCGTCAGCTGGCACAGTATGCCCGTGCTGCGTGCGCCATTGCCACGCAGCGCTCGTTTCTCCGGCCGAATGCGGTCGACAGCCTGACGGGAAAGAATAGCGGCAACAACCTGGGCATCGATTACCCCACTTTTCACTTCCACGAGTGGGACGACGACGCCATCAAAATCCAGTTGTTGCTCAAGGGCGGCGGGAGCGAGAATGTGGGGGCGCAGTACAAGCTCCCGGATGGCTCCTTGAAGGCCGGCCGGGATCTGGAAGGTGTGCGCAAAGTGGTGCTGGACGCGGTTTACCAGGCACAGGGCAAGGGCTGTGCGCCGGGGGTCATTGGCGTGTGTCTGGGAGGGGACCGTGGGTCCGGCTATGTCAAGGCCAAGCAAGCGCTTTTGCGCCGCCTGGATGAGCCAAACCCAGACCCAACTCTGGATGCTTTTGAGAAACGGCTGCTGGCTGACATCAACCAATTGAACATTGGCCCGATGGGATTTGGCGGCCGGGCGACCGTGCTCGGCGTCAAGGTAGATGTGCAGCACCGGTTGCCGGCTTGTTACTTTGTCTCCATTGCATACATGTGTTGGGCCGCCCGCCGCGCCACCATGGTCGTCCGCAACGGTCAGGTTAACTTCGAGTAGGCCAGGAGGAGCAGATGAAAAAGCTGAATATGCCCATTGCTGACGAGGAGATTGTTGCGCTGCGTGTCGGTGACCAGGTGGCCCTGAGCGGTGTCATGACCACGGCGCGGGATGCCGCGCACAAGTTTCTGGTGGAAACATATATCCAGGTGGACCAGCCTGCGGAAGAGTTGGAGCTTTACGAGGAGCTGAAAACAATTCTGGATGGCGGGGCAATTTACCATTGCGGCCCGGTGGTCGCCAAGAATGATGATGGCAGTTGGCGGTTTGTGGCGGCTGGGCCGACCACGAGCATCCGGGAAGAGGTGTACGAGCCGGATGTCATCGCGCATTTCAACGTCAAGGCGGTGATTGGCAAGGGGGGGATGGGTCCCAACACGCTCAGAGCGAATCAAGAGTACAAAGCGGTCTATCTCAGCGCCATTGGTGGCGCTGCCTCCCTGATCGCCGACGCGGTCAAGGAAGTGGTGACGGTTTACAAGCTGGACGAGTTTGGCGTGCCGGAGGCGTTTTGGGTGATCCGGGTGGAGGATTTCCCGGCCGTGGTGACCATGGACGCGCACGGCCGCAGTATCCACGACGAGGTGCAGGCAGAGAGCCTTGCCCAAATGAAGCGGCTCACCGGATAGCAAACTGGGCAATTGGCGATGTGGTGGCCATCCTGCCAATCGGAGTGGGATGGCCGCATTCTAGTGAGCGGGCATGTATTCTGTACCCATTGGTTAGGGTAGAGAGTGATGAAAGTGGCGACCTGGGCGCGAAAGCAAATGGGTAAGGGACTATGACCAAGCCAGAAGAGACAAAACATCGGCCAATCCTCAGCCTGCTGCAAATCCTGGTGATTGTGGTGGTCCTGATTGCTATGGGCGTGACACTGAGCATCAACGCGCGCACGCGCGATAGCGAGACGTTGAGCGAAACCGAGGCGGCCCTGGCAACGCGTGTGGCAATGGAAGAGGATCGTCAGCGCCAACTGGCGGTCACGCTTACCTACGTGAGCAGCGACGATTACGTGGCGGATTACGCCCGAAATGAGGCCGGAATGCTGCAAGACGGCGAAAAACGCGTGGTCCCGATGCCCAACCCTGTTCCACCGACCCCAACACTCATTCCGACGCCGCTCCCGGCCGTGACCCTTCCCGAGACGCCGCTTGAGGCCTGGTGGATGCTCTTTTTTGATTCCCCGCCTCCTGGCAAGTGACCATCACCCCTGTGACCCATACCGGCCGTTTGCGCATGCAGGTGGCAGTTGCCACACTGGCGCGCTTGGTCATCAATTCCGGATACCGCATGGTGTATCCTTTCCTGCCCGAGATTTCGCGTGGGTTGAACATCTCACAGCGCACGGCCGGCCAGTTGATGACGGTGCGGGCGGCGGTGGGGGTAACCAGCCCGCTGTTTGGCCTCTATTCGGATCGCCACGGCCGGCGGCCGATGATGGCGGGTGGTGTGCTGGTGTTGGTCGCGGGGGCAGCCATTATCGCGCTGGGCCCGTGCTACCCGGCCGTCATCCTGGGGTTCGCGCTACTGGGGATGACCAAAGCGCTGTTTGGCCCCAGCCTGCTTGCATTTCTCAGCGAGCGGGTGCCGTACGAGCGGCGCGGCCGGGCTGTGGCCGTGGTCGAGTTGGCCTGGGGCGGCTCCATTCTGGCAGGCATCCCGTTGCTGGGGTGGGTGATCGAGATGTGGGGCTGGCAGGCGGCCTTTGTGGTCCTGGCAGCCGCCGGTTGCGCAGCGCTGGTTGCTCTGTGGCGGGCGCTGCCCAATGATGGGCCGGCCGTGGCGCTGCCGGCCGGGCGAACGGGTCTGACACAGGTCACACGGTTAGTTTTTCGCAACCCGGCCGCGCGGGCCATGATGGCGGTCACCGGATTGATGATTGCCGCCAATGAGATTGTGTTTATTGTGTACGGCGGCTGGATGGAAACCGAGTTTGGCCTTTCGGTCGGCCGGGTGGGGCTGGCGACGGCGGTGATTGGAGCGGCCGAACTGCTGGGCGAGACTGGCGTGGGGGGCATCGTCGACCGATTGGGAAAGCGTCGCTCGTTGGCGGTTGGACTGCTGCTGACCGCGGCCGGGTACCTGTGCTTGCCCCGGATCGCCATTTCGCTGCCCTGGGCACTAATGGGGCTCTTTTTTGCATTTCTTTTCTTTGAATTCACCATTGTGTCAACCATTCCGCTTTCGACCGAGGTCGTGCCGGCCGCACGGGCGACGATGATGGCCTTGACTGGCACTGCTGGGTCGCTCGGCCGGGCGGCCGGCGCGTGGGTGGGCACCACGTTGTGGGAGTTGGGTGGCATGGCAGTGAACGGCGCCGCGGCCGGGTTGGTCACCCTGCTGGCGTTGTGTCTGGTGCTGGCTTTTGCCCCGCGGGATTAACCCGGCCGGTTTGTGGATAGTGGCACAAGGCAATTGACGCATCATATATCCATGGTATAATCTCGCGCGGTTGAACCACTGCCGGCCGAGATAGCTCAGTTGGTAGAGCATTTGACTGAAAATCAAAGGGTCCCCAGTTCAAGTCTGGGTCTCGGCACTGTGGTCAAGGAAAGGCTCCTTCGGGGGCCTTTTGTTTTTCGCTTATGTCGAGGATCGCAGGTACCGCGTTTGCCGAGAGGAGCCGGCCGCGGGGTGTCCTGGGAAGGACCAAACGTTATGAGTTAGTGGAAGAAACCGCTGCTGGTGATCTGCGGCACGCTGTGCGTAGTGCTGGCAGTGGTGGGTATGTTTTTGCCCGTGCTGCCGACCACGCCGTTTTTGTTGCTGGCGGCCGTGTGCTACGCACGCAGTTCGGAGCGGTTTCATGATTGGCTGCTCAATAACCGCTGGTTCGGCGAGTATATCAGGAATTATCGGGAAGGCCGGGGTATGACCTTGAGGGAAAAGCTGGTCACCATTGGATCGATGTGGTTGACCATCGGTCTCACCGCAACCCTGGCTGTTACTTCTTGGTGGGTTCGTCTTATCCTGCTGGCGATTGCGGTGGGAGTCACCATTCATCTGTCAAAGATCAAGACAGCCAGGCGGGCGAAATCCTCTGGTGAGGAACAAGCAACCTTGTGATAACCTACGAACTATCGGCCCCGAGGCGTGAGCGACAGTGCGTGGAAATTCGATGCGCACGGGGTGGAAAACTGTGCTATAATGTGGGATGTGTTAGTGGGCTTTTGCAGCCAAAAAGGGAGAAGGAAGCCTAGCCGGGTGTTACCTTCTCTCTTTTTTGTTTGCACCTTGTTCCTGATTCACTCTGTTTGAGGGTCCGGTTGTTGGCTCGGCGCCTTCATGGGCGTGATGGCGCGCAGGAAACCGATGAACATGAGGATAGCGCCCAGCAGTTCGCTGATGTACAAGGCGCCACCAAGTCCGAAGCGGCTAAAAGCTCCTCCAAATGCCGGCAGGATGGCCCCTGCTGCGATGAGGATATTGCCAATCGTCCGGTGGAGCAACACCCGCTTGCGCCAAAAAAGCCAAGCAGAATAAGCAGCCCCTCCTACCAATGTGACGGTACCATACAAATTGAAGAACGGCGTGAGACTGCGCACGCCCGATGTAACGATGGCGTGCCCACTCAGCTCACTACCGGTGTGCACGCTGGTTGTCATCAGGCTGGGGTCCAACTCGGCTCCAAAGACGCGTACCAGCCCATAGATCGAACTCAACACCAGCAGTACCATGGTCGCGTTTGCCCAGCGACCTTGTGGCCAACAGGTAGACGGTGCCCTGCCCGAGCCAGGCCGCAACAAGAATGGCACCAAACAGATACCACAGACGGAAGATCAGTGGGTTCCAGCCGGTCAGACCGTGAAAAGCCTCGCAGAAGCCGCCAATGCCATAAAAGACGAGCCCGATGCTCCAGATCAACAGGTGTGGGCCTTTCCGTTCGAGGTAGCGACGAAAGACAATTACTGCAAAGGAAAGGCTGAGCACAAAGGAGAGCGCGGGAAGCCATTTGACGAGGTCATCCATTTTGTCAGTTCCTCAAGACGATGATCTTACCCACCGGCCGGAAAAAAGCCCAGGGCTATGGCAACAATAACGATTAGCAGAACGAGCACGACGAGCGCGATAATCGCCAACGCCACTGGAACAATCTTTTCGAAAATCTGCGGATACTGACGGTTTGGCGGTCCGGCCGTCTGTTCATCGGTACTCCATCCGGTGCTGTGTTGGCAAGATTCTAGCAGAAGGGAAGCGAGAGTTGGCAATAGACTGTGGCCCAGGCCGACCATGGCAGCATAGCTTTTGTGTGGCATTTCCAGGCGGTATCTGTTAAGATTATGCTCCAAAGGTGGAATATGGACAGGAGGTGAATAGAGTGCCATCACTGCATGTGGCTTTGTTGGCCAATCTCAAGAAAAATGCCCCATCCGTCCCGGGTATCCCGGCCGATTTCTGGGCCGATCTGGACTCGGAAAACACGGTGGATGCCATTGCGGATGCGTTGCGACAGGGCGGGCACAGGGTCACCTTTTTGGAAGGGGATGTGACCTTGTTCGACCGACTGCGCGAGGTGCAGCCGGACATCTGCTTTAATATTTGCGAAGGGCATTTTGGCGACAGTCGCGAGGCGCATGTGCCGGCCGTGTTGGAGATGATGCGCATGCCCGTATACCGGCTCCGGCGTGCTGACGCTGGCGCTCACGTTGGACAAGCCGATGACCAAGCGGGTGCTGGCATACCATGACCTGCCCACGCCGCCGTTTCAGGTTTTCGAGCGGGCAGATGAGCCATTGGACCCCGCTATGAACTATCCGATGTTCGTCAAGCCCAGCCGTCAGGGGACCGGCACCGGCATAAGCGCCGAGTCAATTGTTCGCAATGAGGACCAGATGCGGGTGCAGATCGGGCGCTTGATTGACGCGTACGACGAACCGATATTGGTAGAACGTTTTGTGGAGGGGCGGGACGTCACGGTGGGTATGGTGGGCAACCTGACGCCGCCAGTAGCGTGGCGCGTTCCGGAAGACGAGGAAGCTCCCCGAATCGTGCGTGGTTTGCGTTTTCTCCCGCCACTGGAGATCGAGTTGGGCGTTTATGCCCAGGAAGAAGGCGGGATTTACACCAACCGGGCCAAGGTTGAACTAGCCGATAAACTGACCTACGTTTGCCCGGCATCTTTGGACGACGACCTGATAGAGGAGTTGAACTGGCTGGCGGCCGCCACGTTTCGCGTCACCGGCTGTGTGGACGTGGCGCGGGTGGACTTTCGGCTGGATGCGGCCGATGGGAACAAACCGTACATTCTGGAGATCAATCCGCTGCCCGGCCTCGCACCGGGGATCAGCGACCTGGTGATGGAGGCCGGTGCGGCCGGAATTGGCCATGTGGATCTGGTCAACCTGATCCTGGAGGCAGCTCTGGAGCGTTGGGAGATCGGTTGAGCGAAAGCCGGAGGGAATTTTGCTGAAAATAAATGACATTATCCCTGTTTTGCGGTAAACTTGCAGCCCTGTTGAGACGAAGGAACATCATGATGATATTGCAAAAGATCCCGGTGTCAAGCGGTGGATGGGATCGTGCAGGCCTGTTGATAGCGCTGCTGCTGGCCCCGGCCGCGCGTGGCGCAGGAAGGCCCCACGCAGGACCAGATTAATGCAGTGGCCCGCAAGCTGTATTGTCCGGTGTGTGAAAACACGCCACTGGACGTCTGCCCTACGCAGGCGTGCCAGAACTGGCGGGACGAAATCCGGGTGGCGCTGATGGAAGGCAGGTCTGAGCGAGAAATACTGGATGACTTTGCCCGCAAGTATGGTGACAGCGTGCTGGCGGAGCCACCTCCGCGCCAGGTGGTTGCCTGGGCGCTGCCGGTGGTGTTGGTGCTGGCTGGCGTGGGTGCAATGGCTTATTGGCTGCGCAACTGGACCCGGCCGGAAACGGCCACAGCACCTTTGCCTGTTGATGAAGGGCCAGGTATGATCGAATTCCGACCCATATCTGCAAAAACTGGAACAAGAACTGGCCGAGTGGGAGTAATGGAAGAAGAGACAATCATGGATGAGCAGGCCAGCAAGCGAGGCTCTCGCTGGACCTCGGTGCTGGTCTGGGGTGGCGTCCTTGCGTTGCTGGTGGTGCTGGGTTACGGGCTGCTGAAGCAGCTCGCCGGCCGGCCCGAAGGCAAAGCGCCGGATTTCACCCTCACCCTTTTTGAGGGGTACGAGTACGAGGGCCACAGCGAGGTGACTCTGTCCGACTCTGCGCGGCAAGGTGGTAGTGATCAACTTCTGGGCCGAGTGGTGCGTGGAGTGCAAGATTGAGGCCGATCTGCTGGAAGCGACCTGGCGTGCCTATCGGGACAAGGGAGTGGTCTTTTTGGGGGTGGACTGGGTGGATGTGGAAACCGAGGCGCGCAAGTACCTCACCCGCTACGACATCACCTATCCCAACGGGCCGGATCTGGGCAGCCGGATCGGGCAGCGCTTTGGGCTGACCGGCGTGCCGGAGACCTTTTTCATCAACAAGACCGGCGAGGTGGATTGGTTTAAACTGGGTCCGCTCACCGATTCCGAGTTGACTGGCAAGCTGGACGCGTTGCTGGCGCAACCGTAAGGGGTGAACTGATGCTTGGAAGTGCGCTTCTGTTTGGTGCTGGCCTGTTATTGGTCACGCTGTACTTGATTCTCCGGCCGTTTCTCCGGCAGCCGGCATCCCCTTGGACGGTCGAGCAGGTCAGCAGCCCGCGCCAGCGCTTGATGGCGCAAAAGGCGGCCATATATGCCGCAATCCGGGAGATTGACGCCGATGTGCGGGTGGGCAAGCTGGAACCGGTCGATCACCAGGCCTTGCGCCAGCGCTATCTGGTCGAAGGGGTGGCGGTACTCAAAGCATTGGATGAACTGCCGGTGGATGCAGGGGTGGATGCAGCTATCGAGGCGGACCTTGCCAGGTTGCAAAGTGGCGGAGCGTTGCCGACCGTGGATGCGGGCCGGTTTTGCTCTGGCTGCGGCACGGCCGCCGACCCGGGTGACAGATTCTGCGCCCGCTGTGGCGCACAGTTAAAAGGGTAAACGATGCCGAAGCGACTTGAGCATTTGTCACGGCTGTTGTTGCTGGTGGGGCTGCTGCTGGCGGCCCCGGCCGCGGCGCAGGACCCCGTACCGGCCGATGCCACGATTGGCCGGGTTGAAGGGCAGGTGATCAACCTGACGGCCGGCACGGCCGAAGGGTCGGTCGGGGTGCCGGTGGTGCTGTATGTGCTGGAGAACTTTGAACCCACCGACACTTACACGTCTACCGTGGGCGCAGATGGCGCGTTTGTCTTTTCCGACGTCCCGTTGGTGGAAGGCCGTACCTACATCACGACGCTGGAGTACCAAAAGGTGGCCTACGGCAGCACCTTCTTGGAGTACGAAGGCGTGGGTGACGTAATCCAGTTGGATATCGAAACGTATGAAGTGACTACCGACCCGGCCGTCATCCGTGTTGGCCGGCTGCACGTGATTGTGGATTTCGCCGGCGAGACGATGCGCATCTCCGAGCTGTACATCTTTGACAACAACGGCGACCGGGTTTACGCTGGGGCAACGGGTGACCCGACCGAGGGCACGTTGGAATTGCCCCTGCCGGTGGGGGCGCTTCGGCCGCAGGTGCAGCGCAGCATGGGGGAATCGATGGTGCCGACCACCAGCAGCGTTTTTGCCACTGACGGTGGCTACCTGGACACACTCCCGGTCAGGCCCGGCCAGGCCACCCAGCAGTTGATGGTGGTGTACGAGTTGCCATACAGCGAGGAGCTGACGGTCTCCCACATGTTGCCTTACGCCACGTCTAGCGTCTCTCTCTTTTTGCCCGATGCGGGCCTGGAAGTGGAAAGCGATATGCTAACCAGTATGGGCCCACAGGCCCTGCAGGGGATGGCTTTTCTGGAGTGGGAGGCAAAGGAACTGGCGGCCGGGACGACACTCGCTTTCACGGTCAAGGGTGAAGTAGATATGGCTCAAATGGTCGAGCAGATGGAAGACCCCGCCCGGCCGCAGAGTTCGGGCCAGTTCCCGCTCGCGGTGGGTGCTGGCGACAACATCACCAGTTGGCTGCTGGGCGTGGCCGGCCTGGCGCTGGCGGCCGGCCTGGTGGCCTTTTTCTGGTTTAGGCGGGGGGCGGGGCCGGAGCGCAGCCCGCGAGAGTCCCTTTTGCAGGCGATTGCAGAGCTAGATGCTGCCCATGAGGCTGGCGAGATTCCGGCCGTGCGCTATGAGTTTGAACGGGAGCGGTTGAAGGACCAATTGCGCGATTGGTACCGCTGAATTCAAGTCGCCCGCAAGATGATTCAGGTCTCCAGGTTAGTGAAGAATTTTGGTTTGCACCCAGTGCTGCGGGGTGTGGACCTGCACGTCCGGCCGGGGGAGTTTCTCACGCTGCTGGGGCCCAATGGCGCGGGCAAGACCACCCTGTTGCGGATCATTGCCACCCTCAGCCGGCCGACCTCCGGCGAGGTGCGGGTGGGCGGATGGCAGCTACCCCGCCAGGCGGAGCGCGTCCGCCCGCACCTGGGGTTGATCTCTCACCAGCCGCTGCTGTATGCAGAACTGACGGCTGAGGAGAATTTGCGCTTTTTTGGGCGCATGTACGGCTTGGAAGAGCCGGCCGGCCGGATTAGTGAGGTGTTGGAGGCGGTCGGGCTTGCCCGGCGGCGGCACGACCCGGTGGGCGAGTTCTCGCGGGGCATGCAGCAGCGCTTGACGATCGCGCGGGCGATTTTACACCAGCCGGACGTCATGTTGCTGGACGAGCCTTACACCGGCCTGGACCAGACCGCGGCCGGCATGCTGGATCAGGTTTTGCGGGCGGTGGCGACTGCCGGCCGGACGGTGATCATGACGACCCACGACCTGGCCCGCGGATTGGCCAACAGCCATCGGGTAGCGATTCTGGCGCGGGGCAAGATTGCCTTTGAGGCCGGCCGCGAAGAAGTGGATCCGGCCGAGTTCCACCAGGTTTACGAGCAGGCGACTCGGGGAGGCGGTCCGGGATGACGGTCACGACGCAAGAGGCCTCCGGCCGGGTGCGGCGGCCTGCTACCTGGCAAGCAGCGGCAGCTATTTTTTGGAAAGACCTGGTGGCGGAATTGCGCAGCAAGGAGCTATTCAGCGCCATGCTGGTGTTTGCCCTGATTGTGGTGGTGGTCTTTAACTTTGCGGTCGAGTTGCGCAAAGACCTTGCCCAGCAGACCGCAATCGGTTTTTTGTGGGTGACCATTGTCTTTGCCGGGATGCTAGGGCTCAGTCGCTCGCTGGCGCGCGAAAAAGATCGGGGTTGTCTGGATGGCTTGCTGCTGTGTCCGGTTGATCGCGGCATGGTCTACCTGGGCAAGATGGCCGGCAATTTGCTCTTTATCCTGGCAGTGGCCGTGGCGGTTTTGCCACTATTCATCGTGCTGTTTGACGTGCCCTTTTACCGGCCGTTACTTCTGGCCGTCATTGTGCTGGGCACGGTGGGGTTTGCGGGCGTCGGGACGTTGCTCTCGGCGATGGCGGTGCACACGCGGGCGCGGGATGTGATGCTGCCCATCATCCTGCTGCCGGTCAGCGTTCCGCTGGTGCTGGCGGCCGTGCGTGCCAGCCGGGTGGTCATCGACGACCGGGCCTTGAGTGAGTTCTGGCCTTGGGCCGCCATGTTGTTGGCGTACGACGTGATCTTGATCACCGTGTCGTTTTTGACCTTTGATTTTATCGTGGAAGAGTGACGTTTCTGCCCGAAAACTCGAGCAGGAAAGCGCTCCAAATAACCGAGTTGCTGTGCAGATGAGTGATCGATGAAAACCGAAAGCAAGGTTTTGACTGTGTTGAGTTGGCTGAGCGCAGCCATGATGGCGGTAGCCATCTACCTGGTATTCATGGTAGCGCCGACAGAGCGCACCATGGGTTTGAGCCAGCGAATCTTTTACTTCCATGTGGGTTCTGGCTGGGTGGGCGCTGCCATGTTGATGGTTGCCGTCGTGGCCGGGATTGGCGTGCTTCGGACGGGGTCGCGCCGCTGGGATCGGGTGGCAATCGCCTCCATCGAGGTAGGGCTGGCCTTTATCACCATGATTATTGTGACCGGGTCCATTTGGGCCAAGGCTTCGTGGAACACGTGGTGGACCTGGAGCCCGCGCCTGACTTCGGCGGCCGTTATGTGGCTGGTGTACGTAGCCTACTTTATGCTGCGCAACGCCCTAGACGATCCCGACAAGAGCGCTCGTTTCGGGGCGGTCTACGGTATAGTGGGATTCATCACCGTGGTCACCACCTTTTTCTCCATCCGCCTGTTGAGCGACATTCACCCCACCTTGTTTGGCACTGGCGCGGGTGAGGTGGGCGGTGGCCTGGCGGATGAGATGTATTTTCCCTTCTTTTTTTCGCTTGCCACGTTTACCGTGTTGGGGATCACGTTGTTATGGCACAGGGTGCGCCTGACTCGGCTCGGTGATGAGATCGCAGCACTGCGCACGCGCCTGCTGATGCGCGACAGATGAGCGCCGGCCGGGCGTAAGAAATCCCCTTACACAGTTGTCAGGGTGAATGATAGGAACTCGAGACGGATAGGAGGTCGTAATGGACACGTTAGGTTACATGATGGCTGGTTACCTGGTGATTTGGGGGCTGGCCTTTGGTTTGTTGTTTAGCATGTGGTCCCGCAGCCGGCGTCTGGAGCGCGAGCTGGAATCGGTGCGGCTGCTGGTGGACGAACTGGACCGCGAGGAATTGTAATGGGCGTTGCCGCATCTTCGCCGCGCAAGCTGTCGCCCTTGCAGATAGGGTTGATAGTGGGCGGCGGCCTGTTGCTGGTGTTTCTGCTATTGGCGTTGCTGGGCGGCGCGGAGCCGGCCGCTGAGGAAGTGTCGGCCGATCTCACCCAGACCCCCTTCCTGGCACTGGCGGTACTGGCCTTTTTTGCAGGTATGTTGGGCTTTGTCTCGCCGTGCACCCTGCCGTTGCTGCCGGCCTATTTTGCCATCACCTTCCAGGCGGAGCGCAAACGGGTGCTGCTGATGACGGTGGCCTTTATGGCCGGCCTGGCAACCACCTTTGCGCTCTTTGGCGCGTTGGCTGGGGTGCTGGGGCAGGGCTTGAGCAACATTGGCTTGAGCCGTTTCGACCTGGGGCGCATCGGCGGCGTGATAGTGATCATTTTTGGCGTGATGAGCTTGCTAGGCAAAGGCTTTACGGGCATCCAGACCCGAGCCAAGCGGGACGCCTCAGTGTGGGGCTCGTTCGGGTTTGGCGCTACTTTTGGGCTGGGGTTTACTAGTTGCACCGGCCCGGTGCTGGGTGCCATCACCACGTTGGCGATCAATGCGAATTTCGGGGTGTTGGGTGGTCAGCTGAGCCAGCTGGCGCCAATCCTGGGCTCGATGCTGTTGCTGGTGATCTTTGCCATGGGGCTGGGCGTTCCGTTAATCGTAGTCTCGACCTTTTTCGGCCGGGCGGACCGGGACAGCCTGTTCTGGCGCATGCTGCGGGGCAAGGGCTGGCAGGTGAACCTGTTCGGCCGGTCCCTGTACCTGCACTCGACCACGATCATCAGTGGAATCATCTTTATTGCCCTGGGCATCCTGATGGTCACCGGCCGGCTGACGCTGCTCAATAACCTGGTGCCGGAAGACCTGGCTCTGCGAGTGGCCGAGATTTTCACCGGGTTTGAGGATTGGCTCGTCACACGCCTGGGTGGCTGATCTTTGAGCGAGCCGATTCCTTCCACTGAAGCCAAAGCGGCGCGCCGGCCGGATACCGCGCCGGCGCGTGCTGTTGCCGTCTCTGCCAACCGCGCGGCATATTGGTTGAGCCGCCACTGGCTGCTGGTCTTTAACCTTTTCCTTGTCATCTATGTCGCCTTGCCCTTTCTAGCCCCGGCGCTGATGCACTATGGTTATCAGCGCCCTGCCAACCTGCTGTACCGCATCTATTCCCCGGCTTGCCACCAGATGGGCTTTCGCTCCTGGTTCCTGTTCGGCGAGCAAAGCTACTATCCGCTCAGCGAAACGGGCCTGCCGGACATCCACTACTTTGAGGAATACGTGGCTGACGACCCAACCTATGCCGGGCTGGAGTTGCCCGGTGATTTTGGGGCACTGTCCTGGGAAGCGCGGAGCTTTGTGGGCAACGAGCGGATGGGTTACAAGGTGGCGTTGTGCCAGCGGGATATCGCCATGTACCTGGCGCTGGTGGCGGCCGGGCTGCTCTTTGGCCTGCTGCGACGCCATGTCCGGCCGCTGCGCTGGCAGCTATTCGTGCTTCTGGGTGTGGTGCCCATGCTGCTGGACGGCGGCTATCAATTGGTGACCTGGTGGCTGGCAATCGCGGCCGCCCAGGTGGAGATCAGTTGGCTGCAATCGGTGGCGGCACAACTCTCGGCCGTCATGAGACCCCATGAGACTGTGCCCGCGCTGCGGGCGATTACCGGGGCGCTGTTTGGCTTTGGGCTGGTGTGGATGACCCTGCCGCACATCCAGGTGGGGATGGATGAGATGGAGGAGCAGTTCAGGGACAAGCTCACCCGGGCTGGCCTGATTACGAGCCGTGAAACCGCAGAACGTTAGCGGATTGCGCTACTACCAATTCGAAAGCATCCCGGCCAGGCGGGTGCTGCACGGCGTGTTCAGCCGGTTGGGAGGTGTGAGCCAACCCCCTTTTGATTCGCTCAACCTGAGCATGAGTGTCCCGGATGAGCCGGATGCGGTGATTGAGAACCGACGCCGCTTTTATTCAGTGCTGAACGTGGACCCGGCCACGGCCGTCCGCACGGTGCAGGTCCATGGGGCGCGGGTGGCGGCGGTTGGCCCGGCCGATGTGAATGTGTTGCAGCGGGCCACCGATGGGCTGGTGACCGCCACGCCCGGCCTCCCGTTGGTAATGGCTTTTGCGGACTGCACGCCGATCATGTTGTACGATCCGGTCCGAGGCGCAGTGGGGATAGCGCACGCAGGTTGGCGGGGAACGGTGGCGGGGGTCTGCCAGGCGGCCGTGCAACAGATGGTCGATTCGCTTGGCTGCCGACCGGCCGACATCTGTGCTGCCATCGGCCCGGCGATTGGCCCGTGCTGCTATGAAGTGGGGCCGGAGGTGGTGCGGGCGATGGGAAAGGCGCTGGGCACGACGGACGGCCTTTTCCGACCGGGCAACGGCGACCGGCCGCATCTGGACCAGGGGGCGGCCAACGAGTTGGCGCTGCGCCGCGCCGGAGTGGAGCAGGTCGAGCAGGCAGAACTTTGCACCGCTTGCCGGGTGGACGAGTTTTACTCGCACCGGGCCGAAGCCGGGCGGACCGGCCGCTTTGGCGCGATCATCATGCTGCGCGACGGGTAAAAGCAGGGAGCTGCTTCTTGTGGTAGAATTTTCCCGCTCAAGAGGGTGACTGGAGATGCCGACAATCCGCGAGAATTTGGAGTGGATACAGGAACGGATAGCGGCCGCGGCGCGGCGTGCCGGCCGCGACCCGGCCGAGATCACGCTGGTGGGTGTGACCAAGACCCATCCCCCTGACCTGGTGTTGGAAGCGCTGGCGGCCGGGCTGGCGCACGTCGGCGAGAACCGCGCGGAAGAGCTGGAGGTCAAGCGGCCGGCGGTGGCTGCGTTGTTGCCGGCCGGGGCGGCCGAGCCGACCTGGCACATGGTAGGGCACGTGCAAAGCCGCAAAGCGGAACGGGTGGCATTCATGGCCGATGTGGTTCACTCGCTCGACTCGCTCAAACTGGCGCAGCGGCTGGCGCGTTTTGCGGCCGAGGCCGGCCGGACTCTGCCGGTGCTGCTGGAGGTCAACCTCTCCGGCGAGGAGAACAAATACGGCCTGCAAGCATCTGGTTGGGAGAGCGATCCAGCTCCATGGGTGGAATTGCAGCAACTGGTCGAAGGGGTCACTGTGTTGCCGCATCTCCGGTTGCAGGGGCTGATGACGATGGCCCCCTGGGTGCCGGACCCGGACGTGATCCGGCCGATCTTTCGCTCGGCGCGATTGTTGCGCGACCGGCTGGCGGCCACCTTTCCGGCCGGGGACTGGCGTCACCTTTCCATGGGCATGACGGACGATTTTGAAATCGCGATTGAAGAAGGGGCCACGCTGGTGCGCATTGGGCGCGCCATTTTTGGCCCGCGAATAACGCCCTGAGAGCGAGGTTTTATGGAACCGCTGATAACCATGATTGACTTGCTGGTGAACCTGTACTTCATCGTGCTGCTGGCGCGCATCCTTTTGCCGCTGTTTGGAGTCAACCCCATTCACCCGATCATGCAGGTTATCTTGCGGATGACCGAGCCGGTGCTGGCGCCGATTCGCAGCGTGCTGCCGCAGACCGGGATGCTGGATTTTTCCCCCATGGTGGCGATGATCCTGCTCACCATTTTGCAGGCGGTGCTGACCGCGCTGTTGCGCGGATGAGCGGTTCGCTTTTTTGCCCGAAAGAGAGACGCCCCGGCCGGAGCAGGGGCGTTTTGTGTTATCGGTGGGACACCGTTACGGATAGTCCTCGGGGACAAAAGTCTGATCGGTGAACGGCGGCCGGACGTAGCCAATGTCGTCCTGGCGTGGCGGCAACTCTAGCGGCTCGGGGGTCAGGTCCTGGTAGGGAATCATGCTCAACAGGTGGCTGATCAGGTTGAGGCGGGCGTGTTTCTTGACGTCGGCGTTGACTACGTACCAGGGGGCCTGCTTGATGTCAGTGTACTTGAACATATCGTCCTTGGCCTTGGAGTATTCTATCCAGTGGGCGCGGGCCTGCAGGTCCATCGGGCTGAGCTTCCAGCGGCGCACCGGGTCGTGAATGCGGGCCTGGAACCGGCGCTCCTGCTCCTCGTCGCTCACCGAGAGCCAGTATTTGATCAGGATGATGCCAGAGCGCACCATCATGCGCTCGAACTCGGGGCAGGAGCGCATAAATTCGCGGTACTCGTCTTCCGTGCAGAACCCCATCACCCGTTCCACCAAAGCCCGGTTGTACCAACTGCGGTCGAGTAACACCATTTCACCGGCGGCCGGGAGATGCGGTACGTAGCGCTGAAAGTACCATTGGGTTTTTTCGCGTTCGGTGGGTACGCCCAATGCCACCACCCGGACGATGCGCGGGTTGAGCCGGTCGATGATCCGTTTGATGGTGCCCCCTTTGCCGGCCGTGTCGCGGCCCTCAAAGATCACCACCACCTTGAGCCCTTTGTTCTTGATCCATTCCTGAAGTTTGACCAACTCCACCTGCAGCCGGGCCAACTCGCGTTCGTACTCTTTGCGGCCCAGCTTTTCGGTGGCAGGGATGGTGGTGGAGGCTTTGACGGCCGGGGGCTCGCTTGCCTCAGTGGCGATAAGGTTCTGTTCGTTGGAGTCCGCGTTCTTTTTGTTCTTGTCCTTCTTCTTTGACATGGTCTCCTCCATTGAACCGTGGCCTGGTACCATCATTTTACCCGACATTGTGGCGCAATGCCAGTCGAGAATTGCTGTTTTCAGACCGGTTGGGTGGTGTGGAGTTGGGGCTTTACGTGGCCCAGAGGCCGCCAGTCGATTCCAGCCAGTCGGCAATCTGGTCGGCCGCCCGGCCGACGTCGTTGTCCGAGAGGTCCAACTCCAGCGTGGGCAGGGTTGATCCCGCTACCAGCCGCCGCATCAACTCCTGTTCGCGGACAAACTGGTGCAGGTCATCGTATTGGGATGGATTGCCCGAAACCTGGAGCCGCCGTTCGCGGGCGGCCGCAAACGATTCCGGCGTGCGGCTGCAAAAGACCAGCCGAAAGTTCAGCGCGTTGAGCCGCTGTTCCAGCCAGGTAAAATCGTACGCCTTGTCGTAGGCCTGTAGCTGGTACATCTTGGTGGAAAGGTGGAAGCGGTCCACAATCCACGAGTAGTACCGTTGCAGTTCAAAGAGGCGCAGCCAGGCGTGGTAAGTCTCCATGGCGAGCGCTTCCTCCTGCGGCTCAAAGTTGATCAGCCCCCGGCCCCAGGGGAAATTGGTAAAGCCGCACCACTCGGCCGAGACGATGGGCGAGTGATAGCGGTATCTGCGCGGCCCAACAATGCGCGGGTGCTCGTTGAGCGCAAAGGCGATCTCGGTCTTGAAGGTGAGGCGGGTCCCTTCCAGGATGATCTTGGGGCAAAGCTTGGGCATGGAGATTCCTTGCAGGAGACTGGGTCAGGCGCGCTGTTGCGCCAGCCAAAGGTATTGGTAGGGCGCAAGCGTGATCTGCCCGGCCGGGTAACCCTTGCCGGACAGCAAATCGATGCGGTCAGGCGTAATGGGGCGCTGCAGGATAGTCTGTTCCTGATCCGAGAGGTTGTGCAAGACCAGCACCTCGTCGCCCTGGTGCTGGCGGCGATACGCCAGCACGGCCGGGTTGCCGGTTTCCACCAACTCAAACGCGCCCCGGCTAAAGCAGGGGTGCTCCTTGCGCACGGCGATCAGCCGCCGGGTCCAGTTGAGCAGCGAGTTGGGCTCAGCCTGCTGCGCGGCCACGTTGACCCGCTGGTAGCCGTAGATCGGGTCGTCGATTACCGGCGCGTAGGGTTGCCCGGCCGTGGAAAAGCCGGCGTTGGGCCCGGCCGTCCACTGCATCGGCGTGCGCACCCCGTTCCGGTCATCCAGCCAGATGTTATCCCCCATCCCGATCTCGTCGCCATAATAGATGATGGGCGAGCCAGGGAGGGTGAAAAGAATCGAGTTCAGCAGTTCGATCTTGCGGCGATCGTTGTCCAGCAACGGGGCCAGCCGGCGGCGGATGCCCAGGTTCAGCCGCATGCGCGGCTCGGGCGCATAGTGCTGCCACATGTAATGACGCTCATCCTCGGTGACCATCTCCAGCGTCAGTTCGTCGTGGTTGCGCAAAAAGACGCACCACTGGCACGACGCCGGGATCGGCGGCGTCCGGCTCATGATTTGGTAGATTGGCGTCGCGTCGCCCAACTTGAGCGCCATGAAAAGGCGCGGCATGACGGGAAAGTGAAAGCCCATGTGAAACTCGTCGCCATCGCCAAAGTACGGCCGCACATCCTCCGGCCATTGGTTGGCCTCCGCCAGTAGAACCCGGCCGGGGTAGTGTTGGTCCATGTGCTGGCGGATCGATTTGAGGATCGCGTGAGTCTCGGGTAGGTTTTCGCAGTTGGTCCCCTCGCGCTGGATCAGGTACGGCACTGCGTCGGCGCGAAAGCCGTCCACCCCTAAATCGAGCCAAAAATCGAGCGCATCGATCATCTCCTGCCGCACCTGCGGGTTGTCCCAATTCAGGTCCGGCTGGTGATGGAAGAAGCGATGCCAGTAGTATTGCCCGGCAACCTCATCGTAGGTCCAATTCGACGGCTCGCTGTCCAGAAAGATGATCCGTGCGTCACGGTATCTGTCGTCGCTGTCGCTCCACACGTAATAGTCCCGGAATGGGGATGCTGGGGACTGGCGGGCTGACTGAAACCAGGGGTGTTGATCGGAGGTGTGGTTGAGCACCAGGTCGACGATGACGCGCAGCCCGCGGCCGTGGGCCAGGGTGACGAACTGTTTGAAATCATCGAGCGTGCCCAGGTCCGGGTGGATCTGGTAATAGTCAGCCACGTCGTAGCCGTCGTCCCGCAGGGGGGATGGGTACATGGGCAGCAACCAGATGCACGTGACTCCGAGCTCTTTGAGATAATCGAGATGGGCGGCGGCAAGACCTTTCAGGTCACCAATGCCATTGCCGTCACCATCGGCAAAAGCGCGCAGGTTCAGTTCGTAAAAGATGGCATCCTT
The DNA here is from genome assembly GCA_963707345.1 of uncultured Chloroflexia bacterium. Classification (GTDB taxonomy): domain Bacteria; phylum Chloroflexota; class Anaerolineae; order Promineifilales; family UBA4811; genus CAVPPE01. Next base: position 636,603 of record CAVPPE010000001.1, read on the forward strand.
GTACCACAGGTTTTCTGTCATCGGTCTGTGTCTCCTGGCGCAAAAGTTTGCCCCGGCCGCCGGCCGTGCTGCTCCATAAAAACTAGGACTTGTCGCCTGGCGGGCAGGGCCGGGATAGCGCCACGCCGGGTTGTGGTCAGCGCACCGACCGCGTTGGCAAAGGCGAGCACCTCCTCCAGCTCGGCCGGGCGCTGCCAGGCTGTTTCGCGCTCCAGCAGGCCGGCCAGCATCCCGGCCACAAAGCCATCCCCGGCGCCGGTGGTGTCCACCACCTCGGCCGGGAACCCGGGTACCTGGCCGGCATGGGATTGGGTGAAGTACAGACAGCCAGAATCGCCCAGAGTGATTACCAGTAGTTTCAGCCGGTCGTGCCAGAGGCGATCAACGGCCGGGCGCACTCCTTCCTCGCCGCTGAGGAAAGCCAGCTCCTTGCGGCTGACCTTGGCGACCTGGGCGTATTGCCAGCCGGTCAGCATGCCATCCCGGGCAGCCTCGGCCGAGGGCCAAAGCGCCAGCCGCCGGTTGGGGTCGTACGAAATGACCAGCCCGTGCTCCTGCGCTATCTGAGCGGCCGCCAGCGTGGCGCTGCGGCTCGGTTCGCCTATCAGGCTGATGGAGCCAAAGTGGAGCACCCTGGCCGAACGGATATAGTCCCGGTCGATCTCCTCCGGGCCCAGAAGCATGTCTGCGCTGGGGTGGCGGTAAAACATAAAGTCACGGTCGCCCTGTGCCGTTAACGATACAAAGGCCAGCATCGTCCGCGCTTCGCGGGAGAAGCGCAGGTTGGAGGTATCCACGCCGTTTTCAGCCAGGGTCGCGGCCAGATAGCGGCCAAAGTCGTCGTCGCCGACCTTGCCGACAAAGCCGCTAGGGACGCCCAGCCGCGCCAGCCCAACCGCGACATTGGCCGGGGCGCCGCCGGCCGCCTTCTGAAAGGCGGAGGCCTGCATCAACGTGACGCCCGATTCCGTGGCCACAAAGTCGATCAGCAACTCTCCAAGCGCTATGACTGCCACCATGCTACTCTGCTCCCAGCCAGACGAATTGATACGGTTCCAAAACCAGCTCATCAAGTGGTGAGATGTAGTTGCCGGTGACCAGGTCCACAAATCGGTAGCTCAGGCCGTGGATGCGCAATTCGTTTGCTGCCACCGGTTGCTGCCGCTCGCTGAAATTTGCCAGCACCAGCACCTGGTGCCCGTGGCGCTGGCGGAGGAAGCCAAACACGTGTGGGTTGTTCACTTCAATGATGTCGGCGTTGGCCCCGGCAAGTGCCGGGTTGTTCTGCCGGACCTCGATCAGGTGGCGCAACCGGCCGTAGATGCGCCCTTCGACGGTGTCAGACTCGGTGCGACGCGCAAAGCGTTCCCAATCGGCCGCCGGGCGATGAACCCAGCGGCTGTCCTCGGCCGCGGCCGGGTTTGCGCGAAAGTGGTAATCATTGAGCGTGCCGATCTCATCACCCAGGTACAGGAGCGGGATACCGCCGATCGAAAGGATAATGCCATGGATGAGCAAAACGCGCCGGACCGCCAATTCGATCTCATCCGGGTCGTCCTGCAACAGGGCCTGTTCCAAACCGGCCAGCGAGGCGCAGGTGCCGGAAATCCGCATGTCCCGCGTGCTGGGGTTGTACTGGAACGGGAGGCCGCGGGCAAAACTGCCCTCAAACCGGCCGGTGTAGAACGCGTTGAGGAATTGCCGGTGGTCAAAACCGTTGATTCCCAGCGCGGCCGCATCTTCGTCGGAAAAGGTCCAGCCGATATCGTCGTGACAGCGGACGTAATTGACCCAGGCACAGCCGGGGTCGATGGCAAAGCGCATCTGCATCGAGTGGTTCAGCAGGTGCACCTCGCGGGTGGCGAGGGCCTCCCACAACAATGCCATCAGCAACGGATTGTAAGAGAGCTGGCACTCGGTGGGGGCAATGTAACGCGCCACTTCATCGGGGTGGACAATCGCCTCGGATTTGAAGAGCAGGGCCGGCGCCGCTATACGTGTAAGGAGGTTAAATGCCTGGATGAGCATGTGCGCCTCGGGCAGGTTTTCACAGGGGGTTCCCATCTCTTTCCAGGCGAATGCAACTGCGTCCAGCCGCAGAACCTGGACACCGACGTTGGCCAGAAAGAGCATCTCCTCTACCATCCGATCGAACACCACCGGGTTGCGGTAGTTGAGGTCCCACTGAAAGCTGTGAAAGGTGGTCCAGACCCAGCGTTGCATATCCGGCCGGAAGGTAAAGCTGCCGCGGCGCACCTCGGGAAAGATCTCGCGCAGGTTTCTTTCATAGGCATCCGGTATTTCCCGGTCCGGGAAGAGAAAGTAGTACTCCTGATAGTCCGGATCACCGGATTGGGCGGCGCGGGCCCACTCGTGCTCATCCGAGGTGTGGTTGTAGACGAAATCCAGCACCAGACTGATGCCGTTATGCCGCAGTTCGGCCGCCAGGGTGGCCAATTCGTCCATCGTGCCGAGCGCCGGGTTGACCTGGCGGTAGCTGCTGACCGCATAGCCGCCATCGTTTTCTTCGGCCGGCGCCAGAAAGAGGGGCATCAGGTGCAGGTAGGTCAGGCCTAGCTCCCGGAAGTACGGGATTTTCTCGCGGATGCCGTTCAGGTTCCCGGCAAAAAGGTCCACGTAGCAGACCCCGCCCAATGCTTGTTGAGATTGAAACCAGCCGGGGTCGGCCTCGCGCTGGGCATCCAGTGCTTTCAGTTCGGCCGGCCGGGCGAGCCACATGCGGGCGGCCGTCTCCAGAATGGCTTCCAGGTGATAGAAAAAGTCGTACTGAGCCCCATAGAGATGCAGTAGCAACTGGAAAAGACGCGCAAAGTGGGTCTCCAGGCGGGCTTCGAACGCATCCCACTCGCCGGCCGGGGAGGCGCTCTGGTAGCGCTCCCGCAGGCGCGGCAGGAGGCGATGGAAGCTCCGCGTCGCTTGCTGGTCTGCCACAGCCACTAGAAATGGGCCTCAAAGCCGGCGATGTTCAACTCGTCCCGCATGGTTTCCAGCTCCTGGCGCAGGTTTTTGTTGACCGGGATGCCCTGCTGCCGGACGATAGCCTGCATGTCGTGCTCCTTCTCACCGGCCACGTAGATACGCTCCTGGCCGGGCGCCTTGCGCGAGGCTTGTAATGCCCGCATGATGCCACCGGTGATCTGCCGCGAAAGTTCCAGCGGGACAAAATGCTCGATGTCGATGGCCAGGAAAAAGTGGCCCAGCATGTACGGCCGGCGGGAACCGTCCGGCGCAAAACCCAACAGCTCCTTCATGAATTCCCCGCCGGCCAGTGATGCCGAAAGAATCTCGACCATCGTGGCCAGGTCATACCCCTTGTAACCGGCATACAATTCACCCGCACCGCCCAGCGGGAGCAGGGCGGCCTGGTCTTTACCCATGTCTTGCAGGATGCGGCCGGGGTCGGTGGCCGGGTTGCCCTCGGCGTCGATCACCCAGCCCTCCGGAATGGGCTTTTCCGCGCGCTCGGCTACCTCGATTTTGCCCCGCTGGCTGATGGAAGTGGCGCCATCGAAGCAAAAGGGGAAGCCGTGGTCCGATGGGGCCGCAAAAGCAATCGGGTTGGTCCCCAGCATCGGTTCCGTGCCGTGGGTGGGCGCTATCGCCGGCCGAGCGTTGGTCACGGTAAAGCCCATCATCCCCTCCTGGGCGGCCATCAATGGATAGTAGCCGGCAATCCCAAAGTGGGTTCCGTTGCGCACGGCGACGGCTCCCAGCCCGTGCTGGCGGGCTTTGTCGATGGCCATACGCATTGCGCGGTGGGCAATCACGTGACCCATGCCGTGGCGGCCGTCAATCAGCGCGGTAGTCTCGGTCTCTTTGACAAGTTCGATCTCGGTTTGGGTGGATTGGACTCCCGCCTTGATGCGGTCATAGTAGTACTTGAGCCGGCCGACGCCGTGGGATTCGATCCCGCGCAGGTCGGAAGCGATCAGCACGTCGGCGCAGATGCGGGCGTCGGCCGGAGGCGTGCCCAATCCCTCAAAGACGGCGACCATAAAATCGCATACGACATTGATTGGAAGATAGTTGGTTGCGTCCATTGGCCAGAAATTGCTCCTCTATGGTTTCTTTACACGTGCCAATCAGGTGTGCAGTCCGTTTTGTTGGATCACCTGGCTGTACCAGTGCGCGCTCTGCTTGGGGATACGCCGGCCGGTATCGAACTCAACCCGGACCAATCCAAAGCGGGGGCGGTAACCCATGGCCCATTCAAAGTTGTCCAGCAAGCTCCAGGCATAGTACCCACGCAGGTCAACGCCCGCGTCGAGCGCGTCGAGGATGGCATGCAGGTGGCCACGCAGAAAGTTGATTCGCCCCCAATCGGCGACCAAGCCGTTTTCATCCGGTTCGTCCGGCAGGGCGCAGCCGTTTTCCGTGAGATAGACCGGGGGATTGTTGTAGTGCTGCTTGACGTCCAGCAGCACGGCCGTCAGGCCTTGCGGGTTGATGCCCCAGTCCCTCTCGGTCCGGCCCCAACCGGGGGCCGAAATGCTGGGCAGACTTGCCTTCAACAGCGAACCGTCTATTGCATGAGAGACGGCGTGGGTCCGGTAGTGGTTGATTCCCAGAAAGTCGATCGGCTGGTTGATCTGCGCCAGATCGCCACCCTGGATGCGCGGCCGGTGCGACCCGATCCAGTCAAACAGCAACTCCGGGTAGTGGCCCTTGAAGATCGGGTCCAGGAACAGGCTGGTGGTCTCCTGGTACACGCGCTGGCAGGCGGCTCGGTCCGCCTCGCGTTCGCTGGCCGGTTGCATATGGTTTAGGTCTACCACGATGCCAATCTTACCACGGTAGCTGTTTTGTCGGTAAAGCTGGATCGTTTTGCCGTGGGCCAGCAGCAGGTGGTGGACGGCCTGGTACGCTTTGGATTGGTCGCAGATGCCCGGCGCGTGAAGGCCTGTGCCGTAGCCCAGGAAGGCAGCCACCCACGGTTCGTTGAAGGTTGACCAGAATGGCACGCGGTCACCCAGCCGGCCGAAAACTACTTGGGCATAGTCGGCAAACCAGTCGGCGCTATCCCGTTCGGGCCAGCCGCCGCGGTCCTGTAGCGCCTGGGGCAAGTCCCAGTGATACAGAGTTGCATTCGGCTGGATGCCAGCGGCCAGCAATTCGTCCACCAGCCGATCGTAGAAATCGAGGCCCAACTCGTTTTCCCGGCCGCGCCCTTGGGGTAACACACGAGTCCAGGAGATGGAAAAGCGGTAGGCCTGCAGGCCCATGGCCTTCATAAGCGCTACGTCTTCGGGCATCCGGTGGTAGTGGTCGCAGGCCAGGTCGCCGGTCTCGCCGTTGAAGACGTTGTACGGCCGGTGGGTGAAGCGGTCCCAGATGGATTCGCCTTTCCCATCCTCGTTCCAGGCACCTTCAATCTGGTAGGCTGAGGTGGCAGCCCCCCATACAAATCCCTCTGGAAACTCTCTCGGGCTCAATAGACCTCCGGTGTGTGATTAGGCTGACGGGCGGGTTTCGGGTAGCGCAGCAGCAACTCCAGCGCGATGCCGCTCAGGGCACCGACCATCGCCCCGCTAGCCAGGATGCCGGGCAGCAGTGTCAAGCCGGTGATCCAGGCAATTGTGCTGATGATGATCCACCATCCTGCCCAGCGGACTCCCTGGCGTAGGATCAGCCACTGGGCCAGCCCCACAAGGGGGCCGAGAATCAAGCCGGCCAGCAGGAGATGCAAGTCCGACGGCACGGCAATCTGCAGAAGGATGGACCCTCCGATCCACGCCACGGCCGTGACCAGCGGCCAGCGCCAGGCCCGTGCGATGCGGCGGTACAGGATCGGCCATTGCAGGACACCGACCCCCACGCCGGCCGAGATGGCCGGCAGGTTGGGAAAGATCATGTTGCCCAGGAGCCAGCCCAGCGTAGTGGCCATGATCCACTGGAACCAGAGAGCGGCGTCGAAGGCGAGTTGATTCTGTTTTGACATGCGGCCTTCACCACGGCAAAACAGGGAAACACCTTGGGTATTTTGCCCGGTTTTGCTACTGGATTTCTGTTGTTGGATTCGTCGCAGTGAGTCTGTCGCCGAACCTTTAACCTTTCACCGATCCGGCCAGCAGGCCGCGCACGAAGTAACGTTGCAGCGAGAAGAACACGACCAATGGCAGGATCATGGTCACGAACGCCCCGGCCGTCAGCAGTTGCCAGTCGTTGCCGAACGTGCCCGTCAGGTCGGCCAGCCGTTGGGTGACGACTTTGAAGGTGGGGTCGGTCCCCAGAAAAGTCAGGGCGACCAGGTAGTCGTTCCACACCCACAGGAACTGGAAAATGGCAAAGGATGCCAGGGCCGGGACCGACAGCGGCAGGATCAGCTTCGAAGAAGATGGTGAAATGGGAAGCGCCGTCGATGAAAGCTGATTCCAGCGTCTCGCGCGGCAGGGTGCTGACATAGTTGAAGAGCAGGTAGGTTGCCAGAGCCAGGCCAAAGCCCGTGTGGGCCAGCCAGATGGCCAGGAAGGTGCCATTCAGGTTCAAGGCTTTGTAGTCGCGCAGGATGGGTACCAGGGCGATCTGCAGCGGCACGACCAGCAAGCCGACCACCAGGATGAACATCAACCGCCGGCCCGGGAAGTTCATCCAGGCAAAAGCGTAGGCGGCAAAGGCGGCGATCAGGATGGGAATGACGGTCGAAGGGATGGAGACTGCCAGGCTGTTTAGAAACGCCTGTGACATATCCTGGCCAGGTAATGTCTCTGTCGAACCATCAGGATTTGTGATCTGAACGCCACTTCCCAGCAGAACCTGCTTGTAGTTGTCCAGGGTGAAATCCGAGGTTACAGTCCAAATCTGTTTTTGAACCTCGATGCGGCCCAGGCTCTTGTTGCCGATCCAGGTGACGCGCGTATCGCCGTCGGGCGATTGAACACCTGCGCGCAGTTCATCAAAGGTCCCCGTGACGCCCTCCACCTCCATCACGCCGTCGGGATCCAGGCCGAGTTGCTTGGGATCCACGGTGCTCACCATTTCCCATTCCCGGTGGGGAAGGATGTCCCACCAGCCGGAACTCTGGATGTCAGAACGGGTGCGAAAGGAGGAGACCAGCAACCCGAGCGTGGGGATGCTCCAGATGATCACCACGAGGGCAAGCGCGCCGTTGACCAGCAGGGGTCCAGTCCACTTTCTTTGCTTTTTCATGTCAGAACGCCTCCTGTTGCCGGAACTGCCGCAAGTTGTAGATCATCACCGGGATGACGGTGATGAGCAGGACGATGGCGATGGCGCCGCCATACCCCGAGTTGCGGGCCGTGAACGCTTGGCGGTAGAACTGGGTGGCAATGACGTGAGTGCCATACTGCCCGCCGGTCATGACCCAAACAATGTCGAATATCTTCAGGGTAAAGATTACGACCGTCGTCCACACGGTGATGATGGTGCCCATGATGTAGGGGATCATGATCCTGAAAAAGACCTGGATCTCGGTGGCGCCGTCCATGCGGGCGGCCTCCAGGATTTCCTCGGGGATGCCCTTCAGGGCGGCCGAGAACAGCACCATGGCGAACCCCGCTTGCAGCCAGACGACGATGAGGATCAGGAACAGGTTATTCCAGGGTTGAATCGCAACCCATTTGTCCCAAAGGATGGGGTCTATGCCCACGGTTACCAGGAGAGCATTCAACAGGCCAATTTGAGGTTGGCCGACGGGCTGTAATTCGTACATAAAGTTCCAGATGACGCTGGCGCCCACAAACGAGATGGCCATCGGCAGAAAGATGAGCGACTTGGCGACGCGCTCGAATTTGCTCCGGTCGGCCAGCGTGGCGACCACCAGGCCAGAGACGACCGACAAGGTGCTGCCAAAGACGATCCACATCAGGTTGTTGCGCAACGCCTCGGTCAGCAGGCGCTCGGAAAAGACGGCCACATAGTTCTGAAAGCCAACAAAGGCGTCGCTGGCGAAGGTCTGGAAAAAGCCAACGCCGGGCGGAGGTCCATCCCGGCCGAAAAGGCTCAGATAGAAGGTGCGCAACGACGGCACCGCCAGGTACCAGATCAGAATGGCCATCGCCGGGCCGACGAACACAAAGGGCTGGAGCCGCTCTGTCCATTCGTCGGGCAGCCGTTCGACGATGCTGTTGAACACCCAGTAGAGAAGGGCCACCCCGCCGACGCCCCAGACGATGGCTACAGCGGCGGTCACCCATTTGGGCGCGTTGCTGTCGCGCAAAAAGATGAACCCGTAATAGATCACCGCAAAGGCGATGAGGGGGATAACCACGGCTATCACAGACGCGCCCAAGCCAGGCCACGAACCTGGCCGCGACGCTGCCGCTGTCCTCTTGCACTGCTTTGTACTGTGCCATGAGCCAACTCCTTGTTTGCAAGACTGCCAGCCCGAAGAGGGCTGGCAGTCTTGCTTATCATGTTACACTACCTGGGCCAGGAGGCGTCGATTTCGGCCAGGACGGTGTCGAGGTCGGCCGCGCCGCTGACATAGTCGGTCATGCCGGTCCAGAAGGAGCCAGCGCCGACTTCGCCGGGCATCAGGTCCGAGCCGTCGAAGCGGAAGCTGGTGGCTTCGAGGACCAGGGCAGCGATGCCGCGTTCCAGGTCCACGCCGTACATGTCGGGCGTGGCGGTCAGGTGGGCGGCCAGTGCGCCGCCGTTGGTCAGCCAGCCGGAGGCGGACTGCGGGGTGGTAAAGTACTCCATCAGGGCCCGCACTTCGGGGCGATCGTTGAACATGGACATCAGGTCGCCGGCGACGAGGAAGGGCTTGCCGTACTGGTCGTTGACGGGCGGGAGGTAGAAGAAGTCATAGTCGACGCCGGCCTGGGCGCCTTCGGGGAAGAAGCCGGTGATAAAGTTGCCCTGCCGGTGCATCCAGCACTTGGGCGGGTCCTCGAACATGGGGGCCGGGGAATCGCCAAAGAAGGTGGAGACGATGGCGTCGGTGCCGCCGTAGACATAGTCGGGGTTGAACCAGATCTCGCTCCAGGTCTCGATGGCGTTCTTGACCTCGGGCGAGGAGAAGGGCAGGGTACCGGCGACCCAGGCGTCATAGTTCTCCAGGGAGGTGGTGCGGAGCATCAACTCCTCGGTCCAGTCGGTGGCTGCCCAGCCGGTGGCCGCGCCCGACTCGATGCCGATGCACCAGGCGGTGTCACCGTCGTCGGCGATCTGCTGGGTGAGGGCCAGGAGTTCGTCCCAGGTGGTGGGGACCTGGTAGCCAGCGGCGTCAAAGTCGTCCTTGGGGTACCAGACGAGGCTCTTGCCGTTGAAGCGGTGCCAGACGCCGCCGACCATCAGTTGGCCGTCCGGCGCTTCGATCATGGCCATGTCGAGCCAGCTCTGGTTGTACTGCTGCTTGAGCCAGCTTTCCGGGATCCAGGTGGTGGGGTCGACGATGTGGCCCTGGCGGGCGTAGCCGGCCGCCTTGCCTGGCTGGGGAAAGTCGGCGATGTCGGGGGCGTCGCCAGCGTCCACCGCGATGGACAGACGGGCCTCGAACTCTTTGTCGCCGATGTAGTTGACGGTGATGCCGGTGGCCTCTTCAAAGGCCGCCACGGACTCGAAGAAGCGCAGGTCATCGGGGTTGGTGAAGGGGCCATCCACGGTGACTTCGGTGCCGGCGTACTCGCCAGCGATGGCCTTCTCCAGGTAGCCGCCCGGCAGCACCGGAAAGCCTCCCGCTTCGGAGGGCGGGGCTTGCCCGGAGACACCCGCTGGCCAGGAGGCGTCGATTTCGGCCAGGACGGTGTCGAGGTCGGCCGCGCCGCTGACATAGTCGGTCATGCCGGTCCAGAAGGAGCCAGCGCCAACTTCGCCGGGCATCAGGTCCGAGCCGTCGAAGCGGAAGCTGGTGGCTTCGAGGACCAGGGCAGCGATGCCGCGTTCCAGGTCCACGCCGTACATGTCGGGCGTGGCGGTCAGGTGGGCGGCCAGTGCGCCGCCGTTGGTCAGCCAGCCGGAGGCGGACTGCGGGGTGGTAAAGTACTCCATCAGGGCCCGCACTTCGGGGCGATCGTTGAACATGGACATCAGGTCGCCGGCGACGAGGAAGGGCTTGCCGTACTGGTCGTTGACGGGCGGGAGGTAGAAGAAGTCATAGTCGACGCCGGCCTGGGCGCCTTCGGGGAAGAAGCCGGTGATAAAGTTGCCCTGCCGGTGCATCCAGCACTTGGGCGGGTCCTCGAACATGGGGGCCGGGGAATCGCCAAAGAAGGTGGAGACGATGCCGTCGGTGCCGCCGTAGACATAGTCGGGGTTGAACCAGATCTCGCTCCAGGTCTCGATGGCGTTCTTGACCTCGGGTGAGGAGAAGGGCAGGGTACCGGCGACCCAGGCGTCATAGTTCTCCAGGGAGGTGGTGCGGAGCATCAACTCCTCGGTCCAGTCGGTGGCTGCCCAGCCGGTGGCCGCGCCCGACTCGAAGCCGATGCACCAGGCGGTGTCACCGTCGTCGGCGATCTGCTGGGTGAGGGCCAGGAGTTCGTCCCAGGTGGTGGGGACCTGGTAGCCAGCGGCGTCAAAGTCGTCCTTGGGGTACCAGACGAGGCTCTTGCCGTTGAAGCGGTGCCAGACGCCGCCGACCATCAGTTGGCCGTCCGGCGCTTCGATCATGGCCATGTCGAGCCAGCTCTGGTTGTACTGTTGCTTGAGCCAGCTTTCCGGGATCCAGGTGGTGGGGTCGACGATGTGGCCCTGGCGGGCGTAGCCGGCCGCCTTGCCTGGCTGGGGAAAGTCGGCGATGTCGGGGGCGTCGCCAGCGTCCACCGCGATGGACAGACGGGCCTCGAACTCTTTGTCGCCGATGTAGTTGACGGTGATGCCGGTGGCCTCTTCAAAGGCCGCCACGGACTCGAAGAAGCGCAGGTCATCGGGGTTGGTAAAGGGGCCATCCACGGTGACTTCGGTGCCGGCGTACTCGCCAGCGATGGCCTTCTCCAGGTAGCCGCCCGGCAGCACCGGAAAGTCCACCTCGGGCATGGGTTCGGTTGGTTTCGTTTCCACGGCCGTCGGCTCGGCCGGTTTGGGGGTGGCAGTTGGCTCTTTGGTGCCGCATGCCACCAGAATGACGCTCAAGGCGAGCGCCAGGGTAAGTAGAGCAAAGCTCCAGCGTTTCATTGTTTACTCCTCCTAAATTGCTAACGGATACAACATTGAGATTGCGTGTCGAGTGTGTTGTGTTGTAGTGACCTCACCTCCTTGGAAAAAAGTTTGTGGTTTTAGCTTTTGGCGGGTGGTGCGGTTGTGTTCCGCACTACCAATTCGGTAGGCAGCACTTGGCATACGGGTTCCGATTGAGAATCCTCAAGTGCTTGCAGGAGCAGGTGCACGCCCCGTTCGCCTGATTCGTACAATAACTGCCGGATGGTCGTGAGGCCGAGGAATTCGGCCACTTCGATGTCGTCATATCCAATGATGGATAAATCCTGCGGAACCTGGAGGTTCAAGTCGCGTGCTGCCTCCACAACCCCCATTGCCTGGGTATCACTGGCGGCAAAAAACGCGGTCGGTGGCTCGGAAAGCTCCAGCAGTCCGCGAGCCATCCAGCGCGCTTCTGCCCGGCCGTGCTGGACCAAGCGCAGATATTCGGGCCGCAACGGGATTCCGGCCGCTTCCAATGCCTGTCGATAGCCAAGCTGCCGGTCGGCACTGGAAGTAAAGTTGAATCCTTCGTTGGGAAGATCGCCGATGAAAGTGATGCGTCGGTGGCCCAACTCGATCAGGTATTCGGTGGCTTTCCGGCCGCCTTCCTTATCATCCACCAACACCCGGCTGAAGGATGCCAGGGCAGGGTGGTGGGCATCGACGAGGACAATCGGGACGGCCGAGGTTGACAATGTTTCGACGTCGTCATCGCGCGGGTTGAGTGCAAAGATGATCACGCCATCGACCCTCTCCCGGCGGGGCACATCGCGAAAACAGATGTCTCGCCGTTCCGGTGTTTCGACGTTGTAAATAATCAGGTCGTATTGGCTCTCGGTCAGCGCGTTTTCCACGCCGCGCAGCCGTTCCACAAACGACGGCCGGGTGAAAAAGGGAGTGATGACACCAATGGTGAGGGTCTTTCCCAATGAGAGGCGGCGGGCAATTGGGCTGGGCGAAAAGTTCAACTCCTCGATGACTTCCAGGACGCGCAGACGCGTTGCTTCGCTGACAAGCGGGCTGTTGTTGAGCACTCGCGATACCGTGCCAAGGCCGACCCCGGCTTGTTGAGCCACATCTCGGATTGTCACGGCCATCGAATCCTCATCCTCACCTGGAACCGGTTCCATGGAACCGGTTCCATTATAGCATGACTCGCATTTCTTTGTCAAACATTTGTACGCTTTGCCGGCCGGGCTCGTTGGGGTACAATCTGTGCGAAACCAAAGGCTGGAATAGGAGTGCGGTGGATACGGCGATTCTGAGCAAGGTAATGTTGCCCCGGCCGCGGCGCTATTTGCTGGAGCGGCCGGCGCTGGCAGCGCAGTTGCTGGAGGCGCAGCACTACCGGCTGACCGTGGTGCAGGCCAGCACGGGGTATGGCAAGAGCACGGCGCTGGTCTCTGCATTGCAGCGGGCTCCCCTCGAGTTGTTCTGGTACAGTATCACCGAGCAGGATCGCGACCCGTTGGTCTTCTTGCTCTATTTGGTTCACGCTTTTCGCGTCAAGCATCCCAAATTTGGCTCAGGGGTCCTGCGTCAGATCCAGGATCCGGCTGCCGGTCAGCGCTCTCACCAGGCTATTGTGGAAACACTATCCAATGAACTGGTGCGGCAGTTGGATCCCAACCGTCCGGCCATCCTGGTGCTGGACGATTATCACCTGGTCAATGCGTCAGTCGAGGTGGGGGCGCTGGTGGACCATTTCCTGCAAGTATTGCCACCCAATACGCACCTGGTGCTGGCAACGCGCCAGCGGCCGGCGTTGCAGGGCATGCAGCAGTGGAAAGTCAAGGGAGAACTGCTGGAGGTTAGCCAGCACGACCTGGCCTTTAGCCCCAGCGAGGTGGAGGCGCTGTTCCATCGCCAGTATGGTGTGACGCTGAGCGACCGGCAGGTGGCGCGGCTGGCGCAGGAAACTGAGGGCTGGGTCATTGCGTTGCAGATGATCTGGCAGGGTTTGCAGAGCGGCGTGGCCAGCAGCGTGGATCAAATCCTGGACGAGATGGCCTGGTCTCTGAGTGATCTGTTTTCCTATCTGGCGCAGGAGGTGTTGGCGCGCCAGTCGCTGCAAGTCCAGGAATTCCTGTTGTATACCTCCGTGCTGCGTCAGTTGGATGGCCCGGTGTGCGATTTCCTGTTGGAGCAACAGGGGAGTGACGAGGTGCTGCGCCGTTTCGACGAGGAGGGCTTTTTTCTGGTGCGGGTAGGTGATGCCTACCGCTACCACCATCTGTTCCACGATTTTCTGCGCCAGCAGATGGCCCGGGATTCGGAGCGCACTCAGGTTTTGCACCGCCGGGCGGCCGGCTATTTCGGGCAGCAAAATGATGTAGAGGGGGCGGTGTACCATTGGCTGGCGGCCGCAACCAGCCATTTCCCGAGCGAGGTCGAGTACGAGGCGGCCGTCGAGCTGATGGTCCAGGTGAGCGAGGTGCTGGTGCAGCGCGGCCGGTTGGATACCATGAGCGAGTGGGTTACCGCGTTGCCGCTGCCGGTGCTCGGCCGGCAGCCCGTCCTGATGTACCGCATGGGGGAACTCTGCCGCTTTGCCAGCCGCTTTGACGAGGCGCTGGCCTGGTACGAACAGGCAAGAGAGCGTTACCTTGCCCTGCGCGACGTGGCCGGGGCAAGCCGGGCGCTGCGCGGGCAGGCGGCCGTTTACCTGGACACGGTCCGGCCGCTCAAAGCGGAAAGCCTATTGCAAGAGGCGGTGATGCTGGTGGACGGCCAACCGGACCGCGAAGAGCAGGCCCGTCTGCTGGAGTTGATGGCCGAGAATATGACCAATCGCGGCAAGTGGGACAAGGCGGAGGAGCTCCTGCGACAGGCACGCGAGTTGCGCATCGAAGGGCCCAGCAAGGCTGATCTGGATGTGCGGGTGCTGTTGCGCACCGGCCGGCTGGACGAGGCCCGCGCTTTGTTAGAGGAGAGGGCCGCAGCCGAGCGGCGCGCCCAGCAGCCGGACAGTTTTCGTGCGCCGCGTGCCCACCGTGAGACGTTGTTGTTGCTCTCACTTCTCTATTCCTGGATGGGGCAGGCGGAGCAGGCGCTGGTCACCGCGCAGGAGGGAATTGCCGTCGGCCGGCGGCTGGGTTCGCCGTTTGTCGAAGCGGTGGGCTTTATGCGGCTGGGGCACGCCTGGCAAGTGACTGAGCGAGTGGAGCCGGCCGAGGCGTCAAGGCGGGCATTGGCTTGCTATGAGCGGGCAATGGAGATCGGCGAGCGACTGGCGGTGCGGCGCACCAAGGCAGAAGCGCTGTGGGGCTTGTGCCGACTGCACGGCTACCGCGGGGAGCTGGCCGCGGCCGAGCGCAGCGCGCGCGAGGGAATTGAAACCGGACTGGGCGCGGGCGACGAGTGGATCGTCGCGCTCACCGGGGTGACGCTTGGAATCAGCTATGTGATTGCCGGCCGGGACCCGGACGCGGATTATTGGCTCGATCTGTCTGCGATGGCATTCCAGGAATGTGGCGACCCGTTTGGCCAGGCGGTGGCGCGTCTCTGGCAATCTTACTCCTACCTGCGCCGCGAGTTGACGGGCCTGGGCTCCGCGTTGCAGGGGCTCTTTGCGTTGCTGAAGGAGCACAATTACCAGTTTCTCCTCAGCCAGCGGACCTTTCTGGGCCTGCCAGACCCGGCCGCCCAGGTGCCGCTGCTGATCCGGGCCCGGCAGAGTGGCATCTGGCCGGCTTTTGCGGGCCGGATGCTGGAGCAGACGGGTCTTCCGGCCGAGCTTTCGTTTCACCCCGGCTACACATTGCGGGTCCACGCGCTGGGCCGCTTTGCCGTCGGCCGGGGCGACGACCCGATCTCTGACGGTGAGTGGCGGCGCGAAAAGGCGCGTCAGTTGTTCCAGTTGCTTCTGCTCAGCCGGCACGAATCGTTCGTGCCACGGGAGCGGATTGCGGCCCAGCTCTGGCCGGAGGCGGATGAGGAGGCGGCCGAACGGCAGTTCAAGGTATCGCTCAACGCGCTGCAGCGAGCTTTGGAACCCGGCCGGCCGCCGCGCACGGCGACGCTGTTTGTCCAACGGCGGGGGAGCGCCTATGGCCTCAATCCGGACGCGCCGCTCTGGTTTGACGTGGACGTTTTTGAGCGGCTGGTTGCCCAGGCGGAGCAGGAGGCGGATGACGACACGGCTCTGGAAGCGTACCGGCAGGCATTGGCGCTGTACCACGGCGATCTGCTGCCCGATCACCTGTACGAGGACTGGTGCCGGGAGGATCAGGAGCGGCTGCGACGCGTCTTTCTGAACGCCTCCACCCGGGCGGCCGAGATCCTGGCAGCTAGAGGCGGGCCGGAAGCGGCCGCCGAGGCAGTGGCGCTGTGTGAAAGGATGCTGGCGGCCGACAACTGTTGGGAAGCCGCCTACCAGTTGCTGATGCGAATCTACCTGGGGCAGGAAAACCGGGTCAAGGCACTGCGCACCTACGAGCGGTGCGTGAGCTGTCTGCGCGAAGAGTTGGACGTTGAGCCTGCGCCAGAAACCGTTGCCCTGTATCGGCAGATGCAGCAATGACCTCGCCTGTAACTTCCCTGTAACTTGGCTGAAACTCGAGTTTGATACAATGACCATGCAGCGGCTGGCCCCGCGCTGGCCACTGCGTTGTATTTTTATCTGCTGAGCAATTCGGCTCAACAAGTTTAGGAGGACCAAGACAATGATGCCCGATGATTTCTTCAAAAAGAACCTGGATATGTGGGAAAAGTTTACCACCAGCTATATGGACAACATGTTCAAAGTGGTGGAAAAGACGATGGAGCAATCCCAGGCGTTCAAGGATCGAATGGACAAGGCGGTAGCTGATGCTGTCTCCAACCAGGTTGAGGGGACGATGGATGCGACCATGTCGTCCATGCAGGCGCTGCAACGTCAGATAGAGGCGTTGTCGGCCAAAGTGGACCAATTGATGAAGCAAAAAGAAACCAAGTAGACACTAACTGATCAACAACCCCGGCCGGCGCGCGCCTGGCCAACGAAAGGTGCATCGACCAGTGACCGATTCAACCGCTACATTCTCTTGGGAACACATGTTCAGGCTGGCTACCGGTACGGCAGCCAGCCTGTGGCGCTTGCAGCAGGCCAATCTGACGGCCGCCACCCGCAGTGTGGAGCTAATGGCGGATACCTACGCCCGGCTGTGGGGCCTACCGGCCGGGGAGGAGGTGCTGCCGGCCGATAGGCGATTTGCGGACGCGGCCTGGCAGGAGAACGTGGCCTTTGACGTTCTCAAGCAGACCTATCTCATCACCACTCAATGGATGGTAGAGGTGGCTGATGGGTTGGAAGAGGTGCATCCCGCGGTTCATCAGCGGGCGGTGTTTTGGGCCAGGCAGGCGGCCGATGCGCTCAGCCCGACCAATATTGCGCTGACCAACCCGGTTGTGCTGCAGGAGATCGTCCGCACCGGCGGTATGAACCTGGTCCACGGAATGCAGAATCTGCTCTCCGACCTGGAAAAGGGGCGCATCAGCCAGGTGCAGGAGGGAGCTTTCGAGGTCGGCAAGAATCTGGCGATGACGCCGGGCAAGGTGGTTTTCCGCAGCCCGTTGATCGAGCTGATTCAGTACACGCCGGCAACCAAAAAGGTTCGCGCCGTCCCAATCCTGGTGGTCCCCCCATGGATCAACAAGTATTACGTGATGGATATGCGGCCGGAAAACTCGCTGTTCAAATATCTGGTGGACGCCGGTTTCACTGTCTTTGCCATCAGCTGGAAGAATCCGGACGAATCGATCCTCGATCTGGAGTGGGCAGACTATATGCTGCGCGGTCCGGTGACGGCCATGCAGGTAGTCAAATCCATCACCGGCTCCGAGCAGGTGAACATGGTGGGCTACTGTTTGGGTGGGATCATGGTCCAGTTCACGCTGGCCTATCTGGCTGCGGCCGGCGAAGAAGCGCTGGCCGAATTCGACCTGCCGGCGGTCAGCGCGGCGACCTGCTTTACCACCCACCAGGATTTTTCCAATGTGGGCGATATTGCAGCGTTCCTCAGCGAGCCGGAGGTCAAGTTTCTGGAGTGGCTGATGAAGGTCAGCGGCGGGTACCTGGACGGCCGGAACATGGCGTCCACGTTTAACATGCTGCGCTCCAATGACCTGCTATGGCATTACGTGATTGAGAACTATTTGATGGGGCGAGAGCCGCCGGCCTTTGACCTGCTGTACTGGAATGGCGACGGGACGCGGGTCCCCGGCCGGGTGCATTCGTTCTTGCTGCGCGAGTTCTTTTTGAAGAACAAACTGAAGGAGCCCGGCGGCATCCAGGTGAATGGGGTTGGGATTGACGTGGGCAAGGTCAACGTGCCAACCTACTGTGTGGCGGCCAGCGGCGACCATATCGTTCCTTGGCAGGGTGCCTTTACCATGCGCCAGTTGCAGGGCGGGCCGGTCCGCTTTATTCTGACCGGTGGTGGGCACATTGCCGGCATCATCAACCCGCCGGGCAAGAAGGGGCGCAGCTATTGGACGAACGACGACAAAACGACCGATGCGGAAGCCTGGTTGGCAGGGGCAACCAGCCACGAAGGTAGCTGGTGGTCGGATTGGGTTCCGTGGTTGAAAAAGCGGTCTGGTAACCTGATAGCACCACCGCCGGCCGGCAATGATGCGTACCCGTCTTTGCTGGACGCACCGGGGAGTTACGTGCTGGAAAAGTGAGCTAGTGGACTAGGAGAAACCAATGAGCCAAGAGCAATCTGGCAAGCCAGAGGGCGACCCATTTGAGCCGGTTATTCAATTCTATGACAGTTGGACCAAGTCGTGGTCCAACGCGATGAGCGAGATGGTGGCCAGCAAGAGCTTTGCCGATTCCATGAGCCAACAGATGGAAGGCAGCATGGAGGCGCTGGCGATGGTTCGGAAGCAGGTGAGTGACCTGATGGAGCAATACCTGCAACAGATGAGCTTGCCCACTCGCAAGGAGGTTATTGGATTGGCGGAACGGATGACCCGCATTGAGATGCTGGTAGATGATCTGGACGCCAAGCTGGACAAAATCCTGGACCTGCTGCAAGCACAAGGGTGATTTCACCCATCATGGATGACCTCTATACCCCGCCCTGGGGTGACCTGTTCTTTTCAATCGAGGGCGCTGCCCAGGATTCAAGCGCGGCCGCTCAGCGCGCCTATAGCCGTTACGTCCAGGGAGTCAAAGCCATTGTCGATTCACACGATGTGCCGGTCGGGCTGACTCCCAAGGACGAGGTCTGGGCATTGAACAAGACCCGCTTGTACCGCTACCGGCCCGTGCGGCCGCCGGAGGAGCGCTACCCCATTCCCTTGCTGCTGGTCTATGCGCTCATCAATCGGCCGTTTATCTACGACTTGGGTCCCGGGCCGGAGCTTTGTGGAGTATATGCTGGAGCAGGGGTTCGACGTCTACCTGCTGGACTGGGGGACGCCGGCACCGGAAGACCGGAACACCACTTTCGACGACTATGTCACCGAGTACCTGCGCCGCGCTGTGCGCCGCGTGCTTCGCACTTCTGGCGCAGACCAGGTGAGCATGCTGGGGTATTGCATTGGGGCGACGCTGACGGTGTTGTATGCCGCCTATTACCCCGATGCGCCGGTTCGCAACATCATCCTGCTGACCGCGCCGATTGACTTTTCGCACCGGCCGGAAGGCTCGATGGCGATGTGGCTGGAAGAAGGGCGGCTGGACGTGGACAAGCTGATAGACTCCTTTGGCAACGTCCCCGGCGAGCTGATCCGGCATTGGGCTAAAATGCTCAAGCCGATGGAAAACTTTGTCGGCGCCTACGTCAACTTGTGGAAGCAACTGGAGGACGAGACGGCCGTGCGCGGCTGGCAGGCCATCAACCGCTGGGTTGAGGACGTCATCCCCTTTGCCGGCGAGGCGTTCCGCCAATTTGTGCACGACTATGTTCGCAACAATGAACTGATCAGGGGGGAGCATTTTATTCACGGGCGGCGCGTAGATTTGTCCAACATCCGTGCCGCGTTACTCAACCTGGTGGCGCAATACGACCACCTCGTTTCTCAAGCCCAATCTGAGAGCGTCATGGACCTCATCTCCAGCACCGACAAGGAATTGCGGGTCATTCCATCCACCCACGTAGGGATTATGGCCAGCAGCCGAGCCAAGTACAAACTTTGGCCGGAGGTGGCCGAGTGGTTGTCAGAGCGCTCCAGCAAGGTCGTTGCCCGGCCGGAATAAACCCAAGGAGCCATTGATGGCAAATCCTTCAACCGTATCGGCGGGCATTGTGAGTACCGGGATGTATTTGCCGGAACCGGTGCTGACGGCGGCCGATATTGCCCGCGAAAGCGGCCTGCCCGAATGGGTGGTGCGCGAAAAGTTGGGCATCGAGCAGAAACACATGGCTGGCCCGGATGACCATCCTAACCAGATGGCTGTTTGGGCGGCGCAGGACTGCCTGTCCAAGACCGATATCTCCCCGGAGGAGATCGACGTGATCCTTTGCACCACCGAAGAGTGGCGCGAATACTTGTTGTGGACCACCGCCATCCACCTGGCCAACGAAATTGGTGCCACGCGTGCCTGGGGAATTGACATCCACATGCGGTGCTGCACCACGGTTGCCGCGCTCAAGATGGCCAAGGACATGATGATTGCCGATCCGGAGATCAACACGGTGTTGATTGCCGGTGGCTACCGGATTGGCGACGTGATTGACCTCAGCAATCAGCGCACAAGCTTTCTCTTCAACATTGGCGCGGGAGCAGGGGCGCTGTTGCTGCGCAAGAATTGGCCGCGCAACCACGTCCTGGGGGCCCACTTGATCACCGATGGCTCGATGAGCAAGCACGTGGTGGTGCCGGCCAGCGGTACGGTTCAGTTCCCGACCGATGAGGCCGTGGCGCAAGGTCTGTTCAAGTTTGACCTGGTGGAGCCGGAGGCGATGAAGTCGCGCCTCAACGAGGTATCGATGGACAACTGGATGGCCTGCATCGATCTGGCTCTGCAAAAAAGCGGCTACACGCGAGCTGATCTGGGCTTTCTCAACATGGTGCTCATCAAGCCGTCTGGCTACCGGGATATGCTGCAGCGATTGGGCCTGACTGAAGAGCAGGGGGTGTACAACGCCAGCTATGGTCACATCGGGGAACAGGACAGCATCATCAACCTTATCGAAGGTGAAAAGCAGGGGCGGCTGAAAGACGGCGATCTGATGGCAATTGTGGGGGCCGGGATTGGATATGTTTGGGGGGCGACGGTGGTCAAGTGGGGGCCATGCTGAGCGAACGGAAGACGAATGACAATGGACCAATGGTGATCGCGCAAGGATGCCGCCGGTCTGTTGTCCTTGATGAACTACGATAAAAGGAGAATTTGCGAGATGCGTTTGAAGGGCAAAGTAGCACTGATTACCGGCGGCGCGGCCGGGATTGGCAAGGCCACGGCCGAGCGGTTCGTGGAAGAAGGAGCCCAGGTGGTGATCTGCGATCTGAACGCAGAGGCCGGCCAGGCGACCGCGCAGGCGTTGGGAATCGATTTCTACCAGGTGAATGTGGCCGACCGGGCGGCGGTGCAGGCAGTGGGTGGATGCGGTGGCGGCCAAGTACGGCCGGATCGATGTGTTGGTCAATAACGCCGGCATCCTGCGGGACAATATGCTGGTCAAGGTCAAGGATGGCGAGTTGGTCAAGCAGATGCCGGAAGCCGATTTTGACCTGGTGATCGCGGTCAACCTGAAGGGGGTATTTAACTGCTCCCAGGCGGTGGCCCCATACATGGTCAAACAGGGCGGCGGCGTGATCCTGAACGCGACGTCGATTGTGGGGCTGGACGGCAACTTTGGCCAGACAAATTACGTGGCGACCAAGGCGGGTGTGATCGGCATGACCAAGGTGTGGGCGCGCGAACTGGGGCGCAGCAACGTCCGGGTCAATGCGGTCGCCCCTGGCTTTACGGCTACGGAGATTCTGGTTTCCATGCCGGAAAAAGTACTGGAAGGGATGAAGGCGCGGGTGCCGCTCGGCCGGATGGGCGAGCCAAGGGACATTGCCAATGCCTATCTCTTCCTGGCATCCGACGAGGGCAGCTACATCACCGGGACGGTGTTGCGGGTAGATGGTGGAATTGTCGTCGGGACTTGATTGCGGGTCGGTGTAGGAGGAGATGGATGGATCCGGGTGAGCTGTACAAACAGAAGCTGCTTTCCATCCCGGAAGCCGTGTCGCTGGTCCAGTCGCATCAGACCATCGGCGTGGCGCTGGCTGCCTCGGAACCGCCCGGTCTGTTGAGCGAGCTGGGGAATCACAAGGACCGCCTGGAAGATGTGACGGTCTGGGTGGCTTTGCCCCTGCGGCGCTACGATTTTGTCTACGATCCCCAGATGGCGGGCCACTTTTTTGTGGAGAACTGGTTCTACGGCGCTCCCGATCGGGCGGTGCACCCCCAGGGCCGCATCTCCTATATCCCCAATAATCTGCACGCGGCCGCCAAGGTCAAGCTGGCGGCCGTAGGCAACCATCTGGACATCTACTGGGGCACGGCCACCCCACCGGACAGGCGCGGCTTTATGTCGCTGTCGGTTGGGCTGATCTATGAAAAGATGCTCATCGAAGCGGCCGACCTGGTGGTGCTGGAGTTGAACGAGAACACCCCCTGGACGCTGGGTGACACCCAGATCCACATCTCGGACGTGGATTACGTGGTCGAGAACCACGTGCCGATGTTCGAGTTGCCGGTCACAGCGCCCAGCGACTGGGAGCAATCTATCGGCGGCTACATCGCCGAGCTGATCGAGGATGGAGCCACGATTCAGTTGGGCATCGGCGGCATCCCCAACGCCATCACCGCCTATCTGCTGGAGCGGCGCGACCTGGGTGTGCACACCGAGATGTTCACCGACGGGATGGTCGATCTCTACGAGGCGGGGGTCGTCACTGGCAAGCGCAAAACGCTGTGGCAGGGCAAGATGGTCGGCGGCTTTGCCCTTGGTACGCGAAAGCTCTACGATTTTGTCGACGACAACCTGGCGGTTGAGTTCCAGCAGGGCAAAGTCACCAACGATCCGTATGTCATTGGCAAAAACTACAAAATGGTGAGCGTCAACACCGCACTGCAGGTGGACCTGTACGGACAGGTGTGCTCGCAAAGCCTGGGGCCGCGCCACTTTAGCGGCACGGGCGGCCAGCTCGACACCCACCGCGGCGCGCAGCTCTCGCCCGGCGGCCGGGGCATCATCGCCCTGCACTCGGTGGCCAGGGACGGCGAAATCTCAACGGTGGTACCGATGTTGAACGAGGGGGCGCAAGTCACGGTCGCCAGCCAGGACGTGGATACCGTGGTCAGCGAGTACGGCGTGGCCGAGCTGAAAGGGCGCTGCATCAAGGACCGGACCGAGGCTCTGATCCGGATCGCGCATCCCGACTTTCGCCCCTGGCTGCGCGAGGAGGCCGAGCGACTCCAGATCGTGCCCCGCCTGGTGGTGCCCGGTTTTGAGTCTGGAAGAGCCCGTCGCGCCGCGCCAGCGCACCTGGCGTCACGGCCGATACGATCCGGTTGGGTACCTTCTGCGACCTCTCCGGCCCCAACGCCGCCCTTGGCCTGGCGGCGTTGCGCGGCTATTCCGCCTGCTATGAGCATGCCAACCGCTGGGGCGGCGTCCACGGGCGAAAGATCGAACTGCTCGTCGAGGACGATGGCTTTGACCCCACCCGCACCCGGCCGGCCGTCATTAAGCTGGTCGAGCAGGATGAGGTATTTGCCATCGTCAGTCCGTTGGGTACCATCACCAACATGGCGGTGCTCGATTACCTGATCGAAAAGCAGGTCCCGGTTGTTTCACCGCACAGCGGGCTTTCGATCTGGGCATCGCCGCTCAAGCGAACCTATTTTGCGCTCCAGCCTTCATACCAGGTCGAGGGGCGGCTGCTGGCTCAATACGCGCTGGATGAGCTGCGCCCGCGACGGATCGCCGTGTTTGCCGTCGACGACCGATTTGGGCAGGAGGGTGCGCAGGCTTTTGTGAGCGAACTGGCGCGAGCGGGGGTGGCGCCGGCCGCAACGGTGTGGCATGCGGCCGGGGCGAGCGCACCGGCCGATTGGGTCGCCGAGCTGGCCGTTCACGACCCCGACCTGGTTTTGCTGTACACCTACGTCAAGCCGGCCGCCGATCTGTTGCTGGCTGCTCATGCCGCCGGTTTCCGCCCTGCCTGGCTGGGCAGCTATGTGCTCTCCGGGCCGGAGCTGTTCCAGTTTGCCGGCACGGCGGCGACCCACGGCCTGCGGGCCACGAGCTATCCGGCCGGTCCGCGCCACCATCGCGGCGAGCGCCTGTTCTGCAAACTGGTGGCCCGCAACACTCAGCACGGAGAGCAGACGCCCGGCACCCACAGCCGGATTGGCTTTGCGGCCGCGCAACTGGTTGTGGAGGGGCTCAAGCGCGCCGGGCCGGACCTGACCCGCGACGGATTTGTTGCCGCGCTGGAAGGGCTGGAGGCGTGGACCGGCGGCCTGCTGCCGCCCATCAGTTACAGTGCCACCGACCACCGGGGACTGAAAGGGCTGGCCATGATGCGCTCCCTGCACGGCCGGTGGGTGCGCGACAAAGGGCTATTAACGCTGGAGGAGTAGAAAATGGCTGTTTCGCTGGACAAGCTGATCATGACCAATCGGCCGACGCTGGTGGATGGGATTACCAAAGATGCCATCCGCCAGATACCGTCCTATGGCAAGCCGTTGTTGGGGCAGACGGTTGAGCGGGTCGAGCGCTGGCTGGACGCTCTGGCAAAGAGCATAGGCCAAAACGACCCGCATATCCTGGAGCAGCACCTGACGGCCGTGGCCAACGAGCGGCGGCAGGAGGGGTTTGCCGTCAGCGAGTTGCACGCCATTGTTGAGATCACCGAGCAGCAATTGCAGGAGATCATTGCGCGATCCGGTGGCAGCGAGGTGGAGCAAAACGCATTGAGCGCTCTGCTCCGCGCCGTGATGGACGCGGCGCGGATGATCCTGAGCGTGACCTATGTGCTGATGGCGAGTGCGTCGTGACCCGGCCGATGTTGAGGGAGGTGGTGGGATGCATGCAGCGGACCTGTTGAGCGCACGAGCGCGGCTGACCCCCGACCGGGTGGCGCTGGTGGACATGGATTCCGGCCGGCGCTATTCCTACGTCCAGCTAAACGCCAGGGCCAATCGGTTGGCAAACCTGTTGCGGGAGCGGTACGGAGTCCAAAAGGGCGACCGGGTATCGATACTGGCCCACAACAGCGTGGACTATATCGACCTGTTTTACGGACTGGCCAAGATTGGTGCCATCTTTGCGCCGCTCAATTGGCGGCTGGTGGCGCGCGAGCTGGTCTATATCGTCAACGACTGCGAACCCAAGGTGTTGTTCTGCGGCGCCGAGTTTGCCGGCTTGCTGGCAGAGATGCGGCCGGAGGTGAACGTGCCTCATTACGTTGCACTGGAAGGGGCTGCCGTTGATAGCGCAGCCTGCTACGAGGAGCTGCGGGCAGGCACTTCCAGCAGGGAACCAGACCGGCCGCCGCTGGAGCCGGACGACACCTATGCCATTCTCTACACCTCTGGGACCACCGGCCGGCCCAAAGGGGCTACCATCCCCCATCGCCAGGTGCTGTGGAACTGCATCAACACGGTTGTCAGTTGGGGGCTGACCGAGAACGACATCTCGCCGGTGTTCACCCCGCTGTTTCACGCTGGCGGGCTGTTTGCATTTCTCACGCCGCTGTTTTACGCCAGCGGCCGGATCATCCTGTTCCGGAGTTTTGACCTCGAGGCCATCTTTCGCGCCATCCTGGAGGAAAGGTGCACCGTGGTGCTGGGTGTGCCGACCATCTTTCGCATGTTCATGAAGCACCCGGAATTTGCATCCGTCGATTTGAGCCACGTTCGCTTTTTTATCAGCGGCGGCGCTCCGCTGCCGCCGGAACTGGTCCATGAGTGGCTGGCAGCCAAGGGCGGCGTCTTTCGGCAGGGCTACGGCCTCACCGAGGTGGGCGCCAACTGTTTCAGCATGACCGATGAGGAGTCGGTCGCCAAGCTCGGCACGGTGGGCAAGCCGATCTTCCACAGCCAGATGCGCCTGATCAACCCGGATACCTTGCAGGACGTGCCGGTCGGTGAGGAAGGTGAACTCCTCATCGCCGGCCCGCACGTCTGCACCGGCTACTGGCGCAACCCCGAGGCCAGCGCCAAGGCGCTCTGGTACGATCCGGCGACCGGTTCCGGACCGTGGTTCCGCACCGGCGACATGGCGCGCAGGGATGACGACGGCTTTTACACCATCATCGGCCGCTTCAAGGATATGATCAAGAGCGGCGGCGAGAACATCTATGCGGCCGAGGTGGAGGCGGTCTTTCGCGAGCACCCGGCCGTCGCCGAGGCTGCGCTCATCGGGCAGCCGGACGAGAAATGGGGCGAGGTCGGGCTGATGGTGGTGGTGCTTGCCAAAGGGCAGTCGGCGACCGAGGAGGAGTTGCGCGAGTTTTGCGGCGGCCGGCTGGCCCGCTACAAAATCCCCAAGCGGGTCGTGTTCACCGACGTGCTTGCCCTATTCGCCCTACGGCAAGGTGATGAAGATCGAGTTGAAGAAGCAGTTTTTGAGCTAGGAGGCAGCTATGCCAAAGACAAACGCCAATGGGATCGAGATCTATTACGAGGTTCATGGGACCGGCGAGCCGCTGGTGCTGATCGCCGGCCTGGGTTATGACCTGTGGATGTGGCACAAGATGATTCCCGGCCTGGCCCAACATTTCCAGGTTATCGCTTTTGACAACCGCGGCGTGGGGCAGACCGACAAGCCGGGTGTGCCCTACACGGCGACCATGCTGGCGGCCGACACGGCCGGCTTGATGCAGGCGCTGGGCATCGAACAGGCGGCGGTGATGGGGCATTCGATGGGTGGGTTTGTGGCTCAGGAGTTGGCGATCAGCCGGCCGGAGCTGGTCAGCAAGCTCATCCTCTCGTCCACCAACTTTGGCGGCCCGCGCCACATCCCGGTGACGCAAGAGGCGCTGGCGGTGCTCACCGACATGTCCAGCGACCCCATCGAGCGGCTGCGCCGCGGGATAGTGATCAGCACCGCGCCCGGCTTTACCGAGGCTCATCCGGAGATCATTGAGGAGTGGCTGGAACACCGCATCAGCCATCCAATTGACCCGGCCGGTTACCAGGCGCAGATGGCGATTGGCTTGAGCCTGATCTCTGAGGAAGCCTGCTTTGAACCCCGGCTCAAGAACGTGCAGGCCCCCACTCTGATCTTGTTTGGCCAACACGACAAGGTAGTGCCTCCGGGCAACGCTGATCTGTTGGCTAAGGAGATTCCCAACAGCCGGATTCGGATACTGCCCAACGCCGGGCACTTTTTCCCGTTCGAGGTGCCGGATGCAGCAAGGACGCTGATCGTGCAACTTCCTCCATTCGGGAACACTGCTCTTGCTTGGCAACGAGCAAGGCAAGAGCGCCATGACCGAGACACAGCGGGTCGCCCCGACAAAACAGGTTTCGTCCACGTAGAGAATGGAACCAGGCGCATCTACTGGGAATATTTTGGGCAGTATTTTGGGAAAGGAGAGAGGGAAGTCATCGTCCTGCTGAACGGCCTGGCCATGCTTACCCGATCCTGGTATCGGAACGTGCCTTACGTCCACCCGGAATATGACGTGCTGCTCTACGACTATTTTGGGCAGGGGCAGTCTTCCCAGGAGGATGAGCCGTACTTCATTCCTGGGTTCGCCGGGCACCTGATCCGCATCATGGATGCTCTTGGAATTGAGCGGGTACACCCGATTGGGGTTTCCTATGGCGGGTTTATCGCGGCCGATCTCGGCCGGTTGTATCAGGACCGTCTGCACACGCTCACGCTGTCGGGTATAATCCTGACGCGGGAAACGCTGTTTCAGATGTACCAGGACATTTCGTTGATGTTCTATCGCGATTCGGACGGCGCGTTTGAGATCTATACCTACTATATGTACGAAAAGATCTTTGGCGAAAACTTTGCCAGTCAGATCTATGGCGAAAACATGGAACGGACGCGCGTCCAGTTCTACGACCGCTATCACGATAGGAAGTATTGCCTGATTCGATTGACCGAGGCGCAAAAACCGTTCTTCGAGAACATTGACCGCGACCCGGCCGCCTACCGCAATGTTCTGACGCCCACGCTGATCCTGACCGGCGAGCAGGACCGGGCGCTTCCGCCCTGGCAGCAGCGAAAGCTGCTGGATATCCTTCCCAACAGCCGCCAGGTCATGGTCCCGGAATGCGGCCACCTGACCTACCTGGAGCGGCCGGACATCTTTTGGCCTACGGTCAAGCGGTTCTTTGCCGCCAAATCGGTCGACTTTGGAGTGACATGACGCGTTACGCACAAATTCTCAGCACCGGCCGCTATATCCCGGGCCGCGTGGTGACCAACGACGATCTGAACCGCATGCTTGGTGAGAATGTGGGCGACTGGCTGGTGGAAAACGTGGGCATCCATCAGCGGCACGTGATGGCGGACACCGAGACGACTTCGGATATGATCGTGGCGGCCGGGCGGCAGGCGATGGCGCGGGCAGGGGTGGCCCCGGCCGAACTGGATCTGATCATTGTCGCCACCGATACACCCGACTATCTCAGCCCGGCGACCGCCTCCGCGGTGCAGGCCAAGCTGGAAGCGATCAACGCGGGCACCTTTGACGTCAACTGCGCCTGCGCCGCCTGGGTCACCGGGCTGGACCTGGCGGCCCGCTACATCGCCACCGAGCCGGGATGCGCTACATCCTGGTCGCAGGCGGCTATGGAATGACCAAATACCTTGACTGGAGTGACAAGTACACCTGCACCCTCTTTGCCGATGGGGCAGGGGCGGCCATCGTCGGTGCGGGCGACCGGCCGGGATTCCTGAGCGGCAAGCTGGTGGCGGACGGCCGGTACCACGATGCTATGGGCATTTACACCGGCGGGACCTATCGGCCGGCAACGCCGGAGGTGGTCAGCGGAGCTGGGCAAGCCCCGCGTCCAGTTTGTGCGCAAGTTCCCTGCCACCTTTAACAGCGACAACTGGCCGCCGCTGGTTCGCGAGGTGGTTCGCAAGGCGGGGCTGACGCTGGACGAGATTGACTTTTTCGTTTTTACACAACTTAACCTGCGGACGATTGAATTGGTGATGGAAAACCTGGGCCAGCCGTTGAGCAAAACCCACTGGATCATGGACAAATGGGGCTATTTGGGATCGGCTTGTATCCCGGCCGCGCTGGACGACGCGCTGGAGCAGGGCGTGGGGCCGAAAGCCGGTGACAATGTCGTCTTTTGCGCCAGCGGCGGTGGATTGGCGATGGCAGCCACGGTCTGGAAGTGGGTTGCGGATTGAGACAGGAGCGAACCATGTACATCGGAGACTATCTGGGACGGCGCGAGATCTACTCGCCGGACAAATTGGCCATTATCGACGCG
Organism: uncultured Chloroflexia bacterium; assembly: GCA_963707345.1. Lineage (GTDB taxonomy): Bacteria > Chloroflexota > Anaerolineae > Promineifilales > UBA4811 > CAVPPE01. The sequence goes on from CAVPPE010000001.1 coordinate 665,131, forward strand.
GGCAAAGAGCCGGAACTGCGGCTGACCTACCGCCAGTGGAACCGGCGCGTCAACCGGCTGGCCAACTGGCTGCAGAGCACGAGGCCGGCAGTCGGCAAAGGCGACCGGGTGGCCATCCTGGCCCGCGATGGCATCGAACACCTGGACCTGTTCTACGCCTGCGGCAAGCTGGGCGCCATCCACACCGCACTCAACTGGCGGCTTCACTGGCGCGAACTGGCGGGCTTGGTCGAGGACACCACACCCAAAGCGCTGCTCTATTCGACGATTTCAACCAGATCGTGAGCGACCTGGACGCGGCCGTGAAGGACACTCAACATGCCATCCCGCACTATCTTCACCTCGAGGGCGAAGGCGCGGTTGCTGGCAGTCTGGCCTATCAGGCGGTGATAGATCAGTCGTCTGCTGCGCCGGTCACCTGCGAATCGCTGGACAACAGAGGACATTGCCTGCCTGCTCTTTACCGGCGGCACCACCGGCCTGCCCAAAGGGGCGATGATCAGCCATCGGCAGATCTGCTGGAACGTGCTCAACACCGTGATCCACGATCTGACCCACGACGACATCTACCTGTGCGTCTTTCCGCTGTTCCACGCCGGCGGGCTGTTTGCCTACATGTCCTCGCAGGTGTCTTTGGCAACACCAGCATCCTGACCCGCCAGTTTGATCCCGGAACAGGTGCTGGAGCTGATTGAGCGGGAGCGGGTGACCGTCTTTGGCGCGGTGCCGACCATGTACCAGATGCTGACCCAGGCGCCCAACTGGGAGACGGCCGACCTGAGCAGCCTGCGCTTTTGCACCAGCGGCGGCGCGCCCCTGCCGGTGCCCCTGGTGGAAAAGTATGCCGCCGAAAAGGGGATCCGCTTCAAACAGGGCTTTGGCATGACCGAGTACGGCCCTGGCCTCTTTGCCCTGCCCGCCGAGGACGCCATCCGCAAGGCGGGCAGCATCGGCCGGCCCAACTTTTTCATCGATGTGCGCGTGGTGGATGACGACAACAACCCGCTGGGACCCAACCAGGTGGGCGAACTGGTGCTCAAGGGTCCCAGCGGCTGCTCTGGCTACTGGAACAATCCACGAGGCCTCGGCCGCAGTCGATGGACGATGAGGGCTGGTTCCACACCGGCGACATGGTGCACTACGACGAGGAGTGGTACTTTTACGTCGTGGACCGCAAAAAGGACATGTTCATCTCTGGCGGCGAGAACGTCTACCCGGCCGAGATCGAGGCGGTGCTTTACAAGCACCCGGCCGTGCACATGTGCGCCGTGATTGGCGTGCCCGACGCCAAGTGGGGCGAGGTGGGCAAGGCGTGCGTGGTGCTCAAGCCGGGGGCCACAGCCACCGAGGAAGAGTTGCTGGCCCACATGCAGCAACACCTGGCCCGCTACAAGGTGCCCAAGAGCGTCGAGTGCTGCTGGATGCGCTGCCCATCTCCAGTGCGGGCAAGATCCTCAAGCGAGAGTTGCGGGAGCAATTCGCAGAATGATCGTGCACATCGCCAAGTGGGATGAATGGGAGCAAGCGCTGTCGGCCGGCGTCTATCGTGGTGACACGCTGGACAGCGAGGGCTTTATCCATTGCTCCCGGCCGGACCAGATTATTCGCGTAGCCAATCAGTATTACTTTGGCCGAAAGGGGCGTGTGCTGTTGGTCATCGACCCACAGCGAGTAGCGGCCGAGGTACGCCACGAAGCGCTGGAAGCAGAGGAAGCGTTCCCGCACATCTACGGCCCGCTGAACACCGACGCGGTGGTGCAGGTGCTGGGTTTTGAGCCGGGCCCGGACGGTCGCTTTGAATTTCCGGCCGGGTTGGAGGCGTAGGGCATGTTGCTTGTGGGACTGCTCGCTTCGGTGGTGGTGGGGATGATCCCGGCCGCGCTGTATGCTGGCTTTGTCCTTTGGCTGGACCAGCACGAAAAGGAGCCATGGTGGCTGCTGCTACTGGCCTTTTTGTGGGGAGCGGTCCCGGCCGTCATCATGGCGTTGATCGCGCAACTGCTGCTGGACATCCCCACCACCTGGGTGCTGGCCGATGCCGGCCTGGCCTACGAGGTAGTGGGCAGCAGCATTTGGGCGCCCATTACCGAGGAGATTGCCAAGGGGCTGGGAGTGCTCCTGGTGATGGTGGTGGCCCGCCGAGAGATAGACAGCGTGCTGGACGGCATCATCTACGGCGCGCTGGCCGGCCTGGGCTTTGCCTTTACCGAGAACGTGCTCTACTTTGTGGGCGCGTTTGCCGAAGAGGGTTGGGGAAGCTGGGCTTTAATCGTCCTGTTGCGCACCATCCCCTTTGGCCTGAACCACGCCCTCTTTACGGGCCTGATTGGCGCGGGCGTGGCGGCCGCTTACCTGGCGCGCAAGCAGTGGTTGCGGCTGGCGGCCGTACCGACCGGGCTGCTGGCCGGCATGCTCTTTCACAGCATCCATAACCTGGGCTCGTCGCTCAGCGGAGAGAGTTGCACCCCCATCTGCCTGAGCTTTTTGTTCGACTGGGCGGGCATCCTGCTGCTGGGGGTGGCGGTTGTGCTGGTTTGGCGGCAGGAAAAGAGCTGGATTGCGGGCCAGTTGCCCGGTGAAGTGAGCGAGGAACTGTATCATCTGTTTACGTCGTGGCGGGTCTGGCAGAAGGCGCGTTGGAGTGCGTTGCTGTCGGCCGACCTGGCGCGCTGGCGGTGGCTGCGCCATGTGCGGCAGGCCGCCACAGAACTGGCATTCAATATGCACAAGCTGGCCGTGCGTGGTGCCGACCCGCGCGCCGAGCAGGAGGTCGCGCGCTACCGGCAGCGGCTGGCGGAATTGATCAACACAGGAGGCTAATTTGACGGAAAAGAAACTTGGGCGAGGCGTGGCTATTGTCGGTGCGGGGATGAGTCAATTTGGCGCGTTCCCGGCCGAAACGACCCGCGACCTGTTTGTGCAAGCGTTTGGCGAGATGCGTACTTCGGTGGACAGAGGGCTGGACCCGAAAGATATCGAGGCGGTCTACATTGGCAATTACAGCAGCGATCTGTTCGAGGGGCAGGGGCACACCGCGCCGCTGATGGCGGACTGGGTGGGGCTGGCTCCCCGGCCGGCGACGCGGGTGGAGGATGCCTGCGCCAGCAGCGGGGTTGCGCTGCGACAGGGGATCATCGCCGTGGCCTCTGGCCTGTACGATGTGGTGCTGGTGGGCGGCATCGAAAAGATGACCAATCTGCCCACCGAACGGGTGACCGACACGCTGGCCACGGCCGGCGATGTGCTGTACGAGATCCCGGCCGGGTTCACCTTCCCCGGTTTTTACGCGGCGATGGCGACCGCCTACATGCATCGCTACGGCGCGACGCCCGAAAGCTGGATGCGGGTGGGAATGAAAAACCACGAAAACGGCGCGCTCAATCCCAAGGCGCAATTTGGTGCGCGGATCGCGGACATTATGGCGGGCAAAAAGGCGGCCGCCGAGAAAAAGGGCCGGCCGGTGCCCACCTGGGCTGACGAGATGGCCTTCTTGCACGATGACCGCGCCAATCCGGTCATCGCCTGGCCGATGCGGCTGTTCGACTGCTCGCCGATTTCCGACGGCGCGGCGGCCGTGCTGCTGGTGAGTGAAGAGTTGGCCCGCTCGTTCTCCGATGCGCCACTGTATGTGATCGGCAGCGGGCAGGCGAGTGATGGCGCGATGCACGACCGGCCGGAGTTCACGTCGCTGCCGGCCGTCAGGCTGGCCGCCCAGCAAGCCTACGGATGGCCGGGGTGACCCCGGCCGACGTCCAGGTGGCCGAAGTGCACGACTGCTTTACCGTCGCCGAAGTGATCGCCACCGAAGACCTGGGCTTTTTCCCGGCCGGCGACGGGTGGCGGGCGGCCGAGGATGGGCTGACCGCGCGCACCGGATCGCGGCCGGTCAACACCTCCGGCGGGCTCAAGTCGAAGGGGCACCCGGTGGGCGCTTCCGGCGTGGGGCAGGTGCTGGAAATCTGGAAGCAACTGCGCGGCCAGGCTGGCGAGCGACAAGTGCCCGGCACGGCCAGCCTGGGGCTGACCCACAATGTGGGCGGCACCGGACAGACCTGCGTGGTGCACATCTACGAGCGGAGATAGGGATCGGAGATTTGAGAATGGAGATTGGAGAACGATCTTTTACGGCTGCGACTTTTAACCGGTTTCTCGATGAAAAGCGGTTGATGGGGTCGCGTTGCCTGTCCTGCGGAGCGGAACACCTGCCGCCGCGCGCCCTGTGCCCCGCCTGCCAGGCCGAGGAGATGGAGTGGGTGGAGCTTGAGCGGCCGCGGCCGGTTGGCTGCGTTTACCGTCGTTCACATTGCACCCACGGCGATGATCGAGGCTGGCTACGGCCGGGACAATCCCTACTGCGTGGGGATTGTGCAATTGGACAGTGGGCCGGCCATCAGCGCCCAGATCTTGGGCGTGGATGCAACCCGGCCGGATGCGATCCAAATTGGCACACCGGTGCAAGTTGCTTTTGTCGAGCGCGGTGATGGTGATGGCAAGCGCACGCTGCTGGCGTTCAGTGTTTGATGGGTGAAGAGTAAAGGACAGGTCGATGCCGACAGTTGAGGCAAATGGCGTCAGGCTATATTACGAGTTGCACGGCCCGGCCGAAGCGGAGGTGCTGGTGCTTTCCAACGGCGTGTTGATGAGCACCGCCAGTTGGGCTTTTCAGACACCGGTCCTGTCCCAACAATACCGGCTGTTGCTGTACGATTGCCGCGGGATGTGGCAGTCAGAGCATCCGGCCGGGCCCTATTCCATGGAGCAGCACGCCGACGACCTGGCTGCGCTGCTGGATGCGCTGGAAATCGGCCAGGCGCACATCGGTGGCACGTCGTATGGCGCGGAAGTGAGCATGGTTTTTGCCCTCAACTACCCGGAGCGGACCCGCAGCCTGATCGTCACCTCGGCCGTCAGCCAGTTCGGACCCGGTGTTGGAGGGGATGATCGGTAGCTGGCTGGCGGCCGCGCGGGCGCAAGACCCTGAGATGCTGTTCCAGGTGGTCTATCCGCTAACTTTTTCCGACGCCTGGATTGCAGCCAATCCGGCCACATTGGCGCTGGCACGGGAGCGTTACCGGTCGCTGGACATGGACGCTTTTGCCGAATTGCTGCTCAGCTTTTCGCGGCTGGACGTGACGGCCGATCTGCACCGCATCACCGCCCCGACGCTGGTGGTGGCAGGGGAGGACGACCTGGTCAAACCGCGCAAATACTCGGACATAATTGCGCGGGAGATCCCCCACGCCGAGTATGCGGTGATTCCGAGGGCCGGGCACGCTGCGCTGTGGGAGCGGCCGGGGGTTTTCAACAGCCTGATCCTGGGCTTTTTGGCCAAACTACGGGAGCAAAACGGATGAACAGTGGGAGCGGGTCTCAACTGGGCCAGCAGGCCAGCTTGACCAAAACCGTCACCGAAGCGGACGTGACCACCTTTGCCGAACTGATCGGCGACGATAACCCGTTCCACATGGACGTTGAGTACGCTCGCCAGAGCCGTTTCGGCCGGCGGGTGGCGCACGGCATGCTTTCTGGCGGTTTGATCTCGGCCGTCCTGGGCAACCAGGCTGCCCGGCCCTGGCGCAATCTATCTGAGCCAGCAGTTGGAATTCCTGGCCCCGGTCTTTATTGGGGACACGATCACGGCCGTGGTGGAGGTGATCGCCTGGCGGCCGGACAAGCGGATCATCACGTTGAAGACAGAGTGTGTGAACCAGGATGAGAAACAGGTGGTGACCGGGCAGGCCGTGTTGCTGGTGGAAAATCCCATGCGGGAGGTGTGAGCGATGGTCCATTTCGACTGGATAGCCCGCCACGCGGAGCGAACGCCGGACAAGCTGGCGCTGGTGGACGCGCACACCGGCCGGCAGTTCACCTATGCCCAATTCAACGAGCGGGCCAACCGCTTTGCCAGGCTTTTTGAGGGATCGACTGGGCATCCGGCCGGGTGACCGCGTTTCCATTCTGGCTCAGAACAGCTCGGACTATTTCGAGGTGCTGTTTGGCTGCGCCAAGATGGGCGCTATCCTCAACACGCTCAACTGGCGGCTGGCCGTACCCGAACTGGAGTACATCCTCAACGACTGCGCGCCCCGCGTGCTGCTCTACGAGCCTGAATTTGCCGGCCAGGTGGATGCGCTTCGCCGCAGATTGAGTGCGAGGTTTACGTGGTGATGGGGGGTGAACTGGCCGAGAGCGAGTGGACCTATGAAGATGCACTGGCGGCCGGCTCGCCCCAGGGCGTGGTCGCGCCGCGACTGCGCTACGACGACACCTGGGCCATTCTGTACACCTCCGGCACAACCGGCCGGCCCAAGGGTGCGCAGGTGACCTATGGCAACTTTTTCTACAACGCCGTTGGGCATGGGGCAGGCGATTGATCTGACGTCGCACGATGTGAACCTCAACGTGCTGCCCACCTTTCACGCCGGCGGATTGGGGCTCTATGCCGGCCCTATCCTGCACGCCGGCGGCACGCTGGTCGTGATGCGCTCCTTTGACCCGGCCGAGCTGCTGCAACTGATTCAGGAGTGGCAGGTGACCGTGCTGCTGCTGGTGCCGTCCATCTACCTGGTGCTGGCCCAGTTCCCCGATTTTGATCGCTACGACCTCTCCAGCGTGCGGAGTTGGGCCAGCGGCGGATCGGCGCTGCCACCCTCGCTGGTGCAGCAATATGCCGACAAGGGAATCATCATCCAGCAAGGCTTTGGCATGACCGAGACCGGGCCGACTGTGTTCATCATCGTCAAAGGAGGACGCATTGCGCAAGGCGGGGTCGGTTGGCAAGCCGGTGCTCCACACCGATGTCTGTATCATGGATGCTGAAGGCAACGTGCTGGGCCCCAACCAGGTGGGCGAGTTGTGCATTCGCGGCGGCAACGTGACCACTGGCTACTGGAACCGGCCGGAGGCGACGGCCGAGGCGCTTGTGGACGGCTGGCTCCACTCCGGCGACGCAGCCAAATACGACGAGGACGGTTTTTACACTATCGTCGACCGTTGGAAGGACATGTTTATCTCCGGCGGCGAGAATGTCTACCCGGCCGAGGTGGAGAATGTCATTTACCAGCACCCGGCCGTGGCGGAGGTGTCGGTGATCGGCGTGCCGCATCCCAAATGGCAGGAGGTAGGCATGGCGGTGGTGGTCGTCAAACCGGGCCACACGCTGACCGAGGATGAAGTGATTGACTTTTGCCAGGACAAGCTGGCCCGCTACAAGATTCCCAAATCGGCCGTCTTTGTGGACACGCTGCCGCGGACGGCGGCCGGGAAGGTGCTCAAGCGGGAATTGCGAGAGCAGTTTGGATAGCAGGAGTTGAAAGCGTGACGGGATGCAGGAGTTGATCTATGCAGGCGCTTGATGCGATCCTGAATCGCCACGGCGTGCTGCGCTTTAGGCCCACGCCGGTGGAGCGCGACAAAATCGAGCTGGTCTTGCGGGCGGCTGTGGCTGCACCCAGCCCGGCCAACAGCCAGCCATGGGCATTTGTGGCCGTCACCCGGCCGGATCTGGCGCGGCAGGTGGCCGAATACCTGGTGCGCACTCAGCAGGAGCAGGTCTTTGGCCGCCTGCTGGAAACTCCGCCGGCTTTTGTTGCGCAACTGATGCACCTGTACGATGAATTTTGCGATGTGCCCTGTTTTATCGTGCTCTGCCGCCAGCGGCGTGCCGAGCTGGCCCCGGCCGGGTTGTCGTCCGTGGTGCGCGACTGGGAGCTATGCAGTCTGGGGGCGGCGATGGCCAACCTGATGACGGCCGCTACCACGCTGGGGTTGGGCACCCGCTGGTTTGGCAACCCGATGATGGCCCCAGGGCCGCTCCGGGAGATGCTGGCTGTTCCGGAAGAAGTGGAGATCGTGGCGGTGACGCCGTTAGGTTACCACGACGAGCCTGCCAAGGAGCGACCGGTCCAGCCCCTGGCAGCGCACACGCGTTTTCAGCGAGGCGACAAGTATGCGCTGGCGGCATTGCTCCAGGGCAAGTTAGGCTTGGGTGATGTGGCGCATCTGGACAGGTTTGGTGAATGCTGGGAGGCCTCGTGATCGATCTCCATGTAGGCCAGAAAGTAAGCGTGCAGCGGGCCTTTGGCCAGTGTGATTTCGATCGCTTTGCCGCCCTGAGCGGCGACGATAACCCGATCCACGTCGATCCAGCCTTCGCAGTGGGGACCCGCTTCGGCCGGACGGTGGCGCACGGCATGCTGCTCTACAGCGCCGTGTGCGGGGCAATCCACAACTGGCTGCAAGAGTTGGCCGCGGTGCAATGGGAACAAGAGTTGATGTTCCCCAATCCCACGTTTTGCGATGAGCAGGTGACCATCGAGTTGGTGGTCAATCATGTGGCCCCGGCCGGGCGGCTGGTTGAACTGGGAACCACGGTGGTCAAAGCGGATGGCAGCCTGGGTTTGCAGGGTCGGGCGCTGATCTCGCTGGCCGGTGAATATCCCTCCGTGCAGTCGGCCGCCCCGGAGATCGAAACGGGCGGCACTGCCTTCAAAGGGTTGGCGGTTGGCCAACAGGCCGCGGCCAGGCGAACATTTACGGCCCAAGATTTAATCGAGTTTGCCGAACTGGCTGGTGCAGCGACCTTCCCCCAGGGGACGGTGCCCGGCGGCTTGCTGGGCGGCCTGTTTTCGTATCTGTTGGGCACGCGATTGCCCGGCCGGGGGACCAACTATCTCAAGCAGCGATTGCTGTTTCCCGCGCCGGCACGCCCCGGTGAGGAACTGACGGTCTCCGTGGAGATTATCCGCTTGCGGCCGGAAAAGGAGCTGGTCAATCTGTCCACTGTTTGCACCAACCCGGCCGGGTCTGTCGTTTGCCGGGGCGAGGCGCTGGTGTTGGCGAAAGATGTGCCTGGCTGATTAAATGTTGTACAATGAATCCATGTTTTTTGCGAGAGGAGGTGATTCGGGAAAGCATTCACGTTGGTTGGACGACGAGGTGTTCTATTGGACGAACCATTGATGAAGGAGGAGTTGGAAATGAAGGTGATGCGTTTGATTTTTGTGCTGTTGCTGCTGGCAATGGCTGTGTTGGCGGCCTGCGGGCCCAAGGCGACGGCTACGCCGGAGCCCGTTGAGCCCACCAAGGCCCCAGAGGCAACCAAGGCCCCAGAGGCAACGGAAGCGCCCGAGCCACCGGCCGGGTTGAGTTGTGACGAGCCGATCAAGATCGGCCTGATCACCGACCTGACGGGCGGGCTGGCGATCTATGGTACGATGATCCAGCGGAGCTTTTTGCTGGGCATGGAGTATGCTACCGGCGCTCCTGGCACCGAGGACAATGTCTTTATGCTGGATGACTGCGAGATCCAGGTGCTGATCCGGGACGACCAGGGCAGCGCGGAGACGACGGCGACCCTGGCGCGCGAGCTGATCGAGGTGGACGGGGTAGACATGCTGGTGGGAACGGTGAGTTCGGGCAGCACGGCGACCCTGCAAGAGATCGCGTTGGAGAACGACGTGGTGTTGATCGTAGCGCCGGCGGCGGCGAACGACATCACGGGGTCGAACTTTAACGACCACACGTTCCGGACGAGCCGGGAGAACTATCAGGACTCGATCAACCTGTGCGAGTATCTGGCGACGCAGTACGAGACGTTCATCCAGATCGCACCGGACTACAGCTTTGGGTACGGTGGAGCGCAGGCGTTTCGGGATGCATGCACGTTCTTTGGTGGCGAGTTCATCGCGGACGACATCTATGCACCGCTGGACACGGCCGACTTTACGCCGTACATGGAGCAGATCCTGGACAGCGGGGCGGATGCCTGGATCGTGACGTGGGCAGGCGGCGGGTTTGTGCCGATGTTCCAGGCGGCGGCGGAGCTGGGCGTGCTGGACGAGCATGGGGTTGGGAGCATCGTTCTTTGACAACCTGACGATGCAGGCGATCTTCCAGCCGATCATCGGGCAGACGAGTGGCATTCTGTACTGCCATCAGTGCCCGGACAATGAGATCAACGACTGGCTGGTGGAAGAGACCAGGGCCCGCTATGGCGCTCCGCCCGATCTGTTCGATGCCGATGGCATGAACGCGGCCATCATGGCGGTGGAGGCCATCAAGGCGACCGGTGGCGACATGAGCGCCGCGACGCTGATCGCGGTGATGGAAGGGCATGGAGTTTGACGGTCCAAAGGGCACGGTCTACATCCGGCCCGAGGACCACGTGGCGATCCAGGACATGTACATCGTCACTTTGGACAACCTGGACGACGCCGATTTCAACTTTTACACTGTCGTCGACACCACCCGGCCCGAGCCGCCTGCTTGCTGCCCGAAGGCATGACCGACCGCTGTGGCGATCTGCCCATCGGCCACCTGGCCGAGATGCCGGAGCCAGAGCCCGAGCCGGCAGGCCTGACCTGTGATGAGCCGATCAAGATCGGTCTGATCACCGACCTGACGGGCGGGCTGGCGATCTATGGCACCATGATCCAGCGGAGCTTTTTGCTGGGCATGGAGTACGCTACCGGCGCGCCGGGCACCGAGGACAATGTCTTCATGCTGGACGACTGCGAGATCCAGGTGCTGATCCGCGACGACCAGGGCAGCGCCGGAGACGACGGCGACCCTGGCGCGCGAGCTGATCGAGGTGGACGGGGTGGACATGCTGGTGGGCACGGTCAGTTCGGGCAGCACGGCGACCCTGCAAGAGATCGCGCTGGAGAACGACGTGGTGCTGATCGTCGCGCCGGCGGCGGCGAACGACATCACGGGGTTCAACTTTAACGACCACACGTTCCGGACGAGCCGGGAGAACTACCAGGACTCGATCAACCTGTGCGAGTATCTGGCGACGCAGTACGAGACGTTCATCCAGATCGCACCGGACTACAGCTTTGGCTACGGTGGAGCGCAGGCGTTTCGGGATGCCTGCACGTTCTTTGGTGGCGAGTTCATCGCCGACGACATCTTTGCACCGCTGGACACGGCCGACTTTACGCCGTACATGGAGCAGATCCTGGACTCGGGGCGGATGCGTGGATCGTGACGTGGGCGGGCGGCGGGTTTGTGCCGATGTTCCAGGCGGCGGCGGAGCTGGGCGTGCTGGACGAGCATGGGGTTGGGAGCATCGTTCTTTGACAACCTGACGATGCAGGCGATCTTCCAGCCGATCATCGGGCAGACGAGTGGCATCCTGTACTGCCACCAGTGCCCGGACAATGCGATCAACGACTGGCTGGTGCAAGAGACCAGGGCCCGCTATGGCGCTCCGCCCGATCTGTTCGACGCCGATGGCATGAATGCCGCCATCCTGGCCCTCACGGCGATCAAGGCGACCGGTGGCGACACCAGCGCCGCGGCGCTGATCGCGGCGATGGAAGGGATGGAGTTCGAGGGTCCCAAGGGCACGGTCTACATCCGGCCGGAGGACCACGTGGCCATCCAGGACATGTACATCGTCACCCTGGACAACCTGGACGACCCCGATTTCAACTTTTACACTGTCGTCGACACCACCCGGCCGGAGCCGCCCTGCTTGCTGCCGGAGGACAAGGCTGACCGCTGCGGTGACCTGCCTGTCGGAAGCCTGGTCGGCGAATAACTGGAGCCAGAGTGAGATAGGGGGTAGAGAGTCTACCTCTTTTACCTCCGCCTCTCTACCCCTATCTCCTGATCCAATCTGTGTTCCAGGAGGTGAACACGATGGCGAAATCATTCCTGGAACAACTCAGAGGGCTGGGCGGAGGTCCAGAAGCGATCAAGGTCGGCGTCTTGACTATCCATGGCCGGGCCGCTGGACTACTATGGCACCATGCAGGTCCGCGGCCTGGAACTGGGCATCGAGTACGCCACGGGCGGTTCCCGACAGGTGGCGGGGCGACCAATCGAATTGATCATCGAGGATGACGCCGGCGACCCGACCACAGCCGGGCGCAAGGCGCGGGAGTTGATCGAGCAGCGGGGAGCACACATCCTGCAGGGTTGCGTCTCCAGTGCAGCTACCATCGTCGTCGCCGGCGTTGCGCAGGAGTACCGGCGCGTCCTGCTGGTCGAACCGGCCGCCGCTGACAGCATCACTGGGGAACACTGGAACCGCTACGTGTTTCGTACCGCAGCCAGCGTCTGGCAGGATGCAGCGGCCGGGGGACGTTATGCCGTCGAGCACCTGGGCAGAACCTTTTGTTTTCTGGCCCCCGACTATGTCTTTGGCCGACAAAGCTCGGCCGCCTGGCGCAAGATCATCGAGAGCCACGGCGGTGAGACCCTGGCCGATGTGTTCGTACCGCCCGACACGACTGATTTTCGCCCGTTTCTGACCCAGATCCTGGACACCGGGGCTGAAGTCTTGGTCCAGTCGTGGTCTGGCACGGGACATCGACCCCTTTTCAGCCAGATGCGTGAACTGGGCATCTTTGATCGGATGAAGGTCACGGGTGGCCTGGGCGATCGCGAGGCGCGCCACGCCTTGGGCTTGGATGCGGTCGGCATGGTCGGCATCTGCAAGTACTCTTACATCCTGCCCCAGAACCCGGTCAACGACTGGCTGACAGAGAAGCACATCGAGCGCCACGGCGAGCCGCCCGATCTGTTCACCGGCGGCGGCTTTGCGGCCGGCGTCGCCCTGGTCGAGGCGCTGAAGCGCGACCGACGGGAAGTCCCGACGCCGACGCCCTGATCCCGGCCATGGAAGGGCATGAGCTTTGAGGGCCCGAAAGGTACCTACACCTTCCGCCGCGAAGACCACCAGGCTCTCCAGCCTATGTACATCGTCGAGATGGTGCCTGACCCGCAACACCCCTGGGCCATTCCGAGGCTCATCCACGAGACTGCGCCGGAGGAGACGGCCCCTCCAGTAAAGGAAGCAGTGACGGTGACCAAAGACTATATCATCGAAACCGATCGGTTGCGCCGCGAGTTCGGCGCGCTGGTGGCTGTGGCCAATGTCAGCATCCAGGTGCGGCCCAATACCATCCACTCCATCATCGGCCCCAACGGCGCAGGCAAGACCACCTTCTTCAACCTGTTGAGCGGCACCCTGGAGCCGACCAGTGGCCGCGTCCATTACAAAGGGCGCGACATCACCAACTTGCCGCTCCACCGCACCGCACATCTGGGCATCGGCCGGTCGTTCCAGATCACCAACATCTTCCCCAACCTGACCGTGCTGGAGAACATCCGGCTGGCCTGCCAGGCCCTGGGCAAGGGCAATTTCCAGATTCCTGCGCTCCCACCGCTCGTTCCGCGAGTACGAGGAGCGGGCCCTGGGCCGTCATTCGGCAGGTGGGTCTGGAGCCGCAGGCGCTGCAACTGGCGCGAACGTTGCCCCACGGCGGCCAGCGCAAGCTGGAACTGGGCATCATCCTGGCCTCCGACCCGGAGCTGCTGCTGCTGGACGAGCCAACCGCCGGCATGGCGGCCGAACAGGTCCCGGAGCTGATGGAGTTGATCCGCGAGAGTTCACCAGGCCGGCAACAAAACGATCATGCTGGTGGAGCACAACATGAATGTGGTGATGAGCATCTCGGACTTTCATCACCGTGATGCACCAGGGGCAGGTGCTGGCCGAAGGCACACCGGCCGAGATCGCTGCCAACGAGGTGGTGCAGAGCGCCTACCTGGGCGGTCTGTACGATCTGGGCTAGGAGCTGGAGGATACGCAATGGAAAACGGGAATCTTTTGCAAGTCCACGACATTCACACCTACATCGGCCAGTTCCACATCCTGCAAGGAGTGACCGTGCAGGTGCCCAAAGGCAGCATCGTCGCCCTGCTGGGCCGCAACGGCGCGGGCAAAACCACCACGCTCAAGTCGATCCTGGGGCTGACCCCGCCACGCCAGGGCAAGGTGATCTTTGACGGCCAGGAGATCCAGGGACAGCGCAGCTTTGACATCGCCTCCATGGGCATCGGCTTTGTGCCCGAGCACCGGGCCATCTTTCGCGACCTGAGCGTGCTGGAGAATTTGCGCATCGCCGAGCGCAAAAAAGGCGACCTGGCCGCGCAAAGAGGAGTTCATCTTTTCCCTGTTCCCCGACCTGAAACGGCTGATCAAGCTGCCGGGCACCAACCTGTCCGGCGGGCAGCAGCAGATGCTGGCCGTGGCCCGTGCCCTGGTGCCCGACAACAAGCTGCTGCTCATCGACGAGCCCAGCGAGGGGCTGGCCCCCGTCATCATCGAGCAGATGATGGAGGCCATCCGCAAGCTGTCGGCCGAGACGACGGTGTTGCTGGTGGAGCAGAACTTTATCGTCGCCAGCCAATTGGCCGAAAGCTATGTCATCATCGAAGAGGGACGTTCGGTCCAGTCGGGCAAGATGGCCGATCTGGTGGACGATCCAGAGACCATCCACCGCTATCTGGGCGCGGCCTGAAAGGAGCTGACGATGAACGATCTATTTGTAACGCTCCGTAGAAATCGGACCAAGCTTATCACCGTGGCCGTGCTGGTCGTGTTGTTCTTGATGGCCGTGAGTGGTATGAGCACCGAAGGATTCGGTCATTACCACTTTGCGAGGCCTTTCGGTGGGCGCGGTGATCTTTCTGGTCGCGGCCGGCTTTTCAATCATTCTGGGGCTTGATGGGCGTGCTCAATCTGGCGCAGGGCACGCTGTTCATGATTGGTGCCTACGTGGGCTGGAGCGTCTTTGTGCGGCCCGATACCTTTGTGGACCTTCTCACCCCGCTGGCCTTGATCGCCGCTGGTTTCCTGCTCCAACCCGTGTGGGACCGGCTGCTGGAGCGACTTGCCCTCCCGCGTTCGGTTGCCCGGGTCTGGCCCTGGATCGGCCTGATCCTGGCGGCCGCCATCCTGGTGTTTGCTGTCTCGCGGGCGCCGCTGGCCATGTGGGATTGGGAGAATTACAGTGATAGCCCCATTGTGTGGGTCCAGGCCTACGAGGCGGGGCAGGTCAGCGCGCGCGTGCAGCCGGCCGTCTGGGACGGCCTGCCGCCGGCTGTCGGGCTGGCTGCGCTGCTGATAGGCGGCGCGCTCCTGTCGGCCAGCCTGGCGGGTGTTGGCCGACGCCGCCAGACGGCCGGACTTAAGGCAGAGGGGCGCAAATTACCGTGGCGCACCATTGCCGTTGTCCTCATCCTGGTTGCCATTGGCCTGGGTGCCCATCTGGCCAACGACTCGCTGACCGCAGCCCTGTTCAATCTCAGCAGCGGCTGGCTGTTCGCCCTTGCCCTGCTCGTCGCGACCCTGGCCGGCGGCGGGCTGGGCGCTTTGATGGAGGCCACGCTCATCCGCCCCCTGTACGAGCGACACATCTACCAGATCATGCTAACCTTTGGGCTCAGCTTCATCGGCATCGAGATGGTGCGGGCCATCTGGGGTCGCCAGGGGTTCACCATGCCCCGGCCGTCCCTCTTTGCTGGCACCGGCGAGGGCTGCCCGGCCACCAGCCTGGCCAACTGGTTCACCTATCAGTGCTCAACGATCGAGCTGACCATTGCTGGCGAAACGACCCGCATCCGCACCTACAACGAGATCTTTGTCATCGTGGTTGGCCTGGTTGTGCTCATCGCGGTCTGGATTCTGATCCAGCGCACCCGGCTGGGCATGATCATCCGCGCGGGCGTCCAGGACAGCGAGATGGTTGAAGCGTTGGGCATCAACGTCCGCCAGGTCTTTACGCTGGTTTTTGGCCTGGGTGTGGCCATCGCTTCCCTGGGTGGCATTCTCTCCGGGCCTTCCACCGGCCTCAACAACTTGATGGGCGAGCACCTGCTATTGGGTGCGCTGGTGGCCCTGGCTGTCGGGGGCCTGACCAGCTATCCCGGCGCGGCCGTAGGCGCGGTGCTTGTTGGGCTGGTCCAGCAGTTTATCATCAAGTACGGGCAAATCGGCATCAAATTGCCTTTCCTGGCGGAACCGTTCAAGCCCACTCCCCCGCTGGTTCCGGCATCCACCATCCTGCTTATGATCATCATCCTGGTGGTGATGCCGCAGGGCCTCTTGGGGAAAAAGGAGTAAGCCATGACTACGTCTGTCTCTACCTCTGGCGCGACACGGAACCCCGTTCTGGGTTGGATCAAGGGTCAACTTGGCCTGCTGGTGCTGGTGTTCATCCTGGTCGCCTTGCCGTTTATCATTGGGTTGGCAACTGGTTACTCGATCAATGATGTTCTGGTCAACCAGGCCGGCAATTCAAAATTCATTCAGGGGCTGTTGATCGAGGTGTTCATCCTGGCCGTCTTTGCCATCAGCTACGACCTGGTGTTGGGCATCACGGGGCTGTTGTCGTTTGGCCATGCCATGTTTTTTGCCGTCGGCGCCTACCTGACTGGCGTCCTGCTCAAGAGCTTTGCGTGGACGCTGTTGCCGACGATTGGCGCCGTGATCGTTGCCGGAATTGTCCAGGCCGGCTTGTTCAGCATCGTCCTGCCGCGCGTCAAGGGGATCACCTTTGCCCTGGTGACGCTGGGCATGGCATCTGTGTTCGCCATCATGATAGGCACCCGCGAGTTGGCCGAGTATACCGGCGCCGATGTGGGCCTGCAAGGGATTCCCCGGCCCGAATTCCTGGATCCGGTTTCGCGGTTACGCTTTTACTTTGTCGCACTGGCTTTTGCCGTGATTGTCTATTTGCTCTACCGGCGTTTTGTTGACTCGCCTACCGGCCGGGTCTGCATCGCCATCCGCGAAAATGAGGATCGGGCCAGGATGCTGGGCTTTAACACCTTCTACTTCAAACTGGCTGCGCTGATGCTGGCTTCGATTACGGCCGCGCTGGCTGGCATGTTGAATGCGCTCTACAAGCCGATTGTCAGCCCCGAAATCGCCAGTATGGGTCTCACGGTGGATGCGCTGCTCATCATCCTGATCGGCGGCATGGGTACGCTGAGCGGCGCGATGATTGGGGCTGCGTTGTACCGGCTGCTAGACTTTTACCTGCTCAAGTGGTTTGGTGAGACGGCCGGCTTTTTGCTTGGAGCACTGTACGTCGCTTTTGTGCTTTTTGTGCCATACGGTATCGTGGGGACCTATCGGTTGCGCCAACTGCAATGGAAGCAGGGCTGGCAGCGACTGTTGGAATCGGTGACGGGCGGCAAAGGAGCTGTTGGCTAGCTTTATTAAATCGGCGAGGGGGCTTCCTGCCCCCTCGCTTCACGACGCCTGGCCCGATGGCGCCCAAGCCCCCGCGGCCGAACTTCTTGCTGGCACCGTGGCGGGCGCGCTGCCTGACATTGGCGCCGACGAGTTGTGGTTCAAGGTCTATTTGGTTAGCCGGTGGCCATCAGTTCAGCGCAGGCGGCGCCACGGCTTCGAACTGCCATTCGATGGCCTGCCCGTTGACTACCACCCGCACGGTGTAGCGGTTGCCAATCTGCAACGGCGCGCGCGGGATCAGGACGATGGCGTCGCGGTTATCCAGAATCAGCCGGCCGACCTGCTGGTTGCCTGGGTTGGCGGGGTTCTGATAGCTGGTCTCGTCAAAGATGCAGTGCTCCAAGGGCTGATCGCCCAGCAAAATGGCATGTTCGCTCACGGCCGGTACCTGGTCGCCGTTGCCGATCTGCAACATGATTGGCGGGCCGGCCGGACGTTGGTAGCCAGGGCAGCTAGCCAGCGGGTTGGGAAACTCGGGTAGGGCGTGCTTGAGCACCCAGGTCTGACCATCGGCGCGGGGAAAGGTGATCGGAAAGTTGACCGCGGCCGGGATCGCTCCCTGCCCGCGCTTGATGTCCATCGTCGCCGCGACCGTGATTGGGGCTCCTTCCTCGCGGTATGATCCGTAGCCTATTGACAGCAGCTCCGGATCCAAAAAGGGCAGTGCGTGAAAGGGGGCCGTCATCCAGTAGTCGATGGCCCAGGTGAGGTCGGTCTCGCCGATATAGTCGCTGGCAGCCAGATTGCCGTTGGCGGCCGCCTCCCGGCCGGCCTGGCTGAACCAGGGGCTGCTGGGGTCCTCGTCGTGCCAGATCTGGCCGCTTTTGACCACGTAGATGCTGTGCAGGCGGCTGCCCTCTGACCAGGCCGGGTCTTCGGTCAGTTGGGGCAGGTTGGACTGAGTGCGGAAGAGGTTGGCGTAGCGCAGCCAATCCGGGCCGGGTACGGCTGTGGGCGGCAGGGTCGGGCTCGGCAAAGGTGGAGAGGAAGGGGTCGGCTCCGGCGTAGCGCTTGGGGGAGGCGCGGGCGTTTCGGTTGCGGCCGGAGCGGCAGGCTCGGCGGCCGGCGCATGAGTGGCAATGACCACCACGACATGGGGCGTCTGGGTGGGTGGGATGAGGCTGGGGCCTTCATCGGAGCCGGGCGAAACGGCCGGGGTGAGATCGGCCGTGCTGGGCGTAGTGGATGCCCGGCCGGCCAGCGACCAGATCAAGAGGATGGCCAACACCCCATTCGCCGCCAGTGACAAGCTCAGTGTTCGGCGTTGGTTGGTCGACATGTTCCATTCTCCTCTGAGTTGCCTAATCCGCAGGCGCTGGTTCAATCGCCAATCCGTTCAGCCGGGCGATCTCGAACTGGCTGTTGTACAATTCGGCGTAAAAGCCGCCCCGCGCAAGCAGTTCCTTGTGGGTGCCGGTTTCGACGATGTCGCCCTCGTTCATGACCAGGATGACATCCGCGTTGCGGATGGTGGACAGGCGGTGGGCAATGATAAAGCTGGTCCGGCCGACCATCAGCTCATCCATCGCCTGCTGGATCAGCACCTCGGTGCGGGTGTCGACCGAGCTAGTGGCTTCGTCCAGAATCAGCATGCGTGGGTCGGCCAGCACCGCGCGGGCAATGGTTAGGAGCTGCTTTTGCCCCGCTGAAACGTTCGACGCCTCCTCGTTGAGCTCCATCTGGTAGCCTTCAGGTAGCGTCCGCACAAAGTGGTCGACGCGCGCCGTCTTGGCCGCCCCGATCACCTCCTCATCGGTCGCGTCTGGGCGGCCGTAGCGGATGTTTTCCATGATGGTGCCGTTAAAGAGCCAGGTATCTTGCAGCACCATGCCAAACAACCGGCGCAGGTCGTGGCGGGTCAGGTCGCGGATGTCATGCCCTTCCACACGGATTGATCCACCGTTCAGGTCGTAAAAGCGCATCAGCAGCTTGACCATCGTCGTCTTGCCAGCGCCGGTCGGCCCCACGATGGCGACCTTTTGACCCGGCCGGGCGGCCGCGCTGAACTCATGGATAACGATCTTGTCCGGGTCGTATCCAAAGCGCACGTCGCCGAACTCGACGTACCCCTCGACTCCGTCCAGCGTCACCGGGTCGGCCGTCTCGGCGACCTCGTCCTCTTCACCGAGGAATTCAAAGACCCGCTCGGCGGCTGCGGCGGTCTGTTGCAGCACGTTTGAGATGTTGGCCAATTGCTGGATGGGCTGGGTGAACGAACGCACGTATTGGATGAACGCCTGAATGTCGCCCACGGTGATCGTGTTTCGGATAGCGAGCCAGCCGCCCAGGATGGTCACCGCTACGTAGCCCAGGTTGCCGATGAACATCATGATCGGCATCATCAGGCCGGACAGGAAATTGGATTTCCAGGCCGCGTCGAAAAGCGCTTCGTTGAAACCATCGAATTGCTGGATGCTCTTTTCTTCGCCGTTGAAGGCTTTGACCACGACGTGGCCGCCGAACATCTCTTCGACGTGCCCGTTGACGTGCCCCAAGTTGTCTTGCTGGCGCTTGAAATGCTTTTGCGACTGGCGGATGATCAGCGCAACGACCACCCCCGACAGCGGGATGATGGCCAGCGCCACCAGGGTCATGACCCAACTGATGGAGAGCATCATGACCAGTACGCCGATCACTGTCACAACTGAAGTGATGATCTGGGTCAAACTCTGGCTCAACGTCTGGTTGACGGTATCGACGTCGTTGGTGATGCGTGATAGCACCTCGCCCTGGGTGGTGCCGTCAAAGTATCTGAGCGGCATGCAGTTGATCTTTTCCGAAATGTCTCGGCGGAAACGGTAGGCGATGTTGGTCGATACGTCGGCCATGATCCAGCCCTGAATATAGCTAAAGAGGGCTGAGAGCAGGTAGAGGCCGAGAGTCACAAGCAGAACCCGGCCGATATAATCGAAATCGATCTCGCCGGTGCCGCGCAGTTTGGCCATCACCCCCTCGAAGAGCTTGGTAGTGGCATTGCCCAGGATTTTGGGGCCGGCAATGTTGGCGGCCGTCGAGGCGATAGCAAAGATCAAGACGACCAGTACAATCACGCGATACCGGCCCAAGTATTGAGCCAGCTTGGCCATTGTGCCCCGGAAATCTTGAGCCTTTTCACCTTGCGTCATGCCCATGTGCCCGCCCCCCATCGGGCCACGGCCGCTGCCGGGACCCATCCGCGGCCGGGATTCCCGAGTGCTCGATCTGTCGCTGTGCATACTCATGCCAGTTCCTCCAGGCTCAACTGCGAGAGCGCGATCTCGCGGTAGGTTTCGCAGGACTCCATCAACTGCTGGTGTGTGCCCTTGCCAACGAGTTCGCCCTCGTCGAGCACGATGATCTGGTCCGCGTTTTTGATGGTCGAGACGCGTTGGGTGACGATGAGCACGGTGCTGTCGCCGGTCTTTTCCCGCAGTGCAGACCGCAGGGCATAGTCGGTCTTGAAATCGAGCGCCGAAAAGCTGTCGTCGAAAATGTAGATGGGGGGTTTCTTGACCAGCGCCCGGGCGATGGAGAGCCGCTGTTTCTGGCCGCCCGAGACGTTCGATCCGCCTTGCGAGATCTCGGCCTCCAACCCTTCGGATCCGGCAAAGACAAAATCGCTTGCCTGGGCGATCTCGACCGCTTCGCGCACAATTTCGTCGCTGGCGTTCTCATCGGCGTAGCGCAGGTTGCTCTCGATGGTGCCGGAAAAGAGGACGCCGGTCTGCGGGATGTAGCCGATCCGCTCGCGCAGATCGTGCTGTGTCACTTGGCGAACGTCCACTCCTTCCACCAGCAGCGCGCCCTCGGTCACATCGTAGAAGCGTGGGATCAGGTTGACGAGGGTCGATTTACCGCACCCGGTGGAGCCAATCACGGCCGTGGTTTTGCCGGGTTCGGCCGTAAAGCTGATGTTACACAGCACGTTATCCAGCGCCCCAGGGTAGCGGAACGAAACGTCGCGGAACTCGACCCGGCCGCGAGTTGCCCCATCGAACTGTTTCGGCTGCTGTGGGTCGCGGATGGTGGGCTCGGTCTCCAGCACCTCGGCGATGCGGTCGCCAGAGACCGCTGCCCGCGGCAAAAAGATAAACAACATGGTGAGCATCAGGAAGGACATCACGATCTGCATGGCGTACTGGATAAAGGCCATCATGTCACCGACCTGCATATTCGCCTCGGCTACCTGGTGCGAGCCCACCCAGATGATACTGATAAAGAGCCCATTCATGATGAGCATCATGAACGGCATCATGATCACCATCAGCCGGTTAATGAACAGCATCGTCGCCGTCAGATCGAGGTTGGCTCTGTCAAAGCGTTCTTCCTCGTACGGTTGCCGGTTAAAGGCGCGGATGACCAACATGCCGGACAAGTTCTCGCGGGCAACCAGATTCAGCCGATCGATCAGCTTTTGGATAACCCTGAACTTGGGCAAGGCGATTGACATGACGATCAAGATCAAGCCGACCAGTACGAGCACCGCCACGGCGATGATCCACCACATGGACCCACCTTTGCCGATTGCCCGAATGACGCCGCCGATGCCCATGACGGGCGCGTAAAAGACCATTCGCAACCCAATCATGACTACCATCTGAACCTGGGTGACGTCGTTGGTGGAGCGCGTGATCAGCGAGGCGGTGGAAAAGGTGTTGAACTCGGCGGTGGAAAAGTTTTCGACCTTGCGGAACAGATCCCGGCGTATGTCGCGCGCCGCCCCGGCCGACGTCTGGGCCGCAAGATAGCCAACGGCGATGGTGCAGATGCCGGAGAGCAAGGTGAGCAGCAGCATGAGTGCCCCGATGCGCAGGGTGTAGCTGTTCTGTAGCTTGCCGGGGTCCATACCCAGCGCTTCGTACTCGGCCCGGAGGGGGATCACGGCCGCCTGGACGGTTGCACTCTCGCCGAGCGCTCCAAATCGCTCGTTGACCGCGCCGGTGATTTGCTCCAACTGGGCGGCCGGCAGCCGGCCGAGCAGCTCAAAGATGTCCGCTCCGGCCGGGATCATGGCCGGGTCAAAGGGCAGGCCACCGGCCATTTCGGCCGCCCTGGCTGGGTCGGCCAGCATCTGTTCAATGGCGGAGACGGCCAGGATCGCCCGCCCCATGATCGGGTTCAGACGCTCGATCTCGGCCGCGTCGATCTCGTTGCGCAGGTAGACCGGCTCCTCTTCCAGCAAGGGGTAGTCCTGGACGGCAGATCGGTAGTCGGGCGAATCGCGGTCCACCAGGGTGTAATGGTCGAACACGGCCGATTTGTCCTCGACGCTCATGAATAGCACCAGCTTGTCCATCTGGCTCTGGCGGATCGCCACCGGCACGGCACTTTCGATGCCGCCCTGCTGGATGCCGACGTTGACGATGCGTGAGAGATAGTCCGGCAGCGCCAGGTCAAAGTTTGCCTGGGCAAACAGCAGCGCGACGGCCATCAGGATCATCGTGCGGTAGGGTTTCAGGTATTTGGCTAATCGAATCATTATCTGCTCCTAGTCTTGTTCCGCGGGATGGTGCAATTGAACCGAGGTTGAAACGCGCTGCAGGATTTCCTCGCCATCGGGTAGTTTGCTAACTAGCTCTCGCAGCAAGGTCAACAACATTCCAGACTTTTCGGGCCCCATGGCGTCAATGCTTTGCAGCAGCGGGTTTTCCTGGTCCGCAAACGGGCTTTTGGCTGGATGGCAGGCTGCGATGCGGGCGCCTTGCTCGGTCACGGAGATTGGCACCCGGCGGCGGTCATTGGAGTCCCGGCCGCGCTCTGCCAGCCCCTTGCGTTCCAATGCGTCGACGACAGAGACCAGGGTCGAGGGGTCGACCATCAGAATTGGGCTCAACTCGCTGATGGTGGACGGCCGGCGGTGAAGCACGCGCAGCACACGAAACTGCAACATGGTGAGCCCGGTCTCAGCCAGCAGGCCTTGACTTTCCATTGCCAGGATGGTGGTCTTGGCTGCCACAAAGCTCAACATGTGGATTTCCATCGCGGTCCCTTTTCGGTCTTGGTCGTTCATCGGCGCTCCAAACTTTGCGGGCCAATTATTGGTACCCAAACGAAAAAGAATTTTAATAGGCATTTGAGGAATGTCAAGCGATTTTTCGCCACTCGTGGCAGCTTTTTTCATCGCGAGTATTCCTTGTGCAATCATGTCGCCAAAAGAAATACTGCCTGCCATCCTTGCATTATGAAGCAGGCCGGGATATGATTGCATCACAGTGTGAGACTGCGATTGAGTGCTACATTCGCTCCTGTAAAACGTCTGGTTCCGCGTAAAAACCAAGTTCGGACAGGTTGAAGGATTACTGTCCAGATTAGCCTGACTCCGAGAAATTGCTGCCTGGTAATGCTGGCCATTGGCTGGACCATGACCGTTTAGTCCTTAAGAAGGGAGTTATACTATGCGCATTGCACTGTGTCTAATGACCTGTTTGTTCGTTCTCCTGCTGGCGGGTTGCAGCAGCCCCCACTCGTTGCCGGATGCCCCCAGCCCGATTCCGCGTCTTGTGCCTGCCACGCTGCCAGTGCCTTCGGATCAGTCGGTCGCTTCCAGCGTGTCGGGTTCCTCCGGCACGGCCGCGGTACCCGATGCCGACGAAGCGGCCGCTGCTTTTCAAAAAGGCAGCTGCGGCGCTTGCCATGTGATACCGGGCATACCAGGTGCCGTGGGTGCCATCGGACCGGATCTCTCCGAGATGAGCGTTGTGGCTGCCTTGCATCTGGAATCGGACGCTTACGCTGGCTCGGCCGTATCTGTTGAAGACTATATCCGCGAGTCGATCCTGCAACCGGATGCCTTTATCGTCCCCGAGTGCCCGGCCGCGCCCTGCCAGCCCGGCCAGATGCCAGCATCGCTCGGCGGCCTGCTCTCCGAGAGCGATCTGGAAGCTATTGTCCTTTTCCTGGCTAGTCTGCCCCGCCAAGGTGGCGAGTTGCCCGCGCCAGAAGAGGCTGCGGCCGGGGCGGTTGGTGAAATGCCACCCTTGACCGGGGAAGAGCTTGCCAGCGCCACCCAGATCTTTTTTGATCGCTGCGCTGGTTGCCACGGCGCGCTGCGCAAAGGTGCAACCGGCCCGGCCTTGACCCCCGATAAAACCTTGCCCATGGGTACGATTGCCCTCTCATCCATCATCTTTAACGGCACACCACGGGGGATGCCCGACTGGGGCAAGCAAGGGGTCCTGACCGAGGAGCAGGCGAACCTGATGGCCCGTTTTATCCAGAACGAGCCGCCCACGCCGGTCGAGATGTCGCTGGAGCAGATGCGTGCCACCTGGAACGTAATGATCCCCGTGGACCAGCGTCCGACCGCGCCCGAACATGACCGGGATTGGGAGAACTTTTTTGCGGTAACCCTACGGGATGCTGGCCAGGTTGCCATCATCGATGGCGATACTCACGAGGTTATCACCAAGGTCAACACTGGGTACGCGGTGCACATCTCGCGCATGTCTGCCACCGGCCGCTATATTTACACCATCGGCCGTGATGGCAAAGCGGTATTGATCGACACCTGGATGGAGATACCGGACAAGTTGGCCGAGGTCAAGGTCTGCTACGACGCCCGCTCTATCGAGGTCAGCAAGTATAATGGCCCAGAGGGCAATTTTGACGATATGTATGCCGTGGTTGGCTGCTATTGGCCACCCCATTTCGTCATCCTGGACGGCCTGACGCTCGAACCGTTCAAGATCGTCAGCACCCGTAGCTATACCTACGACACCGAGGAATACCACCCCGAGCCACGCGTTGCAGCTATTGTGGCGACCCATTTCAAACCCGAATGGATCGTCAACGTCAAAGAGACGGGGCTGGTGTGGTTGGTGGACTATGCGGATCCCAACAACCCGACCATCACCATGCTTGAGGCCGAGCGGTTTTTGCATGACGGCGGGTGGGATTCCACGCAACGCTATTTCCTGGTTGCTGCCAACCAGGCCAACCGAATCGCGGTCGTCGACGCCTTGGATGGCGAGCTGGAGGCGCTGGTGGACACGCCGGCCATTCCACATCCCGGCCGGGGCGCAAACTGGATTGATCCCGAGTACGGTCCGGTTTGGACCACCTCACACCTGGGCGAGGGGTCGCTGATCGCCATTGGCACCGACCCGGAGAACCACCCCCAGAGCGCCTGGAAGGTGGTGCGGAACATCCCGCTTTTGGGCGCCGGCAGTCTGTTCGTCAAGACCCACCCCAACAGCCCCTGGATCTGGGTCGATCACGTGCTGAGCCCCGACGAGGCGATCCAGCGGACCGTCTGCGTCATCGCCAAGGAAAACCCGACCGGGACGTTCAAGTGTTGGGAGGTGGCCGATTACGGCCGCGCGGTCCACTTTGAGTACAACCGGCAAGGGACCGAGGTTTGGGTCAGCGTGTGGGGCACGGCCGACCAACCGGGCAAGGTCGGTGAGATCGTGATCTATGACGACGCTACCTTGGAAGAGATTGCGCGCATCCCCGACCTGGTGACGCCAACCGGCAAGTTTAACGTCTACAACACGGTCCACGACATCTACTAGTGCAGTCTGTTGCAGTGACGTAGCATCGGGGCCCCCGGCGACGCCACAACCGGCCGGGGGACGAGACCACACCTGGGAGTAGCCTACACGAGACGGCTACTCCCTTTTCTGTCTGGTCGTCAGTTCGCCTGGTGCGCCGGCTCGACTCGCGCCCGGTCCACCGCCTGGCTGAGCACGAAATTGCGGGTCAGGGGATGCAGGCTGTAGCGCTTGGTCTCGAACCCAACTGCCTGCAGGAGGGAATGAGTGACCAGCTCCCCGATGCACGCCATCAGATCATCGTCCGGCAACCCGCTAGCCGCTGATAGATGATCCCAGCTCTCGCCGCCGGCCGGCAGTTCGGCGATGCGCAGCAGCAGCTCCTGGGCGGCCGTGGAGATGAGATCCCACGAGATGGCATATAGGTACTGGTAAAACGCCTGGGTTCCGGGCTGGGCGGCCTCCAGGGCCTCCAGGATGCGGTCCAACGGCAAACTCGCCAGATGACCCACCACCAGTCTGAGGGCCAGTGGATTCCCGCCGGTCACCGCAACGATGGGGCGTAGCGCGTCATCGCTCGCCTCGGCCGCCTCGGGCAACCCGCGCAGATGCGCCTCGTGGCGGAGGATGGCCAAACTGTCGGTCTCGCTCCGTTGATCCAGCGAGACGACCGACTGCCCAACCTCCATCTCTAGCCAGTGGCGACTGGTGAACAGGAGCTTGCTGGGATTCGCCATCTCCCAGAACCAGCTCGGCAGCGTTCCGCAATCCATAACGGTCTCTAGATTGTCCAGCACGACCAGGCACGCGCGGTCGTGGAGCAATTCGCGGACGCGGTCCCGTTTCGCCAACAGGTCAAGAGAACGCACATCCTCGTCGCCCAATTGGCTTGCCATCGCGTCCAGCACTTGACCGCAGGTGAGGGCCGGCAGATCGGGCCCCGTTGGGCCCGGTGTGTAGGAGGCGTGTCTGACCGACACCCACGCAATGTCGGCAAACCGGTCGCCCTCCGCCAGCCGGCCAGCCGCCTCCCGGGCCAGCGCCGTCTTGCCCAGACCCGCCATGCCGTCGAGACAGATCACCCAACGGCCGTCGCGGTCGCCCAGGTAATCCAAAAGTCGGGCCAACTCCTCGTCCATGCCCAAAAGGCGATCGCAGGTCGGCGGGGGCAGGTGGCGGGCGCGCCACAGCGCGCGCGAGGGGTCAGTCGGCGCGACCGGGACCGGGATCGCAACCTCGGGCTGCTCAAGAATCCACAACGCATGTGCCAGCGCGGCGCAGGCCTCGGCCAGGCGGAGGTATAGAGTGCGCTCGCTGACGTGATAGTTCCGTGCCAGCCAGACCACGCCCTCCTGGCGAAGGTAGCGGCGTTCTAACAGCTCAACCTGCTCCACTCCCTGCCCCTCCCGCGTCGAGGCAAACGCCGCCAGGATCGTCTTGCGCAGGGCGTTGGACCGCGAAATCCGGCGGTCGGCCGCCAGGCGCATCTCGACGCCCAATAGGTTGCAGGCAAGGGGGGTATCGCCCAAAGTCGGCCGCCTCCAACGCCTGAGTGCGGCGCGCAGGTCGATTATCAGTTGTGGATCGTCGCCGCTTTCGTACGTCACTCGCTCTCCTGGCACGTGGCGTCGGGATTTCGCGCCACCTCGATGATTGTACCAAACGCCAGCCACGACGCCAACCGCGCGGTCAACGGGCGTCTCGCGCCCTGTTTCTCCACCCTGGGCGAACATGAGTTGCAGTTTCGTTGCAGAAACTCGGCAGAGACTGTGCAACTGTAATTGCCCATCTCTAGTATGATCATCATCATGATGTTAGTCTGATTAACGACCCTGAACGCAGTGCCCCGATTCGCTTGTGAGCCAGTTTCCGATTTGGAGGTGGCAGATCAGGTGGACCGGCCAAGGGCAACTGCGGAATCGGTCAAGAGTCTGAAGGAGGCTCAGCCATGTTGAAAAAGTTTGCACTAGCAATAGGTACGTTGTTGATCATTATCGTCGCCGTGACCGGTACGGCCGCTGCGGCCGACCGGGAAGCCGACCACAAGACCCTTCCCGCTGATTTCGATCCGGCATCTTTCGCCCGCTCCGAAGCCGCCCGCTGGGTAGCCATGGGCGAGTATTACGTCCGGCTGGACGCGACCATTCGCGAGCGCTCCATCGCCGCCGACGTCGCCCGCTGGGAAGCCAAGGGTGAGTATTACGCCGGTCTGGCGCAGATGCAGGGCGCCGAGGCGGCTCGCTGGGTAGCCATGGGCGACTATTACGCGCGACTGGATGCGACCATACGCGAGCGCTCCATCGCCGCCGACGTCGCCCGCTGGGAAGCCAAGGGTGAGTATTACGCCGGTCTGGCGCAGATGCGGGGCGCCGAGGCGGCTCGCTGGGTAGCCATGGGCGACTATTACGCGCGACTGGATGCGACCATACGCGAGCGATCCATCGCCGCCGACGCCGCCCGCTGGATAGCCATGGGCGAGTACTTTGGCCGGGTAGCGGCCGCGGCACGGTAAACACGCGACCCTGCACATAAAGTTCGTCTGCTCGGCAGGAGCAGTGAGGCCCGTGACCCCAATGTGGATCACGGGCTTTTGCATTTTTCCCAGATATGGGATACACTCCTTACTGAACGATCAGTAAGGAGTTGTCATGCCTGAAACCGCCGACCTCAAAACCCGGATCGTCCAGTGCGCCGGCGAGCTCTTTGAGCGGCACGGCTATGCCGGGACCTCCATCAAGCAGATCGCCAGCGCGGCCGGCTGCACCAGCGCGGCGCTCTATTACCATTTCGACTCCAAATCCGACCTGCTGAGCGCCGTCGCCAACGGCTACTCGCTCGACATCCTGGACGTCGTCGGGGGGCACGAGGCCCACCCCGACCTCCCCGCCCTGCTGGCCCACCTCGGCCGCTCGGTGGGCGCCAGCATGCCGGCGATGGCCCATCGCCTCCACTGGCTCATGCTCGAGCTGCCCCGCCTGGCCCCCGAGGAGCGGCAGGCGATCCACGACCATTTTGGCCGCCTGCAGGCGACCATCGCCGGCCGGTTGGCCCGCTACCTCGACCCCGAGCGAGCGGCCGAGCTCGCCTGGTTGTTCGTCTGCGCCTACCTGGGCTACGGCACTCTCTTTCTGACCGTCGGGTACCGTCGCGAGGGAGCGCCCGACCTGGCCCAATTCGGATCCACCATCGCCCGCGCACTCGCGGCCGCACCCTAAGGAGACCCCCATGAACCCTCTGGTAAGCAAACTGATGATCAACTCGCCCATCATGAACATGGACAGGCTAGAGGACGCCATCGCCGCCCGGCCGGACGTCCACCGCTGGACGGCCGACTCGCCGGTGCGGTTCGAGATCATGAAAGAGGGGATCAAGCGCGGCGGCGGGCCCGGCCGAACGCAGATGCTGCCCATCATGCTCCCCACCGTTCTCGGCGTCCGCAAATCGCTCACATCCCTATCCGAGAACCCGGCCGATCCCCAACGTCACGCCCCGGCCGAACTGCTAGCGGAGCTGGAGACTAACCTGTGCGAGTGGGGTGCCAGCAGCGTTGGTTACACACAGGTGCCCGAGCGCTGGATCTTTCAGAACAAGGCAATCCTGTACGCCAATGCGATTGTCATGACGATGGAGATGGACCGGGCCCGCATCGACACCGCGCCCAGCATGCCGGCGATGGCGGCCGTCATGGAGATCTATCGCGATCTCGGCCGGATCGCCAACCAGGGGGCCGATTTCCTGCGCCAGCGCGGCTATTCGGCCCACGCCGGCCACCCGCTGATGGGGCTGGCGCTTTACCCGCCGCTGGCCCAGGCGGCCGGGCTGGGTTGGATGGGCGCCAATGGGCTGATCGTCACGCCCGAGCACGGCCCGCGGGTGCGGCTGGCAACCATCTTTACCAGCATCGAGAACCTGCCTTGCTCCGCCCAGAACGTGCACGCCTGGGTGGAGGGGTTCTGCGCCGTCTGCGGGGTTTGCATCCGGGATTGCCCGGCCGATGCGATCCTGCCCGAGCCGGAGCGCCACGTCAACGGCCGGCTGACCTACGTCGTCAACGAGCGCTGTTTCCCCTATTTCAGCGACTATTACGGCTGCTCGGTCTGCATCAAGGTCTGTCCGTTCAACCGCATCCCCTACCAGGCGCTCAAGGAGCGGTTCGAGCACAAGCGGCTCGGCGGTTTGTTTGAGCTGTGACAGCCGGAAGGCGGCTGCTCCCGCGGCGGCCGCATGACTACTTTGTCGTTGGGTGGATTCTGCGCTATCATCAGGTGTCAGATGAGCATTGCCGAGTTCTCTCTATGAATTAGCACCAATGGCTAATAGTCATCGTTAGAATGATAATTCGAGGTGTCGCATGAAGGCCCCTTCCGTTTACGCTCTCTTCTTCAGGTTCGCCGGGTGGGTAGTCTGCCTGGCGTTGCTGTGCCAGCCTGGCGCGGAGAATCGCGCCGCGTCCCTGGCGGATGTCATCATCGTCACCGGCACCATCCAGGAAGCGATTGACGCCGCCCAGGACGGGGATACGATCAGCATCCCGGCGGGGTTGTGGATCGAAACCCTGACGGCGGACAAAAGCCTGACCCTGGTTTCCCTGCCCGGTGCAGGCGGCACGATGGCGACCCTCTGGCCCTCTGGCAACAACCGTATCATCACCGTCACCGCCGGGCATAACCTGACCCTGCAAGACCTGAACCTGTCCAGCGGTTATAACGGCGGCGCAGGATCGAATGAAGGTGGGGCGGTGCTCATCCAGAACGGCACGCTGACCATCGACCACTGCTATATCTACAGCAACAAAGGGAATTACGGCGGCGCCGTGCGCCAGACCGGGACGGGCGGGGTGGTTGTTCAGAATGATACCTACATTTATAACAATGAGGCCAGCGTGGACGGCGGCGCGATCATGGCAGACGGCAGCCTCAGCTTGACCGATTTTGCCTTGTATTCCAACCAGGCGGGGCGGCACGGCGGCGCGGCGGCGGTGCTGGGCGCGCAGCTCCGGGCGCTGCGTGGGACGGTGACCGGCAACCAGGCAGGCCAAAACGGCGGCGCGTTCAACGTGAACAACAGCCTCTCGGTGGCGCAGGTGGATTTTGCCGGGAATACTGCCGGGACAAACGGCGGCGCAATCTTGCAGTGGAATGGGAACTCGAGCTATTCTGTGGACATTCAAGATTCGACCTTTGACGATAACCAGGCAGGCGAAACCGGCGGGGCGCTCTCCGTCTTCCAGGGGGCTGTCACCACCATCGGCGCATCGCACTTTGAAGCTAACGTGGTAGATACCGCCACGATGGTGGATCCGAAAGGCGGCGCGGTGTACTTTGCGGATGCCAGTTGGGGGCATACCTTGACCATCACGAATACCACATTCCTTTCAAATTTCTTGGATTGTTTCATGTGCGGGTACCCCTCAGGCGGCGGCTTGTACGCCCGAACCTTCTCGCCGGGCAAGGTCATCCTGGATGGAGACACGTTTATCGCCAACGATGGCTGGATTGGGGGCGGGGTGAACGCCGACCGGGCGACGATCCAGCGGACGACTTTTCAGGGCAACACTGGCGGGGATGGGGCCGGCGCGTACCTGTCAGGAGCCTCCCAAATTATGAATTCGGCATTTTATCAAAATTCAGTCACCAACGGCGGCGGCGGCTTATTTGTACCAATTTCCCCCGCCAGCCTGACGCTGGAGGATACCAAGTTTATCGGCAATTCGGGCGGCAATGACCTGGGCGGAGCGATGAACCTCAATGCCCAAAATATCACCCTGAAGAACGTCGCTGTGGCGGATACACAGGTTACATCCGGCAGCGCAGTCATGTTTAGCAACCCCAGTTCGACAATTGAGCTCTACCATGTAACGGTGAATGATACCCATAAGCAAGATGGCACGCGCAGCGGAACCTATGGGATTCATATCAATGGGCCGACCATCGTGAACATCTGGAATTCGATGATCACCAACCACGGGACGGGGGTCAAGATCGCGACTGGCAGCGCGTGCAGTCTCGACCACACTTTATGGTACGGCAACGCGCTGGATATCGCTGGCGACCCATTCACTTACGCGGATAACTATCCCGTAGCCAGCGATCCGGCTTATGCGGTGGACCGCTACCATCTGACCTCCGCTTCCGGAGCGATCAACCAGGGCGTGGACCGCATGGTTTACCACGACCTCGACGGCGAAACCCGGCTCGGCCTGCCGGATATCGGAGCGGACGAGTTCCTGGCTTGGCTGTACCTGCCGTTGATCACGCAATAAAGAGAAACTCTTCAAAAATGACTACAATATGCTGAGCCCGGCCTCGGCAAGGACGCCAGGGCTCTCCATGGCCAGGATGGTCGTCTTGGCGGCGGTGGAGGTTTGCCAAGCTCGGGAGCCCCATCCCCCAACCAGCACCCGCTGATGGGCAGCGACCGGGGGCAGAGTCCTATGTGGGGGCAACCCCAGCTCTGCCCGCTTTGTTGGCGAGCCGATCCCTGGGCTTGCCGAGGCCTACACCTACGTCGAGCGTGATGAGAATGGCGACAACCGAGAGATCGATGAGCCCGGCCGGGTGAGGCTCTGGGAGTGCTACGATCACTACAGGCTGACGCGGTTCCAGGTGGTTGGCAGTGAGCTGGTGCGGCACGAGAGTCACTGTTATGAGGAGAGTACTTTTGATATCCCAAACGCCGGCAAGCCATAGCAGATCGCGGTCCTGCGAGGTTAAAACTACTTCTGCTACCGTCAAATTGACACCGGACGTTTTTGTTAAAGCCAGATACCGGCGGCCGGGATGGATGCGGTGCATGTCTCTGGCCCGAGTTCGGGGCGGCTGCGGTTATTCTTCCAAAGTAGAGATATCGCCTTCGTCCTGGCCCAAAGCGCGGGC
Organism: uncultured Chloroflexia bacterium; assembly: GCA_963707345.1. Classification (GTDB taxonomy): domain Bacteria; phylum Chloroflexota; class Anaerolineae; order Promineifilales; family UBA4811; genus CAVPPE01. The sequence continues at coordinate 697,533 of CAVPPE010000001.1, forward strand.
CTTGAGTACTCGCCGCATGATCTTTCCAGATCGGGTCTTGGGGAGTTGGTCCACAAAGGTGATTTGTTCGGGCCGGGCGATCTTGCCCATGTGTTCTCCAACGAATTGTCTCAATTCATCCGCTAACGCCTCGGACGGTTCGGTGCCGGCAGTCAGGATGCAATAGGCGTAGATGGCCTGCCCCTTGACCTCATGCGGCAGGCCGATGGCCGCTGATTCAGCCACGGTCGGATGGCTGACCAACGCGCTCTCGATCTCGGCCGTTCCCAGGCGGTATCCAGAAACCTTGATGACATCATCCACGCGGCCGATGATCCAAAAGTAGCCATCCCCATCCCGTTTGGCCGAATCGCCGGTCATGTACTTGCCGGGAAACTTGCTCCAGTACTGGTCTATGTAGCGGTCGGGATTCTTGTAGACAGTGCGGAGCATGGAGGGCCAGGGGCGCTTGAGCACCAAGTAGCCCTCCTCACCATCTGGTACGGCATGGCCATCGTCGTCGAGGATCTCGGCTTCCTGCCCAAAGAAGGGGCGTGTCCCAGAGCCCGGCTTGAGCGGGACCACCGGTGTGGGGGTGATCATAAAGGCCCCGGTTTCGGTTTGCCACCACGTATCCATAATGGGGCAACGTTCCTTGCCGATGACGCGATGATACCACTTCCAGGCTTCCGGGTTGATCGGTTCACCGACCGACCCAAGCAGTCGCAGCGAAGAGAGGTCGCGGCGGTTGGGCCAGGATTCGCCAAAGCGCATCAGGCCGCGAATGGCGGTCGGGGCGGTGTAAAAGACGGTGACGCCGTATTTCTCGACCATCGCCCACCAGCGGTCGGGATAGGGATAGTTCGCAGCCCCTTCGTACATAAAAGAGGTGGCTCCCAAAAGCAAGGGGGCGTACACGATGTAAGAATGGCCGGTGATCCAGCCAGGGTCGGCCGCGCACCACCAGCGATCCTCGTCCTGCAGGTCAAAGACATACTTGAGGGTGGCATAGGTGCCCACCATATAGCCACCGTGCGTGTGAAGGATCGCTTTGGGCGTGCCGGTGGTGCCGGAGGTGTAGAGGATGAAGAGCGAGTCTTCGGCATCCATCACTTCGGTCTGGCATTTGCCGCTGGCAATCGGAAGCTGCATCAGTTCGTGGTACCAATAGTCCCGGCCGGTTTCCATGTACACTTGCTGGCCGCTGCGTTTGACCACAATGACCGTTTCCACCGAGGGTGTGTGTTTGACAGCCTCGTCGACGATATCTTTCAACGGCACGATCTTGCCGCGCAACCAGCCGCCGTCAGCAGTGATGACCATTTTCGATTCGGAATCATCGATGCGACCCTGCAAAGCGTCCACGCTGAACCCGCCGTAGACAACCGAGTGGATAGCGCCAATCTTGGCGCAGGCCAGCAGGGCGAACACGATTTCCGGAATGCGCCCCATGTAGATTGTGACCCGGTCCCCTTTGCGCACACCCATCGCCTTGAGAATGTTGGCAAATTGATTGACCTCGCGGTTGAGTGCGTGGTAAGAAAACGTGCGGCTGTCGCCCGGTTCCCCCTCCCAGATAAGCGCCAGTTTGTTCTTGCGCCAGGTTGCCTGGTGGCGGTCCAGGGCATTGTGGATGATATTGGTCTGCGCTCCAACGAACCATTTGTAGAACGGCTTGTCGCTGTCGTCAATTACGCGGTCCCATTTCCGGAACCAGCCTAGTTCTTCGGCCTCGCTGGCCCAAAAGCCTTCCAGGTCTTCGGCCGCGCGTTGATACAGCTCGTCCCAATCCTTGAGGCGAGCTTGCTGGATAACCGCGGATGACGGGTAATAAACCTCGCCCTCTAGATGTGGTCGTGTTGCCATTGCACAGCACCTCCCAGAGTGAAACAGGTTCAGTTTTTGGACTGACGATCAAAAGCTGTATGACTTTAGCACCAAGTATCCAGGAAGGCAACTGGCACTCGCTGAGGTTCGGACCAGTTTGGGCAGGGGGTGACAACAGCAGTGTATCCGTCTCCCTCTCACCATGTTGGCTATAATTCACTGGGCGTTGTCCGAACTCACGTCCGAGGGTCAGGCCTCCGGAATCGAGTTAGGATATTCAGCGAAATCAGCCGGGATTGCCTATTCCACCTGATTTCCAAGTTGAACAAATCTGCGCAATGGACTATACTGCAGTGCAGCGTAGCAACCCATTGTCTGCGAATCGGCCGGAGGCGCACGATGAACAAGATCAAGATATTGTTCCTGGCAGCGAACCCCGTCGAGAGCCATCCGCTCAAGCTGGACGAGGAAATCAGGGCTATTACGGCCAAGATTCAGGCGTCGGAGTATCGTGATGCACTCGAGTTGATCTCCGTGTGGGCGGTCCGGCCGGACGACCTGTTGCAGGCGCTCAATCAGCACAAACCTCAGGTGGTGCATTTCAGCGGGCACGGCACGCAAAGCGGGGAGATCGTTGTGGTCGGCGAGGACGGGCAGCCCAAGCCGATCGGCACCAAGGCGCTGAGGGCGCTGTTCCGAACGCTCAAAGATAACGTTCGCGTGGTGGTTATGAATGCGTGCTTTTCTCGGCCGCAGGCCAGGGCGATCACCAGGACAATCGACTGCGCGGTTGGGATGAACGCCTCGATCGGCGATCGGGCGGCGACCATCTTTGCCGCGTCGTTCTATCGCGCCATTGGGTTTGGCCGATCGGTGCAGGAGGCCTTTGAGCAAGGCAAGACCGCTCTCTTGCTGGAGGGGGTTGAGCAGGCAGAGGTGCCCGAGTTGCTGGTCAGAACCGGGGTTGATCCGGGCCAGCTCGTCCTGGTGGACTCCACCTCACAGCCGCCGGCCGACAAGATACCGCTCTATTTTGCCCGCACGGCCGTCTGGGACCCGGCCGCCATCGAGGTGAATATCTTTGTCCAGTCGCGGGGCAAGACCTATACCGTCAGGGTCACGCCGGACGTGTTCCTGGACGAGTTTGTGGATGATTTCGTCGACCAGATTGGCCTCTCCAAATCACTGCCAGATGGACGTCGGATCAGGTATTACCTTTACGAGCAGGGTTCCAAAGAGGTCTTGTTGTCCAGCAACGCCAGCTTTCGGCAAAACAGGGTGCAAGACGGCGATACCGTCAACCTGGTGCTGCGGATTCACATGGGAGCCAAGTAGCGACCATGCAGGCAGGAGGGGTTCAAGGGATGTTGAAGCGATTGCTTTCGATGACACTCTTGCTGCTGGCGCTCTCCAGCCTTCTGACGTTATCTCGTGACGGGGCTGGCGATCCAGGCGGTATGCCCCCGTGGCGCCAATCGGCCGAAGCCTCCGGCCGCATCCAGTTGATTGCCGGGCCGACGACCGTCTCGCCGCAGATCAAGGGCGCGGTGCAAGTGGCCCTGGCGCAAGCGGGTGAAGCGCTGCCCGCGGCCGACCATTATGCCATCACCGATCTGCGGCCGGCCGGCGATTGGACGTTTGTCTCCCTGGTTGCCCTGACCGGACTGGGGGGCGATCTGAACTGGAATTTAGGCGATGCGAGCTGGGCCGGGCTGGTGTTGCTTTATCAAAGCCAGGATGGAAGCTGGGATGGCGCGCTGGCGGGCACTGCCGGCTTTTCCGACCTGCTTGCCAAAGTGCCGGATGGCGTGCTGGCCCCGGCCGCCAGGGCGGGCCTCGACCCGCTGACGCGGAGTGCAGCCGCGGCCGAGCCGTACATCTTTCCCTGGGAACTGGGCACCGACATGCTGTATGGCATCTCGGGGGTCCACACGGCCGGTTTTATCGCCGGTTGGAAGGCGGTTGACTTTTTGTCGGACGGGAACACGGCGGTCCTCAACGCGCCGAACCGGTTGCTGGCGGCCGCCTCGGGGAGCATCTCGTACGTCTGCCGGGACAGCGTCAACGTGGCGATCCGGATTGGGGATCTGTTCTACGTCCATCTGATCGACAACAGCAACCTGACCGTGGGCCATTACTTTGACCAGAGCGAGGAATTGGGCCAGCTCAAGACCGGCAGCTTTGGCGACTATTGCGGCTGGGCCAGCCAGTCGAGCAACTGGTTCCACGTCCACTGGGGCTTTCCCGACACCGGTACTTTCACGGCCGGCGGCTGGACGCTGGACCTGAGCGACGAACTCTGGCGGCGGGATGGCGAGGTCAAGGGGGTTGGCTCCTGGTTCCGCGCCGAGATCGGCGACTATACCGTGCAGGGGCGGGTGACCGACCACACCTATACCCCCATCTCCGGCGTGACCGTGGCGGCAGGTAGCCGAGATCAGCGCGACCACCGGCGCGACCGGCCGCTACACGCTGACGCTGCCGCTTGGGACGCACGCCGTTTCGGCCGATCACACCGAGTTAGCGTTCTGGCCAGCGGAGCGGACGGTGGAGCTGCCGCCCGATGCGGCCGGGCAGGACTTTGTGGCGCTGGCCCGGCCGGTCAGCACCACGCTGGTCCCTGCCGCCGTTGCGACGTTGATTTACAGCGACACCCAGGGGCTGACCACCACGCTGGAGATGCCGGCCGGGGCGGTTGGCGTGACCACCACGCTGGCCCTCACGCCGACGCTGCCCGGCGAGCGCCGGCCCGGCCGGGACGGCGTTTGCCGGGCATGCGTTTGAGCTGGCAGCCTATCAGGCCGGGGTGTTGCGGCCGGAGCTGGTCTTTAGCCTTCCCTTGACCGTGACTGTGCATTACAGCGAGCTGGACGTGCGGCTGATCACCGACACCGGCCGGTTGGACCTCTATTGGCGGACCGGCGTGGAATGGGGCGGGGCGGCGGCCAGCTGCGATCCGCCGGGTAGCCCCTCTCACAATCTTGAGCAACGGCGGTTCAGCCTGCCCGTGTGCCGACCGGGCGCCCTGGCCCTTTTTGGCCCCACCCGGCAAACCTTCCTGCCGCTTGTCCTGCGCGGGGGTAGCTGATGAAGGCCAACTCTCTTGGATTGGCGGTCGCTTTCCTTCTGTTTCTGGTAGCGACCGCGGGACGGCCGGGGCCGCCGGCCACAGCCGTCGCGGCCGATCTGCACTGCCCGCCTTTGCCGCCGCCCACGGGGAATGTGGTGCATGTCTCTACTGCGGCCGGGTTGTGGAGCGCGGTCAACACCGCCCAGCCGGGCGACACGATCCTGCTGGCCGACGGCAGTTACAACCTGGGGCAAGTTGGCCTCTACGTCTGGATTGACACCCCAAACGTGACCCTGCGCTCGGCGAGCGGCGATCGTGACTCGGTGATCCTGGACGACAACTATACCGGCAGCGAGATCGTGTCCATCCTGGCCTCCAACGTGACCGTGGCGGACCTGACCATCATGCGGGCTGGCACCCATCCCATCCACATCATATCTTCCGACGGCGGCGACACGCTCAACACATTGCTCTACAACCTGCGGATCGTTGACCCCGGCCAGCAGGCGATCAAGATCAACCCGCACGCGGCGCAGGTTTTCTTTCCGGACGACGGTGTGGTGGCCTGTTCGCACATCGAGCTGACCGACACCGGCCGGGCCAGGGTGCTGGCGATCAACGGGAGTTGCTACACCGGCGGCGTAGACGCGCACGCAGCGGATGGCTGGGTGATCCGCGACAACCGGATCGAGGGCTTTTGGTGCCCTAGCGGCGGCCTGTCCGAGCACGCCATCCACCTGTGGCACAACTGTGCCGACACGCTGGTGGAGCGCAATCGGCTGGTCGATAACGCCCGCGGAATTGGCTTTGGTTTGGGCTCAGCCGGGCACACCGGCGGGGTCATCCGCAATAACATGGTCTCGGTGATGCAGGACGTGGGCATCGGGCTGGAAAGCTCGCCGGGTACGCAGGTTTTCCACAACAGCGTCTACACCCAGAACTATTTCAACTCGATCGAGTACCGGTTTGCGGCTACTACCGGCGTGGAGATCATCAACAACCTGACCAACCAGGCCATCGCCAGCCGCGACGGCGGCAGCGGGACGGTGCAGAACAACGTGACCAACGCGCAGGCAAGCTGGTTTGTGGACACGGCTGGCGGCGACCTGCACCTGACGGCCGGCACGCTGGCGACGGTGGTCGATCAGGGGCAGAGTTTGGCGGGGGTGAGCGACGATTTCGACGGCGACAGCCGGCCGCAGGGAGGCGGCTATGACATCGGCGCCGACGAGTACCGCATAGCCGCACCGGCCGCAGTCACCGATTTGCGTGTAGCCAATGCGATCACGGATATTGGGGTGCTGACTGCCACGCTGCGCTGGACCGCACCGGCGACGGCCGTCACCACCACGCTCCGCTACAGCGCTTCTCTTATCAGCGAGGCGAACTGGCCCGCTGCCATCCTGATCAGCACCTCGCTGCCGGGGAGCAGCGAGGTGCTGACGGCGACGGTGCCATACGCAACGGGCGCGCTCTACTTTGCCCTCAAGAGCCAGAACGGGGAGGGAACCTGGTCTGGCCTGTCCAACAACGCCTTTTGGCCGCACCGTGACCTGTTTCTGCCGCTGGTGCTCCGCAACGCGAACTAGCTGCCGGCCGGTTTGCTGGCGAGCCCAATCACGCATCCCTGTCTCGTCCCTGTGCGACACGCCTCCTGACGGCCGCCGATCAACGTTCGTCAGCCGGCCGTCAACCATGGGTCATGGGGGTGGCGTGCGTCAGGCGTTACAATTTGGCCACTGATTGGCAATCCCTGTAGCAAGGAGGAGAAACGCAATGGGCGAGATCAGAAAGTATCATCTCAAGTTGGGCGAGTCGGCCAGGGTCAAGAAGGGGTTCTTGTTCGTCCCCGAGCACTCGATCGTCTACGCCGGCATGCCGGCCGAAGGGGTCTTTTCGCTGGCGGTCACCTTCACCATCGTTTACAACTCGCTGGCCTACAACCTGTACATCCCGCTGTCCACCAAGCAGCTGACCGCGGCCGGCGGCCGGATAGAGGTGATCGAGGTGACGCCGGAGATGATCCTGTTCAACTATATCGGCTGACGGGCCCGTTTACTGGACCGGCCGCCAGACGCTGAGGTTGTCGAAGCGGATTTCCACCCCGCCGGCCGGCATGTCGTCCCACGACGAGGCAAAGATCGCCATCTGGCCCGCTTCGGTCCAGTCGGGCAGCGGCACCTGGTCCACCAGCTCTTCACCCAAGCCAGAGGATCAGCATATCGGGGTCGCAGGCCAGGGTGAGGTGGTTGATGTCGTTGGGGCCAGGGTTGAGCGCGGTCGTCTCCTGCCAGTCGCGCAGCGCCTGGTAGCCGTTGTCCCCGTAGCGGCCAAAGAGCACGTTCCGGCCGGCCAGGTCGATCTCCACAAAGTCAAAGTGGTCCGCGTCCTGGTAGTGACAGATCACGCCAAAGGTGGCTCCTTCCCGGCCGGGTACCGCCCAGGCGTCGTACTCGATCGCGGTCGGTTGGAAATCGGCCGGCGGGAAGGTCCAGACCATAAAGCCGGGCTCCACCACGTGGATCGAATAGGCCTGGTCGACGATGCGGTTGACCGAAGTGCCGTCGTCGCGCTCTTCCCAGCCCAGCGCGGCCGAGGAAAAGTCATCGTAGAGCGAGTAATCGGTGAGCTGCTGGAAACCGGTCAGCGCCGGGCCGGCCGCCGCCACGGTCGGCGCGCGGGTCACCGGCTGGCGCGTGGGCGACGTCTTGGTCGGTGGGGGTTCGGTGGCCGGTTGGGCGGACCCGGGTGTCGGGGTGGCGCAGGTGGTGCCGCAGCCGCCGGGGCAGTCGCCGGGGCAAAAGTAGACCTCGTTGGGTTCGCAGGGTGGCGGGGTGCAGACCGGCCGCATGGTGGGCGGCGGGGTCGGGCTGGCCAATCGTGAGGGGGTCAGGGTGGGCAACGCGGTTGGGCCGATGAGCCCGGAGAGCGGGTTGTCGTCCATCTGGGTGGCTACCAGCACGGCCGCGACCACGACGGCAGCGCGCAGCAGGCCAGCAGGGCGGCCATCAGCAGCAGCCAGAGCCAGCTGCGGGATTTGCGCGGGGGTGGCGCGGGTGCTGAAGCCGGAACTGGGCCGGGATGTAGGCAGGTGCCGCTGGGGCGGGCGTTGGTCGCCCGACCGGTGCCCCGCATTGTTCGCAAAAGCGCAGCCCGGCCGCCAGCGGGGCGCCACACTGCTCGCAAAATCGCGCAGACGTACTCATGATTTTACCTTTCGTGTCCTGTTTTCCGTCGATTTGTGTTGATCCCTGCTGGCAGGTTCGGTGATGACAAGGTGGATGCAATGGGGGCTATTATAGCCGGATTGCGCCGCAGGGCCAGCTATCGGCCGATAGGACCTTTTTCCTATCCGGTGCGGTGCGAAATTCGCAACCACGTATGGTCGGTTTTGTGGACAGCCGGCCGGATGTGCTTTATAATCGCAGGTGCGCTGGCAAGGTGGTGAGAGACCCGGCGTGAATGGATTGGGAGAGTGGGTATTGTGAGCCAGCCAGACCAATATAAGCTATCGTCGCCGCAACTGGAACAGATTGAAGCGGCGCTGGGGCAGGCCGGCCGTTTTGGACGGGTGCGGCTGGTGGTGCAGGATGGCCGGCTGGCGCAGATCGCGGTGACCGAAAGCGTGGACGTGGTCGCTCCGGCCGAGTGGCGCGACCGGCGGCACGCAAGACTTCCCGACGGGAGGGAGTAATAGACGGGTTGGCAGCTTGAAGCGATCCCAAAATACGCGTTGGACCCATCGGCTACGACAGAGGTGCAAGATTCCCGGCAGCCGGTTTGTTGTGCCCGGCGCAAGGTGAGCTATCGGTGACAGACGGCAAGGCAAAGCGATCCCCAGGACAGGACAGCTCCCCCATCCGGCTGCGGCCGCACGAGGTGGCGCAGATTGAGGACGCACTGCGCCGGGTGGGCGGCGAGGGCGAGGTCTGCCTGGTGGTGCAGAGCGGCCGGCTGCGCTTTATCGAGATCCAGCGCTGCCCGGTGGCGGCCTCCGCAGTTGCGGGTAGCGGGTAACCGGCCGGTAGGTGAGTCCCGTCAATTGAATAGCAGGCGGCTGATGCGCCTAGGCGTGTCAGAACGGCGGAGCGTGCCTGGGGGAAGCCGGGGTAGAGAGTAGGAAATAGGTATTTGATGAACAATTCCAGGATTGAGCGGCCACAACGCCCTACTCATCTGTCGCCTTTTGGCGAGGCCTGTCTGCGGGCTTTGGCACAACAGGGCCTGGAGAAAGCCATCTCTATTGGGGGCGCGTTGGGATTGCTGCATTATCTCGATTATCGCCCGACGCATGACGTGGATGCCTGGTGGACCGAATCCGCCACCACGGAGGAGCGCCAGAGCGTGATCGAGCTGATCGAAGCGACGCTGAAACCGTCTGGCGAGACCAGGGTCCGCAGTTGGGGCGACGTGACCAGCGTGGAACTGTCACAGAAGGGGCAAACGGTCTTCGCTTTCCAGGTCGCCCATCGTTCGGTGCAACTGGCGCCTCCCGTGCTGGCGGGGTGGAGTACAATCTGGTTGGATAGCTTGCCGGATCTGGTCGCCGGCAAAATGGTGGCGTTGGTGGAACGCGGCGCGCCGCGTGACTTTCGGGACGTGTACGCCATCTGCCAGAGCGGCCTGCTGGAACCAGGTGAGTGCTGGGAATGGTGGCGCAAACGTCAGGAGTTGGCCGGCAGCGATGCGGACCCCGACCGGGCGCTGCTGGCACTGGAGACACACCTGGCTCGCATTGCGCAACATCGCCCGCTGGAGGGGATTGCCGATCCGGAGCAGCGTGCAGAAGCATTGGCTTTGCGGCAGTGGTTTGCCGAGGTGTTTGCAAGTGCCATCAAGCTGGATTGACCATTCATTGTATCCGGATGTTCGAGCCCCCGAGTGTCTGGAGGGGATGGCCGAGCGGGTTGATTACCTGGCGCGGTTGTGCAGCGCGTGGGATTTTGGCCTGCTGCCTGACAAGGATGCAATCCGGGAGATTCGCCGGCCGGAATGGCGGGAGGCGGTGGACGCTTGCCGACTGCTGACCTCGCCGGCTTACCACCTGCTGCGCCAATGGCACGATTTGGCGCCGCTGCCCTACCTGGGGCAGCGACTGGCCTATATTGCGGATGACCCCAGTCTGCGGCACGTGTGATGGGGCAATGGGTAGGGAGTAAGGAAGCAGGGAAAAAGAGGGCAGACCGATCGGATGACTGGATGAGACAGGCGGTGCGTGACCTGGAGCAAGCTCAGGCTTCGCAACGGGACGAGCGACACGAATGGGCCTGTTTTGCCGCGCACCAGTCGGCCGAAAAAGCGGTCAAGGGTTTGCACTTGCACTGGAAGCAGGAAGCATGGGGGCATGTGGTGGCGCGACTGCTGCAGGAGCTGCCGGCGTCGGCCACGGTGCCGGCCGACCTGGTGGAAAAGGGGCGGGTGCTGGATAACTTTTACGTTCCAACCCGCTACGCAAACGGCCATCCCAGCGGCGCGCCGTACGGGCATTATGGTCCGCTGCAGAGCGAGCAGGCGATTGCCTATGCCGGTGAGATCATTGAATTCGTCCGTGGCCAGATGGCCGGACGTGCACACGGTTGATCGGGCGGCCCGCGACTGGGCGGAACGCGAGCGGACACGCCATCCCGAAGCGGTGGCGATCGGTTACCACGGCTCGTACCGCGCGGGGATTGGGGGCCGGGCAGCGACCTGGACCTGATTGTGATCCTGGCGCACAGCGACGAGCCATTCATGGACCGGCCGCTATCGTGGGAGTTGGCCACGCTGCCGGTGCCGGCCGAGCTGCTGGTGTACACGCTGGACGAGTGGCGCGCACTGGCGGCCGGCGGGGGCCGCTTTGTGCGCACGGTACAGCGGGACGCGATCTGGCTCATTGGCCGGCCGGAGGCCGGGTTGTAGCGCGGGACCGTGTGATGGGATTGACGGCTAGCGATCAAAACAAGTGGATGGCGCAATGGCGAGCGGCCGGGGATGCGTTGCAGCAACTGAAACTGGCCGAACTGGCGCAACTCGGCGAGGATCAGGCCCGCCAGATGACCGGGCACCTGCTGGAGTTGGCGGCCGGCGTGCCGATCAGCCCGCAGCGGTGGTCCTATTCCGGCCTGATTGACCAGCAACGTTTGTTTCACGGCCGGCAGTCGGAATGAGTGCGCTACTCGGATCTGCGCTCGTGCTTCAGCGTTTTTGCCAACAACAAGGGTGGCAGTTCTGTTTCATTGGCGGGCTGGCTGTCCAGCGGTGGGGTGAGCCCCGCCTGACGCTGGATGCCGACATGACGCTGTTGACCGGGTTTGGAAGCGAAGCCACGTACGTAGATCTGCTGCTGGCGCGGTTCCAGGAGCGCATACCAGATGCGCGTGCTTTCGCGCTCGAACACCGGGTGCTATTGCTCCAGTCGGACCAGGGCATTCCCCTGGATATTGCCCTGGGGGCCATGCCTTTTGAAGAGCGCACTGTGGCTCGGGCCAGCCTGCACGAGATTGTGCTGGGCTACCGGCTGATGACCTGCGCTGCCGAGGACCTGATCGTGCACAAGGCGTTTGCGGACCGGCCGAAGGATTGGCTGGATATCGAGACGATCGTGGTGCGGCAGCGTGGCCGACTTGACCTCCAGCTCGTCTGGGACGAACTGGTTCCGCTGGCAGAGCTCAAGGAGGACCCTGGTATTGTGGCTCGGCTGCGGCAGATGATAGAGCGGCCGCAGTGAGCCGCCGCACAGGCTGATCAAAGCGTGGGGCCGATAAACAAGATGGCAGAGCGACCACCCTACATCTGGGACTATGATCTGACCGACGGGCAGTTCCGCGAAATCCTGGCCGGCCGGTTGACGCTCGGCCGGTTGGACCGCGATTGGGCGGCCGTCCGGCTGCTGGACTATGCCCCCTATCCCGAGATCGTGCGGTTGCTTGGCTACCAGGGGCTGGTGGAGGGCTGGCCCCGCTGGCGGACCAGGGTGCGTTCCGCGAGCCGCAGGCGCGGCTTTGATTTTCTGGTGAGCTGGCTCCCCGCCCAGCACCCCGAGTTGTTGAGCGCCGATGGATAGCGATTTTTACTTCCAGCAGTTGTACCCATTGCAGGACCGCGCCCTGGAGCTGGTGGGCAGCGCCGGGACCGGTTTTTACCTCAGCGGCGGAACGGCCGCCTCGCGTGGCTATCTGCAGCATCGCTTTTCGGACGATCTGGACCTGTTTGTGGATGACGATGATCGTTTTGGCCTTTGGGCAGCGCGCGTGATCCGAGTCATGTCTCAGGCAAGCGAATGGCGTAGCGAACTGTTGTTGCAGGAAGAGCGCTTTGTACGGCTGTCTCTGACCACATCCCGGCAGGGGGTCGAACTCAAGATTGAGATGATTAACGATGTACCTGCGCGGGTGGGGAAAGTGACCGTTCATCCCACTCTCGGCCGGCTGGATAGTGCGGAGAACCTCCTGGCAAACAAGATCACTGCGCTGCTGGATCGCGAGGAACCAAAAGACCTGGCGGATATCTGGGGGTTCTGTTGCCGGATGGGGCTCCGGCTTGCGGCCGCCCTGGTTGGCGCGCAGGGCAAAGCGGCCGGGGTCTTTCCAGTTGACCTGGCGCGGGTGCTGCTCTCTGCCTCCCGGGCGGATTGGGAGCAGGTTCGGTGGATTCAGCCGCCTCCGCCGGAACAGTACCTGGCCGAGCTGCACGCATTGGGTGAATCCCTGGTTCTTATCGCCTAGCGGCGGCCCGGCCGGAGGCGGACCTGTAACCCTGGGTAGTGTTGACAAGTGGTGTTCCTTCTACCGCCGAGACGCCGTTCGCGGAGCTTGCCCACACATCCTCAGCGGGCTCGGGCAAAATAGTGACACGGGTCCCGCAGAAAAATGCAGAAAGATTACCCCACAGTGAAAGAGCGGCTGTTTTCCCTCAGTGGTTCGAACGGGATGCGCTACTGGAACGGGTGGCAGCCATACTGCGCTGCGAGCCGGGGGTTTCCTTCGCTTACGCTCACGGGTCTTTTCTGCAGCCAGACCGACCCTTTCACGACCTTGACATTGCGGTCTACCTGGACGAGGCGGTTGGTGACCCGGCCGGCGTCGACGCTCAGGCTGGCGGCCGCAACTGGAACGAGGTGTTGCGACCGGCCGCGGGATGCCGGTGGACGTGCGCTCTATCCGCGGGGCAGCGGTGAGCTTTTGCTACCACGTCTATCGCGGCCGGTTGCTGTGCAGCCGGGACGAGGCCCTGCGCACGCGGGTGGTGGGGCAGACCGTCTCGCGCTACCTGGACATCCGGCCGTTGCAGCGCCAGGCGCTAAAGGAGGCGATCGCATCGTGGGCTTGAACGAGGATTTGGTCAGAACGCGGTTCCAGGACATCATGCAGTCGTTGGAGCGCCTGGACAAGATCGGCACGCTTTCTCGCGATGCCTTTCTGGCGGACCAGGATACCCTCGACCTGGCATGTTATCGATTGCTGGTAGCCATTGAGGCTGCGCTGCAGATCTGTTTTCACGTCAGTGCTCAGCTCTGTCATCGTGTCCCGGAAGAGTACGCCGAGTGCTTTGAAATCCTGGGCGAGGAAGGGCTCATCCCGGCCGGGCTAAGTGACAATCTGCAGCAGATGGCGCGGTTTCGCAACCTGTTGGTTCACGCGTACTGGCGAGTGGATTACGAGCAAGTCTACCAGGTCGTACGGTCTAGACTGGGCGATCTGAAGGAGTTTGTTCGTGCTGTTGGTAAGTTGCTGTGAATCCGTGGCTGATCGATCCGCGTGCATTGGCGGCCGGCGGGGGCTGCTTTGTGCGCACGGTACGCTCGAATCCGCGCTGGCGCGCTCTTGTCAGTGGTAGTGTGGGAACCGCCGGCAGGGTGAATGCGTCATAGGTGTGGCTTGCAGCTGCCCAGTTGTGCAAAGGAGGTGATGCAGAGAGATAAGAAGGATGTAAAAAGGATGTACGAAGGATGAAGGGGGGGAGGGCGCCATTGTTGTCGGGCCGGCGAGGGGTTCGCTGGCAACAATGATCGGTTCAAGACATGAGGTGAAACATGGCAAAAGTCAGATTGAACCCCGTGTTGGAGCAGATACGGGGACAGGTTGGGGATCTGGTGTTCAAGCGATACGGCGATGAAGTGGTCATCAGCCGCAAGCCGGACGCCAGCGAGGTCGAGCCGACGGCCGCCCAGTTGGCGCACCGGCAGCGGTTCCGCCAGGCGACGCTGTATGGCAAGATGGTGATGGCGGATCCGGAAGCCAAGGCGCTGTACGAACAGGTGGCCAAGGCCAAGGGGCAGCCGCTGTTTAGCCTGACGGTGGCCGACTTTTATCACGCGCCGTCGGTGGACGAGGTGGACCTGAGCGGCTATGCCGGCCGCGTGGGTGACCCGGTGGTGGTGCTGGCGAGCGACGATTTCCAGGTGGTGAGCGTGGCGGTGTCGGTGAGCGACGCGGCCGGCAACCCGATCGAAAGCGGCGCGGCGAGCGAGGATCCGCCCCGCAGCGGCCGCTGGCTGTACAACGCCAGCGCCGCCGTCCCGGCCGGGACCATCGTGCGGATCGCGGTCCCACAGGGACACTACGTAGTGACGGCCGAGGACCGCCCCGGCGGTGTGGCGGAAGCAAGCCAGGAGAAGGCGTTGTAGCCTGACAACCGAATAGTACCCCATCCAAACGCGCAAGGCGCGATTGCCACCGGGACGGCCGGTGGCCCTGAGAAGGACAGGAATTGAGTGAACATGGTAGGGAGGCAGGTTCTCCCTACCATGTTGTTCGAACAGCCAGCAGACGTATGAGAAAAACCAGGGGGACGGGACCAGTGCAGGACAGCGCGGCGGATGCCGGCCCGGCGAGCCGAGATCTACCGGGCGCTGTGCCTGGTCCTCTCCGAGCGCATGGAGCAGGTGGACTGGGGCGCGTACACGCCGCAGGAGTGGGCGCTGTTTGCCCGCATGGCGGAGGCGGAGGGGGTGGCCCCGCTGATCCATTACACCTTTCAGGGTGCAGGGTACCCGGCCGGCATCCCCGACGAGACGCGCCAGAGCCTGGCGCTGGCTTACTACAGCACGGCGGCCCACAACGCGCTGCTGTTCCGGGAGCTGGAGCGCATCCTGGCGGCATTGGCCGCCGGGGCCGAGATCCCGGTGATTGTGCTGAAAGGGGCGGCGCTGGCGCAGACGGTGTACCCCGACCCGGCGCTGCGGCCGATGGGTGATCTGGACCTGTTGGTGCATGCGCTCACGATTGAAAATGGCGGTAGATATTGTTAGCGGCCTGGGCTACCGGGAGGTCTTTCCCGAATATCTGGGCGTGGCTGCCTGGTTCGAGCAGGCTGCCAACCACCACGTCCACCTGGAGGGAGGCAGCACCGGCCGGCTGGTGGTTGAGATTCACTGGAACCTGATCGCCGGGGATATCGACCCACGCACGCCTGCCAGCGCATGGTTTTGGTCGCAGACGAGCCCGCTTGGCCTTGCTGGTACCGGCACTGTCCTGCAACTGGCAGCGCCAGCCCAACTGCTGTATGCTGCGGCCCACTTGATGTTGCAGCACAAGACTGATACCCGCCCCCTAATCTGGTATTACGATTTTGCACAGCTTGATTGAACACGTCGGGGCGGGATTTGACTGGGACAAACTGCTGGAGGCCGCCAGAGCCTTTGGCTGGGTGGATGCACTGCATGATGCCCTGCTGGAAACCCGACAGCGCTTATGCTACCAGGTTGCCGCCTGGCCTCCTGCCCAGGCTGCAGGCTGATTCAGATAGCAAGGCGAGGCAGTTGATGGCGCAGAAGACGGGGTCGAGCGGGTCGCGACTGGTGGATAACTGGCGCAACCTGGATGGGTTATTCCTGGCCGACGAGGTTGCGGTTGTTGTGGGCCTTGATCTTCCCGCGCCCGGGTTACATACGTTACCGGTACAATCCCCAGCCAGCGTGGCTGTGGCCGTTGGTTTACTGCTACCGATGGGGCGATATGCTGATTGAGGGAATTCGCCTGTTGACTGAACGGAGTGGAATGCGTGGTTCGAGCGCTCGTACGGAAACTTGAATTTTCCAGCTGGCTTGTTCCGTCATTAGGCTTGAAAGGTACCGTATCCTATTTATTCATGAGAATTCACGCTTTCATGAATAGAATGCTTGGATTCAGGATTGAGCGCCCATATGTTTTGCACAGCAAATATGCGTTGCATCCATTGATCTGTCGGTCGTGCTCGAGTGACAAAGGCGTCTTCAACCAAGTTTTTATTCGCCGCGAATATAGGTGCTTGGATTCAGTTTACGAGGCCGGGTTAATCATTGACTGCGGTGCCAACGTTGGGTACTCATCGGCGTTTTTTTGAGCCTATACCCCGATTCTACTGTGATTGCCGTTGAACCAGATTCTGCGAATTTCGAGTTACTTGCCAGAAACCTCAAACCTTATGGAGGGCGAGTAAAGCTTGTACATTCAGCCATACGGTCCCATCCCACTGGATTGGTTTTTCGCAAAGATTCCTTGGGAGAGGGAAACGAATGGCGTCGCCAACTATGCGGTGCTGGGCCCAATGAAGTGCCCGAAATCGTCGCTACGGATATTGGCAGTTTGTTGCGATCTTCAGGGTTTGCCCGCATCTCCATCTTGAAGGTCGATGTTGAGGGTGCTGAATGCGTCATATTCGACCAATCGAACGATATTTCATGGTTAGGCAGTGTCGACCATCTGGTCATCGAATTGCATCGCGGGTGTGAATCAGTTTCTAGCTACCGTACACTTTGAGAGAATGGTTGATCAACATGCGCAAATCCGATAAAGTGGGTTTTCCACAATCCCTTTATCAGGAGAGATGCGATGTCGATCAACCAACTCTATTCTAATTTGTCCAAACGGATTAGGCAATTGCGACCTCAGGAACGGATTACACGTGTGCGTAATATGGCCTGGCTGATGACTGGTATCTTTGATGGCCGATCGGTTCATTACCGTACAAGATGGCGGCTTCAGTGGGTGCTTCAACCACCGCTTTGACCAGTTCCCATTGCTTCTGCGCCTTCTGTGGGTCAACCTTGTCGGGCATCGTCAGTCGTGGCCGTCCCCAACGCAGGTCAATCTGGTGCAGCACACGCCGGATCGCGCTCAGGCTGAACTGGCCCTTCACCTTCATGGCCAAGGCCGAGACCACCATCGCCACGGTCCAAAAGGTGGCTTGAAACCCTTCTTGCTCCGGGCTGCTTTGCATGATCTGCTGAATGGTCTCTTTCACGAAAATGGGCGGAGGATGCCCCGGCCTGTGGCCGGGGATGAATCCGCCAAGGTTGCGAAGTTGCGATCAACTGAATCATGAAGTAGACTACTGGCATGACAGTCAAGCGTACGAGCCATACAGTCTACGATACCAAATACCATCTGGTGTGGGCGCCCAAGTACCGCAAGTGGATACTGCGAGGAGATATCCAGCAGCGAGTAGCCGAGATATTTCGCGAGGTGGCAGCGAACCACGACATCGAGATCGATACGATGGAGATAGCCAAGGATCACGTCCATCTGTTCGTCTCCTTTCCCCCGCGGGAATCGATTGCCCGTGTGGTGGGCAAGTTCAAAAGCATCTCGGCCAGCATCATCTTTCGCGAGTATCCCGACGTGAAGCGAGAGCTGTGGGGTGGACACTTCTGGCAGGTGGGCTACTTCGCCCGGACAGTAGGCGATGCAGTGACTGCCGAAGTGATACGGCGCTACATTCGGTATCATCAAACCGAAGAAACCACCCCCAAGCAGCTACAGCTCTTTTAGAAGCCCCGGCCTGTGGCCGGGGAGCTTCTCTTGCGCAGGTTTGCGTCCGCGAATGGCGGTCTGAATCTGTACGACCTGGTTCTCACGCAGGGCCTCATCTACGTCGGGACTGTTGTACCCGCCGTCGGTATTCATCTGTTCTACACCCTGTGCGTTCTTTGAGGCTCGGCAACGCTTCGACCAGCATCGCGGCGTCATCGGTATTATTCGACTCCGTTTGCACCTTGACAATCAACTGCAAATCGTTCTCGGGGTCGCAAGTTTCCGTCAGGTTGGCTACATAGCCTTTGTGACCTTGACCGCCCTTCTGGCGGTACGTGGCTTCCCCGTCATCGGGCGATTGCAGACTGCTGGCGCTCAATTCTGCCCCTGCTTTGGGACGCAGAACCGTTTCCTCGATGCTGAAATGCTCCTGGAAGACCCGTTGGAGCGTTTGGTAAGCTTGTGCATCTGCGTAGGTGGCTGACAACTCGTCTGTCAGCTTGTGCATCAGTTCGCCAATGCGTTGCAGATGTTCGCTGCTCTGTTCTCCTTTGATGCGGTAGATGTACTGTCCAGAACTCCCTTTGACATAGGGGGCAAAATCATCGCCGTAACGTTGTTGATCAGTCTCCTCCAGCATACGATGCACGCGCTGTAGCACCTCAACCAACAATCGCAGGCGGCTCATTTGGCGTATGTTGCTGGCGATGAGGGTGCTGTCCATGCGCAGTTTGTCCGTCTTCAATTGAAAAGCCGCAATTTGCTCGTCCGTTACTTGTTCAAAGGCTTTCTCAAACAGATTCTCGCCGCTTTCTTGCATATGCTGAGTAATACGGTCCCGAAAATTGTACACGGTTCGCAGGTCAAAATGCCCCTCACTCAAGTCACGGTAGCCCAAGGCGTAACGTACCTGCACGTTAAAGCAGAAAGCATCATACATCTCTTCATCGCTCCAGCCAAAGCCGGATTTGAGCGTTTCCAATCCTGCCAAGACGTTCACTGGAATGTTGGGGCGCGAGGGCTCGTCGGAATAGACCACAGCAAAGAATTCTTCGTCTATCCGTGCAAAGTATTGGTGGTAGAATGTCCCAGCCCAAGATGCTTCCAGCCGTTTCAATTGTTTCTTGGGCAGAGTGTCGATGCTGCTGAACATTGGCTTCTGCCGGTGCTGATCGTTTTTTCGAAACACGTGCTACTCCTCAACTCGTCAGGGATTGCGTCATTTTACCCTGTTTTGTCATTTTGGAGGAGGCCACCTACCCTTTTTTCAGGGGAGTCAAGTACTGGTTTCGAAATATCATGCTGCGATGAACTGACAGTGTGCAGAGCAATTTAGGAAATACCACTTTTTGTGTTCGCAAATGGATGCAATTATTCCCTGTCGGCTGATCTCAAGTTCCTCTGCTGAACACCTTACACAGATCTATACGGGTTTTGGCATGTTGGCACGACAGCAGGTTGTGCGTTTGACAATCGAAAAATTGAGAAGATATCAACCTGGCATTCTCGGGAAACCCCTGCTATCTGTGGTTGTAAATAGAACAGCCGTTTAGTCTATGATCTCTTTGATGGCGAGGAAATCGATCGCGAGAGCCTCGATACCTGTGATTTCTATTACAAGCGTAGTTTCAATCCTGAATTGACTAGACTTTTTCCCAAGGGATACAAGATATTTCCGCTTGGTTTGAATTATGGCGCATACGGCCCAGGAGATTTCGCGTTGAAACGTGCCTTGTGGAGCCTGCTTGCGACCAGAAACCGCCGCACCCTTGTCAGCTCCACTGTGCAACTCGTGCGGTCGAGCGGATCTTGTCCAGATTTTTGCGAACCAATGGGCGGTATTCTTCATCAGTAGATAGAATCGCGTGTGCACCTTCGCTCGGTACCAAGCCCTGCGTACTGTTCGTAACTCGTCTGCGGGATCCGGCGAGGGCCAACACGATGAGTTGGCGGCGAACGGAAGCCCTGAACCGGCATGCGATTAGATGTGTTCCGAAATTCACGCGGCTCCTTTGGCGAGGATTTTGTTGGGGGGCTTGACCCACAGATTATGCGATTCACAACTTTCCTCAAGACGTGGTCAGGTAGACACCAGTTCAACTCGGAAAACCGCGTATTTGAAGCTTATGCAATCCACAGACATCTGTGTATCCACCACCGGGTTGATGCGCTCGAATCCGTGGAAGCTGGGGGAATATGTCGCAGCTTCCCGGGCAATTGTCACAGAAAAGCTTTGCCACAGCGTGCCGGGTGGTTTTTTCGAGGGGTTGAATTATCTGAGTTTCTCATCGGCTGACGAATGCGTCGCGCAGGTTGGCGATTTGATGAGCAATCCCGACTTGCGGTTGAGTATGATGCGGGAGAATCACCGTTACTACCACCAGTGCCTTAGACCATTGGTCACAAGTTAAGCAATCAAGCAAATTGTCAAGGTTTCGGAACAGGTTTTCGGCGTGATGATCCAGGCTATCGAGTTTGACATGGCCAGCGTTCTGGCGCAAAATGGACGCATGGCAAACAAGGATAAAACCACCAAACAACCGAAAAAACCGAGTTCCGTTCGTCGATACACGGGCCATCCAGCGAGACCGCAGCAAGCGGCCGAACGTGGCACCTCCAGACGAGCAGATAACTGAACGACTGACAGAGATCATTCATCCGGCAACGCTGGCCCAAGTAGCCACTTTCACGACCTGGGCTTGAGGGAAAGGGTGCTGAACCTGCCGGTCATGGTCGCTCTGGTGCTGAGCATGGTGTGGCGACAGATTGGTGAGGTCAGTGAATTGGCCAAGGCGCTGCGCACTGAGGGGTTGCTGTGGGCGGAACCACGCCGCGTCAGCCAGCAAGCATTGTCGGAACGCTTCCGTACGTTCCCGGCCGTCTTGTTTCTGCGGGTTCTTCACACGGTTCTGCCGCTTATGGAAGTACGCTGGCAAGATCGCCAACGCCCGCAGCCACCGGAAATTGCCTGGGCTGCAGAAAGACGATCCGCAGGTCCTCATTCAGGATGGTTCGACACTGGATGCCTTGCTGCGTAAGGTCGGCTTGCTGCGGGAAGAGGAAACGAATCCCTTGGCCGGGCGAATGACGGCCTTGTTGGACCTGTGTTCGCGATTGCCGCGTCACATTTGGTATGAAGAAGGATGCCCAGGCACATGATCAGAGATTCTGGCCACGCATTCTGCAAGTGCTGAAGGCTGGTAGCTTGCTTCTCTTTGATCTGGGCTACACCAACTTCGCTATCTATGCCCAGTTGACAGCCTCGCAGATTACTTTCATCACTCGCGCCAGAGAAGAACCTGGCATATGAGGTCGAGCGCCATCTGCAGCGAACGGCTCAAATCCATGAAGCTCTGGTCTGGATTGGTAAGGATGATGATCGTCAGTTGGTCCGTCTCATCCAGGTGTTGTACAAAGGCAAGTGGTATCGCTATTTGACCAATGAACTGGATACAGAGCGCCTGCCAGCACCCTATGTGGTCGCCTTGTATTGGCAGCGCTGGCGAATTGAAGACGCCTATAACATTGTCAAACGGCTGTTGGGCCTGGCTTACTTCTGGGTCGGCTCGCAAAATGGCGTCGAGCTTCAGTTGTGGGCTACCTGGCTGTTGTATGCGGTCTTGGTTGATCTGACCGATGCGGTGGCTGAACAACTCAACAAGCCGTTTGCAGCGATTTCTATGGAAATGGTTTATCGGAGCCTCTACTACTTCGCCACTGCCTATCATCGGGGAGAATCGACTGACCCCGTCGCTTACTTGGCTGACAATGCGAAATGGCTGGGCGTTCTCAAGCGCAAACGGAAGCATCGACCGTCTCCACTTGTATTGCTAGGCTTGACAGATTCATCGGATCCTTAACTTGTAACCAATGGCCTTAGACCAGATCGGCTGGTATGGAATACCATGCTGGTGGCCGCCAGGCATCAGAAATGATTCCGGGTTCGCCTGTGATCGGCGCGAGGCCATCTTCGGTTACGGTGGGCTTGATATCCTGCGCCGCAGTTCCAGTCTTTTCCATTGCGACTCCCGGCCGGCCTGTGGCCGCTTGTTTCAACATTCCGATGGGGCGATATGCCTGCCGACCGGGTGCGCGTGCTGGTCGCGCCGTGGTATCGCACTGTTGTCTGAATGAACGCTACTGACTTTGGATTCCCCACAACGAAACAAGGATTAACGGGCAAGGTGCTGCAAAGCAGCGCCTGGCTCTATGGGCGCATGCTGGTCACCAATGTGATCAACCTGGGCGTGATGGCAATTTTAGCCCGCCAGCTAACGCCGGCCGAATTTGGCCTGGTGGCTTTGGCGCAGGTTCTGTTGCGCTTTCTGGCCATTGTCGGCGCGGCGGGAGTTGGTGATTATGTAATATTCGATAAACAAGAGGGCCGGGAAGAACGAGCCCAGGCGGCCTTTTGGATGAACACAGCGCTTTCGTTTCTGGTGATGGGGGTCGGGCTGCTGGGCGTCCCGTGGATCACCCATTTCTACCTGGAGCCTGGGCTGGGCGCGGTTCTGGTGGCATTTTTGATTGGCTACGCACTCGGGCAGCTATCGACTGTGCCGGACGCCCTCTTGATGAAGAGCCTGGATTATGAAAAGCTGGTCATCCGGGACACGGCGCTGGAGATCCTGACCTCGCTGTTGATGGTAGTGCTGGCGCTGGCTGGCCTGGGGGTCTGGAGCATCGTGTTGCCCGGGCTGGCGGCTGCGCCACTTCGGGCGGTGCTGGTATTTTGGATGGCGCGCTGGTGGCCGCGACTGCCATTGCGGGTGCGCTTGTGGCGGAACATCTTTCGCTTCTCGGCCAACGTGATTGGTGCAAACCTGGCGACCACAATCTCTGCGGAAGGGGATACCTTGATCATTGGCAAGAGCCTGGGCAGCGCCGAATTGGGGCTATACAACCTGGCCTGGCAAAGCGGGATGCTTATCAGCCGGACGGTGACAGGGGTGGTAGGCAAGCTATCCATGCCTGCCCTGTCGGCGGTGGCGGACGACCTGCCGCGTCTGCGCGCGGGCCCTCAACCGGATGGTGAGGATTCTGGGCGTGCTCAGTTTTCCGCTGGTCGTGGGGCTGTTTGTGGTGGCCGATCTGTTCATCCTGACGATTTATGGCCCCCAGTGGGCTGCATCGATCCTGCCTTTGCGGATCCTGCTGATCTTTGCTCTGCGCCATGCCGTTGGCTCGCCGGTTAGCGGCATCTACAATGCAGTCGGGCGGCCAGAGATCGGCATGCGTTTTGCACTGGGGTTTGTGCCATTCTATATCATCTCGATTCTTGTCGGTTTGCAGTACGGCATTGTGGGCGTGGCCGTGGGTGTGACGGTGGCGCGCACATTGGGAGGGGGGGTGGCCTTTGTGCTGGCAGCCCGGTTGGCCGGCGAGCCTGTCTGGGCATTGTTGCGGGAATTGGCTGCCCCGCTAGGGGCGGCGCTTGTGATGGGCTGCCTTGTATTCCTGGCGCGTTTCCTGATCCAGCCCTTCAATCTGGTTGGTGTTACGCAGTTGGTTATCCTGGTTGCATTTGGCGGAGCGGTCTATCTTGGGTTGCTGAGAACGGTCTTCCGGAGTATGCTAGGAGACGTTTTGGGGGTTGTGGATTCGTTCAGTCGTCCATTAGGGATCCGTTTGCGCCAGCTTCTGGCTATGGGTTAGCACATTGCCTACAAGTTAAGATCATAGCCGCTATGTCAAGGGCGTTTTTGGTCAGCTTTGGCCAGTTTCCGGGTGATTTTGCCCCTCAGATTCGACCGTAATGGCCGAAAAACTGACGACTATCCTCTAAATAGTTGAGCGAGAATGGTTAAACTCGTGCCTGAAGCGTGCCCGAAGCCAGAAAAACACCAGATTCGAGGGTTTTGAGTACCACAACAGGGCTACCGCATTTGAAAAGACACTCCCCAAAAAGGGCAGAAATCGCTGCAAATTGGGCTGAAACAGGACGAATTTCGCGCATGACTCGGCTTGTTGGGCTCATATGAGCGAAATCGCTGACCAAGAAATCCATATGCGGTAGCCCTGAGTACCACAAGCATTCCCTTGACAGAATTCCGCTTTGCTAAACTTGTGACCAATGGGGTTAGCAGTAGGATGACAGGCGTTTACTTCCGTCACGGTAAGCACCTTGCGCTTTATCGCCGGATATCAGACCTGCAAGCTTATTGGGATGATTATTGGCAACAATCTGATGTTGCCGCAATCCTGGAATCCAGCCGTGCTGGGAATCTTGGTGAGTTTGAACAACCGTTTTTTCGGTACTTGCCCAAAAGCGGCACAATCCTGGAAGCTGGTTGCGGGACAGGTAAGTGGGTATGTGCTCTGCGGGCGTGCGGGTATGACATTGAAGGGATTGACTACGCAGCGGAAACAGTTGAGCGGGTCAAGCGAATAGACCCTGGTTTGCGAATCCGCCAAGGTAATATCTATGGCATTGACCGGCCCGACGATTATTACGCAGCGTATATTTCGATTGGAGTTCTGGAACATGGCTTTTTTGGACAGCGAGCAGCCTTGACCGAGGCCTTCAGGGTGTTGCGGCCAGGCGGGGTTGCCTTGATTGCTGTTCCATACCTCAATTTGCCCCGCCGCCGCCTATGGAAAAGAGTGACCGAAGCACAAGCTCAGGAGCTCCCAGGTGACCTACATTTCTACCAGGACCATTTGCACATTGGGAGATTCTCCAACGATACTTCGGAAGGGCGGGTTTTGAGTTGTAGAGCTGTATCCCTATTTGTGTTTGGCGGCTTGATACGCGACTGGGCAATAGGCCGGTGGCTGCATAAACAGCATTTTTTCTTCTGGCGGCTGCGCAAATTAGTTTTGAAAGCCTGCCAGCGGGCTCCCCGTTGGCTTCGATCAGATTTCTCGCATATGATGCTATTTGTCAATGAAAAGACGAAAAGTGGTTCGCAGTCTATTTTGGAAAAAGAGCGCTGATAGGCAGCTCTTCGGACTACGTTCAAGAGCAAGCTTTTCCACCATTAGATACGTTGGCTCAAAGGTACGACCTGTTAATGAAGCGTAATGGAAAATCCTTGAAAGAAGCGAGAATCCTTTTCGCACCACATGAAATCGGGGGGCAAATGCAACTGATGGTTGAGGAGCTGCGCAGAAGGGGGTATTATGCTACTTCAGCAACTTACAGCCAAGAGTGGTTTGGGCATGTGAACGATGTTCACCTAAATGTTGGTACGAGAGGAGGTCTTCGAAAGCACTTGCGGTTACTCCTGTTCACATTTTGGGCCGCCAGCCAGTACGATATTTTCCACTTTTTCTGGGGATCATCGCTTTACGGGATCCGGCGTTTCCCCCATCTGGATTTGCCGTGGTTACGCAGACTAGGGAAAAAAATATTCGTGCATTTCCGTGGGCTGGATCTCGTCGACTTGGCCTATTTCGACTATCTGCGGTCCTGTTCCGCCGGTAAAAATGTTTTAGAACCACAAATGAGCCGCCCTGATCAACTCCGATCTTTGGCACTGTGGCG
The DNA here is from genome assembly GCA_963707345.1 of uncultured Chloroflexia bacterium. GTDB lineage: Bacteria > Chloroflexota > Anaerolineae > Promineifilales > UBA4811 > CAVPPE01. The sequence continues at coordinate 722,605 of CAVPPE010000001.1, forward strand.
CAAGCATGCACACCGTCTGTTGGTTTCAGAGCCAGATCTTCTGCAGGTAGCGCCTGACGCCGTTATGGTACAGCAAGCAATTGACACCGATTACTGGCAGGTTTCCAATCAACCGACGGCCGGTGCGACCGACGGTATCATTCGAGTTGCTCACGCACCGTCTTTGAGGCGAAAAAAGGGCACTGAGTTTGTGGAACAATCAGTAGGTGAACTGAAAGCTGAGGGGCTTCCTGTTGAGCTGGTGCTGATTGAGAAAGTCCCTTTCCACGAAGTAAAGGACCTTTACCTGAAGTGTGATGTTGGTGTTGACCAAGTATTGTATGGTTGGTACGGCAAAGTTTCAATAGAGTTGATGGCTCTTGGTCGACCAGTCGTTTGCTATATTGATCCGAGGTGGTTGCAGTGCCGAGGCGATATGCCAATTGTGAGTGCACGTCCTGTTGAACTTACACAGAAGTTGCGCGAATTAGTACTGAGCGCAAATCTGCGACACGACCTAGGTGGAGCCGGGCGCGCGTATGTTGAGAAGTACCATGACGTGAAGGCGATTATCGATCAGTGCCTAGAACTATACCAGGAGAGCATGCTTTAGTGAAAGTGTTGATGATTGGTGCCGGAAACCCTCCGCCCACTTTTATTCAACGGCAGATTCATGGGCTTTCAGAACGCCGGGTTGAGGTGGTGCACCCCGTTTTTCCTACGAAGCATCGGTATCTGGCAGCTAGAATGTGCAGGTATGGGTTCCCATTTCTTCTCCCGCGTTCGACGCTATCGTTGGCCCGCTCGGCAGACATAATCCATTTTCAGTGGCCGGGGCACTGGCTTACCTATCATGCCTTAGCGCAGCAATTCAAGAAACCGAGTGTCTTGAGCTTGCGTGGTCGCCAAATCAACATTACCCCTCATTTGCCAGCGCAGGCGAAGTACGCTCGCGATCTGAAACGTTGGCTACCGAAATGTAATGCTTATCACTGTGTTTCGCATGACATCCTTCGGAACGCGGAAGCGCTCGGATTGGATCCATCTCGAGCGTGGGTCATTCGACCGGCAGTAGATCCTAGCTTCTTTTGCCCTGCGTCCACAAAACCTTCGCAGTCTCCCTTTCGGATCGCTATGGTGGGTGCTTTGATGTGGCGCAAGGGATACGAATATGCGATATTGGCGATGCGTGAAGTCTTGGATCAGCTAGGCACTCCAGTTCTGCTTACTATTGTTGGAGAGGGCCCTGAACAAGCCCGTATCACTCAGGCTATTTATGATCTAGACTTGGGCGGAGTGGTGACGTTGGTGGGCAAACTTCATCCGGAAGGGATCCGTGAGGTGTTACAGTCCTGCCATGTGTTCTGGTTGACCAGCCTCAGCGAGGGTATTGCCAATTCGGTGCTTGAAGCCATGTCCTGCGGGTTACCCGTGATAGTGACAGAGTGCGGTGGTTTGCGAGAGGCTGTAACGGATCAGAGCGAAGGATTTGTCGTTCCCGTTCGAGATCCGCATGCCGTGGCCACGAGAACTATGGATCTTGCCAGCGACACGGCCACTCGCGATCGCCTTGGGCGGGAAGCTCGAGAACGGATACTGCGTAGAGTTTCACTTGAGCAACAGGTTAGTCAGTTCGTGGCGTTATACCAAGACCTGGTAACCGAAAGTTCGAAGATGAAAGAATACAGGACATTGCTTCGGAGTCTTGACCATTGCTGACCTTGATTGGAGGTATGGTCATGAGTATGCGTTGCAGGCGTTATCGAGTTGGAAGAAACTTGTAGGGCCTGTTGAGTACCGCCTGATTGGTGACGGTTTTTATTATGAATCTGTTGCCTTTGCATGCCATCAGTTAGACATCAAGCCTGAAGTGCGGATTTTGCGCAACGTGCCTAAATGGAAGATGGCATTCCATTGCCGGTGGGCCGATGTGATACTCTTGGCTGCCGTTGCATCTATCAGGGTGAGTGGATGCAAATATGATAACAGTAAACCAATGATTGTCACGGATGCGGTCTTGGTGCCAGGATCGTATAGCACAAGCGTCCATGTTGTGCCAAAGCGCAGCCCCGGGGCGATCTTCGAGAAACTGCAGTGCCTGTTCGTGTTATGAAGTCTGCACAAACGGATTTGTTGATTTGGGCTGCAGATGGAAACCAGAACGTGGCTTGGCCATTGGGCGAAGTCTATTCGATTCCAAGCAAGGTTGACGATGCTCTTGCCGTGTTGCGGAGTTCTGCTACGCAAGGTCCAATCAAGCTATTGGTTCTTCTGGCACCCGGGTTTGGGACAGCCGGATGTTACAACAGTGAAAAATCTGCACAGTGAGCCGGTAGATGTATTACATGCCGGCTTGCATCTAGGGACAGGAGGATTTCCCAGGCTACTCGATTATGTGCATCCAACCTGGCTTTTCAACCGTGACGCTGACCCATCACGAGACGTCATCATCCTGGAGGGTTCTCACTTCAGGCCTGTTTAACAAAAGTGAGTGCGTTGAAATCCGTCGGTTTCCCGAGTTCGGAGTTTGAAAGCTGGACCGGAATGGCTCTGGATCTGGGGTATCAACTCCTTCAGTCAGGGTACATTCTGCGTTACTTACCCGACCTTGTAAGGGCCCGTGCTTGTTTCAAGGTGTCGCCCCCCCCCCTTAATGACGAAATTTGCTTTGTCCGGCAGCACTTTGGGAATTTATGGACGGCTTGGGCGATTTTGTCTGCTGCAGGCGGGCGGTTATGGACTTTGCCACAACTGCTCTTGGCCTGGCGGCGTGTCTTTGTAGCTGGTGAAACACAGGTATCTCGAGCTCGGTCTCGTGAGTATTCAATAGCCCCGCTTTCCCCGCAAGATAAACAGATTCCTGTTAGTGTGATTATTCCCACAATTGATCGATATTCTTTCCTACAGACGCTACTTGACCAGATGAGATGTCAGACAGTTGTCCCGTGCGAGATCCTGGTGGTAGACCAGACACCGGGGAATCGCAGGGAGCGGGGTTTGGAGAAAAAATACCCCGACCTGCCACTGAAGGTGATCACTTTGGACCAAGCCGGACAATGCTCGTCTCGAAACGCAGCAATCCAACAGGCCCAAGGGAAGTATCTCCTGTTCCTAGATGATGACGTTGAGGTTTACCCTGGGCTAATCGAAGATCATCTAATGACTATTCGTCGCTTCCATGCGGACACATCGTCCGGCGCGGTTCGGAGGTAGGTTCGGAGGTATTCGCCTTGCCACGCGGGCAGATTCGATTGAGCGATCTGTTCCCGCTGGGCAACACACTTCTGAAACGATCGTGCCTTGAGAAATCGGGGTTATTGGACTTGGCATACGAACGTGGCTCTCGCGCGGATGGGAGATCTGGGCATGCGTCTCTATCTTAGCGGGGCGTTGATGCTATTGAACACCGACATTTCGATTCTACACCACCATGCACCCCGTGGCGGGCTCCGCACACACAGGGCCAGGCAAACTACGGCGGCCACCAGTCGGCTGAACCTCCTGCGCCGGAATCTGCCAGAGGTAACCGAAGTCTATCTGGCCATGCGCTATTTCGGCCCACGTCAGGTTCGTTACATGCTACTGATTCGTTGCCTCAGTACCCTTGGTTCGCGAGGTAGTGCGATTTTCCGATTGACCAAGGCGGTAATAGGTCTGGTTCTGATGCCACACACTGTTTGGCATACTTGGCGCAAGGTTGCGGAGGCCGAAGTGATGCTTGTCAACCGCCAATCGATACCGAGCCTGTTTCGGCAGGAAGAATCTTGCGCAAGTTAATCATGAGGCAGTTTCCGACCGTTGTCGTGTCAATTTCAGTGCCCGGCACTGTGCCGGCCGCTGCTCCGACCCACACTGGCAGAAACTTGGTTTTGTTGTCGCTGGCAAGTGGATTTCTGTGGGTCATAATCGCTGTTTCAGAACTTGTTGGAAATATCCTCGGCATGGCTCTGGCGTTTGCATTGGTTCTGGCTATCACGTATCAGGTCATGCATCGACAGGTATCCAAAGCCATGGTGTTGATCACCTATTTGTCTGTGCTTCAACCCGCACTGCGGTTGCATGTGCCACAGCTGCCTTATTTGTTTCAGGAATATCTCTTCCTTTTCTGGGGTGTTCTACTGCTGGCCGGTAGACAGGAGCAGCGCAGGATTTCGGCTCCAGTGTTCTGGTACGGCGCATATTTCATTGTCTCGTTGCTCAACCTTTTACGGGCCGATTCACTCGTCTTCGGGCGCACGATCTTTATTCCCAGTGGCACCCTGCTGCTGTTCTTGGTGCTTTCGACACGCCTTGTCATTGATCGAGCGGGTTTTGTGCGCATCTATATGGCTTATTTGGTTGGCGCATTCAGCCTGGCGGCGTTGATCCTGCAAACCTATTTTTCCGGGCAGGTTATTGCATGGTCCACGAAATCTAACTATGCGGCCAGTGGTGCGATGGGCCCCAATCAGATTAGCATTGTGTTTGCTGCCGCGATCTTTATCGCTTTGTTGTTGGGGAACTGGAGCGTGAAGCAATCGGGCGGTAGATGGTTGGCCTGGTTTTTCCGCATTGTGGCCATGGTGTTGACCTTTCTATTAATACTAACCTTTTCTCGGGGTGGGATTTCCTTTTGGCAGGTGCAGTGGTGGGGTACTATGTGTTACTGCGACGCCCAGACCCAAGATCGATCGCAACATTGTTGGCATTTGGCGTTGTGTTGGCAGGGATCTTTTATCTGACCTCGCGGACAACAGAGGGGAAAGCCATTGAGCGTTACAGGTCATTGGATACCACCAACAGGCTTGAACTGGCCCGCGAGGGGGCTGGCAACTCCTAAATGAGAACCCGTTGCTAGGGGTTGGTACTGGCAACTATTATACCGTGGTAAGCGATCGAGAACGTTTTGGGCGTGTATCGGGTGCACACAACGAACTCATCCGAGGGATGGCAGAGAACGGAGTTTTCGGATTGATGACCTGGGTGTTTTTCATCCTGACGGCGGTGGTGGAAGCCTGGCGAGGGTACCATGGCCATCGTCGGGCTGAAAGGATGGTTTTGCTGGGGATGGCTTTCGTCTCGATCTTTTATAACGGCTTGAAGCTCTTGTCACAATCACTGTTCTTTTTCCTCGCATCTGTACCGGACCGGGTTGAAAGCCCAGCAAGCCAAGAAGGCGCAAGCACGGAAGCGGGGAAAAGGCTGGCCATCCAGAGGAATAAGCCAATGCTCAAAAAGGGCTTGCCGTGAGGATTATGCACGTGACGGATTCGCTGGTAGTGGCAAGGAGCGGATGCTGGTCGAGATCGCCAACCAGACTGCCCAGCGGGGAGAAGCCATAAGCGTCTGTGTGACGCGGGAGAACCTAGCACTGGCAGGCCAACTCGAACTGGGTATCCCGGTGCGGGCCTTGAAGCGGCAGGGGACCTTTGACCTGGAGGGTATTTGGAATTTCAAGGCCTATGTACGTGAAGAAAGGCCGGAAATCCTGCAGGCGCACGGTCGGTCAACCTTCTCCTTTCTGGCCTTTCTCAAAACCTTGGGCAGATTTCAGCGCCGCTTATCTTGCACGATCATTACGGCAGCATCGAAATCGATGCATCAGTTCCGACTTGGTTCCGCTGGTGGGGGCGGCACTGGGTTGACGGTTTCGTGGGGGTCTATGCTAAGCTGGGCGAGTGGGCCCAGCGGGCCGGGGTGCCAAAGGAGAAGATATGGGTAATTGAGAACGGGATCGAATTAGGACCATTTGGGAGGTAGAGGCCTGGGATTTACGCTCCCGGTTTGGGTTGCCAGGCAAGTGCCTGATTGGCGTGATGGTGGGGGGGCTGCGGAAGGAGAAAGGGCTGGATCTGCTGGTCTATGCTTTGGCCCAAACCAAGGGGATTTCAAATGCCCATATCCTGGTAGTCGGCGAGGCCAAAGATGAAACCTACGTTGCGACCTGCAAGCTGCAACTCCGGGCCAATAACGGCCACAAAAACAAGGAGCTTGATCATGAGCAGGTCTGAGGCACTCGCACCGGAGATCTTCAATGTTACTCTGACGTCGGCTGACACAGAATACTCACAAGCGTTGTCAGTTGGAACCAAATACTTTTCTGTCCAATGCCGCACAGCGTTTGACATTCGGTTCGCATTCGTCACAGGAAAGGTAGCGACACCGACGGCACCTTATGCCACTGTGAAATCCGGCAACTGGTACAACAGCCCGGAAAAGATCAGTCCACCACGGCCAGATAACTCATGTGCCGGAAATAAATGTTTCTGGCCACTGCCGACAGCCAGAGCAGATCCAGGATCACAAAGATCAGAATGGAGAGACCGGCAACCTTGAGAAAGGTCGGGGAAATAAAATAGGACATGGGAGACTCCCTTTTTCAAGAGATTGATGTAAAATAATATCGTGCTTATAATATCGAAGTTACAATCGATGATCAAGATTTGATGCTTTTGATTTGATAAATTTGATGATTCAGATTTAAAGGTTTTGGCAAAAGTCGGGTTTTCGATCGAGAGTCTTTCGGGACTTTTTTTCTCGAAATTGACGATCTCGCTCAACATCAACTTTACCAAACCATCAAGGAGCT
>CAVPPE010000002.1:0-1084795 GCA_963707345.1 uncultured Chloroflexia bacterium
AGGTGGCGGTGACCGCCACGCCCCGGCCGACGGCAACCCCGTCGCTGACCGCCACCGCCACCTCGACTGCCACCCATACCGCAACGCCCACACCGACCGCAACGCCATCTCCCACGCCCACGCCGACCGCCACGGCCGAGCCGGTGATCGCCTCCGGCGACCCGCTGGCTGCGCTGCTGCAGCCGCCGGCCGCCCGGCCGGGTGCCGCCTGCGGCGTGGTGGACCTGTTCGACTTTCCGCTCGACCCGCCGGACGGCGAAAGCGCTCGCGGCGGGGCCGACTTTGGCGTCTACCGCGACCGCTACGACGGCTATCACGCCGGCGAGGATTGGGGGATCGGTTCGCGGGCCAGCTTTGGCAGCCCGGTCTACAGCATCGGCCACGGGATGGTGACCTATGCCCAGCCTTTGGGGTGGGGCGTGGACCAGGGGGTAGTGATCGTGCGCCACGTCCTGGCCGACGGCAGCACGCTGCTCTCGTTCTACGGCCATCTCGACCCGCCCAGCGTGGTGCTGCAGCCCGGCGCCTGCGTCCAGCGCGGCGATCAGGTCGGCCGGATCGGCCGGCCGCGCTCGTCGCCCCACCTGCACTTTGAGATCCGGGTCCACCTTCCCGACAGCCCCGGCCCGGGCTACTGGTCAGTGGACCCCTCCCTGGCCGGCTGGCGGCCGCCCTCGCAGACGGTCTGGGCCAGCCGCATGGAGCCGCAGCCGGGGGTCGCGTGGCTGCGCCCCTTTGTGGCCCCCGACACCCGGCCGGTGGGCTCGGCCGGCGACGACGCTTTCCTGCTGCTGGAGGATGACCGGCTGGCTGGGCTGGAGCTGACGGGCGGCCGGACTGCGTGGCAGCAGGAGCAGGCGGATTCGGACGAGCGCTGGGATGGCGCGGTGCTCAGTGCCGACCGGGCGCTGCTCTTTGCGGCCAACCAGTTTGGCGATGTGACCGCGTTCGATGCCGCCTCTGCGGCCGGCGGCACGCCGGAAGTTGCCTGGCAGGTGGACCTGGACACGGTGGGGATGCCGACGATGATGCCGTTGCCGGCCGGCGGGGTCGTGCTGGCGACCATGCGCGGCGTCTTTGCGCTCTCGGCCGGTGGCGAACTGCTGTGGGAGCACGAGTCGATTGGCCGGCCGGACTATTGGGCGGCCGACGGCATGCAGGTGGTGATCTCGACCGTGGCCGGCCGGCGGCAGGTGTGGGCGGCCGATGAGGCGGGTCTGCGCCAGCTGGCGGATGGGCTGGGCGGCAAGCCGGTACCGGCCGGCGGCCAGTGGTTCCTGTACGGTCTTGAGGGGGTCTATGAGCTAAGGACCGAAGTGGGCGAGGCCGAGCTGCTTTACCCGTTGCCGCGGGCCTTTCCCCGCATGGGGGACCTGCTGGCGCTGCCGGACGGCCGGCTCCTGCTGGCCCACTCGGACCTCTACGACCGGCGTCTGATCCTGCTCGACCGGTTTGGCGCGCTGTATTGGGAGCGCTCGTTCGAGGCGCATTTCCCCGGCGACCCCCAGCTCTTCCAACAGGACGGCCGGGTCTATCTCGTGCTCGAGCGCTATGCCACCTATTCCAGCCAGGTCCGGCTCTATGCCCTGGATCTGGCGACGGCCGGCCTGACCCAGCTTTTTGCCGGTGGCACCCGTGCGCCGATCCCGGGCGATAGCTGGCTCTGGCCGCTGGACGACGGCCGGTTGCTGCTGCAGATCGGCGGGGGGATGCTGGTGGCGCTGGACCTGCCGGCCGCGTTGGCCGCAGCCAGCGGTTCCTGAGCCGGCCTAGGGCTGGGGGGCCAGCGGCAGCCGGATCAGAAAGGTGCTGCCCTCGCGTCGGGCGTACTCTCCACCCAGATCTGCCCGCCGTGCGCCTCCACCGCCAGCTTGCAGAGCGCCAGCCCCAATCCGGTTCCCTTGCGCCGGCCGATGGTCGATTTGACCTGCTGGAATTTCTCAAAGATGCGTTGCTGTGCTTCGGCGGGAATGCCCGGGCCCGTGTCGTTGACGCCGATCAGCACGCTGGTGGGGGCCTGCAAAGGGTCCGGCCGGGCCCACAGCCGTACCTGGCCGCCGTCCGGCGTGAACTTGACCGCGTTGTCCAGCAGGTTGTTCAGCACCCGGCCGAACAATGCCCGATCAGCCTGAACCGACGGCACGGCCGGGTCGCAGTCGACCGCCATGGTGATCTGGGCCTGGGCCGCCAGCGGCATCAGGCGGAAGGTAGCTTCTTCCAGCAAATGGGCAATCGACACTGGCTCCGGATTGAGTGGCATCTGGCCGCTCTCCAGCCTGTTCACGCTCAGCAGGCTTTCCACCATCTCCAGCATCCGGCCGCTGCCCTGACGGGCGAGCGCCAGCAGCCGGCCGGCGCTGCTCAGGTCCCCATCCCGTGCCATCTCGTCCAGCATCTCCAGGCTGCCGTTGATGACCGAGAGGGGCGAGCGCAGGTCGTGGACCAGCATGTGGGTCATCTCGTCGCGCAGGCGGGCCAGCTCTTGCTCTTCGGTCATGTCGCGCATCACCACCAGCCAGCCGGCAATCTCGCCGGCCTGGTCCCGCACCGGGGTCAGGGTCCGCTCCAGATAGCGCTCCGGCGGCCCCGGCAGCGGTGATGTGCGCTTTTTTGACCTCTTCTGTTCCGCTGGCCAGCGCCTGGCAGTCCGCCATCAGGCTTTCCACCGTGAATCCGATCAACCCGACCAGCGGGGCATCGCGCTCCGGCCGGGTGGACTGCAGGTTTGCGCCAGCCAGATCGTCCTCGGCAACACTCAAAAAGCCGGCCAGCGCCCGGTTGGCTGCCAGCACGCGCCAGTCCGTGTCCATCAACAAGATGCCCTCCTGGGCGGTTCGCAGGATGGAGCCCAGTTCCTGTACCCGGCGTGCCAGCGCCTCGTCGGTGCGGGCGTAGAGCCGCGCGTTTTGCACCGCCACCGCCGCCTGCGAAGCGATGGTAGCCAGCACCTCCTCGTTGCCCTGGTCGAAATTCTCTTCCTGCGGAGATTGGACCGCAATCACTCCCAGCGACTGGTTGGCAGCCAGGATGGGCACGCCGAGAAACGAGCCGGCCGGTTGGCCGATCTGGTCCAGCCCCAACCGCTCCAGCTGGCCCGCCAGGTCCTTGCGGATCAGCAGCGCGGTGCCGGTGCGAAGGATGTGCTCGGTCAACCCGTTTCCGGCTTTGCGTGATCGCCAGCGAACCCGGCGGTTTTCCTCGTATGCCAGCGGAAAGGAGACTTGATCGGTCTCCGAGTTGTAGAGCGCGACGTAAAAGCTGCCGGCCGGCATGAGGGCGGCCGTTTGCATGTGGACCGCTTGCAGCAATGTTTCCAGGTCCAGGCTGGCGCTCAACACCTGGCTGACGGCCTGCAGGCCGTCCAATTCCTTCACGCGCCGCTGGAGGCGCTGGCGCGCCAGCCCCAGGTTGCGGGTGACGAGCGAGACGGTGACCAGCGCGAGTGCCAGTATCAGGAACTGGCCCAGCCCCAGCCGTGTGTGGATCAGGGCCATCAGCGGGGCAAAGATCAGTGGAGGGGTCTCGTACAAAAGCAGGTTGGGAAGCGAGCGACGGTATTGCAGCCATCCCTGCCGGCCGCGCAGGCGGATGTAGGCGCCGGCAACTGCGTGGTTGCCGATCAGATAGACCAGGCCAAGCACCAACAGTGGCGGTACGGTGGCAAGCTCGAGTTCCGCCAGGGGGATGGTGCCGCCCAGTGCCTGGAAAGCAAGGCCGCCAGCCAGAATACCCCCCGCCTGCATGGTGGCGTTGACCAGTATGACGGTTGCAGCCTCGGCCGGCGACCGATCCCGTCGCAACGCCAGCCGGCCGGCAAAACGATAACGGATCAGGCCATAGACCCCGGCGCTGATGTAGGCTACCCAGCCGGCCATCACCGGCCCGATCACCAGACAGGTAGCGACGGTGACCATGGGAAGCAGGGAAACCCAACCGGGGCCCAACGGGACGCTAAAGGTGTTGGTAAAGACGACCAGAAAGCCAAATAGCAGGGCGTCGGTCGGAGGCCAGAACCCGCCGGCCGGCCAGGGCGGCCGGAGTCAGCCAGATCAAAGCGGCTGCCATCAGCAGCCCAATGACCAGCCAGAGAGTGCGCAGGTGCTTCTCCTCCATGCTCTTGCATCCATAATAGCCCATAACGAAGGTTTGTGCCACTCGCCGTTTTCCTTCGGCCGGCAAATTGCTGGACACATGCGGTTTTCTCCTCTATAATGCGCACGTTGCCCTGGCAAATCTTGATTACGAGGTGAAAGTTGGTCAAAATCCATCCGACCGCCGATGTCTCGCCGGCGGCGCAAATTGGCGAGGGAAGCAGCATTTGGCACCAGGCCCAGGTGCGTGAGCGGGCCGTGATCGGCAAGGGGTGCGTCATCGGCAAGGGGGTTTACGTCGATTTTGAGGTTCAGATTGGCGACCACGTCAAAATCCAGAACTATGTCTCGGTCTATCACGGCGTGACGCTGGAAGATGGGGTCTTTGTCGGGCCGCACGTCTGCTTTACCAATGACCTGCGGCCGCGGGCGATCAACCCGGACGGGTCGCTCAAGGCGGCCGATGACTGGGTGCTTTCGCGAACGCTGGTCCGGCAGGGTGCGGCGCTGGGCGCCAACGCGACCATCCGCTGCGGGGTGACCATCGGCCGGTGGGCGATGGTCGGCTCGGGCAGCGTCGTCACGCGGGATGTGCCGGACTATGGGCTGGTCTACGGCAACCCGGCGCAATTGTGTGGTTTTGTCGGCCCGAATGGCGAAAAGCTGGTGGAGCACGAGCGACGGGCCAGCATTGTTCTCGCCCATTGCCCGGGCACGGGCACTGATGATTTAATCGAAATTCCAGTTGAGATTTGGGAGCGTGTTGCATGATTCCGATTGCCAAACCCATGATGGGACCGGAGGAGAAACAGGCGGTTCTGGAGGTGCTGGATTCCGGGCGTGATCGCCCAGGGACCGCGCGTGAAGGCATTTGAGGAGGCGTTTGCCGAAATGTGCGGCACAGCGCACGCGGTCGCGACCACCTCCGGCACGACCGCGTTGCACGTGGCCTTGCTGGCGCACGGCATTGGCCCGGGCGACGAGGTGATTACTTCACCCTTTACCTTTATCGCCTCGGCCAACAGCATTCTGTTCGTCGGTGCCCGGCCGGTGTTTGTCGATATCGACCCGCTGAGCTACAACATCGACCCGGGGCTGATCGAAGCGGCGATCACCCCGCGAACCAGGGCGATCATGCCGGTGGATCTGTTTGGCTTGAGCGCCGACATGGACCCGATCATGGCGCTGGCGGAGGCGCACGGGCTGGCCGTCATTGAGGATGCGTGCCAGAGTCACGGTGCCAGCTACCACGGCAAAAAGGTGGGCTCGTTTGGCACCGGCGCTTTTTCGCTTTATCCCGACCAAGAACATGACCTCGGCCGAGGGGGGGATGATCACCACCAATGATGGCGAGATTGCCGATCAGCGCGCGCGTCATTCGCCAGCACGGGATGCGCCGGCGCTACTATCACGACGAGTTGGGCTACAATTTCCGGATGACCGACGTCCACGCCGCCATTGGCCTGGAGCAACTGAAAAAGCTGGCCAACTTTAACCGGCAGCGGCAGGCAAACGCCAGCTATCTGAGCCAGCACTTGCGCGACGTGGTGACACCGGCCGTCCCCGATGGATACGAGCATGTCTTTCACCAGTACACGGTGCGGGTGCCGGACGGCCGGCGCGACGCGCTACTGGATCACCTGCAGGCCAACGGCGTGGGCACCGGCGTCTATTACCCGGTCCCCATCCACCGGCAGACCTACTATGTGCAGGATTTGGGCTACAACCAGAGCTTGCCCGAATCGGAACGGGCTGCGGCCGAGGTGCTATCGCTGCCAGTCCATCCGGCGCTGAGCCCGGCCGATCTTGAAACGATCGTTGCGGTGGTCAACGACTTGATGGAGGGCTAGGACGATGCGAGTAGCGGTGATTGGCGTCGGCTCGATGGGTCAGCATCATGCGCGTGTGTACGCTGATCTGGCCGAGACCGACCTGGTTGCGGTAGCTGACGCGGACGGGGAGGCGGCCGGTCGAATTGGGAGTCGGTTTGGCGTGCCGGCCTACACCGACTATCGCGAACTACTTGACCGCGAGCGGCCGGAGGCGGTCACCGTGGCGGTCCCCACCGCGCTGCACGAAGAGGTCGGCACGGCCGCGCTGGAAGCCGGGGCGCACGTGCTGATCGAAAAGCCGATCTCTGCCACCGTGGAAGAGGGGCGAGCGACTGATTGCACGCGCCCGTGCACTGGATCGGCAGTTGATGATCGGGCACATCGTTCGCTTCAGCCCGGCCGTGCAGGCGCTCAAAGCCAAGCTGACGGCCGGCGACCTGGGGCGGGTGTTCAAGGTCATCTGCCGCCGGGTGGGCCCGTTCCCTGCCCGCGTGCGCGACGTAGGCGTGGTGGTGGACCTTGCCCCGCACGACCTGGACCTGATGCGCTATCTGACCGGCCTCGACCCGCTGCGGGTCTACGCCGAGACCGAGCGACGGATTCACACCGACCACGAAGACCTGCTGGTGGGCACGCTCCGCTTTCCGGATGGGGTGATTGGCACGCTGGAGATCGACTGGCTGACCCCAACCAAGGTGCGCGAGGTGCTGGTCCTGGGCGAGCGAGGTATGTATCGTGTGGACGATCTGACCCAGGACCTCTACTTTTTTGAGAATGCCCAGGCTGAAGGGGAATTGTGGGCCGCGCTGCGGCAGCTCAAGGGTGTGAGCGAGGGGCAGATGGTGCGCTATGCCATCCGGCGCTACGAGCCGCTCAAGGCCGAGTTGCAGGCCTTTGTGGCCGCCATCCAGGCCGGCCAGCCGGTGCCGGTGACGGGCGAGGATGGGCTGGCCGCGCTGCGGCTGGCGCTGGCGCTGGTCGAGTCCGGCCGGAGCCACCAGTTGGTGGAAGTATAGGCTGGCCGACGAGGGGCAAAATGAACCTTTCTGCATTGGAAAGCGCGATCGAATCCAGGAGCGCCCGGCTGGCGGTGATCGGGCTGGGCTATGTTGGGCTGCCGGTGGCTTGCGAGTTTGCCCGTGCCGGTTTTGATGTGCTCGGGGTGGAGATCGTGGCGCAGCGGGTGGCCAGGATCAACGCCGGGCACTCTCCTATTGAGGGCCACGAGCCTGGCCTGGCCGAGTTGCTGGCAGAGATCGGTGGGGCGGGGCAAGCTGCGTGCCACGTCGGACTATGCGGACCTTTACGACCGGGATGTGGTGTTGATCGATGTCGAGACGCCGGTGGATGCCGACAACCGGCCGCGCTATGCAGCGTTGCGTTCGGCGTTGCAGAGCCTTGGCCCCGTGTTAAAAGCGGGCGCCCTGGTGATCGTCGAGTCGACGATTGCGCCCGGCACGATGCGCGACGTGGTGCTGCCCCTGCTGGAGCAGGGCACCGGCCGACGGCTGAACGAGGGTTTTTTTCTGGGCAATTGCCCGGAGCGCGTGATGCCGGGCAAGCTGCTGGCCAACCTGCGCGGCGTGAGCCGCGTGGTGGGCGGCATGACACCAGAAACGGCCGCGGTGATGGTGGCGCTGTACCGGCAGGTGGTGCAGGCAGAGCTGGACCCGGCCGATTGCCTGACAGCCGAACTGGTCAAAGACGGCCGAGAACGCCTACCGGGACGTGCAAATTGCGTTTGCCAACGAGCTGGCGCTGATCTGCGAGGCGCTGGGCGGCGACGTCTGGCGGGTGCGGGAACTGGTCAACAAGAGCCCCGGCCGGCAGGTGCATCTGCCGGGTGCGGGCGTTGGCGGGCACTGCATCCCCAAGGACCCCTGGTTACTGGTCGCCAACGTGCAGATCACGCGCCGTCGCTGATCCCGGCCGCCCGGGCGATCAACGACGAGCATGCCGCTACATGTGGCCGAGCTGACGGCTAGGGCTCTGCAGCAGATCGGTGTGGATCTGGCCGGGGCCAGGGTGGCGGTGCTGGGATACGCCTATCTGGAAAACTCGGACGACGCCCGCAACAGCCCCAGCGAGACGCTGGTGCGACGGCTGCAAGAGCTTGGGGCGCAAGTCGCGGTGCACGATCCGTTTGTGCCGGGCTGCGAGACGAGATCTGGAATCCGTGCTGCGCCAGGCCGACGCGCTGGTGCTGATGGTCTCACACGATGTTTACCACGATCTGGACCTGACGCAGTTGCGCAAACTGGTGCGCCGGCCGGTGCTGATCGACGGACGCAACCTGGTTTCGCCACAGGCGGCCGAGGCGGCCGGCTGGCTGTATCGCGGCGTCGGCCGCGGGTGGATTTGTTGACACGCGCGGAACTGGGAGAAAACGGGCTAGCGCCCGACTCTGTTTGGTTTCCAGGCGCTGTCGGAAGCGCCCAACGTCGATCACGAACCGTTCGTGCTCGGCCGCGCAGATCTGTTCGGCGTCGTCCCACGCCTGGACGCGAAAGCGCAAGCGCCGGCCGTCCACCTCGATCAGTTCGGCCGCAATCCGCACCCGCATCCCCGGCGGCGTGGCCGCCAGGTGTTTGAGGTTGATTTCGCTGCCCACGGTCTGTTGACCCTCCGGCAGCAGCGGATCGACCGTCAGCCGGCAGCACTCCTCGCAAAAGGCGACCAGAACCGGGGTGGCGAGCACTTGGGCCAAACCACTGCCCCAATTGCTGGCTAGATGCTGTGAACCGACCACGTGGCTGGTTTCGTTGCGCAGGCCAACTTGCAGAGCTTCCATACTTGCTACTCCGTGACGGGGATCGTGTCCAGCGAGATGTTGATTCGCAGTGGCAGGTAGAACATCCAGCCCTCCGTTCCATCCGGAATCCGCACCTTGAGCCACTCGCCATCGGCCGATTTGCCCAGCAGATCCAGCGGAGTCCCGGCCGGCACTTCAGCCAGGATCAGGTAGCCTACCGCCGGCCCGCCGCGCAGGTTGGCCGGCTGGTCGCCCACGGACGCGTCCGGGATGGGCGTGGCAGTAGCCGTAGGAGAAGGGATCGGCGTGGCGCTGGGGGATGGCGTCTTGGTTGGCGGCTGTTGCATGGTAGCCACAGACTGAGGAGTGGGCAGAACCACGACCGGTTCGCGGCTCGGGGTGGCCGATGGTGGAGGCAAGGGTGTCGCGGTTGGCTGCCGCAACAAGGCGTCAAGCGTGGCGTTCTCCCCTTCCAGTGCCACCTTGGTGGCGCTCAACGCGTCGATTGTGGCTGGCAGGTCGATCTCGTCCGGCCGGCAAGCAGCCAAGCCTAACGAGCAGCAAAGTAGGACGATTCCCCAAACAAGATACCTCTTCATGCTTTGATCCTCTGCTGGTGCAACCACCGGTGTGGTCTGCGGGACCAGCACGCGCCATGTTAACCGGCAAAGCCGGTTGTGTCAAGGTCTCGCCTGCGATGGCTGCCGGCCGGTAGCGAGCAGTTTGGCCAGATCTTGACCCCAGGGTTGAGCGTGCAGCCAGCGCCGATTTGCGTTCCATCCCCGATCACCGCCCCCAGTGTTTCCCGGCCGGTATCTTGCAGCTTGCCCTTGACGGCCGAGTGGACCCGGCCGCCAGCGTCGGGCCGTATGAGTGCTCGGACGCCAGCACCCAGCACCGCGCGCTCGCCCACAATGGTCTCTTCCAGATAGCAATCCGGCCCAATCTGGGCGTGGTCCATCACCAGGCAGTTGACCAGCCGTGATCCGGCCGCAATCTTGCAGTGCGCGCCAATCGTCGTTCCCGGCCCGATGATGCAGCCAGCTTCGATGGTCGTGTCCCGGCCGATGACGACTGGCGGCGTGACGCTGGCCCCGGGCAGGTCTGGGATGCTGAGGTCTGTACGCTCCAGCAGATACAGATTGGCTTCCAGCAACTTCCAGGGGTAGCCGATGGGGAGCCAGTAGCGCTCGGTCTCCACCGCCACGCAGCGCCCGTCCCCGGGCAAGCGGCGGATCACGTCCACCAGTTCATACTCGCCGCGCACCGACTGGCTCAGGTCATCCAGTGCCTGAAAGACTTGCGGCTGGAAATGATAGGCGCCTGTGTTCACCAGCGGCCGGCCGAGCCAAAAATCCGGTTTTTCCACAATGCGGGTCACGTATCCCTGGACATGGACATCCAGCACGCCATACGGCCGGGGGTCGGAGACCAGGCTACACAGGATTGCATAGTCGTGCTCGGCCAGCCGTTCCAGGTCGTGCCGGTGCAGCAAGTCATCGCCGTTGAGCAGCAAAAAGCTGCCGCCGATCAGCGGCCGGGCTTGTTGCAGGGCGTGCCCAGTGCCGCGCTGTTCCTTCTGCAGGCAATAGCGGATTCGCAGCCTGCCCAAACCGTCGCCAAAAAAGCGCTCGATCTGGCGGTGCTCAAAGCCTACCACCAGGATAGCCTCATCCACTAGCCCGTCCAACTGTTCCAGCGTGTGCTGCAGGATGGGTTTGTTGAGCAGCGGCAGCAGCGGCTTGGGCCGCTGTATGGTGAGGGGATGGGTGCGGGTGGAGGCCCCGGCCGCCAGGATCACAGCCTGTCTGGGTGATGTCATCGCGTCCTCTTTCAGTCCGTCAGGGTTTCGCAGGCTGATTGTAGCCCATGCGGCCGGGGTGTCAATTGTCGGGCGTCTGAAAGGTGCTATAATACCTGCCGGTGCCAGGCCACTCCGCCTGGCCTGCAATCCGGACCAAAACGCAGGAGGAGTTTGTGAAATTGCACGAATATCAATCAAAGCGGCTGTTTGCCAACTATGGCATCCCGATCCCGGCCGGCGATATTGCCACCACGCCGGCCCAGGCGCGGCAGGTGGCGCAAAAGCTGGGCGGCAAGGTGGTGATCAAAAGCCAGGTGTTGGTGGGCGGCCGGGGCAAGGCCGGCGGCATCAAGCTGGCGGATGGCCCGGCCGAGGCCGAAAAGGTGGCGGGTCAGATCTTGGGCATGGACATCAAGGGGTTGAAGGTCGGAGTGGTGCTGATAGACCAGGCGGCCAATATCGCCAAGGAGATCTATTTGGGCGTGGTGATCGACCGCGCGGCGCGCCGGCCGGTGATGATGGCTTCGGCCGAGGGCGGCGTCGAGATCGAAGAAGTAGCCCGCACCAACCCGGACGCAATCATCAAGGCCCACATTGACCCGTTCCTGGGGCTGCGCGAATACCAGACCCGCAACATGGCAATTGGGATGGGGCTGGACCGCAAGCATTGGGGAACCTTTTTCAAGATCGCAGCCGGCCTGGCACACTGCTTTGTGGAGAATGACGCTTCGCTGGCCGAGATTAACCCGCTGGTGGTGACGGGCGGCGACGAATTGCTGGCCGTGGACGGCAAGATGCTGATCGACGACAATGGCCTTTTCCGCCACCCTGATTTGGCGGCGATGCGTGACGTGAGCGAGGAGACCCCGGCCGAGCGCGAGGCGCGCGAGTTTGGCCTCAGCTACGTCGACCTGGACGGCGAGATCGGCTGCATGGTCAACGGCGCGGGGTTGGCGATGACCACCATGGACATCATCAAACTGTCCGGCGGCGAGCCGGCCAACTTTTTGGACATTGGCGGCGGCGCTCAGAGCGACAAGGTGGCGGCCGCGCTGCGTATCATCCTGGCCGACCCCAAGGTCAAGGCGGTCCTGTTCAACATCTTTGGCGGCATCACCCGCTGCGATGAGGTGGCGGCCGGTGTGCTGGAAGCGCTACAGCAGGTACCTACCCAGGTGCCGATGGTTGCCCGGTTGGTGGGTACCAACGCCGAAGAGGGGCGCGCCATGCTGGCGGAAGCCAAGATGATTACCGCAACCACCCTGAAGGAAGCAGCCGAGAAAGCGGTGGCGGCCGCCCGCGGCATGTAAGGAGCGCAAACATGAGTATCCTGGTTGACAAGAACACCCGACTGGTTGTACAGGGCATTACCGGCCGTGAGGGCGCGTTCCACACCGAGCGGATGATCGAGTACGGCACCCAGGTGGTGGCCGGCGTCACACCCGGCAAGGGTGGGCAACAGGTGCACGGCGTGCCGGTGTTTGACTCGGTGGCACAGGCCGTGAAAGAGACGGGGGCTAACGTCAGCATTATTTACGTCCCGGCACGTTTCAGCGGCGATGCGATTTACGAGGCGGCCGATGGAGGCGTAGATCTGATCGTCTGCATTACCGAGGGCGTGCCGGTGATGGACATGATCGCCGTGCGAGCCTATCTGGATCAGAAAGGCATCCGACTGGTAGGGCCCAACTGTCCCGGCCTTATCACTCCAGACGAGGCCAAGGTGGGCATCATCCCGGGCAACATTGTCACGCCCGGCCCCATCGGCATCGTCGCCCGCAGCGGCACGCTCACCTACGAGGTGATGTACGCGCTCACCATGCGCGGCATTGGCCAGACTACTTGCGTGGGTATTGGCGGCGACCCGGTGAACGGCACCAGCTTTATCGACTGCCTGGAGCTTTTTCAGGCCGACCCGGCGACGGAGCAGATTGTGCTGATTGGCGAAATTGGTGGCACGGACGAGGAACAAGCGGCCGCGTACATCAAGCGGCACGTCACCAAGCCGGTGACGGCCTTTATCGCCGGGCAGACCGCGCCGCCGGGCAAGCGGATGGGGCATGCGGGAGCCATCATCCAGGGTGGTACCGGCACCGCGGCCGAAAAGGTGACGGCGTTGCAAGCGGCCGGTGTGCAGGTTGCCCAGCACCCGGAGCAGATCGCCGATCTGGTGGCTGCCAATCTGACGTGATGAAAGAGCCAAGACGGGGGACGAGGGATTATCTGTCCCTCGTCCTTCGTCCTGTGTCCGCCTATCTCCCCCGCCGAGTTGATCTCGGCCTTTTTGTGGTCCTCGCCGCCTGTCTGCTGGCGATCTGGCCGTTCATCAGCCGGCCGGGACTGCCGCAGCAGACCGACGCGGAGCTGCACATCTATCGCACGGCCGAGTTGGCCCACTTGCTGCGTGCCGGCGCGGTCTATCCCCGCTGGGCGCCCGATTTTTACTTTGGCTACGGCTATCCCATCTTTAATTACTATGCGCCGCTGGTTTACTACCTGGCGGCAGGATTGACCTTTCTGCCGGTTGTCAACGTGGTGCTGGCGGTCAAACTGGTGTTTGTGCTAGGGCTGGTGGTGTCCGGCTGGGGGATGTATGCATTTGTGCGTGATCGGTGGGGCGTCCGGCCGGGCGTGTTGGCGGCCGTCAGTTACCTGTTTGCGCCTTACGTGCTGTATATCGATCCGCATGCGCGCGGCGTGCTGGCCGAGTTTTTCAGCTTTGCGCTCTTTCCCTGGGTTCTGTGGGCCTTTGACCGCCTGGCGGCCGGTGGCGGTCGGTGGCGCGTTTCGCTGGCGGCCGGGCTGCTGGCTGCGCTCATCTGCACGCATAACCTGATGGCGCTGGTCTTTGTCGCCCTGCTGGCAGGCTGGATTGGGTGGCAATGGCTGGTCGTGCGCCGCCGGCCGGGCGTTCTCCTGCTTGCCTTTGCGCTCGGCGTGGGGCTGGCAGCCTTTTTCTGGCTGCCGGTAACGTGGGAGCGGGGCGCGGTGCAACTGGGGAATGTGGTCGGCGAGGGCGGGCATTATGACTTTCGCAATCATTTCTTGAACCTGTCCGAGTTGCTGGGTTCCACGCTCAGATTGGACCTGGGGGCGACCGAACCGGCGTATCGTTTTAACCTGGGGGTAGCACAGTGGGTTTTGGGGCTGGCTGGCGCAGCGGTTTTGCTCTGGCGCACGGCGCGCCGCCGGCCGGAAGGGCTCTTTTTCGTGCTGGCATCGGCCGGGTTGACCCTGCTTGTGTTGCCGCTTTCGCAGCCCATCTGGGAGCATGTCCCGATGATGGCTTATCTGCAGTTCCCGTGGCGGCTGCTGGGCCCGCTGGCGGCTTGCCTGGCCGTGCTAGCCGGCGTGGCTTTTGCGGAACTGGATGCGCTTTGGGCGCCGGGCGGCCGGCGCGTTGATGCTGCCCTGGGGCTGATGCTGCTGGTGGTTTTGCTGCTGGCCCTCCCGCTCACTTATCCGCCCACGTGGCCGGCCGATTTTGGACCCACCGATCCGGCCGGCATTGTGCAGGCGGAGTTGAGCGGTCGGTGGCTGGGTACCACTTCCACGGCCGACTATGTGCCGGCCGATGTAGCCGTTGTGCCGCGCGCCAGCGAACAACTGTTGGCGGCCTATCGTGCCGGTGGCCCGGTGGACCGGGTGAACCGCGCCACGGTGCCGGCCGGCGCGCAAGTCGAGCTGGTGAGCGAACGACCGCTGGCCTGGACCTACCAAATCGACAGTCCGGACTATTTTGTCTTCCGGCTGTTTCATTTCTATTTCCCTGGCTGGACCGCCAGGCTGGACGGAGAGCCGGTTCTCATCCGGCCGGCCGACCCGGACGGTTTCATGACGGTTGAAGTGCCGGCCGGCCGGCACGGGTTGGAAATCGCTTTCCGCGACACCCCGGCCCGCACGGCCGGCTGGGCGGTCAGTGCGGCCGCGCTGCTGGGTTGCCTGGTGGTGGGCGTGGTGCACGGCCGCCGGCCTGAACTAGCCAACCCTGTCCGCCGGCAGCAGAGGCTATCTTGGCTTTTGCTGCTAGCTCCGCTGACCGTGCTGGTTTTCAAGTTGGCGCTGGCCGACCCGCTGGGCTGGTTTCGGCTCCAATCGCAGGGCTTGCAGGTGTTACCGGCTCAAAATGCGGCGCATTTTGCGGTCGGCGACGAGATCGCGCTGCTGGGCTACGACTGGAACCCGGCCGACCCCGGCCGGATGGCCGAGTTGACCCTCTACTGGAAGGCGTTGGCGCCGGTTCCGACCAATTATCAGGTTTTCGTCCACCTGAGGGATGCGGCCGGGGCCGTGGTGGCGCAGTCGGACAAGCTCAACCCCGGCGATTACCCCACTGAGCGCTGGCCGTTGGACAAATATGTGCGCGACCAGCACCGTTTTGCACTCCCGGCCGATCTTGCTCCTGGTGAGTATCGGCTCACGGTGGGCCTCTGGCTGATGGCCGAGGGTCAGCGCCTTGCCGTGCGCGATGCGGCCGGCGAGTTATTGGGCGACAGCGTTGTGTTGCAGGCGGTTCGGTATTGATGCTGGTATAATTGGCGGCGATGGGCAAGCAGCCGGCCAATCAATCAAGGAAGGATTAAGCATGAAAGAGATGTCCAAACGCCAACGTCTGACGGCCGCCATTGAGGGACGGCCGGTTGACCGGGTGCCGGTGGCGCTTTGGCGGCACTGGCCGGTGGACGATCAGACCCCGGAGGGGCTGGCGCGGGCTACTGTGGCGTATCAGAGGCAGTTTGACTTTGACTTGGTGAAGGTGACCCCAGCCAGCAGCTTCTGCCTGCTGGATTGGGGTGTGACCGACGAGTGGCGTGGTCATTACCACGGGACGCGGGACTATGGCCCGCGTGTGGTGAATGATGTGGAGGATTGGTACCTGCTCCGGCCGCTGGATCCGGCCATGGGGGCATTGGGCGCTCAACTGGAGGCGCTGCAACTGATCCGCGCCGAGCTGGGGCCGGAAGTGCCGATTATTCAGACGATTTTCAGCCCGCTTTCGCAAGCCAAGAATTTGGCCGGCCAGGAGCGTCTGCTGGCCCACCTGCGGCAAGCACCGGAGGCGGTGGAGGTTGGCCTGCGGACCATCTGCCAGACGACGCAAGGCTTTGTCGAGGCGGTCATGGCGCAAGGGATGGATGGCATCTTTTACGCGGTGCAATTTGCACAGGCGCACCTGCTGTGTGTGGAAGAGTACCGTCGTTTTGGGCGCGCTCACGACCTGCCGATCCTGAAGCGAGCCGGCTGTGGTTGGCTCAACGTACTCCATCTACATGGCCGCAACGTGTACTTTGACCTGTTGGCCGAGTACCCGGTGCAGGTAATCAACTGGCACGACCGAGAGACACCGCCCTCTCTAGCAGAGGGGCAAGAGCTGTTTGGCGGGGCGGTCTGCGGCGGCGTGCGGCAGGAGGAGACGCTGGTATTGGGCAACCCGGCCGCCGTGCGCACTGAAGTGGCGGATGCGATTGAGCAGACTGCCGGCCGGCGGTTGATTGTTGGCACTGGCTGTGTTACCCCCACCACTGCGCCGGTTGGCAATGTGCGGGCCGTACGGGAGGCCGTGGCGGGCTGATGCGCGTCATTTCTGGGCTGGCCAAGGGGCGCAAGCTCAAGCTGGTGCCGGGCAGCGGCACCCGGCCGATCACCGACCGGGTCAAGGAGAACCTGTTCAACCTCATCCAGTGGGAGGTGCCGGGCAGCCGTTTTCTGGACCTCTTTGCCGGCACTGGTGGGGTTGGGATCGAGGCGCTCAGCCGGGGGGCGGTCGGGGCGGTTTTTTTGGACACCGGCCGCGAGGCGGTCGCTACCATTCACGCCAACCTGCAGCACTGTCAATTGGCCGACCGCGCTCATGTGGTCCGCACCGATGTTTTTGTCTACCTGTCCAACAACCCGACCGTTCCGTTTGACCTGATCTACATTGCCCCGCCCCAGTACCACGGTCTGTGGCGCACAGCGTTGGAACTGTTGGATGCCCGGCCGGATTGGGTGGCGGACGATGGGCTCGCCATCGCCCAAATCCACCCGCGAGAATATGCAGAGCTTGCCCTTACCAACCTGGAATTGGTGGACCAGCGCAAGTACGGCAGCACCATGCTCTGCCTGTACGGCCGCGTGGGCGAAGAAGAAGAGTAGCGGGGTGTAACGATGCCTCTCCTGGGGGCGGTGCGGAAAGCGGTGGCGCGGAACGGTCTGCTGCTATCCAACGACGTGGTTTTGGTCGCTGTTTCGGGCGGCCCCGACTCGCTTTGTCTGCTCCACGTGCTCGTCGGCCTGCGCGAGGAGTATGGCCTAACTCTGCATGTGGCGCACCTCAACCACTCCCTGCGTGGTGACGAGGGGGATGCTGACGCCGAGTATGTTCGGCAGACGGCCGACGAGTGGGGGGTGGGGTTTTCCGCCGGCATGGCCGACGTCCGTGGACTGGCGGCCGCCCAGAACATTGGGGTGGAAGAGGCTGCCCGGAGGGCGCGGTACGCATTCCTGGCCGGCATTGCCTGCCGGGTTGGTGCCGGCCGCGTCGCTGTTGGCCACCACGCGGATGACCAGGCCGAGACCGTGTTGATGCACCTGCTGCGCGGCTCGGGCTTGACCGGACTGCGCGGCATGCGTCCGGCCGTACCGTTGCGCGATGTGCTTGGGCTGCGAAAGGCCGAGTTGCCGCAGTTGTCCCGGGCGGTACTGATCCGGCCGCTGCTGGCCGTGCCCCGCGCTGAGATTGAGGCCTATTGCCGCCAGCATCAATTGCGGCCACGGATGGACCACACCAATCGGGACGTGGCCATGTTGCGCAATCGAATTCGCCACCAGATTCTGCCGCAATTAGAGCAGGTCAGTCCGGGATTGGGTGGCCGGCTGGGGCGGTTAGCGGAAGTGATCTCGGCCGATCTGGCGTTGCTGGAAGAGTTATTGGATGAGCAGTGGCCCGACCTGTTGCTCGACTCATCGGATCGGGCTGTCACGCTGGACCTGGTTGCCTGGCGGGCGCTCCCGTTGGGCCTGCGCCGGGCCGCGCTGCGCCGGGCGATTCAATCCTTGCAGGGCATGACCGACCTGGGCTTTAATAACGTCGAAGATGCCCGGCGCGTGGCGGAGCAGGGCGAGACCGGCGCGCAGGCATCGTTGCCCGGCCGGCTGCGCGCCCGGGTGAGTTACGGCCGGTTGCTGGTGTCGGATGAGGACTATTACCCGCCGCCCCCGGCCGATTGGCCTCTGCTGGCGGACGATCAGCCCGTCGCGCTGGCAATTCCCGGCCTGACGCCGCTGAGGAATAGCGGCTGGCTGGCGGAGGCGCGGCTGCTGCCAGCCGACGCAGTTACACGGGCGGCCACTGAGGCAAATACGAATCGCTGGGTGGCATTCCTGGATGCTGACGCGGCCGGCGCCGATCTGACGCTGCGGCCGCGCCGGCCGGGGGAACGTTTCCAGCCGCTGGGCCTGAGCGGCCGGAGCAATTCGGTATCGGATTTTATGATTGACGCGCGTATCCCGGCTGCCTGGCGGGAGCGGGTGCCGCTGCTGGTCAGTTCCAGCCACGTGCTCTGGATTGCGGGCTGGCGGCTGGACGAGCGGGTCCGGGTCACCGAGCAAACGCGCCGGATTCTGCATATCACGCTTCAGGTTACTGCCTGAGCAGTTGCGTAGAGGAACAGCCATGCGAACGAAATTTGTCTCGATCATGATCCTGGCATCCCTGGTGCTGGTTGCCTGTGCCCAATCGGACGGCCCGGTGATAGTTGCCACGCCAGCTCCGACAGTCGAGTCTGCTCCAGTTGTTGAGCCGACACAACCGCCGGCCGAACCACAACCGACTCCCATCCCCCCATCGGCCACCACGCCGGCCGAAGCGTACCCGTATCCGCCACCCCCGCCACCCCCGGAGGGCGACGCGTCCGGCTACCCAGCGCCGATTCCCACGCAGGCCCCGGCCGCTTATCCGGCCCCATCCGAGCCGGTTGACCTGGTCGCAATCAGACTGGAACTGGAGATGGTGGCCGACGGATTGCAGGCGCCGGTGGCGATCGCCAATGCCGGGGATGGAACCGGCCGGTTGTTTGTGCTGGAAAAGGCGGGCACGGTGCGCGTGGTGCGGGATGGGGCGGTGAGCGCGACGCCGTTTCTGGATATCCGCGGCCGGGTTGGCGCTGGCGGCAACGAGCAAGGATTGTTGGGGCTGGCGTTTCACCCTGACTATGCTGCCAATGGCCTCTTTTTCGTCAACTACACCGACCGAGGTGGCGACACGATGGTAGCGCGCTTTTCCGTCGGTGACGACCCGGAGCTGGCGGACCCGGATAGCGAACTGGTGGTGCTGACCCAGGCCCAGCCGGCCGGCAATCACAACGGCGGGCATCTGGCTTTTGGGCCGGACGGCTATCTTTACATCGGGCTGGGCGACGGTGGGGCGGCCGGCGACCAGTTTGGCAACGGCCAGAACGGGGCGACCTGGTTGGCGGCGATGTTGCGCCTCGATGTGGATACCGAGCCGTTTGCTTTGCCGCCCGATAACCCGTTCCTGGTCAGTTCGGCCGTGCGCGGGGAGATTTGGGCCATTGGGCTGCGCAATCCCTGGCGTTACAGCTTTGATCGGCTCACCGGTGACCTGTACATCGCGGACGTGGGCCAAAACAAGTACGAGGAAGTGCACTTTCAACCGGTCGGCAGCACTGGCGGTGAAAACTATGGCTGGCCAATCCTGGAGGGTTCCCACTGCTACCCGGAGGATAACGGCCAGTGCAACATGACCGGCCTCGAGTTGCCAGTTGTTGAGTACGACCACTCGCAAGGGTGTTCGATCACCGGCGGGTACGTCTATCGTGGCAGCGCCTACCCGGCGCTGTATGGCGTGTACCTGTTTGGCGACTATTGTTCCGGCCGGATCTGGGGGCTGGCGCGGGACGCGGCCGGCGTGTGGCAGGTAGCGGAACTGGCGCAGCAGGATTTCCGCCTCAGCTCGTTTGGTGAAGGCGAAGACGGCGAGTTGTACCTGGTCGCCATGGATCAGGGCAAGCTGTACCGACTGGTTTCCCGCTAATGGAAGACCGCGGCGAGAGAAGCAGCAGAGCGGCCGGCCGGACCCGCAGTGGAGCCTGACCTTCCGCGAGAGCGAGTCATTGCAGGACCACCTGGCCGCTTTGCCACCCACGGACGCAGACCTGCCCGAGGGTGGGCTGGGCTACCGTGGCATGCTGGTGCGCTTGCCGGCCGGTGGGAGCATGCAAGTCTGGCAGGGCGTGATTCGTGTGGAGCAGGAGGGACGTGTCCAATTACTGGCCGTAGCCGTGCGGGGCGGGAATTGGAATGCTGGTTGCTTCAGACCGGCCGCGGGTGGGCCGAGCCGGCAATTCTGGAGGCGGGCGGATGTGATTGACCCGGTTTCCAAAAACGGCCGCTTGCCATCCGGTTTCCCTGTGATAGAATACCCAAGGTAGCAGGCCGCAGGCCAGCGCGGTTGAGCCACGCCGAGAATCACAGGAGTGATGAAATGGCTCAAACCGCAGTTGGCGGGCTTTTCCTCACACCCTTTGCCCGGCCGGCTACTGGTGGCTCGTATGCTCATAGATTACCGCATCCGGCAGCGTGAATATTTGCTGGCAATCAGCCGTGCGCTGACTGCCCAGCTCGATCTGGAGGAGGTTCTACGGCTTATCCTGCAATCGGCCGTGGAGATCATCGCCGGCCGGGCGGGCATCATCGCGCTGCGCTCCACGGGCAAGGGCTTTGACGTGCGGGCTGCGATTGGCATCCCCGGCCGTTTGCTGGAGCTTTTCTCCCCATTGATGGCCGCCATTCCAAATCCGGAAGACGCCGAGAGGGCCGTTTTCCCAGATTTTGACCGTAAACTTCGGCTGGTGATGGATGCATCTGAGTTAGGCCTGACTCAGGCAGTAGCGCTGCCCCTGGCAGTTAGGGGCGATCTGTTGGGGCTGATTTTTATCTTTAGGGGCGGCGGCATCTCATTTTCTGCCAATGACCGGCAGGTTTTGCGGAGTTTCGCCGACCAGGCGGCGATTGCGGTTCACAACGCACAGCTATACCGGCAGGTTTCGCAGGAGAAGCAGCGCCTGGATGCAATCCTCGACCACAGCGCGGATGGTGTGATGATTCTGGCCCCGGATCGGCAGATCACCGTTTTTAACCGGGCTTTGAGCCGGATGACCGGCCGCCTGCCTGCCGACGCGATTGGGCAACATCACGATGACGTGGTCGAGCTGGTCAACCTGACTACTGAACTGGACCTATCCGCCGCCGTGGCCCAGGGTTGGCCGCTGCCCGGTTCGCCGCCACTGTACGTGGAAGGGGATCTGATCCGGCCGGACCGGGCGGCGGTGAGTGTGGGTGTCACCTACGCGCCGCTGTGGGGCACGGACGGCCGGCTGGACATCATTATCGCTAGCGTGCGTGACATCACCCGTTTTCGCGAAGCGGAGGAGATGAAAACCAACTTTATCTCAATCATCTCCCATGAACTCAAGACACCGGTGGCGCTCATCAAGGGGTATGCTGGAACCTTGCGCCGCAAGGACGCCCACTGGGCCCCCGACACGCTGGAGGAGAGCCTGGCGGTCATTGAGGAAGAGAGCGACCGGCTCAATGGTTTGATCAACAACCTACTGGATGCCTCGCGGCTGCAAAGCGGAGCGCTCAAGCTGGACATGGGTTACGTGGCGCTGGACAAGCTGGCCGAGTCCTTGGTGGCCAAGTTCCGCACACAGACCTCGCGCCATCTACTGGCTACCGATTTCCCGCCTGACTTTCCCACCGTGCCGGGTGATTTGGAGCGGCTGCGACAGGTGCTCACAAACCTGCTGACCAATGCCATCAAGTATTCGCCGCAGGGCGGCACGATCCGCGTGGGCGGCCGGCTGCAGCCCGCTCAGGTGGTGATCATGGTGCAGGACGAAGGGATTGGATTGGCGGCCGAGGATCATGAGCGGATTTTCGAGCGCTTTACGCGCGTCGAAAACGCGCTCAGCCGCAAGACCCAGGGCGCGGGGCTGGGCCTGTACCTGGTGCGTGCCATTGTGGAAGCACACGGCGGCCGGGTGTGGGTGGAAAGCTCGCCCGGCCGCGGCGCGTTGTTTGGATTCTCGTTACCCAGAGACTGATTTTTCCAATTTGGAAGGAGCGTATGGCTTTTCTAACCTCAACCCAAATACAGTGTGCGGCCTGCCGCAACCCATTTGCTGCCCAGCTGGAGCAGATTCTGGATGTGGGTTCCGACCCGGCGGCCAAAGAGCGGTTGCTGAGCGGCCAACTCAACGTGGCGACCTGTCCAGCGTGTGGCAACGTGGGCCTGCTCAACACGCCGTTGTTGTATCACGACCCGGCGCACGAACTGCTTCTGGTCTACACGCCGATGGAGATGAATCTCCCTCAGGACCAACGCGAGCAGTTGATTGGTGGAATGACCCGCACGTTGATGTCTCGCATCCCGGCCGAACAACGCAAGGGGTATTTGCTCAACCCACAGATGGTTTTGACGCGGGACGGCCTGGTGGAACGGGTGCTGGAGGCGGATGGCATCCCGCGCGAGGTGCTGGAGCGACAGCGCAAACAGAGCCAGTTGCTCAATCGGTTGATGAGCGCCACCGACCCTGAACTCAAGCCATTGATAGAGACCAACGATGAATTGCTGGACGGGCCGTTCTTTCAGATGCTGGCGATGATTATTGATGGCGCCAGGCAAGCCGGCCGGGATGAGGAGGCGATGCGCGTGTTGCAGTTGCGCAACCGGCTACTCCCGTTGGCCTCGTGGAGCCGCGAGCAGGGGATCACTGCGCAGATGCTGGACGAACAGCAGGCGCGGCTGGACCTGATGGAACGGTTCCTGGCGGCCGACGAGGTGCAATGGGAGGCGTTGGCCAAGGAGCACGATCGCCGGCTGGATTACCAGTTTTTCCAATTGCTCACAGCACTAGCCTCCGGCGCGGATGGCGAGACGGCCACTCATCTACTGCGACTGAGGGACCGGTTAGTTGACCTTTCCAGCGCCGGCAAGCAGGTCAAGGCCGGCCGGGAGGCTGTAAATGGGTTGCGGGCCGCGGCCGATGCGGCCGGTGGGCTAACCCGCGAGATGTTGCTGGACAGGATTTTGCAGGCTCAAGACGATGCTGCAATCGAAGCGCTGGCGCTGGCCGGCAGCCCGGCGCTGGACTATAGCTTCTTCATCCTGATGGCGGACCGGATTGACGTGGCAAAAAAGCAAGGCGATCAGAAAGAGGTTGATCGGATTGCACAGATCCGTGAAAAGCTGGTCGCGCTCACCGAACGCTGGGAAAAAGAGCAGGCCACGATGATGGCACGGGTCAATCAGCAGGTGGACGAATTGCTGGCGGCCGCCGACCGGCCGGCCGCCATTGAGGCTGCCTTGCCGGAGATTGACGAGCTGTTCCTGTCTGTACTGGCCGGCCGGGCGGAGGCGGCGCGCCGCGCTGGCAAAAAGGATACTGCTGACCAACTGGCTCGATTGCTAGAGCAGGTCCTGGAGCAGATCCGCGAGAGCGCACCACCGGAAATCCAATTAATCAACGACCTGCTGGAAATTGACGATGAGCCAGCTTTACAACAGGTGCTGGAAGAGCGGAAGGATGAACTGACTTCCACCGCCCTCGAAATGATGCAACAGATGTTGGCCGACCTGCGGGCCGACAAGCGAGACAAGCTGGTCGGCCGGGTAACCCGGGTTCTAGAGCTGGCGAAAAAGGTTACCGGATGAAAAGCTATGCGGCCGGATTGGCGGGTCTAGCGCGGCAGGTTTTCCAGGCGAAAGCCGTGACCGCGCACGGTGACGACATAGTCGTGGTCGTCCAATTCGGCGAGGCGATCCCGCAGCCGGCGCACCAGCGCGTCAATCGCCTGTTCGGACACGCCAATGCCCTGCGTCTCCGGCCACACCACGTCAATCACCTGGTCGCGGCTGCAGACTGCGCCACCAGCCTCGAAAAGCAGTTCGAGCAGCCGGAACTGGGCCAACGAGAGCGGCGGGTCGAGGAGAACGCCCCGAACCCAAACCTGCCGGGTATCGCTTTCCAACACCAACCGGCCGCTCACCGTTGGAGCGCCAGGGCTGAGGGGGATAGTAGCCTCTGTGCCCACAAACAGGAATTTGACGCAGAGCGCTACCTGTATTTCGTCCCCATCCTGCAGAGGCGTGCTGCCGTGCACCGGCGCCCCGTTGAGGTGGGTGCCGTTTTTGCTCCCCAGGTCTTCTATCACGTACCGGTCGCCCTCACGCCGGACGCGGGCGTGGTAGCGGGAGACGGGGCGCTCTGGCAAGGTGATGTCGCAGTCGGCCGCCCGGCCGATGGTCAAGACCGGCGCAGCCAGCGACCAACGCTGGCCCGCCAACTGACCTTCGTGCATGATGAGAACGGGAGCTTCGCTCGTTTCCATGGGGGGCACTCCTTATGCTAGCACCGCTTCTTCCAGGCCATATTTTACGCGAAAGGTACCAAATCTGCCAAGTTGTCGGCCGGGGCGGGATGGGCTGTGTGTACCAGGCCGAGGATTTGCGCCTGGACGGCCGACTTTGTGCGGTCAAGGAAATCCAGCCCGATCCCATCGCCGACGAAGAGTTGCAGATGCAGACGCATCAGCAATTTCACCGCGAAGCCAGCATCCTGGCGCGGCTCGATCACCCCAATCTGCCCAAGGTGTCTGACTTTTTCTCGGAAGTGGAGCGGGATTTCTTGGTGATGGATTACGTGCCGGGACACGATCTGAAAGAGATCATGGACGCGTCGCGTCGTGAGGGACTTCAGTTGCCCGAAGATCGAGTCTTGGAATGGGCCGAGCAACTCTGCAACGCGCTGGAATACCTGCACCGGCAAAACCCCCCGGTGCTGCACCGCGACATCAAACCCGGCAATATCAAGCTGACTCCGGGTGGTCTTCTCAAGCTGGTGGATTTTGGGCTGGTCAAGCTGTTGCTGCCAGACGATACCCGTACTATCACTGTTCTGCAGGGGCGAGGCACGGCGCTG
This sequence comes from uncultured Chloroflexia bacterium, assembly GCA_963707345.1. Lineage (GTDB taxonomy): Bacteria > Chloroflexota > Anaerolineae > Promineifilales > UBA4811 > CAVPPE01. The sequence continues at coordinate 24,465 of CAVPPE010000002.1, forward strand.
TATACGCCGCTGGAGCAGTATGGCGGGGAGACGGGGCATACAGATGTTCGCTCGGACGTTTACTCGCTGGGCGCTACCCTGTATCATCTGTTGAGCAACGAGCCGCCGTCGGAGGCCAAGCAGCGCTTTTTGAACCCGCAGTCGCTCAAAGCGCTGCGCAGCGTCCGGCCGGGGATCAGCGTGCGCACGGCGCGGGCGGTGGAATGGGCCATGGAACTGCATCCGGACAACCGGCCGGGCAGCGCGGCCGAGTTCCGGCGCGTGTTGCTGGGGAGCGATCCAATCCCACTGCCGGGCGCAAACGAGCCGGGGTCAAACTGGCAGTATGTTGTGCAGCAGAACCGGCTGCTGGTTGCACTGGCGGCCGTCCTGCTGCTGATTGCGTTCTTTGCCACCCTCTTTTCTCCGTTGGTCCCTGCGCCATAATCGCCTACGGCCGGTGACGACCCAGCCACAGCGCGCTGACCGATACGGTCAGCATGGCGGCCGCCCAGGATAGCACGGCCGCACTCCAGCCACCTATCCATGCCTCCAGTGCCTCTGCCCCAGGCAGCGAAAGGGTGAAATAGTTATACCCGATCAACCCGCCGATGGCCGCCAGCAGCGCCAGGCGCAAGCCCATTGCGGCGTCCTCTCGATGGGCGCTCCATCCCGCCCGGTAGCCCACCCCGCCTACCAGCAGGACCCCCAACAGGGCCACCAGCAGGTGGCCGAGATTGATCCGTGTCTGGTATGGTATGTGGGGCACAATAATCGGCTCGGATGTTGCCGTGGGGGTAGGGGTTGCAGATGGGGTGCGGGTTGGTGGGGCCGGTGAGGGAGTTGTGGTAGGGGTAGGCGGTGAAGGTGTCGGTGTCTCGGTGGGCAAGGGCGTAATTGCCTCCACAATTGCCGGTTGATCCTCAAAGACGGTCACGGCTAGTCCCACAGAAGCGCGAGCGTCGCCGCTGCTGGCTTTGATCTGAAGCTGACCAGGGACGTTAAGTGGGATGTCGATCTGCGCGATGCCGCCGGCCGTGGGGACCTGGGGCTGTGGAACGTCCAGGCCTAGCCCCTCGGAGAGGTAGCTGACGGTGAACTGCACCTGGGTCCCGTCGGGGACCGGGTTGCCGTTGTGGTCCAGAATGGTCCCTGTTCTGACCTTGAGCATATCTCCAACGCGCAGATCGAGTGGTTGTTGGGTTCCGCCATTGGCTTCGGCCGGCTGGTCAAAAAACAGTTGGATGATCTGGTCGGGGCTGGGGGAGGTAACGTCGATCAGGTCGTAGCCGATGCCTGGGATGGACACCGGGGAGGCGCCGGCCGGATTGAGCTGCTGGAAGAGAGCTTTGGCGCTGGCCTCAATAAAGGGTTCAATCTTGCTGTACACACCATAGTAGGCGGTCAGTTTGCTGATCTCGGTGGTGTCGAGATAGTAGGGTGCGTTAAAGGCGAGCACGATGATTTTTGCGTTGTTGGCGATATCCGGCCGTTCGGATAGAAACGTTTTCACCGCGTCGGATTGAGGCTGCCCGGGCACCACGTCCAGCATGGCAAAAATGATCCAGTCTGCGATTTGCAGGGCGCTTTGAACCGCTTCGCCCGGGTTGGGTGTGGGACTGGCCTCGGCTTCTGGTGTGGGAGCGGGCCCGGTTTCCGGCTCGGGCGCCAATTCCAAGAAGGTTTTCAGCTCCCAGAACGAAAAGCTGATCAACCGGCCGGGGAGCACCTGATTGGTGCCGTTGGGTCCGTATAGGCGCAGAATGGTGTTTTGCAGATCGTTGACGCCGATAAGGGGCTGCAGGGGGCAGCCGCTACACTGGCGGGTCAAGCGCTCGTCGGTAAAAAAAACAATGTTCTCGCTCTTGTTTGGCGGGCTGGGAAGCCGGTCGGGCAGTTCGGCCGGGCTGGGGGAGAGTAGGGTAATGGCATCCTGAGCCAATAGCCCCATTTGATTGTTCGCTTTTCCCAACTGCTCGTCGATCTGGCCAATCGGCACCAGCGTGTTCTCTGGGGAAAAATCTCCGCCAAACAGCTTTAATTTGAGCGTCAGGATGCGCGTGACGGCCTGGTCCACGCGGGCTTGAAATGCGATGTCCGTCTGGTACATCCCTTCGAACCACTCGACCGTATCGCGGATATTGCTCACCTGTTCCGCGTAGCTACCGCTGAGTGAGAACTCGGACAGGAGCAAGAGGTCGTTGCCGGCCAGGAATGCGTCCAACGCAATCTGCCGATGGGGGAACTCGCGCAGTTGGGGGTCGTAGAAACGCTTGACGGCGCGCACGCCCAGCGCATCGGTTACCATGATACCGCCGGCATCGCGCCAGCCGGCGAATGCGGGCAGTTGCATGATGGTTGTCAACGCCTGGGGGTCAAAACTGATCGGCCGGGTGCTCTCGCGGATGTTGCCCTGGAAACCCTGGAAACGGATGTGCGAGGTCATCAACGCATCGGTTGTGTCGGCCGGCCCGGCCGCGTTGCCTGTGACGGCGAAAAAGGGCGCCAACTCGATCTGTTTGAGCTGCTCCAATGACTTGCGGACGGTTGATACCTCCTGGTCGGGCTGCCGGTCGCTGCCCCCGTGCCCCGGAAAGTGTTTGGCTACCACTGCCACCCGGTTTCCGCTCCCCAGATGGATCCCGCGGGTGTAAGCCTGGCCCATCAGCCCCACCCAGTAGGGGTCGCCACCAAACGAGCGGGTGCCCATCCCGCCGGGAATCTCCGGCCGGGGGTTCTCTAGCACGTCCAGTGATGGGCCCAGCAGCATGTTGATCCCCATGGCAGACAACTCTTGGCCAACAATGCTCCCCACCGCCTCGGCATATGCTGGCTGCCACGTCGCCCCGATGGCCATGTTGTTGGGAATCTGCGTAACCCCTTTCAGAATTCGGGTAAAAGGGTGACCATCTCCTTCGTGGTCAATGGCAACCAGCAGGGGGATGAACGGAGAAGGTTGAGGAGGAGAAGCTGCGCCCTCTGGAACCGGTTTTTCTTGCTGGGATGCTTCCAGGGCCCGGGTCTGGAGCTGGTTGACGAGGCCGGCCATTTGCGTGGGCGGGTCGGCCGGGTCTGTTATGTTGTTGTTGGCTGCCAGCAGAACCACGCCCCCAATGCGATGGGTGAGGATCAGGTCGGTGATAAAGGTGTTGTCGTCGGCGGAATCACCCACAAAGGTGACCAGGAAGAGCTGCCCGACCCGGTCGCGGGGGTCCATTTGCGCGAGTAGCTCGGCTGCCTGGTCCGCATACGACTGTTGTGCTGCTGCCGGTGCAGCGCTCAACCGGCCGGCCGGCTGCGGCAGCAGCGTGATGACCAGCAGTAGAATCAAGCCCCATTTTCTGAACGTTTTCATCGCAGCGCAGATTATAACCGTAGCCCACCCGTAGAGCAAGCATCGCGCGGGCGTCAGGCCGGCCGGGTTGTGATCTGCTATGATGTTGACCAATGGACCCTCCCTCTTCTGGCCGGCTGGAATGGTCGGCCTCCTCAAAGAGCACCGCGCAAGCCCATGCGGTGCTCTTTTTTTGCAATAGTTCAGTCCAGTCGAATCGCTGGCACAAAAAACCCCCTCGGTTGTGCAACCGAGGGGGTTTCTACCGCGCTGGCCTAATCAGGCTACTTGGTCCAGCAACACAGAACCAGCTCTTTGGCCGCCTTGACCTCGTCCAGTCGCGCAACTGGCGTCGAGTGGGGGGCTGAATGGAGCAAATCTGGATTCTCTATAGCTTCTTGTCTAATGCGTGCCAACGCTTCCACAAAGGCGTCCAGCGTCTCTTTGCCCTCGGTTTCGGTTGGCTCGATCATGAGCGCCTCGTGGACAATCAACGGGAAGTAGTTGGTGGGTGGATGGAAGCCATAATCCATTAACCGCTTGGAGATGTCCAGCGCTCTAATGTCAGAGCCCGCAACCTTGCCCTCGGCGACAAATTCGTGCATGCAGGTGCGGGCGCTAAAAGGAACAGGAAACAGTTGGCCGACCCGCGCCTGTAAGTAGTTGGCATTGAGAACCGCATGCTCTGCAACCTGGCGGATGCCCTCTACGCCCAGAATGCGGATATAGGTATAGGCACGCACCAGCACACCGAACTGACCGTGGAACGCTTTCATCCGGCCGATGCTCTTTTCCGGCGTTGCCAACCGGTACAGCGGTGCATGGTGTTCGTGGTTGTGTGTGTCAATGTGCGAGGTGTGGTCCGGCTCGATCTCTTCCACGATCGGACCGGGTAAGAATGGGAGCAACCGCTCACTCACTCCCACCGGACCAGAGCCTGGCCCGCCGCCGCCGTGGGGCGTGCTGAAGGTTTTGTGCAGGTTGTAGTGCAACACGTCAAAGCCCAGGTCGCCCGGCCGGGCTATGCCCAGCAACGCGTTCATGTTGGCCCCATCCCCATAAATGAGCCCGCCGCAACCGTGGATCAATGCTGTTATTTCTTCAATCTGTTCCTCGAACAGCCCCAGCGTATTGGGATTGGTGATCATCAGGCCGACCACTGTTTCGTCGCAGTTGGCTCGAAGCGCCTGCAAATCCACATTGCCGCGTTTGTCCGATGGAATCTCGACGACCTGCAGGCCGCTCATTGTGGTGCTGGCCGGGTTGGTCCCATGCGCGCTGTCGGGGATGAGGATTTTGGTGCGCTGGGTTTCGCCGCGGTCCAGGTGATAGGCTCGCATCATCAGAATGCCGGCAAACTCACCGTGTGCCCCGGCCGCCGGCTGGAGCGACACGCCCGCAAAGCCACCAATTTCCTTGAGCCACTCCTGCAGCATGAACATCAGATAGAGGTTCGCCTGGATGGTTTCTTCGTCCTGCAGCGGGTGGGTGCCGGCAAAGCCGGCCAATCGCGCCATGTCCTCGTTGATGCGCGGGTTGTACTTCATGGTGCAGGAACCCAGCGGGTAAAACCCCCTGTCAATGGAGTGGTTCATGGATGAGAGGTGGGTGAAGTGGCGCATCACTTCCATTTCGGTCACCTGGGGCAGATGAAGGTCGGCTCGAACCATGCCGGCCGGGAGGTCTGCCAGCGGGACGTCGGGATTGGGCAGCCGTACGCCGCAGCGGCCGGGGGCCCCCAAGTCATAGATCAGAGGCTCATTCATGGCTCACCTCCTCCAGGGCCATCACGAACTCGTCGATTTCGTCGCGGGAATTCATCTCGGTGACAGCAATGAGCATCCGGTTCTGCAAATGGGCGTAGTCCTGGCCCAGGTCGTAGCCGCCAATGATGCCCCAATTCTCCAGCAGTCCTTGATTGATTTGGGACACCGGCCGGGAACACTTGACGACGAATTCGTTGAAAAAGGGTTTGCCCGTCAGGGCGGTGAAACCGTCAAGTTTGTCGATCTCGGCCGCGGCATAGTGCGCCCGATGATAACAGATCTCAGCCACCTGGCGCAGGCCACACTTGCCCATGGTGGAGAGGTAGACAGCGGCTGCCAGGGCCATCAAACCCTGGTTGGTACAGATGTTGGAGGTGGCCTTCTCGCGGCGGATGTGCTGCTCTCGCGTGGAAAGGGTGAGCACGTATCCTCGTTTGCCGTTGGTGTCCGATGTCTCGCCAACCAACCGGCCGGACATCCTGCGGGTATGCTGCTCTTTGGTGGTGAGGAATCCCAGGTATGGGCCACCAAAGCTCAATGGGATACCCAAGGGTTGGCCTTCTCCAACCACAATGTCGGCCCCCAGTTCACCGGGCGGTGTCAGCAGGCCCAGGCTGATGGGGTAGGTGACCACGCACAGGGCAGCGCCGACCGCGTGGACAGCGTCTGCAAGCCCGGCCAGGTCTTCCAACTGGCCCATAAAATTGGGCGATTGAACTGCCAGCAATGCCGTCTCGTTGTTCAACAGCCCCTTCAGTTGCTCCAGGTCGGCCGTCAGCGGATCCTCTCCGACGACTTCCAGGCCCATGCCCTGTGTGTAGGTATGCACGACCTGCCGATAGTGGGGGTGAATGGCCGGTGAGAGGATAACGCGCTTGCGTTTCCCCCGGCCGATATTGATGGCCATGATGACCGCCTCTGCCAGGGCGGTCGCGCCGTCGTAGTGGCTGGCGTTCGAGACCTCCATTCCGGTCAACGCGCACATCATGCTTTGATATTCGAAAATCGCCTGCAACGTGCCCTGGCTGACTTCTGGCTGGTAAGGGGTATAGGCGGTGAAGAACTCGCCCCGGCGCAGAACGTGATCCACCACCGAGGGGATAAAGTGGTGGTACGCGCCAGCGCCCATAAAGATGGGAACCTCTTCGGAAGAGAGGTTAAAGCTGGCCATCTCTTTCATCTCACCGGCCGTTTCCAGTTCGCTTAGCGCGGCCGGCAGGTCAAGTGCCGGGAAGCGAACGCGCTCAGGCACATCCTCAAACAGCAGGTCCATGCTCTTTACACCGATGGTTTCGAGCATGGCCTGCCGTTCCGCGTCTGTGTGCGGGATATAGCTCATTTTCTCGCCTTTGGTTGGGTCCAGAGCGACTTACTGCTCGATCTTGGTTTTGTACGCTTCCGCGTTGAGCAGGGAATCCAACTCGGATTGGTCGCGCACTTTGATCCGTACAAACCATCCCTTGCCATAAGGGTCTTCATTCACGATCTCTGGGCTGCTCTCCAGTTCTTCATTGATCGCAACAATCTCACCGGAGACGGGCAAGAACACGTCAGATGCTGCCTTGACAGACTCGACCGTGCCATACGCCTCTCCCTGATCGAAACTATCCCCCAATTCTGGCAATTCAACGTAGACGATATCTGAAAGCTGGTCCTGTGCATGGTCGGTGATGCCGGTGACAACTTGGTCCCCTTCAACACGGGCCCACTCGTCATGGTCAGTGTACAGCAAATCTGCGGGAATATTCATGGTTCAATCTCCTCAGGATTGTATGCGGATAAGCAAAGCGTGGGCATTGTACCTTAGCCCCAGGCAACTGTCAACGCGCTGTCTGGCGTTCGGACGATAATTCGGACAACACCAGGCGAATTATCGTCTGCGAGGTTCCCGCCACTGCCATTCCATGTCCAAACTCTGGTCCGAACCTCAGGCTGCGAAATCGACAGATTTTTAAGTCGCTTATGTTCAGACTTGATTGACACGCGAACCAAAATGACTATACTGAAAATTGTCGGAGGTAAGACCTCCGCAGAGAAACATGGGCTACAAAGCCCATACGGCTGGCACAGAGCGACCAGCCCCCCAGGAGAAAGAGCGCTGAAAAGGCGCTCTTTCTTGTTGTGCCGGAAGCGAATTGGGGCAGAATCCGGCGATCTACCAGCTCAGACGATGCGAGGCACGCGGGCCAGAATGCCAGACACGACTTCGTAGTTGATGGTTCCCAGGCGCTCGGCCACTTCTTCGGCCGTGATCTCGTCGTTTCCCTGCCGGCCGATCAGCACCACCTCATCGCCAGCGCGCACGCCTGGAATGTGGGTCACGTCCAGCATGGTCTGGTCCATGGTGACCCGGCCGACGATGGGCGCACGCCGGCCGCGGACCAGCACCTCTCCCCAGTGCCTGGGCGCGCGACGAAAGCCATCTGCATAGCCCACCGGGATGACGGCGATGCGCTGCTCTTGTTCGGTCTGGTAGGTGTTGCCGTAGCTGATGGGCGTCCCAGCCGGCAGGATTTTGACCTGGGCAACCGTAGTCTTGAAGGTCAGGGAGCGCCGAAAATCCGCCGGGCAGGGCACGGCCGGGCTGGGGGTCAGCCCGTGGAGCGCGATCCCCAGACGCACCATGTCCATGTATGCCTCCGGCCGGGTGAGGATGGCGGCCGAGTTGGCGCAATGCACCAGCGGCGGCCGCAGGCCGGCCGCATCCAACTCGGCCAGGATGGCGCGGAAACGTGCCAGCTGGGCGTCGGTGTGGTCACGATGCTGCGGGTCGGTGCTGTCGGCCACGGAAAAATGGGTAAAGACCCCCTCCACGGCCACATGGCGCAAATCGCGCAGAGCCTGCACGAAAGGTACCACCTCGGCCGGAAGCAGCCCAAGCCGCCCCATGCCGGTGTCAACCTTGACGTGCACCACGGCCGTCCGCTCCAGTTCGGCCGCCGCACGGTTGAAAGCGCGGGCGACCTCCGGATCGTACACGGCAACGCGCACGTTGTTGAGCAGCGCCTGACGCGCTGTCCAGGCGGGCGAGTAGCCCAGGATGAGGATCGGCGCTGTGATGCCGGCGTCCCGCAGGGCGATGGCTTCGTTGAGGGATGCCACGCCGATCTGCTCGGCGCCATTGTTGAGCGCCACGCGGGCCAGCCGGGTTGCGCCGTGCCCGTAGGCATCCGCTTTGAGCACCACCATCAACTGGACGGCCGGGCCAATCATCTCCTTTACCCGGCGTACATTGTGTGCCGCTGCTTCGACGTCGATTTCCACCCAGGTGGGCCGGCCGGGCAGCGTCAGCACAACCTGGCCAAAGACCGGGTGCTGCCGAACCAGCCGGTCAGCATCCCGCTCGGGGTCAGCCAGCAGCGCCCGGCAGACTCGCTCCAGTCGCGTGAGGGCGGAGCCTTTGACCAACACCAGATCGCCCGGCCGCAATCCGCCCTCCTTGGCTGTCAGGCGGCGGATTGCCTCGTCGCTGCTGTAGGCGTACAAGACGCGGTCGCCCGGCATGCCGGCCGCCTCCGCGCCGCGCCCAATATCGGTAGCCAGCTCCCCTTTGACGATCAACTCATCCATCACCTCGGCCGCCCGCCGGCCGACCCTCTGATGCTCGGCCGCTGACTGGTCGCCAAGCTGGTACATGTCGCCCAGCACGGCAATTTTGCGGCCGGGGGTCACCATCTCGGCCAGAAAACGCAGCGCTGCCAGCGCCGCGGCCGGGCTGCTGTTGTAGGTGTCGTCCAGAAGCGTGGCCCCGTTGATGGCGGGCAGGGCGTTGAGCCGGCCGGGAAGCCAGGGCAGGCCGCCCAGCGCCGCCAGTATCTCATCTGGCGAGATATTGTACTCCCGGCCGACCGCCAGGGCGGCCAGCGCGGAAAAGATGCGCTCCCGGCCGAGCCACGGAATCCGCGCCCGGTGGCGCCGGCCATCGAAAACCACGGTGAACTCGGTCCGGTCGAGGTGGATACTGATTTCCTGCGCCACCAGGTCTGCCCCCGGGGTGCACCCAGCCGTTATGACCCGCGCCGCGGTCCGGCCAGCCATGGCTCGCACGCGCGCGTCATCCCAATTGAGCACCGCCAGCCCGTCGGCCGGCAGCGCATCTGCCAGCGCGCCTTTTTCTTGCGCGACCTGATCCAACGAGCCCAGCGCTTCCAGATGGGCCGCGCTGACAGCGGTGACCACGCCCACGCGCGGCCGCGTCAGTTCGGCCAGCGCCGCAATTTCCCCCAGGTGGTCGCTGCCCAACTCCAAAACTGCCAATTTGTGCTCCGGCCGGAGCTGGCCAAGTGCCACCGGCAACCCGAACGTTCCGTTGTAGCTGCCGTGGTTGCGAAAGACCGGATAGCGCGTTCCCAGCACGGCCGCCAGCGCCTCTTTGGTCCCGGTCTTGCCCACCGATCCGGTGACGGCGATGACCTGAGTGCCCATTTTGCGCAAGATGTAACGAGCCCAATCGACCAGCGCCTGTTCAGTGTCGGGCACCAGCAGGCAGGTGACGTGGTGGCCGTCCATCCCGCGCGGTTCCTGGCACAGCACGCCGGCCGCGCCGCCACGGATGGCATCCAGGATGTAATCGTGGCCGTCCCCTTTAGCCGTGCGGATGGCCAGGAAGAGTTGGCCTGGCTCCACCCGGCGCGAGTCAAAACAGAAATCGGTGAATTGGAATGAGGTGACCGGCCCAAAGAGCCGGCCGCCGGTCGCCGCTAGCAGGTCGTCCAACTCAATCATGCTGCCAGTATAGCAGACGGGGATGGTCCGGCAAGGGCTATTGCCAGACGTGCCCGCGTGAAGTACAATTCCGCCCATGGCGTTCCATTTTGAGGTAGTTGCCACCGATCTCGAGACCGGCGCGCGAGCCGGCGTTTTTCACACCCCTCATGGCCCGCTTCTCACTCCCGTTTTTGCGCCGGTCGGCACGGCCGCCACGGTCAAGGCGCTCAGCCCGCGCGACCTGACAGACCTGGGCGCGACGCTGGTATTGGCCAACACGTACCACCTTTACCTGCGGCCGGGCGATGATCTGATTGCCGAGTTGGGTGGGTTGCATCGTTTCATGGCGTGGGAGGGCCCCATTCTCACCGATTCGGGGGGCTTTCAGGTGTTTAGCCTGGGGGACAGCCGCAAGATCGACGCGGATGGGGTGACGTTTCGCAGCCACATCGATGGGAGCCAGCATCGGTTTACTCCCGAAAAGTCGGTTGCCATCCAGGAGAACCTGGGCGCGGACATTATCATGTGCTTTGACGAATGCCCGGAGCCGCACGACTATGAGTACAACCTGCAGGCCCGGGAGCGCACCCATGCCTGGGCGGAGCGTTGTCTGGCGGCGCATTCGCGGCCGGACCAGGCGCTGTTTGGCATTGTGCAGGGCGGCGTTTTTCCGGACCTGCGGGAGCATTCGGCGCGGTTTCTCACTGGGCTGGGTTTTCCTGGCTATGCCATCGGCGGTCTTTCGGTGGGTGAGACCAAGGCGGAGATGCTCGAGACGTTGGATGCTGTCATGCCGTTTCTCCCGGCCGACAAACCGCGCTATCTGATGGGCGTTGGAGCTTCGGAGGATCTGGTCAACAGCGTGATGCGAGGCGTGGACATGTTTGACTGCGTGCTGCCGACGCGGCTCGGCCGGAACGGGGCGGCGCTGGTGCGCGGCGGCCGGATCAACCTGCGCAACGCCCAATACGCCCGCGATCCCCGGCCGATAGACGACGCATGTGACTGCTACACCTGCAGCCATTTCGGCCGGGCCTACTTGCGCCATCTTACCCAGGCCAACGAGATCCTGGGACATCATCTCATCTCTTTGCACAACGTGTTCTTCCTGGTCAATCTGGTGCGCTTGATGCGCGAAGCGATTATGGGCGGCACCTTTGCCCGCTTTACCCGCGAGTTCTTGACACACTATCCAACAGCCAGTTAGAGAGTTCCCATGACTATTTGGCAAGCAATTCTTCTTGGAATCATCCAGGGCGCTACTGAATTCCTGCCGGTTTCCAGCTCCGGCCATCTGGTCCTCTTGCCGTGGCTTTTCGGCTGGCACGAGATCGGCGAGAGCAACCTGGCGTTTGATGCGCTGGTGCATTGGGGCACGCTGGCGGCCGTGGTGACCTTTTTCTGGCGCGACATTGTGCGGGTTGTGGCGGCCGTCTGGGATGGGCTGCGACGGCGTCAGCCGCTGGGCACGCCGGAGGCGCGATTGGGTTGGTTCATTGCCGCTGGTAGCATCCCGGCCGCGCTGGCCGGCTTTTTGCTGGAGGACTGGTTTGCGGCCCGTTTTGGCGACCCTCGTTCGGTCGCCGTTCTTTTGTTTGGCACTGCCGGCTTGCTGTTTGTTGCCGAGCGCGCCGGCCGGGGGATGCGCACCGTGGAGCAGATGGGTTGGCTGGATGCTCTGGTGATTGGGTTGGCGCAGGCGCTGGCGATCCTGCCGGGCATTTCGCGTTCCGGCGCGACCATTGCGGCCGGGCTCAAACGCGGGCTGGAGCGGGCCGAGGCAGCGCGGTTCAGCTTTCTGCTGGGCATACCGGCCATCCTGGGCGCGGGCGCATGGCAGATGGTGCAACTGCTCCAGACGGGTAGCTTTTCCGAGCAGGCGGGTGTGCTGGCGGCCGGCTTTGTGGCCGCGGCCGTGGTGGGCTACCTGGCCATCTATTCCTTTCTGGCCTATCTCCGCAGCCGCACGCTGGACCTGTTTGCCGCGTATTGCGCGCTCCTGGGAGCTATTTCGTTGGTGGTCTATGTGGCACGCGGCTGAATGTCGGCCGGCACGCTCCAAGTGCTTGCCTGCGTTGGCGGCCGTGCTGCTCCTGCTGGTCGCCTGTAGTGCTGTGGTCACACCCACCCCCATTCAGAACGCGGCCGAATTGCGCATCGGCATAGCAGACTCGGTGCGGGTCCTTGCCGAAGCAGTACTTCCAATCTACGGCGATCAAAACCCTGCGCTCAATCTGGAGACGCGCACAGCCAGTGCGGCCGTGGTGCTAGAAGATCTGCGCCGAGGCGAAGTGGACGTCGTGTTGGTGCCCGGCGAGCCCCCGGCCGGTGAAGACTGGTGGGCCAGTGTAGTAGCCGTGGACGCCCTTGCGTTGGTGGTCAACCTTGACAACCCGGTGACCGGGCTCACTCTGACCCAGGTACAGAGCATCTTCCAGGGCAAAGCCTGGTCGTGGGAGATGGTGGGCGGCCCGGCCGCCTCGATTGAAGTTGTCATCCGCGAGGATGGTTCAGGAACGGGCGAGTTATTCCGGGCCATGGTAATGCAAGACGAGCAGGTGACACCCACTGCGTTAGTGTTGTCAGACACGGCTGCGGTGCTGGAATACGTGGCAGCCCGGCCGTGGGCGATTGGGTACGCGCCGGCCGCGGCGATTAGCCAGCAGGTCAAGATCGTGGCCCTGGACGGGCTTTACCCAACCCTGGAGTCAGTGCAGGGCAAGAGTTATCCACTGGTTTTTCCCATTTATCTGCTGGCGCGCCAGGAGCCGGCCGGGGAGCTTCGCCGCTTTCCGGTCTGGTTGTTGAGCCGCGACGGGCAGGCGGTGATTGGCAGGAAATACGGTAAGGTTAGATGAAGAAAGAAGATTTCTCGTGGCGAATCCTGGAGGCTACCGTCGTGGCGCTGTTTTGGCTGCAAGCGGCGCGGGTCCTCTTTTCGGTGTTGTTTGGGGTTATCTATGATGCTCTGTTTGACAGCGAGGTTTCGTTCACAGTGGTTGGGGTCATTTTTGCAGCGGTGCTGGTGGCGTTGTTGTTGCCGGCCGCGGCCGACCGCCGCCGAATGAGCGCTCGCCAGGAACAGATTTGGATGCTGATGGCTGTGCTGGTAACGGCTGCGGCGCGGGTTCCCCTGACCATCAACAACCCTCAATATCGGCTGGTCGGATCGATTGTGGTGCTGGGCTCGGCCGGGTTCTACCTGGGTATGTTATTGCAGCGTCGGGCTCAGGTGGTTCCGTTGGCACTGGGCTTTGCGCTGGTTGGTGACCAACTGACACGGGCGTATGGGAACACCTGGGATATCACTTTGCAGCCTGCGTTCCTTCCCCTTCAGATAGCGTTCTGTTTGGGTTTGGTGGCAGTCGCGTGGACTGCATTTGGCGGCCGGTCTGACCCCGAGGGCGATACGGCCGCCCAGTTGGGCTTTCCGGGTGGAGTGGCACTGGGTGCTTTTCTGTTTGTGCAGACGGCTGTGCTGGCCCAACCAAACGTGCTGGCGCGCTGGAGCGACACTCCCTATGAATGGGCGGCATTGGGTGTGCTGGTAATCACGGCCGGCCCACTGCTGGCGGTTGAGCTGGGTGCGGTGCCTGTGTACGGCGGCCGGCCGTTGCATTGGCTGGCGCGGCAGGGAGTGCTGGCGAGGGGCGGTCTACTTCTGCTGGCGGCGGTGTTGGGCTTGCTCGTCGGCCGCACGGCTGGGGGTGTGGTGGCTCTGGCGGCCCTGCTGGTTGCCCAATTGTCACTGATGGCGGCGTTGCCGTTGCTTTTGACCTGGCCCTCAACTGCCGGTCAGCGCCGCGGCGGCCTGGCTCTGGGTGTAGGGCTGGTAGTTTTTCTGATATTGCACCTGCTGTATGCCTTTGCTTTCACCTATCCTTACACCGTGTCCGCGCTGCGCGGCGCGGGGATTTGGTTTGTGTTGGTTGGGGTGGTTGTGTCGGTGGCTCCAGCCGTCTTCCGGCCGCCGGAAATGACTCCCCGACCCAGGGTTCCGGTGAACAACCACCTGGTTGTCCTTTTTAGTCTTGCGTTGCTGGTGGTGTACATCAAAGCGGACCCAGGGCAGCCAGCAGCCAGCGTGCTCCCGGAGCAGTCTTTGCGCGTAGCCACTTACAACATCCACTATGGGTACGATACGGACTGGCACCATACTCTGGAGGAGCAGGCGAGGACGATTCTGGACAGCGGCGCTGATGTGGTGGTGATGCAGGAGGTGGACGCCGGCCGGATCACCAGCTACGGAGTGGACAACGCTTTTTGGCTGGCACGGCGGTTGGGGATGAGCGCGGTGTTTGCTCCCGCGTTGGAGGGGCTGTCCGGCATCGCATTGCTCACGCGCTTGCCAATCCTGGAGAGCGGTTGGGAGTTGCTGCCGTCTGAACTGGAGCAAACGGCGCTTGTCCATGCGCGTCTGCGTTGGGCGGCCGGCGAGTTGGACGCCTACGGGGTCTGGCTTGGGCTGGAAGAGCAGGAGCGACTAAATCAGGTTTCGGCCGCGCTGGCGTACATAGGTGGCGCTACACCGGCCGTGTTTGGCGGGGATATGAACAGCAAACCTGATTCGGCCGTCTACCAGGCTGTCCAGGCAGCTGGCTTTGAGGACCCCTTTGTTGAAACTGTCAACCTCCCTGCTTTCAGCGACCCGGCCGTCAACCCCAGCAAACGGATCGATTTTGTGTGGGCGCGGGGCCTGCGGCCGACAAGGGCGGCCGTCTCGCCATCGCTGGCGTCGGATCACAGGTTGGTGGTGGTGGAGCTGGCGCTACCGTAGGAAGGGATTCCAGCGCTTTTCGTCGCCGATGGTGGTGGCAGGCCCGTGGCCGGAATAGACCGCTGTCTCGTCGGGCAGGGTGAAGAGCTTTTCGCGGATGGAGCGCATTAGTAGGGCAAAATCCCCACCGGGCAGGTCGGTCCGGCCGATTCCCCCATTGAATAGAACATCCCCATCAAAGACGGCGTTGGCAGCCCGGGCGTAAAAGCAGACGTGGCCCGGCGCGTGGCCCGGCGTATCCAATACCTGTAGCTTGATCGTTCCAATTTCAATCAATTGCCCTTCGGCCAACTCGCCATCGGCCGGCGGGGCCGGGTCCATGCGAAAACCCCATAACTGAGCATGTTGATGTGCGCCCGTCAGCAGAGCGCCGGATGCAGGGTGGGCCAGCAAAGGGGCGTCGGTTAAGCGCCTAAGCACGGCCGCGCCGGCAATGTGGTCAAAATGAGCGTGTGTTAGCAGGATAGCCCGAACCTTCGCCCCTGCCTCCTGAGCCATGTGAAAAATGGCATCACCATGCCAGGCAGGGTCTATAACGGCCGCTTCCTGGGTCTCCGGGCAGGTCACCAGATAGCAGTTGGTTTGCAATGGCCCAATGGGGATAGCCTGTATTCGCACAGACGGGTCAGAGTTGTTCGCGGATGTAATCTGCCACTGCTGTTGGGGTCAGGACGATATCCTGACCGTCAATGACGGTGCATGCCTGCAGAATCCGGGAGCGGGTCGCATCGCGGGGATCACTGCTCCGGTGTACCGCACTGACAAAGGCCGGTCCCGTCAACCGCTCCGGCTGTAACCCTTCACGCTCTGCACGACCCCAGTTCTTCTCCAGGATATCCTCCATCTGCTCGATCATCGTTTTGGATGGAGTGGATTTTTCGAGTTCGTCGCTTTTGGCCGGGGAGCGTCTCGAGCGGGTGGTTTTGCGGGGTGGACTATCGGCCGGTCTGATAGGCAGATCGCGCACCACCGTGTTGGTGGAGCGCGGGCTGGCACGCCTCGAGCGGGTTACTTCACGCTTGACGGCGGTCACCACCTTGCTCATATCAATTGACCGCGGGTTTAGCTTCTGCATGACTGTCAAAATGGCTTCTTCTGCCACATCCTGGCCCACTTTGTGCTGAACGCTGGCTACAAATGCCTCTGCCATCTTGTTGGTGCTGCGCAGTATCTTGGCGATCTCTTTTGTTGTTTCCATAGTATGGATTGTAACAGGTCGGCCGGCAAAGTAAAGACCTGATTGCCAAACCATGCGCCAATGATATAATGGTTGCAGCACACGCGAGTTAAGGCAATAGGAGAATAGGAGCTATGTCCGGCCATTCTAAATGGTCCACGATCAAACACAAAAAGGCGGCCACCGACGCCAAGCGCGGCAAGATCTTTACCCGGTTGGCGCGGGAGATTGAGATTGCCGTGCGGGAGGGTGGCGGGGATCCCACGATGAATTTTCGCTTGCGCCTGATTACGGACAAGGCGCGGGCAGCCAATATGCCCAAAGAGAACATCGAGCGCGCAATTAAACGGGGCACTGGCGAGTTAAAGGGCGACGAGTTGCACGAAATCCTGTACGAGGCATATGGCCCGCATGGGATAGCCTTCTTGATTGACGTGGTGACCGATAATCGCAATCGTAGCATTGCTGATGTGCGAAAGGTTTTCAACCGAACGGGCGGGAATATGGCCGAGCCTGGCGCGGTTGCCTGGCAATTTTCCCGCAAGGGCTACATCACGTTGCCGGCCGGGACTTACGACACCGACCACCTCTTTGAAGTGGCGCTGGAGGCCGAAGCCGAGGACGTAAACTTTGGCGACGAGTTGGTTGAGATTTACACCAGCATGGAGGCCTTCCAACAGGTGCAGGAAGCACTGGAGCAGGCCGGGGTTGAAGTTGAGAACGCCGAACTCTCTTATTTTCCCGACAATCCGGTTGCCTTGGGCCAGGATGCTGCGCTCAAAGTTCTGAATGTCGTCGATGCGTTGGAAGAATTGGACGACGTCCAGCAGGTCTTTTCGACGTTGGACATGAGTGACGAGTTGATGGCGGCCTACGAGGCGGCCCAAGATTAGACCGGTGATTGTTCTGGGGGTGGACCCCGGCACTGCCACTACCGGCTATGGGGTGGTGGCGGAAAATGATGGAGATCTTGGGCTGATCGCCTATGGGGTGTTGACCACTTCGGCCGATCAGCCTTTGCCTTCCCGGTTGCAAAGCATCTACCGCGAACTGCGCGCACTGGCCGAGTTGCACCGGCCGGACTCGGCTGCGGTGGAAAAACTGTTCTTTAGTAAAAACGTGCGCACTGCCATGAGTGTTGGGCAGGCGCGCGGCGTGGCGATGTTGGCGTTGGCGGACGTTGACCTGGCGTTGGGTGAATACACGCCGTTGGAAATTAAACAGGCGGTGACTGGCTATGGCGGTGCAGACAAACGCCAGGTGCAGGAGATGGTGCGGGCGTTGTTGCGCCTGGATGAACTCCCCCGGCCGGACGATGCGGCCGATGCGCTGGCCGTCGCCATTTGCCACTTGCGCCACGTTCGTTTGCAGGAGCTGATAAATCAATGATCGTCAGTATCAGTGGCACGGTTCAGCGAATAGGGGTTGGGTATCTGGTGGTGCTGGTGGGGGGAGTAGGGCTCCGTGTGAACGTACCCGACACGGTCCTTACCACGGCCGGGGGCCCGGGACGGAGTATCATGCTGCACACCCACCTCCACCTGCGCGAGAATGATGTGGCGCTATATGGCTTTGCGAACGAGGAAGAACTGGAACTGTTCAAGCTACTGTTGGAGGTTTCCGGGGTTGGGCCCCGGCTGGCGTTGGCCGTTGTCTCTACGCTCAGCCCCGACGTGCTGGCCGGCGCGGTGGCTCGTGAGGAAGCTGGGGTGCTCCAGCGGGTGCCCGGAATTGGCAAAAAGACGGCCGAGCGAGTGATGTTTCACCTTAAGGACAAGCTGCGGCTGGATCATTTGCCGGCCGGTATGGCGCTGGTATCCGATGTGGATACAGAAGTCATTGCGGCGCTGACCGCGTTGGGGTACAGCGTGGTGGAGGCGCAGGCGGCGGTGCAGCGAATACCCAAGACTGCCTCCCCCGATTTGGAAGAGCGGGTGCGGCTGGCACTGCAAGCGTTGGGCGGATAATCGGATCAGTTGTCTGGGGGCGGGGTCCACTCAGGGGTCGGGGTGACGGTCGGGGCTTGCATGGCTCCCGGCACGCGGTGGACGCACGGTTCAAAATTGTAGCCCAAGATCACCCGATAGTCGACCGGGCTGTTGGGGTCAGGCTGATGGATGAATTGAGATTGATTGACCCCAAACAGTTTGGTGATGAGCCAACTGCTCGACCCCTTGAACGTCTGACCGTAAAAGATCACCTGGGTTTCGGTATAGTCCTGACGGTCGGCCTGCCCCTTGACCGGCACCAGCCCTTCCCATGCCAGGTTGTCCATCGCCAGCAGGTCGATGTCCGGCCGGAGCGTGCCGTTCCACACTTCTACCACGGGCGGGTCCTGAAAGGCCCGGTTTAGCGCTGGCGGCTCAAACACGTCGGCCAGAATTGGGGCAATCGCCTCATATTGCGGCAACAGGACGTAAAGGTTCTGGTCGGGCGTGGTCCAGGCAATCAAGCCCTCGCCTCCCAGAAAGCGGCTTTTAATCTTGTTCAGATCCAATCGGGGGGCAATTGTGGCCAGATTCAGGATTTCTCCCAGCCCCATGTCGGTCTCCACCGTGGTGGAAAAATCACTCCACAGTTGCGGAATTTGAGGAATCATGTTGGCCGACAGAGCCGTCGTCATCATGGCTCGGAGGGCCTGCTGTTGCCGGCGGGTGCGGTCCCAATCGCTGGATCGTAATCGCGAGCGCACGTACCACAGGGCAAGGTCCCCGTCCATGTGATGAATGCGTTCGTCAATTGTGAAGAGTTCCCAGTTTTCTTCTGGGTTGGGGTCCAACTCGGGAGATTTCAACCGCCAGTCGGTCATCTCACAGGTAACGGGTAGATCGATGCCCCCCAGCGTATTCACAATGCGTTTAAAACCTTCAAAATTGACGCGGGCGTAGTAATGCACCGGGATTCCCAGGTTGTACAGCAGGGTCTGCTTGAGCAGCCCCGGCCCGCCGCCCGGATAGTTAACGGCGTACCCATGGCTGTCCACCGTGTTGATCTTGGTCATCTTCCACTCGGGAACCCAGACGTAGAGATCGCGCGGGATGGAGAGCATAGCGGCCGATGGCCCGTCCGGGTTGATGGACACAATGACAATGACGTCGGTGCGCCAGCTTGTGGTCGCGGAAAACTGGTCGCTGCCCAGGAGCATGATGTTGATGACGTTGCCCGGCACTTCGGCCGTGGCGACAGCAGTGGGAATAGCCGTCACCAGGGTCGCGTCCGGCGTGAATTCCACGTTCGACAGTGTGGGGCTGGTCAGCGGCCGTGAACTAGGGCTGGGGCTGGGCGTGTAGGTCTGCGTGGGGGTAGCAGTTGGTGGCGCGGGTGTGTGGGTACGGCTGGGGGCTGGCGTGAGCGTCCACGTGGAAGGCGGTGCCGGCGTTACTGATGGGTCTGGAGTGCCACTGGGTGCTGCCGATGGGCTGAACAGATCAGAGGTGTCTGCCACGGCCGTAGGGCTGGGCCAGGGGACGAGAGGGTTCTGGTACAGGTGGCGAATGCCGAGGAAGAGTAACCCGCCAGCCCAGAGCAAGAAGATGATCTCGATTAGTAGCAGCCAACGCGGTCGCGTTTCAACGTGGTCGCTCATAGCTGACCCGGAAATCCTTCCAATCGGCCGGCTCCCATGTCTTTTACAGTTGGGACCCGGTCTATGTGATTACGGTGGTGCCGCCCATGTACGGCCGGAGAACCCTGGGTACCTGGATGCTACCGTCGGCCTGCTGGTAGTTTTCCAGCACCGCAATCAAAACCCGCGGCAGTGCCAGACCAGACCCATTGAGTGTGTGGACGTACTCTGGCTTGTCCCCTTTTGCGCGGCGGAAGCGCAAATTGGCTCGGCGCGCCTGAAATTCCTCGCAGTTGCTGATCGAGCTGACTTCCAGCCATTCCCCGCATCCCGGAGCCCACATCTCGATGTCATATTTCTTGGCCGCTTGAAAGCCCAGGTCGCCCGTACACATTTGTACCACTCGGTGGGGAATTTTCAGGCCCCGACAGACGGCCGCCGCCTGGTCCACCATCTCTTCCAGCGCATCGTAGCTGTCCGCTGGAGTGGTTACGCGGTACATCTCAACCTTGTCAAACTGGTGACCGCGCTTGATGCCGCGCACGTCCCGGCCGGCGCTCATCTTCTCGCGTCGAAAGCAGGGGGTGTAGGCCACATACCGGAGTGGCAAGGCCTCCATGGGCAGGATTTCATCGCGATGCAGGTTGGTCAAGGCAATCTCGGCCGTGCCCAGCCACCAAAAGTCCTCTTCGGCGTCGTGGTAGATATTGTCCGCAAACTTGGGCAACTGGGCTGCGCCCACCATCATCTCCCGGCGCACCATAAAGGGCGGGTAAACTTCCAGGTATTCGTGCTTGGTGGTGTGCAAATCAAGCATCCATTGGATAAGCGCGCGCTGCAGATGGCTGCCCTTCCCGGTTAAAACATAGAAGCGGGAGCCACTGAGCTTGGCCCCGCGCTCAAAGTCGATGATGCCCAACCTGGTCCCCAATTCCCAGTGGGGTAACGGCTCAAAGCCGTACTCCTGAGGTTTGCCCACCTGGCGGATAATCTGGTTGCATTCTTCGCCAGGGCCAACCGGCACGCTCGGATGGGGCAGATTGGGCAGCCAGAGCAGGACTTCGCGCAAACCGTCCTCCACCTTGCGCAAGCGGTCGTCCAGGGCCGTGATTCGCTCTCCAACGTCGCGCATTTCGTCGATCTTGGCCTGGCGCGCTTCCGCGTCTTTCATCTGGCCAATCTCCTTGCTGACCACGTTGCGCAAGTGTTTGAGGTCTTCTGCCTCTTGGAGCAATTCGCGCCGGCGGGTGTCCAATGCCAGAACCTGGTCAACCGGTGCCGGAGTGTTGAGTTTGGCGATCTCTGCTTTGACCCAGTCGGGTTTGCTGCGAATCAGGTTGATGTCTAGCATGGGAACTCCGCGTGTGTTTGTGTCTTTAACCGTAGCGCGGGGATAGTATCGCACCGGCCGAGTTCTGTCAAGGCTGCCATGTGCGGGATTCACGCCTCTAGGTGACGGCCGTGGCTGCCCTGTGATGCGCCTACATTCATCTCCCAAAGCTGATCCTGGCTCAGTGGAGCGACCGATACCGTTTGCACCTGCGAGCCCGTGTCGACCAACACGTCAACCCGGGGCTGGCTCCGCGCTTTGGAGTAGCCAGCGACGATGGCGGCCGTCAGGTAGACCTGCTCGTCGCGGAGCGGCCCGCGGACCAGCGCGACTGGGCTTTTGCCGCCAACTGCCTCCAAGCGCCAATGGTCTGGCCTGCGCGCCCTATCCAGAAATGTGTTTTCTCCCTCGTGCCGGCCGACAATCACCTTGGTGTGATCTGGCAGGCGCAGATGCCGGCCGGCGGAGAGCAGCGCTACCTCCTCCTGGGTCAGCGCTTCCGGCGGGTTGTGCTGCAAAAAGTCGCGCAAGCGGCGGGTAAAGGCTTGCTCTACCAGCATGCAGCACCCCCCGGCCGGTTGCGCGTACTCGTCAATTGCATACCGCTTGGCCAGTTTGATCTGCTCCTTGCGGCCACGGCCGGAGATGGCGTACAGGGCCTCGCGGTTTACCCAGCCCTCTAGTTCCGGGATGGAGGGGTCGAGCAGTCTGGCGGACAGCGGCCGCAGGATGTAGCCGGCCAGATCACTTTCCCTCTCCGTTTGCCGCAGCAGGTGGCGCAGTTGCGAGTTCGGCCGCTGGCCCACCACCTCTCCGGTGACGATAAATTGAGCCCCAATTTCCTCCATGTAAACCTTGGCGCGTTTGAGCATAAAGGCGCGGCAATCCTGGCAGGGGTTCATGTGGGCCCCATATCCGTGCCGCGGGTTGAGCACCACCGGCAAATAGTCTTCGGCAACGTCAATGATGTCAATTGGGACGTGAAGGGCAGCGGCCGATTGCAGCGCTTCGTTTCGCAGTCGTGGGCTGTCCAATTCGGCCGGGCGGGCCAACCGCCTCCGCCGCTGCACGGAGCAAAAACCGGTGGAAAAGTGCACACCCTGCACCTCGATCCCTTGCTCTTGAACGATGCGTGCCGCCAGCATACTATCCAGTCCGCCGGACAGCAGCGCAACAGCCCTAACCCTATTTTCCATGAAAGCTTTCTCCTTAATTCAAAGTCTAGCACATTTCAAGACCGGAGGCAAAGTCAGCAACGCCGGCCACAATTCACCGGGCGTTGTCCGATCTTATGTCCCAAGACTGGTGGCAAAGTTGACAGAAGGTTAATGACATCTTGCGTGTGATGATACGACATTTGCCACTGTGAATGGGGTTGGCCGCTGGCTATGATTGGTCAACGGCTTTGATTAGAGTGGGACCAGACTGCATGGTTAACTGGGCAGTTCGCTACGCTGAACGCATCACCTGGGTGAGAAGCTCCGCGCTGCGTGATATGCTCAAACTCACGCAACAGGCGGATATCATCTGTTTCTCCGGTGGTTTGCCCGCGCCTGAGCTGTTTCCTATCGAGCGTTTTCGGGAAGCGGCCGACCTGGTTTTGAGCGCGCACGGTCAGCAGTCGCTGCAGTACAGCCCCACGGAGGGTTATTCGCCGCTGCGCCAGCTTCTGGCTAGCTTCCTTTCGCGACAGGGGGCTCCGGTTGACGAACACAACGTGCTCATCACGGCCGGTTCCCAGCAGGCATTGGAACTCGTCGGTCGCTTGATGCTGAATATCGGCGATCGGGTAGTGATTGAGTCGCCCACGTATGTGGGCGCGTTGCAGGCCTTTGACATGTACCGGCCGGAGTATGTCATTGTGCCCAACGACGACGATGGGCTGTTGCTGGATAACATGACAGAAGTGCTGCGATCCAACCCCAAATTCCTGTACGTGCTACCCAATTTCCAGAACCCGGCCGGTGTGACCCTTTCACCAGAGCGTCGCACCAGGTTGGTGGCGCTGGCGGATGATTGGGGGGTGCCTATCGTGGAGGATGACCCGTACAGCCAGTTGCGCTACGAGGGCGAGCACAGCCCGCCCCTGGTGGTGCTGGACGCGCAGGAAAATGGATTTAACGGCCGGTATGATGGCGTCGTGATTTACCACAGCACCTTTTCCAAATTGCTGGCTCCTGGGCTGCGGATTGGCTGGGTGGTGGCCCCGGCCGAGGTTATCCAGCAACTGGCCGCGCTCAAACAGGGCGTTGACCTGCACACCAGCACCTTTGCCCAGATGGTAGCCTACGAGGTGGCGCGCGGCGACTTTTTGGAGCAGCACATCCAGCGACTGAGGACTATCTACCAGGCGCGGCGAGACATTATGCTGGCGGCTATGGAACAGCACTTCCCGGCCGAGGCCAGTTGGACCCAACCCAAAGGTGGCCTGTTCATCTTTGTGACCTTGCCCCAGGGGATTGACACCAAAAAAGTGCTGGCCGAGTCCTTACAACACCATGTTGCCTTTGTCCCTGGTGAACCGTTTTTCCCCAATGGGGGTGGGGCAAACACTTTTCGGCTCAACTTTTCCAGCGCCAAACCAGACCGCATTGAAGAAGGGGTTAAGCGCTTGGGGGCGATTCTCAAGGCGCATTGTTCCAGCATTTGAAGTCTTCCAATTGATCGAGTTTCCAGCTAAGGAGGTGGAGCCCATGAACATCGGCATACCACGGGAGCGCCGGCCGTTTGAATACCGGGTAGGAATGGCACCCAACGGGTTGCAGTTGCTGACCCGGACCGGGCATACCTGTTACGTCGAACACAACGCTGGCGTTGGGAGCGGCTTTACGGATGAGGCTTATCAGGACGCAGGGGCGACCATCGTCTATTCGCCTGAAGAGGCCTTTGGCCGGGCCGATGTGGTCATCAAGTTCCAGCGGCCGACCGATGAGGAATTGGCCTGGATGCGAGATGGACAGGCACTGTTGGGCTATTTGATGCTTCCCTCCGCTCGCCGCGCCAAGATTGCCACGCTGCTGCAGAAGCAAATCACGGCCGTGTCCTTTGAGTTGATTGAGGATGAACGGGGCGAGATGCCGGTGATGAGGCCGATGAGCCAGATTGGCGGCCGGATGTGCGCCCAGGCGGCCGCCCGACACCTGGAAAACGACGCCGGGGGCAAGGGCATTCTGTTGTCCGGCGTGCCGGGCGTTCCGCCGGCCGAGGTAGTCATCATCGGCGCTGGCGTGGTGGGGCTGGAAGCAGCCCGTGCGTTTCTCGGGATGGGGGCCAGCGTCCATGTGCTGGACAATGACCTGCGCAAGCTGCAGGTTGTGGACGACAAATTTGGCGGCCGCGCAGTCACTATGATGGCGCACCGCTTCAACATAGCGCAGGTATGCACGTTTGCCGACGTGTTGGTGAGCTGTGTGCGCGTGCCGGCCAAGCGGGCCCCCATTGTGGTCACGCGCGAGATGGTCAAGCGCATGCGACCGCGATCGCTGATCATGGACATCAGCATTGACGAAGGCGGGTCAGTGGAGACCAGCCGGCCGACCCGCCATGACCAACCGACCTATTCGGAAGAGGGTGTTGTTCACTATTGCGTGCCCAACATGCCCGGAGTCGTGGCGCGCACGGCTACTCATGCGTTCGTAAACGCAGCTTGGCCCTATATCCGGCTCATCGCTACCGAGGGTCTTGAGCAAGCCATCCAGCAAGACGCAGCGTTGGCCAAGGGCCTCACGCTGCATGATGGGAGAATCGTGGACCCTCGGCTGGCAGAACAATTCGATATGGGGTAGGGACAAATGGGTTGGCAAGAAATCTACAACAGCAAAATCACCACGGCCGACGAGGCGCTCAAGAGCGTCAAATCCGGCAACCGCATCTTTTTGACCGGCAATTGCAGCGTCCCACAAGAGTTGCTGGCTGCGTTGGTTCGGCGCGCTCCCGAGGTTTACGGCGTCGAGATTTGCATGGCGCTCACGATTGGGGAAAAGGCGACCTACACAGCCCCGGAAATGGAGGGCCACCTGCGGGTCAACACCATGTTTATCAGCCATCAGACCCGCAAGGCGGTTAACGAAGGGAGGGCGGATTTCACGCCCGTGCTTTTGTCCGAGTTCACGCTGCTGTTCAAAAACCGCCATCTGCCGCTGGACGTGGCTTTTGTTCACCTTTCGCCGCCAGACGAGCACGGCTTTTGCAGCTATGGCGTGGAGGTAGGGCTGACCAAGGCCCCGGCCGAATCCGCGCGCATCATCATTGCCGAGGTCAACCAGCAGATGCCGCGCACTCTGGGAGATGCGTTCATCCACGTCAGCAAGCTGACCCATGTTGTACCGGTGGACTATCCGCTGGCCGAGTTCAAGATGGCGAGTGAGGGCGAGCGGGAGTTGGCAACTCGCATTGCCAGCCACATTGCCGATCTGATCCCGGACGGCGCAACGATGCAGATGGGGATTGGCGCCATCCCTGATGCGGTGCTGGGCTTTCTGTACAACAAAAAGGACCTGGGCATTCACACGGAATTATTCTCCGACGGGGTAATTGACCTCATCGATTCAGGCGTCATCACCAACGCCCGGAAAACCCTGCACCCTGGCAAAATCGTGGCTGGCTTTTTGATCGGCACCAAGCGATTGTACGATTTTGTGGACGACAATCCAATCATCGAGCTGCATCGCACCGAGTATGTCAACGACCCATTTGTGATTGCCAGTAATTACCGGCAGGTTGCTATCAACTCGGCTATTGAGTTGGACCTGACCGGCCAGATTTGTGCGGATAGTATTGGGACCTACCTGTACAGCGGCGTCGGCGGGCAATTGGATTTTATCTATGGCGCTGCCAGGTCTGAAGGCGGTGTGCCGATCATTGCGCTGCCGGCGACGGCCAAGGGCGACGAGTTGACCCGTATTGTGCCTACGCTCAAGCCGGGCGCGGGTGTGGTGACCACGCGCAATCACGTTCACTATGTGGTAACCGAGTTTGGGGTCGCCAAGTTGTACGGCAAGACCATCCGCGAGCGGGCGCAGGCGTTGATCGGCGTGGCCCATCCGAAATTCCGCGACGAGTTGACCAGGGCGGCCCGCGAGTTGCGTTACCTGCCCTGATCATCGGTGCGGACCAAGACACTGTGGGTCCGGCCGGAGTACCTGGCGTGGATTCTGGCCGGCCTAAAAACTGTGGAGGTGCGGGTGGGTTATCCCAACATCGCGCGGCTCCAAGCAGGTGATCGGCTGCTGTTGAATGATGCTTACCCCTACCGCGTTGTGCGCGCCGGCCGATACCCTGATATTGCGGCGCTGCTGGCGGCCGAAGACCCGGCTGCCATTGTCCCTGATCTGTCGGCAGGCCAACTGCTGGCGGCTTTGCGAGAGCTCTATCCCCCCGAAAAAGAGGCGCTGGGTGTGTTTGCACTGCAACTGGAGCCATGGGACACTCCTGTCGGAGTGATAAGCGATGGTCAAAAAGCTCAACTCGATGCGGGTGCTGGAAAGGTCTGACATTCAATACCAGGTGCTCGAGTTTCCCGAAAGCATCCACTCGGCCGATGGGGTGGCAGACCATCTGGGCATTCCGCGTTCGGAAGTGTACAAGACGCTGGTGGTGGAACGGCCGGGCGGCGGCAAACCGCTGCTGGTGATGGTGGCGGCCGACCGCGAGCTGGATCTAAAAAAGCTGGCTGCGTCGCTGGGCGAGAAAAAGCTCACCATGGCCCGCCACGCCGACGCCGAAAAGATCACCGGCCTGCAGGTGGGTGGCATCTCCGCGCTTGCTCTGCTCCAACGCGGTTTTCAGGTCTGCATCGACCGGCCGGCCCCGAAGCAAGACCAGGTTGTGGTCAGCGCAGGCCGGCGGGGGGTCAACCTGCGCCTGACGGTAGCCGATCTGATCCGCGTCACCGGAGCGCGCGTGGCAGATGCCACCGAGTAATGGTCGCGAGGGAAACTCTGGCAGCACAAACCTGGCGGCCGTGCAGCTTGATGATTTTGGGATTTGTGGGTATTATCTGGTCTTGAGGAAGACAGACAGCTAGCGAGGCAACCATGTCCCAATTCACCGAAGTGGAAGCAAAATACAAAGCGCTGCGGGCACAACTGGAGGGCGGAAAGTTAAGCCAGGATCAGTTTGTGCAGCAAGCCAGCCAGTTGATGTGTCAGGATGACGCCGGCCGTTGGTGGACCATCCACCCGGAGAGCGGCATGTGGCACTATCATTGGCGCAACGAATGGCGGCCGGGTTTGCCGCCCGGGTATGCCCCCGCTTCCCCTCGCGCCGTTGCGCGCCCGGCCGCAGCGCCGCCACCGCAGGTGGTACAGGAGACCGTGGTCGCGCAGCCGCCAGCCGCGGCCAAGGGTGGGGGCCTGCCGCGCTGGCTGATCCCGGCCGCGTTGGCCTTGGTGCTGGTCTCGGCTGTCATTATCGTCATGGTGTGGGTAGTTCTGCCGCGCCTGGGTGGGGATCAGGATGCAGCGGTGGTCACCGAAGCAACCAATACGCCGCTCGCGGCCACGTTTACGCCGCAGCCGCCCCCCACGGGCACGGCCGAGCCAACCAGCCAGCCGACCGTGACCAATACACCGGAGCCGACCCTGACGCCATCCGAAACCCCAATCCCGCAGGGCGAGGACGCCGCGGCGGCCCGGCCGCCCTGGCCCGAAACACTATCCGATGGATTTGGAGCCACCGACAGCGGCTGGTCCCGCGGCGCAGGCGCCAGCGCCCTGGTAGATTATCGCGATGCCGGGCTGCGCATTGAGTTGCAGGGCACGACACAGATGGCCTGGTCGCGCTACGAAGCACAAGAGTTCGGCGATGGCTGGGTTGAGGTCACGGTGCGGGAGTTGGCCTCGGCGGCCGGGATTGCGCTGCACGTGACCGAGGATTTCTACGGCTATGTCTTTCGCATTGACAGCGCCGGCCGGTACAGCATCGGCCGGACTCTGCCGGATGCCGAGCCACCTCTGGTGGATTGGACCCTTTCAGATCGAATATGGACCGACGGCACGCCCAACCGGCTGGCGGTTCTGGCGGAGGGGGATCGCTATCGCTTTTTCGTAAACGGGTGGTTGCTGCACGAAGTGGTGGATGAGAGTCACCCCTTTGGTCTGCTGGCGTTGTGGGGCGGGAGCGGCGAGAACGAGTTGGCCAAGATCACCTTTGACGATGCGTTGCTGTTGGTTGGGCCGGAAGGCGCGGAGCCCACTCCCTCCGAGACGGCTGCCGCGCCCACTGCGCAACCCACGCCGACCAATACCAAGGCTGCTGCGACACCCAAACCGACGGCCACCACGGCCGCCGGCTACCCGCCGCTGACCTTTGAAGTCCGCGAGGCCAATGCGTATTATCCCGGCAGCGGGTCTACCTACCGCATTCGCTTCTGGATTGTGGCCCAGGGTGGCAACGGCGTGTACACCTACGAGGTGGCCGGCCAGACATTCAACACCGAAGTTTTCGAGATTGAATGGGGATGCGGCGCGAGCTTTGTGAACGAGATCATTGTCCGCTCCGGCGATGGCCAGCGTGCGAGCAAGAACCAGTATGTGCAGGACGTGCCCTGCGTGCCGTGAAGGTTTCAGTTGTTCCCAAGGGCGCTGACTGGTCAGCGCCCTTTTTGTTTATTCGGCCGTCAGCCGATAGCTGGACGAGTGGTATTGGATTTTGCCCGCGCGAATGCCAATGGTATCCAAACCATTTTCGATCCGGCCGGCATCAGAGGCGGCGCTCCAGTGCAAAAAGCGCACGCTTCCTTCTGCTTGCAGGTCGAGCTTGTTGAATTGGGCGTTGGGCAACTGATTGAGTAGGTCTGCGATGCGTGCGCGGATGCCGACCGGCCCCTGGGCAATCGGCCCGGCCGTCACGTACACTGCGTTGTCGTGGTACAGGCTGGCGAGGGCGTTGAGGTCTCCTTGGACCAATGCCCGCCAATATTGCTCGGCCACGTCCTGCGGCTCGCCGCTCTCCACCGGCCAGTCGTAATCTGCAATTGCCTCCCATAGGTCCGGTCCGTGCGCTTCAGTCCAATCCCAGCTCCAAAAGTTGGCGGCCGGCAGATTGTTGGCTCGCACTGTGTTCAGGAATTCCACGATTTCTTCGGGCTGCGCCCGGAAATAGCTGTTCCCGTACTGCTCGCCGTAGGCGGCGCCGGTGGGGATGATCGGCCGGGCAAACGGGAAAGCCTGGTGCCGGGCCAGCGAATTGCGAACACAGTCGGCCGGTTGTTCCCCCACCCAGTACATCTGCGGCATATCAAGGTCCGACGGGGTCAGGAATTCCTTCCACGGCAGCGTGGTGTGCAGATGCGGGTAGCGATAGGAACTCAGGCCAATCGGCACCTCGTTGATCCGTTCCCGCAGCGTCTCCATGTAGACTTGCGCCTCGGCGTATTTGCCCTTGGTGGGGTGTTCCGCGTTAACCACAAAACCGTCCATGCCGAGCGTATTTACCCGGTGGGCGGCCACCTCCGCCTCCTGGAACGGAGAACGCATCCAGAGCCAGGCCCAGCCCCAAACCTGGATGCCGGCCGCTTTGAAAGCGTCGGTCGCCGGGCCGGCCAGGTCCACGTTGTACGGATCAGCGCCATCGGCGACCTTGATGATCACGTGGGTGAGCCCTGCGTCCAGCGCTTTGCGCACCATGGCCTGCACGTTGCCGCCGGCGATCCGGTGCAGTTTCCACACATACATTCCTTTTCCTACAAGTGCCATTGTTTCCTCTCAGGCTCCTCTAGATTTCAAAGTCGCGCAGAATCGATCCACCAATAAACTCGCGCAGGATCGAATTGTCCGGGATCAACTCGGCCGGGAAAGGCTCGAACCATTGCAGCATGGCCAGTAGTCGCTTGGCTTCGATGCGTTCGCGGGTACCAGGCTCAATTTGCAGGAGCAGCGGCTCGGCCAGAGCCTTCAGGGCCGCCAGGTCGTATACCAGCGCCGAGTTGAACATCACGTTGGCATGTTCCTGGTAGGGGAAAATGTAGGTCTTTTCACCCCGCCGCACGCTTTCCCAGCGGGCAATGGTTTCGGCCGCCGTGTACCCCCGATGGGTGGCGTCCCGCACGATGCGCCGGATCAGGCGGGTATCGGTGGTGGGGACGCGGTTGTGCTGGTCCAGGTTTAGTTGGGTGAGCGCCGAGATATACGCCCGGTAGATAAGGTCGGCCGGGATGTCCGGCACCAGCGCCGGATTGAGGCCGTGAATGCCTTCGGCCAGGATGATCTGGTCTGGAGCCAGCCTGACCGTCGGGCCGGTCTCGCGCCGGCCGGAGTGAAAATTAAAGCGCGGCAGCGCAACCTCTTCGCCGTTCATTAATTGCAGCAAGTGCTGGCAGAGCAGTTCACGATCCAGGGCCTCCAGTGCCTCAAAGTCATAGTCGCCGTGCTCATCTCTGGGGGTCTGTTCCCGGTTGACGAAATAGTTATCCATTGCGAGTGTAAACGGCCGCACGCCGGTTGCCAGCAATTGAATGGACAACCGCTTGGAGAAGGTGGTTTTGCCGGAAGAAGATGGGCCGGCGATGAGGACCAGTTTGGCTCCCTGTTGGGTGGCAATCTCACGGGCGATCTGCGCGATGCGCCCTTCGTGTAGGGCCTCCGCCACCAACACTACCTCACGGATACGGCCGTTGCGGATCGTTTCATTCAGCGCCCCCACGTCCTGCACGTCCATCAGGCGCAGCCAGTTGCGATACTCGCGAAAGACGGCCGCTAGCCGCGGATAGTCCTGGAATTCCAGCAGGGAGGTGGGGTCCGACTTGCGCGGGAAACGAATGATAAAGCCGGGCGGGTAATGGCGCAGTTCAAACCAGCGCAGGTAGCGGGTGGAGGGGACCATGTAGCCGTGAAAATAGTCCCGCATGTTGCGCAGGTTGTAGAGCGTCAAATAATCCTTGTTGCGGCTGAGTAGCAAACGCACCTTGCCCAGGTCGCCCCGGTTCTGAAAAAGGGCGACGACTTCGTTTAGCGGTGCCCGCTCTTTGGTGATCGGGTCGTCTCGCGCCACAATCTCATGCATGCGTGTTTCAATTTGCTGCAACTCTTCCGGTGTAAAGTTCGGCCGGCCGTCCACCGTGCAATAGTAACCGCCAAAGGTGAGCGAGTGGTCCACGTACACCTGGGCCTGCGGAAACAATTCGTGCGCGGCCGTGACCAGCAGCAGCGAGAGTGACCGGCGGTAAACGCGCTGCCCGTCCGAGTCGCGCATCGTCACCGGCTCCACTTCGCTGTCCACCGTGACGCGGTAGTGCAACTCGCGCATTTCGCCGTTGATGACGGCCGCCATGATCATCTGCTCGTCGATCAATCCGGCCGCTTGCAGGAACGTCTCCAACGAGGTCCCAATGGGCGCTTCCAGGATTTGCTTATCTGGCAGCCAGATTTGGGCGGTCTCGCGCGGGGCGCCCGGCCGGACCTGGGAGATGGCATTGTGGTTGATCATCTTTGTGGGGAGACGGGTGATCTGCCACCCGTCTCCCGAGTCCTTTCTAGCTGGTCAGTTCAATCTGCTTGTGCAGCGGCTCGGCTGCTAAATCGGCCGGAAGTGGAGAATGTCGAGGATAGAGCCCTCGCGCTGGTCCGGCTCTTTCAAAACCGCCTCCACCTCCATGTCGATGTAGACATCTTCCGGCTCTACTTGACCCAGGTAATGGACCAGCCCGCCGTCGGACCCATCCAGCCGGATGAACGCGAGCACGGCCGGTGGCTCCAGCGGCTTGTCGTCCAGGTCGCGGTGCAGCACGGTGTAGGTAAACACCACGCCGTGGTTTTTCACCTCCACCCAATTGTCCAGCTGGGCAAAGCAGCGCTCGCAGAACATGGTTGCCGGCACAAAGGTCAGGTCGCAGGCCGCACAGTGCGTTCCCATGATCCGTCCGTTGTCTTTGATTTCGCGGAAGAACCGCTCGCCAGCAATCCCGGCCGAGTAGCGGCTGGTAATGGGAATGTCGCCCTGCCAGGCAGTGGCCTGGTGGAGCTTGTCTGGTTTCTCTAGAATTGGCATGGCATGTCTCCTACACTGGCTCAAAGTAGCGGATGTCCAGAATGGATCCCTCGCGTTCGTCGGCCGGTTTCCACACTGCCTGCACCTTCATCCCGATCTTGACCTGCTTGGGATCAACCTCGCCCAGCAGATGCATGATGCCCACCGATGGCCGGGTGCCGTCGATGTCAATCACGGCCGGCATAAGCGGGTCGGTCAGGTACTGCATGTCCCAGGTCACGTAGCAGAGGGAAAACGTGTTGATCGTGCCGGTGTCGGGCAGGTAGACCCAGTCGTCCATCGGCCGGAAACACCATTCGCAAAAGTTGCGCGGCGGAATCACGGTGCGCCGGCAATGGTCGCATCGCACGCCGATCAATCGGCCCTCCTTCAGCTCTGCCAGGTACCGACCGATGGCTGCTCCAGTGTCCCAGGCATAGCGGGCTTGGGGAGTTCCACTCGGTAAAGAGTACCTTCTTCTCTTCGAAATCCGATTCCCGCAAGTACACGCCGGGGAATTGTTCGATTTTGGCTGTCATGTTACACCTCCCTACACACCCAGCACCACCACGGTGCCCACCTGCATCAGGTCGCCCCAGGCCTGGGCCACGCCCTTTTTGGGCTGGCCCGGCACCTGCCGCGCTCCCGCCTCGCTGCGCAACTGCCAGAACAGTTCGGCCACTTTCATCAAGCCGGCCGCTGAAATTGGGTTGCCCACGCCCAGCAAGCCGCCGCTGGGGCAAACCGGCAGGTCGCCGTCCCGCTGGGTGATGCCCAGCGCGGTCGCCTCGGCCGCTTTGCCCCGCTCAAAGAGCATCAGCCCTTCCAAATGGTGCAACTCCTTGTAGTCAAAGGGGTCGTACGGCTCGGCAATGTGAATCTGCTTGCGTGGTTCAGTGATGCCCGCCATGTCGTAGGCCATGCGGGCGGCGTTCTCCACATAGCGCGGGTAGCACAGGTCGCGGTTAGTCCAATAGGCGGTATCCAGGTTCCAGCCCACTCCTTCAATCCAGACCGGCTTGTCGCTGATCCGGCGTGCGACGTGCTCGGCCGCCAGCACCAGCGCGACCGCGCCATCGGTGACCGGGCTCACGTCCAGCCGCTGCACTGGCCAGGCCAGCACCTCGGATTTCAGCACGTCGTCCACCGTGATGTTGGGATCGCCCAACAGGCTGCACGGGTGATCGGCCGCGTTGCGCTTGTTCTTCACCGACACCAGCGCGATGTCTTCCTTCTTTAGCCCGTAAGTGTGCATGTAGCGGTTCATCTCCATGGCAAAAATCCACAGGAGATTGGGGCCCAACGGCCGCTCGGTCGTGTGGTCAAAAATGGTGAGGAACGCGCCTTGGGGGTGGGGCTGGCAGGAGGACATCTTTTCCTCGCACACCACCAGACAGATGTCGAACAGTCCGGACGCCACGTGATACCAGCCGTGGATGGGGGCAAAGACGCCGGTGCCGCCACCCACGTAGCAGCGGGTGTATGGCTTGCGCCAGGCCCCCGAGCCGTCGGACAGATACTCCCCCTTCATGTGGACGCCGTCAAAGGCGTCTGGCGCGGTGCCGTGCACCACGCAATCCACCTGGTCCAGCGACAGGTCGCAGTACTCCAATGCCATTTTGCTGGCTTCAAAGGACAACTCCTTACCCGTTTCCTGAGCGCGGCGCACGAACTTGGTCATGCCGGCTCCCACAACAGCAACTTTACGCATGCTCATGGTTTGCCTCCTAGTTGCTCAGAATAACGGCCGCGCCGCTGGTGGTGGGCACGCCGCGCCAGCCAAAGGCCAGACCGGTTTCTACATCCGGCAGTTGGTGCGCCCCTGCCTCGCCTCGCAGTTGTAAGGCGACTTCCATCACAGCGCGCAGTCCGGAGGCATCCAGCAAGTGACCGACACCCAGGCTGCCGCCGGAGACGTTAATTGGCAAGGTGCCCGAGGGTTCAGTCACGCCGTCGGCCGCCAGTTCCCCGGCCGTGCCGTAGGGACAAAAGCCCAGCGCTTCCAGGTGCTGCAACTCTTTGTAGGAGTAAGCATCGTCAATTTCTGCGAAATCAATCTCTTGCAAAGGGTTGCGGATGCCCGCCATTTTGTAGGCCATTTGGGCCGCCTCTTCCGCGTAAATTGCCCGCCCCCAGGACCGGTTTTCCAGGCTGGGCGAGTCGTTGCACCAGCCGATGCCCTGAATCCAGATGGGCTCGTCGGTGAGGCTCTTGGCGACTTCGGCCGCCGCCAGCACCAGCACGATGGCTCCATCCGCGTGCGGGCTGATGTCGTGGCGGGTGAGTGGTTGTGCAACCATCTCGGAGAGCAATACGTCTTCCGGCTCAAGGTCGGCCCCGTAGCCGGCCGAGGGATTGACCAGCGCGTTGCGTTTGTTTTTGGCTACCACTATGGCGCATTGTTCGCGAGTTGCGCCGCTGGCGTGCAAGTAGCGGTTCATCTCCATGCCGGCGATGAACACCGGATTGACGTTCAGCGGCCGGTTGAGCACCGGATCCATCGCGAACGCGGTGATGTGGGGCAGCGTGAGCACGTTGGAGGCCTTGCTATGCGCCTCCACTACCACCACGTCCACAATTCCGCTGGCGATTTGCATGTAGGCGGTCGCCAGTCCGTGAATGCCGTCGCCAGGGATGGTGA
Source organism: uncultured Chloroflexia bacterium (assembly GCA_963707345.1). Classification (GTDB taxonomy): domain Bacteria; phylum Chloroflexota; class Anaerolineae; order Promineifilales; family UBA4811; genus CAVPPE01. The sequence continues at coordinate 58,706 of CAVPPE010000002.1, forward strand.
CGTTGGGTTTGAGCAACGCACCCAATTGGTCGGGCACGTACTCGTCGAAAATGCTTGTTCCCTCAATGAAATCCTCCGCCACGGTCACAAAGCTGTCGACGTCGCGGCGTGGGTCCAGGCCAGCATCGTGATACGCCTTGACCGCCGCTTCGTACATCAACTCTTTGTAAGACGCCTCGGGCGTGAGAGGGCGAAAGCCGGTGTAGCCGATCCCTACTATGGCTACCTCTTGGGTCATACTTTGCCTCCTTTGGAAAAATGGACGATACGGTTAGGTTGGTATAACCTGTTTTGAACTCGGGTTGGCCTGGTCTTTCTGGTCCTAGTTTGTTTCACCTCCTTGCCATGGTTGGTTGGGTGAAGCGTGGTTGCGCTTGCTCGGTCGCATACAGTTGCACAAATGGGGAACACCATTCAGTGGCTATTGTATTGGAGATTTGGACTCAAGGCAACAAAACCCGGTCAAAAAAGCCCAGCACGCGGCGGGAAAACTCGACCGGCGCGGCTGACAGATAGCCTCCATGTCCAACATCCGGCAGCAGCCAGAGTTCGGTTCCCGGCCCGGCCGCCTGGTGCAGCAATTGGCCGCTGGCAGGCGGGAGCGCCTCTTCTTCCTCGCCGTAGATCAGGAGCACCGGCCGGGGAGTGATTTGCCCAATTGCATCCACCGGCTCTGGAGCGGTGGCAAAATCCACCGCCGTCTGCCGCTGGAAGAGCCAGGCGATCTCTTTTTCCAGCAGCCAGGAAACCAGCGGGGCGTCATCGCCTGCGCCGTAGATTTCGACCTCCAGATCGTGGTAGTTACCCATCGCCACCACCGCCTTGATGCGCGGGTCGGCGGCCGCGCCCCGGATGGCAACTGCGCCTCCCAGTGAGAATCCCAGAGCGCCAATCTGCCCGGCGTCTGGCTGGCTGGCGAGAAAAGCGACCGCCGCCAGCAGGTCCTCCGTTTCGTGGTAGCCCAGCGTGTGTATCGCCTGCCCGCTGCGGCCGCAGCCTCGCCAGTCAAAGAGCAACAGCCCGTAGCCGTGGTCGGCCAGCAACTTCCCCTCCGGCAACAGGCCGCCCCGTGCCCCCATCCCTTCCAACAAGACAATCGTGGCGTCGTTCCGGCCGGGCAGGTACCAGCCGCTGAGGGTCACGCCGTCGGCCGTCTCAAATGTGACGTCGCGGTAGCCGTCAAGCCCCACCTCTTCCGGCCGGAAACCGCTGGGCGGGCAGGTGTAGTTGGTGATGGCTGCCACGTACTGCTGGCTGAGCAGCAGGCTGGCAATTAGCAGCCCCACCAGCAGCCCCACCAGCGCGGCCGCCAACAGGCGTGCCACGCGGCCCCAACGGGGCGCTGGGGGGTGTTTGTCCGGCGGCTCGCTGGTGTCGGTTCGGCGGCTCACGTGCATTGATCCGGCGGCTGAACTATGATAACTCGGCGGCCGAGACATCTTGGCTCGACGGCGGTGCTTTCGCAAGGTACTGGCGGCTGTATCATCAACGCGGCGGCGATGGATGGCTGATGACAGAAACAACGAAACCACGGGGCGTTCCCGCCACCGTGGTTTCGTCCCACTCATCGCAAGCTGCCTGCTGCCTACCGGCCGAATTTTGCCTTGAGCATTTCTTCCAGCGTTGGCTGGCCGATCACTTGCAGCTCGTAGCGCACCCGGTCGGTGGGGTGCTGGATGTCCACCACCTTGCGCAGGTCGATGGGTGTGCCGATGATGACCAGCTCGGCCGGGGCGCTGTTGATCGTCTCCTGCAGGTCGGCAATCTGTTCAGCGCCGTACCCCATCGCCGGCAGCAACGCGCCGGTATGCGGGTACTTGGCGAATGTTTCCTTGATGGAGCGCACGGCGTACGGCCGGGGGTCGATCAGTTCGGCCGCGCCAAAGCGCCGCGCGGCGACCGTGCCGGCCCCGTAGGCCATCTCGCCGTGGGTCAGGGTGGGGCCGTCTTCTACGACCAGTACCTTTTTGCCGGCAATGGCGGCCGGGTCGTCCACGAAAATCGGAGAGGCAGCTTCCACCATCACCGCGGCCGGGTTGACAGAGCGGACATTCTCCCGCACCCTGACGATGTTCGCCAGGTCGGCGGTATCGATCTTGTTCAGCACCACCACGTCGGCCATGCGCAGGTTGGTCTCGCCGGGGTGGTAGGTCAACTCGTGTCCCGGCCGGTGCGGGTCTGCCACCACAATGTGCAGGTCGGACCGGTAAAACGAGATGTCGTTGTTGCCGCCGTCCCAGACAATAATGTCTGCTTCGGCCTCCGCCCGTTTGAGGATTTCTGCGTAATCCACGCCGGCGTACACCACCACGCCGCGGTCAATGTGGGGTTCGTACTCTTCTCGCTCCTCGATGGTGCATTCGTGCTTGTCCAGGTCCTGATAGCTGGCAAACCGTTGCCAGGTCTGCTTGACCAGATTGCCGTAGGGCATGGGGTGGCGGATGGCGACCACTTGGTAGCCCATCTTTTGCAGGACGTCGCACACGTGGCGGGTGGTCTGGCTTTTGCCGCAGCCGGTGCGGACGGCGCAAATGGAAACCACCGGCTTGTTTGACTTGATCTGGGTCTCTTTGGGTCCCATCAGACGATAGTCCGCCCCGGCCGCCAGCACGCGGGAGGCCTGGTGCATCACATAGTTGTGTGTGACATCCGAATAGGCAAAGACCACCTGATCAACCTGGTGTTGGCGGATCAGCTCTTCCAAATTCTCTTCTGGATGGATGGGAATGCCGGCCGGGTACAGTTTCCCGGCCAATTCTGGCGGGTAGTTGCGCCCTTCGATGTTGGGAATCTGCGTGGCGGTAAAGGCAACGACCTCGTATTGGGGGTTATCCCGGAAATACGTGTTAAAGTTGTGAAAGTCCCGCCCGGCGGCTCCCATAATGATAACACGATCTTTTTTCATCTAGCTTTCAAACTCCTTTTTCTGTTGATGGGTTTTGTGGTAATTCCGTTTTGAGTTTGGCCCGGATTGCGTCCAATCGGTCCGCCAGGGAGCCCAAAACCCCGTTGACAAACCGGGCCGAACTCTCCGAGCCGTAGAGCTTGGCCAGTTCCACCGCTTCATTGATCGCCACCTTGACCGGGGCCGAATTGTCGATCGCCAGCTCAAAGATTGCCATGCGCAGCACGTTGCGGTCAATGATCGACATCTGGTCGATGGGCCATTCGGGGGCGTACCGCGCGATGAGGAGGTCCATTTCAGCGCAAGAACTGAGCACTCCCTGGATGAGCTGGTTGGCAAATGCGACGGCGGCCGGCTGGAGCGGGGTTTCGAGCAAGCGTTGCTCCAATACCTGCTCGGCCGGGTGTCCAACACAGTCCACTTCGTACAGGGTTTGCAGCGCGACTCCGCGCGCCTGGCGACGGGGTTGCATTACTTACTGCCGTTGTCCGGGTAAGCTACATCCTCAATATGAACATTCACCGTGTCGACTTGCAGGCCCACCAGTTTGTCCATGGTGCGCATCACCTCTTTTTGCACACGTTGGCTCAACGTCACCAGATTTACGGCCCGCGCCACCAGATACAGGTCAATGATGACCGCCTTTTCTTTAATCTCCAGTTCAATCCCATCCCCGGTGATCAGTTTGCGGAAAATGCGATCCACCCGCGGAGGGATGGACGCTAGTTTGACCACTCCGTCGGTGTACAATGCCGCCTGCTCGATGATCTGCAGCAGCACCTCTGGGGCCACGGTGATTTTGCCAGCCCGAATTACCTCATCCATGTTCGTTTTGCTCCTTTAACTGCCAATCGCCAGCCCGCCATCCACACGCAGCGTCACGCCGGTGATGAACCCGGCCCGATCGGAAGCCAAAAAGGCGACCGCGTGGGCAATGTCCTCTGGCATGCCAAACCGGCCGACCGGCGTCATCTGCAGGATAGCATCTTTGACCTCCTGCGCCAAATCCTCCGTCAGGACTGTCGGGACGTATCCCGGGGCGATGGCGTTGACAGTAATCTGACGCGTACCGACCTCCTTGGCCAGCGCATAGGTTAAGCCAATCACCCCCGCTTTGGAAGCCGAATAGTTGGTCTGGCCCACCTGGCCCGTCAAGCCAGAAACCGAACTGATATTGATGATCCGGCCGCCTTTGCGCGCCCGCAGCATCGGCCGGATGGCAGCCTTGCAACAGTTGAACACGCTCTTTAGATTGGTGTCAATCACCGCGTCCCAATCTGCCTCTTTCATCTGCATCATCAGCAGGTCCCGGGTGGTGCCAGCATTGTTGACCAGGATGTCTAGCGAGCCAAATGCGTCGATGGTCTGCTGGACCAGGCCTTGTGCTTGCTGCAAGTCGGACACATCGGCTGCCAGCGCCACCGCCTCCCCGCCGGCCGCCCGAATGGCCGCCACTACCTGGTCCGCCTGTTCTGGGCTGGACCGATGGTTGACGGCTACCTTGGCGCCCAATCTGGCCAATTCTAGCGCCACTGCCTGGCCAATGCCCCGGCTGGCCCCGGTGACCAGCGCCACTTTGCCTTCCAGTTCGTTCATAGGCTTTCTCCTAGGTTGCGGATTCCGGCCGGGCTTTCCACGTTTAAGCGCGTCATCTTGCGGTCAATGCGTTTGAGCAAACCGCTGAGGACGTCTTTGGGTCCGATTTCCACAAATGCTTCCACCCCCTGGGCAAGCAGGTATTGCATGGATTCGGTCCAGCGCACCGTGCTGGTTAGCTGGTCCACCATCTCCTGGCGGATGGCGGCGATATCATTCAACGGCCGGGCGGTGGTGTTGCCGATCACAGGCACGGCCGGCAGACTCAGTTGCGCCTGGGCGACTAGCGGCTCAAAGTTGGCCGCGGCGCTGGCCATCAGCGGCGAGTGTGACGCAATGCTGACCTCCAGCGGGACCACGCGGGCCGCGCCGTTCTGTTCTGCCAACGCCATGGCGCGTTGCAGCGCTGCCTGGCCGCCGGAAATTACAATCTGGCCGGGGCAATTGTCGTTGGCAATCTGAACCGGCTGTCCGGTTTCCAGCTGGGCGCTAGCACAAACCTCGGCTAGCACGTCGGCCGCCAGCCCCAGCACGGCCGCCATGCCACCCGCGTTGGCCTCGCCGGCCGTTTTCATCAGCCGGCCGCGCTCGCGTACCAGTTGCAGGCCGTCGGCAAAGCGCAGGGCGCCTGCACACACCAAGGCGGTGAATTCGCCCAGGCTGTGGCCGGCCACATGGCTTGGTTGGAGATTGAGTTGTTGTTGCAGGACACGCAGGAGGGCGATGCTGGTGGCGAGGATGGCGGGTTGGGCGTTGATGGTGTCGGTGAGCGCGTCGGCCGGGCCTTCAAAGATTAGCTGGGAGAGGGAAAAGCCGAGCAGGTCGTCTGCCTCTGCAAAGGTGTCACGCGCGGCCGGCTCCTGCTGCGCCAGATCATGGCCCATCCCCACGTACTGCGACCCCTGTCCAGGGAAGATGAACGCGACTGATTTCATCCGGACGCTCCAATTGGTAATCATTTGGCAACTGCCTGGCGCAAACGCCGGGGTGCGGCACCAATCGTCTGGTCGCCTGAGCAGTTACATCGGTAGCAAGTCTACCCCAAACGGCAGTTTGATGCCAATTTTCTGGGGGGAGAAAAAACGACGCCGGGTTGTGGCCCAGCGTCATGGTTTGATCCAGCTTTGCGGTCTGGCGGCCAAGTGCCGACCAGCCGCTAGTCTTCCATTTCAAAGACCTTGCGGCCCTGATACTCGCCACAGTTCAGGCAGACCCGGTGCGGGCGGGACATCTCGCCGCACGAGGGGCAGGGAACCAGCACTTGTGCCTGGATGGCGTCGTGTGCGCGCCGGCGGTTCCGTCGGCCTTTGGATATTTTTCTCTTGGGTAGCGCTCCCATTTCTTGCGCTCCTTTCTGATAACGCGACCATTAAACTCTGCGACGGTTACTGCACGCAAACTTTTGGTTTGAGCAGTTGTCTGCGAGGGGCAATTATACTGGATGGGTTGCTTGTGTCAAGCACGGTTGCGCGCTGATACTCGCTTTCCAGGCTGACCTTGAGTTGCGACAGGAGACATCCGTGGAACTGGTTTCGTTGCTGCTGGCTTTGTTCCCCGTACTCGTGATTTTTCTGCTGCTGGTGGTGCGCCGTACGGCCGCCGATGTCGCCGGTTTGATTGGTTGGGCGGTCACGGTTGGGGTGGCCTGGCTGTTTTTTCATACGCCGCTGGCAGTGGCGCTGCGCGTTAGCGCTGCCGGGGTAATGGCTTCCCTGCCCATCACGCTGGTGGTAGCCACTTCCATCCTGCAGGTGACGGTGATGCAGGAGACGGGGGCCATCGGCCGGTTGGTGGTGTTGCTCAAGTCGGTTGCGCCCGGCAATCAGGTGGTGCAGATCATGATTATCAATGTGGGAGTTGGCACCCTGTTGACCGCGCTGGGCGCGGTGCCGGTCTCAATTCTGCCGCCCATTATGCTGGCGCTGGGCTACTCGTCGTTCGTCGCCATTGCGCTGCCGGCCATTGGCTACGACGCGCTCTGTACCTATGCGCTGCTGGGCATCCCGGTGGTGGTATTTGCCAACTTTGTGGGGCAGCCGGTGGACCAGGTTGGGGGTTATTTTGCCCGGTTCATGCCGGTGGTCAGCAGTTGCATCGCGGTGGGGATGGTCTGGATCGCCGGCCGGTGGCGGCTTGTCCGGCAAGGTTGGGTGCCCACGCTGATTGCGGGATTGACGGCCGGGGTGGTTGCGATAGCGATGAACGCGCTCAAGCTGGTGACGCTGACCGGGATTGCGGCCGGGCTGGGTGTGGTGCTGGCGATGATGCTCTACCTCAAAGTCACCGGCCGGCCGCTGCGTGACCGCTCCGCGCTGACCGACACCGACCTGGCGGCCGAAAGGGGACTCTCGTTGTGGGCAGCCATCTCACCGTGGCTGATCCTGACGCTGGTTTCGCTGGTCGTCAACGCGCCGTTCCTGCCTTTTTTTGACCTGACCTTTGCGCAACTGGCGATGCCGGTAGAGATCATCCCCGGCGCGCCGGAAAAGATCCGCCTCTTTTGGCAAGCCTATTTCTGGATTCTGGTCAGCACAGTGCTGGCGCTGCCGTTCCTCCGACCGACCAGAGTTCAGTTGAGCGCCACGCTGCGCAAGTGGCTGCGCCGCGCGCCCCGGCCGGCGCTGGCGGCCGCCGTCTTTTTTGCAGTAGCGTTTGTCATCAACCACTCCGGCAAAGGGGTGGACTGGCAACTGGTTGACCCCGGCCGGAACATGGTCCAGGTGGTGGCAAATGCATCGGCCGCGGCTTTTGGCAGCTTTTACCCGCTGATTGCGCCGTTTCTGGGGCTGTTGGGCGGTTTCATCAGCGGATCAGAGACCAGCTCCATTGCCATGCTGACCGAGTTGCACCTGTCCACCGCCGCCCAAATCGGCGCGGCGGGGTTGCTAGTCGCGGCCTCCAGTGGCATTGGGGGTGGACTCGCCAGCGTCATCTCGCCCGCCAAGCTACAAAACGCAGCGGCCGCTATCGATCGCATTGGGGAAGAGTCGCAGGTCATTCGCACCACCTTTGCTGTCTCGCTGGTCATCACGGCCGTGGTGGGTGTGATGACGCTGTTGTGGGCGTTTTGAGAGGGCCAGGCCTATGCTGTGTTGGCTAACCGGCCGGCAGGATACACTCCGGCCGGTCGTTTCTTGGGTTGTTGACCAGCGTGGAGACTGGATAGGCGCGCATGGCTGCGGCCGGATATGGTCGCAGCAGGGATTGGAGTTGAGCCGGTGGCAACTCGTTGGGGTCAATCCACTGCTGGTACGCTTCCGGCGGCAGGATGACCGGCATGCGGTCGTGAATTGGGGCCATCAACTCGTTCGGCTCGGTGGTGATGATGGTGCAGGAGAGAACAACGGAGCCATCGGGTGACTGCCACGTTTCCCACAGGCCGGCAAAGGCAAATGGCTCGCCGGATTGGAGTTGAATCAGGGTGGGGATCTTGTTCCGCCGGCCGGGCACCGCCTGCCACTCGAAAAAGCCGTTGGCCAGCACCAGGCAGCGCCGCCGCCGGAATGCTGCCCGGAAGGCCGGTTTGTCGGCCGCCGTTTCGGCGCGGGCGTTAATCATCCGGTAGCCGATCCTGGGGTGCTTGGCCCAAAACGGGATCAGCCCCCAATTAAAGAAATCGACCTGCTGGCGGCCGTCATTGGGGATGACCGCTACCGGCTGGCCAGGGGCGATGTTGTAGCGGGGCTCGAGTTGTGCTGGCGGAGTTGCCCACGGGAAAGCCAACTCCAACTGCCCGGCCGAGATGGATAGGGTGAACCGACCGCACACCTTAGCCTCCTTCGCCGGCCGGCAGAGCACCGGCCGGCTCGCTGTGCAGCGTGGCTTCCACCACCCTTGCCAACTGCTCCAGGCTGATCGGCTTTTGCAGCCAGCTTATCACTCCTGCCGATGGTTTCCGGATTTGGTCCAGCGGGTGACCGGTCAGTGCCACCAAGCGGACGGCCGGCCAGCGGCTGGAGAGCTGCTCAAACAGGGCGGTGCCGCTCATCTCCGGCATGACGATGTCGCTGAGCACCAGCGCGATCTCTGGCCCTTGCTGCTCCATAACGGCCAGCGCCTCGCGGCCGTCGGCCGCTTCCAGCACGCGATAGTTGAGCATTTGCAGCGTGTCAACCAGCGCTTCGCGCGTGACCGGGTCGTCCTCAACCACCAGGATGGTCTGCCCGGCCCCTTCAGGGAGGCGTGTTGGCGCTGCGGGCAGGGAAACCGCCTGTGTGGTTGGTACGGCCGGCAGAAACAGGGCGAACGTGGTGCCGGCACCGACCTGGCTGTCGACGTCAACGAAACCACCATGCTGGCTGACAATCCCATAGACCTGCGAAAGCCCCAGGCCGGTGCCCAGCGGGGCCTTGGTGGTGAAGAACGGTTCAAAGATGTGGGGAAGCACATTCGGGTCAATGCCGGTCCCCGTGTCCCGAATCGTGATCTGGACCCAGTCGCCTGCTATCATTTCTTGGACGGGCGGGGTCGCCTCCAGGCCAACGGCGATTCTCTCCAGGCAGATAGCCAACTCGCCCCCTTCTGGCATCGCATCCCGCGCGTTCAGCGCCAGGTTCATCACCATCTGTTGCATGCGGGTCGGGTCGGCGTGCACCACAAGTTGGTCCGAATCGCCGGTGACGGTGAGTGTGAGGCGGATGCTTTCCGGCAGGGTGCGTTCCAGCAATTTGAAAAGTTCCTTGACAAAGGAGGCCATGTTGATTGGGTGGCGTTCCAGCACAGAACGCCGGCTAAAGTCGAGGATCTGCTGAATCAGATCGGCCGCCCGTTGTGCCTGGTTGAGGATCGTGGCAAGCCGCTCATGCAGCCGGCCGTCCAGGTTGGGGATGCGCAGGGACATCTGGGTGTAAAGGACGATGACGGCCATGATGTTGTTAAAGTCGTGGGCGATGCCGGCCGCCAACTGGCCAATCGCCGCCAACCGGTCCTGCTGCTCGGACCGGTCGCGGAGTTCTCGTTCGTGGGTCACGTGTCGGATGACCATCACCCAGCCCTGTTCCCTGGGGTCGGGTTCAATGGGACGGGCGTAGACTTCAAAGATCTGTTTGTTGGGTTGTCCGGTGGCAATATCGTGATAAGGCGTTCCGTTGGGCGGAGGAGACAGCAACTCTTCGGCCGGGTAATCACCCAGTCGGACAAGCCGGTCCCCGGTGGTTTCCTGGCTGAGCACGGAGAGGTATTGCAGGGCGGCCGGGTTTGCCAGGATGATGGTCTGATCGGGCGACAGCAACAAAACACCGTCCGGAACGGTGTGAATGATCTGCTGGATCCGATAGACCTGCTCCTGAATCCGCTCCAGCAGTTGCAGGCGTTGGGCGGCGTTGCCAAGTTGCCGGCCGATAGCCTCCAGCCAGGACAAATCCTCCTCGCGCCATTGGCGTGGCTCGCGGTCCGAAACGCTCAGCGTCCCAATCACGGTGCCGTCCATTGAGATGGGGACTGCGAGTGTCGCTCTGATCCCTGCTTGCATGACGAGCGGGGCAAAGGGGCTGTGCGCGCCGGCTGACGACGCCCAATCGCCAATGGCGGTCGGGTCCGAAATAACCCTCGAATCGTTGGCAAGCTGGACAAAAACGGTTTCGAGCAGTTCGCCCGATGGCCCCCGATGTGCAACCGTGCCGGCCACCCAGATCAGCCCGATGGGCAGATTCAGTGCTTGCAGAATTTGATCGAGCGCGATTTCGACCAGGTCAGGCAAGTCGTCGGCCGTGGAGGCGGCCGCGATGACGGCGTTGAGCGCTTCCTGTCTGCTGGCGTGGTTGCGGATCTCTTCCTCGGCCGCCACGCGGCTGGTAATGTCGGTGTAGGCGGCCACCGCGCCGATTGTCTCACCATCCACCGCAATGGGTGAAGCTGCCAGGATCACGTTGACCGGCGAACCGCTTTTGTGGTAGCGGACTGCCTCGCACTGAAGAACGTTACCTCCCGACATGACGATCTGGGTGAGTTGGGTGGCATGTTCGATCACGTCCGGCCGGGTTACCAGGTCGTCCAGGTATCGGCCGATGGCTTCCTCGGCGCTGTATCCAAACAGCCGGGCTGCCCCCGGGCTCCATTCCAGCACGTGATGCTCGGTGTCCAGCGTGACGATGGCGTCTGGTGCGGCCGCCAGCACGCTTTCCAGATACACCCGGCGCTCTTCGCTTTCTCGCTGGGCACGGACGCGTTCCGCAATCTCGTGCTGCGCCTGTAGGTAGAGCGAGGCGTTGACGTGGGCGGCCGCGACCTGCAACGCCAGCGCCTCCAGGATGCGCAGGTCGTTCTGGCTGTAGGCGTCTTGAGTGGAGCTATGCACCTGGATGACACCGACGACCGCTCCTTCGTGTTTCATCGGCACCAGAATGGCAGACCGGGTCCGCACTGGGCTGTCGGAAGCGTCATCGCGCACGCTGCCATCCTGGTTGACAAAATAGACTGTCTGGATCTTGTCCAGCCACTGCTCAAAGTCGTTGATCAACAGAGGCTCGCCGGTGTGAATGACGGTGCTCTGAACGCCTTTGCCTTCCTCCTCCAGGGGGATAGGGGGGACCTGTCGCACGTCAGCTCGCTGGCCCTGGTGCCAGGAAAAGGCGCAGCGAATTAGCCCGTCATCGGGGTCAAAAGATGACGCGACCAGGGTGTCGCAGGTCATGGTGCTGCTCACCAGTTGATGGAGCGTCTCGTACACCGTTTCAAGGTCAAGCGTCCGGCCGAGTTGCTGGCCGGCCCGGTGGAGCAGCATCAGTTCGTGGGTCCGCTTTTGCAGTGCCTGTTCTGCTTCCAGCCGCGCACTGATTTCGTGTTGAGCGCGCTCGTACAGCCGCGCGTTTTCGATGGCCACGGCCGCCTGGTTGGCAAACGCTGCCACCGTCTCGCCGTCCTGGCTGTCGAACGTGTTGGGGATGGCGCTTTCCACGTTCAGGACGCCGATCACATGACCTTTGATCTGCAGCGCTGCGCCAATCCAGGAATGGATGTGCTCGCTGCCCTCGATTTGCAGCCAGCGGCTATCTGCGCTGGTGTCCGGTATGACGACGTGTTTCTGGTCCCCCCAGCGCTCCGTCCACGTCTGCGCCGCAACCACGCGGGTGGCCTGTCGGGTTTTCTCGGTATCGGGATGGCCGCGCCCGGCCGCCATGTCGGGCTGTCCGGAACTGTCGAGGGTCTGGATGGCGACGCTGTCGTAATCGACTACCTGTGCCAGCAGGTCAAAGATGCGCTCGTACACTTCAGCCAGCGTCATGCGGGTGGTGAGCAGCGCGCCCACTTGCTGCAGCGTTTGCGAGAGGCGGAGTTGTGCCCGTTCTGCTTCCAGCAGACGAGCGTTCTCGATGGCTACGGCCGCATGGCCGGCAAAGGTGAGAGCCAGCTCGGCGTCGCGTGTGGTGTAAAAGTTGGCCTCTCGTTTGTCGGCCGTCAGCATCCCAATCACGCGATCCTGGAAAATGAGCGGCACCCCCAGCCAGGACTCGGTCCGGTCAAGCTCATCGTGGAGGCCAAAGATGTGCAGCGCCTGCTCCCAGCGCGGCTCGTCGGTCAGTGAGCCGATAATCAGCGGCCGGCGGGTTGTGACAACCTCGCGGTTGAGAAGTGCACCATCCAGCTCTAACCGTGTATCGAGTACTTTTTCGGGTTCGGCAAAGCCGCGCAGGGCAACCATGCGCATCTGGTTTCCTTCCAGCAACATGATTGAGCCGCTGTCCAGGTCAACTACCTGTTCCATTCGCTCTAGCACCAAATCCAGCGCTGTGTCCAGGTCGGGTGCAGTGTTCAACTCGCGGGCGATTTCACCCAGCGTGTCGGATAGTTGCCGGGCGCGGCGCTCGGCCACGAACAGCCGCGAGTTGTCCAGCGCCTGCGCGGCGGCTGCAACGGCATTGGTCGCCAGCTCGATCTCCTCCTGCGTAAACTCCCTCGGCTGAAGTCTGTCCAGCCCAATGGTGCCCACCACTTCGTCGCGCACGATGATGGGCACGATGAGCAGTGAGTGCGTGCCGCGCTGCCGCTCCAGGTCGTGGACGAGTGCTGATCGAGGGTCGCTCTGCGCGTTTGGGATCGCCAACGGCGACTTGTTCTCCAACACGTATTCGGTAGACAGGTTCCCGGTGACGGGGATAACCATCCCGATGGCGCTCGGCCGGCCTTCTTCCAGGTATTCGGCAACCACGGTGGCGGCCGTGCCCTCCTCATTTAGCATGGCGGCGGCCGCCTGCGGAAGCCCAAAGGCGGTGGCCAGTTCCCGGCAGGTAATGGTGAGGACCTGGTTGGGGTCCATTGCGCTGGAAGCAGCGGCCGTCACCTGGTTGACCAGAGTCAGCATCTGGGTGCGCCGATGGACCTCCTGGCGCAGGGTGCGGTTCCACACCAGAATGGCAATCAGAACCGCCAGGGACAACGCGGCAACGCCCACAATGACGTTCCTGTACCCCCGCAGCGCTTGCTGTACTGTAATCTCGGTGCCAAACCATTTTTCCAAGATCCGGTCGTATTCACCGGATTCCTGGATGGCTTGCAGCGCACTATTCAGCCTGCTTACAAGCTCGCCGTTGCCCTTGGTGACGGCAATGGCGCGCTGCTGCAACGTGACCGGCTCTCCGATAACCTGGAGATCTGTGTAGTTGTTGGTGCGGATCAAGTAGAGACCGGTGTGCCGGTTACCAAAAAAGGCGGCCACCTGACCGTTTGCCAGCATCTGGATGGCCTTTTCCTGGCTTTCCACCGGCACGATGTAGGTGTCCGGCGCTCTCTCCTGCAAGGTGAGATGGGCAATGTCCTGTGCCTGCACTGCTACCGTGAGCCCGGCCAGATCTTCTACTGAGGTAATGCCGGAGATGTCCCGTGGCACAAAGATGGAGAGCGAGATATCCAGAAACGGGTCGCTAAAGTCATAGAGTGAGCGCCGCTCCTCTTTGATCGCCATGCACAGCATGTCTACCCGGCCGTCCTGCAGCGTCTGCATCGCCTCTTCCCAGACCATGGGTTGCCAGATCACCTCTGCGCCGATTTCGTCTGCCAGTGCCTGGATGATGTCCACGTTGAACCCGGCCGCCACGCCATCCTGGACAAACTCGTGTGGTGGGTAGCTCTGATCGATGGCAACCACGAGCGGCCGCGTTGGTTCCTGGGCAGAAACTGCCAGCGTGGTGGCCGCAAGCAATAAACCTGCCAACAGCAACCAGCGCAAGATGCCAAGTACTGACGTTCTCAATTTCATACTCACCGTCAACTGCTCAGACCAAGGGCTTGGGTGGGGTAAGGTGGGGGGTGTGCGGGCGTGGGACATCCCGCCCGCGAAGCGAGCGGGGCGGAATGCCCGAACACATCCACTAATCTTCAAACCGCCTGGCAGTTACAATCACCGAAATTTAACCTGCTGGCCTGATTATAACATTCGCCACGCGAGGGGACAACCAGACTTTGGTCAGTTGTGCGCTTTGATTTATAATCCCTGGCACTGCGGATGCGATACCCAGCGCGCGAACAACGGCGAGAGAGGTAGATTGAAATGCGGATACCAATAATTGCTGGCAACTGGAAGATGAATTTGGGAACGGTGGACGAGGCGCTGGCTTTTGTCCGTCGCATCCGGCACCCCCTCAACCAGATTGACGGGGTGGAGCGGGTTCTGTGCCCTCCGTTCACCGTGCTGGCGGCCGTGGCCGAGCTGTTGCGCCCCACGCGCATTGACCTGGGCGCGCAGACCGTGCATTGGGAAGAGCGAGGCGCGTATACCGGCGAGATTTCACCGGCCATGTTGGCCGGGGTTTGTCAATACGTTATAGTGGGCCATTCGGAACGGCGCACCGGCCGGACGTTGAATCCCAATCCGGCCGCCGATTTCGTCGCGGAACGGGATGAGGCCGTCAACCGTAAGGTCCGCGCGACCCTTGCGCATGGTCTATCGCCCATCATCTGCGTGGGCGAGGACCTGGCGCAGAATGAGGCCGGCCGGACGCATCAGTTTGTCGGCCGGCAGGTGCAGGCAGCTCTGGATGGCTTGACTGGCGCTCAAGTTGAAGGCTGCGTCATTGCCTACGAGCCGATCTGGGCGATTGGCACGGGCAAGGCAGCCACCCCGGCCGATGCCAACCGGGTCATCGGGCTGACCATCCGGGGGGCCATTGCCGAGCAGTTTGGAGAAGCGGTGGCGGAAACTGTGCGGGTGCAATATGGCGGCAGCGTCAACGCGGACAATATTGCTGCTTTTGTGGCGATGCCCGAGGTGGATGGCGCGCTGGTTGGAGGAGCCAGCATCACGCCGGAATTTGTGGAGTTGGTCAGGCGGGCGGCCGGATAGGGGCGTTGTTGCCCCGCAAGCTATCCGCTCAGTGCAATCTCGTCTACCACGCCCACGACCACCGCGCGGATCGCGCCGGGATCCAGCCCCAGAATCTGACGCGCCCCATTCCCCTCGTCGATCACCAGCACCGTATCCCCCGGTCCAGCCTGGGCCACGTCCACGGCAATGTCGTAATCGCCGGTCTCCCGGCCGTCCAGGCCAAGCTGGTCCACCAGCAGCAGTTTGCGCCCCTGCAGATGGTCGATCTTGATTGTGGAGACCACCGTGCCGATGACTTTGCCGATGTACATGCTAGTCGCCCCCCGGCCGGCGATGCCAGACGGCCGTCGGATGCTCGCGCCGCGGACCGTGCTCAATTTCAACCTCATCCACAATCCCGGTGATGGCCAGATCGACCGGGACAAATACCTCGGGAAGCGCCTGGGCAGCCTCCCGGCTGCCGACCACAAAGACCAGCTCGCCCGGCCCGGCCTGCGCGGTGGCGTCGGCCGCCACCGTGGGGCGACCCTTGGGCTTCAGGTCTCTGTCCAGCGGCTGCACCACCAGGAACTTGATCCCTTCAAGCCCCTCGTATTTGCGCGTCGCGACTACCGTGCCGATCACGCGGGCGAATTTCATAGCTTCCCGATCACTCGGGCGCGGAACCGGGTGGCGTCCGTCACATTGTCCCACATGTCGGGGTGCAGTTGGGGAATGACCACCTGTTGCACCAGTAGTTCCGGCCGCTGCAGAGCAGCCACGCCGATCTCGATGGCCGCTTCCACATCCGCCACCAGCCCGGAGTAGAGCACAATGCCCTTGCCGCCCAACCCGTCTGCCAGCCGCACCTCAACCAGCTTGACCTGTGCACCCTTGATGCCGGCATCGGCCGCCTGGATGGCGGCCGCCACGGTGCTGGTTTCGACGATGCCCAGCGCGTCGGTCGTTTCGGGCACCCGGCCGCCGCCAATCGCCGCCACCACCTCTGGATGCACCTGGGGCAGAAAGACGAAATCCAGCGCGGCCGGGCCGCCCACGTGCCGGCCGGCCGCCAGCGATTCTTCCACGTCGGCAACCTGGCCGCCGATCAGCACCAGGTATTTGCCGGGCTGCACGGTTCCAGCCCGGATCACGTCAATTGGGGCGCGCTTGACCATCGCATCGGCCGCCTGAACGCCTACGGCGATGCTGCTGAATTCGAGCAGGGCCAGCGCGGGCTCTATCATCACACGATCCGGAAAGAATCCTTCAGCACGCAGCGACGGACGCGGCTAAAGCTGATGGGGTTGGTGATTCCTTCGCCGGTCGGGCTGGCGATGGTGAACGAGCAAAAGCCCTCGCCGCCGTTGCCCACGCCGGCGTACGATGGGGCATTCTTGACAAAGATGCTGCAATCCATCTCGCGCGCCATCCGGCTGAGGTGATCCAGGTTCTTGGAATGCATCACGGCCGTGTGGCGAAAGCCGTGTTCGGCCGCTAACGCCAGGTCAATCCCTTCGCTGGCGTCGCGCACGCGCACCAGCGGAATGATGGGCATCATCTGCTCCGAAAAGACCAGCGGGTGATCGCGCTCGACTTCGACCAGCACCAGCCGCACTTCATCGCCCGCGTCAACCCCGATCTCGCGCAGCAGCACGCTGGCGTTCTTTCCAATAAAAGCCTTGTTCATCGTGCCATGCTGCCCGGCCGGAGGAATTTCGGCAAAGATCGATTTCATCAGCCGGTTGAGCTGCCAGGCGTTGATCTCGTACGCTCCGTGTTGGCACATCACTCGCTTCAGCTCGTCGGCAATGGAGGCGACGGCAAAGATCTCTTTCTCATCGATACAGATAATGTTGTTGTCGAACGATGCGCCGCGGACAATGTCCCGGCCGGCCTGGGCCAGGTCGGCCGTCTCGTCCACCACCACCGGTGGGTTACCCGGCCCGGCGCACACGGCCCGCTTGCCGCTGGCCAGCGCCGCTCTGACCACGGCCGCGCCGCCGGTCACCACCAGCAGCCGCACGTCACGGTGTTCCATGATCTGTTGGGCAGTCTCAATGGTGGGTTGGGCGACCGCGCAGACCAGATTGGGCGGCCCGCCCGCCTCTACAACGGCCTCGTTCATCAATTGCACCGTGTGGTTGGAGCAGTTGCGCGCTCCGGGATGGGCGTTGAACACCACTGCGTTCCCGGCCGCGACCATCCCGATGGTATTGCAGATCACGGTAGAAGTTGGATTGGTGCTGGGGATAATCGAGCCGATCACGCCGCAGGGGGCGAATTCTACCAGCGTCAACCCGTCGTCGCCGGTCCAAGCTGTGGGATTCAGGATTTCCGTGCCGGGCGACTTGTTGGCGTTGAGCAGGTTCTTCTGAATCTTGTCCTCGTAACGCCCCATCCCTGTCTCTTGCCAGGCCTCGTAGGCCAGTAGTTGCGCGTTTTCCCGCGCTATCCGGCGGATGTGGGCGATCATCTGCTCGCGCACGGATAGCGGCAGGAGATTCAGCTGCCCGTATGCCTGGCGCGCGGCCGCCATAGCACTGTCCACATCGGGAAACAGGTTGTCACCGTGGCGCAGCGTTGGGGCCGGAGGGGGAGGCTGCGGGGCGCTGGCCGGTTCCGGCGCGGTTCCGTGGCGTGTCCGCTGTCCCTGGCGCAGTTCAGCCATCACCTCCTGGATGATGGCGTCAATACGGGCGTCGTCGAGCCTGGTCATCAATCCAGCGCCTTGTCGTATCTGACCACGCCATCCACTTCCAGCGTGTCCACAATAGCCATAATGACCGCGTCACACGGCCGCCGGTCGGTGAATTTGGTCTGGCGGGCCGAACTGCCGGTGGCAAACAGAACTACCTCGCCCAGCCCGGCGCCGACGGCGTCGGCCGCCACCCGGTAGCCACCGGTCTCATTTCCCTCGATGTCGAGCTGCTTGAGCACCAGGAACTTGAGCCCATCCAGCGTGGGCTCTTTGCGCGTGGCAACCAGCGTGCCTACGACTTTCCCTAATAGCATTTGGAACTCCGTTCATACTGACGAACGACCAATGACGAATGACGGACAACAGTGGGCACTGGTCGTTCGTCCCTTGGGCGGTCTGCGGTGAACGACTACTCGGTTTCGGCCGGCGGTCGCCCCAGCGGCAACGTGCGATCCACATTGGTGTGCGGCCGCGGGATGACGTGGATAGCAACAATCTCACCCACTTTTTCGGCTCCGCGGGCGCCGGCTTCAACGGCTGCCTTGACGGCCGCCACGTCACCGCGCACAACGGCGGTCACATAGCCGCCACCGGTCTTTTCATAGCTGACCAGTTCGACTTTGGCGGCTTTGACCATCGCGTCGGCCGCCTCCACCATGGCGGGGAAACTTTTGCATTCAATCATGCCCAGTGCTTCTGTCATATCTGCCTCCTGATGAGTTCTAGTCGCGGCGCCTGGATTCAATCACGCGCCCGCTGACACCTTCAATTGCGGCCACGGCTGCGCCGTAACCGGCCATAATATCGCGTTCTTCGCCGCCCAGATAAACCCGGCCAAAGCTGCCAAAAGCGCGCACTTCCAGGATGTTGATGTGGGCGGCCTTTTCGGCCTCGTTGGCTGCCAGTGCGGCGTAGCCGGCCGGTTCCACCTCCAGCACGTACAGCGTCTGCCCGGCCAGGAGCATGTGGCCGTGGCGCATCCGGTTGATGAGCTGGACTTGATGAGCGTCCACGTGCCGAATAATCTGACTGGACACGACTTTGGGCTTGACGCGGTCGGTCTCTTGCAGTTCCAAGGCGTTGAGGATGGCGGCGCCGGCCGCTCGCACCTCAGCCTGGTCCTCGTGGTGTATTTCCAGCAGGCCAAACAGCCGTTCAACGATCTGCATGCCCGGCCGGACGCGGGTGGATTTGAGTGCAATATCGGTAATCCGGTTGATCTCAATGCCCGGCGAAATCTCGACCCACAATGAGGTGTCGTGCGGGAGTGGCAAAAAGCCTCCGGCTACCGTGCCCAAAAAGCCGGCGTGTTGCGGCTGCAAACTATCCAAAAAGCAATACGTGCGTAGCTCTACCGTCATACATGGTCTCCTATTGTTGCAGGTGAAATCAATTGCCTTCCCCTTGCACGATTTTGACGCTGGCGCTGGCGCCAATCCGGCTTGCCCCGGCCGCAATCATCTTTTGCGCGTCCTCGAATGTACGTATGCCGCCCGATGCCTTGACCCCCATGGAAGGCCCAACCACGCGGCGCATCAGGGTCACATCCTCGGGTGTGGCGCCGCCGGGTCCAAAACCGGTCGACGTTTTCACATATTCGGCACCCGCGATTTTGGCGAGCTGGCAGGCGATGACCTTTTCCTCGTTGGTCAACAGGGCCGTTTCGATAATCACTTTGAGGATGGCGTTGCCAGCGTGGCATGCGCGGGCGATGGCGGCAATGTCCTGCTCGACCGTTTCGTAATCCCGCGATTTAAGTGCCCCGACATTGATGACCATATCGATCTCGGTTGCGCCGTCGCGGATGGCCTGCATGGTTTCGAATACTTTGGTTTCGGTTGAAGTGGCCCCCAGCGGAAAACCGACCACGGTGCACACCAGGACATCGCTGTCCTTGAGCAACTGCGAACATAACTTGACGTTGCCGGGGTTGACGCAAACCGACGCAAAATCATACTTGCGGGCTTCAAAACAGAGTTGAGCAATCTCTTCCTGCGTTGCGTCTGCCTTGAGGATAGTGTGGTCAATCTTGTGCGCTAGGCCGCCGTTGTCGGGGATGATGCCCAAGGTGCTGGCAATCCGGTCAGCGCCAGCGTTGACCACCGGCCGGACCCGCTCCTCGTAATTGTGCTTTGAGATTGGGTCGGCCGGGGCCTCCGGCTCACCTTCTTCTTCCAATGCTAGCAAAACCTGTCGCGTGATCTGCTCGATGATACGCTCCAGGGTTGCTTCGTCAATATTCCTCATGCTCATCAGGTCTCTCTATTTGCCGGCGGCTCTTTGAGATAGCGTCGCTCGATTTCCATGATCTTTTTGACCCGGCGCGTGTGCCGTTCGGCTCCCACCGGTGTCTCCAGCCAGCTTTTCACGATCTGCTTGGCTAGATTGGGGCCGATCATCCCGGCCCCCAGGGTGAGCACGTTGGCATCGTTGTGTTCGCGGCTGTTGACGGCCGTGGCCAGATCGTAGCACATGGCGGCGCGCACACCGGGCACTTTGTTGGCGGCCATGCACGAGCCGATTCCTGCGCCGTCAACAATAATGCCGCGCCAGGCTGATTGTTGCGCCACCAGGCGGGCCACCGCAAACGCCAAGTCCGGGTAGTCTACCGGGTCCTGGCTGGAAGTGCCACAGTCCACAAACTGGTAGCCCAACTCATTCAGGTGCCCTTTGAGCAACTCTTTGAGTTCGTATCCTCCGTGGTCTGCGCCAATGGCGACTGTCTTCGGTGTGGGGCGGCGTGTACCGGCCGGAGTGGTCCTAGGCGCAGTCGCTTCCTCCTCCAGGGTTATCTTTTGCTCCAGGGCGGCCTGCCTGGCCAGCGGCGTGACTAGTACACCGCGCGGAACAACCAGCCGGCCGCCAGTTGGCACTTTCTGCACATCTTGCTCGGTCACCAAGGGTCGGCTTTTGGCCGAGATTGCACCCGGCGGCATGCCCAGCGTACGGTAGACCACGCGCCTGACCATTTGGCGCACAGCTTGCTTGTCCAAGGTCTTGACTCTTTTTTCCATTCTTACCTGGAGTGCCAGGATAGCGCAGTAATTTTAGCACGGCTCAGTCAGGCAGCCAAATAGATCAAGCCTGTCGCGAGACCAGAAAAACCAGCGGCCGGCCAATTCCTTTTTCCCTGTTTCATGATAGAATGGATGGTCAATTGCGAGGTCGACTGATGGCTGATGGAGTAGATATTCCTTTCGCGCCTAACCATATTGCCTATCTCGCGCCTGCATTTCTTGACCAGTTTCAGGGCCTGTTGCGCCAGCTTGACCCATTGGGCAAGTGGCGGGCCAGCTATCCGGGGTTTGTTCCTCAGTTGTTGCAGGCGGCCGATAGGTTTTTTGCCCGCCTGCAAACCTATCTCTCGGATGAGCAGCAAGGCGTGGTAGCAGATGCTCTACTGGTGGCATTCAAGGCCCACGAACTGACACTCCGCAAATCCAGCGACGCACTGTTCTTTGAGCATCCCCTGGCCGTGGCTGACTACCTGGCCAGCTATCAGTTGGACCCCGCGACGCTGGCGGCCGCGCTGCTCCACGATGTGGCTGAGGACACCAAGGTGCCCATTTCGCACATCGTCGAGCGCTTTGGGCCCGAGGTGGGCAAGCTGGTGGATGGCGTGACCCGGCTGCGAGCCACCGGCCGCGAGGTGGTCAGCCAGTTCAGGCAGGAAGAGATTGGGATCGAAAGCTTTAACAAGCTCTTCCAGTTCATGGTGGACGACGAGCGAGTGGTTCTCATCAAGCTGGCAGACCGGCGGCACAACATGCAGACGGTGGCTGCATTACCGCCTCACAAGCAACGCGAAAAGGCGTACGAGGTTCTGGACGTCTATGCCCCGCTGGCGTATCGGCTCGGAATGTGGGACGTCAAATCGGAACTGGAAGAGCTGGCGCTGCAAACGCTCCGGCCGGAATTGTACAGCCGCTTCAAAGAACTAATGACCCGCCGGGCGGAAAACCAGCAGGGTTGGTTTGATGTGATCCGGCGGCTGCTGCACGAAACAATGACCGCGGCCGGCTTGAGCGTGTGGGTAGAGCCATCGCCGGAGCACATCTATTCTCTGTACCAGGGTTATGCGCGGGAGGGGCGCTTGCCCAAACGGCTGGCGGATGTCATGCGCATCGTCGTCCTGGTAAATGAGCGGTTTGAGTGTTACCAGGTGTTGGGGATGATCCACGATTTGTGGAAGCCTGTCCCCGGCACGTTTGATGACTATATTGCCCACCCAAGGGAAAACTTGTACCGTTCTCTGCACACCACCGTATTTGGGCCGGGCGGGCTTTTGAAGGTGCGCATTCGCACGTTTGAGATGCACCAAATTGCCCATCACGGCATCCTGGCTCGCTGGGTGGCCAATATCCCCGACCAATCGGAAGGGCTGGAGGAGGGTATCCAGCGGCTGCTAAAGCGACTGAAACCATTGGGGGGTATTACAGAGCGCGGCGCTCAATTGGCTGCCTACCGCGAGGCGATTGCCGACCAGATTCAGGTTTTCACGCCAGAGGGAGAGTTGGTCGAGCTCCCGCCCGGTTCCACGCCGCTGGATTTCGCCTATCAGATTCACAGCAGACTGGGTGACGAAGCCCGCGGTGCGCACATCAATGGGGTGCCCCGGCCGCTCAACACGCCGCTGCGCAGCGGCGATCAGGTGAGCATTGTGCGTTACGAGGGCGGCATGCCATTGCGCGAATGGCTGGACAAAGACCTGGAGTTTGTGAGCACAGTCTATGCGGAGAATCGCATCCGGCGCGCGTTCCGCCGCCTGCATGGCCCGGAAGCTACTGCCATTGGGCGGGAAGCCTTGCGGCGCGAGATGGACATGATGGGGATGGAAGAGTATGATCTGGATGCCATGGCCCGCGAGTTGAACTTTGAGGATGTCGAAGGTTTGTTAATGGCCGTTGCATGTGCTGAAGTTACTCCGCAGCGGGTGGCCCATGTGGCCATGCGGCCGGTTTGGAATGCTCTGGAGGCGACTCTGGTGAGCGGGGTTTCGTTTTCCCCGGATAGTACGGTCCGCATCCGTGGCATCCCCGGCCGGCCCATGAAGCTGTGCGGCACCTGCATACCCCGGCCGGGCGATCCGATTGTCGGCAACCTGCTGCGCGGCGGCCAGGTCACCGTGCACCGGATGGATTGCCATCACATCGTCAAGACGGGCCAGGATGGCGGCTGGCTCAATCTAGTGGAGGTGGATTGGGTGGAGGAGCCGCGTGCCGCCCGGCCGATTCACCTCCGGATAGCCGCTATCGACCGCAGCGGGTTGACTTACGATGTATCTCAGATCCTGGAAGCAGAGCAGGTCAATATCTGCGAGATGTACGGCCGGGCCGATAACACGCGCAATGTCGGGCTAATAACCGTCACGGTGGAGGTTACCGAACTGCGCCAGCTTTCCCGCATTGTCCACCGGATTGCACAACTGCCCAACGTCAAGTCGGTGCAGCGTGTTGTCGATCAGCCTCACTGCCAGCAAGTCGCCATGGATTGGGCCATCAATCAAATTGCGCAAAAAGCCTAACACGCGCTTGTTACCAGATCAATCTATGGTACAATTGTTCTAAATTTTTTCCAAGGGTTGGGTATGGCACAGAGCAAGATCGTTGTGCGCGGCGCGCGCGAGCACAATCTCAAAAACATCACGGTCGAGATTCCCCGCGACAAATTGGTGGTCATCACCGGCCTGTCGGGCTCGGGGAAATCGTCGTTGGCATTTGACACCATTTTTGCGGAAGGGCAGAGGCGCTACGTCGAGTCGCTTTCCGCCTATGCGCGGCAATTCCTGGGGCAGTTGGAAAAGCCAGATGTGGACCAGATTGAAGGGCTAAGCCCGGCCGTCAGCATTGACCAGCGCGGCGTGAGCCGCAACCCGCGCTCAACTGTGGGGACCGTGACCGAGATCTATGATTACCTTCGCTTGCTTTATGCGCGGGTGGGCACGCCCCATTGTCATCAGTGCGGCCGCAAGGTGGAGCAACAAGGTGCAGAGCAGATCGTGGACTCGCTTTTCCGGCTCCCCATCGGCACCCGGCTGCTCATCCTGGCCCCGCTCATCAAGGATCGGAAAGGCCACCATCAGTCGGTGTTTGACGAGGTGCGCAAAGCGGGTTTTGTGCGTGTGCGGGTCAATGGCGAGGTGCGCGACGTCGACGAAGAGATCGAGTTGGATCGCTACAGGATGCACACCGTTGAGGTGGTTGTAGATCGGCTGGTGGTCCAACACAACCCCGACGACGAGAGCGCGGAGGCGGCCGAGGCGCGAACGCGTTTGACTGACTCGGTTGAGACAGCCCTTCGAATGGGCGAGGGGGTCATGCTGGCCGCCAACGTCTCGCTGGAACCACCGCAGGACACGCTCTTTTCGGAAAAGCTGGCCTGCGTTTATTGTGGCATCAGCCTGCCAGAGCTTGAGCCGCGCTCCTTTAGTTTCAACAGTCCGCACGGTGCGTGCCCCACCTGCCAGGGTTTGGGAATGCAATTGGAATTGGAGCCGGCGCTGATTGTGCCGGACCCCAAGAAAAGCCTGCGGGAGGGAGCGTTGGATCCATGGCCGGCCGACCTGGATAGCTGGAGCTGGCAGATGCTGCGGTCGGTGGCGGATCATTTCACAATCCCCGTGGATCAACCCTGGCACGCCCTTGGCGAAGCCCAGCAGCGGGTGCTGTTGTATGGCAGCGGCGATGAGCGGGTGCTGATGCGCTACGTCAGCCGGGACCGGAATGGCCACGGCGAATACCTGACCACGTTTGAGGGGGTGGTCAACAACCTGCGGCGGCGCTATCGGGAGACCAATTCCGACTATATGCGGCGCAAGATTGAGGAGTACATGGCAGAGCGTGAATGCCCGGAATGCCATGGGGCGCGGCTCCGGCCGGAGAGTCTGGCGGTGACCATTGACGGCCTGCGCGTCGTGGACATCTCGGATTGGCCAGTGGTCCGCACACTGGACTGGGTGGAGCGGTTGCAGGGAAAAACGCCTGAGGGGACGCCGTTTACGCCCCGACAGCAAGCCATCGGCCGGCTGATCCTGAAAGAGATTCACGACCGGCTGGAGTTCATGGTCAACGTGGGGTTGGATTATCTCACGCTTAGCCGCGCAGCCGGATCCCTGAGCGGCGGCGAGGGGCAACGCATCCGGCTTGCCACGCAGATTGGTTCGCAATTGATGGGGGTCTTGTATGTGTTGGATGAACCCAGCATTGGGCTCCACCAACGGGACCAGGAACGGCTGATCCGCACGCTGGAGGGAATGCGCGATCTGGGCAACACCTTGCTGATCGTCGAGCACGATGAGGATACCATGCGCGCGGCCGACTGGATCATCGACCTGGGGCCCGGTGCGGGTGTGAATGGTGGCCAGGTAGTATGCTCAGGCACATTGGAAGAGATGGTCGCATGCCCCAACTCGTTCACGGGGGCCTATCTCTCCGGCCGGATGAAAATCCCGGTGCCGCAAGAGCGCCGGCCGGGGAACGGAAAAACCCTGGTGGTGCGTGGCGCGCGGCAACACAATTTAAAGGGAATCGACGTCAGTTTCCCGCTCGGCGAATTAATCTGCGTGACCGGCGTTTCCGGCTCTGGCAAGAGCACGCTGGTGATGGAGACGCTGCATCGGCGGCTGGCGCAATTGCTGAACGGCTCCAAGGAACAGGCTGGCAGCCATGATTTCATCGAAGGTATCGAGTGGATTGACAAGGTGATCAACATTGACCAGAGTCCCATCGGCCGGACGCCACGTTCCAACCCCGCTACCTACACCAAGCTTTTCGACCAGGTGCGGCAGCTCTTTTCCGGTCTGCCGGAGGCCAAGGTGCGCGGCTACAAGCCCGGCCGGTTCAGCTTTAACGTCAAGGGCGGCCGCTGCGAGGCCTGCGAGGGTCAAGGCCAGTTGCGTATCGAGATGCAATTCCTGCCCGATATTTACATTCCGTGTGACATCTGTCACGGATCTCGCTATAACCGCGAAACCCTGCAAATCCGTTACAAGGGGCTGAACATTGCAGAGGTGCTCGAGTTGAGCGTGGAAGAAGGACTGGACTTTTTTGCCAACTTTCCTGCCATTCGCCGCCGGCTAAAGACCCTGCGGGATGTGGGATTGGGGTATATCCGATTGGGGCAGTCTGCCACCACGCTGTCCGGCGGTGAGGCGCAACGGATCAAATTGAGCCGCGAGCTATCCAAAAAGGGGACCGGCCAGACGCTGTACATCCTGGATGAACCATCGGTGGGCCTGCATGCTCACGATGTGGCCAAGCTGATCCAGGTGCTCAATCGGCTGGTTGAGCGCGGGAACACGGTGGTCATTATCGAACATCACCCCGACATCATCAAGGTAGCCGATCACCTGATCGATCTGGGGCCGGAGGGCGGCGACCGCGGCGGCGAGATTGTGGCCGTGGGCACGCCAGAGGAGATTGTGCAGTCGCCACAATCCTACACCGGCCGTTACCTGAAGCGCCATCTCAACTGACACGAGAGATTTCGACATGCCAATCTGGTTTACGCGGGCTATCGCAGAGATGCTGAACGCCCGCTCGGCCGGGACGATGGTCGAGCACTTGGGGATTGAGTATCTGGAGGTCGGGGATGATTTTATCCGCGCCCGAATGCCGGTGGACAACCGGACGGTGACCCCGGCCGGGATTCTGCACGGCGGCGCGTCGGTTGCGCTGGCGGAGACGCTAGGCAGTGTGGGCGCGTTTTTGTGCATTGACCCCAGCCAAAAGCGCGTGGTCGGGCTGGATATCAACGCCAACCACGTGCGGGTGGTCACTTCCGGACACGTGTATGGCACAGCCCGGCCGCTGCATCTGGGCAACTCGACCCAGTTGTGGGAGATTCGCATCACCAATGAGAACAACAAGCTGGTGTGCATTTCTCGCCTGACGATCGCCGTGCTTGATGTTCAGGGAGGATAGTTGTGTCTGAGAACGAGGCAAAACAGCCGGCCGACAATGTGCAGGCTCAAGAAGTGCAGGACCGCTTTTCCGTCACCAAGCACACCGTCATCATCGGTGGGAAGGAACTGGCGTACACGGCAACTGCCGGAACCGTGGTTCTCAAAACGGAAGAGGATGACCAGGAGGCCAAGGGAGAAAAGCTCAAGTCCAAAGCGACCATCTTTTTTGTGGCCTATACGCTGGACGGTGCGGATGACCCCGGCCGCCGGCCGGTGACGTTTGCTTTCAACGGCGGTCCAGGTTCTTCTTCTGTCTGGTTGCACCTGGGGCTGCTGGGACCGCGCCGCGTGCTGATGGACGACGAAGGCAAACCGTTGCCGCCACCGTATCGCTTGGTCAACAACGAGTTCTCTCTGCTGGACCTTTCGGACCTGGTCTTTATCGACCCAGTCAGCACCGGGTTCAGTCGGGCTGTGCCCGGCGAGAAGCCGGAGCAGTTTCACGATTTCAAAAAGGATATCGAGTCGGTGGGTGACCTGATCCAATTGTGGACCTCTCGGTTCGGCCGCTGGGCTTCCCCCAAGTGCCTGGCCGGCGAGAGTTACGGCACAACCCGTGCCGCCGGGCTGGCGGGCTATCTGCAGGATCGGCACGGGATGTATCTCAACGGGGTCATGCTGATTTCCTCGATTCTCAATTTCCAGACGGCGCGGTTTATGGTAGGGAACGACCTGCCCTACATCCTGTTTCTTCCCACTTATACGGCCACAGCCTGGTATCACGGCCAGCTGCCGGCCGATCTGCAGGCGGATCTGCCTGCCACGCTGGCCGAGGTGGAAGCCTTTGCGCAAGGGGAGTACGCGCTGGCGCTGATGAAGGGATCGGCGCTCCCGGCCGACGAGCAGCACAGGATCGCTGCCAAACTGGCGCGCTACACCGGCCTTCCGATGGACTATGTGGAACAATCCAACCTGCGGATTGAGATCCATCGCTTCACCAAAGAGTTGCTGCGTGATCAGAGGCGCACGGTCGGCCGGTTGGACAGCCGTTTTACCGGCGCGGACCGGGACGCGGCCGGCGAGAAGCCCGAGTTTGACCCCAGCTATGCAGCCATCCAGGGGCCGTACAGCGCTACGCTTAACGACTATCTCCGGCGCGAACTGGCGTTTGAAAGCGATTTACCCTACGAAATCCTGACCGACCGGGTGATGCCCTGGAGCTATGACCAATTCCAGAACCAGTACGTCAATGTGGCCGAAACCTTGCGCCAGGCCATTAGCAAGAATCCGGCGCTGAAGGTTTTTGTGGCCAGTGGTTATTTTGATCTGGCCACACCGTACTTTGCCACTCGATACACGTTGGATCACCTGCAACTTGACCGTGAACTCCAGCCCAATATCCTCACCGCGCACTACCCGGCCGGGCACATGATGTACATTCACCGGCCGTCATTGGAGCAACTCAAGGGGGATCTGGCAGCCTTTGTCCGGGCGGCAGTGCCGGCCGGTGATTGAGTTGACCCGCGCCCATTTTCAGATACACTTGCGCCCGGCTTGGCAGAAACTGGGAGAATGAACTGTGTCCGAAAACATACGTATGTGGGTCGAAATTGCATTCAACCTGGCTTACCTCATTGCAGTGTGGTGGCTGGTCATCGCTATGCGTCGCCGCCTGAGCCAGTTGCCGGAAAGCCACCGACCGCTGACGCGACTGTTTATCTGGGCATTTGGCCTGCTGGCCTTGGGGGATACGGGGCATGTGGGGTTTCGGGTGCTGGCGTATGCCCTGGGCGGGCTGGATTCTACTCTGAGTGTGTTTGACTTCAACCTTGGCCTGGTCGGGGCCGGCGCGCTCGCCACGGCCGTCACGGTCACTTTCTTCTATGTGTTGGTCGTGTTCATCTGGCGGGAGCGTTTTGGCAAGCCGCTGGGCTGGTTGGGCTGGCTGCTGCTGGCGGCCGCGGCTGTCAGGTTGGTGTTGATGGCGCTACCGGGCAACGAGTGGAACAGCACGGTCCCGCCGCAGCCCTGGTCGCTGTATCGCAACCTGCCGCTGGTGGGGCAAGGGCTGGGGATCGCGTATCTCATTCTGCGCGACGCCCGCGCGGCCGAGGATCAACTCTTTGCCTGGGTCGGGCTGATGATCCTGGTGTCGTATACTTTTTATCTTCCGGTTATCCTGTTTGTCCAGCAGGTTCCCGCGGTGGGGATGCTGATGATTCCCAAGACGATGGCCTACGTTGTGATTGCCTGGCTCGCGTATAGGAACGCCAGCCAGCAGGTTTCCCGCACAAGTCCGGAAGGCAGCGCGGTTTAGCGCTGCGCGATCTGAAGCAGCCGGCCGGCGTCCACGTTGCCGCCGCTGATCACGACCGCGATGCGGCGGCCGAGGTTGGGCACCCGGCCGTGCAGCAGCGCCGCCAGCCCCACCGCGCCGCCCCCCTCCACCACCACGTGGTGTTGGTGGAACGCAAACGCCATCCCGGCCGCAATCTCTTCCTCGGTGACCAGATGGGTTTCATCCACCAGCTCTTGCACCAACCGGAAGGTGTGCCGGTTGCGCAACCCGATGCCGCCCGCCAGCGCATCGGCCAGCGTTGGTTCCTCAGGCATCTCGATGGGCCGGCCGGCGCGCAAACTGTGGACCATCACCGGCGCACGGTCCATGGAGATGCCGATTATCCGGACGGCAGGTTTGGCAGATTTGAGCGCGATGGCGATTCCGGCCACCAGCCCTCCGCCGGAGAGCGGGATCACTGCCATATCGATCTCGGGCATCTCTTCCAACAACTCCAGCCCAATGGTTCCCTGACCGGCAACAATCAACGGGTCGTCAAAGGGGTCCACCAGCGTCAGGCCGCGTGCGTCCCGCAGGCGCAGGGCGTGGGATTCTGCCTCGTCGTAGCTCCGGCCGGCCTGGACAACCTCTGCACCCAACTGGCGGATGGCCTCCACCTTGTTGGGCGGGACATTCTCAGAGAGGCAGATCACGGCCGGGATGCCCAGCTTGCCGGCCGCATAGGCCACCGCCCGGCCGTGGTTGCCGGTCGAGACGGTGACCACGCCGCGCTCCCGCTCCCCGGCCGAGAGGTTGAGCAGTTTGTTGGTTGCGCCGCGCAGTTTGAACGAGCCGGTCTCTTGCAGGTTCTCCAGCTTGAGGCGGACGGCCGTACCTGTGCGTTCCGACAGGAAACGAGAGTTGATCAAGGGTGTGCGCTGGACAATCGGCGCAATCCGCTCCCGGGCCAGGAAAATGTCGTCGGGCGTCACATCGGGCTGGTTCATGGCGATCCTCCACAATGCGAGGTTTGTACCACAGCTGGCAAAAAAAGACGAACGAAAGCCAGGATGCTGCCGGTCGTCTTTCTCGTCTTTCGGCGCGGTGCGGCCGGCGTTAGTATTGCGGGAGCGAGGGATCTACCTCGCGCGCCCAAGCGTTGATGCCGCCGCGCAGGTTTTTCAACTTGCGAAAGCCGGCGTCGTGGAGCAGGTTGAGCGCCCGCGCGGAGCGCTGCCCGCTGCGACAGTAGAGCACAATCTCGTCGGCGCTGTCTAGCTCGCTCATCCGGCCGGGTAGTTTGTCTTGTGGGATGAGCAGTGCGCCCTTCAGGTGTGAAATATCCCACTCGTGCGGCTCGCGGACGTCCAGCAGGACCGGCCGGTTGCCGTTGGTCATCTTTTCCTGCAATTCGCGCGGTGTGATTTCCCAGTCAGGCTCCAGCGCATCGGCCGGGTCCAACCCGCAAAATTGCACATAGTCGATCAACTCGGTCACCGTGGGGTGCTCGCCGCAGACCGGGCAGTCCGGATCTTTGCGCAGCCTGACCTCATCAAAGCGCATTTCCAGTGCATCGTACAGCAGCAGCCGGCCGATCAATGATTCACCCTCGCCAAGCAGTAATTTGATTGCCTCGGTAGCCTGGATGGTGCCGATGACGCCGGGCAGCACGCCCAGCACACCTCCCTCGGCGCAACTGGGGACCAATCCGGGCGGGGGCGGCTCCGGGAAGAGGCAGCGGTAGCACGGTCCCTTGCTCGCGTCAAAGACCGAAGCCTGCCCTTCAAAGCGAAAGATAGAGCCGTACACGTTGGGTTTGCCCAGCAACACGCAGGCGTCGTTGGTCAGGTAGCGGGTTGGGAAATTGTCGGTCCCGTCAATGATGACGTCGTAACTCGCCATGATTTGCAGCGCGTTACTGGAATCAATGGCGGTTTCGTAAAGCACCACCTCCACGTTGGGGTTGATCTCCAGGATGCGGTCGCGGGCCGAGTGGAGTTTTGGCCGGCCGACGTCGTTGGTGCCGTGGATGATCTGCCGCTGCAGGTTGGTATAGTCCACCACGTCAAAATCCACCAGGCCAATCCGGCCGACCCCGGCCGCCGCCAGGTAGAGCGCTAGCGGCGACCCCAGCCCGCCGGTGCCAATCAGCAACACGCTGCCAGCTTTGAGCTTCTCCTGCCCGGCCAGCCCTACTTCCGGCATGATCAAGTGGCGGCTGTAGCGCCGCATTTCGTCGTGTGTGAGGTGTCCGTTGTTGTCCATGGGTATTTTCCTCGCGATCCGGGTTTGCGCGAAAGGCGCTAGCCCCCTGCAATCGCCGGGATGATGGAAAGCCGGTCGCCCGGCGAAAGGCGTGTTGCCACGCCGCGCAAATGGCGGACATCTTCACCGTTCAAGTACAGGTTTACAAAGCTGCGCAGGTTACCTTCGTCGTCAAAGAGATGCTCGTGCAGGTCGGGATACCGGCCGGTGAGGTCGCGGATTGCCTCCTCCACGGTTTCGCCTTGCAGGTCGACGCTGGACTGCCGGCCGGCGTACGGCCGCAGTGGAGTGGGGATACGTATGGGAATCGTCGCGTTGCTCATGTCATTCTCCTTCACTGGTTGTGACCAGTGTCTCTTCATCAAATGCCGAGCGGTCTTCGCGCAGGC
Organism: uncultured Chloroflexia bacterium; assembly: GCA_963707345.1. GTDB lineage: Bacteria > Chloroflexota > Anaerolineae > Promineifilales > UBA4811 > CAVPPE01. The sequence goes on from CAVPPE010000002.1 coordinate 89,979, forward strand.
TCCAGGCGCGAGTGACGATCGCCCGGCCGTTTTCCACCGAGGTGATCAGGTACGAGTAAAATGGCCAGCCATGTTCGCGGTCGTACTCGGACGGCCGGGCCGGATGGTCTGGGTGCGAGTGAAAATAGCCAATCACATCCAGCCCTAGCTCTTCGGCGCGCAGTTCGCCCTGGAGCAGCTCTTCCGGCGGGATGAGGTAGCGGTTATGTTGTGCGTTCTCCTCGCGGGCGTTACCGGCCGGGATGATCTCCACCACAATTTTGTGGCCGTTCTCGGCCCGGCCGATCAAGATACCGCATCCCTCGTTTGGGTACGCCCCTTCGCTGTGCTGGATGATTTGCGCCATCTGCGTTGTCGTCAGTCTTACTTCCATCGCTACTCGGTCCAAAATCGTTCGCTCATGTACTTGTAACCGCCGTCGGGCAGCACGGTGACCACGGTGCCGCGTTCCATTTCTTGCGCCAGTTGCAGCGCGCCGGCCACGGCGGCCGCGGCCGAGACACCGACGAACAGCCCTTCCTCTCGCGCCAGGCGGCGGGCCATCCGGTACGCATCCTCGGTCGTCACCACCCGATTCGCATCCACCAGGCCGGGGTCAAAGATGGGTGGGATGATGGCGGTCTGCATGTGCTTGAGCCCTTCCAACCCATGGAGCGGCCCGTCTGGCTGCAGCGAAACCAACTGCACGGCCGGGTTTATCGCCTTCAGGTACCGGCCGACGCCCATCATCGTCCCGCTGGTCCCCAGGCCCGCTACAAAGTGGGTGATCTGCCCGTTGGTCTGCTGCCAGATCTCCGGGCCGGTGGTGTGAAAGTGCGCCTCCCAGTTGGCCGGATTGCTGTACTGATCGGCGTAAAAATAGCGCTCCGGCTTGGCCTCCACCAACTCGCGCACGTTGCGGATCGCGCCGTCGGTTCCCTCCAGGGGATCGGTGAGCACCAACTCGGCACCGTAGGCACGCAGGATAGCAATCCGCTCCGGACTGGCATTGGCCGGCAACGCCAGCTTGACTCTGTGTCCCAGCGCCGCCCCGAGCATCGCGTAGCCGATGCCGGTGTTGCCAGAGGTGGCGTCGATCAGCACCTTGTCCGATCCAAGCAGGCCGGCCGCCTCCGCCACGCGGATGATATTCAGGGCAGCGCGGTCCTTGATCGAACCACCTGGGTTCAAGTATTCGGCTTTTGCCAGCAAGCGGACGGTGGGATTGAGTTCGGCCGTGATTCGGCGTAGCTGGATTAATGGGGTATTGCCCACCAGTTGCTCTACTGGGGCGACGGGGGCGGTTGGTGTTTCAATATACGATTGACGTGTGATTGTCTTTAGCATTGTCTCATCTCCAACAAAACGACCAACAGAAAAACAAAGCGGGCGAGCTGGGCTCACCACGACTGGGCCGTCGCGGAGGCAGCTCACCCGCCGTCTGTCGTCAACCGTTGTGCTGGCGCCAGGCGGATGGGCTACTGCCCCCGCCTGAGACAGATGCAAAGGTGCAAATTGCTTTGACCTAATAAAAAGACAACTCTCTTCATAATTGCCGATAACTATACAACGTATTTTCCATTTGTCAAGCTTTTGCCCCGGCGTTCGGACAATAGTAGTCGAATTGTCGTCTGCAGAGTGGTTTTGAGGGGGTGTGGGCTCGCGTAGCGAGCCCACACCCCCTCGCTTTCTCAGCGGCCAATGCGCGATTCCGGCTGTCGTCATGTCATGTCCGAACTCCGGTCTGAACCTCAGTTTGTTGGATGGCTACGGGGCTGGAAATTTTACCCCGGCCGACATTCAAACTAAGGGGTAGGGCACGTTCCGGCCGGGGCCGGGCGATGGGAAATGGCCTTTATTGAGCAACTCGTGCAGGCGGCTTTGCACCGCCTGAGTCTCGCGTGCGCTGAGCAATCGGGTCATTGCCTCCAACAAGGGAGTGCCGGGTTGCAGATGGTCGTTCAGTCGGTTCAGGTCAGCAAGCAGGCCGGCCGGGATTGCCTCTTTGGCGTAATCCCAAATCACCGAGCGCAGCTTGGGCTCTGTGTGAAAGGTGAGCCCGTGGTCAATGGCCCACACCTGCCCATCTTGGGCCAGCAGCAGGTGTCCCCCTTTGCGATCGGCGTTGTTGGTGAGGGCGTCAAAAAGCACGATTTGTTGAAAGGTCAGCTCGTGCCCGCCGCGGTCGCGCAGGCTGAAAAAGTGCTCGTTGGGATCGGCGTCAATAAATAGCTGCACCGATCCGGGGCCGTGTGGGCCATCGCGCAGCACGGTGGGGGGCACGGCCGGCCAGCCCAGGTGTTCGCTCAACAAGTACGCTGCTACCTCACGCCGGCAGAGTGTGGCGCGGTCAAAATCCCACAGCGGCGATTCACCCGCGCACGGCTTGTAGACGGCCGGGATGACCACGTCGCCGTCGGTGATGGTGGCCAGAAAGGTATAATTAGAGCCCCATCGGAATTGCCCTTTGACCTCCAACTCCCCATCGGACAGCAGGTCGAGAAGCTGGTGAATGGACATGGTAATGGTGTCTGATTGGTCAGTCATCCAGCTCCTGCTTTTCCAACGGGAGATGGGCGGTGTCGTTCAACGAACCTACCAGCCCTCCCATCGGCCCAAATGCCAGCACGGTGAGCGATGCCGGGCTGATAACGATGCGCTGGAAATGGTCCAGGTGCAGCCCCAAGTAGTGGGAGGCCAGCGCCTTGATGACATCAGCGTGGGAGACGAGCACAATGGTCTGCCCGCGATGGCTTGCTGCCAGATTCTCGATCTCGTCCACGGCCCGGCCGAGTACCTCGCGAAATGACTCTCCTTCGGGAAAGCGCATGGCGGACGGGCGGCCCTGCACCAATCGCCAGGCCGGCTCTTTGGCCAACTGTTTCAGCTCCCGGCCGGCCCACTCGCCAAAATCCACCTCACCAATCCCGCGACTTTCCCGCACCGAAAGTTGGTGGATCGCTGCAATCGCGGCCGCGGTTTCCTGTGCTCGTTCCAGCGGGCTGGCATAGACGGCCGCAATCGGCCACTTTGCCAGCCTTTGCGCCAGTGCCTCCGCTTCTTGCTGCCCTTGCTGGTTGAGATGGACACCTGGAGTCCGGCCGGCCAGCTTGCCCGTTTTGACCCAGTCGTTGGTTGCGTGCCGGACCAGCAGCAGGCGGGTGACTGGGTGTTTTTTGGCTGATTTCTTGGCCATGCGGGCTCTTTCCGACGCTTACGCTTCGCGTTCCGCCAGCCCGAGTTTGAGAAAGGCCCACGGAGCGGCCAGCGAGCCGGTCAGACCGAGCAGCGCGTAGCGCGCGGCCCGCACAACGGCCGGCGCATTCTCTCCCAAGGCCGCTTTTGCCAACGCGCTCAAGCCCAGGTAGACGGCAAAGACCATCACCAGTCCCAACGCGGCCCGTAGCAGGCGTTGGCCCCATGGTCCGGCCGGGCTAAAACGCAGCTTTTCTTCCTGCACGAGGTAGCCGCTGGACATGCCGGCAATGGTGCCCATCACCATGGCGCTATCCTGGGTGGGAACCAGGGCAAAGGCCAGCACCGGCAACAGAATTGCCACGGCAACTCTGATCCCGGCCGAAAGCGATTGTAGCCATGGCATGGTCTTGCCTTCCAGAAAGGTCCATGCGGCAAGAAAGACCATCCCAATCAGGACGCCGCCGATGATGTCTTGCGGAAAGTGAACGCCGCCATAGACGCGGGAGAAGGCAATCAGCGCGGCCAGCACGGCCGCCAGCAGCCAGAACCAGCGCTGCTTTGCCCATAGCGCCAGGTACCCCCAGGTAACGATTGCTCCTTGCGAGTGGTTGCTGGGAAAAGACGGCGAGGTTTCACGCAACAGCGGGTCCAGCCTTTGTGCGATCCCGGCGCTATCCAGAGTGGCGCTGATTGCAGCGGCGTCCGGCCGGGGGATGTCGAACCAGTCTTTGAGCCAGTTGTTAAAGAAGGTAGAGGTGAGGTAGGCAAGCGTAACCCCCAGCCCGACTCGTTTGTGGATGCACCAGTAGAGTAGCGTGAGAAAGACGATGTAGAATAACTCGTTACCCATCTCGGTGATGGCTCGGAAAAAGATGTCCAGCACGGGGGATCGCCAGTTCTCGATTTCGAGTAGCGCCCGATATCCCCAGGGGATGATTTGCCACAACCAATCTTCCATCGTGGAACTCCTTTGATTTCCTGCTGGTAGCTGCTCAACCCAAGGACTTGGGCGCAGTGACTCTTGTTAATCTATTCTACCCCATCCCGGCCGGGATGCCACAAACAGCGGGCTTGGTCGGATGCCCGTTGCCAGCCGGGTTTCCTATGTTACAATTCCCGCCTGTGACTATTGGAGTTGGGTGATGGGCGAACTGGCTGCGCTGGGAACTTCAATCATGTGGTCGTTGACCTCGATCCAGTTCACGCTTGCCGGCCGGCGGGCGAGTTCTGCGATTGTCAACCGCGTCCGTCTGCTGCTGGCGGTGGTGTTTCTTGCGCTGGCCCACGTGGTGCTTTACCGCCAGTTCTGGCCGGCCTCGGCCGATCTGACCCGTTGGAGCTGGTTGGGACTGTCGGGCGTGGTAGGGCTGGTGCTGGGCGACGCCAGCCTGTTCCAGGCGTTTGTGCTGATCGGCCCGCGCCGCTCCATGCTGGTGATGACGCTGGCGCCGGTGATTGGGGCGCTGATTGCCTGGCTCTGGCTTGGGGAAACGCTCTCCCCGGCCGAAATCGCTGCCATCGTCGTAACCATCGGCGGGATAGCCTGGGTGGTGGGCGAGAGGCGGGCGCGGAGCGGAATCCGCTCCGCCCCGGTCGAGGACCGCAGGTCGTACGCGTTGGGTTTGCTGCTGGCGCTGGGCGGCGCGGCCGGACAGGCGGCCGGGTTGGTGCTCAGCAAGCAAGGGCTGGCAGATGATTTTCCCCCTCTTTCGGCCACGCTGATGCGCATGCTGGTGGCCGCGGCCGCCATCTGGTTGCTGGCCGTGCTGCAAAGGCAGGCTGGCGTCACCGGCCGGGCCATGCGGGACCGCCGCACCTTCCTGCTGGTAGTGGGCGGTGCGCTATCCGGGCCGGCGATCGGCGTCTGGCTTTCCATGGTGGCGGTGCAACAGACGGCCGTCGGCGTTGCGTCGGCGCTCATGTCGCTGGCGCCGGTAATCCTGATTCCGATCGAAGCCAGGCTGTTTGGCGAGCGCATCACGCCGCGCGCCGTGGCGGGCACCATCGTGGCCCTGTCCGGCGCGTCGCTGCTGGTGCTGGCGACGGCATGACGCGCGGTCGGGCTCTTCGCCGCACCTCTCTGTTCGTCGGCACGCTGCTGCTGATCGAGTTCCTGGATGAGTTGGTTTATGGTGCGCGCGAGGCCGCCTGGCCACTCATCCGTGACGATCTGGGGCTGACCTATGCCCAGGTGGGGGTGTTGTTGGGCTTGCCCAGCCTGGCCAGCAGCCTGGTGGAGCCCTTTTTGGGCGTGCTGGGCGACGTCTGGAAGCGGGGTGCCCTGGTGCTGGGCGGCGGTGTCGTTTTTGCGCTGGCGTTGCTGCTTACCGGCTTGAGTCGGGATTTTGCCCTGTTGCTGGCCTCGTTCGTGCTCTTTTACCCTGCCTCCGGTGCTTTTGTCAGTCTCTCACAGGCAACCTTGATGGACCTGGACCCCGGCCGCCATGAGCGCGGCATGGCGTGGTGGACCTTTGCCGGGTCGGCCGGGGTGGTGCTGGGGCCACTGGCGCTGGGCGGTGCGGTTGCGATGGGCTGGGGCTGGCGTGGCTTGTTCTTTGGCTTTGCGGCCGCGACGTTGCTCCCCCTGCTGGCAGCCTGGCGTCAGCCGTTTGGCGGCCGGGGCGATGGCCGGCCGGACCTCAAGTCGGGCTTGCTGGATGCGTTGCGGGCGTTGCGCCGGCCGGAGGTCGTGCGCTGGCTGGTCCTGCTCGAATTCTCCGACCTGATGCTGGACGTTCTGCTGGGCTTTTTGGCGCTCTATTTTGTGGACGTGGTGGGGGCTACCCCCGCGCAGGCAGGGGCGGCCGTGGCCGTCTGGAGCGTGGTCGGGCTGCTGGGCGATCTCCTGCTCATCCCGCTGCTATCGCGGGTGCGCGGATTGCGCTACCTGCGGATCAGCACGGCCGCCGAGCTGCTGCTTTTTCCGGCCTTTTTGCTGGTTCCCGGCGTCTGGCCCAAATTCGTTCTGTTGGGTTTGCTGGGGCTGTTCAATGCCGGCTGGTACGCGATCCTCAAAGCGCAGTTGTATTTGGCCATGCCGGGTCGGAGCGGCACCGTGATGACGGTGGATAACCTGTTTGGGTTGCTGGGCGGGTTGCTGCCGGTGGGGTTGGGCCTGGCCGCCGAGCGACTCGGCTTGGGCGGGATGATGTGGTTGTTGCTGGCAGGGCCGGTGGCGTTGTTGATCGGGTTGCCCCGGGCCGCGGCCGACAACCGCGGCAGCCAGGAACCGGCCGGTTAGTTCAGTCCAGCCCGGCCAGCAAGTCGGTCTCCACCCCGGCCGGTGCCGCGATAGACGATTTGGCCAGCACGAACAACTCCTTCATAAACCAGGGTTCCGCTCGGGCTTCCTCCAGCTCTTCCGCGTAGCGGTCGTTCCGGCCAACCTGGGTTGCGTGACACTTGATCCCCTTGAGCTTGGCTTCGGCGTACGGGCCCACGTCGATCACCGTGGTGATTTCTGATTCCGGCAGCCCCACGAAATAAAATGGCACGCCGTCCATCATCACGGCAGCCGGCTTGTCGCCCTCGGATATCTGGGCCACCTGGTTGGTGGTCAACGTGCGAAAGTATACCTTGCTCACACGGTGCGGATCGCACAGGTCCAGGTCCGGGAAACAGTCCGGGTCGGCCGCCAGGTCAGCCGCAATCGTCGCCCAGCGGTGGGCCGCAATGTGGTCGTAGTGGCCGTATATGCCGTCCGGCCCAAAGGTGATGATCACGTCCGGCTCGAGTTCTCGGATCAGGCGCACCAACTTGCCCACCGCCTGGCCCTGATTCACGATTGGCAATTGCCCGTCCACATAGTCCAAAAAGAAGGGAGGGTGGATGCCGTAAATCTGGCAGGCGCAGCGCAGCTCTTGTTCCCGCACGTAGGGCAGGTTGGCCGGCGTCGCCAACTCCGGTTCGGAGATTTGGCCGGACTCGCCGCGGGTGGCGGTCACCAGGTAGACGTCGTGTCCTTCGGCCGCATATTTGGCCAGCGTGCCGCCGGTCCCAAATGCCTCGTCGTCGGGATGGGCAAAAATCGCCATCAGTGTCCGTTTGTTTGTTTTGTCGTTCATGATGGGCAATTTTACCACAGGGCTTGATGGGTGTCCCGGTTCGTGGTACAACAAGGGCACAAGCAACAATCACTTGTGAAGGATGCGCATGATCAGAACGGAAGGGCTTTCGAAACGGTTTGGCGACAATCTGGCCGTGGACCGGCTGGATTTGCAGGTGGAGCGCGGTGAGGTGTTTGCCTTTCTGGGCCCCAACGGGGCGGGCAAGACCACCACGGTGCGGATGCTGGCGGCGCTGATTGGCCCGTCGGCCGGCCGGGCCTGGGTGGATGGCCACGAGATTGGCGTGGACGATATGGCAGTGCGCCGCAGCGTCGGCATTCTCACCGAAGCGCCGGGCCTGTACGAGCGGCTGAACGCGGTGCAAAACCTGACGTTGTACGCCAAACTGTACGAGGTGGATGACATCGCCGGGCAGGTGGAAAAGTACCTGCAACTGCTGGGGTTGTGGGAGCGCCGCGACGAGCCAGTGGGTGGTTTCTCCAAAGGGATGAAACAAAAGCTGGCCATCGCGCGGGCCATGCTGCACGAGCCGCCGCTGCTCTTTCTGGATGAACCGACGGCCGCACTGGACCCGGAGGCGGCCCGCACCGTGCGCGAGTTTATCGCCGAGATCAAGGGGGCCGGCCGGACCATCTTTCTCTGCACCCACAATCTGGACGAGGCCGACCGGCTGGCGGACCGCATCGGCGTCATCCGGCAACGGCTGATCCAGGTTGACAGTCCATCCAACCTGCGCCGGTCGCTCTACGGCCGGCGGGTGGAGGTGCAGCTGGCGACCGTCACGCCGCAGGTGCTGGCGGCCGTGGAGGGGTTGCCGTTCGTCAAAGGGGTGGAGTGGGCGGAGACACCGGCTGGCCCTGCAGCCTGGAGGACCCTGAAGCGAACAACCCGGCGCTGGTGGAGTGCATGGTGGCGGCCGGCGGCCAAGTTCAATTCGTCACCGAGTTGCGCCACTCGCTGGAGGAGATCTATTTTACGCTGATTGAGGAAGGGGAGCGGGAGGTGGCGCGATGAACTGGTCCAAGGTGCGCGCGGTGGTGGACAAGGAGCTGGCGGATGCCCGCAAGAACAAGATGATCCTCCTCAGCATGGCGCTGATCCCGGTCCTGCTGGTGGCGCTCACGCTGGGAACTGCGTATGCGATTTTGCGCGACCCGGAGTCGATGGACGAGGAAGACATGAGCATCATCCCGGCCGAGCTGCTGTGGGTGATGGAGCCGACCGAGGCGCTGGTGGTGATGTTCAACGATCAGTTCCTGTTCTACTTTCTGCTCATCCCGATGGCGATGCCAGTTTACATCGCCGCCTATAGTATTGTGGGGGAGAAGGAAGCGAAAAGCCTGGAGCCGCTGCTGGCGGCGCCGGTTTCGGTGTGGGAATTACTGGTGGCCAAGAGCCTGGCGGCCGTGGTCCCCTCGGTTATCCTGACCTGGCTCAGCTTCGTGGTGCTGGTGGCGGGCGGCTACCTGATTCTGCCGCCGGTCGTGTTTGATGCGCTGGTCGCGACCGGTCTGGCTGGTCGGCATGGTGCTTTTGAGCCCGTTGCTGGCCTGTCTATCGGTTTTCAGCGGGGTCATCGTCTCGTCGCGGGTAAACGACCCCCGCGCGGCGCAACAGATCACCGGCATCTTTGTGGTGCCTATCATCGGCCTCAGCATGGTGGTGCTGGCGGGCAAGATCTTTCTGGCAGTTTCCGTCATGTTGATGGCGGCCGGGGTGACCCTGCTGCTGGATGCGATCGTGCTCTATTTCGCCGTCAGGCTGTTCCAGCGCGAGAGGATTCTGACGCGCTGGAAGTGAAAGTGGGGTGGCCGGCCGGTCGCCCATGCCAAAGGAGGAAGCAATGACCGCCAAAAAAGGACGGGCTGCTGTGCCGTTCCCCAGACAGGGCGTGTCCAAGGATGCCTTGCTGGAACGGATGCGCGCGGCAAGGCTGGGCGACGTTCGCTGGCAGGATGGGAAGGTCTTTGGGCTGGTGTACGACCCCGGCGACGAGGCCAACGAACTGCTCAAGGAGGCGTACCTGCTCTTTTTCTCGGAAAACGCCCTCAACCCGACCGCCTTTCCCAGTTTGCGCCGCTTTGAGACCGAGGTGGTGGGGATGGCGTTGGACCTGCTCGGCGGCGGCGAGAACTCGGTGGGGAACATGACCTCCGGCGGGACGGAAAGCCTGCTGGTGGCGGTCAAGACCGCGCGGGACTGGGCGCGCGCCAACCGGCCGCAGGCGCAGCAGCCGGAGATGATCCTGCCGATCACCGCCCACCCTTCGCTGGAAAAGGCGGCGCACTATTTCGGCGTCCGGCCGGTGCACGTGCCGATAGGGTCGGATTTCCGCGCCGACGTGGCAGCCGTCGAGGCGGCGATCAGCCCCAATACCATTCTGCTGGTCGGCTCCGCGCCGTCTTTCCCGCACGGCGTGATCGACCCGATCCGCGAGCTGGCGGCCGTGGCGCAGGAGCACGGCTTGCTCTGCCACGTGGATGCCTGCATGGGCGGCTTTATGCTCCCCTTTGTCAGGCAGCTGGGCTACCCGCTGCCCGATTTTGACCTTTCGGTGCCGGGTGTTACCTCCATCTCGGCCGACCTGCACAAGTACGGCTATGGCCCCAAGGGAACCTCGGTCATCCTTTACCGCGACCGGGAGGTGCGCCGGCACCAGTTGTTTGTGTACACCGACTGGCCGGGTGGGGTCTATGCCTCACCGACGATGGCGGGCACCCGGCCGGGGGGCGCGATCGCGGCCGCCTGGGCCATCCTCAACCACCTGGGACAGGAGGGCTACCTGGCCCGCGCCGCCGCGGTGATGGAGGCCACCGGCCGGCTGATCGACGGCATCAACGCGCTGGACGGGCTGCACGTGCTGGGCGAACCTGCCATGAGCGTCTTTGCCATCGCCTCCGACGCGTTGAACGTGTACGAGGTGGGCGACGAGATGACGCTGCGCGGCTGGCACCTGGACCGACAGCAGTTCCCGCCCTCGCTGCACATGACGGTCAGTTACGGGCAGGTGGGGATGGTGGAAGCGTTTCTGGCTGACTTGGCGCAGGCTGGCCAGCGCGCCCGCCGGCCGAGCTGGCACCGGATCAGCAATTCGGTCGTTGTCGGCGCGGCCCGCGCAGCGACCCGACTGTTGCCGGAGCGACTGGTCAGCCGTCTGACCAGCCGGTTCTCATCGCTGCTGGCCGGGGGTGGCCCGTCGCCGGAGAGCCGGTCGGCCGCTTTGTATGGGATGATGGGGACGCTGCCCAACCGCGGCGACCTGGGTGAGTTGGTGCTCGATCTGGTGGAAGGGTTTACCGAATAGGAGGCGAGGATGGAGAGGGAAACTTCCGGCCGGGTTTCATTGCTGACCAAGCTGGTGTACGGCTCTGGCGACTGGAGCTATGCCAGCTTTGGCACGCTGCGGCAGATCTTTTACGCCATCTTTCTCACCGATGTGGTGGGGCTGGAGCCGCGGCTGGCCTCCTTTGCCGCGCTACTGGGGATCATCTGGGATGCGATCAACGACCCGCTGGTGGGGATACTCAGTGACCGGGTGCGGACCCGCTGGGGGCGCCGCCGGCCGTTCCTGCTCTGGTTCTCCATCCCGTTTGGCCTCTGTTTCCTGATCCTCTGGTGGGCGCCGCCCTGGGAGAACCAGCTGGCGCTGATGGTGACGGTGATGCTGGCCTACATGCTCAGCGACACGGTCCAGACGCTGGTTTCGGTGCCCTATTTCGCCCTCACGCCGGACATCACGGCCGATTACGATGAGCGCACCAGCCTGGCCGCCTACCGGATGTTCTTTAACCTGCTCGCCTCGCTGGTCACGGCCGTCGCCGCGCCGATGATCGTCGATGCCGCGCTCAAGTCCGGGCTGGCGCAGCAGCAGGGCTACCTGATCGTTTCGGCGATCTTTGGCGGCCTGGCGGCCGTTCCCTTTCTGCTCATCTTTGCGGTGATAAAGGAGCGGCCGCAGGACGCGCAAGATGCCGCCGTGTCCCACTCTGTGCGCCACGTGGTGCGCACGGCCTGGGGCAACGTCCCCTTTCGTTTTGCCACCGCGCTCTACATGCTCAACTGGATCACCTTTGACCTGGTGGCGCTGATGCTCCCGTTTTACCTGGTCTATTGGGTGGCGGGCGGCGATCTGCTGGCAACGGCCAACCTGTTTGGCATGGAGCTGGCGCTGGAATCGGCCGTGCTGGGCTTGCTGTTGGTTACCGCCGTGATTGCCGTGCCGCTCTGGACCTGGGTCGCGCGCCGCTACAGCAAGCGGACCGCCTACATCGCCGGGATGGTGTTCTGGGCGGCCGTTCAGCTTGTCATTTACAGCATCCAGCCAGGGCAGACCGGGCTGGTGTTGGGATTGGCGGTGCTGGCCGGGCTGGGGGTCTCCACCGCCCACGTCCTGCCGGACGCCATCTTTCCGGACGTGATCGAGTGGGACGAATTGCGCACCGGCCGGCGGCATGAAGGGATCTATTATGGGGTCAAGAACCTGGTCCGCAAGCTGACCGGCGCGCTGGCGATCTTTTTTGCGCTCCAGGTGCTGGGCTGGTATGGCTACCGCGCCCCGGCCGAAGGGGCGGTGCGCTTTGCCCAGTCCGACAGCGCGCTGGGCGCGATTCGCGTGCTGACGGGGCCGGTGGGGGTCGTGCTGCTGCTCAGTGCGGTGGTAGTCGCCTGGTTCTATCCGCTGACCCGCGAGCGGCACGCCCGCATCCGCCGCCTGCTGGCGCGCCGCCGGGGGCGCGCGACCCGCCAAGCGTAGCTGAATTCCCGTGCAGCGCAATACCTCCCGGCCCACCGCCTAACGGCGCGCATCACCCGCGCGGCGCGGTGTCCACGGAAACCCTACTGAACTACAACCAAGCTCGCGAAACCAACCCCGCCCGCACTGAAGGCGCGCAGCGCCGAGTCGGGTGCATGCGGTTTTTGGGGTGCCTTAATCTTAAATCATTCTTTAAAGTACCGTTGAAAATACTTGTGCCAGAAAGGAAGCTTAGGACCCTTAAAATCAATCGGCTCGAATGGCAATGCGCGTATGCGGGCCAAGCTATACCCGCCCTTTAGGATAAACAGGTTCATGTACTTGTTGTCAATGGCTTTTAGTGGACAATTGTAAATGCAACGCATGCACCAGACACAGGCGTTGTCGAACACAACCTTTTCATTTTTTAGTTCAATATTCCCCGCTGGGCAGTCGCGCGCGCATTTCCCACACCGCGTACAGGAAGCTCCCGCCCGCAAGTAGCGCCCAAACTGCTTGGCACCATGTCGATCCTCCAAGTAGCCAATGGCCTTTAGAATAATGCGCAACGGCAAGCCATTGGAGAGCTTCCGGCGCTCGCCAGCCAGAATGCGCCGCACCGCTGCTTCCACTCGTTTCGGGGCAACTTCCACCAATTGCCGGTTAAGTCGATCATCATAGGCCATAAGCCAGTTCACTGGCATAGCAACTATCTCGTCATAGAAAGGATCATAGCCTTTGCAAGATAAGGTTTTCTTAATAGAGTGCGAGGCGCTGTGATTCACAGCATGGTAATCCCCCGCCGTCTTCAGCAAAAACACGGGCTTGTTTTTAGCAGACGGCAGGGCGCGCACGAAGTCGTAGATAAAGCCGGGACAGTCGAAGCCCAGCACCGGGTGCGCAATCCCTAACATGTCATACCCAGCCGGGTTGAGCTCCGCCCTTTTCTTATGGCGCAAATCTTCAATTTTGAAGAGATCAACACCGACCCCAGCACTGACAAATGCATCCTGTGCCAGTTCTACCACGTAGGCGGTATTACCGGTCCCAGAGAAATAACAAATAGCAATTTTGCGATTCAAGTTGGTCTCCTTGACCTAGCACACCATCCGATTTTTGTGAGCCATCCCGACAAACTGAGACCCTCCCCCGGTTTTGTGGACAGGGGGTTAAGCTACACTCTACTGCTGATGGTAGAGTTGCTCATAGGCTTCAGGGCTAAGATAGTCCAGCGACGAGTGAACCCGACGCCGTCTCAATGGTATCTCGTGCCCATTAGGCGAGATGCGAGCGCGCGAGCGTCTCGCCTAACGGCCTTGAGCTGAGCCGCCTGGCCAGCCCAAAGATAGTACCGCACAATCGCCAACCGAGGGCTGGCCAGGTCGGCTCCAGCGAGTTGTTGGGCCGCCGCAACAGAATCACGGCTCCGCTCTGTGACTCCATCTTTGCAGGACTAGGCCCATCCAGATGAGCCAGATGGGGCCAAGCACCACGCCGGCAATGGATGCGATGAAGCTCAGCGCTTCCATGTGGAGCACGGGACCAGTCACGACTAGCCAATAGCCGATTCCGCCAGCAATCCCGACGTAGGAAAGGGGGCGCGGCCAGCGGCTTCCGGGCAAGGCGAGGATGTTGACGACAAGGAGCCATGCGCCAATCGCACCGCAGGTGATTCACCCATAGAGGTCGAGTGGGACCAGATACAGACTCGCGACCGTGGCGGCCCTTGTGGCAGAATCGGCCAGGACGAAGCGATCTGCCATCGGCGGAATGAGGGATAGCTCCCGCATGTACTGAACTGCGTTTACGGAGTTCACCACGATGGCAACTGTCGTTGCCCAGCGAAGCCAGCCTTCGTGGACAGGGCGGAGACTCTGGGGGATCGAGATGACCACGGCGAGACCGAGAAGGGCGGTCAAGACATTCGCCGAGTACTCGACCATCGCGAAGGTTGGAGCCTCGGCGAAGGTCAGAGATAGGCCGCGGGATCGGCCCATGACTGCTGAGCCGGAGGCAAGAGCATGAACGCGATTGCAGATAAGGGGAGCAGAGCGCCGGAGAGAATGGCGCACGCGCCGCCCAACCTGGTGAGTCCCCTGTTCGCCATGTGATTCCTCCTTACCTCACTGGCATTCTAAATCTAACAGGTTGAACCCGTGTCCGCCCAACTACGTTTAAACAGACTTGTCTGGATAAACGCCCCAAATGGGTATTTACACAGACCTTTCTTCATAGTATGCTATCCGCAGAGTTTGAAACTCAAGGAACATTATAGTTTGCATCCCTTGAAAAAGCAATTATTGGGCTCGGTTCCCGATTTTGCTGGTGACTTCGGCGGCGCTTCTTGAGACACCAGATGTAGTGGGCGTCGACTGCCGCTTGGCTACATGTACGGATGGCATTCTCCTCGTGCCTGCCACCAACAGACTTTGGAACCGAGCCAATGATTGAGCTATGTCTCCACGGCCCAAAAAACTCCTGGAACAACTGCGCGATCAGCTTCGGCTCAAGCATAATTCATACCGCACCGAGAAAAGCTACGTGCAATGGGTACGGCGCCTTATCTTGTTTTACAACAAGCGTCACCCCAAGGATTTGGGCATGCCGGAAGTTAACCAGTACCTAACGCATCTGGCAATTGAACAGGATGTGGCTGCTTCGACCCAGAACCAGATCTTGAGCGCCTTGCTCTTCTTGTATCGCCATGTTCTCTCTCAGCCCATTGGGCACGTGGAGGTGACGTGGTCCAGAAACCAAAGCCGGTAGGTCTGCATACGTTTCGGCATTGCTTCGCAACGCATTTGCTGGAAGCCGAATACGACACGCTTCGCGGTACTGTCCAGGAGTTGTTGGGGCACAAGGATGTCAAGGCGACCATGGTATACACACGTCATGAACAAAGGGCCGCTAGGGGTACGCAGCCCGTTGGACGCTGGTTGATCCAGGGCATTCGGCCCGTTGGCCGGCTCCACTGCCCCGCCGCGTGTAGCCATTTTCCCGTCAGGCGTGATATAATCTGGCCCTTGATTTTTGCGCGGAGGAAAGGTTTGATGAGGGCGACCGAGGTACTTGCCAAAAAGCGGGATGGCGGCGAACTGACAACGGCCGAGATCGAATGGTTTGTGCGGGCCTACACGGCCGGCGAACTGCCGGACTATCAGGCCTCGGCCTTGATGATGGCGACCTACATCCGCGGGATGAGCCGGCGGGAGACGGTTGACCTGACGCTGGCGATGGCCCGCTCCGGTGACATGCTGGACGTGCACAGCGCGGTCGCGTTTGCGCTCGACAAGCATTCCTCCGGTGGGGTGGGGGACAAGACGACGCTGGTGGCGCTGCCGCTGGCGGTGGCCTGCGGCGTGCCGGTGGGCAAGATGTCCGGCCGGGCGTTGGGCTTTTCCGGCGGCACGCTGGACAAGATGGAATCGATCCCCGGCTGGCGGGCTGAATTGACCACTGAAGAGTTCCTGCAGCATCTGCGCAGCTATGGGATTGTGCTTTGCGGCCAGACCGGCGACCTGGCCCCGGCCGACGGCCACCTGTACGCCCTGCGCGACGTGACCGCCACGGTCAGCTCGATGCCGCTGATTGCGGCCAGCATTATGAGCAAAAAGCTGGCGGCCGGGGCGGACGGGATCGTGCTGGATGTCAAAGTGGGGCGGGGAGCCTTTATGCCGACGGTGGAAGCTGCCCGCGAGCTGGCGACCATCATGGTGGAGGTGGGCGTGGACGCCGGCCGCAAGATGGTGGCACTGCTCTCGGACATGAACCAGCCGCTCGGCCGGATGGTGGGCAACGCGCTGGAGGTCAAAGAGGCGATCGAGACGCTGCGCGGCGGCGGGGCGGCCGATTTCCGCGAGCACAGCCTGGAGGTGGCGGCGCAGATGGTGGCGCTGGCGGGCGCGGCCGAGGACGCCGAGGCCGGCCGGGCGCTCTGCCAGGCCA
This sequence comes from uncultured Chloroflexia bacterium, assembly GCA_963707345.1. Taxonomy (GTDB): domain Bacteria; phylum Chloroflexota; class Anaerolineae; order Promineifilales; family UBA4811; genus CAVPPE01. The sequence goes on from CAVPPE010000002.1 coordinate 105,900, forward strand.
GGCTGGCCGACGGATTGGCCTGGGAGCAGTTCCGGGTGCTGGTGCAGGCCCAGGGCGGCGATGTGCGGTCGGTGGATGACCCCACGCTGCTGCCGGCCGCCCGGCTGGTGGAGCCGGTGCTGGCCCCGCGCGCGGGGCACGTCGCGGCCGTGGATGCGCAGACGGTGGGCGAAAGCTCGATGGCGCTGGGCGCCGGCCGGGGCCGCAAAGAAGATCGGATCGATTACGGCGTCGGTGTGGAGGTGCTGGTTAAGGTGGGCGATTCCGTGGCGGCCGGTCAACCCCTGTTTGTGGTCCACGCCAACGACCCCGGTCGGCTGGCGCAGGCGCAAGCGGATCTGGCGACGGCCGTGGAATGGTCCGACCGGCCGGTGCCGCCGCTACCGCTCTTTTACGACGTGATCAAGGGTTGACGGCTTGCCGCTGCGCGAGCGCGGCTGCCACGCCGGCCCGCGTCGGCTCCCCGTCGGCCGCAATCGCCTCCCCAATCGCCTCGATCAGCGCGTTGCACGCTTCGTAGGCCGGCCAGGCAAAGGGCCCTGCCTGCTCGTCAAACGGGGTGACCTGCTGGTAGCGGTCGGCAAACTCGGCCGGGGGTCTGAGACCCAGTTTTCGCCGCTGGCAATGAGCGCCAGGCCGGCCTGGTCGTACACCGGCCGGGCGGCTTCTGTCGTCGTTGCCAGCCAGTGGCCGACTACGCCCACCACGGCCGGGTCAATCGCCAGGGTTTGCGCCGCACGAATCGCCATCTCGGGGTCGCCGCTATCGTCCAGAGCCACCAATTCAACCCGGTAGCCGGCCACGCCGCCGCGGCCGTTCCACTCCCGCACCGCCAGCCGCGCCGAATAGATCACGTCGTATCCGATCTCCCGCTGTCGCCCTTCGAATGGCGCAACCAGCCCGATGCGCACCACCGGGGCGGTGCTGGGCGGGGCGGCCGCGCAATGGCTCAGGAGCACGCCAACGATTGCTGCCATGACGAAAAACCAAAGACGGACTGTTTGCCCATGTCTCTCGGTGACGCTCATCGCCATTCGTCAACCATCATTCGTCTATCGTCCTCGTCACTGGCAGCGCGCCACGTTGGCCTGATGCTCCTCAAAGGTCTGCGCAAAGACGTGCGCCCCCGGCGTGGCGGAGGTGCAATCGACTACAAAGTAGAGGAAGGGGGTCTCGGCCGGTTGGAGCACCGCCTGGATGGAGGCCAGCCCTGGGCTGGCGATGGGGCCGGGGGGCAGGCCGGGGTAGAGGTAGGTGTTGTACGGCGAGTCGAATTGCAGGTCGTCCAGAAACAGCGGCCGCTTCCACCATTGGCCGGTCGCCTGCTGATAGCCCAGCGCGTACTGGACCGTGGGGTCGGCATCCAACTTTATCCCGATTGCCAGCCGGTTGAGAAAGACGCTGGCGATGACCGGCCGCTCGTTGGGCAGTTGCGCCTCGCGCTCCACAATGGAAGCCAGCGTGATGGCCCCGTGCAGCGAGAGTCCCCGCTCGGCCGCTGCCTGGCGCATCTCGGCCGTCACCCGCTGGCCAAAGGTAAAGAGCAGCGTGTTGATCAGGTCGGCGGCGGTGGCGTCGGCCGGCAGGCGATAGGTGTCCGGGAACAGATAGCCCTCCAACGAGGCTCCGGCCGGCAAGGCTTGCACAAAGTCGACCGATTCGAATCCCCCAGCATCCGCTCCGCTGGCCCCGCCTCCCTCGGCCGGCGGCAGCCCGCTGCTTCGCCGCGCCAATTGCAGGAACGCCTCGCTGCTGATGCCCCATTCCGGGTGCTCGGCCAGCAGGGCGGCCGTCTGCTCCAGCCGCCACCCCTCGGTGATGCGAATCTCAATTTCGTCCGCCAGCCCGTGGCTGAGCGCCTGGGCGATCGCTGGGATAGTCATCGAGGGCTTGAGCGTGAATTCGCCGGCCTCCAGCCCGGCGTCCAGCCCGTAATAGCGCAGGTAGTAGCGAAAGAGGGTCGCGTCGGTGATTAACCCGGCCGCTTCCAGTCGCTCAGCAATGCCAATCGCCGTTTCGCCCGGCTCGACGGCAAAGGTGACCGGGCTGTCGTCAGTTCCGGCCGGCTGTTCGATGTCGGCCGCCCGCAGGGTGAGAAAACCGCGCAAATAGGCGTGTTCGGCCGGGCTGAGGCTGGCGTTGGGTTCCACGGTGGTCTCCAGTTCGCCAACGATGATGGTGGTGGGCTCGTCGCCAATGTCACGTGCGCGAAAGTAGACAAAACCGGCGGCCGTAGCCACCACGCCCAGCGCGATCAGCAGAACCCCAAACCGAATCGCCCAGCCCAGGCAAGAGCGGCGTTCGCCGGGTTCCGGCGGCGGAGTGGCGTGTTGGCGGCGCGTCAATTGTTCCATCTTGGCTCCTGTTTTGTGAAGTGAGTATAACGTGACCGCGGGGGTCCGTCAATTTGACGCGGCGTCTAGCGGATGGGTTCCGCGCTGACGTCGGGTTGCGGGGTTTCGTCGTCCTCTTCCAGCTCGATGGCGTGGTCGGGCGGCACGCTGACCGCACAGTAGGTGCGGAACGGGCAACGAGCGCAGACATGGGTTTGGTCGATCAGCGGCGGCTCCCGGCCCGGCCGCAGGCTTTGCGCCCGCTGGACAAGTTGCCGGAAACGCTGCTGATTCTCCCGGTGTGACTGGGCGGAGTAGCGAAAGCGGACCGGCCGATCGGGTGCGTGGGCATACCAGAACACCATCTCGACCTGTTCCGGCGCAAGTGGCTGGCCATCTGGCGTGACGGCCGCGCTCGCCTCTGCCAGCACAAAAGGATAGAGTTGGGTCTGCACATCGGCCGCCAGTTGCTGGCGTGTGCGCGGCTGCTGTTCCGTTTTCCAATCCACGATGACGGCGCGGCGAGAATCCAGGGCCAGCAGGTCAAAGCGGGTCAGCAAGCGAGCGCCGGCAAACGGCACCGAAAGGGTGACCTCCGGCCGGTGCAGGTCGGCTGGCAGAACGAGTGGGTGCGCCAGCCAGGCGTTCCACCAGGGCAGCACCTGCGGGGCCGGCACCTCCGGCGGCTCAATCCCCAGGAAATGGCGCCGCATGAGCTGGTGGAACCGCAGGCCGAGGTCGATGGCGGCTTCCACGGCCGCTGGCAACGCGGCGGCCGGCCATGGGATGCCGGCGATGTTGCGCAGCCAGTAGCGCCGGGGGCATTCCTCCAGGTCGCGCAGCCGGGTGCGGGTGAAAGGGGGAAGCTGCTGCCCGGTCATCCCCGGTACTCCTGCAGAAAGCAGTGCAGCGCGGCCATGGCGGTTGCTGGCCCAGTCTCCTGTTCCCGACTGTATGTGGTGACCGCCTTGCTGCGGGTGATGATCAAATTGCGCCGCGCCCGTGTGATGCCCACGTACAGCAGCCGCAATCGCTCCGCGATTACTTCGATGTGCGCCGTGTCGGTGGCGCTCAACTCTGGCAGTAGGCCGGCATCGCCGGACATCAGGGCGCGCAGCCCGGCCGCCGCTTCCGCGCTGGGGTCGCCGCCCAGAAAATCGTGTACGCCCAAAAAGCGGGCATCCAGATGACCGGGGATCCAATGGCTGTCGATGCCCACCATAAAGACCGTGTCCCATTCCATCCCTTTGGCGCGGTGCTGGGTGGTGAGGGTGATCCGGCCGGGTTGCGGCTCGTAGCCCATGTCGTTTGTGCCCAGACCCATCAGTTGCACGCTGCCGTTTGCCACGTTGCCCAGCTCGGCCACCAATTCAGGCAGCCGCCAGCTTGGGTTGGCGTCCATCAGATCGCGAAAGTAGCCGCTGATCTGGTAGGCGATTGCCAGATCCGTCTCTTTTTCAAACAGTTCGTCCGCCAGCGCCAGGGCCAATTCGTCCGGCGGCAGGACCAACGCATTCAGGTAGCTGCGCAACTGCTCGGCAAAGCGGGCGATTATCTGCTCGTCGGTCGCGCTTGCCACGCCGCGTGGCAGTGCATCGCTCAATTGCTCGCCAGCGGCCGGGAAAAGCAGCGCTTCCGGCCGGTACACACTGCGCACGATGGTCATCAACCGTTCGCGGCCGGCCGGGTCGAGATTGGGGGTTGGTACGACCTCCTGTGCTATCAGCGCCGCCAATGCGGTTTCCAATGAGCGCGGCTGAACGGGATTCGCCAATGCCCCCAACACGGCGCCCAGCGTCGCCGCCACCTCTTGTGCCTGAGCGCTGCCACGCAACAATTCATCATAGTCTGCCCCCAGGTTGTCCAGATGTTCGGCTACCGACCGGCCGGCGTCGTTGGTGGGCACCAGGATTGCCAGCGTCTGGTCCGGCCGGTGGCTGGCAGCCTGCCAGGCCGTCTTGGCTACGGCCGGCAGCTCTTCCGCTTCGCGGTGTCGGAAGACCCGGATGCGAACCTCGCTTTCGGTATCGGCCGGGTTGGGCTGCGCGTCGTCCGCGGGCACGGGCTGGATGAACTGCAGAGAAAAGGCAGCCTGACGCACTTCCGGCAGCGGGTGCTCGTTGCAGGCCCACTCTACCAGCCGATTGGCCAGGCCAATGATCCTGCGCGACGAGCGGCCGGATTGGGGTAGCGGGCGCTCCATCACCTCCGGCCGGGCCAGGAAGGCGCGGAAAAAGCGCGGGTGGGAGGAGGTAAAGCTGCTCATGATCGCCTGATTGGGGTCGCCCACGCGCACCCAGTTGCCGGCCGGGCCAGCCAGCGTTGCCAGCAGCGTTTCCTGCAGCGGAACGCTGTCCTGCGCTTCGTCCTCCAGCACAAAGGGCCAACGCTGCCGCAGCGCATCCACCAGCCCGGGGTTGCGCTCCACCAGGTCGGCCGCCCGCCAGATCAGGTCGTCAAAATCCAGCGCCCCCTGTTTTTCCACGGTCGACTGGTAGCGAGCGTAGATTCCGCCCAGCATGCTCAGCAGTGGCAGGTTGGAAGCCGCCGGCGGCCCCTCGTCGGTTGTAGCCCAGGCGTTGAGCGCCTTGTCCACCTTGACCTGGATGCCAATCGGGAGATAGCGTTCGTTTTTCGCCAGCCGGATCCAGTTTTTGGCAGTCTGCTCGGTGATGTTGCGCCAGCGGGCGCGCATCTGGGGGGATTCGGTCGCCTCGGCCGGCAGAAACGAGTGCCAGACGGCCGGATGATCGCGAATCCAGCCATCCACGGCGCGGGCGAGGAAGAGGGTGGATTGCCCCTCGTCCAGCACGGGGAACTCGTCCGCCACGCCGGCCGCGGCCGGGTCGCTGAGCACGATCTCGCGGGCCAGGCTGTGGAGCGTGCGAACGTCGAAACCGGCCAAGGGCAAGCCCAATTCGCGTAGCCAATCAGCAATGCGCGCCTTGAAGGTGTCCACGCTGCTGTTGAGGTAGGTGACGACCAATACCTGCTGCCCGGCCTTTGCGTCTAGCCGGCCGGCGGCGATCAGTTGGGCAGCCAGGCGGGTGAGGACGAACGTTTTGCCACTGCCGGGGACGGCGCTTATGGCCATCTGTCCGCCCTGGTATTGGAGGATTGCTTCCTGTGCCGGCCGTAGCTTCATGGCGGGGCTCTGGGGTGGGCCGCTACCTTTCCAGGATGAGCGTCACCGGCCCGTCGTTGTGGATTTCCACCAGCATCTGTGCGCCAAAAAGCCCACTTTGCACCCGGATGCCTTCAGCTTGCAGTAGGTCGGCAAATTGAGTTACCAGCGGCTCGGCCTCTTCCGGCCGGGCGGCAGCGATTAAGCTCGGCCGGCGGCCTTTGCGGGCATCACCGTACAGGGTAAACTGGCTGACCACCAACGCCTCGCCCCCGATTTCTTGCAGGGAGACGTTGAGCTTGCCGTCGGTATCCTCAAAGACGCGCAGGCCGGCTACTTTTTGCGCCAGCCATTTGGCCTGTTCCTCGCTGTCGCCGTGCGTCACGCCAACCAGGATCACCAGCCCGTGACCGATACTGGCCACCGTCCGGCCGTCCACGTGAACGGCCGCCTTGCCAACGCGCTGCACCACCAGCCTCACCGGAAACGCCCCCGATACTCCCCGGCCGGATACCTCTGGCCACTGCGCTCCAGCTTGTCCAGCACGGCCGCGCCCAGATCGTCAACGCCCAGCGTGTTGGCGAGGGCCAGGCAGTAGATCAGTACGTCGGCCAACTCGTCCACGGCGGCCGGCGGCGCGCCGTTCTTGCACAGGTCGGCGTTGCTCTCGGTCGAACTGTCCCACTGAAAGCATTCCATCAGTTCGGCCGCTTCGATGGCAATCGACATGCTCAGGTTTTTGGGGCTGTGGAACTGCTCCCAGTCCCGCTCGCGCACGAAATCGCGCACCCGAGCACGCAGATTGGCCAGAGTGTGAGGCCCCCTGTGGCTCATTTGCGCGATTCTTGGACCGCTTTGGCCAGCTTGATGGCAATCCCGCCACCGGGCACCAGCAGGTCGATGGCATCAATCCCGACGTCGAACAGCACATCCGGGGTGAGCACTTTGCCCATCACCTGGCGGATGGAGGCCCCTTCGGTGATCAGCTTCCCGGTCAGCCCATCAAACTCGGCCACGGCCGTGCGGTCTTTGGCTTCCCAGTGGAACTCAAAGGCGTACACCGGCCGGTAGTACAGGTCAACCAACTCGATTGTGATCAGGTCTTGCTGGACCGTGTCCGCATCCAGAGGTTTCATTAAACTGGTGATGGCTTCCCGCACGATGGTGGAGGCTCGCGTCTGAGGGGGTAGGATCACGCTCTCGGCCGGTTGCCACTGCTCCAGATCGGTGACCTGTTGGGCCTCAAACTCGATAAAGTGCTCCAGATCGGCTGCCTCGCCGGTGATGGCTTCCACAAAACGCTCGGCCGTCTCCTCTTCTCGGCATTTCTCCAGTCCCATCATCGTAAAGCCGCGGGGGGTGCCGCCGGGCACATACTCCCGTTCGTCAATCACCACCGTCCTCACTTCCGGATGCGGGATGGGAACCTGATAGTGGCGGGTGCGCTCGTAGACGTAGCGCGAGTGGCAGCGAACGTGCCAGAACGGCTCCCATCGTTTCTGCTGATTGGCGATTTTGATCTCGTCTGGTTTGGCACGCGCAAATAGCTTGCCCAGCCCGGTGGTAAAGACAGCCGCTTTTTTGTCCCAGGCGCGCTCTTTGGCCTCTTCCCAACTGAGCGTCTCGTTAAGGATGAAAACACGTTCTTCGGTAAGCGCAATCTCCATGGTAGCTATTTCAACTCCTGCCTGACCAGTGATAACACTTCCTCCGGATCGGTGTGCCGGCCGGTCTCCAGCTTGGAGTAGACCAGTTTGCCGTTGACCATCACCTCAAAGCGGCCGCCACCACCGGGCATCAACTTGATGCTGGTAATGTGTTGTTGCAGAGCGTTCAATAGGGCGCCAGTCACACTGACAGCGCGAGGGGTATAGTTTCAAGGGACACAGTATTCAATCGAGATTTCCAACATAGCTTTTTCTCCTTTGGGTCAGGTTATGGCTACAGCAGCAGTATAGCATAGCGGCCGGGATGGCGCAATTGTTTGCTCTTCCTCTTCAATGTGGTATATTCCGAGTTCGTGACTGCAGACACCTCCATCTTATCCCACGCAAGCTCTTAGGCTTAGCAGTTACTTGGTTTCTGAGGTCAGCATGCGGCCGGTGGCATGCTAGGTCCAATCGTGGTGCAAAGCTATACGCTGCTTTTAAGCTTGGGGGTGTTGGGCGCGCTGGTTGTCTTTTTCCTGCGGGCCAAGAAGCGGGTTGCCCGGCCGGAGCGCTGGCTGGATGCCGTGTTGCTTGCGCTGGCGGCCGGGGTGCTGGGTGCTCGTCTGGGGTACGTGTCGGCGCATTGGGATTATTACCAGGCTCATTCCGGTCAGATTCTTCAGTTCTGGTTGGGTGGCCTCTCCTGGCATGGAGGCCTGCTGGGGGTGTTGCTGGCGCTGGTTCCCTATTGCCGGCTGCGCGGCCTATCATTCTGGCGACTGGCAGATGAGCTGGCGCTGGTTGCGCCACTGGTGGCAGTGGCGGCCTCGCTTGGCTGCTCGGCGGCCGGGTGCGCCTACGGCCGGGAGCTGGCGTCTCCGCACCTACTGGCGGCCGACCTGCCCGACCTGTTTGGCGTGCTGGCGCTGCGCTACAATGTGCAATGGCTGGCGGCCGGGTGGAGCGCAATTGCAGGCGCAGCGCTGTGGTTACTCCCCCGACAACGGCCGCGCGGTGCCGCGGCCGGACTCTTTTTTGTGCTTTTTGGGGCGGGGCTGGGAAATTTGGATTCAATGCGGGGGGATGCGGTACCCTATTGGTGGGATTGGCGGGGGGATGTGGTGCTGGACTGGTTGTTAGCGGCCGGTGGCGCGGCCGTGCTGGCCGTTTCCCTTTGGCGTGGAGAGCGAGGTGTGAAATGAAACGAGCAGTAAGTGTGAGTTTGGGCAGTTCGGCCCGTGACAAACGTGTCGAGATCGAGTTGTTCGGCGAGCAGGTTATCATCGAACGAATTGGAACGGATGGCGACACACAGCGCGCCATTCAGCTCTACAATGAACTGGATGGTACGGTGGATGCGTTTGGGATGGGTGGCATCGATCTGTGGGTGGGCACGGAAAAGCGGCGCTATCCGCTGACGGCGGCACACAAATTGGTCCGCGGCGTGAAAAAAACACCGCTGGTGGATGGCGGGGGTCTCAAACACACGCTGGAGCGGCAAGCCATGCGTTTTGTGGAGGCCGAGATCGGACCCGAGATTCAGCCCAAGACCGCCATCAATACGGCCGGGCTGGACCGCTACGGGATGGGACAGGGGCTGATTGAGGCTGGTTACGAACTGGTTTCCTGCGACTTGATGTTTGCGATTGGCGTTCCAATCCCCATCAAATCGCTGGCAGCGCTGGAGGTGATCGCGTTTTTCCTCGCGCCGATCATCGGCCGGTTGCCCATCAGTGTGCTCTATCCGACTGGCGAAAAGCAACACGAGAACATCCCCAAATTCACTCGCTGGTACCAGTGGGCAGGGCTGATCGCGGGCGACTGTAACTATATCAAGCGGCACATGCCGGCCGATCTATCGCGCAAGACCGTGCTGACCAACACCACTACTGAGGCCGATGTGGAGGATTTTCGGCGCGCCGGCGTGCGCTACCTGGTGACGACAACCCCACGCCTGGAGGGGCGTTCGTTTGGCACCAATATGATGGAGGCGGCGCTGGTAGCCGTGTCCGGCAAGGGCCGGCCGCTCAGCCAGCCGGAGCTGCTGGAGATGATCGAAAAGCTGAATCTGCGGCCGCATATTGAGCATTTGAATCCGTGAGGTGAGGGCAAGATGGACTGTATTGTTTCGGCTGGAGGGGTCCCGCAGGCGGACGATTTGCTTTTTGAGTACACACAGGGCAAACCCAAGGCGCTGCTGGACCTGGCCGGCAAGCCGATGGTACAGTGGGTGCTGGATGCCCTGTCCGGCTCGTCTCAGATCGAGCGCATTGTGCTGGTGGGCCTGGATCCGCGGGCCGGGATTCAATCGCCCAAGATTGATTGCTATGTGCCCGACCAGGGTTCTCTATTGGCCAATGCCCTGGCGGGCGCCGAGGCGGTGCTGGAGATGGATCCGGCTGCAGGGCATGTGGTCTTTTCCAGCGCCGATATTCCGCTGATCACGGCCGCCATGGTGGATGAGTTTATCGCGCAGTGCGATGACCCGGCGGTCGAATTGTTTTACGGTGCGGTGGAACGCTCGCGGATGGAAACGCGCTTTCCCGAATCGCGGCGCAGCTATGTGCACCTGACCGACGGCGATTTTGCCGGAGCCGATCTGATGGTGGTTTCTCCCATGGTGGGGCGCCACCATCGGGCAATGTGGAATGATCTGATAGGCAGCCGCAAGAGCGCGCTCAAGCAGGCCAAGCGCGTTGGGTTGATGACCCTGGCCAAGCTGTTGCTGCGCCGATTGAGCATAGCCGAGGCGGAGAGACGTGTGTCCCGCGCGCTGGGAATCACCGGCCGGGTAGTGGTGGTGCGTCACGCCGAGTTGGGGATGGATGTGGACAAGCCGTTCCAATTGGAGATCTGCCGGCGGGAGTTGTCCGGCCGGTGAGTGATCGCTCTGCCTGGGCGCGGCTGGTGGCGCTGGACCGCGCCATTTCCGGCCGGTTGGCAGAGTCGGCCCGCATCCCGGCCGTCCGCTGGTTGGCCTGGCTGGTGGCTCACTCGGGCGACAGCCAGTGGTGGTTGCTGATGGGAGGCGCTCTGTGGTGGTGGGGGAGCGGTTCCCAGCGGGATGCGGGAGGGCGTATACTGCTGGCGACGCTGGTTGCCGGGGTTGCGAGTGGGGTGCTCAAGCTGCTGGTGCGCCGCTCCCGCCCGGCCGGGCAGAGCGGCCTGTACCTGGCCTTTGACCGGCTCTCGTTCCCTTCCGGTCATGCTACTCGAATCGGCGCGCTGCTGGTGGTGCTGGGCGCATTGATGCCAGCCTGGGGGGCGTCGCTTTTCGGGGCTTGGGGTCTGTCGGTGGGCGTTGGCCGGGTGATGCTGGGTGTTCACTATGCGGCCGACATAGCGGCCGGTTTGCTGGTGGGGCTGGCGGTGGGTCTCGTGCTGGTTGCGTGCTGTCTTTAGGTTGCCGCTGCCGGCCGGTTGCGGCGCCGCCACCAGAGCCATCCCAGGGTTGCCAGCAGGATGATGAGGATGGTTGCCATCAGGATTGGGATCAGCACTGAGAGGATTGAAACAACGGCCGAGAGGACATCCTCCAGTACGCTGACGATGGGATTGCCCACCCCGGCCGTCGTGGCGGTGACCACCGGCCGGGCAGTTGCCTTGACGGCGTGAACGCCGCCCGCCAGCACCAGCCCGCAGGCCAGCGCCAATATCGGGTGCACGTCGGTGATGACGTTGGCGTTGGCGGCAAACAGCACCGCTCCGGCCGCCGGCCGGATAAGGGTTTGCACTACATCGTTGACCGTGTCGGCCGCCGGGATCTTGTCTACCGTCATCTCAATTATCAGCAGCACCGCCAGCAGGCCGATGATCCACCAACTGGTCAACGTGTCCCAGGGCTGGCGCAACTGGATCAGTTCCCAGCCAAAGCTGTCGGACAGCCGGCCGACGATGGCGACCACCAGCAAGGGAATGTAAGCGTTTAATCCGGCGCTGGTGGACAGGCCAAATGCGGCTGCAATGCCGCTGATTCCTGTCAGTAACTCGCCCATTGTTGACTCCTGAGTCAAATCTACCGGCCTCATTATAGCAGAAAACGCCGGCCGGGATCATTGCGGCAGGCCGGGCAGCCCAGCCAGTGTGCCGGTCAGGCCATAGCGCATCACGTCCACCGTGCCGATCAGTAGCAGGCTGAGCGCCAGTCCAATCAGTAAGGGGAGTGCCAGGTCGCGCAGGCGACTGGCCGTGTTTTCTCGCCGCGCAAGGATCAGCACCATCACCGTGGTGACCAGCGTGAGCATGACCAGGATGCCGGCCGAGCTGATGAAGGCCAGCGGATAAAGAAAAATGGGCCAACCGGTGAGCACCAGCCCGACGGCCGCCAGCGCCAATACCACCAGCCCGGCAAGCTCCTTCCAATTGCGCAGGACAGGCACGCGGTGATAGCTACGCCACCAGGTCCCCATCGTCACCGGGTAGAGGATGCTGCCCATCATCAAGCCATTAAGGGTGCCGGTAAGCAGGCGAAGCCAGTTTTGCGGCAGGTACAGGAGTGGTTGACCGCGAAGCAGGTCCACGTAGGAGTTGAGCCCATCCAGCCCCATCAACCCGGTAAAGCCCAGCAGTGCAAGAAAGATGGGGATCGGTGGTAGCTCGCTGGCGCGCGGCCGAAAACGAGCCAGCGCTGCCAATGCCAGCATCGCGCCCAGGTACGTGCCGGTGCAGCGGGCGCACAGCGGCAACGCCCGGCCGTGCACATCCAGGGAGTGGCTTGGAATTCGGTGGCAAATCGCGTACGCAACCAGGTCGGCTTTGTCCAGCGGCCCCCCAGGGGTGGCAAGAATGTAAAGGCAGATGATGCCCAGCGCCCCGGCCGCCAGGGTCCGTTGCTTCCAGCCCCAGTGCTGCGTGCGCCGGCCGGCCGCGGGTTCCAGGTTCGTTTCCATGGTGCAACTGTAGCACGAAGGGAGAAAATGGCAAATTGCTGATTGGGTTTGCTGATTGGGTCGTTGACGGTGGGTGGGGCGGGTGCTATAATCCTCGCGGCACAAGATATGCGCGTTCAATGCAGTATCGGTAGGGATGGGCCAGGTAGACAGGGCATGCCGGTGCGGTATTACCTGTCCTTTTTGCTCCTCACTTTTGTTTGGTTGCTGGCGGGATGCCGGCCGGGCACCGAGCGGGCCTCTGCCAGCGGTGGGGGTGTCTCTCTGCAAAACGTCGGCTCGGACACAATTGTCAACCTAGCGCTGGCGTGGGCGGAGGCGTACACTGCCCTGCACCCTGAGGTGCGCATCTCGATCACCGGGGGCGGCTCGGGCACCGGTATTGCGGCCCTGATCAATGGCACAGTGGACATTGCCAATGCTTCACGCAAAATCAAGTCAGAGGAGATTGACGCGGCCAAAGCGAACGGCGTGGAGCCTGTGGAGCATGTGATTGCCCGCGACGCGATCGCGGTGGTTGTGCATCCAGATAACCCGGTTGACCGGTTGACCATCGACCAGATCTCGGATATGTACAGCGGCGTGATCGCCAACTGGAGCCAGGTTGGCGGCGATGACCGGCCGATTGTGTTGCTCTCCCGCGAGTCCAACTCGGGGACCCACGTCTATTTCCTGGAGCAGGTGGTGCGACGTGGGGATAAGAACGACAAGACCCTCTTTTCGCGCGACACGTTGCTGCTACCGTCATCGGAGGGGATCAGCGCCGAGGTGCGGCAGAACCCCAATGCCATTGGTTACGATGGACTCGGCTATGTGACCCCGGATCAAAAGGTGCTGGCGGTGGCGCGCGACCCGGCCGGGCCGTATGTGCCGCCCACCGCCAACACGGTCAACAACGGAACCTACCCCATTGCCCGCGATCTGTACATGTACACCAGCGGCGAGCCGGCCGGGCTGGTCGCCGATTATTTGGGCTGGATTCTCCAGGGCGAAGCGCAGAGGATTGTCTCTGAACTGGGTTTTGTCCCGCTGAACTAGGAAACGATTGTGACCAAGGCAACCCTGGGCGAGTACCTCATTGAACGGGCCATCCGGGTGACCGGAATCTCGGCCATCATCTTTGTTGTGCTGATCTTCCTGTTCCTCATCCGCGAGGGAGCGCCGGCTTTTGCCGAGGTGCCGTTGCGAGCGCTGGCGGCCGATCGTTGGTACCCGACCGAAGAGTATTTTGGCCTGCTGCCACTCATTATTGGCTCGCTGCTGGTGACCGTTGGTGCAGCGCTGATTGCGGTGCCCTTGGGGCTTGCCACTGCCATCTTTATCGCCGAAATCGCGCCGCGCTGGGCGCGGGAGGTGCTCAAGCCCTTTGTGGAGGTGCTGGCCGGCATCCCGTCGGTGGTGATGGGATTCCTGGGAATGCTGGTTCTGGCGCCGATGGTGCGCGAGACGACTGGCGCACCAACCGGCCTGACGGCGTTTACCGGCTCGTTGTTGCTGGCGCTGATGGCGTTGCCGACCATTGTGAGCGTGGCTGAGGATGCACTGGACGCCGTTCCCAAGAACTACCGGGACGGCGCGCTGGCGCTGGGGGTGACCCGCTGGCAGACCATCTGGCGGGTGGTGGTTCCGGCCGCCCGCTCCGGTATCCTGACGGCGATGATGTTGGGCATCGGCCGGGCGATTGGCGAGACGATGACGGTGATGATGGTGACCGGCAACGCGCCGCGCATTCCGCTTGGCCCGAGCGATCTCTTTTTGCCGGTCCGCACCATGACGGCGACCATTGCGGCCGAGATGGGCGAGGTGGCACAGGGTAGCACGCACTATCACGTCCTGTTCGCCATTGGCATTACCCTATTTGTCATCACCTTTGTCATCAACATGGCGGCCGCCGCGGTGGTCTTTCGCCAGGTCAAGCGCAGCGAGCGAGTGCTTTCGTGAGCCTGTCTCGGCAAGCCACCCAGCGCGTAGCTTTTGCCCTCATTAGCCTGGCGGCCATGGCTGTGATTGCCGCGATTCTCTTTATCGTGGGTATTGTGGTGCTGCAGGGGATGGCGGCCATCAACTGGGAATTCCTGACCGGCTTTCCGCGCGATGGGATGAAGGCGGGCGGCATTCTTCCGGCAATCGTTGGAACCGTGCTGTTGACGATCGGCACGGCCGTCATTTCGGTGCCCATTGGGGTAAGCGCGGCCATCTACCTGTCCGAGTACGCGGTCGACAATGCGCTCACGCGAGCCATTCGGATCGCCATCATCAATCTGGCCGGCATCCCCTCGGTGGTTTATGGTCTGTTCGGCCTGGGGCTGTTCGTGCTCTTTCTCAACTTTGGCACCTCCATCCTGGCGGGCTCGCTGACGCTGGGAATCATGACGCTGCCGATCATCATCAGCACGGCCGAGGAAGCGCTGCGCTCCGTGCCGCAGGCGTTTCGCGTGGTTAGCTCCAGCCTGGGCGCAACCCGCTGGCAGACGATCCGCAGGGTTGTCTTGCCGCAGGCGCTACCCGGCATCCTCACGGGCGTGATCCTGGGACTGGAGCGCGCGGCCGGGGAGACCGCCCCGATCCTCTTTACCGTGGCTGCCTTTTTCCTGCCCCGCTTGCCGCAATCGATGTTTGACCAGACCATGGCGCTGCCCTACCATCTGTTTGTGATTAGCACACAGGTGCCCGGCATGCCCGTCAAAATCCAGTACGGCACGGCATTGGTGTTGCTCGTCTTTGTGCTTTCCATGAACGTGATCGCCACCATCATCCGCAGCCGATTCCGGCGGAGGCGCCAGTGGTAGAGGGCGCGCCGATTGAGTTGGTCCCCAAAATACGGCTGCAGGAATTTGGCATCCGCTACTTGGATGGCGTGGAGAGCTTGCGCGATATCACGCTGGACCTGTACGCCAATCAGATCAATGTGTTGTTTGGCCCGGCCAGCGGGGGAAAAAGCACCCTGCTGCGGTCGTTGAACAGGCTCAACGATCTGGTGGACGTTGCTTTCCGGGCCGGCCGCATTCTGCTGGACGGCAACGATATATATGCTTCTGATGTGGATGTGGTGGCCCTGCGCAGGCGCGTGGGGATGGTTTTTGCCCGGCCGGTGCCGTTGCCCATGTCCATCCGCCAAAACCTGTACTATGGGCCGCAACTGGCCGGCATGCGCGATCGCGGCCGGCTGGAGGAGCTGGCGGAGCGCAGTTTGCGTCAGGCAGCTCTGTGGGACGAGGTAAAGGACCGGCTGGACGAGCCGGGAGCGGCCCTCTCCGGTGGGCAGCAACAGCGACTGTGCCTGGCCCGCACGCTGACGCTGGAGCCGGAGGTCATCCTGCTGGATGAGCCGACCTCCGGCCTTGACCCGATCTCGACCGCCAAAGTGGAGGAGAGCCTGCAGGAGCTCAAGCAGCTCTACTCCATTGTCATTGTGCCGCACAGCGTGCAGCAGGCGGCGCGAGTGGCAGATTGGGCGGCATTTTTCTTGCAGGGCGAGTTGGTGGAACACGGGCCGGGCAGCAGTCTGTTCACCCAACCGCAGGACCAACGCACCGAGGATTACATCACCGGCCGGTTTGGTTGATCAAATTGAGTGGGCAGCCGCCCGCTACTCCCCCGGCCGGGGGTGGTAGTCGCCCTCCAGCCACGCGGCGCCGTCTGCCCAACCCTCCTTTTTCCAGATTGGCACGATCTCTTTGAGCCGGTCGATGCTGTAGCGGGCCGCTTCGAATGCACCGTCGTCCCGGTGCGGCGCACCTACCACTACCAGTGCGGCCGTTTCGCCCAGCGCCAGGTGCCCCACCCGGTGTACCAGCGCCACGCGGCGAATTTTGGGCCAGCGCTCGCGCGCCTCGGCTACCACCTGCTGCATCCTGGCTTCTGCCATCTCGGCGTAGGCCTCATACTCCAGATAGTCCACCGGCCGGCCCAGGTTGCTGTCCCGCACGACGCCGGCAAAGGTCACCACTGCGCCGGCTCCGGGCTCTGTCACGCGGGCGATGCACGCGCCGACATCAATCGGCTCACCGCTGATGGCGATAATGGTTTCGCTGCTGCCGCCGCTCACCGGTAGGAAGATGGCCACCTCGTCGCCGTCGGACAGCGTGTGTTCCCGGCCGACGTACTGCCGATTGACCGTGACCACCATCCGGCCGAGGTAGGGTGCAATGGCGGGGTGGTCGGTCTCCAGCCGTTTGAGCAGGTCGCCGGCCGTGGACCCGGCCGGCAGGGCGAGCTGCAAATCGCCGTGTCCCACTATTTGCCGTACCTGGGCAAAGGCGCGCAAATGAATCTTGATCTCTGACATGGGCTATCTGATCAACACCAATTCGGTTTGCGGCCGGTGGAGATAGACTGCGCCGCTCTCGGTTACCAGCACGTCCTCTTCGATGCCCACATAGCCGTGACCCGGCACCGGCAGGCTCGGTTCAATGGTAAACACCTGCCCCGGCTCCAGCGGCAGATTGGGCGTCTCGCCGTAACGCTCCCATTCCGGGCCCAACAGGCCAGCCCCGTCGTGCACATCGCGACCCAACTGGTGGCCGGTGGCATGGGGAAACTCGGGGTAGCCGGCCTCTACCACCACGCGGCGGGAAATGGCGTCAACCTCTTTGCCAAGGATGCCGGGTTTGATGGCCGCAACGGCCGCCTGGATGGACCGCACCACGGTGTCAAATCCGCGTTGAACGGGTTCTGGCGGGGCGCTTTCGCCGGGAGCCAGTGCGTAACCCATGCGCTGGATGTCCGAGCAGTAACTGTCTTGCCGCACACCGAAATCAAAGTGGAGCAAGTGGCCCGGCCTGAACTGGATGTCGGAGGGGCCGGCGTGGCCCACGGCCGAATCCGGACCGGCGTTGACGGCCGGGCACTGGTCCGCGTCCCAGGCGGTCTCCAGCCCGCGCTCGGCCGTCAGTTGGTGCATCAGCGCGGCAATCTCCCGCTCCGTCATCCCCGGCCGCACTTGGGCAAAAGTCTGCTGGTAGATCTGTTCGGTCGTTTCGGCCGCGGCGCGTATCCGCGCGATCTCGCTGGGGGTTTTGCGGCCGCGCAGCGCCGCAATGATCCGCTCGGCCGAGATCAGCCGGCCGGCGAACGGTGTATCTTGCAGGATTCCCAATAATACCTGATACAGGCCGTAACCCAGTCCGTCGGCGTGCACGTCGTTGACCGAATAGTTGATGGCGATGGTCTGCGGGTTGAGGCGGTTGAGCGTCTCCAGCAGCAGCGGCCGGATGGATTTGTCGTAGGTGAGGATGGTCGGGTAAGCGCCAACGCGCTCGGCCGCGGCTGCTTCCAGCCGGCCGATGATGGCAATCCGCTCGCCCGTGCTGGTGATGATCAGTGCGCTCTGCCAGGTGAGCTTGTGGTCGTAGATCAGCGGCAGGACCGGATCGCCCCCGGCCGAAGTCTCGCGGACGAATGTGAGCCAGAGGTCGACCCCTTGCTCCCGCAAAACTCGGGTTGCCTGCTGCGCTTTTTCCTGTGCGAGTGTGGTCATCGATTCTCCTGTTGCTGGTTGATGTGCCGCGGAGTGTATCACGCCCCGGCCGTCCTGGCAAAGCCGGCCGGAGTGTAGCAGGGTCGCGTAACTTGACGGGAGCTCAAGTTGCGGCTAGAATGCGACATCGAATCTCCGGGAGGTGGAAAATGAGCAGTCAGTATGGTTTTGGCAAAAAGGTCTCTTTGCCCTACGAGCAAGCCGTCGAGCAGGTGACGGCCGCGCTGAAGCAGGAGGGCTTTGGCGTACTCACCGAAATCGACGTCAAGGCAACTCTGAAAAAAAAGCTGGATGTAGATTTCCGGCGCTATGTTATTCTGGGCGCCTGCAATCCACCACTTGCTCACCAGGCGTTGAATGCTGAATTGGAGATTGGTCTGTTGCTCCCCTGCAACGCCATCGTGTATGAAACCGATGATGGCAACGCGGTCATTTCGGCACTCAACCCCATGGTGGCGCTGGGCATGGTGGACAACCAGGCGCTGGCCGATGTGGCCGTGCAGGTGACGGAAAAGTTAAAGCGAGTAATCGCCAGCGTGGGCTAGCATCCCACAGCCCGCAATTGGGGGTGGCAGCTCTGGACAGCCTTGCCATGGCTGCTACAATTGCGCCGTGCAGACAGTTGACCATAATCAGACGCGCCACCAGCGATGGGTTTACCTGGCCCTGGCTCTGGTGTTGGTTGTGGCGCTCTGGCTGCGATTGACCGGTATTGATTGGGATGATCTCTATCACCTGCATCCCGATGAGCGGTATATTGTCTGGGTGGGGACGACTGTGGAGTGGCCGTCCGATTGGGGCACGGCGCTGGATCCGGAGCTTTCCACGTTTAACCCGTTTCACTGGCCGCCCGAAGCGAGCAGCCAGGGCATCCGCGTGCAGCAGGGGGAACCACGTGACTATGCCTATGGGCATTGGCCGCTCTATCTGGGTGTAGCTGCACAACACCTGCTGGCTCACGGGCAGACGCTGGGTCATTCGCTGCCGGAAAGTTGGACGCTCGCCCGCGACCTTTTGAACGCCCCCGGCCGGATTGAATACCGCCATCTGCTGCTGGTCGGCCGGGCGCTGGCGGCGCTGTTCGATACGCTGACCGTGGGGCTGGTCTTTCTGCTGGCGAGGCGACTGTTCGGCCCGCTGGCCGGGCTGCTGGCGGCCGCGATGCTGGCGCTGGCGGTCATCCACATCCAGAGCGCCCACTTTTTTATCACCGACCCGTTTCTGACCACGGCCGTCGTGGCGGCTGTTTACTGGATGGTGCGGCGCGTGGAGAGCGGCCGGTGGCGAGACTCGGCCTTTGCTGGCGCCCTGATGGGGTTGGCGGTCGGGGCGAAATTCAGCGCCGTGATGTTGGTTTTGGCGCTGGCGCTGGCGCTGGTCTGGGACCGTCGCGTGGCGGCGGTCGCCGGCCGGGCTGGCTGGCGACAGCTTGCCTGGCAATGGCTGCGCCGGCCGCTGCTCGAATTGGCTTTTGCCCTGTTCATTGGGTTGGCGGTGTTTGCCATCACCAACCCATTTGCGCTGCTGGACACAACCTGTCGCAGTTCGTTCGGCCCATTTTCCCTCCCTGGTATCGAGGCGCAAATCGGTCCGATCACGGTTCCTTCCTGCTATTTGGAGAATATCGGCACCCAGGCGACAATGGTGCGCGGCGGACCGCGCATCCCGTTTACGCTTCAGTACGTCGGCACCGCGCCTTACCTGTACTTTCTGTTTCAGATGGGTCGTTGGGGTTTGGGGATTTCGCTCACCGTTGTGCTCTTTGCCGGGCTCGCCTGGGCCGTCTGGCGGCTGCTTCCCGGCCGCCGGAGAGCCCCTCAGCAGCCGGCCGACCTGGTTTTGCTGGCGTGGGCGCTGCCATTTTTCATCGTCACCGGGTCGTTCCAGGTCAAATTCCTGCGCTACCTGTTGCCGCTGATCCCGTTTCTGACGGTGTTTGGGGCAGGAATGGTGCTTTCGGTCGCACGGCGGCCGTATCGGTTGGGATTGGCAGCTCTCGTGCTTGTGACCAGTGGGCTGTGGGCGGCTGCGTTTGTGGGGATGTATGGCAGCGCCGAGCATCCCTGGGTGGAGGCGTCGCGCTGGATTGACGAGCACATCCCGGCCGACAGCGTGGTGGCGACAGAACACTGGGATCACACCCTACCGCTTCCTTTGCGAGATGTTGATGGCCCTGCGCTGTCCGAGGTGCAGTTGGAATGGTTTTATGTGGAGGACCCGCTGCGTTCCGAAGAGAACCGTGTCGAGTTAAGCGAGGCGCTGGAAACGGTTGCCGGCAGCGACTATTTGATCCTTGCCAGCAACCGCCTGTACGGTGTGATTCCGCGGCTGCCCGGCCGGTACCCAGCGCCGGCCGCTTACTATCGCCTGTTGTTCGCCGGCCGGCTGGGATTCGAGCTGGTCCACTGGTCCGGCCGGTATCCGGCGCTGGGATCGGTGACCTTGGTGGACGATACCTTCCAATGGCCGCGCCTGTCGCAACCGGAGCCACTGGCTGACTGGCGGCCGGGGGATTGGACGCTTTCGCTGGGTCCGGCCGACGAGAGCTTTACTGTCTATGACCACCCCCTGGTCTTGATCTTTGCCAATCGCGACCACCTGACTGGCGTGGAGTTGGAGCGACTGGTTCGCGCTGAAGCGGCCGAGTAGTGGGATTGGGGAATGGGAAAAGTCGGGTATAATTCGCCCTGCGCGTGTGCGCTCAAGGCCGGGTACCCATGACCAAACGACTGCAATTCTGGATTGGGATACTGATCAGCGCGCTCTGTCTGGCAGCGGTTTTGTGGCTGGTGGACCTCGGTGGACTGCTTTCCGCCTTGCGGGCGGCCGACTGGCGATTGATCCTGGTGGTTGCGGCCGGGCAGGTGAGTTTTATGTTGTTGCGGGCCTGGCGCTGGCAAGTTATGCTATCGGCCGGGGCCGATGTGCGTTACTGGCCGCTCTGGCACGCACAGAACATTGGTTATCTGGTCACCAACCTGCTTCCCTTCCGCCTGGGTGACCTGGCCCGGTCGTACCTGGCGGGGCTGGAGCCCGGCCTTACTGGCGTGCAGGCGCTCTCCAGCGTGGTGCTGGAGCGGGTGCTGGATATGCTGATGATTGTGGTCTTTTTTGGATTGGCGGTGCCGTTTGCGCCGGCCATCCCGCACGGGTTGGCCTCGGCCGGGCTGGGTATTAGCGCAGCCGCGGTGGCCGCGTTTGGCTTCATGCTTTGGGCGGCGGCCGACCGGCCGCGTGTGCTGAGGCTGGCCGGCTGGTTGTTGGCCCGATTGCCGCGATTGGATACCGAGGTCTGGCTCGACCGGGCGGATTCATTCCTGGATGGCTTTGTGGTTCTCACCCGCTGGCGGCTGCTTTTGCCGGTGATGGGCCTTTCGGTGTTGGCCTGGCTCTGCATTGTGGCGGGCTATTTCTGGGGGCTGCGCGGCTTTTGGCCGCAGGCGACGCTGCCGGCCGCGCTGTTTGCGTTGGGGGCGTCCGGATTTGGGGTGGCTGCGCCTTCGTCCCCCGGGTATGTGGGGGTCTTTCACGGGGCGGTGGTGTTGGGCCTTTCGGTCTTTCCCGTAACCCGCGAGCAGGCATTTGCCTTTGCCACGGTTTACCACGCAGTCATGTATCTGGTTGTCCTGGCGCTGGGCTTGCTGGCTCTTTGGCAGAGCGGGCAAAGTCTGGGAGGCGTATTGGCTGCCACGCGCAAAATGAACAAGGCATGAAGATTCTGGTTGTCCTGACGTACTACCGGCCGCACATCAGTGGCCTCACCATCTATGTTGAGCGTTTGGCCGCCGCGTTGGCCCGGCGGTGCCATCAGGTTACCGTGCTCACGTCTCAGTACGAACGGTCGTTGCCACTCCTGGAGATGATTGACGGCGTGCGGGTGGTCCGTGCCCCGGTGCTCTTTCGGGTCAGCAAGGGAGTCATTATGCCGACCTTTGGGTTGCTGGCGACGCGCCTGACGCGCGAGCACGATGTGGTTCACCTCCATCTGCCGCAGTTTGACGCGCCCGGACTGGCGCTGCGCGGCCGGCTGATGGGCAAGCCGGTAGTGCTGACCTATCATTGCGACCTTTGGTTGCCGCGTGGTTGGTTCAACCGGCTGGTCAACGGCGTAGTGCTGTTAAACAACTGGGTAGCCGGCCGGCTGGCGGATGCCGTGGTGGCGTACACTGAGGATTACGCGGCCCACTCGCCATTTTTGGCCCCCTTGCTGAATAAAGTCGAGGTCATCCCGCCGCCTGTACGCTTTCCCCCGGCCGAGCCGGCCGCGGTGGAGGGATTTGCCCGCGAGTGGGGGTTGAGTGGAGGGCCGGTCATCGGCATGATGGCTCGCCTGGCGACCGAAAAGGGGGTGGAGGTATTGCTCAACGCGCTGCCGCACATCCTGGCCGAGTTTCCCGATGCCCGAGTGCTGTTTGCCGGTCCATTCCGGGAAGTGTTGGGCGAGGAAGAGTACGCTCTCCGGCTGCAACCGCTTTTTGAGGAATACGCGCGCTATTGGACTTTTCTGGGACCGCTGCCCCAGGAGAGAGTGGCTGCATTTTACGCCAATTGCGATGTGACCGTACTGCCCAGTCTCAACAGCACCGAGTTCTTTGGAATGGTGCAGATTGAAGGGATGTTGTGCGGCACGCCGGCCGTGGCCAGCAACCTTCCTGGTGTTCGCCAGCCGGTGCTGATGACCGGTATGGGCGAGATTGCGCCGATTGGCGATCCGGCCGGGCTGGCGGAGGCCATCCTGCGGGTGTTGCGGGACAAGGAGCGTTATCAGCGTGACCCGGCGGTGATTACGGAAACCTTTTCGCCGGCCGAGACCGCGCGCCGGTACGAGGAGCTGTTCAGTCGGCTGCTCGGCCGCGCGGTCCCCCTGGCTGTTGGGGTGGTGGATGCCTACGCCCGGTTGCGCGAGTTGCGGGACCAATTGACCGACGATTGATAGCATGTCTACGGACGATTATCTCTGGCAACATCTAAAAGGGGTTCCGGCGTTCCGCGCGCTACTGCGGGCCATCGAGTCTCGTTTTTACCACGGTTTGGAGCTTCCCAGGCCCGTGCTGGATCTGGGGTGTGGTGATGGGCACTTTGCGGCTACCACCTTTGCGGCCGGTGGTCGGCCGGAGGTTGGGCTGGACCCCAACTGGAGGCTGCTGGCAGAAGCGCAAGATCGCCAGGTGTACGCTCAACCGGTGCAAGCCGCCGGCCGGCGGCTGCCGTTCGCGGACGGGCATTTTGGCTCGGTGATCAGCAATTCGGTGCTGGAGCACATCCCAGAGGTGGATTCTGTGCTGCGCGAGGCGGCTCGTGTGCTCCGGCCGGGCGGGACGTTTGTGTTCACCGTGCCCAGCGAGTACTTTACCCATTTTCTTTCGATTGCGGCCGGCTTGCGCCGCGTAGGACTGGATCGGGCGGCCGATAGCTACGAGGATTGGTTCAACGCGATCTCTCGGCACTACCACTGCGATCCACCCGAGGTCTGGCATGCCCGCTTGGCTGAAGCGGGGCTGCGCACGATCCGCTGGCAGTATTATTTTTCGGCGGAAGCCCACCACAAATTGGAATGGGGGCATTACCTGGGGCTTCCGGCCGTGGTCAGCAAGGCCATTTTTGGCCGCTGGGTCATTGCGCCGTGGCGCTCGTCGCTCCAGTGGACCGAGCGCTGGCTCCGGCCGAGTTATCAGGAGACTCCGCCGGTTCGTGGGGCCTATCTCGTGTTTGTCGCACAAAAGGTCGAACCAGGAGCGGATGCAGGCAGATTGCCGCCGCCGGCTCCACGCGACTACTCGGCGCTGGAAAAGGATGCTGCTCCTATCGCGACACCCATGCTTTCCGATGAAGCGCCAGTTGACGACCGCTCCATGGAGAGATTGCCGGTGGCGGAACTGCCGCCGGCCGCGGTGCCGCATCGGCCGGCCGCGCCCGCCGCCAGAACCGGCTCGCTGATCTGGCTGTTGCTGGCCGTGCTCTTGGCCGTCATTGGGCAGGTAAGCTGGAATTGGCAGGAGCGGCCCTTTGAACCGGCCGATGGGTTTGTTTGGTACGCTCTGGCGTTGTTGGCGTTTGCGGTCTTTGTCTGGCGGAGCGGGGAGCGTTCCGCATCGGCCACGGTCAAAATTCAGCTTTCGGCCGAGAAACCGATCCGCTGGGTGCAGGCCCGCTTTCTGCCGCTGCTGTTTCTGGGGTGGGGGCTGGCGCTCTCATTCACCGGGTGGCTGGCGGTTGGCGACGCAGTCAAGCCGGAGGCCGGCCCGCTGCCGGCACTACTGTTCTGGCTGGCAGGCATTGGCCTGGCGACTGTGGCGCTCTGGCCGGGAAGCAGGCGCAGGTTGGATTGGCTGGGGGACAAACTGTTCGGCCGGGAGGCTGTGATCGACTTTGCCGGGCCGGGCTCTTCTGCCCGCTCTCATGCCTGGCCTGGCGGACCGTGGCAGGAAGGATGGCTGCTGATTGGGCTGGTGCTGGTGGCGTTTCTGCTCCGCTTTGTTGAGCTGGCTACCATTCCGTACGTGCTGGCGGGCGACGAGGCCAGCATGGGGTTGGAAGCCGTTCGTGTGCTGACAGGCGAGTTGGCCAACCCGTTTATCACTGGCTGGTTTTCCCACCCCACGCTCTTTTACTTTATCCTGGCCTTGCCCGTCAAATTACTTGGCCAGACCGTATTTGCAGTCCGCTTGCTCTCGCCCTTTGTGGGTGCCCTGACCGTGGCGGCGACTTTTGTGTTTGCTCGTCGGGCCTGGGGCCGGCCGGTGGCGTGGCTGTCGGCCGTGTTGCTGGCGGGCTATCACTTTCACATTCATTACAGCCGCCTGGCGCTTAACAATATTTGGGACCCGCTGTTTGCGCTGCTGGTGCCGGGACTGTTGTGGCAGGGCTGGGAGCGCAGCGACCGGCGTTTTTACGTGTTGGGCGGGCTTGCTCTGGGAACCAGCCAGTATTTTTACATGGGGTCGCGCATGTTGCTGATACTGGTGGGGGCTTTGTTGCTTTACTGGCTGGCGGCCGACCGGCGCAAGTGGTGGGGGCAACGGTTCAACCTGGCGGCCCTGTTGGCGTTGGCGCTGGTGGTGGGGTTGCCGATCATCCTATATTCCGTTGGCCATCTGGATGACTATATGGCGCGCGTCAATCAGTTGGGCATCTACCAGTCTGGCTGGCTGGAACGCGAGATAGAGATCACCGGCCGGAGCGAAACTAGCTTGCTGTGGGAGCAGTTGTGGAAGTCGGCCCTGGCGTTCAACTACACGGTCGATCCCACCTTTTGGTACCGGCCGGGGATACCCCTGTTGCGTTTTTGGCCGTCCATCCTCTTTGCCTTTGGACTGCTGCTGACCCTTGCTGGCATCAAAAAGACGGCCAATGTGATTTTGCTCTTCTGGGTGGGCGCGACGGTGCTCTTTGGTGGCTTTTTGCTGGAAAACCCACCCAGTAGCCAGCGCTACGTGATTGCCGCGCCGGCCGTCTGTATGCTGGTGGGGTTGGCGCTGGCTTGGCTGGGTGCGAGGCTGCGATCGCTGCTAGGGGGTCGGCCGGAGGTGTGGGCGGCCGGTATGACGTTGATTACATTCTGGTTTGTGGGTGGCGATGTGCGGTTTTACTTTGCCACCTATACCCCGCACGGTGACTATGGTGGCTGGAACACCGAGGTGGCGCATCGGACGGCCGACTATCTCAATGACCTTGGGCCGGAGTGGAGCGTCTATTTCTACGGGCCGCCGCGCATGGGGATTGCCCCCCAGGGTGGCTTTCCTTCGGTACCGTTTCTGGTTCCGCATGTGTCTGCTGTGGATGTGTGGGAGCCGCTCGCCGATCCTGACGTTGTGCCGGCCGGTCCGCGGCCGACGGTCTATCTGTTCCTGCCTGAGCGCGCCGTGGAACTGGATGTAGTGCGCGGTGCCTTTCCCGGCGGGACCGAGAAGCACTTTCCAGGCCGGGGTGGCCGGATGCTGTTCATAGCTTACGAGGTACCGTGAAGTGTTGAGCATTTCAACTCGCAGGTGTGTATTGAATTAGATGGGTATGGAGTGCATCGAAACCACCGAGAATAGCTGGCAGGAACGCCAATCGGTCGAGCGCAAGCCGGCCGTGCGCTGGCCCGCTATTGTTCTGGCCATTGTCCTGCTGGCGGCCGGCGTGCTGCGGTTGGATGGCATCAACTGGGATGAGGGGACCCATTTGCACCCGGATGAGCGCTTTCTCACCACGGTGGAGGCGGCTATCTCGCCCACCTTTAGCTTGGCTGAGTATTTCAACACGGCCGCATCGCCCTTGAACCCCGCCAATCACGGGCAGCCGTTTTTTGTGTATGGCACGCTACCCATCTTCTTGACTCGCTACGTGGCCGAGGGGCTGAACGCCGCCTGTGGTTCGGCCGGCTGCGCTTACAATTGGGCCGGCTACGACGGCGCACACCTGGTCGGCCGGGCGCTGTCTGCCCTGTTTGATCTGGGCACTATTCTGGTGCTGTTTGCCATCGGCCGGCGTTTGTATGGTGAGCGGGTGGGGGTGTTGGCTGCCGTGCTGGCGGCTGCGGCTGTGCTGAACATTCAGCAGTCCCATTTCTTCACCGTAGACACTTTCCTGACCTTTTTTGCAGGTCTGGCAATCTATTACGCTGTGCGGGTGGCGCAAGAGGGCGAGTGGCGCGATTGGATCCTGTTTGGCATGGCATTGGGCATGGCGCTGGCGTGCAAAATCAGCGCCTGGCCCCTGAGTCTTGTACTGGTCGCCGCCGCTGGAATTCGTGTAGTCAATCACAATCACGGCGCCAACCACTCCCCCATTCTCCTTCCAACAACAGCAACCATCGCTTTTCTGGTCTTTAGAGTACTCCAACCCTACGCATTTGCCGGCCCAGGTTTCACTCCGGAAAAGATAGGGGTGGAGCGGTTCACAGCGGCCGCCGTGGCTGCGCCAGCCTGGTGGGGCGAGGCATATGATCTCCTGCCAGCGCCACTCCGCACCATCCTGCTGCCAGCGCCCCAGTGGTTGAGCAGCATGGAGACTATCCGCCACCAGATGTCAGGTGATGTGGACTTTCCGCCCAATCACCAGTGGACCGATCGCACACCGATTGTTTTCCCATGGAAAAACATGGTGTTGTATGGCCTGGGGCCCGCGTTGGGGTTGGCGGCCTGGATTGGCTTGGCGGCCGCCGCCGTGGTGTCCGTTCGCTCGCTGCGTCGCGGCCGCCAAGCCGACTGGCAGCGACATCTGTTGCCGCTGGTGTGGGTGTTGGTCTTTTTCCTGTATCAGGGAACGCAATGGGTCAAATCTATGCGTTACCTGCTGCCCATCTATCCCATGCTGATTCTGCTGGCCGCGTGGATGCTTGCAACTGCCTGGGAGCGTTGGGGCCGCCGGCGTTGGGCGGCCGCCTTGCTGATCGGACTGGTCATTGTGCCCACCTGGCTGTGGGCCTGCGCCTTTACCGGCATTTACCGACAGCCGCTCACCAGGGTAGCTGCTTCCCGTTGGGCCTACCAGAACGTGCCCACCGGCGCAACCTTGCTTTACGAGAGCACCCAGGGTCCGGCCGAATTGTCGCTTCCCATCTACTCCCACCTTTTCACGCAGGATGGCGTTCCGCTGGTGGTTCGCTTTGCAATGCCAGTGGATGGAGTTGCAACCGGGGTTCGATTGAACTACCTATCGGACCCCAACCTGGATGCCGGTGACGAGGTGATGCGGGTGGCGCTGGCCACTTTGGATGACGGCCGCAACGTCGAACTGGCCGCCGGGCAAATTGCGGTGGACCTGCAATACGTTAGCCATGTTCGCGGCGATGCGTACACCGTCGAGTTCGAGCCCACATCGTTGGCGGCCGGCGGCAGCTATGCTTTGATTACCGAAGTGGCGGCCGGCGCGCCGGTGCGCTCTACCGGCGCATTTCTGGTCAGTGAGTCGTCCTGGGATGATGCAATTCCCTGGCGGATAGACGGGTTGGAACCGTTTGCGATCTATGAAGGGCAACCGTTGGAGCTGTACTGGGAGGATAACGTTGAGAAAAAGGAGCGGATGATTAGCTTGCTCCACCTGGGCGAGTACCTGATAGTCTCCAGCACACGCCAGCTAGGTTCACTCACCCGGCTCCCGCCTCGCTACCCGATGACGATCGCCTTTTATGAAGCACTGTTTGACGGCCGGTTGGGATACGAGTTGGCGGAAACCTACGAGGCGGACATTCACATCGGCCCATTGTACATTAACGACGTATTCGGGCGGTTGTCCTGGGGCAGGCCACCAGACACCGGCTGGCCTCCACCCGGCTTTTGGGCGGCCGAGGAGGCCTTTTCGGTATACGATCACCCACCGGTCTGGGTCTTCAAGAAACGGGCTGACTACACCCCCTCGGCGATACGGACCTTTTTCGACTCGATTGACATTTCCGATCAACGCTTTGTCCGGCCGCTGGAATACACCCAGGAGCTCAACGCCAAGAGGCAAGCTGGATTGCTGGATGCGCTCTTGCCGGGCGATCAGGCGGCGGCCAAAGATGAACCCGACATGATGTTGCCGGCCGACGAGCTGACAGCGCAGCGCTCTGGTGGCACCTGGCGCGAGATGTTTGACCCGGACGGGTTGCTGAGCACGAGCCCGGTGCTGGGGGCGGCCGTCTGGTGGCTGCTGGTGGTAGGGCTGGGCTGGCTGGCCTTTCCGCTGGCCTTTGTGGCGTTCAACGGTTTGCCTAGCAAAGGCTACGTGGTCAGCAAAGTGGTTGCCCTGCTGGCTGTTGCCTGGCTTGGCTGGATGGCCGGCAGCCTGAAGCTGCTGCCTTACACTCACAGCACCATCCTGCTTGCCGTAGGAATGTTGGCGCTGACCGGACTGGTGCTCGGCTTCTGGAGGCGAAAAGAGATCGGCCGGTTCCTGCAATCCCACTGGCGTCTGCTGGTGGTGGCAGAAGCTTTGGGTCTGCTGCTATACATCCTCTCGCTGCTGATCCGCAGTGGCAACCCTGACCTCTGGCACCCGGTGTTTGGCGGCGAAAAGCCGCTTGATTTCGCCTTTCTTAACGCGGTCCTCAAGAGCACCTCGTTCCCTCCCTACGATCCCTGGCTTGCAGGCGCGTACATCAATTACTACTATTTCGGCTATGTGTTAATCGGAAGCCCGATCAAGCTATTGGGGATTGTGCCCAATGTGGCGTACAATCTGGCGCTGCCGATGCTCTTTTCGCTGACCGGGCTGGGCGCTTTCTCCGTGGCTGTTGACCTCGTGGCCGGCCGGTCGGTAGCCGCTGAACCGGCCGGGAGAAAGCGCTTCTGGCGACGCGCGCTGATTGCCGGTCTGGCGGCCGCCGTGATGGTAGTTCTACTGGGCAACCTGGGCCAGCTCTGGACGCTGGTGGATGGCTGGAACCGGCTCGGCGGCCCCGAAGGGCCCTGGATCACACAAACGGCGCGTGGGCTGTGGGCCAACGTCACCGGCCGGCCGATCCCGATGTACAGCACCGGGTCGTGGTACTGGAACGCCACTCGCATCATTCCTCCGGCCACAGGCGAGGCTGGTCCGATCACCGAGTTTCCTTTCTTTACTTTTCTGTACGCCGACCTGCACGCCCATATGATGGACATGCCGCTGGTGTTGCTGGCGCTGGCATGGGCTCTGGGGCTGGCGCAAGCGGCCGACCGGTTGAAGCGACGCCGGCCGGGCTGGGGCTGGCTTGCAGCGCGGGCCATCCCAACCGCCGTAACGTCGTGGTTGATCGGTGGACTAGTTGTTGGGGCTGTGCGGGCAACCAACACCTGGGACTGGCCCACCGTACTCGGTATCGGGGCCGTGGCGGTAGTTTACGCCGCGTGGCGGGGCATCGGCCGGGGGTTGCGGTGGTTGATGGCGGCCGGTGCAGGGCTGGTAGGGCTTGTGGCACTGAGTATGCTCTCTTTCCTGCCATACACGCAGCATTTTGTCCCGGCTTTCACCGAGGTAATGCGCTGGGAGGGCGGCATCACGCCAATTTGGGCGTATTTTGCGGTCCACGGGTTGTTCCTGTTTCTGCTGCTCACCGTTCTGGGGCGCGAGTTCCGCGACTGGACGCGCAACCTGACCGACGAATGGCTCGAATTGTTGGAACCGTGGGGCGGGGTGATCGGGCTAGGGGTGCTGACGTTTGTGGGCGCGATGGCCGCTTTGCTGCTGATGGGGGTGCCGGTAGGGCCGCTGGTGGTGCTGGCGATGGCCCCGGCCGGCCTGCTGGCGCTGCAGCCGCGGCTGCCGGCCGAGCGGCGCGCGGTGCTGATGCTGTTCACGCTGGGGCTGGCGCTGACACTGGCCGTTGAGCTGGTGGTTTTTTCGGGCGACATCAGCCGCATGAATACGGTTTTCAAGTTCTACATGCAGGTGTGGCTCATCTTCAGCGCCATCGGCGGCGCAGCGCTGGTGTGGGCCTGGGACTCGGTGGGGCGCTGGCGGCCGCTGCCCCGCCAAAGCTGGCTGGTCGCGTTGATGGCGCTGCTCTTTGCGGCCGCGCTCTATCCCCCTACGGCCACCCGTGCCAAGGTCGCGGACCGCTTTCACGCGGAGCAGCCGCCGGCCGGGCTGGACGGCATGGCTTACATGCTCACGGCCGTGCACCAGGACCAGGGACAGGTGATGCCGTTGGAACACGATTATGGCGTGATCCGCTGGCTGCAGGACAATGTGGACGGCTCGCCGGTCATCATGGAGGCCAACACCTATCCCACCAAGATTTACGGCTGGGGAAATCGGATCAGCATCTACACCGGTCTGCCCTCCGTGGTGGGGTGGGAATGGCACACGCGGCAACATCGAGCCGGGTTTGAAGGCGCAACCGAGCTGGTGAGGCAACGCGCCAACGAGGTGATTGCCTTCTACAACACGCCGGACGTGCAACAGGCGGTGGACATTCTGCGTTCGTATGATGTACAATATGTCATCGTTGGCCCGCTAGAGCGCGCGTACCATAGCCCGGTCGGGCTGGACAAATTCGAGTTGATGGTCCGACTGGACATACTGGAAGAGGTCTACCGGAACGATGGCGCGGTCATCTACCGGGTCGTGTAGCGGGCAAAAGAATTTGAGGCAAGGGCATGAGTGACGTGTTTGCTGCGCTGAGTTGGTGGCTTGTGCTCCAGTTGCTGGCGTTTTCGGCCGTGCCGCTGGCGTTCCGGCTCTTTCGCTGGCTGCCCGATCGAGGCTACTCCCTGAGCAAGGCGCTGGGATTGCTGCTCAGCAGCTATTTGTTCTGGCTGCTCAACAGCCTGGGGTTCCTGCGCAATTCGCCCGGCGGGATGCTGCTGGCGGCTGGGCTGGTGGCGACGTTTTCCATCTGGGTGTACCGGACGCGGGCGGCCGGCGATGTGAGCCTGCGGGAGTGGCTGCGGCAACATCGATCCATGGTGCTGGCGGTGGAATTGCTCCTGCTGTTGGCATTTTGTTTCTGGGCAGTGGTACGGGCCTACAGCCCGGAGATCGTCGCAACCGAAAAGCCGATGGACCTGGCCTTTATCAACGCCATCGGCCGCTCGGAGCAGTTTCCGCCGCTGGACCCGTGGCTGTCCGGCTTTGCCATCAGTTACTACTATTTCGGCTATCTCATCACGGCGGCCGTTTCGCAACTGGCCGGCGTGCCGGGCACGGTGGCATTCAATCTGGGACAAGCGTGGCTGTTTGCCGGCACCCTGCTGGGTGGGTTTGGGCTGGCCTTCAATCTGATCGCGGCCGCGC
Source organism: uncultured Chloroflexia bacterium (assembly GCA_963707345.1). Classification (GTDB taxonomy): domain Bacteria; phylum Chloroflexota; class Anaerolineae; order Promineifilales; family UBA4811; genus CAVPPE01. The sequence goes on from CAVPPE010000002.1 coordinate 137,054, forward strand.
GCCAGGACAGGCCCAGCTTGCGCCAGCCAATTGGTTTTGGCCTGCTGGGCGGGCTGATGGTGGGTGTGATGGGCAACCTGGAAGGGGTCCTGGAGGTGCTGCACGTCAACGCCATCCTGCCGGCCGGTTTCTGGAAGTGGCTGGACATAGTCGAGATCAACACCCCGCCGCCTGAAGTCGCGTCCTGGCCGCCGCGGGGAGGCTGGTGGTGGTGGCGTGCCTCGCGCGTAATCCACGACCGGGGTCTGGATGGAAAATCGATGGGGGTTCAACCCATCGACGAATTTCCCTTCTTCAGCTTTCTGTTGGGTGACATGCACCCGCACGTGCTGGCGCTGCCGTTCGTTTTTCTGGCGTTGGGGTTGGCGCTCAATTGGTGGCTCAAGCGCTGGCAGGTGGGCTCTGGCGGCGAGAACTCGTTGCGGGACTGGCTGCGGAGCTTGGTCCGCGAGGCTGACCCGCCCTTCCTGGCGGTCTACGCGGTCTGTCTGGGCGCATTGGGCTTCTTGAACACCTGGGATTTCCCGTTCTACTGGTTTGTGACGGTCGGTTCGCTGGCGCTGGCGTTGTATCGCACCGCCGGCCGGCTAGATTGGCGTCTGATCGTGCGCGTGGCGCTGGCGGGAGGCGGCTTGCTGGCGGCCGGCATCCTTGCCTATCTGCCGTTCTACCTGGGTTTCCGCTCCCAGGCTGGCGGCATCTTGCCCAACATCATCAACCCAACCTGGCTGCCGCAATTCTTTGTCATGTTCGGGCCGTTTCTGTTCATCCTACTGCTCTGGCTTGGGGACCGGTTGTGGCACCTGCCGGTGCTGTGGCGGACCTTTCTCTGGACGACACTGGGCTTGCTGGCGGTCTTGTTGCTGGCGGTGAGTGTCTTTGGCGCGGTCGCCGCCATCTCTCCGGCCGCGCAGGGTGTTTTGGGCCAGGCGGCCGAGCAGGCGGGGAGCATGGCGGCCGCTTTGCGCGAGACGATGCTGATTCGCTTGACCAATCCGTGGACCGCCTTGTTGTTGCTGGCCATGATCGGCTTTGCAGTCGCCCTGTGGCAGGCCTACCTGGGGCGGCCGGAAGGCAAGCCGCTGCCTCTGTTTCCGCAGGGTGGGGTGGCGCCGTTTGTGCTGCTGCTGGTGCTGACGGCCGCACTGTTGACGCTGGCGCCTGAATTCGTCTATTTGAAGGACAATTTTGGCGCCCGGATGAACACTATCTTCAAGTTTTACTACCAGGCCTGGGTGATGTGGGGAATCGCCAGCGCATACGCGCTGTACGCACTGTTGCAGCGGCCGGGGCGCTTGCGCTGGATCGCCGGTGTGGGGGCGGTGCTGCTGATCCTGGCCGGGATGTTCTACCCGGCCCTGTCGATCCCCACCCGGGCCAACAACTTTGCCAGCCAGCCCACGTTGGACGGCATGACTTACATGGCTGGCAGCCAACCGGCCGATTACGCCGCCATCCGCTGGTTGCAGGATAACGTGCAGGGTGCCCCGGTCGTGCTGGAGGCGGTTGGCGGGCAGTACTCATCGGGCGGCCGGATAGCAACGCACACTGGCCTGCCCACCGTGCTGGGCTGGGCGGGCCACGAGTACCAGTGGCGCGGCGAGACTCCCGAACCGGGGATTCGCGAGCCTGACATTGATGCGTTGTACACCTCGCGGATGTGGTCGGAGACGCAGGAATTGCTGGACAAGTACCGGATCAAATACGTGGTGGTCGGCCCGCTGGAGGTGAGCACCTACGGGCAGCCGGCCGCGCTCAAATTCGAGCGCGCGCTGGAGACCGTGTTTCAGGCTGACGGAGTAAAGATATACCGATGGGACAGTCCGAATCAGTGAACGGTTTGACGACGAGGGATCGATTGTACCGCTGGTTGTGGGCGGCCGTGGTGCTGCTGGGCGCGGCGCTACGCCTGACAGAGCTGGACCTTGCGCCATTGTCGCGCTCCGAGGTGATTACGGCGTTGGCGGCGCTGACCGGGAGCTTTGACCATGGCGCGGTCGCCGGCGGGCTGCTGGTCGGACTCAACCGGGCGCTCTTTGGGCTGGCCGGGGCAAGCGACGCAACTGCGCGGCTGTTGCCGGCCGTGGTAGGCGCAGCGTTGCCGCTGGTCATGCTGCTGTGGACTCCGCTGCTGGGGCGGCGTGGCGCGTTGCTGGCGGCCGGGATGCTGGCGATCAGTCCGTCGCTCGTGTTCCAATCGCGACAGGTCTCCGACCTGATGCCCGGTGTGCTGGCCGCGCTGTTGCTGTTTGGAGCACTGCTGCAGCAGCGCGATCGGGGTGATTCCCATCACCCGGCCATGGCTGTGATGGCCGGGCTGGCGCTGGGGTGTGGCGTGGCGGCCGGCCCCGCTTTTTTCAGCCTGACCGCGACGCTGGCGATAGCCACGGTTGTATTCCGGCCGGCCGAGCTCGCCGGCGTGTGGGCCTCCCTGTGGAATCGGCGGACGATTCCCGTCGCGCTGGCAGCGGCAATCCTCACCAGCACCGCCTTCTTGCTCTTCCCGGCCGGGGTGGGGGCGGTTGGCGACGGCCTGGCGGGTTGGGCGGCCGGTTTTGGCTCTCCGTTCCGCGGGCTTGGGCAGTTGGCTACCATCTTGCTGGTTTACGAACCGCTGGCGCTGCTGCTGGGGTTGGCCGGGCTGGTGTGGGCACTGTGGCGCGGCGGCCCGCACGCCCGTTGGCTGGCTGTCTGGGGCGCGCTGGGCGCTGGCCTGGCGTTGCTGCGTCCGGGCCAACCGGATGCACCGTTGCTGGTCGGCCTGCCGCTGGGGTTGCTGGCGGCCGCCTACGGGCTGGAAATGGGGTTGAGGGAAGTTCTGGACGGCGAGTTGAGCGGGGGGCTCGGCCGGTCCACGCTGATGGCGGCGACGGCTGCTCTCGCCATCCTGGGAGCGCACATCTGGGTTAGCCTGGGACAGTATGCCCGCTTTGCCCTTTCCAACAGCGAACGGTCAAGCGCCAGCTTGCTGCTGGCGGGCGTCTCGGCGGTGTTGGTCGCTGGCGTGATTGCATTGCTGTGGACCTATAGCCACAAACTGGCGACGCGCAGCCTGCTCCTGGCCGCGTTGCTGATTGGGACGTTTTACAGTTGGGGACGGGCCTGGGAGGTGGGACACACCCACGCGGCCGATCCCCGCGAAGCATGGGTGACCGAAGGCACTGCGCCCGGTGCGCGCATCCTGGTGAAATCCTTGACAGCGGCATCGCTGCGCTCCGCCGGCTCGGCCCATGCGCTCCCCGTCACGGTGCAGCGGAGCGACGCAGATCCCTGGCTGCGCTGGTACCTGCGTGATTTCGAGGTCACGTGGGTCGATGCGTTGCAGCCGGCCATCATCTCCCAGGCGGTGATTACGCCGATTGAACAACTGGACCCGCTGCTGGGCGATAGCTATGTTGGCATGGACCTGGCACTGGTAATGCGGCCGCCGGCCAAGCCAGCAGAGAGCCAACCTATCAGCGCGACGCTGCGCTGGCTGCTGCTGCGCGATGGACCCCCGCCAGAAATGGGAGGGCAGGTGGTACTGTGGCTGCGGCAGGATGTGGCCCTATTTGGCGATCTGCCGGCCGGTGGCTGAGAGTCATGATGAGTTGGTGATGAGCGTTCTTGCAGAAAGCCGTGTACATACAGTTAATGATGCGCCGGACCTGATCTCCCGCTGTTTGCAGGGGGAGGAAGCAGCCTACGCCGCGCTGTATCGCGTGTACGCGGCCGATGTATACCGATTGGTCTACGGGCTACTGGGGCATCAGCAGGACGCAGAGGAAGTGGTACAGGATTCGTTTGTCTACGCCATGCGCAATCTGGCGCGTTACGATCCATCCAGGGCCAGTTTTCGTACCTGGCTGTTCATCATTGCCACCTCCCGCGCCCGCAACAAGCGCCGCCGCCACTGGCTGCCGACGGTCTCGCTCCGACAACTGCTGAGTGTGGGCGTGGAACTCCCGGCCGAAGAAGATGTTGATCGGCCGCTAGAGAATCGGGTAGAGGATGCCAATCGGCAAAGGGACTTGATGACAGCGCTGGATACGCTATCGCCCAAGTTGCGCGAGGCGGCCGTGTTGCGCTATTTTGAGGGACTGACCTATAAGGAGATGGGGCAGATTCTGGGTGTGTCTCACAAGACGGCCAAGTCACGGGTGCGGTTGGCGCACCGGGCGCTACGGGCAGAGATTGGAGAGTTGGAATGACGGCACACATCGATGCGCTGTTGGATGACTACTGTTTGGGCCTGCTGCCTCCCGGCCGGCGACGGCTGGTGGAACAGCACGTGGCAACGTGCCCGCGCTGCACAGAGCTGTTGGCGCGGGAACGGGAGTCCCATGCACGCACGAGGGACGCGTTCCGTTCGGCCGCGTCCGCCCCGGCCGGGCGGTTGGAGGCGCTCTGGCCCTCGGTGGCTGCTGCGGCTGGGGTGGCTGGCTGGCGCCGGCCGCGTGTGGCCTGGTTTCCGCAATGGCGCACATGGCTGGTGACGGCCGCTGTGGCGCTGCTGGTTTTGACCGGCACCGTTGGCACGGTGCGTCGCTTTGACGGCTGGCTGCTGGCGACCTTTACTCCATCACCGACAGCCTCCCTGACCCCAACGATTGCCCACGCCGCGCCGCACACGCCGCAGCGGTTGGAGACATCTTCAGTGGCCTACCGGCCGGTGGGATGGGGCACGCCAGAGCCAACGCTGCCGGCCATTATTGATGCGGTGCCGGAACCCCGGCCGAACCCGCTGGCCCCTGCAAATAACGGCAACTGACCGCCACCTTTTCCTGCGAGGAGATCATGACCGAAGCGACCGCTGACGCGAATCTGAACATCACACCGGCCGAGCCCAACTGGCTGGACCGCCGCATATGGGCCGTGAATTGGGAACAGGCTCTCTACCTCCTGTTTGTGGTGCTGGCCATCGCCAGCCGATTTGTGATGCTGGGGCTGCGCGTGCAGAGCCACGACGAGAGCCTGCACACCCGCTACTCCTGGGAGCTGTACAACGGGGATGGTTTCAGCCATACTCCACTGATGCACGGGCCATTCCTCTTCCACGTCACCGCGCTGTCCTACTGGCTGTTTGGCGACAATGACTTCACGGCGCGCGTGCCGGTGGCAATTATGGGGGTGATGCTGGTTGCGTTTCCGTACCTGCTGCGCCGTTGGCTCGGCCGGTACGGGGCGCTGGCTGCGTCGTTCCTGTTTCTCGTCTCGCCCTCGGTGATGTATTACTCACGCTATATCCGGATGGTTGTGCCGACCATCCTGTTTGCCATGGTGGTGGTGTGGGCCAGTTGGGAGTACCTGCGCAACCGATCGGACAAATACCTGTTCTGGTTTGCGGCCGCGTTATCGCTAATGTTTGCCACCAAAGAGGTGGCCTTTATGTACGTTGCCATCTTTGGCAGCTTTCTGGTGTTGAGGTTGGCCGTTGGTCTGCTGGAGGCAAATTGGGAAGTACCGAGCTGGCGTACCTACTACACGGTCGGCCTGCTCGGAGTGCTGTTGGGTGTGGCGATCTTTGGGGTGGGGATGGCGGGCGCAGGGGCGGCCAAGAAAGCGGCCGCGGCAGCCGCGCTGGACCCGGCCGCGCAAGGGGTGGAAGCTACGCAAGCCACTCAACCGGGGCAAGAGTGGATGGTGGTCGAGTCGGTGGGTGGGGCGGTCATCGCTCTCTCGGTGGCGGTGACCGTACTTGCTGCACTGCTGGGGATGAAACGGCGCTTGCGTGATTATCCCGAGTTTGACCTGATTATCCTGTACAGCACATTGCTGCTTCCATACTTGGCAGCGGTGCCCATCACCTGGCTGGGTTGGGACCCGTTGGACTATTCCAACCCCGGCATCGTGCGCTCGGCCGCGGTGCTGGTGCCGATGCTCATAGCCACAGTTGCGGTGGGGCTGTGGTGGAACTGGCGGCGCTGGCTGGCTGCGGCCGGCATCTTTTACGCCATTTTCGTGGTCTTGTTCACCACCGTTTTTACCAACGGACAGGGGTTTGCCACCGGCTGGATCGGATCGCTGGGTTATTGGATTGTGCAGCAGGAGGTCCAGCGGGGCGGCCAGCCGTGGTACTTTTACCTGTTTGTTGCTCCCATCTACGAATTCCTGCCAATCCTGGCCTCGGCCGGGGCGTTGCTGCTGTGTGGGGTGAAGGGGCTGAAGTTGGTCGGCCGGGCGCTGCGTCGCGGTGGCCGGTTGGACCAGCCCGATCGCGAGAAGATGTTCGGATTTGTCTCGTTCCTTGTCTGGTGGACGGCGCTGACCTGGGTGCTGTACTCCTACGCCGGGGAAAAGATGGGCTGGCTCACCACCGACATCATCGCGCCAATGATCGTGCTGGCTGGCTGGTTTCTCGGCCGATTGCTGGGTTCGCTGTCCGGCGAGCAGTGGAAAAGCGGGTGGAAATCCGGCGGGTGGGCGTTAGTCGTGCTGCTCCCGGTGGTGTACGCGGCGCTGATGCTGGGCATCCGGCCGGCGCTTTTCGGCCAACTCAAGCTGGGCAGCCAGGATTTGGAAAGCCTCAAAGCTGTGGGACGGGTTGTGGCAGGCGTGGCCGTCGCGGTTGGAGGGGGGTTTGTCATCTACCACAATGCCAGAAAGCTGCCCTGGGCGACTGCCTGGCGTATTGTGATGGCGGCCGGATTTGCCCTGTTGGCGATAGCCACCGTGCGCGTGGCCTGGATGGCTAGCTTTATCAATTTTGACAACGCCAAAGAGTACCTGGTATACGCACACGGCGGTTCGGGCACAAAAGAGGTGATGCGGCAGATCGAGGACCTCTCGCTGCGGCTTTACGGCGATCTGAGCATCCGAGTGGCGTTTGATGACGATACTTCCTGGCCATACTGGTGGTACCTGCGCGATTACCCCAATAAGGTCTTTTATGGCTCGAGCCCCAGCCGCGATGCGCTGGATGCGCCCATCGTGCTGGCCGGTGACAAGACCTGGAACAAGGCGGACCCTTATCTGGGAAGCCGTTACTATTCCTTTGAGTACAACTTTGTCCAATGGCCCATGGAGGATTACAAAGGGATGACCTGGGACCGCATCCGGGGCGCGCTGGTAAACCCGGAGATGCGTGCCGCGTTGTGGGATATCCTGGTGAACCGGGAATACGAAAAATACGCGGCCGTGGTCAATCGGGATTTCTCGCTTGCCAAGTGGCCGCTGCGCCACCCGATGCGGATGTACATCCGCAAGGATGTGGTCTCCCAGTTGTGGGACTATGGGGTAGGGCCGTCAGTCACGCAGGCGCCGGCCGAGGTCGATCCGTATGAAACCAAATTCCAGCCGGACCTGTTGCCGGCGCGGCTGATTGGCGGTGCGGGCGGTGGGCCAGGCCAATTACAGACACCGCGCGGCATCGCGGTTGGCCCGGATGACCTGCTGTACGTGGCAGATGCAGGGAATAATCGGATCCAGGTGTTCCAGCCAGACGGCCAATTTGTGCGCGGTTGGGGCAGCCTGTGCGACCTGGGAGCCGGCGCGGCCGGTTGCGTGGATCCCGACGGCAGCGGACCGCAACCACTGGGAGCGGGGCAGTTCAAGGAACCATGGGGGGTGGCAGTGGCGGCCGACGGGTCGGTGTACGTGGCCGACACCTGGAACCATCGCATCCAGCAGTTCACGGCCGCGGGCGAATTCGTCCGTGCCTGGGGGGGGCTGGGGCAGGCGGGTGCGGGCCAGCAGGCCGGTGAGATGGGCATCTTTTACGGCCCGCGCGATATCGCCGTCGGCCCGGCCGGGCTGCTGTACATCACCGACACGGGCAACAAGCGGATCCAGGTCTATCAGGCCGACGGCCGGTTTGTGGGCGAGTTTGGCGAAGGCGGCCCGCTGGACGGTCAGTTGGACGAGCCGGTAGGGCTGGAATTTGGCTCCGACGGGTTGCTCTACGTGGCCGATACCTGGAACGGCCGGGTGGATGTGTTTGACCAGAACCACACCTTTGTGCGCAGTTGGAACGTCAAGGGCTGGTTTGGCCAATCGGTGAACAACAAGCCGTATCTTGCTACCGACGCCAACGGCCGGGTATATATCACCGACCCGGAGCTATACCGGGTGCTGGTTTTTGACGTCAGCGGAGCCTTTCTGTATGGCTTTGGCCGCTACAGCAACAGTGCGGACGGGATGGCGCTGCCGACCGGGATTGCCGTCGGCGCAGACGGGACAATTTACGTCTCTGATGCTGAGAACAACCGGATTCTGGGGTATCTGGTCCAACAGTAGGCGAGATTACTGCTCCAGGACGGGCGTATTGGCGGCCGCATCGTCCACCCGGCCGGGATCAGTGCGGGCGTAATAGGCGCGGGTGGTCTCCACCGACCGGTGGCCGAGGTAGTCCTGCACCACGTCCAGCGGTTGACCCGCGTTGACCAGTTGGGTCGCCCGCCAGTGGCGCAGATCGTGGGGGTGAATGGGGCGCAACCCCAGCCCACGGGCCGCCCCGGTGATGACGCGCCAGGCGGCCGTGCGCGAGAGCCGCTTGCCATCGGCGCGTGGATCGTGACTGACAAACAGCGGCACTTGCCCCTTGACCGCACGCAAGTCCGCCCCACGTGCCTGGATGTAAGCAGCAATGGGGGGCAGCGCCTGGTGCAGCCGCAGTGTGTATTCGTGCTGCCCTTTACCCAGCACCCGCACCCGCGCCACGTGGGAGTAGGGGGGCTCCAGGTCGCGGGCCGCCAGATCGGACAGGTTGAGGGAGAGCACCTCGCTCACCCGGCCGCCGGTCTCGGCCAGCGTCCAGGTGAGCGCATGGTTGCGCAGCCGGGTTAGCTCCCAGCGGCGGAAGCTGGCGTGATTGGGGTCCAGCTCTGCAGTCCGTTTGGGCGGCTGCAGATACTGATAGTAGGTCAGCAACTCGTCGATCCCCCGTGGAGGTTCCGGTGCGCCGCTGCGGGTCCGTTTGTGGGCGCTCAGTTCGTCGCGCACGATGCGTTGCGCTTTGGCCAGCGGAAAGCCGGCCGGCAGCCAGCCATAGTCGTCCAGCCACTGCAGCCAACGGCCGACGCCCGCCAGTCTCAGGCGCACGGTGGAGGGAGCATACGGCCGCGGGTCATCCGCATCGGCCGGCGGTCCCAGCAGCCACTCGGCAAACGCCAGCAGCAGCGGAGCATCGTCTGCCTTGAGCGCGGGCAGGGGAATCTCTTCGGCCGGCTCCGGCCGGTGCTGGATAGGCAGCAGGCCAAGGCCGGCGGTGCGGTCCAGAAACTCGAAAAAGCTGGCAATCGCCTGGCGGTAGGCGGCCACCGTGTGCCGCGATTTGAGGGTGGCCCGTTCCAGGTACCGATCGCACGCCTGGCCTAAGGTTTGTGGGGCAGTTTCCATCATATGCTCATCCGCTGACTGGGCTCCATTCTAGCACCGGCCGGAGCAGCGGTCAAAATGTTCCCAGCCCGAACGCCCAACCAGTCGGGCAGCAGTAGCCTTGCCTTCGCATAGTTGTCAAAAAGCATTCGTGAAACAACCAGTATGCACAGTGCACGCTTCATCGATAGAGCCTTCACCAAAACAGGGAGAGGGCGGGGTGGTTGTTACGCCCGGCTTTCCAGAGGCTGTCTGGTTTCATACAGCGACCCCCGCCGCCTTTTGCACACTGATGATTGCCATTAGCTTTCCGCCCGGTGATGCCTCAGTGCGACAAACCGGGTGGGGCATCAATCATTCCAAACTATAGATGTAACATAAGCGATCAAATGTTACCTGGATATGTTATGCGAATGACTGAGACCCCTCTCCAGTGGTTTCGTTAGGTCGGCATCTGGTAATTAGGCGCTTCTTTGGTGATAAAAATGCTGTGTGGATGGCTCTCCACCAACCCGGCGTTGGTGATGCGCACAAAGGTCGCCTTCTGCGCCAACTCGTGCAGCGTGCGTGCCCCCACGTATCCCATGCCGGAGCGCAGTCCGCCCATCAGCTGGAAGATATAGTCCTTTAGCTCGCCCTTGAACGGCACCCGCCCCTCAATTCCCTCAGGCACCAGTTTGGTCAATTCGCTCTGGCCACTGCCGTAGCGGTCCCGGCCGGGACCGCGCATCGCGCCCAGGCTGCCCATCCCCCGGTAGTCCTTAAAGCGCCGCCCCTCGTAAAGCACCACCTCGCCGGGCGATTCCCGCAAACCGGCCAGCAAACTGCCCAGCATGACCGCACTCGCCCCGGCCGCCAGCGCCTTGACGACGTCCCCCGAGTACTTGATCCCGCCGTCGGCGATCACCGGAACCTGATGCTTACCCGCTACACGAATTGCGTTCAGAATAGCGCTCAGTTGCGGGACCCCTGCGCCGGCCACAATCCGCGTGGTGCAGATCGATCCGGCACCAACCCCCACCTTGATCACGTCCGCCCCGGCCGCGATCAGGTCGGCCGCCCCTTCCGCTGTGGCGATGTTGCCGGAAATGAGGGCCAGTTGCGGGTACAGCGACTTGGCCCGCTCGGTGGCATTCAACACGGCCGTCGAGTGGCCGTGCGCCGTGTCAATGGTCACCAGATCGACCCCGGCCGCCACCAGCGCCGCCAGCCGCTCCTCCCAGTCGCCGGTCACCCCCACGGCGGCTCCCGCCAGCAACCGCCCCCGGCTGTCGGTGGCGCTGTGGGGAAAGTCCCGCTTTTTCATGATATCCTTGACGGTGATCAGCCCCTTGAGCAGCCCCTCATCGTCCACCAGCGGCAGCTTTTCAATGCGATGCTCCTGCAACAGCTTTTGCGCCTGGGACAGCGTGGTGCCCAGCGACGCGGTCACCAGCCGCTCGCCGGGGGTCATATACTCCCGCACCGGCCGGCGGTGGTCCTCCACAAAGCGCACGTCGCGGTTGGTGAGGATGCCCACCAGCCGGCCGCCGTCGGACACGATCGGCACGCCGGAGATGTGGTAGTGGCTCATGATCGCCTCCGCGTCCGCCAAGGTAGCATCCGGTCCCAGCGTGATGGGATCGACGATCATCCCCGACTCGGAGCGCTTGACCTTGTCCACTTCGGATGCTTGTTCCGCGATGGACAGGTTGCGGTGGATGACCCCCACCCCACCCTCGCGGGCCAGCGCAATCGCCAGCGGGGCCTCGGTGACGGTGTCCATGGCGGCCGAGAGGACCGGGATGTTGAGCTGCACGCCGGCCGCCAGCCGCACCGATAGGTCGACCTCGGCCGGCAACACCGCCGACCGCCCCGGCACCAGCAACACATCATCAAAGGTCAAGGCCAACTCGGTTTCCTGCATCGGTCTATTCCTCCTTATCCTGGCTGGATTGAGGGGAGTGTATCACCTCCGGCCGGGATGGTCAACCGGCGCTGCATAGTCGAGGTCGTACTGCATTCTTGGGAAGAACGTGTACGTTGCTGGGAAGAACGTGTTTCATTCCTGCCAAGAGCGCGAGCCAGCAGGGATGCTGCGCAGGGACATGCGGCCGGTGCGTAATTGCCTCTTGCCTTCGCCACGAAACAGGCCTATACTGTGGGCATCGGCCCACCAGGCCCGCTGCTCGCGTTTTATCCCGCATTGATAACCAAGGAGATGAGTGCATGAACCGGCCGTTGCGCTATGCTTGGATAGGATTGATCGCCATCGTCGGATGGGGGGTGTTGGGGTGCAGCACCCTGCAACCCCGGCCGCCGGAGCGACCGGTGCCGCCTGTGTTTGTGCCGACCGAGGCGCCCAACCCGGCCATCCCAGACGCAACCGCGACCGCGACCGCTACCCCAACTCCGCCCCTGCCGGCGGCCGCCACCGCCACTCCGGAGATGCCCCCCACCCCGCTCCCGGCCGGTGGGGACATCGAGCTGCGCTTTACCGACCCCGAAACACGGGGCGAGTGTGTGGCGCGCTTTTCCTTTGGGTTTGACTGGGGGGCCGAGCCGGCAACGATGGACGGACCGGCCGCGTTCTCCTGTGCCTTTGAGGTTGTGCAGTGCGGCGACGGGGTCTGCGTGACCTACCACAGCCGGTACGAACTGCCGGACGGGGTGCTGCGCGGCGTGCTGCATCCGGCCGGGACCGGTCACCCCAACGGGACGCTGGACGTGACCCTGGCCGGGGCGTTCAAGATGATCCAGTACTGGACCGACGTGCCGCCGGAAACAATCATGCCCTTTACCGAGGACAACCCGTTCGTGGTCGAGAATGCGGACATCCTGCCGCTGCTGTTCGATTTTGCCGATGGGGCGACGGCCGAGATCGGCGCGGTCGGCTCGCCGGAGGCCTGGTGCTTTACGCTGCACCTGCGGTAATGTGCTCATTACTCTCCTATTATTGAATATATGGGCGGTTTGTAGGACCGGCCGAGCGGCGGGAGAAGGTGTTCCAGGAAATCCAGCGGCCGGTTTTCTCGTTGCTTGAAAAAGGGGCGCTGGCAGAGTTGTGCACGTTTCTATCCTATGAGAGCATTGACGGGATAGCCAAGCTAAAGCATCTGGCGCATGTGTCGGATTCAGTTCTGGAGGAGTACGAAGAAGAGGCAGAATAGCCAACCAGAAATGATTTGGGTGCATTTCAAATGAGCGGAAGCACCTTCAAGAGAAAGGGGGAAAACCGCAATTTTGGACTACTTTCCGCTGAGATGAAACACACCCAAATGATTTTCGTATGCTGCTTTTTCTGTACGCGAGTCGTTCGGTCTTGAATTCCGGCCGAAGGGGTGTATACTGAAAGCGAGCATCCGCGCCGCCCTTCCCCACCCCCGCTCCACATCGCTTCATCCTTCCAGTTCAAATTCCAACCAGCCGGTCCGTTTTAGTCGTTCTGGCGCCACGCTGTCGCGGCGCCCAAGCAATAGCAGGAGGAAAACATGCATCCACATGCCATCGAGCCAATTCGTAGGGAGAGCTGGCTGGAACGGCTGTTCCGGCCGATCTGGGAGTTCTTTCGCGATCTCTTCAGCCCGCTGCCGGTTATTGTCAGCCCAACGATCACCGATTTCAACCCGCTGCGCGGCCATCCGGGGGTGGAACTGGTGATCGACGGGGCCAACTTTTCCACCGAACGAGCCCTCAACACCGTCACCGTGGGCGGGGCCAAGGCGCTGGTGGTGGAGGCCGGCGCCAATCGGCTGCGGGTCCTGACCGGCAAGGGCACCCTCAACGGCCCGCTGCAGGTCGAGGTGGACGGCAGGATCGGGCTGGGCCCGGTAAATTTCGAGGCGCTGGGGCCGCCCGCCCCGGACGAGGACGGCCCGCCCATCTTTTTCGAAGGGGATGGCCAGGGGATTGACCAGGGAGCCCCATCCAAGGGGACGCTGCGATTGGTGGTGGCGCTCTGCCAGCCCAGCGACCTGGCTCCGCCCAACCCGGCCGCCACCCGCACCGCGGTGGTGAATACCTTTGACGACGTGATTACCTTTTACGACCAAGCCAGCTATGGCGAGCTGACGGTGCAGGTGGACGTGACCAACAACTGGCGCACCCTGGACGGGACGATCGCCGACTTGATAGACGGCGACAACCTGGACGCGGGCAAGCTCACGCAGATCATCGCCGAGGCCGCCCAGCAGGTGGTGGACGATGGGCTCAACCTGAACGACTATGTGCTGATCGCTGCCATGGTCTACACCAACCAGGGCATCCGCGCCTGGGGCGGCGGCTCGGGCAACAACTTTAGCTACACCAACGCGGCCGCCGGGATCAACATCGACATTACCACCAATCACAACCTGTCGCAGATCTGGATCAACGAGACGGCCAACTGGGGCCGCTGCGCCCACGAGGTGGGGCACTGTATCGTCGACACGCCCGGTAATCTGTCGGCCTGGGAGAATGCCAAGGTGCTGGGCGAGGACGTCTACCGCAGCGACCTGGTCGACCGGGACGCCGCTACCGCGACCTCGTTCGACATGATGGGCTCCCACGACTCCCACCCGCTCTTTTCCGCCTACTATATGGAGCAACTGGAATACTATAGCGCGGCCAACATCCGCAACCTGCAGTGGGACCGCAACCCCTTTAGCCAGAGCTTTGACGTGATCGCTCATGGCGACGCGCAGAACGCGGCCGGCGGCCGCTATCACCTGGTCAAGATCAAGGTGACCGACGGGTTGTACTACTACATCGAGGTGCGCCAGCGGCCGGACGCCGCAGCAGCCACGCCGGCGATCTATGACGAGAACATCCCGCTCAACGGCGCAGAGGCCCGCCAGGGGGGCGTGGTGGTGACCAAGGTGCTGACCGACGTGGTCAACATGAACCAGCAGATGCGCTTTATCACCCTGCTGCACGACCCGCAGGTGCTGACGCAAGGGGAGGTGGCGACCGATCCGGCCCGCTTTCTGACCATCACGGTGGAGAACGACAACGTGCAGGCCCGGCCGCTGGTCTGTCGGGTCAAGGTGGAATGGGCCCAGGTGGTGGGCGACACGCCGGGCGGGGATTTCGACCTGCGGGTGCGCCCCTGGAACGCCAGTTACGAAACGCCTGACATCTGGATCGACCGGCCGCCCTACGGGACCTTTGACAGCACCGACCCGGCGACCGGCGAGCCGACCGGGAACGGGGACAAACCGCAGGTGCTGGCGCAGAACCTCTTTTTCGGCCGGGTGCATTGCGATGGTGCGGTGGACGCCACCAATGTGCGGGTCACCTTTTACGTGGTCACCCCGCCGGGCGTGGGCGACAATGGCAATTGGGGGCCACTGCAGACCAAGGTGATTCCCAATATCACCAAGGACGACTCGGCTGAGGCCAACGTCATCTGGGTGCCGGAGGTGGGGGAGCACACCTGCCTCAAGATCTATGCCGAGCCGCAAGCGGGCGAGGTGAGCGCGGGCGGCAACAACTGGGCACAGGAGAACGTGTTCGACTTTGAAGCGGCCGCTGCCAGCCCGCCCACCCCGCTGATCGTCCCGGTGGCGGTGCGCAACCCGCTGGAAGAGCGGACCCTGGCGCTGATCTCGGTGCGCAACGTGCCGGCCGGGTTTGTGGTCCACTTTCCGCACAGTTGGGTCTGGCTAGAGGGGTTGCAGGAGCGCAAGCTGCAACTGATCGTGATCCCCACCAAGGATGTGCAGGCCTACCACAAGATGGAAATCCCCAGGGCCAACATCTCGGTGGACGGCTGGATTCCGCGCCAGTATCGGGAAGAGGTGGATAAAGTCTTTCCGGCTTCCTGCTTTGAGCCGATGGGAGGCATCCTCAGCCGGGTGACTCCCAAGTACCGGGTCGAACTTCGGCTGTGGGAGGACCAGGAGGTGACCAAGCCGGATGTCTATGGCTTGCGCGGCGAGATGAACCCCGGCCTGAGCGGCGAAAAGGTGCTGGTGCGGCTGGAGGACCCGGCCGGGCGTCGCTGGACGAGGGAAGCCAGCACCTACGGCGCCGGGCAGTTCACAGCGCTCTTTGACCTGAACCGGATGCCGCCCGACGGGAAGAAAGAGCCGCTGAGCGCCCCGCCGGCCGGGGTCTATGTGGGGCAGGCTTTTGTGGTCAACTCGCCCAAGGCGGCCCAAGCCGAGTCAAACCGGGTACTGATATCCCGCAAAAAGTAAGGCCTAAACGCGGGGGCGCAGAGCGGCAAGCCACATCGTTCTGCGCCCCTGCTGGAGCCTACTTGGCAGGACTTTGCTTCCCCACCCAACCCGCCAGTTTCCCTGCCTCCACCAGCAGCCTGACGATGTTGGGCATGCTGTCGAACTGGCGCATACAGAGGTCGTACTCTTCCTCGCTCACCTGGCGCTCCTGGGGACGGCAAAAGATCAGCAACCCCTCCCGGCTGCCGAGCAGATGCCCTACCTTGTCACAGACAAAATCATCGCAAAAGGCGCAACTCTTTACCCCGCGCTCGATCGCGCACGGCCGGGCCTTGCACTGCTTGTCGGCCAGCCGGCCGTCGCTGAGACAGCTGTCGCAGCGGACGTTCTCGGCCGTGTAGTGCTGGTGGCCAAAGATCCTCCGCCACCCATCGACCATCTGCTGCCTGACGGCCGGGTCATCCGACCGCGCCGCGCACAGGTAGCAGTTGTACCCGCAGTACCCAATCATCTCTTCCGTCATCATACCTTCTCCTCTCTCAACTGGTCAAGCCGGCGCTTGTTCTCGTAGGGCGCGATAAAGCGGGCCCTATCCTCGGCCGGGATCGCACGGCCGACCCGTTCAGCCACCTCTTCATAGACCACCAGGCGTTCGGCCAGTTTCTCACAGCCATAGTCGGGGCATTCCGAGCAGTTGGCCAAGTCGCGCGCAATGACACAGGGCCTAACCGGACAGGAGGTGTCGATCAGGCGGGGATCCTCGGCCATACATCCGTCGCAGATTATCTGCTCCGCGGGAATGCGAAAGCCAAAGTAGGCGTACCAGCCATCACTGAGCGTCCGTTGGTTGGATGGCTCTGCCTCGACGTTCGGCCGGTAGGCCAGGCAGAGGTCACAACGGTAGCCGCATCGCGTCAGTATCTGTTCCATGGTCACTCCTTTGACCGCAGCAACCTGGGTCCAATTGGATTGTCAACACTATACAACAGAAATGGGGCCCGGACAAATCCAGAATACATGAGCGGGCAAACCGGCTCGCGAAGCCTGAATCGCGCTCTAGTGACGAAATTCACAGCCCGGCCGGCTCATTTGTGACGTTACATTTCCCCAAATCCTGTTAGAATTAGCCCGGCTGTTGCACCAGCCAAGTCAGTCATGAAACAGGACACACTGGTACAGGCAATCATCCAATCTGCACTGGCGGCCGTTGACCCGGCCGCGGCCATGCGGCGCGCCCTGCAGCTGGACGGTGAAACCCTGTGCGCGGGAGATCGTAACTACCGGCTGGCCGAGTACGCGCAGATTTACGTCATCGGAGCGGGCAAGGCCAGCGGGGCGATGGCGGCCGCGCTGGAAGTGCTGCTGGGGGACCGGCTGACGGCCGGATTGGTGGCGGTCAAGTACGGCTACACGGCCCCCACCACCCGCGTCAAGCTGCTGGAGGCCGGCCATCCGGTGTTGGACGCGGCCGGGCTGGCGGCCACGCGCGAGATCATGGCGCTGGCCGGCCGGGCGACGGCCGGTGACCTGGTCATCGCGCTGATCTCCGGCGGCGGGTCGGCGCTGCTGGAAGCCCCGCTGGACGGAGTGAGTTTGGCGGACCTGCAGGCGACGACCGAGGCGTTGCTGGCCTGCGGCGCGACCATCAACGAGCTGAACGCGGTGCGCAAGCAGCTTTCGCAGGTCAAAGGGGGCAAGCTGGCACAACTGGTCGCCCCGGCCGCACTGCTGACGCTGGTGGTCTCTGACGTGGTGGGCAGCCCGCTGGAGGTGATCGCTTCCGGCCCAACGGTGCCCGACGGCAGTACGCCGGCCGACGCGCTGGCAGTGCTTGGCCGATACGAGCTGCGAGGGCGGGTGCCGGGTTCCGTGCTGCGGACGCTGGAGGCACTGGATGCCTCTCCGGCCGGCGGCCCCGCGCCCCGCTTTGACCACGCGCAGACGCTGGTGATCGCCAGCAACGAGCAGGCCGCGCTGGCGGCCGAACGCAAGGCGCAAAAGCTGGGGCTAAACACACTCCTGCTCTCCACCTACCTGGAGGGAGAAGCCCGGGAGGTCGCCCGGGTGATGGCCGGGATTGCCAAAGAGATCCGCCACCACAACCGGCCGGTGGCCGCCCCCGCCTGCGTGATTGCGGGTGGAGAGACGACGGTCACGCTACGAGGCACCGGCCGGGGTGGCCGAAACCAAGAGCTAGCGCTGGCGGCCGCGCTGGCGCTGGATGGATTGGAGGGGGTCGCCGTGGTTTGCCTGGCGACCGATGGCAGCGATGGCCCCACCGACGCGGCCGGGGCGTGCGCAACGGGCGATACAATAGCTCGCGGCCGGGCGCTGGGGTTGGCGGCGGCCGATTATCTGGCAAACAATGACTCGTATGCTTTTTTTGCCCAACTGGGAGATCTGATCGTGACCGGACCGACCAATACCAACGTCAACGACCTGATCTTGATTATTGTGCGGTGAAACTGTGCCGGAAAATGGTAAAATACAGTACGGAGATGTGAAAACAGGTGCGGGTTGCGGCCGGGTCCGCAAGCCCCGAGAGGAGGCCAATTTTGCTTGAAGCGCTTTTTTCACCTAGGGCCGTGGCCATTGTTGGCGCTTCCGCCAACCCGGCCAAACTGGGTTTTAACGTCACAGAAAACGTCATCCAATACGGTTACAAGGGGGATATTTACCCCGTCAACCCCAACGAAGAGGAGATCCTGGGCAAAAAAGCCTACCCGCGCGTTACCGACGTCCCCGGCCCGGTGGACCTGGCCGTGATCGTGGTGCCCAACAAGTACGTGGCCGACGTGATGAAGGATTGCGGAGCCAAGGGGGTGGGAGCCGCGATTGTGATCACGGCCGGGTTCCGCGAGGCGGGCGCCGAGGGGCGGCAGATGGAGCGGGAGATTATCGAGATTGCCCGCCAGCACGATATCCGCGTGGTTGGCCCCAACTGCCTGGGGGTAATCGACACCAACAGCTCGCTCAACGCCAGCTTTGCTGCTAGCATGCCGGCCGAGGGCAAGATCTCGTTCATGTCCCAATCGGGGGCGCTGTGTACCGGCATTTTGGACTGGGCCGCGCTGAATGGGCTGGGGTTCTCCAGCTTTGTCAGCCTGGGCAACAAAGGGGACCTCAACGAGACCGACTTTATGCAGGTCTGGCTGGATGACCCCAACACCAGCGTGGTGATGGCCTATTTGGAAGGGGTAGTGGATGGGGCCGCGTTCATGAAGACGGCCAGGGAGTTGACCAAGGTCAAGCCGTTTATCGTGGTCAAGTCCGGCACCACCAGCGCCGGCTCGCGGGCGGTCTCGTCGCACACCGGCACACTGGCCGGCTCCGACACGGCTTATGAGACCGCTTTCCAGCAATCGGGCATCATCCGCGCCCGCTCGGTGGCGGAGCTGTTTGCCTACTCCACCGCGCTGGCATACCAGCCGCTGCCCAAGGGCCGGCGAGTGGCCATCATCACCAACGCCGGCGGTCCGGGCATCATGGCGACCGACGCTTGCGAGAACAGCGGGCTGGCCCTGGCGGCGCTGGCGACGGAGACGGTCGAGTACCTGCAGCAGGTGCTACCCCCGGCCGCCAATCATCACAACCCCATCGACGTGTTGGGCGATGCCCGCTCCGACCGCTACGAAAAGGCGCTCGAGGCGGCGCTACGGGACTCCAACGTGGACGCGGCGCTCTTTTTGCTAACTCCGCAGGCTATGACCGACATCGAAAACACCGCCCGGGCCGTGGTGCGCATTGCGGGGAACTATGCCAAGCCGGTGCTGGCCAACTTTATGGGCGGCAAAGCGGTAGCGGTGGGCAACCGGGTGCTGGCAGCCGGCCGGATTCCATATTACGACTTTCCGGAGCAGGCGGCCGATGCACTGTTTGCCATGGTCCGTCAGCAGGAATGGATGCACACTGAGATTGAACAGCCGGTTCGGATCCCGGCCGACCGCGAACGGGCGGCAACGGCGCTGCTGACCGCCAAAAAGGCGGGCCGGCTCAAAATGAACGAGATGGAAGCCCGCCAAGTTGTAGCGGCCTATGGCTTGCCGCTGCCCCAGGCCCAGTTGGCATACAGTGCGGAACAAGCAGCCAAGTTCGCGGCCGAGATCGGCTTTCCGGTGGTGATGAAGATCATCTCGCCGGACATCCTGCACAAATCGGACATGGGCGGCGTGGTGGTGGGGGTGCGCAACGAAAAGGAAGCACGTCAGACCTACCAGGAAATCCTCATTCGCGCTCGCCGCTATATGCCGGACGCCGATATCTGGGGTGTGGCGGTTCAACAGATGGTGACCAAGGGCAAAGAGATCATTCTGGGAGTGACCAAAGACCCCACCTTTGGGCACATGATCATGTTTGGCCTGGGCGGCATTTACGTGGAGGTGCTGCGTGATGTGCGCTTTGGTATCGCCCCCGTTACGCCCGGCCAGGCGCGGGAGATGATTACCGGCCTGCGGTCATACCCGCTGCTGACCGGCGTACGCGGTGAAAAGGCTTCCGACATGGATGCGATGGTGGATTGTCTGCTGCGAGTCTCGCAAATGGTGACCGACTTGCCAGACATTGTAGAACTGGATATTAACCCCTTGTTCGTGTACGAAGCCGGCCAGGGGGTGATGGCAGTGGATGCCCGAATCGTCGTTGCCTCGGAGTAGAGGAAAGGATTTAACGCAATGGCTAAGACAATTTTCATTGTTTCAACTGGTTCATTCTCCGGCAAAAGCGCTATTTCGCTGGCGTTGGCGCTCAAACTGCGCGAGGAAGGGTACGCGGTCAGCTACATGAAGCCAGTGGGCGCGTCCCTGATGCGCTTTGGCGATGGGTTTATTGACGAAGACGCCTACGTCGCCTGGGGCGCACTGGGGATTGATGCCCCATGGGAGTACGCCTCGCCGGTTTTGCTCACCGACGACTTGAAAGCAGCGCCGCTGGCCGGCCCGGTGGAAGGGCTGGAAGCCAAAATCAAGGAAGCGCTGGATCATCTGTCCATAGGGCATGACCTGGTGGTGATGGAGGGCCTCGGCCGGAGTTTTGACGGCGTGTCGCTCGGCCTGTCGTCCTGCGTGGTGGCCGAGCTGGCCGACGCGGCGGTGATCCCGGTGATCGCCTACCGGCCGGACCTGGATATCGACAGCATCCTGGCGACCCAGCAGGTCTATGGGGAGCGACTGCTGGGAGTGGTCATCAACGGGGTTCCGCCCCGGCTGGTGGATACAGTGACCGAGCAACTCGCTCCCTTTGTGGCGCGGCACAACATCCGGTTGCTGGCCGTGCTGCCACGGGATACAGTTCTGCGCTCAATCACGGTTGGCGATCTGGCTGAAGAGCTAGGTGGAGAACTGCTGTGCGCCGAGGACAAACTTGACGAACTGGTTGAGACCTTTATGTTGGGCGCTATGAGTGGCGACGCGGCCTATCGCTTTTTCCAGCGCAAGGCCAACAAGGCGGTCATCACCGGAGGGGATCGCTCCGACGTGATCATGGCGGCCCTGCGGACCTCGACCAAGTGTGTGATCCTGACCGGCAACCTGCGCCCGGCTGTGCGGGTATTGAGCGCGGCGGCCGACCAGGGAGTACCCATGATCCTGGTCAAAGAGGATACCCTCTCTACCACTGGCAAGGTGGAGCACGCCATCGGGCACGTCCGGCTATCCAGCCCCAAGCAGATTGCCCGGCTGAAGGAGACCATGCCCGAATATGCCGGCATGGTGCAGGTTATCAAAGAAGCACTCAGGCTGTAATCGGGACCCCCTGGCAATCGAAGCGGGAGACTGGCCCCCTGGGGCGGCCGGATCTCCCGCTTTTTGCTTGGCCGCAAAGCCTTTTGACATTATAATGGCTGGTAGGAGGCAGTTGGGGATAACCATGCTAAGAACAAAAATCGTATGCACCATTGGCCCCGCCAGCCGCGAGCCCGAAACGCTGCGCCAGATGGCGCTGGCTGGCATGAACGTGGCGCGGCTCAATTTCTCGCACGGCGACCAGGCCTTTCACGGTGAGAACATCGGCCGGCTGCGAGCGATTTCCGCCGAGTTGGACCGGCCGATCGCGGTGTTGGTGGACCTGCAGGGCCCCAAGCTGCGCGTGGGAGACATGGGACCGGAAGGCGCTTCGATTGCGGCCGGCGAGGAGATTGTCCTCACCAACCGGCCGGTCATTGGCCATGGCGCAACCACCGACGGCCCGGCCAAAGCCCCCCTGCAGTACGCCGCGCTCCCCAGCCAGGTGCACCCCGGCGACCGGATTCTGATTGACGATGGACTGCTGGAGTTGCAGGTGTTGGAGGCAACCTCCACCGACATCCGCTGCCGGGTGATTACCGGCGGCTGCCTCAGAACAAACAAAGGGCTCAACCTACCCAACGCCTCGCTGGCCATCCCGGCAATCACCGAGAAAGACTGGGATGACCTGCGGTT
Organism: uncultured Chloroflexia bacterium; assembly: GCA_963707345.1. Taxonomy (GTDB): domain Bacteria; phylum Chloroflexota; class Anaerolineae; order Promineifilales; family UBA4811; genus CAVPPE01. The sequence continues at coordinate 158,901 of CAVPPE010000002.1, forward strand.
TGCGCTCGCGGCCGGGGCCGACTGGGTGGCGCTCTCGTTCGTCCGCTCGGCCGACGAGGTGCAGTTGCTCAAGCAGCGGGTGGAAGAGTTGTGCGAATACGGCCGGCCGGTGCCGGTGATCGCCAAGATCGAAAAGCCGGAGGCGCTGGAGCAAATTGACGCGATTGTGGCGGCGGCCGACGGCATTATGGTAGCGCGCGGCGATTTGGGCATTGAAACCGCGCCGGAAAAGGTGCCGATGGCACAAAAGACCATCATCGCCCGCTGCAATGCGGCCGGGGTGCCGGTCATCACCGCCACCCAGATGCTCGACTCGATGATTCGCAACCCCCGCCCCACCCGCGCCGAGGCCTCGGACGTGGCCAACGCCATCCTGGACGGAACCGACGCGGTGATGCTTTCCGGCGAGACCGCGGCCGGGCTGTATCCGGTGGAGGCGGTGCGGACGATGGTGAGTATTGCCCGCGAGGTGGAAAGCATCCAGGGCAGCTATTGGGTAGCGCCACCCTATATCCAGCGGCCGGTGGGCGACGTCACCGCGGCGGTGAGCCACGCCACCTGCGAAACCGCCAACGACCTGGGCGCGGCCGCCATCATCAGCGCGACGGCCTCCGGCCGGACCGCGCTGGCGGTAGCGCGCTACCGGCCGGCCTGCCCGATCATTGCCGTCTCCCCCAGCCCGATGGTGCAACGCCGCCTTACGCTGGTGCGCGGTGTCTGGCCCCTGCTGGCACGGCGGGCCGAGAACACGGATGAGATGCTGAACGGCGCCATTGAGGCCGCCCTGCAAAGCGGGTTGATCAAACATGGAGATACGGTGGTGATCACGGCCGGCATCTCGCCCAACATGCCCGGCTCCACCGACCTGATGAAGGTGGAAAAGGTGCCAGAGGTGCTGGCCAAGGGGACGGGCGCGCTGGAGCAGGTCGTCACCGGCCGGGTGCGCCGGCTGGACGTCTCCGGCGAGCTGCTGAGCGTGTCGGCCGAGGAGATCAGCCCGGACGAAATCCTGGTGGTCAGGCAGAGCGACCGGTCGTTGGTTCCGCTGGTGCGGCGGGCGGCCGGGCTGGTGACCGAGGAAGGCGGGCCAGGCTGTCATGCCCACCTGATGGCGATGGAATTGGGCGTCCCGGCCATTGTGGGCATTGGCGAGGGAATCCACAGGCTGACGGACGGGCTGCAGATCACCATGAACACCGACCGCGGCCTGATCTACGTCGGCCGGACAACAGACCTGCAATAAACCCAAGCAGGCACACGGAGCACAAGATGGACGGAAAGATCAAAGCGGCGCTGGTGGTGGGACTAGCCGTGTTGGTGCTCAACCTGGGCTCCGGCATGTTGTGCCAGTTGTGCCCGCTCACTCTTAGTCTCATCGCCGGGGCACTCGCCGGGTGGCTGGCCGTGCTGTGGGGCTCGGCCGAGGTGGAAGCGGGCCAGCCGGCCACGGCCGGGGCGATTGCCGGCATCCTGGTGGGAATCGCCGGGTTTGGCGGGCAAATCCTGTCGGTGATCGGCAACATGAGTTTTTTTGCCGCCACGGGCTTTGTCAATCCGTTGACCGGCGAACCGATGGTTGGCCCGGAGCGGACGGCCGGCATCATCGGCGCGCTGGGGATATGGGGCTGCGCCGGTGTCGTGGTGGTGGCGCTCACCGTGGGGGTTGCCGCCCTGGCTGCCAGGTTGGCGGCCGATCGCCGCGCCGTGCCACCCGCGCCGGCCGATTTTTGACCTTGCCATTCCCCGTGGCTTGGTCTATACTTCTCACGTGCCGGTACACAACACCGGTGCGCACCATCATTGGGAGTAACGGCTCAGGAAAAGTTATACGGGCTTGAGGGCGTGGGACACGCCCTCAAGCCCTTGGGCTGAAGTGTAGATATGATTGGAGGTATATACCATGACAGCAATTATCCAAGTATTCGCGCGTGAGATTCTTGATTCGCGTGGCAATCCCACGGTGTCCGTCCAGGTAGTGCTGGAATCCGGCGCATTTGGCGTGGCGGCCGTTCCCTCCGGCGCCTCCACCGGTGCGCACGAGGCCCTGGAATTGCGCGACGGTGACAAATCGCGTTACGGCGGCAAAGGGGTGCTCAAGGCGGTCGCCAACATCAACGGCCCCATCGCCCAGGCGCTGATGGGGATGGATGCCCGCGATCAGGTGGCTGTGGACAAGACCCTGCTGGAACTCGACGGTACCGCAAACAAGGCCAAGCTGGGTGCCAATGCCATCCTGGGCGTCTCGCTGGCGGTCGCCAAGGCAGCAGCCGATGCCGCCAACCTGCCGCTCTACCAGTACCTGGGAGGCGTGTTTGGCACCACGCTGCCCGTGCCGATGATGAATATCCTCAACGGCGGCAAGCACGCCACCGACTCCACCGACCTGCAGGAATTCATGGTGATGCCGGTGGGGGCCCCCACGTTTGCCGAGGCGGTCCGCTGGTGCGCCGAGACTTATCAGGCCCTGAAAAAGGTCTTGAAGGGACGTGGATATAACACCAATGTGGGCGACGAGGGCGGTTTTGCCCCCTCGCTTAAGACAAACGAAGAGGCGGTTGAGGTGATCCTGGAGGCCATTCAGCAAGCTGGCTACCGGCCGGGCGAGCAGATGCTCATTGCGCTGGACCCGGCCGCCAGCGAGATTTACGACGCCAAGCGCAAGGTGTACGTGCTGGCCAAGGAAGGCCGTGAACTGACCGGCGAGCAGATGGTGGACTTTTACGCCAATTGGGTAGAAAAGTACCCCATCATCTCGATTGAGGATGGCCTGGCAGAAGACGACTGGGAAAGCTTTGCGCTGATGACCCGGCGGCTGGGCCACAAGGTGCAGATCATGGGTGATGACCTGCTGGTGACCAACGTGCAGCGGCTGGCAAAGGGCATTGAACAAAAGGCAGCCAATTCCATTCTCATCAAGCTGAACCAGATCGGGAGCCTGACCGAGACGCTGGCGGCCATTGAGATGGCCAAGCGGGCCAACTGGACGGCCGTCGTCTCCCATCGCTCCGGCGAGACTGAGGACACCACGATTGCCGACCTGGCGGTGGCGACCAACGCCGGACAGATCAAGACCGGCGCTCCCTGTCGGTCTGACCGGGTGGCCAAGTACAACCGGCTGATGGAGATCGAATTGGAGCTGGGCAAAGCGGCCAGCTACGCCGGCCGGTCTGCATTCTACAATCTAGCCAAATAGCGTGAGCGAGTTGCAGGGAGCGGCAGTCTAGCTCGCTCCCTGTGCCCGTATCCTCTCCATGCGGCACGCCTGACGATGAAGCCTGACCTCTTTGTTGGTATTGACCTGGGCGGAACCAAGATATTCACCGGGCTGGTGGATGGTGCGGGCGTTGTTTTGGCGCAGGATTACCGGAAAACCAAAGCCCGGCGCGGCCCCGAGTTTGTCGTCGAGCGGTTGATTGCATCCGCCAGGGAGGTACTGGCCGTGGGCGGCGTGACGGCCGGCGAGGTGCGCGCGGTGGGCATCGGCGCACCCGGCCCGGTCAACCCGGCCGCCGGCATGGTGATCGCCCCCCCCAATTTACCAGGCTGGGAGTGCATCCCACTCCAATCGCTGGTCGAGGAGGCGTTGGGCATCCCTACCTCGTTGGAAAATGATGCTAACGCGGCTGCCCTGGGTGAGCACCGCTTTGGCGCCGGCCGGGGGAGTCAGCACATGCTGTATATCACCGTCAGCACCGGGATCGGGGGTGGGATCATCCTGGACGGGGAATTGTACCGCGGCGCCAGCGGCATGGCTGGCGAGGTGGGCCACATGACAGTTATCGCTGACGGGCCGCAATGCGGCTGTGGAAACCTGGGCTGCCTGGAGGCGGTGGCGTCTGGCACCGCTATTGCTCGCGAAGGGCGCGAGCTGATGGAGCACGGGAAGTTTGCCGCCCTAACAGCACTTACCGACGGTGACCCAGAGCTGGTCACCGCCAAGTTGGTGGCCGAGGCGGCCGCCCAGGGTGATGCCAAAGCGCAAGAGATCATCCGAGATGCAATGCGTTATCTGGGAATTGGCGTGGCCAACCTGGTCAACCTGCTCAACCCCGAACTGGTAGTGGTCGGCGGAAGCTTGACCAAGCTGGGCGAAACGTTGTTTGGAGCCGTGGACCAGGCTCTCAAGCAGCGGGCGTTTCCGCTGGCCGCCAACAGCGTGCGGGTGGTCCCGGCCGAACTGGGTGACCGGGCGGGCCTGCTGGGCGCAGCGGCCGTGGCGATGCTGGCAGTAAACAGAGGAGCAGAGCAGTGATCAAACAGGATGTGTTGCAAAGCTTATTGATCTTTAGTGGCTCATCGCACCCCGAACTGGCAGAAGAGATTGGCAGCTATCTGGATGTGGAACTGAGCCCCACCAAGATTGAGCGGTTTTCCAACGACAACATTTCTGCGCACCTGGGTGTCAGCGTCCGCAAAAAGAAGGTCTTTATTGTCCAATCACTTGCCGAGCCGTGTAGTGATAACCTGATGGAGTTGTTGTTGATGCTGGATGTGGCGCGGGGCGCCGGTGCGGATAGCGTGCACGCGGTCATACCATACTACTCGTACGCCCGCTCGGACAAAAAGGACGCTCCCCGCATTTCCATTGCCGCTCGCCTGATCGCTGACCTGCTGGTCACGGCCGGGGCAGACCACATTATCACCATGACGCTCCACTCGCCGCAGGTGCACGGCTTTTTCAGCGTCCCGGCCGATCATCTGACTTCGCACTCGGTTTTCGTCAACTACCTCCGGCAGCAGGACCTGGGTAACGCGGTCGTGGTATCGCCTGACATCGGCCACGCCAAGCGCGCTTCCAAGCTGGCGCGGGCGCTGAATCTCCCGATCGCGGCCGCGGAAAAGATGCGGCGCACCGATGACACAGTGACTGTTTCCGGCATCATGGGCGAGGTACGGGGCAAGCGGGCGATCGTGATAGATGATGAGATTGCCACCGGCGGTTCGATTGTGGGGACAATCGATCATCTGCGACGGGAGAACGTCTCCCGCGTGACGGTGCTGGTGACTCATGGCCTGTTTACCGGCCCTGCCATCGAGAGGCTGAACGCCGTGGATGAAATTGACGAGATTATTGTCACCAACACGGTCAAGCTGCCGCCCCATCGCTGGCCGAAGAGGCTCAAGGTCCTCTCGGTCGCGCACATCTTTGCAGAGGTGATCCGGCACCACGTGCTGGGCGAGTCGATCGGCTCGCTGTTCGAATTCTGGCCTACTAGTTAACAGGTTTCTGGCTTGCCAGGCTGCGGCGAAGCAAGTCAAAGCCGATCGTCGTTCCCCAAATGACCGCGTACTCGGGCGGCCCCCCGTAGCCCCGCTCGATCATTCTTTCCTCGTGCGGGCCTGTGTACGCCACCGCCAGGATCGGCCGGCCCTCGCTATCTCGTTCCAGCAACACTGCCAAGCCCACGTCGGCATTTGCTTTTGATTTCATTCGCTCGGCCGCCAGGCGGGCATGCTCACCCGGAGACTGATCGTCTTGGGCGTGGTTCAACCCCAGTGATACCGCCAGCGCTCCCCAGCTGGGTTTGTGATAAGCCTGGCGCAGCACCTCGGCCGCGTGGCTGGTGGCCGAAAGCCGCTCTCTTGCCAGCCCATCCAGGCCAGCCTCGGCAACTGCCAGGGTCAAACCGCGGCCGGCAAGCGCACTGAGCAATACCTCTTCCACCGTTTCTGTCCCCTCGCCGTAAATGTGCACTCCCAACCGCTGGCGGATCTCGCGGGCCAGTGGCTCAATCATCTCTTCCGCCTCGGCCACGGTGGGGGCTTTGGCAGTGATGCGGATGTCGGTTTGGCCTGCGTGAGCAGCCAGGCCAACGGTGGGGTTGGTAGCACGCTCAAGGTCCTGGATGATACTGTCAATCTGGCTTTCGCCAATGCCGGCCGTGCGCAGCACCCGCGCAAAGATGACCGCCGGTGCGCCCATCTTGCGCTGCAAATAGGGCAGCACGGCCGTCTGCAACATGTATACCATCTCGCGTGGAACGCCGGGCAGGCTAACGATGCTACCGCGTTCGGTCTCCACAATAAAGGATGGCGCGGTGCCCACCGGGTTTTCCAAAGCAATGGCACCGGCCGGGACATAGGCCTGTCGCCGGTTGTTGGGGCTCATCCGGGTTCCCCAGCGACGAAAGCGGACTGCGATTTGTTGATACAACTCCGGCCGGAACTCGAGTGAGCGGCCGACAGCCAGCGCCACGGCCGCTCTGGTCACGTCGTCCACAGTCGGGCCCAGGCCCCCGGTGGTAATCACGACGTCTGACCGCTCCAGCGCGGCACTGATGGCAGCTGCAGCCCGCTCCTCGTTATCCCCAACCGTGGTCTGGAAAAACATGTCCAGGCCAATGTCCCGCAGAGCGCGGGCAATATAGGCCGAGTTGGTATCCACAATCTCGCCCAGCAAAAGCTCGGTTCCGATGGCAATTATCTCTGCGTTCATTCATCTCTGCCGTATCACCAGTAGGTGAAACAACGTGCGCATTCTATCACGGAGGGCGTGACCGGGCAATGGATGGCAGTCGGTAATTTCGGCAAAGTGGAGATGCATAAACGGCCGGAGTGAGGTAACATTAGTGCATCCATGAAGATTGGCATGCTGACCGACGTGTACAAGCCGGTGATCAACGGAATCACCAATTTCATTTCCCTGTGCAAGGCCACGATGGAGGCGGCCGGGCACCAGGTTTTCGTTTTCACCTTTGGCCAATTGGATTATCACGATGAAGAGGCGCGGATTGTGCGTTCCCCGGCCGTGCCCCTTTCTGACACCGGTTACTACTTTAGCCTGATGTACTCACGGCCGGCGCGGGAGCAACTGCGGGAGATGGATATCCTGCACGTCCATCACCCGTTTATGAGTGGGCGACTGGCGATCCAGTACGGCCGGCAGTTCAACTTGCCGGTCGTCTATACCAACCACACCCGCTACGACCTGTACGCCCAGGCGTATCTACCGCTTATCCCCCCGGCTCTGACCCATGCAGCGCTGGAAACCTTTATGCCATCATTTGCCACGCTGTGCGATCTGGTCCTGGCACCATCGGCCGGGGTCAAGCGGGTGCTGCAGGAACTGGGCGTGGAGAAAGAGATCGTGGTGGTGCCAAACGGGATCGATTTGGAGCGATTGAGCCAACCGGCTACCCGGATCTCGCGAGCGGCGTTGGGCGTGCCGGACGATGCAACCTTGCTAATGTATTGCGGCCGACTTGGGCCGGAGAAGAACCTGGATTTCCTGCTCAAGGCATTTGCAGGTGCGGCCGTGGCTGTTCCAGACGCGCATCTGGTGCTGGTGGGTGGTGGGCCCGAGGAACAGGAACTGCGAGAGCGGGCAGTCAACATGCCTCGCGTCACGCTGACCGGCGAAGTAGTCTACGACGAAGTGCCTGGCTACCTGGCAGCGGCCGACATTTTTGTCACTCCTTCGGTGACAGAGGTGCACCCACTCTCAGTGATCGAGGCGCTGGCGGCCGGGCTGCCGGTGCTGGGCATCCACTCACCGGGAATCAGCGATACGGTCCGGCACGCGTTGGATGGCTATTTGACCGCGCATGACCTCCCCAGCTACACGGCAATGCTGGTTCGAATGCTGCTAGAGCCCGAGCGGCGTGCGGAAATGGCCGCCACCGCCCGGCAGCGCAGCCAGCAGTATGACATCCGGGCCACCGTCAGCACCCTGCTGGCCCAGTACGAACGACTGATTTCCGAAGCCAAACTCCGGCCGCCCAAGGAAAAGTTGTGGCAGACACTGGCACGAGAAGTGCAGCAGGTGCTTGGTGAGTAACGCAAGGCAGAAACTGGGCCGCTGGGGCGCAACAATGGCCGCCCAGCACTTGGAGAAGGCTGGCTACGCGGTAGTGGATCGCAACTATCGCTGCCCGGCCGGCGAGATCGACCTGGTTGTCCGAATTGGGGATTGCTGGGTGTTTGTAGAGGTCAAAACCCGACGGGGAGATCGGTATGGACTGCCCGAAGAAGCGATCACGCCGACCAAGGCTACCCGCCTGCTGGAATGCGCACAGAGTTACCTGCAGGAAAATCAACTCGAGCGCGTGGATTGGAGGGTCGATGTGGTGGCGGTGGAATTGGATCGCACCGGCCGGCTACTGCGCGTGGATTACATTGAAAACGCGGTGTCAGCCTGGTGAGCGCAGTTGAGCACAAGCCCCTGGTTGCCCTGGTCGGCCCCACGGCCGTGGGCAAGACCGAATTGTCGCTTGAACTGGCGGAGGCAATCGGCGGCGAGATTGTTTCAGCCGACTCGCGGTTGGTGTACCGGGGTATGGACATCGGCACGGCCAAACCCACCCCGGCCGAACAGGCGCGAGTGCCGCACCACCTGATTGATCTGGTTGACCCGGACCAAGTCGTCACCCTGGCCGAGTATCAGCGGCTCGCCTACGCTGCAAGCGACGGCATCCTGCAACGTGGCCATGTGCCGTTGCTGGTCGGTGGCAGCGGCCAGTACGTTCGCGCCGTGATCGAAGGCTGGGGTATCCCAGAGGTAGAACCGGATTGGGAGTTACGCTCAGAACTGGAAGCTGTTGCCCAAGTGCACGGAACGGAAGCGTTGCACGCACGGCTGGCAGAGCTGGACCCAGTGGCGGCCGGCCGGATACACCATCGCAACATTCGGCGGGTGGTGCGCGCGATGGAGGTCACGCTGACGGTCGGGAAGCCCATCAGTCAGGTGCAACGAAAAACGGCACCGCCCTACCGAATACTTCAAATTGGCCTGAACCGGCCGCGGCCGGTTCTCTTCCAGCGCATTGATGCCCGCATTGACCAGATGCTGGCGGCCGGGCTGGTGAACGAAATACGGGAATTGAGCAAGGTCTACGATTGGTCACTCCCTGCTATGTCGGGACTGGGTTATCGGCAAATCGGCCTGTATTTGCGCGGTAAAGCCACCCTGGAGGAGGCGGTTCATCTGATCCGTAAGGAAACACGCCGTTTTCTCCGCCAGCAAGGCACCTGGTTTCGCAGCGACGACCCACATATCGAGTGGTTTGACCTTGAGCAGATTGCGGCCGAGCAGGTGGTTTGCTCGGTTGATGTTTGGTTGGGGTGAGTTGTTTTGGGTGTTGGTTGGTTGTGTGATTCACTACGCGAATTAATCGGCGCTGTTGACATTCATCACCCCCAAACGCGGTGACATTCCACTTGCAAACAACCCTGGCTGACAGTATACTCGCGCAAACAAGCAACCAACATGGAGGTGTTCAGATGTTAGTTGGCGAAAGAATGACCCGCAACCCCCTGACCGTCAAGGCAGACGTCAACGTCCTTGAGACCTTGGAAATTATGAAACGTGAAAAGGTGCGCCGGCTGCCGGTGGTGAATAAAAAGGGAAATCTGATCGGCATTGTGTCCGAGAGAGACCTGCTCTATGCTTCCCCTTCCCCTGCCACCACCCTTAGCGTGTGGGAGATCAATGCCCTGCTGGCCAGGTTGAAAGTAAAACACGTAATGACCAAAGAGGTTATTTCCGTCACCGAGGACGCCTTCCTGGAGGACGCCGCCCGCATTATGGCCGACAACAAGATCGGCGCGCTGCCGGTGATCCGCGGCGATTGCCTGGTGGGCATCATCACCGAAACGGACCTGTTCAAGATCTTCATCGAGCTGTTTGGCGCACGTCAAAAGGGCGTACGGATGACGATGCTGATCCCGGCCGTCAAAGGCGAACTGGCCAAAATCACGGCCGAGGTCGCCAGACGAGGTGGCAACATCCTGGCCCTGGGCACCTTCCTGGGGGAGGATTCAAGCAACGCGCTGATTACCATGAAGGTAGAAGATGTGGCCATGGACGAGTTGATCCCGGCCCTGGAGCCCTTGGTTCAGGAGATCATTGACGCCCGCGAGGTCTAAACTTCCGGCCGAGGTTGTAACGGGTGCACCGACGTGTTTTGGGCGGATCTTGGTGCGCCCGTTTTCGTTTCAATTGCGCCAGCCTACCGCTGCTGGATGACACCCATTTGCCCGGTATGATAGCCGGGCATCCCCGCCACGGCCGCGCGAAACGCTTGGTCCTGCAGCAAAGACAGCAGCGGCCGGAGCAGCGGGCTCTCAAAGTATTCGCGCGGGATCACCAAATCGTACCGTTCCAGCGCGAGCGGTACAAAGCCCAGCTCTAGCGCGTTGGCGGCCGCCCGGATTCCCAAACCATAATCGGCCGTGCCAGAAGCCACTGCGGCCGCCACGGCCAGGTGGGTGTACTCCTGCCGTTCGTACCCGGTGATGGTTTCCGATGTGATGGTGCGTTGGGTCATCTCGAAATCCAACAGGATCCGGGTACCTGCCCCCCGCTGGCGATTAACAAAGCGCAAATCGCGGCGTTGTAGATCGTGCCAGCCGGAAAACCCGGCCGGGTTGCCAGCCGGCACAATGAACCCTTGCTCGCGCTCCACCAGGGTCATCAACACCACATCCTGTCCCGGCAAGTAACGAGACACGTAACTCCAGTTGTACTCTCCGCTCTCTGGGTCCAGCAAATGCGAACCGGCCAGGTGCGCTTCGCCGCGGCGGAGCGCGACCAGGCCTCCCATACTGCCGACGTTGGCGCTGGTCAACCGCATGCCAGGCGCCCGTTCTGCCAGGAATTGCGCCAACAAGTCCAGCGTCAAATCGTGACTGCCGATGGCGACGATGGTATTGTGAACCTGTTGCGGCCTGCGATACAGATGGACCGTCACCTGCTCGCCGGCCTCCAACCCTTCGGAAAAACGCGGAATGCGCACGATTCCATCGGCTCGCACCAGCGTGCTGATGGTGCCGGCACCCCGGCCGAGTGGCGTCGCCACAATTCGCTCACCCACCTGTCCAACTGCCACCCGCAGGAACTCGTCGTCCCCGGTGGGAGAGACAACCTGGCGGGAGATGCTGGCTTTGACGGTCGGCCGCTCAACCGGCGGCCGGCCCAGCCAGCGCGCCAACAGCGGCTCCACAAAGATTTCGCCGGTTAGCGCGGCGCTGACCGGGTAGCCAGGCACGCCGATCACCGGCGTCTCCCCAATCAGCCCCAGGATAACGGGGTGGCCCGGCCGCACCGCCACGCCGTGCACCAGCAGTTGCCCCAGGTCAGCCACCACCGCGGCTGTGAAATCCTCGGTGCCGGCGCTGGAGCCAGCGTTGACCAGCACCAGATCATGGGACGAAGCCGCTTCTTGCACGGTCGCGCGGATTGCAGACAATTCATCAGGCACAATCGGCAAGCGGATCGGCACTCCGCCCCACTCGGCCACCTGAGCAGCCAGCACCAAGCTATTGTATTCGATGATCTCGCCCGGCCGTGGCGGCTGATCCCGATCCACCGAAACCAGCTCCGAGCCGGTGGGGATAACCGCCACCCGCGGCCGGCGCCGCACCGACACCGCCGTGTGCCCGGCTCCGGCGATGGCACCCAGGTCCACCGGCCGCAGCAGGTGATTTGCCGGCAACACCAATTCGGTCGCCACCATGTCCTCGCCCATCGGCCGAACGTGCTGCCAGGGAGCCACCGACGCGCGGATTTCAATGGCAATCGCCGCGGCAAGATCGGATACGGGCCGATTGTCTTCCGACAACAATTGAACGTGCTCCACCATGATGACCGCGTTGGCCCAATCCGGCAGCGGATGCCCAGTGTTAACCGGTCGCGCGGGTGCGGGGACATCGGAATGCTCCCGCCCGGTCCCCGGGCCGATCAGTTGCAGCCGTACCGGCCGTGTCTCGGTCGCGCCGGCCGTGTCCCCGGCGCGGACCGCAAAGCCATCCATGGCACTGGCGTGATAATGTGGGGCGGACAGTCTCGCCCAAACCGGCATGGCGGTCACCCGGCCAGGAGCATCTTCCAAGGAGATCGTCTCGCCCGGGAGTGGCTCCCAGCGACCGACCGAGCCCAGCGCGGCCGAGAAACGCGCCCAGGCCTCGACTAGCGAAATATCATGCAGATAGACGTCTCGTTTATTCTTCATGTTTGATTGACTATGAGAAATGGATTGGCTAGCTAGAATAGACGCACGTCAACCCACTCCCCGGCCGTCACTCCGCCGGCGTCCAATGGGATGACAAAGGTGCCGTCTGCCCGCACCAGGGTGTAGATGAGGTTGCTCTTGCCAAAGACCGGATCGGCCCACCACTCTCCGTCCCGCTTCACCAGCCTGGCAGCGACGTGGTCCTCCCGGCCAGGGGTGGCTGCAACATTGCGCGCCACCTTTGCCCGCACCACGCCGCGCTGCGGTGGGTTGTGGCAGTTCAGCATTCGGTAAATCACAGGCACAACCAGCAGATCAAACAGGTTCATGGCGCTGACCGGGTTGCCCGGCAACCCGATGGCCAGTCTACCAGCCACAATCGCGCCAATGGTCGGTTTGCCCGGCCGGACCGCCACCCCGTGAAACAGAATACCCGGCTCGCCCAGCCCGGCAATCACCCGAGCTGTGGCATCCCGCACGCTGACCGATGAACCGGCCGAGAACACCAGCAGATCGGCCTCCACCATGGCGCGCCCGGCTGCCGCTTGCAGAGTTGCCAAGTCATCCGCAACCACGCCATAGATCAACGGCTCTGCGCCGGCGCGGCGGGCCTGGGCGGCCGTGGTGTAGCTGTTGATGTCGCGCACCTGCCCGGGCCCTAGTTCGCGCTCCGGCGGCACCACTTCATCGCCGCTGGAGATGAGCGCGACGCGCGGCTTGCGGGTCACCGTCACGCTGGTTACTCCCAGCGCCAGCAGGCCACCCAGGTCCTGCGGCCGGAGCCAGTGACCGGCCGGCAGAATTTCCTCGCCGGCCGTCACGTCCTCACCAATCTGGATAACGTTCTCGCCCACCGCCGCTGCCTTGACCACCTCGATCTCGTCAGCGCCAATGGGCTGGGTGTTTTCCACTTGAACTACCGCGTCGGCCGTTTCCGGCAGTTGCCCGCCGGTGTGGATCAGCGCCGCGCCACCAGGGTTCAACACGACGTCGGCCGGTCGGCCCATCTGCACCTCGCCCACCACCTGCAGAAAAGCAGGCAGCAAGCTGGTTGCGCCGTAGGTATCTGCCGCGCGGACAGCATAGCCATCCATCGTACTGCGGCGAAAGGTGGGCAGCGGGTGCGGGGCGGTCAGTGGCTCGGCCGTCACCCGGTCCAGCGCGTCATAGGTCGAGATAACCTCCGCCTCCAACCGTAGCGGCAGGTTTTCCAGCAACACGGCCAGAGCTTCGGCCGGGGGCAATACGTTAAAGAACACGGTCATCTACACTTCTCTCAGGTCAGGGAATCGATCAGGCGCTCCAGCCTCTCGGCCGGGGGGCGCGGGCAATGCGCCACCGCCATGTTCTCCGCGATGTGATCGGGGTTGCTCATCCCCACCACGGCCGAGGCCAGCCCGGGGATCGAGCGGGCAAACTGGATAGCGGCCTGGGCATTGGTGCTACACTCGGGGAACGCGGCGCGAATCTCGACCGGCAGGTGTTGCGCCAGTTGGCCCTGCCACAACGTCGTGCTGCCAATAACCGTAATACCCAACTCTTGTGCCGCCCGCAGCAGGGTCAACTCGCGGCCGTTCACCAACTGATTGCGGTGCTCGGCGATTTCGCGCATAGCCAGGTTAAAGGGGGCCTGGACATAGCGCAGGTGGTGATTCTGCCCACCGGCGTCCTGAGCCAATTCGACAAGCCTGGACAACGAAAGGTGCGCCGGGGCGCCTGGAGTCACACGAAAACCATCCGCCGAGACAATCCCGTAAAAAGCCAGCCGCTCTGCGTGTATCTGCGCTTCCAGTTCCGCGAATGCTGCCCGCAGCCGATCCTCGAACACGGCCGGGCCCCGTTCGATGAGTTGAACCTCCGGGTTGAACACGTAGTAAATATCCAGTGCGCCCAGGCCCAGATTGGTCAGGCTCTGCCGAAATTGCCGCCGCAAGTATCTGGGCGACATGCAATGATGCCAGCCCTGAGCAAACTCATCAGCCGCCGCCACACCGGCCCCAATCAGATTTTCCCGCACATAGGCAGCCGCATCAGTGGGATAATCTCCCTCAAACAGCACCTGGCCGCCGCGTGTCGAAATAATCACCTCGTCACGAGCCACCTGCCCGCGGGCAAAAACAGTGGCCAGCACCTGTCCTACGAGGTGCTCGCCCTGCTGGCTGCGATGAGAAATGGCAGCGTCAATGTGGTTACACCCCTGCTGCAACGCCCGAACCAGCGCTTCCCGGAACAGGGCGTCGGCCTTGGGGCTGGCGGCAATCTCGCGCGGGTATACCCCAAGCCCTATCGACGAGAACCACAGCTTGTTATGGAGGTCAAAGTGGCTGGGGTCCACCACCCGGATCAGCCGGTCGCGGTACCGCGCCGTGCCTTCATGAACCGCACATCGGATGGCCACTCTAGCGCCTCATCGGTTCTGTATCGACCAATCAAACCCGATTTCCGGGTCGTCCCAGGGAATACGCTCTTCATCCGGGTCGGCTGGGTTGTAGGCATGCGTGACGTGATAAAAGAGCAGGACCGGCCGGATGCCTAATACCTGATAGCCATGTGCCACGCCGGCCGGGATGTAGATCAACATCGGGTTGTCCTCGCCAGCGTAAATCACCTCCGTCTGGCGATACGTGGGTGAATTCGGCCGGATGTCGTGCAGCACTACCCGCGCCATGCCGTCGGCGACGTACCAGACGTCGTCTTGCTGCTGGTGCCAGTGAAAGGCCTTGATCACACCCGGATAGGTTTTGGTGATGGATGTCTGCCCAAACTGGCTCAGCCAATCGTCATCATCGCGCAACAATTCCCGGAAATAGCCCCGGTCATCGGAATGGGTGACTAGTTTTTTGATGAGGATATCGTGAATCTTGCCCATTCGTGCTACCTCACGATGGCGGGGGAGCATCCAGCGCCAACGTATAACCCCCATCCACTATAATCACCTGCCCCCGGATCATGGCGGCGTCCGGCGAACAGAGAAAAGCAACCACGCCGCCAACGTCGTCAGGCGTCACCAGCCGGCCGGCCGGGGTGTGCTCCTGCACGCGGATCATGGTGGCATCCAGACCGGCCCGCAACTGCCGGAAGTGAGTCAACGCCTCCGTTGCCGCCATGCCTGGCGATACGGCGTTGACCGACACGTTGTGCGGCGCCAGTTCCACAGCCATGTACCGGGTGATCGCCTCCAGCGCCGCCTTGGAAGCGCCCACAACGACGTAATCAGGCAATACCCTTTGCCCCCCCATGCTGGTGATGTTGACGATGTACCCGCCGCCCCGCCTCCGCATCAGCGGCAAGGCATGTTGAGCCCCAAATAGCGCTGCCCGAGCGTTGATGTTGAGCGTCCACTCCCAGCCGCGCGGTTTTTGCTCCAGCACCGGCCGATTGTAACCAGAGGCTGCGTTGTTCACCAGGATATCCAGCCCACCCAACTCGGCATCAACGGCCGCAAACAGCGCCTCCAATTCATCCAACTCGCCGATATTGGCTTTCACGATCAGCGCCCTGCGCCCTAATGCCCGGATCGCTTCTGCAGTCTCTTCGGCCGGCGTGCGGTTGCGAAAAAAGTTTACCACCACATCGGCTCCCTCTCGCGCCAGACGCAACGCAATCGCCCGACCAATTCCCCGGCCGGACCCAGTTACCAACGCTATCTTTCCTTTCAGCACAATCGCCTCTCACATCTGATCAAAGCTGCGGGGATTCAACCCTGCCCGATTCTACCCACCGGCCGGTGGACTGTCAAGCAGAATTCGCCGCCAGTAGCCTTGCCAGGGGTAAATTCGATTGTATAATTACATTTATATTTATTATACAATTATGGTTTAAATGCTACACAAACAGGAGAGCAAGCAAGATGCAAAAGTATGGTTTGTTCATCGATGGGGAGTGGACAGCGTTCACCGCAGGTAACTGCTTTGTGACCCGCAACCCAGCCACGGGCGAAGCGGTGGCCGAATTCAACCTGGGGACTCGCGAGGATGTGAGGCGCGCCATTGACGCGGCCGAGAGAGCCTTTCCCAGTTGGAAACGCACTCCGGCCCCCGTGCGTGGCGAGATTATCTTGAGGGCGGCCGAGATTCTTCGCGAGCGCAAGGAAGAACTGGGGAGGCTGGTCACGCAGGAAATGGGCAAGGTGCTGGCCGAAGGGCGTGGAGACGTTCAGGAGGCGATCGACTTTTTGGAATACATCGCCGGTGAAGGGCGTCGCCTGTTCGGCGAAACCACCACCTCCGAGTTGCAGGACAAGTTCGCCATGACGGTCCGCCAACCCATCGGTGTGGTGGGCTGTATCACACCCTGGAACTTTCCAGTTGCCATCCCGGCCTGGAAACTGGGGGCGGCGCTGGTGGCAGGTAACACGGTCATCTTCAAGCCGGCCAGCAAAACCCCACTCTGTGCAGCTAAATTGGTTGAGGTCTTGGCCGAAGCGGGCCTCCCGGCCGGGGTGCTCAACTTGATAACGGGCCCGGCCGGCACGGTGGGCAACGAGATCGTGGAGAACCCACGGGTCAAGTCGATTTCGTTCACCGGCGGCGTCCCGGCCGGCACCGAGGTGTACACTCGGGCGGCCAGGCTATTGAAAAAGGTCGAGTTGGAGTTGGGCGGGAAAAACCCGCAACTCGTGATGGACGATGCAGACCTCGACCTGGCCGTGGAAGGGGTGCTATACGGCGCGTTCGGCACGGCCGGGCAGCGCTGCACCGCCACCAGCCGGCTGCTGGTCCATGAAAAGGTCTACGAGGCCATGATGGAGAAGCTATTGGCCCGCACCAAGGCTCTCAAACTGGGCAACCCGCTGGACAACTCGGTGGACGTCGGGCCGCTCTCCAGTGCCCAGCAGGAACAGACGGTGCTGGAATACGTGAGAATCGGGCAGGAGGAAGGAGCCCGGTTACTGACTGGCGGCCAGAAACTTTCCGGAGGCGACTATGAGCACGGCTGGTACATTGAGCCAGCGATCTTTGAGGCAGAACACGGCATGCGGATTACCAAAGAGGAGATCTTTGGCCCCGTGCTCAGTGTCATCAAGGTAAAGAACTACGAAGAAGCGGTGACCATCGCCAACGACATCGATTATGGTCTTTCATCTTCCATTTACACGCAAAACATCAACCTGGCCTTCCGGGCCATCCACGACCTGGAAACGGGGATCACGTACATCAACGCGCCCACCATCGGCGCGGAGGTCCATCTCCCCTTTGGCGGCACCAAAAACACCGGCAACGGCGGCCGCGAAGCAGGCACTTTGGCAATTGTCGAGTTCACCGAGATCAAAACGGTGTTTGTGGATTACAGCGGCCGGCTGCAAAAGGCGCAGATCGACGAGTGCTGCCCATAACAAGGTTCACCCAATATGTAGGTCGGTTATCTCCAGCCACTGCGGTTGCGGAACATCTAGCAGGCCCCAGCCAAACCGGCCGCGCGGCGACGCGATCGCATACTGGTTGTCCATCCAAGCGACAAAGCCCAGCGGACCGCGCGGGGGAACCGGCACTGACAGCAGCAGTTCATCATCAACCCAACACCTGGCCTCGTCCGGCCGCCACTCTAATAGGTAAGCGTGCCAACCGGTCATCTCGGCCGGCACAAGCGCCTCGCGCACTGCCAGCGCCCGCTGAATATGCGGCCACAGCCACTGATAAATGCCCTCTGCGCGCATCGCCAGGGTGGCCAGCGGAGATAGAGGGGCCCAGCAGAGCGCCGCCGGCCGGCCCGCGTCCAGGCTGGCGGCCTTCCAGCCGTGTCCCGGCACCCCGGCCGCCAGCGGCACACTGTGCGGCGGTGAGCCAAAGAAGAACCAGAGAGCCCGCGGCAGTGCCGGAATCCGAGACGCGCCCGGCCCAAAAGGGACGTTCCAGAAACCAAACCCGGCTGTCCCGCGTAGCTCGCCGGCCGGATGGGAAAAACGAGCATGCAACGAGAGGGTAACAGGCGGCCGCCAACGATGGGCTCGCCGGGACAACCCGGCCGTGTCGTCAATCTGCGCGTCGCTATACCGGCCGGCGTCAGCCTGTGGCAGAAGCAGCCGCACTCCGCCGTCGCTTTGCTCCACCCGGCCGGCGCCCGTTTCCAGAACACCACCTGACCAACACATGAAGCCATTATAACGCCATTTTGGCCGTTGGCATCCCGTTCTGGATGCGGTATAATCCGTGCCCTGAAATCACCTGAGGCCAAGTGGTAAGAGAGCATCTATGGAAATTGTCTGGTACGGCTTGAGTTCATTCCGTTTCACCGAAAGAGGGGTCGCGTCCGTCATCACCGACCCCTACCCGGACGACTATGGCTACATCCACCCCCGCTCAAAGGCGGACATCATCACCATCAGTTCCGATGATCCGCTCCGAAACGCCATCAAGGGCATACGCGGGCCATCCAAGGTGCTGGACGGGCCAGGCGAGTATGAGATTGGCGGGGTTTTTGTCACCGGCGTGGCCTTGACCAACAAAAAGACGCGTAACAGCGAAGCCAGGCGTAATGTCATCTTTGTATTTGAGTACGACCGGGTCACGATTTGCCACTTGGGTAGTCTGAACCATGTCCCCCCTCAATCGCAAATTGAGGCGCTGGGTACGGTCAACGTGCTCCTCACGCCAGTCGGCGGCCCGGACTTGCTTTCCGTCTCGCAGGCGTCGGAATTGGTCTCGATGTTGGAGCCCAACCTTGTCATACCCATGCACTACCACGTACCGCCGGTCACGCTCAAGCTCCCCAAGGTTGATAGCTTTCTGAAAGAGATGGGCGCCAACAAAGTCGAAGCGGCAGAAAGCCTCAAAGTCACATCCTCGTCGCTGCCGGAGGAAACCCAGGTGGCGCTACTGATCCCAGTGTTCAACGGTTCCTGAAGGAGATTACCATGCGCCGATTTGCCCTTATGTTACTCGTCGCACTCCTGCTTGGAGCCTGCCGCGCTGGCGCCGGCCGGGAATCGGAGCCCACCCCCGTGCCAACTGCTACTCCAGATGAATCCCCGGCCGTGAACGCTGTTGAACTACTGCAGCAAGGCAAGGAGCTGTTGGACTCGGATCAGTGCGACACGGCGCTCGAGTTGTTAAAGCAGGCGACCGCGATTGACCCCGCATCGGCCGAGACCTTTTTGGTGCTGGGCAACGCCTACGCCCGGACCGCCCACCCTGTGGAGGCCCTGGAGGCGTACAACACAGCCCTCCAACTTGACGACCAATATGCGGCCGCGTACACCAATCTGGGGGCGGCCCAGCTTCGCCAGGCGGCCGATGCAGAAAGCGTACAGGCTGCCATCAAGCTCTTCGAGACTGCGCTGGAACTGGAGCCCGACGACGCCGAGACGCACGCTAATCTGGGCTCCGCGCTGCTCCAGGTCTCCCAGATACCGCGCGCCAAAGACGAGTTTGAGCAAGCTTTGCGGCTGGATCAGGAATTGGCTGAAGCCTACGTGGGCCTGGGATACGTCTCCTTGCTGCTGGGCCAGACGGAGGATGGATTGGAACACCTGCTGCGCGCCGTCGAATTGGCACCCGACATGCCCGAAGCGCGGTTTGCGCTTGGAATTGGCTACGCCGAAGCAGGGCAATTCGAGCAGGCCATCACCGAACTGGAAGCTTTTTTGGCACTGGAGATCCCGGCCGGCTGCAAGGGAGATCAGATGGCGGCCGCTCACGCGCAGGAACAGGCCAGGGCCATCGTCGAGCAGTTGAAGGCACAGTGACGGCCGGATAGGAGGTACCAGTGACGGACAAAGTCAAGCTGCTGTTAAGTTGGGACATCCGGCCGGAACAAGAGGCTGGCACCTTTGAATTCATGGCACACGAATTGGCCCCGGCCGTGCAGAACCTGGGAATCACCCCCACTGAAGCCTGGTACACGGTCTACGGCGACGGACCACAAATCCTGGTTGGTGCCGTGGCCGATGACCTCGATACCCTCAGGCAAGCACTCAACAAGCCAGAATGGCTTGATCTAATGGACAAGCTGTCCGGGTTGGTCGAGAATTTGGAGCAAAAGGTCGTGCCGGCCAAGGGCCGCTTCCAGTTTTAGCCCTAATCTGTGTAAAAAGCCACACCCACCGTGCCGGGGCCAGCATGCGCCCCGATCACCGGGCTGACTTCCCCTTCCATCACCTCAATCGGATCCAAGCGCGCCACCAACTCGGCTTTGAACTCGGCCGCTGCTTCCGGCGCTGAATTACGATTCCTTGCCAGCGTCGGGCTTGGCTGAATCGACCACTGGCTTGTCCCCACCATCTTTGCTGCTTGAGTCGCTTGATTCGGAATCTAGCTTGGTGCTTCTGGACCGGCCGCCGGAGCTGGAGCGGTTGTCGGTCACGTAAAAGCCCGACCCCTTGAAAACCACCCCTACAGGCGAGATAATCCGATGGACGGAGCCACCACATTCGGGGCAGGACGACACAGGCGCGGCCGACATCGACTGCAACTGTTCGAATCTTACGCCACATTCTTCGCATTGATACTCGTAAATCGGCATCTTGCTTCCTCGTCCAGATCACCCCCCTACGGGTCGATATTCTACCGTAAAACCAAAGGGGTGACAATGCTTACCCGGCCGTGCGCATGCAGCCCCGGGCCAACCCAGCAGGCAATGCCGCTTCCGACCGTTACACCACACAGCCAGACATGATATAATCACCCCCATGCGCTGGATAGCAACATTAATCCTTACACTGATCGCGCTAGCAGCCTGTGGTAGCCCAACTCCCACGACGGTGCCGCCTACCCCAATCCCAACAGCCACCCCCACACTGGAAGCAGTGGCGTTTGCCACCCCAACGGCCGCCGGCACTTTCACTGCCACGCCAGGGCCCGCCATTCACCCACCCACGCCGGAGCCTACCGCAACCCCCATTGTCTACCTGGTTGAAGAGGGCGACACCCTGATCGGGATTGCCGTCCGCCACGGCATCAGCCTGGAGGCAATCCAATTGGCCAACCCTGACCTGCGGCCGGACCTGCTGCAGATTGGCCAACAGGTGATCATCCCGCACGATCCCGACCAGCCCGTACTCGCCCTGGGGTTTTTGCCCAGCCCCACCCCGCTCCCCTTGCCGCTCTCCGGCTTTGGGCTGTACGAAACACCTACCGGCGGGGTGTGGGCGCTGGGCGAAGTGCTCAACGAAACAGACAGTCCGATCGTCAACGCCAGGATCAACCTGGCGCTGTTCGGTAGTGGCGGCACGCCTTTGGGAACTATGGACGCTTGGGCTGCGCTGGACATCATCCCCCCCGGCCGATCCGCGCCGTTTGGTTTTCTCTTTCCCAGCATCCCAGCCCAACCTGCCACCCACCGGCTCACCCTGGAGACGGCCGAGCTGTACACCAACCAGAACAGTTGGTATCCCGACCTGGTAGTGAGCACACACGAAGGTGGTCCGGCCGGCGCGGTCTATCGCGTCACGGGCACGGTGGCCAACACTGGAATGGAGCCGGCCGAGAAGGTGACGGTCGTGGTCACCCTCTACAACCCCGAGCAACGCGTCACCGGGTTTCGCGTGCTCACGCTAACCGACCCACTCCCGCCGGCCGGTAGCGCGCCGTTCGATATGCAACTCAGCCCGGCCGGGCCCGACACGGACCACTATGCTGTGGCCGTTACCGGCCGGAGAGCAACATCACCCTAAGCAGGAGGAGCTGTTATGCAGATCAACAGGTTTCGCATGGCTTACCAGATGTTTTGGCGGCTGCTGCTGCGCATCATTCTCATCTTTGTCGGCCGGCTGACCATCCACGGCCGGGAGAATCTCCCACCGGCCGGGCCCTACATCATCATCAGCAACCACATGAGCAAGGTTGACCCGCCCATCATCATGTTGGCCTTTCCACGGCAACAGATGCGGGTCTTTGCCGCCAGCAAATGGCGCAATCACCCGCTGTTTGGCACCATACTGGGGCTGGCGGGGGCCATCTGGGTCAAGCGCGGAGAGGTGGACCGCCAGGCCTTGCGTGACGCAATCGGCGCGCTCAAGGAGGGGCAGGTGCTTGGCATGGCCCCGGAAGGAACCCGCAGCAAGACAGCCAGCCTGCAAAAGGCGCGCCAAGGGGCGGCGTATATCGCCACGCGCGCTCATGTACCGCTGCTCCCGATCGGCATCGCCAACTCAGACATATTCCGGCGAAATGTTGTGCGGTTTCGTCGCACGCCCTTTGAGGTCAACATCGGCCGGCTGTTCACGCTGCCCGATCTGGACCCCCGGCCGAAGGGAAAGGAGTTGGACGCCTGCACAGAGTTGATCATGGGGCAGATTGCCGCGCTGTTGCCCGAGCGGTATCATGGCTACTATGTCGACAGTCCGGTACTGGCGGCCATTCGGGCCGGCGGTGACCCGTGGCCGGCCGCTTGTCAGGCAGCCGGGTTGGAATTTGGCGACGAGATCAATCCGGCCGGGAACGAGTAACCAGCCAGGCGGCCACCGCGAACGAGGATCATCCCATCACCTCTGCCCCCTCGCTGGCCTGGCAAAGGTACACCTGCGGGGTCAAACCCATTGCCCGCCAGTATGCCTCAGCCACCTGAACGACGAATTCGGCCGTTGTTTCCTCACGAACTAGCGCCACGGCGCAGCCCCCAAACCCGGCACCTGTCATCCGCGCCCCCAGGCAGCCATCCTGGCCCCATGCGCACTCGACCATTGCGTCGAGCGCTCGGTTAGTGACTTCAAAGTCATCCCGCAGGCTGCGATGGCTGGCGTTCATCAGCCGGCCCAATGCCACCGCGTCACCGCGGCGCATCGCCGCGGCCGCCTGTCGTGTACGTTCATTCTCCGTCACCACATGCCTGGCCCTGCGCAGCGTCTCCGCATCCAATTCGCCGCCCCTGGCTTGGAGGGTTGCCGGATCCACATCGCGCAAGGCGGGCACGCCTAGGGCGGCGGCCGCAGTCTCGCACTGTTTGCGCCGCTGATTATAGGCTGAATCGACCAGCCCGCGCCGGGAGGAAGTATCCAGCACCACCACCGCTGCCCCGGCCGGCAGCGGCACCAACTGCGTTTCCAGTGTCCGGCAGTCAATCAGCAACGCGTGTCCTGCCTTGCCCCCGGCCGAAATCATCTGATCCATGATGCCACAGCGCACTCCCACCCACTCGTTTTCGGCGTGTTGGGCCACGCGAGCCATCCCTGCAGCGTCCCATGGCAGACGGGAGACGGCCGCAAAAGCGCGCGCCGTAGCCAATTCAATCGCGGCCGACGAGGAGAGGCCCGCACCCAGGGGTACATCACCCCCCACCACCCCCTCCCAGCCACGCAGCGACCAGCCCGCTTCCCGCAATGCCCAGGCCACGCCCTTGAGATATTCCACCCACCCGGCCGCACCCCGTTGCAACTCTGCCAGCTCGAACTCGGCCTGCTGGCCGAAATCGAGCGAACGAACCCACACCCGGCCGTCCGCCCTCGGCCGGAGCGCAATCCAAACCGCCCGGTCAATCGCCATCGGCAGGACAAAGCCACCGTTGTAATCGGTGTGCTCGCCAATCAGGTTGACCCGACCCGGGGCGCGCACGATCAGCGCGGGAAGCTCGCCACAGCTGCACTCAAATTCCCTGGTGACCCGGAGTTGCATCGTCTCAACCGGCCGCAAAGTGCACTTCCGATGCTGCTCGCAATCTGCCGGCCGCCTGCTCGGCGGTCAGGTCGCGCTGTGCCTCGGCCATCATCTCGTACCCCACCATGAACTTTTTGACGGTAGCCGACCGGAGCAGAGGCGGGAAAAAATGCGCGTGCAGTTGCCAGTGCTCGATGCAGTCAGCCCCGGCCGGCGCACTGTGCCAGCCCATCGAATAGGGAAAAGAGGTCCCAAACAGGTTGTCGTAGCGAGTCAGCAGCCTTTTTAAGATTGATGCCAGCGCTTCACGTTCATCACTTTCCAGATCTGGCAGTCGCGATCGATGGCGGCGCGGCAAAAGTAGCGTCTCAAACGGCCAAACTGCCCAGTAGGGGACAACCACAAGCCAGTGCTCATTCTCCACCACCACGCGCTCCGGCCGTGTGGCCTCCAGGTCGGCATAGTCCAGCAGCAGCGGTCGGCCGTGCGCCGCCAGGTATGCGGCCTGACTTGCGTTTTCCTTGGCCGGTTCGTTGGGCAGCCAATCCCCCGCCCAGACCTGTCCGTGCGGGTGTGGATTGGAGCAACCCATGATCGCCCCTTTGTTTTCAAACACCTGCACCCATCGGTAGCGCTGCGCCAACTCGGCCGTTTGCTCTGCCCACAGGTCCACCACGCGACGAATGTCGCGAACATCCATTTCAGGCAGCGTCAGATCGTGGCGGGGCGAGAAGCAGAGCACGCGACACACGCCTCGCACGCTTTGGCCATACAGCAGAGGATGGTTGGGTTCACCGGCCGGGGAGATGTCCGGCAACAGAGCCGCAAAGTCGTTTTCAAAAACAAACGTGCCCTCGTATTGCGGGTTGCGTATCCCGCCCGCACGCTCATTGCCGGGGCAGAGGTAGCAGCCAGGGTCATACGCCGGCCGGGATTTTGGCGGCCGCTTTTCTACCTGCCCCTGCCAGGGTCGCTGCGTTCGGTGTGGGGAGACCAGAACCCATTCCCCGGTCAACAGATTGAAACGGCGGTGCGGATGTTCGCCGTGATCAAAGGCTTTCATCTGGGCTATCCAGGCACTACCCGGCCGCCCGGCCGGGCGGCCGGCGCTCGAACTTGACGCCGGTCGCCAGTTCCACGCATTTGTACCCGCCGTCGTAGATGCCAATGCTCTTGTTTTTGATAATTCGGTCGCAGAAAAGTTCCAGTAGGTCGTCGTGCAGGCTGAGCATGTCAATCGCCTGCAGCGCTTGCGGGATTGAGCGAGTCTCAACCGTGCCGTCGCCCAGTTCGGCGCCCCGGATCGCACCCCACATCTCGTGGCCGCCCACCCGCTCGTTAAAGATTTTTGGAATCGGATAAAAGGCCAATTCGCTCGGTTTGGTGATCAGCACATCCACCACGCGCATCAGGTAGTTGCTGGCGTACACGGCCGGGAAAGTATCGTCGTACAGAAACACATGCAGCCCGCCGGCCGGGCCACTCCCGATTTCATCCGCAAACGCTTTCGTCTCATCCCAGGTAAAGTGAGTCTGAATGAGCTCTTTGTGCTGGGCCAACTCGCCCTGCAACCAATTCCAGTTGCTCTTGTGATCGCCCAGATTGACGAACAGGGCCACGCGGTCCTGCTTGATCAGCGGAATGCAGTGCTCAATCATCGCCTTGAACAGCTCCCGCTGCGCACCAGCCCCGCCCATGGTGAACAGTAGCCGGCGCGGTTCATTGTTCCGCATCCGGCCGAGGCGGGCCTCACAGTCGACCTCGACGTTCTCCACCAACTCGTGATCAACGTGATGGCCGGTGAAGAACAGCGCGTCCGGAGGTACGGGATTCAGGATTTTGCCCGACTCGTCGAACCCGCGCATGGTCCGAAATCCGTAATAGCCCGACGGGGACTGGACGCCGTGCT
Source organism: uncultured Chloroflexia bacterium (assembly GCA_963707345.1). Taxonomy (GTDB): domain Bacteria; phylum Chloroflexota; class Anaerolineae; order Promineifilales; family UBA4811; genus CAVPPE01. The sequence goes on from CAVPPE010000002.1 coordinate 184,286, forward strand.
TGGCTCCCTCGGTCAACTGAAAAGCCATCGGCCAGTTGTCAAACATCATGTCCACCACATTGGTCATGCCGCCAGCGACCGCGCCCATACAGTTCCACATGTGCGCAGTCAGCAAGGGCATATCCGATGGAAGCGCCTCGTGCAAATTGCGGAACAGCTCACTCATGTGGTAATCTTTGACATTGGTTTTCAGAAAACGCCAGGGCCAACCCACAATCCAACTATTGAGCAGCGAAGATAACAGCGGCAGCGTCGGTTCGCCCGTGGTCACTGGCTCCCACACGTAGCGATTAAACAATTTGCTCCGCTGCGAAAGCCGCGAGAAAAAGCTGTAGTTTTTGTTGCAGAATCGAATCACGTCGGTGGTAATGCCCGGAATTGCCAGCAGGTCCAGCCAATAGGGCGTGAAACCCATTGCCCTGGCACACGAGACACCGGCCATGGCAATACGATAATGACCAAACCCCATCCGGATCGTGCTGATTATCACTGCTTTTTCCGTTTCGATCGGTGCACCGTGATCCCCGCGCACAATGTTCTTTAGCCCAAAGATCGGGCCGAGGAATTCGTTGTCTTCCAAGCTTAGCCGGTATTTTTCATCTGGGTCATAATCGAACTTTTTGATGAACATGTTCTGCCGCCTAATGGCCTGCCTTGACTGGGATTTTTGGATAGGGTTTTGGTAGATCACAAAACGGCCGTCTTGCATCTTCATTTCTATTCTCCGAATGATTCAATTACGGGCAAACGATCTGGACATCACGGGACTGGACTACAGTCTCCCGGCCGGCCAAAGAAACAGATACCGGCCGATCCGCAAAATTGAGCGCCACTGTGTACGGGCCCCGCTGAGACACAATCACACCATCCGGCAATCGGCCAGCGGGTGCCGCAATTGCCCGTTGCGCAGCCAGGTGCCGCAACAGAGCAATCACTTGCTCAACTGCGGGGTACCAGCCCAGGTAGAGCACCCGGCCGGCGCCAACCCGGTTCTCCGTCAGCGCAGCACGATCTGCAAACGGGCACGACGAATATCTCGCGAGTGCCTCGGCATCACCGGCCAGCGCCTCCACCCACAAACCGGCCGGGTCGCGCAGGGCAGGGATTTCACTGGTCAAATCGTAGGAGATGCCGGGAGGCAGCGACCGCCACTCGGTCACTGTGACGCCCGCCAGTTCCCGAAACACGCCGGGCAATGCTTGGTCAGTGACCCGATTGGATTGAGTCTTGAAGCCAGAGCGAACGCCCAAAAGCACCGTTCCCCCTCCGGTCGCTACATCAGCCAGCGACGCCGCCAGGTGTTCGCTGCCAATGTGGGCAGTGGGCGCAATTACCAGCTTGTAATGGCCAAGATCAGCTCTCGGCGAGACAATGTCAACATCGAGTCCAAGCTGCTGCAACGCCTGGTAAAACACGAAGAGATGGCGCAGGTAGCTGAATCCGCGCCGGTGTGGATGCAATTGGATCGCCCACAGGTCCTGGTAGTCTAGCAGCATGGCAATCTGCGGCTCGGTCGCATGAGCCGCAACCCGGTCCATCAATTCGCGGTCGGGCTGCATCCCTATCAAGTCGGCGTAGCCGACGCCGGGCGCACCATCGTGCCCAAGCAGGCCGGAGTGATACTGTTCAAGCCCAAAGAGAGGGGTTCGCCAGCGGAAAAAGATCATCGCCTCCGCGCCGCTGACCAATGCGTGCCAGGCCCACAGACGCAACGCTCCACTATCCACGCCCGTGTTGTGCTGGCTCCAGTTGATCTGTCCGCACTGCTGCTCCATAATCCAGTACGGGGCCTGCTTCGTCCCACGGGTCAAGTCGTGACAAAAACCTGTCACGGCCGGGTCGCCCACATCAAATGCCAGGGCCGGCCGCCGGTCGTCCGGGCCGTATAACTGGCCGGCCGTCATCTCGGCATAGCCTGTGGGGTACGAGTCCCAGCAGATCAGGTCCAGCGGCCGGGCAAGCGCGTGGTAATCCAGGTCAGAAAACGCCCCCATCAGATTGGTCGTGATGAAGCGGCCGCCAACGTGCCAACGGAGCAGGTCAATCTGCAATTGCTGATAGGCCACGTTGGAATCGGATGAAAAGCGGTAGTAGTCTAGCGCGTGGCTGGGATTGGGTCCGGCAACGGTCAGATTCGGCGGCTCGATCTGGTCCCAGCGGCCGTAGTGCTGGCTCCAAAACGCGGTACCCCAGGCCTCGTTGAGTGCATCCAGGGTCCCGTACCGATCTTCCAGCCAACGACGGAAGGCTAATACACATGCCTCGCAATAACAGCGGGTGGTGTCGTGGCAACCAAACTCATTGTCGATCTGCCAGCCGATGACGGCCGGGTGCTCCCCGTAGCGCCGCGCCAGCGCCATTACAATCCGCTCTGTGTGGCGCTGATACGCAGGGCTGTTGACGCAATAATGCCGCCGCGAACCAAATCGGCGGATGCGCCCTTGCTCATCGACCGGTAGTACGTCGGGGTATGATTGGCAGAGCCAGGCCGGTGGCGCAGCGGTGGGCGTGCAGAGCACGATCTGCAACTCTTCGGCCGCCAGGGTCTCGATTGCTCTGTCCAGCCAGCCCCAATCGAACCGGTTCTCGGCCGGTTCCATCTGCGCCCAGGCAAACTCGCCAATGCGCACGATTGACAGGCCGGCTTGCCGCATCAGGTCGGCATCGACGGGCCAGCGCTCGGCCGGCCAATGTTCAGGATAGTAACACACCCCGAATCGCATCAGATAAAACCTTGGTCAGGATGGTGGTGAAACAAGGCTGAAGGCACATCGTCCAGCCTCATAGATGCTTCAGGTCGCGAATTATCACACAGCGCCGCTGTCGGGGCAATAGCTACTTGGTCGCGCCCAGGGTCAGCCCGCCGATAAAATATCGCTGCAGAAAGATAAAAACCAGCACGGTCGGGATGGCCGCCAACAGAGCCCCGGAGATGATCACGGTCCAGTCCATCACGTACTGCCCCTGGAGCGTCGCCAGGCCGGCCGTGACCGGCTTGAGGTCATTGCTCCGCAAAAGGACAATAGCCCACAGGTAATCGTTAAAAATCCAGGTGAATTCCAACGTTGCCAACGCCGCCAGGGCTGGCACCGTCAGCGGCAGCATAATCTGCCACCAGATTCGGAACTCGTTGCAGCCATCGATCCGGGCCGCTTCCAGGATTTCGCCCGGCACCGTGCGCATATAGTTACGCAACAAAAAGGTGCAAAATCCCAACTGGAATGCGGTGTGGAAGAAAATAATACCCAAGTGGGTATCGTAAAGCCCCAATGCGTCCGTCAGACGGAAAACCGGCAACATCAGCACCTGAAACGGAAGCATTGTTCCGCCGATATATAGAAAGAGAATCAGTCGGTTGCCGCGAAAGCGAAACCGCGCCAGCGCATAGGCAGACAGTGAAGACAGGAATAGAGTACCCACCAAAGATGGAATCGTGATGATAAAGCTGTTAGGCAGGTATTTGCTCAACCCGCCCCGCTCCCAGGCTGTCTTGAAATTACCCAGGTTGATCTGTTTCGGGATGGAGATAAAACCGTTGAGAATCAGGTCATCATTGTCCCGCACGGCGGTAATCAGCGCAGAGAAGAATGGTGTCAGCCATACTAAAGTCAGCACCAGCAGGAGTGCGAAACCCAACGTGCGCCAGGGCGAGCGAAAAAACTGTTTGGTTGTCATCGTCGTGTTCATGCTAGTACTCCAACTCGTCCTGTAAAACGCGCCACAGATAGATGAAAATAAACACCAAGCTGATAAGGAAAAGAACCACCGAGATGGCAGCGCCATATCCCATCTTGTAGTTGTTAAAGGCCTCAATGTACATGAAATTCGCCAACACGCTGGACGAATTGTATGGGCCGCCTCGCGTCATCACTGAAACCAGGTCAAAGGCCCGCAACGAATCGATAATACTGATGACCACAACGATGGTGGTCACCGGGCCCAGCAACGGAAAAATGACGTGGCGGAAGCTTTGCCAGCCATTGCAGCCGTCCACCTTGGATGCATCCACCAGGCCAGGATCCACCCCCTGCAGGCCTGCCAGATAGAGCACCATGACATAGCCTACCTGCCGCCAGACAGCCACCAATATGATGGCCCACATGACAAGGTCCTTGTTGCTGAGCCACCCCTTGGCCAGCGAGTCAAGACCCACACCGCGCAGGATCGAGTTGATTAGCCCGGCCGCCGGGTGGTACAACCAGGACCAGATCAGGCCACAAACCACCAGCGAAAGGACCAATGGCGAATAAAAGCTCGCCTTGAAGAACTTTTCCATTGGGATGGCGCGGTTTAGCGCCATGGCCAACCCCAGCCCGGCCACCACCGGCACAGTGATAAAGCTGAGAATCCACTTGAGATTATTGTTAAGCGAAGTAAAGAAAACCGGATCTTTGAAGAGTCGCTGATAATTCCTGAGGGCTACCCAGTTGGGAGATGAAAGCCCATCCCAGTTGGTCAAACTGAGGTAAAAAGTGTACAGCATGGGGCCTATCACCCAGATCAGATACATGACCAGAGGTACAATCAAAAAAAGGTAGGGAGTCAGTTTGCTGAGGTTTCTGCTGCGCGCCACGGCGACCTCCTTAAAGGGAAAAGAGGAGCCCGCGAGATGCGGGCTCCCAGTCAACTGAAAGGAGCAGGCTACTCCTCGGCAAAAATCTCCAGGCGCGCCGCTTCCAGCGCTTCCAGGATAGCGTCAATATCGCCAGGGTTGTCCCAGAACTGCATAAAGCCGTTCATACCCTCGTCGGCCATCTCAGGCGTGGTGTCACGGTCGTAAAACTGGGCCACAAAGTCCGCACCCTGAATCAGCGCCAACCCTTCCCTCTGGGACTCGGTAAAGTTGCTGGTGTCGACATTCATGTTGGTGGGCAGCCGGCCGAGAAAGTCGGCCATGTACTGCTGCCCTTCAGCCGAGCCAAAGAAGGCCAGCAGAGCCTTGGCAGCTTCGGGATGCTGAGCATTGGCGGCGATAAAATAGCCATCCGTCGGCGCATCTTCACCAATTGGGACGTTGGGGTCGATGATCGGGAAGCGGAAAAAGCCCAGGTCGTCCACTTTGTCTGAAGGGTAGTTGTCGCGCAAAAAGTCACCCATCAGGTACATGGCAGCCTCACCGTTGGCCATAAACGGAATGGCCTCGGACCAGGAGTAGGCGGCCGGGTCCTCGATAAAGTAACCATTCTCGATCAGCGGGGCCCAGTAGTCAGTAAAGACGGTCTTGACGCGGGGGTCAGCGTAGCTCTCTTTGCCCAGCATCAGGTTGATGTGGAATTCGGGTCCGTTGACGCGCATGTTCAGGTAGTCAAACCAGGCCGCGGCCGTCCAGCGGTATTTGGTGCCGATGGTAATGGGCGCAATACCATTGGCCTTGAGCGTCTCGCACAACGCCAGGAACTCGTCCCAGGTCTCGGGCTCTTCCAGCCCATACTGCTCAAAGATCGACTTGCTGTAATAGACGGCCCACCAGTACCAACTCGCAGGCAGGAAATACTGGTTGCCGTCCACGCTGCTCATGGCGCGAAAGCCGGCCGGATAACTTTCGTTCCAGCCTTCGTTCTCCCACACGTCGCTGATATCCATGATCAGCCCCTTGTCAATAAAGAAGCGGGCCCGGTTGCCAGCAAACCAGGTCATCACGTCCGGCGGCGTGGAGGCGGTGAGGTAGGCACGGATGGCCTGCTTAAAGTCCTCATGCGCGACCGTGCTATGCACCACTTCGATGTTCGGGTAGGCTTCCATAAACATCTGCACCAACGCAGCATCAGCCTCACGCGGGGCCGGATCGCTCATGTAGGAGTTGTAGATGACGAGATCCTTTTCGACCGAGACCTCTTTCTCCTCAACCACAACCCGGGTCACCTCAACCTCTTTCTCAACCTCTTTTTCAACCTCGACCTCGCGGGTTACCTCTACTTCCTTTTCCTTCTCAACCACGCGGGTCACCTCAACTGTCTCGGGCTCGCAGGCGCTCAATGCCACCAGGCCCACCATGACCAACAGCATCAAAATGCGAAATGCTTTCACTTCCAATCCTCCTTGCTTTTCAATAATCAAAGATCATGCTGTAGGTTCGAAAAAACTCTCTTCGATAGTCACCTCCTGAACAATCAGCCAACCAATGGCGAACACGAGCCACGTACAATCAACTGGGCCGGCAGCAACACCTTATTCGGTGCCGCATTCGGCTGCTGGGTCATCTCAATCAACATCTGCACAGCCTGCTGCCCAAAAAGCTGCATCGGCTGCCGCAGCGTGGTCAGGGGCGGATCAAAATAGGAAGCCAGCGGAATATCATCGTAGCCAATCAAGGAAACATCCGCAGGTACCTGGCGGCCGGCTTCGCGCAAAGCCTTGATTGCGCCCACGGCCATCTGGTCGTTCTGCGCAAAAATCGCGGTGAACGGCCGGCCGGTCCCCAGCAGGCCCCACGCAGCGTTATACCCTGACGTGGCCGACCAATCCCCTCGGATATTCAACTCTGGATCAGGTTCGACGCCCACCTCGGCCAACCCCTGGCGATATCCGTCCAACCGGTCAAAGGTACATTTTTCCACGCGGGGACCCAAAATGGTGGCAATCTGGCGATGACCCAGGCCAATCAGGTAACGGGTAGCCTGCAATCCACCGTCAAGGTCATCACCACGGATCAATGTCACCGGTCCCTCCTCCGGCGCGCTGACCAGGTAAATCACGGGAACACCCTTGGCAGCCAGCGGCTCGAACAGCCGGCAGCGATCGTCGGCGCATGGATTGAGGACCAGCAGACCATCCACTTGGCGGTGCAGCATCTCCTCAAGCAACAACTCTACGCTGCGCAGTTCCGGTGCCCCACCCGCCAGCAAGCAGTACCCCAATGCCCGCGCTTCGGCCTGGGCACTCTCGATGATGCAGGCAAAGGTGTAATCAATCAAGCTGGGAGAAATGCAGCCCAGCATGTGAGTATGTCCCACCACCATGCTGCGCGCCGCGGCGCTCGGCCGGTACCCCAGCTCGTCGATGGCCGCCAGGACCAATTCGCGGGTCTCTGGGCTCACTTCCGGCTTGTTGTTCATCACCCGCGATACGGTCTGCCGCGAAACGCCAGCGCGGGCCGCAACATCCTTGATGGTTGGTCGGGATCTCTTCACAGTGGGTAATTCGGATTAACAACGATGCAATGTGAACGTTCACGTGAACGTTCACAGACATTATACTCCCGTTCTCTTGGGGAGTCAAGCAGTTTGCCCGCAAAGCCAATCCAGGCTACACTACACGCTACGCTCGCAAGATGGAAAAAGGATCGCAACCATGAAGCACGATTCCACCCTTTTTACCCTGCTCCGCAGCTTCGAGAGCGAGGGGGTGTTTAACCAATACCGTCAGGCCCACCCCGCGCACGACCTCTCAAACGCGCCAGAAATCCGGCTGGACAATCTTGGGCGCTACCTGGATATCTTTTCCGATGTGCGATACATCCTGCTGGCGGAAGCGGCCGGCTATCAGGGGTGTCGTTTTTCCGGCGTCCCCATGACCAGTGAAACCAATCTGGTTGGGCCAGAGCAGGTGCACTGGGCAGTGGCGGCCGGTTTTGCCCGCTCCGGCCGCAGGAACCGCCCCTGGCGGGAACCGTCGGCAACCATCCTCTGGGAGACGCTGAGCAAACGGATGGATTGCTTGATCTGGAATACCTTCCCCTGGCATCCCATGGGAGCACGGGGCCCCCTCTCAAACCGGACCCCGCGGCGAGCCGAGGTGGTTGCCGGTGTTAAAGTGCTGCATTGCTTGATGCAGCACTATCCCAGCGCGCAACTGGTCGCCATCGGCCGAATAGCCGAGCGCACATTGCAGGAACTGGGACTGGATCCGCGCTACGTCCGGCATCCCGCCCACGGCGGAAAGTCCCAATTTGTTCTTGGGATCAATGATCTGAGATGAAACTATCAGGAGCACCCATGGTCAGCACCCGACCCGCCATTGGATTGGCCCTCTGCCTGCTGGCATTGGGCGCTTGCCAGAACTCCAGCCCGGCCAACTCCAACGCTGATGGCTACCGCGCCTCCCATCAGCACCTTCACGCCCCGGCCCACCCAGGCGGCAGAGATCACCCAACCACCCACAACCTGGACACTCACTCACACCGCAACTCCGTCCGCAACCCCAACCGAGACGGTGACGCCATCTCCAACCGCGACCGCTCTGCCTCCCACCAGCACACCGCTGCCAATCGCCACGGCGACGACGGCACCCCTTCCCACAGCCACCGCGACCAATCCGCCTCCGGCTCCAACCCCGGCCCCCCCCTCGCCCACACCAATCCCAACCACCCCCCCACCCGTGTTGCCGACCCCAACCTTTACACCACAACCGGCCGTCGGCGGCAACGTACTCCCCAACCCGTCATTCGAACTGGGGCACTATAACATCTACGGGATTGCCGAATTGCAAATCCCCAACGGCTGGTTCTTTGAATGGGAGGAAGGAGCCAACCCACTAGACCCCGATCCCTGGAATGTGTGGGTCCGGCCGGAGGCGCGCGTGCTTCACCGCAGCTCGCTCCCGGCCCACGAGCACACGCTGTTCATTTACGATGGCGATTACACGGTCAAGGTCTTTAAGGAATATGGGGCTATCAGCTTTCGCTTTCTGGCCGATATTTACCTGGAACCTGGGAGCTATCTTTTCGAGATCAATGTCTTTCCCGACCTGATTGTAGGCTACACGGCCGATAACCAGAAGATATGGGCGCCCGACATCCTTTCTGGCGAGGTGCGCTTTGTTGTGGGGAACGGTGGGAGCGGCTGGATTCTGCCACAGTTTGGCAGGCGCAACACCCTGACCTTCCAATTTGGCGTCACCGAAGGGCAAACGTTGCGGGTGGGCGTTGCCATCCGCGGCCGGTGGGCGATTATGAACAACGGCTGGTTTCTGGACGCCTGGTCGCTGCGGCGTGTGTCCGGATGAATTTGGTTGCCTGGCACCCTTGACAAATCAGAACGCCTGTGCTATTTTTGCGACCAGGCCTCACGCCGCAGTGAGCAAAAGTTACCAAAGGAGCAAGGATCATGTCGAATCACCCCATTGTTCACATCGAATTGTCGGCCGGCGACCCCAAAGCGGCCGGCGAGTTTTACGCCAACCTGCTTGGTTGGCAAGTAGAGTATGACCCCAACATGGACTATGTAATGTTTAACCCCGGCAAAGGGCCGGCCGGCGGGTTCAACAAGGTCTCCGAGCAGACCCCGGCCGGCAGTATCATGCTGTACATCGCCTGCGATGACATCGACGGCATGCTCAAAAAGGCCGACGAGTTGGGCGGCAAAACCCTGGTCCCCAAATCCGAAATCCCCACGGTTGGCTGGTTTGGCGTTTTTGCCGACCCGACGGGCAATGCCGTCGGCCTGTACACCCCGCTTCAACGAGATTGACTCGCCCTGGTTCAGGTTAATTTGACAGCGCAGGGCAACCCTGCGCTGTTTTTTTGCCACAATCTCTTTGCCCTTCCCGGCCTGCTGAGGTATAATGCCGCTCGCACACATGAAAAGCTGGACCTGCAACCAAAAGGTTACCAACCTGGCCGTGTCTCCACCGGCCGGGAGCAAATTTACCGTTATTTCCACATTTTCTAGTCTGAAGGAGGTGCCGAGTTGCACATTGTAGTATGCGCCAAACAGACGCCGAGCACCACGGCCGTGCTGGCCGTGGAAAGCGGCAAGGTCACCTGGAGTGACCCCGGCGGCTCGCCCGACATTGCCAACCCGTGGGACGAGTACGCCTTTGAAGAGGCGATTCGCCTCAAGGAAAAGCACGGGGGCAAAGTGACCGCCATCACGATGGGGCCAGAAGACGCCAAAGAAGCGCTCAAAACGGCGATTGCGATGGGGTGCGACGATGCCGTGCTGGTGTCGGACGAGGCGATGAAGGGCTCCGACACGCTGGCAACCAGCTATGTATTGGCAAAAGCCATCGAAAAGCTGGGTGATGTGGACCTGGTCATCTTTGGCAAGCAGGCCATCGACGGTGACACCGGCCAGACTTCGATGCAGGTCGCGCGCAGGTTGGGCTGGACCCCGTTGAGCTTTGTGGTGACGGTGGACGATGTGGACGCCGACGGCAAATCGATCACCGTGACCCGCGCCGTTGAAGCCGGCCGCCAAAAGGTCAAAGGGACACTGCCGGCCGCACTCAGCGTGCTGAAAGAGATCAACGAGCCACGTTACCCCTCCTTCAAGGGGATCCGCTCGGCCACCAAGTACATGCAGAGCAGCCTGCAGGTTTGGGGCGCGGCCGACCTTGGCGCTGACGCGAGCAAGGTCGGGGCGGCCGGCTCCAGGGTGCGCTGGCCAGAGGTATACGCTTTGCCACCGCGGGAGGGCGAATGCACCATCATTCAGGCTGACACGCCGGAAGCGGCCGCCGCCGCGCTGGTGTCCAAGTTGCTGGAGGAGAAGGCACTATGAGCGACATCTGGGTCTGGGTAGAACTGCAGAACGGCCAGCCAATCCCCGTTTCCTGGGAAACGCTGGGGGCCGGCCGCAAACTCGCTGACGAACTGGGCACCGGTGTCGCCGCCCTGCTTGTGGGTGAGGGAATTGTCGCCGATGTAGCCAAGGAGGCCATCCAGTTTGGGGCCGACAAAGTGTACGTCTGCGACCACCCCACCATGGCAGCCTACCGGCCGGTCGCCTATGCCGCGCTGGTCGCCAAGCTGGCGGCCGAGAACAGGCCGAAGGTCATTCTGGCCGGCGCAACCACATCCGGCCGGGACGTGCTGGCGCTGGCGGCCGTCGAACTGGAAGCCGGATTGATCCCCGACTGTACCGGACTGATAGTGGTAGACGGCCACATCAAGGCCAACCGGCCGGTCTACGCCGGCAAGCTGATGTCCGGCCTGTCTGTTGAGGGTGACACGGCGTTGATCAGCGTGCGCAGCCGGGCATTCCCGCTGCCGACCGCGGACGCCAGCCGCAGCGGCGAGACCATTCAGGTCGAGCCGGCACTGGCGGAGGGCGAGATTGGGCTGGAGGTACTGGGGCTGGAAGCAGCCGAGGGCGAGGTAAGCTTGACCGACGCAGCCGTCATCGTCAGTGGCGGCCGGGGCGTCGGCGGCCCGGAGGGGTACGCCCCGTTGCAGGAGCTGGCACGCACGCTCAACGCGGCGCTGGGCGCCAGCCGCGCAGCGGTGGACGCCGGCTGGATTCCCTACGCCCATCAGGTTGGGCAGACCGGCAAAACTGTCTCGCCCGATCTCTACGTTGCGGCCGGGATCTCTGGCGCCATCCAGCATCTGGCCGGGATGCGCACATCCAAAGTTATCGTGGCCATCAACAAGGACCCGGAAGCGCCCATCTTCAAGCTGGCCCAGTACGGGATTGTGGATGACCTCTTCAAGATTGTGCCCGCGTTGACGGCCGAGCTGAAGAAACGGCTCTAGTTTTCCACATGACAAGCAAGCCCCTGGCTTTGGCCGGGGGCTTTTTTTTATTGCAGATAGGGGACAACGTAGAAAAGGAGGGCGTACAGGCTGAACGCAGCCAAGCCTGCGGCAAGCACGGCCGGCAGATAGCGCGACCAGCGACGGGAAAAAAGTGGCAGCCCATTGACCCACAGCAGAGCCCCCAGTCCCAATGAAAAGACGGCCGCGAATTGGAACCCCAACCCGATCAACGCGACTGCAACCAGCGCCAGCAGAGCGGCCACCTTGCGCCCCGCCCGGCCCGCGAGCAGCTTTTCCCAGGCAACCCCAACGGCCAGACCCAGCGGCACCAGCGCAGGGAACAGATAGCGTCCCTGATGCTGCACGTAGGTCAGGTTGTACCACAGATAGCCGCCCGCAGTCAGCACGGCCGAGAGCGCCAGCAGCCAGCGATCCGCCCTCCAGCGTCGCGGTGAGCGAAGGGTCAGAATCCAGCCGGCCGCGGTCGCCGCGCTGACAGCGCCCAGCGCTTGATAAATCCGCGGCTGCATCGGCACTCCCATCCAGCCGAACATCCCCCAGAAGCTCTGATAGGTGAACTGGCAAAACCGCTGCGCTGTCGCCGCCATGCCATGCTGCGCAATCCAGGCGGCCGTCGTGGGCTGACCGGTCACCACCACATCGTGCCGGCCGAGGCCCATCCAGTCCAACCCTCCGTACATGGCCATGTTTCGTGCCCACCAGACGCCACCGATCAGCAGTGCCAGGCCGAGTATGCCAGCCAGCCAGCGCAGCAACCAGGCAGGTCCCTCGTTGCCCTGCCTCCAGCGGATCAGTATCGCCAAGACCAGCACCGGCGCAGCCACGTAGGCCTGCACCTTGGTGCAGAAAGCAGCGCCCAGCAGCAGACCAAACAGCCACGGCCAGCGCGGCCGGTCTGAACGCAGAATGCAAATCGCCCCCAGCAGACAGCCCGCCAGCAACAACTCGGACAGGCTATCGTTGTTGACACCGGCCATCAGGGCCAGGTGCTGGGGGACAAAGGCCACCACGGCCGCGGCCCCCAACGCGACCACAGGCCGGCCGGGGAAAGTTACGGCCGCCGTCCGGTGCGCAAGCAGGACCAACAAACCACCCAGAACCACCGAGAGCAGTCTCAGGGGAAGCAGGGTGCCATCAAACAGCAGAAACACGGGCACCTGCAGCAGGTAATAGAGGGGAGGCTGGTGATCTTCGTACTGAATCGAGTTCTACCGGCCGCCCCGGCCGGGAACCCCTCTGCTTTCAGTTCTTCCAGGTAACCTTGGTCGTAATCACCGATCTCAATGATTGGCCAGATGCCGGCCGACAGTTGCCGGACATAGTTGTAATGGGCGGGCTCATCCGGCACCTGCCAGGCTGGCGTCAACGCGGCAAACAGCGTTCCTATCACCAAATAGGAGATCAGAATGATAATCAGCGCGGCGCGGCCCTCGGACTGGCTCATGGCTGGCTGGGCTATTGCCCCATCCTGGCGCGTTCCTGCTCTGCGATCTCTGGTTCCAGCTTGACAAACAGCGGCGCAGGCTCCCGCAGCGCCTGCCCGGCCGACAACTGACTCGGCTGCCAGCGGCCGGTGGCTTTTTCCGGCCGGTAGGTAAGCCCGTTGTGGCTTCGGGTCGTTTCGTTGTACGATTGGATCGCCAGGTCACCAAACAGAGCGCCGTCGTACCCCAGAAATTGGTGCAACCGCTCCGACGAAAACGGCAAGAAGGGAGAGAACAGGATTTTGAGATTATCGATCACCCGCAAGCTGGTGAAAACCGTCTTGGCCGCCTGAACTCTGTCGGTCTTGATCTCGAACCAGGGGGCCTGGTCGTCCAGATACTTGTTCACGTCGCGCGCCGTTGCCAGCGCCTCACCCAGGGCATTGCGGAACTGGCAGGCAGTCAGGAATTGCCCCACCGTGTCAAAGGCGGCCTCGGACCGGGCGATGATTTCCAGGTCGGCCGGGCGCAGCTCACCAGGATCGGGTACATGGCCGTCAAAACGCTTGTAGGCAAACCCCAACATCCGGTTTGCCAGATTCCCCCATGCAGCCACCAGTTCGTTGTTGTTGCGATTGACAAACTCTTCCCAATCGAAATCCGAGTCCCGCGTTTCCGGCATCACCGAGGCCACGTAAAAGCGAACAGCGTCCGGGTCATACCGCTCCAGTACATCTGGCAACCAGACGGCCCAATGGCGGCTCTTGGAGAATTGCCTGCTCTCAATATTCATAAACTCGTTGGCCGGCACGTCGGTAGGCAGGTTGAAGGTGACATTCCCGTCCTCGTACAGCTTGCCGACGCCCAACAGTTCGGCCGGCCAGATGATGGCGTGAAAGGGGATATTGTCCTTGCCGATGAAATAGTAGCTTAGCGCGGCCGGGTCATACCACCACTCTTTCCACGCTTCCGGCCGCCCTTCGTTGTGAGCCCACTCGATGCTGGCGGACAGGTAACCAATCACCGCCTCGAACCAGACGTAGAGTCGTTTGTCCTCCCAGCCCGCTAACGGGACAGGGATACCCCAGGCGATGTCACGGGTGATCGGCCGGCCCTTGAGGCCGCCTTCCACATAGTTGCGGGCAAAGTTGAGCACGTTCGGCCGCCAGCCATCCTTGCCCGTCGCCAGATACTCGTGCAGTTGGTCAGTAAAGCCGGGCAGATCGAGGAAGAAATGTTCGGTTTCCCGGATCACCGGGGTTGCGCCATCGGTCTTGCTGCGCGGATCGATCAACTCTGTTGCATCCAACAGCTTGCCACAACTGTCGCACTGGTCGCCACGCGCGCTTTCATAACCGCAGTTGGGGCAAATCCCTTCCACGTAGCGGTCGGGCAGGAAACGTTGCTCATCCTCCGAGTAAAGCAGCCGCTGCGTTTCCGTGTACAGATGCTCGTTCTTCAGCAACCGGGTGAACATATCCCTGCTGACCTGGTGATGGTTTTCGGTGTCTGTGTGCGTAAACAGATTATAGCTGATTCCAATCGCCTGTTGCGTTTCCAGGAAGCGTTGGTGGTAGCGCTCAAAGATCTCTTCCGGCGGAACCCCTTCTTGATCGGCCGCCACAGTAATTGGCGTGCCGTGGCTATCCGAGCCCGAGACCATCAGCACGTCATTGCCCACGAGCCGATGATAGCGCGCAAAGATATCGGCCGGCAAATACGCTCCCGCCAGATGACCAACGTGCAAATCGCCATTTGCATACGGCCAGGCAACCGCGATCAACACTTTTTTCGACATGATTTCTCCTCCGCCTTTCGCCAAAATCAACAAGAGTACCCATGCTGCTCTGTTTTTTCTATCCAAATCCTGAGGCTGATAAGGTGCAACGCGCCAACAAAAACGCCGGCACGAGGCCGGCGTGGGGTAATTATGAGCCGTGGGTCAGGTCCGCGCAGAACTGCCCGCTGCTGATGGCGCCTCGACGTCCATCAGCCACGGCCGGTCATGCATGGCCATATTCTTGTTCCACGGGCAAAAGGTTTCCTTTCCCATGGGGTAGATTGTAACCGAATCAGTTTTGGCCGTCAATAGTTCTGTCAACCTGTGCGTCTCCTGTCAAGGCAAACCGGCCTTCGGGCGCAAATCCGGACAACGTCAGGCGATTTACCGCCTGTATGGTGATTTTGAGAGGGGGGTAGGGCTCGCTTCGCGAGCCCTACCCCCCTCTCTTTCTCGGCGCCCGATGCGAGGTTCCGGTTGCCGTCAATCTGGGACCGTGCTCTGGTCCGAACCCCAGCGCAAACCGTTGGATTGCAGCGGTGGTTATGTTATAATCGCCGCGAATTCACGAGACCGGAAATACAACGCACCTGGACTAAAATGCCTTTGATAGATAAATCCCTCGACGTCGTCATCCCTGTTTACAATGAACAAGTAGACCTGGAGCCCAGCATTGCACGCTTGCGCACTTTTCTTCAACAAGAGTGTCCTTACGGGTGGCGAGTGGTGATCGCTGATAATGCCTCCACCGATGGGACACCAGAGATCGGGCAGGAACTGGCACAGCGCTGGCCGGACGTGGCCTATTTGCGCTTGCCAGAAAAGGGACGCGGCCGGGCGCTGCGGCGCGCCTGGCTTGACAGCCCGGCTGATGCGGTCTGCTACATGGATGTGGACCTCTCAACCGACCTGAAGCATCTCGTCCCGCTGGTCAGGCCGCTTTTGGAGGGCGACAAACATGTGGCAATCGGTTCGCGGCTGATGCGCGGATCAGAGGTCGTCAATCGCACGCCGCTGCGCGAATTCACGTCGCGGATTTACAACCTGCTGATCGCACTGATGTTCCCCGGCCGGAAATTTGTCGACGCACAGTGCGGCTTTAAAGCGCTCAGCCGGCAAGGCGTGCAGCAGTTGGTGCCGCAAATCAGGGACAACGCCTGGTTTTTTGACACCGAATTGCTGCTCCGCGCCCGCGCGGCCGGCTACGAGATCCATCAGGTCCCCGTTCGCTGGGTGGATGACCCCGCCTCGACGGTGAATGTCGTTGACACCGCCTGGAAAGACATCAAGGGCCTGGTGCGGGTCCGCTTTGGTGGCTAAAGTGATCACATTGAAGCAGTTTCAGGAAACCATCGGCGTGAAATTTGGCGACATTTCGCTGCTGCAAAGAGCACTGACACATCGCTCCTACATCAACGAAAGCCCGGATGACGCACTGGAAGATAACGAGCGGCTCGAATTCTTGGGTGACGCAGTGCTGGATTTTGTCACCAGCAGCTTGCTCTATCACCGTTACCCGGAAATGCCCGAGGGACGCCTGACCAGCCTGCGGGCTGCGCTGGTGCGCACGGAAACGCTGGCCCGGCTGGCCTCGTACCTAGGTGTGGGGGACGTGTTGCGGCTTGGCAAAGGGGAGTACGAGCACGGCGGTCGCACCCGCCCGGCCAACCTGTGCGCCGCGTTTGAGGCGCTGGTGGGCGCCATCTACCTGGACCAAGGGGCAGAAGCCGTTCGCAAGCTCGTCGAGCCGCATTTTAATCCGGCCGCCGACGCCATTCTGGCCCGCGAATTGGATCGCGACGCCAAGAGCCAATTCCAGGAATGGAGCCAGGCTACACTGGGCCACACCCCGCAATACGTCACCGTCCGCACCGAGGGCCCCGACCACGACAAACGGTTCACGGTGCGAGTCCAGGTCAACGGTGAGGAATATGGCGAAGGCTGCGGCCGGAGCAAACAATTGGCAGCGCAAGCAGCCGCTAAACAGGCCCTAAAACGGGCGGCGACGGAAACGTGACCCTCTCGCTCCTGATCACTGGGGGGAGCAGTAGTCTCGGCCGGAAGATCGTACGTCAGGTCGGCTTAGACTGGCAAGTCACCGCGACCTTTTTTGCCAACCCCGACGCTGTTCCATCAACCGCCCATGTAGTTCGCCTGGATTTGCACAATAAGGGCACGCTATGATCTGGACAACCTTGGGCAGCGCGCTACTCATTTTCGCACTCAGGATAACCGACGTATCCATGGGAACCTTGCGTATGACCATGATCATGCGTGGACAGCGCAAATGGGCTGCGCTCATCGGCTTTTTCGAGGTGACAATCTGGGTGTTGGCAATCGGCCGCGTAATCACCCATCTGGACTCGATCTGGAATGTAGTTGGTTATAGCGGTGGTTTTGCCACCGGCACACTGCTGGGCATGTGGATTGAAGGCAGACTTGCCCTCGGTTATGCCGACATCCACATCGTCTCCATGACCAAGGGTCACGAAATTGCCAGCCACGTCCGCAAAGCTGGCTACGGAGCAACCTTGCTTCAGGCCGAGGGCCAGTCCGGGCCCGTTTCCTTGATCAACGTCATTGCGCCGCGCAAACAGGTGCACGACGTGGTTCGCCTGGTCAATGAACTGGACGCAACCGCCTTTGTCACTGTAGAGGACACACGCCAGGTGATGCGCGGCTACCAGCGCCTGGCCAAGTAGTATCTACCTCAGGCTAAATTTGCTCCGGCCGGCATCCTCTCTCGGGGCCACCTGCCCTCCGGGCCCCGTCCCACCAATTGGCCACGTTGGGCACATATCACCAGGCATTGCTCAATAAAACTTGAGTTTATGAAAAGTTGTGCTATAATGGCGCTAGTTATGTTAGATGGCACACAGTGATAGCCCCGCTTAAGGAGCCAAGCATGGAAGCCGCACTGACCGCCTTCCTGGAATTCCTCTCAGAAGAGCAAGGCTATTCAGAGAATACCATTGCTGCTTATAAAAACGACTTGAGCCAACTCGAGTCTTTCCTCCAGAAACGAGAGAGTCCACTTTCAGAGTGGGCCCAAGTTAACGAGGAGACCGTGCAGGCTTATCTCGAAGCGCTTGAGAATAAAGAGTATGCCTCTTCGACAATCGCCCGAAAAATCGCCGCCCTCAAGTCCTTTTTTCACTATCTGCACAATGAGCGCACCATCCGGTCGGATCCCACGGTAAACCTGGACTCCCCCAAGGTGCAAAAGCGGCTCCCGAAGAGCCTCACGCATCGGCAGGTGGAAAGGCTCTTGGTCGCACCGCCGAAGGATGGTACACCCAAATCCCTGCGAGACCGGGCATTGCTCCACTTGATCTATTCCACCGGCATGCGCGTGACCGAAGTGGTAAGCCTGTCCGTGGCAGACATCGACCTCCGGCGACGCGAGATCAAGTGCGCCGCCGAACAGGACCGGCCGCGCAAGCTCCCATTGACCGCAGAAGCACTGGCATCTCTGGAGGTTTACCTCGATATCGGCCGGCCCAGCCTGCAGAAAAAACCAGATGAAACCGCACTCTTCCTCAACCATCGCGGCGAACAACTCACCCGACAGGGGTTGTGGCTAATCATCAAGGTCTATGCCAAACAAGCGGGGCTCAAATCCACCGTCACGCCACACACTTTGCGCCACTCGTTTGCAGCACATCAACTCAACCAGGGGGCTGAGATCCGCGAGGTTCAGCGTTTACTGGGCCACGCCAACGTGTCTACAACCCAAATCTACACCCAGCTCCAAGGGGAAAGTGAAAGTTGATGGCCTCGTTTTTCACACGCGAGCACTTTGAAGAAGCGGCAAATCATGTGCGCATACACACCCGCCACCGGCCAGAGATCGGCCTGGTGCTGGGGTCTGGCCTTGGGGGACTCACAGAAGAGATTCAAATCGCTGACCGGATTCCGTATCGCGAAATCCCACACTGGCCAGCGTCCACCGTGGTCGGCCACGCAGGCGAACTAGTGATCGGCCAGCTGGCAGGGCAGACGGTGCTGGTTATGCGCGGGCGGGCACACTTTTACGAAGGTTATCCGATGGGGCAGGTCACCCTACCCATCCGTGTCATGCAACTGTTGGGAATTCACACGGTGATCCTGACCAACGCGGCCGGCGGGCTGCGCCGCGACATGGAGGCCGGCGATCTCATGCTCATCGTCGATCACATCAACCTAATCGGCATGACCGGAGCCAACCCGCTGCGCGGCCCCAACGATGACAGCCTTGGCCCGCGTTTCCCGGACATGGGGCGGGTGTATGACCCCAAGCTCGGCGCCATCGCCCGCCGGGTTGCACGGGAAGCCAAAATACCGCTCAGAGAGGGCGTTTACATTGCCCTCGCCGGACCCTCATTCGAGACCCCGGCCGACCTGCGCTTCCTGCGCCTGATCGGCGCTGACGCCGTTGGCATGTCCACCGTCCCGGAGGCCACCGTCGCCCGGCACGGGGGCATGCGCGTAATGGGGGTCTCTGGCATCACCAACATTGCCCGAACCGAGCCCACCGAGTCGACCCTCACGACTCATGAGGAGGTTCTGGAGACTGGCCAGATCATAGTTCCAAGGCTGCTCGCCTTGCTGCGCGGCATCCTGGAAGCACTCCCCACAGCCAAATAGATCGGTCTTGACCAATATGACAGCGATTATCCGTTTCATTGCCACTTACGCGCGCTGGTTTTATCTAGCAGGTGGGGTTGGACTGGTGGTGTTACTTGTAAGCCTATTGCGCGCCCAACGGAGCATCAAGCAGGCGCTTTTTGGGCTGGAACTGGAATTAGCCGTGGCGCGCCGGCAGCGCGCCATCCGGCTCATGCTGCTGACGGCGGCCGTGCTGGCTACGATTTTTGTCATTTCCACCATCGTCGCACCATCCATGCCAGCCCAAACGATCATCATCCAGACCGCCACGCCTGACCTTTTTGCCACACCGCCGCCCACGTTCACCAACATCACGCCTACGGCCACCCCGACTGCCACCCCCACGGTTCCAGGTCAGGAGACGACTCCGCAACCGGCCGGTTCCACCAGCCCGGGTGAGCAGCCGGCCGGGACTGAGGAACCCACCCCCACTGCCTTGCCGGAGCCGGTTGAAGGTCCTGGCGCCGTTTGCGCCATCACCTCACCGGCCGATGGGAGCACCGTCTCCGGAGAGATAACATTCGTCGGCACGGCCGCTGGGGATGAATTCCAGTTCTACAAATTGGAGGCTTCCGGCCCAGAGACTGGTGGCGCATGGGCTTCCATCCTGGGGGACGTGGTATCCAATCCAGTGCAGAACGGCAATTTGGGCACAGTCAATTTTGGAGCGTGGACGGCCGGTGGCTACACTATTCGTCTTACAATCGTGGACACCACCAGCAACGAGATTGCCACCTGCTTCATTAGCCTCGAACTTGGCCCCTAACCATCTTGGCCTGCCTTGAATTCCAAAGCGGCCGGCCAAGATGGCCGGCCGCTTTTCGTTTGCCAGCCGCCCCTGTGAATGGTAGAATCAGATCATCACGGTAACGGGAGAATGCCGCAGATGAAAATCCGCCCGGCCGTTTCGGCCGATCTAAAGCAATGTGTTGCATTAGACCATAACGCAACAACGCAGCGTGTCTGGCAATTGAACCGACGTGAAGAAAACGGGTCGGTCATTGTCAGTTTCCACGCCGTCCGACTTCCACGCACCATGCGGGTGATCTATCCGCGAGATCCCAACCAATTGTGGCACGATTGGCGATATTGGGATGGCTTTTTTGTGGCAGAAGACGACGGATACGTTCATGGCTACGCGGGGTTATTGTTGCAGCCCACTGCGGGCAAAGGATGGATCCGCGATCTGGTGGTAGGGAGAACGCAGCGCCGCCAGGGGACAGGCACCTTATTATTCCGACAGGCCACCCAATGGGCGGCCGAACGAGAACTCCACCAACTCACGATTGAAGTGCAAAGCAAAAACTACCCGGCCATCCACTTTTGCCAAAAGCACGGCTTTCAGTTCTGCGGGTTCAACGAATACTTCTATCCCAACCGGGACATAGCCCTCTTTTTTATGCTGCGACTCCGTTAGCATGAACCTGACTGAGCTACTCCAACTCGCGAATACCGTCCTCGAAGCCGCCATCGTCATCCTCATCTCGTCCGTCCTTTTGTATGGCATTGAGGCCAGCCTGCGCAGCGCAGTAGCCCGGGCCTCCAACTTGCTCCTGGCTTTTACGGTCGTGGCCTATTTTGGCGACCTGCAACTAACGCAGGTTGCCAATCCAGCCGAGATTGAACGCTGGCTGCGGATCGAATGGCTAGGCATAGCGTTCGTCCCCAGCGCCTACCTCCAACTCTCCAATGCCCTGCTGGTGTTAAGCGGACGTTCCATCCGCGGGACGCGCCGGTTGGCCGTATGGGCTGCCTACCTTTTCAGCGCGCTCACATTGGCGCTTTCCGCGCTGACGGATCTGGTCATCCGCGGCCAAGTGATCAACCTGGCAGCACCCCAACTCCGGCCAGGGCCTCTGTTTCCCGTCTTTGTGGTGCTGTTTGGCGGATTTATCACACTGGGTGCCATCTGGCAGGTGCGCGCCCGACGGCAGAGTCGTACCGCCACCATGCGGCGCAGGATCGCCTATCTGGCCGCCTCGGCCGGTGGCCCCGTCATCAGCGTCTTTCCATTCCTGGTGTTCACCGGACAAAGTGCCAGTTTCCCCCCTGCCCTCTTTTGGCTCATTCAGATCATCGGCAACACCGCGGTTGGCATCACCATCTTTTTCATGACCTACAGCGTGGCCTACTTTGGCGTCAACGAACCCGACCGTGTGGTGCGGCTGCGATTGATCAAATTCCTGGCGCGCGGCCCGTTGGTCGCGTTCGGAGTGTTGGTATTGCTGGTGATGGTAGGCCGAGCCGGCCGGTTCCTTGGCATTCCGGCCGAGCGGGCCACCCCTTTTGTCATCGTCAGTGGGATCGTCATTTTCCAGTGGATTATCCTGCTGATCAAACCCAGGCTAGAGCGCTGGTTCTATTTTGGCGAACGGGATCAGGTGGTCCGCATTCAGGAACTTCGCGACCGCGTCTTGACACCCAGCGACATCCGCCAGCTATTGGAAAGCATCCTCGCCAATGTGTGCGCCCTGCTCCAGGTCGAGACTGCGTTTATCGCCTCCTTCACGGCCGCCGGTGTGCCGCAGGTGGAATTGATCTTTGGGGATTTAGGACTGGCAAACGGCGACCCGGCCGATGACTGGCAAGCGTTGAAACGGGATCTGCACTTGGGCCTGCCGCAGGATGGGGATCACTTTGTCTGGAACGGCTACTGGGTCTTTTCCCTTTATGATCGGGGGCACGGCCGCGTGTTGGGCATCCTGGGCGTGCAGGCTCCAACGGCGTCGGGCGTCGCGGCCGAAACCGGTCAGGCCCTTGCTCAACTTACACAGCAGGCCGCGGCCGCCCTGGAAGACCGCATCCTACAACAAGAGGTCTTTGCCGCCATGGAGGGGTTACTGCTGCGCATGGAAGCAGCCCAAATCCAGCGCGGTCACCGACTATATGCCGATTCCACTGTGGCATCCCAGGCCGAACCAGCCCAGGACGAGGAATTTACCGGCATGGTGCGCGACGCGCTCAGCCACTACTGGGGTGGACCCAAGCTCACACAGAGCCCATTGCTCCAGTTACAGGTAGTGAGGCAGGAGGCAGTTCAGCACCAGGGGAGTTCCATCAATGCCATGCGGGCTGTGTTATTGGAGGCAATTGAAAGCCTGCGGCCGGAAGGGCAACGCAGTTTGACCACCGGCGAATGGATTTTGTACAATATACTGGAACTCAAATTCCTAAAGCGGTACAGGGTGCGCGACGTAGCCCGGCGACTGGCAATGAGCGAGTCGGATCTCTATCGCAAACAGCGAGTGGCCATTGAAGCAGTTGCTAGAGCAATTGTGGAAATGGAGCAGGATGCCAAGCATGACGCGCCCAGCCTGGCGCACTCATCAGACCGGAACACCAATGGCAACAAAAAAGTCCAAGCCAAGCAATCAGAAACGGACCAGCGCCAAGCGTAGCCGCTCTACCGGGACGCGTACTAGGGCCAGGCGGTCAGCCAGCAAGCCCGCACTGACGCTGGATGAATGGCTGGTGCAAAAAGCCGCCCCCTGGCAAAGGGAAATCCTGGGCGTTGCGCTGGTCTTGTTTGGCGCTCTGACCATCCTGGTGCTCGCCCCACTGCCGCTGGGCCCGGCCGGCGCGACCTGGGCGCGTTGGCTCCGGCTGGGCTTTGGCTGGGGCAGTTGGGTTATCGCGCTCTCGGTGGTTTTCGCCGGGTTGCACCTGGCCTTGCGCACCGTTGGCCGGCCGTGGAAGATCGGCCCGCGCCAGGTGATTGGTTTTGAAATCCTGTTCGTCGCCTCACTGGCTCTCACACACGTGAGCAGCGCCACCAACGAGGAGGTAGCCCTCACGCTGGCGGCTGCCGGCCGGGGTGGCGGATATGTTGGTTGGGCACTGGCAATCCCCCTGGTGGATGGGCTCGGCTTTCTCACTTCCTGGCTGGTACTGGTTGTGATGTGGCTGATTGGGGCCGCTCTGCTATTCCAGGTCGAGCGGCAAGACATTCAGGCCTGGTTTCTCAGGCTCTCGGCCGGCATGCGCGATTGGGCCGAACGAATCCAACAACATGAGGGGCGGCCGGAAACCATGCCGCCCGCCAGACAATCTGGCGCGCGTCCAAAACCGGCTGCCCAGAAGCCTGCTCGCCAGCTTCCCTTGCCGCAACCCCAAAACCGAACCGACCCGGCCGAACTGGTCATTGCCCGCCCGGCGCTCGTCACCAGCCGCACGCCATCGCGGCCGTCCCACCTGCCCCCGATGGATCTTCTGGAGGCCAGCCAGCCATTCGAGCAAAACGAAGCCGAGATTCGTGAAAAAGCCACCATCATCGAAGATACACTACTGGACTTTGGCTTGCCCGTCCGTGTGATAGAGGTGCGCCGAGGTCCGACCGTGACCCAATTCGGAATCGCACCTCAGTACATAGAAAAACCAGCCGCCAATGGCGAGGTACGGGAGCAAAAAGTACGTGTTAACCAGATCACATCCCTGACCAACGACCTGGCGCTGGCGCTGGCCGCCACCCACATCCGAATGGAGGCTCCAGTGCCCGGCAGGCCCATCGTCGGCATCGAGGTGCCCAACAAGGATATCGCCCTGGTACACCTGCGATCCGTGCTAGCCTCGGAACAATTCCACAAGAAGCCATCCCCGCTGACTATTGGGCTGGGGCTGGATGTATCCGGCACACCAGTAGTGGCCGATCTATCCAGTATGCCCCATCTACTCATCGCCGGGACCACAGGGGCCGGCAAGTCGGTGTGCATCAACGCCATCACCGCCTGCCTGGTGTACAACAATCGCCCGGAAGACCTCAGCCTGGTAATGATTGATCCCAAGATGGTCGAATTGGTGCGCTTTAACGGCCTGCCTCACTTGCTGGGCAAGGTCGAAGTGGAACTCGAGCGGATCATTGGCGTTTTGCGCTGGCTGACTGCAGAGATGGATGAGCGGTACAAAGTGCTGGCTGAAGTTGGCGCTCGCAATCTTACCGATTACAACAAACTTGCCGGCCGGCGCAAAAAGCTTGACAAGCTCCCCTACATCGTGCTGATGATTGACGAATTGGCCGACCTGATGATGATGGCCCCCGAGGAAGTTGAAACGACGCTGGTTCGTCTGGCCCAAATGGCCCGCGCGGTTGGCATCCACCTGGTGGTGGCAACCCAGCGGCCGAGCACCGATGTCGTCACTGGCCTCATCAAAGCCAACTTTCCCGCGCGCATTGCGTTTGCCGTCGCCACCTCAACCAACTCGCGTGTTATCCTGGACAGCGTCGGGGCCGACAGCCTGCTCGGCCGGGGCGACATGCTCTTCCAGGCGCCGGACGCCGCCAAGCCGGTTCGCCTGCAAGGCTGCTTTGTCTCAGACCTGGAAATCGAACGGGTAGTGAGCTTCTGGCGCCACCAGTTAAAAGGGGAGGGCGACCAACCGACCGTGCCCGCACCGTGGGATGACCTTTTGGCCCGCCGCGAGGTGGTGCGCGCCAAAGACGATCTCTTGGAAAAAGCGATCGAATTGGCCAAGCAAAATGAAACCATTTCCACCTCGTACATCCAGCGCCGCCTCCGGATTGGCTACCCGCGCGCCGCACGGCTGATGGAAGCGCTGGAAGATCTGGGAGTGGTGGGCGAAGAGCAAGCCGGCGGCCGGACGCGCGACGTTCTGGTTGCGGGAGATGACGACCCGTTAGGCAACTATATTCAGAACGGCAGCGATGGGATTGACACTGATATCTAGGGGCGGTATAATACCGCACGTCTCTGCCCCGGTGCTCCGGGGCATCTTGTTGTTAAGACCTCGTACCACGTGCGGCCTGGACGACCAACAAAACACACAGGGAGAGCCACAATGGCTAATAAAATAGAACCAACTGCACACCCACAACCAACCAGCATTCACGACCTGCGGCCCAAAATGCAGTTGATTGGCAAAGTAACCAAGATTGACCTGTACGGCGCATTTGTTGACATTGGAATTGGGCAAGACGCGCTGGTCCACATTAGCAAAATCAAACAAGGTGCCGTTAATCGGGTGGATGAGGTGCTCTCGGTCGGCGAGGAGGTAACAGTTTTTGTCGATCGAGTGGACGCCGACGCCGCCCGCGTCAGTCTGACCATGATCAAGCCATTGGCGGTTAACTGGCGCGACCTGTCGAAAGGCCAGGTCTTTGCCGGCCAAGTTACGCGGGTGGAGCCCTATGGCATTTTTGTTGACATTGGTGCGGAACGTGCTGGAATGGTCCACATCAGCGAACTGGGCGTGGACCAGATTGGACACCCCAGCGAACTCTTTTCGATCGGCGACCAGGTAGAAGTGCAGGTGACGGATTATGACCGCAAAAAGCGGCGCATCGACCTCACCACGGTCAAAGCCGATGCCGGACAACGCACGACCGAGGCCGAAGAAACCGAGGAGTCAGTCCCAACCGCCATGGAACTGGCCCTACGCCAGGCGTTTGAAGAAAGCGATACCAGCTTTCCTGTCCGCTCGCAAAAACGCGATCGCCGCGGCCGCGGCAGGCGCCGTCAGGTTCAGGACGATCTTCTTTCCCGCACCCTGCACGGCCGCAAATCGTAGTGCCATGGCACGACACTGGAAAACAGGCGGGTCGTGATCCATGACCCGCCTGTTTTTTTGACGGACAAGACCACTATGCGCAGCAAAGCGGGTAATTCGACGCCCCCTGCCATTGCCGACCTGGTAGCGGCATTGGCAGTATATGCCGGCCCGGCCGGGGCCGAGTTGGTACAAAAAGCTTACCTGCATTCCGGTCGGTGCATCCAGGCAAGCAATGGTGGTCACTCGAAGACGGCCGCGTACGCTCAGCTCAACCAGGCATTGGCAGCGGCCGAAATCCTGGTTGAACTGGGGGCCAAGGCCGAAAGCGTGGCGGCCGCGCTGCTGGCCAATCTACCGCGGGAACTTTGCCCGGCCGAGGTTATCCAGGAGCACATCGGCGAGGCCGTGGCGCAACTGGTAGACGACGTTCTCCGGATGCGACAAATCCCGTACCTTAGCACAGCCAACCGGCTTGCCTGGTCCGAGAAACAGCGCGCGGACCTTTATCGCGCGTTTGTGGCCGCATTGGACAGCCCGCATCCTATCCTGATCGAACTGGCCTTCCAACTGAACAAGCTGCGCAATTTGTCAACCTTTTTCTCCACGGAGCAGCGACGCATCGTGTCAGATGCTATGGAAATCTATGCCCCGCTGGCCAGCCGCCTCGGCATCTGGCGAATCAAATGGGAAATGGAGGATCGGGCATTCAGCTTTATCAATCCGGAGCAATTCCACAAGATTGCGGAGAACCTCAACGAGCGCCGCGAGAGCCGCGAACAGGACGTCAAGGAAGTAGCCGCCAAGCTGGAAGCCGAACTCGCCCAGCACGGCATCCAGGCTCGGATTTCCGGCCGGCCCAAGCACATCTACAGCATTTACCGCAAAATGCAGCGCAAAGGGGTACCATTGGAGGCGATTTACGACGTCCGCGCGCTGCGGGTCATAGTGGACGACAAGGAGACCTGCTATCTTGCGCTGGGCATCGTCCATGAGCTGTGGACACCCATCCCGGGACAGTATGATGACTATATCACCTCCAAAAAGAGCAACGGGTATCAATCGCTGCACACGGCCGTCATCGGCGATGATGACCAGACCATTGAGATTCAGATTCGCACCCAGCAGATGCACGACGACGCCGAACGTGGTTTTGCCGCCCATTGGCGCTATAAAGAGCAAGGCTCAAAACAGGCGACCCGCCGGAAAAAAAGCCTGGAAGCCGAGCAGGCAGTTGCCCAAAAGATCTCCTGGCTGCGCTCACTCCTACAGGACCCCGACGGAGTGGAAACCAAGACCCCGGCCGTCGAGCCCGTCGAAGAGCCGGTCTTTGTCTTTACACCCATGGGTGACGTCATCCGGCTTCCCCCCGGCTCCACCCCCATCGACCTGGCATACCGCATCCACACCGAGCTGGGCCACCGCTGCTATGCAGCCAAGGTGAACGACCGGATCGTCCCGCTGGATCATCAGCTCCAGAGCGGCGATCGGGTTGAGATCATCACCAAGAAACGGGGTGGGCCCAACATCAACTGGCTTAGCAAAGAGAGCGGTTTCATCAAGACCAGGGAGGCCCGTAAAAAGATCGCCGCCTGGTTCCGCTCCCAACAGCGGGCCAAGAATATCACACGCGGGCACGAGATCCTTGAACGCGAGTTGGGCAAGCAAGGGCTCAAGTCAATCCGCTCCTTTGACGAAGTTGCGCGGCTCCTCAACCTGGCAAGCGCTGACGAATTGCTGGTCCAGATTGGTTCCGGAATGATCTCGCCGGAAAAGGTACGGCTAGCGGTAGCCGCCCAACCCAAGATCACCAAGGAAGATCGGGCCCGCGAGGCTGATGAGGAATTGGTCACCGATGCGGAGGAGGCGGTCCTGCTGATTGACCGGGCGGACGATGGCAAAATACCAGCCGACGTTCAGCAAGGCATGGTGATTGCCTCCACCGCTGGCCTTCACTCTCGGCTGGCCCGTTGCTGCAACCCCGTCCCCCGTGAAACAATTGTGGGTTACGTCACCCGCGGTCACGGGGCTACCATCCACCTGGCCGATTGCCCCAACATACTGTCGGCTCAGGATGCGGAGCGCATTGTCCCGGCCGCCTGGGGCTCCATCGGCGGTCCTTTCCCGGTCAAAGTGATCGTCGAGGCGCTCAACCGTCGCGGCCTGATGGCGGATATCGGCCAGACCGTGTCAAAAGAAAAAGTGGATATCGCCGAAGCCAGGGTTCAGAAACAAGCCAATTGGGCTCTCTTTGAGCTTCAACTGGAAGTGACCGATGCCCAGCAATTGCAGCGGGTTCTGGAAAAGCTGGCCGGCACAAAAGGCGTACGAACCGCCTACCGCAAAAAGGGATAGCTCCCCGCTAGTCCAGACAGATGCCTTCCTGCCCGCAGATGTGCAGTATCCGGACGCCCTCGCATTTCGCAAGCGCCCCCTGTAGCGCCGGCCAATCCACTTCGTCGATCCGCATCGTCATGGCCCACCGGCCCGGCACGTCAACATCGGCCGTCGCGACCGAGATGATGTTGCCCCCGACGGACGCAATCGCACCCGTCAGCATGGCTAGTTGGCCCGGTGCGTTGACAATTTCCACCGTCAACCGGATGGCGGTGCTCCCGCCGCCGAGGATGTGGACAAACTGGCGAAAGATATCCGTGTACGTAATGATTCCGATCAGCCGGCCGTCTCCCACGATCAGCAGCCGGTCAACCCGTTTCTGCAACATCACCAGCGCTGCCTCCTCCAGGGGAACATCCGGCGCGATGGCAACGTAATCGGGGTTCATCACTTGCCCCACGGTCAATTTGACGCCATAGTAATCTGGCTTGCGGGGTTCGAACTTTTCCACCGCCGGCGGCGAGGCGGCCGCCAGGTCTTTATCGGTGACAATACCGACCAGTGCTCCGTCGACCGTCACCACCGGCAGGCTGTGAAACCTGCCGGCCTTGATGATGGCAACAGCCGCCAGAAAATCGCTTTCCGGTCGGACGGTGACTGGATTGGGAGTCATGTAATCCTTGACCAACATCTTGGTACCCTTTCTTTCGCTCGTGACCATTCTATCCGACTCTGCGCTCTCGTCAAGCAAAACTCCTGGGCTTGGGCATGAGATTGGGCAGTGCCAGGTGAAACGCAGCCAATCTTTACCGGGCTTGAGAGGTGAGAATTGCTTGCGTCTTGGCTCGCTCTGGCGTATACTGAAGCAGTAGTTCCGGGCCAACGGAGGAAATGATCAATGGATTTCGAACTCTCAGAAGAACACCGGATGTTCCGTCAGGCGGTTCGCGCATTGGCAGAGAAGGAACTCAAACCCCGCGCGCGCGCCATTGATGAATCAGCCACCTTCCCTACTGAACTGCTACCCACCATGGCGAACATGGGGCTGCTCAGCCTGGCGATCCCCGACCAGTTCGGCGGTGCAGAGATGGACGCGCTCAGCATTGCGATTGCCATTGAGGAGATCGGCCGGGTGTGTGGCGGCACCGGCCTGTCCCTGGCCGCGCACACCGGCCTGGGCTGCTTTCCCATCACGCGCTGGGGCACCCCGGCCCAAAAGGAGCGTTGGCTTCCGGCCCTGGCCAGCGGAAAAACGCTGGGCGCACTCTGCCTCACAGAGCCGGGCTCCGGCTCTGACCTGCAGGGGGTATCCACGCGCGCTGTCAGAGAGGGGAACGACTGGGTCGTCAACGGCACCAAAGCATGGATTACCAACCCCAGCCTGGCCCAGGTGCTCACTGTTTACTTGCAAACCAACCCGGCCGCTGGAACTGCGGGCTACAGCTTGCTGCTGGTAGAAACGGATCGGCCGGGGGTCACAGTTCACCCACAGGAAAAAAAGATGGGGGTGCGCGGCTCGCCCACGAATCAAATTTCGTTTGACAACGTGCGCGTCCCACTAACCAACCTACTGGGTAAAGAAGGCCGCGGTTTGCAGCAAACACTGGAAACGCTGGACGGCGGGCGGATCAGCATCGGAGCGTTGGCAGTTGGCATCGCGCAGGGAGCCCTGGAAGAGGCGGTAGCTTATGCCCAACAACGAACTGCATTCGGCCGGCCGATCAGCGAATTGCAGGCCATTCAATGGATGCTTGCCGACGCCGGGACCGAACTTGAAGCGGCCCGGCTGCTGGTGTACCAAGCAGCCTGGCTCAAAGATCAAGGCCGGCGGTTTACCAGGGAAGCCGCCATGGCCAAGCTATTTGCCAGCGAGATGGCCGAACGGGTAACCAGAAACGCGATCCAGATCCACGGCAGTTATGGCTACAGCAGCGAATACCCAGTAGAACGCATGTATCGTGACGCCCGCCTGACCACCATCGGCGAAGGAACCAGTGAGGTGCAACGCCTGGTGATCGCCCGCCAAATCCTGGCTTCTGGCTGAGGTTTTCGCCATCGAATACGCGCTCACTTTGTCCTCATCGAAGAGAAATGGGAGCGCAGCAGGACGCTACCGATACGTTTGACAGAGAAAGGTTAATAGCATATAACAGCATCATGAAGGGCGAACGAGAACGCGACATCATCCACAATCTGATTATGGCCCGCGAAATGCGGCGACAAGGTTTTCGTTGGAACCTTGCGTTCAGAAAAGAACTATGGCGTCGCCTCCAACCATCGGCCGGTTTAACCACCCGCGCTGCCTTGAATCAACCCAAACCAGTTCTGCACACGCATGAAGACTGAGCACATCCTGATCATCGATGACAGCATAGCCATTTCATCGTTGCTCGCCAACGAGATTCTGCCATTGGGTGGGTACCGCGCCACGGCCGCACTCAGCGGCGAGGAAGGATTGGAGATTGTGCGGCAAACCAGTCCGGACCTGATTCTCTGCGACCTGGAAATGCCGGGGATCAGCGGGCTGGACGTGCTGCGAACGTTGAGAAACGAAAAGTACGACATCCCAACCATCATGATGACCGCCTTTGGATCCGAAGCAGTGGCTGCGCAGGCGTTGCGGATGGGGGTCAAGAATTACATCATCAAACCCTTCACCACGGAAGAGATCCTGGCGGCCGTGGAAAACGCCCTCACCGAGAGGCGGCTTCAAGAGCAACTTGCCAACGCCAACGCCCGGCTCGACGAGCAGCGGCAGGTGATGAGCGTCGTTCAGGCGATCAGCCGGGCTGCCGGATCCCAGATGGACCCGGATGCTTTTCTGACCCGCATCATCCTGGCGGCCGTGCACAGCAACAACGCGCACGGCGGTTTTATCGCCCAAACAAAAAGCGACAAGCTGCACATTTGTGCCGTGGCCAATTTGCCAAACTGGAAAGGAAAAGAGATCACTATCCAGGCCGGCAGCGCGCTGGCTAGGGCGCTGGACACGCAGGAGACGGTCAGCAGCCAGGACAGGGCGGGTCATTGGCACCACATCCCCCTAATCATCGGCGGCCGGAGCGTTGGCGTCATGGCCACGGTTGGCAAACTGGAACGGCTGCCCGAGCACCTACAGCAACTGATCTCTGTACTGGCGGGATACGCGGCGTTTGCCGTCGAGCACGAACGGTTGACTGGCGGACATGGTCAGGAGCCCTTGCACAAAAAGGGAGCGAGTGAATGATTGTCCGCCTGTGGGGAGTCCGCGGCGGCATGCCTGTCCCCGGCCCGGATACGGTTCGGGTCGGCGGCAATACACCCTGCGTCGAGGTGCGCACCGGCGATAACCAGATCATCATCCTGGATGCCGGCACCGGGATCCGGCCGCTGGGCGACAAAATCATGCAGGAAACCACCGGCCGGGCGGTAGCCACCCTGCTCATTTCCCACACCCACTTTGACCACATCCAGGGTTTTCCATTTTTCGGCATGACCCGCCGGCGTCACAATCGGATCGTCATCATCGGCGAAAAAAAGTTGGGCCAACGCCTGGAAGAGGTGATGGCCGGTCAGGTCTCTGAACCTTACCTGCCATTCGGATACGGCGAACTGGAGGCCGACCTGATCACCAAAGAGGTCCAGGATGGCGAAACGTTTATCATCGGCGAACACACTTTGGTAACGGCTCGCGGCGGCCTGCATCCGGGCGGTGTGTTCATGTATCGCATCGAACATCACGGCAAATCGGTGGTTTATGCCACCGACGTGGGGCACCCCATCGGCAGTTTTGACGAGCGAATCCTGGCGCTGGCACACGAGGCCGATGTGCTTATCCATGATGCACAATTCTCCGACAAGGAAAAGATGATGCACCCAGATTGGGGGCACTCAACCTGGAAAGAGGCCGCCCAGGTGGGCAAGGAAGCTAACGTCGACGCGCTCGTCCTTTTTCATCACAACGCCTGGGCTACAGATGATTTTTTGTACCACGTGGTGGAAAAGGAGGCGCAACGCATCAACCCTAACGCAGTCCTGGGCTACGAGGGGTTGGAAATCACGGTGGATTAGGCTGATGGGGCGGGAGCAACAGGGCGTGCGCTCTGGCGGCCGGCGCTACCAGCTCATCCCTCGCACCCTCTGTTTTATCTTTCACCAAAGCGACCTGCTGCTGCTAAAAGGCGCGCCAGACAAGCGTCTGTGGGCCAACCTGTACAACGGCATCGGCGGTCACGTGGAGCGAGGCGAAGACCTGGCAACGGCCGCGCGGCGCGAGATCCATGAAGAAACCGGGTTAAGCGTGCGCAATCTCCGTCTCTGCGGATTAGTGACGGTGGATGTGGAATCGGAGGTGGGTATTGGCATGGCCGTGTTTTCAGCCCTGGCTACCGACCGCGCGCTTGCGCCATCGGCCGAGGGGCGGTTGTTCTGGTTCCCGCTGGACGACTTGCCGCAGGCAGAGCTGGTTGAAGACCTGCCAGCTTTGTTGGAACGCATTTTGCAGGCGTCCCCGGCCGACCCCCCATTCTGCGCCCATTTTCATTACGATCGGGAAGATCGGCTAGTGATGCAGTTTGCCAAACAAGCGCTTAACCAGCATCGGCGGCTGGCACAAAATCCGCCATGACCTGGTTGCTGATCAGCACGGCCGCCGGCCGGAGCCGGATTTTCTGCTCATCCCACTCCACCAGGCCAGCCCCGGCCTGGGCTTCCAGCACATCACGATAGTGCTCCACGGGGTCGGATCCAAAACGGGCAGCAAAAGCTGGCCGCGAAACCCCCTCCTGAACCAACCGCAGCCCCATGAACATGCTTTCCGCCATCGCCAGCGGCCGGCGAACGTGTTCGGCTTCAACGTTGGCAGGTGATTTGGGGTAGTCAAGTTGCTCCGGGACGGCCGCCACGCGTGCCACATAGTCGCGCGGGTGCGGCGCATTGCACAGCCGCCAACTTTCCGGCCCGGCCGGCCAGTGTCCCCACGCACCTGCCCCCACCCCCAGGTAGGCCTCATTGCGCCAGTAGGCAAGATTGTGATGGCACTCGCGGCCGGGCAAAGCCCAATTGCTGATCTCATAGCGCACAAATCCGGCCGCCGCCAGCCGATCACAAGCCCACTCGTACATATTGGCCGCCAGGTCTGGGTCTGGCTCCTCCACCCTGCCCGACTCAATCCACCCGGCCAACGGCGTGCCATCCTCAACCGTCAAGGCGTACAGAGACAGATGTTCCGGCTCAAGGCCCAGCGCCGCGTCCAGCGAACGTCGCCAATCAAACAGGCTCTGGCCCGGCAGGCCATAAATCAGGTCCAGACTAAGGTTGTCAAACCCGGCCGCCCGCGCCCACCGGATCGCATCGACCACGGCCGGAAAGTCATGCACTCGGCCGAGCAGAGCCAATTCGGCCGGGACGGCGCTTTGCATGCCCAAACTCAACCGATTGATGCCCGAACGGCGCAGGTCGGCCAGGCCGGCCGGGTCCACCGTTCCAGGGTTGGCTTCCAACGACACCTCGGCTTCATCATCGGCCCGCAGCAAAGCCACCAACAGCTTCACTTGCGCAGGGGAAAGCAGAGAGGGTGTACCTCCGCCAAAATAGAGTGTTTTGACTCGCCAGGGAGAATGTGC
Organism: uncultured Chloroflexia bacterium; assembly: GCA_963707345.1. Classification (GTDB taxonomy): domain Bacteria; phylum Chloroflexota; class Anaerolineae; order Promineifilales; family UBA4811; genus CAVPPE01. Next base: position 218,015 of record CAVPPE010000002.1, read on the forward strand.
CCGGCTCCAACTCGCGAGCCATTCTGCTTCTCGCTGCATCGCAGCCAGGTACTGCGGAGCCATCGACTCCAGCCCTACCCAGGTGTTGAAATCGCAATAGCTGCACCGCCGGCGGCAGAACGGGATATGAACATAGACCGCGACATCGTTTACCATGGTCCGCAGTATACCACGGCCCGGCCGGGTCCACAATCCGCATCATGGCGACTGCTCAAGCGGTGTGGCGATTGTTCGCACCCTACTCAGGCTCTTTGGCTGAACGGCAATGCGTTATGTCAGATCGTTTTTGCACAAATCGGCCTCCGCCACTATAATTGGGCCCAGCACAAGACACGGGGCATCAGATGCCAACACTAACAACCCGACAATTACCAGGCCGCAACGAAAGACAAGCCATTGCCAAGGGGCAGTTGTCACCCGGCGCCAAGTTGCAAGATCGCTATCAAATAGTGGGTGTACTGGGGGTCGGTGGGATGGGCTCTGTTTACCAGGCGCGCGACCTGCGCTTCCCGACTGTCACCAGGCTGTGCGCGGTCAAGGAAATGATGAACTTGGCCACCGATCCACAAGTGCGGCAGATAACCATCGAGAACTTTGAGCGCGAGGCCAACATCCTGGCTACACTGGATCACCCGGCCGTGCCGGAGATCTTTGACTACTTTAGCGAAGACAACCGCAGTTTCCTGGTGATGGAATTTGTCTCGGGCAAAAGCCTGGAGGAGTTGCTGGACCAATCTGAGGGCTTTCTGCCGGAGGAGCAGATCATGGATTGGGCCATCCAGATCTGTGATGTGTTGGCCTATCTGCACAATCACAAACCCAACCCCATCATCTTTCGCGATCTCAAGCCCTCCAACGTGATGCTCGATCTGCACAACAACATCCGGATGATCGACTTTGGCATCGCCAAGGTGTTCCAGACCGGGGAACGCGGCACGATGATCGGCACGGAGGGCTACTCCCCACCAGAGCAGTATCGGGGCGAGGCTGGCCCGCCCAGTGACATTTACTCCCTGGGCGCAACGCTCCACGCCCTCCTAACCAAACAGGACCCCCGCCTAGAGCCGCCGTTTTCTTTCAACGAACGTCTGATCCGCAATATCAATCCAGACGTGACGCCGGCCTTTGAGGCCGTCATTATGAAAGCGCTGTCGTACAATGTGGAGGAGCGGTTCCCCACCGGGGTCGAGATGGGCGAGGCGTTCAAGATGGTGCTGGAGCGGAGCGCTCCGGCCACACAATCAACCAAAAAGAGCAAAGGCCCCACCAAGGCGCGCACCAGGCACCTGGTGACAGCCTATCAGATCAGCCCAGACAATGTCCTGCCGCTCTGGTCATTCGAGTGTGAAGATGAAATCCGCTCCACCCCGTGCGTGGCCGACGGAAAGGTGTTCGTGGGCGCGTATGACAACAACCTGTACGCCGTTGATGTGGAGACCGGAAATTTCGTCTGGAAGTACGCCACCAAAGGCGGCATTGCATCCGCTCCCCTGGTCCACGAAGACAAGATCTTTTTCGGGTCAGTGGACGGCCGGCTGTACGCGCTCTACATGGATAATGGCCAGATGGCCTGGGTATTCGACACAGAAGGCCCCATCTACTCCTCCCCCCGGGCCGACTTTGGACACATTTTCATTGGCTCTGACGACTGCTTTTTCTATGCTATTAACGCCACTTCCGGCCGCGAAGCCTGGCGGTCGGAAATCGGCGCTCGCGTCCGCTCCTCGGCCGCCATCAGCGATGAGCTGATCTATCTGGGCAGCGAGGATGGGGTAGTGCATGCGCTAGAGATGGACGGCAAGCCCAAATGGCGCTTTATGGCCAAGCGTGCGGTCACCTCTTCTCCCGCGCTGGCGGAAGGGTTGCTTTTGGTTGGGTCGCAGGACTGGTCGGTGTATGCGATTGACGCCAATACCGGATGGTCAGCCTGGCGCTACCGAACCCGCAAACCGGTAGTCTCCTCACCGGCCATTCACGATAACGTGGTCTATATTGGCTCGGCCGATGGCAATATGTACGCCATCGACCTGTTCACCGGCCAGCAGCGCTGGTCACACGAGATCCCTGGCCAGATTACCTCCTCCCCATTGGCCCACCACGACGCAGTCTATTTTGGGGGCAACGACGGCTGCGCCTACAGTATTGACGTTCAAAAAGGCGCGCTTCGTTGGCGGTTCAAGAGCGACGGACCCATTCCCAGCTCAGCCACCGCGTACGAGGACATTATTCTGATCGGCTCAACCGACGGCCGGCTGTATGCCCTGCCGGCATGAATCGCCCCCTGGAGAAATCTGTGAGCTTCCTGCGACAAATCTTTAAAAAAACGACCTCCGCCGAGCCGGCACCTGAGGAAGAATCGACACTTCCAGAGTTCGCCCCAGCGCACAAAGAAGTGGCCTTGGAACCAGAGCCCGCGCCCATGTTTGACGATACGCCCGTCCCCCCTGCGGCCAAAGCCGGCGAGACCACCCTGGTTTCGGAGCAAAAAAGCCACCCGGCAAAAGCAGTCCATAGCATGGAAGTTGGTTTTGCCAGCCACGTGGGTAAGGTTCGCGCACGGAACGAAGACTCGGTATTGGCGCTTTCCTTTGCCACCCTGGGCGAGAATCCGCTGCCTCCGTTTGGCCTCTTTGTTGTAGCAGACGGAATGGGTGGGCATAGTGACGGACATAAAGCAAGCCAATTTGCCGCCCGGCTGGTTGCCAACGAGGTAATGCGACAGGTCTACCCACCATTCCTGGGCATCAACGGAGGCGAGATCTCCAAGCCTGTCCAAGGCATCCTGGAAGAGGCGCTCCAATCAGCCAACTGGATGGTCAACACATCCAACTCGGAAAGCGGAACAACACTCACGGTAGCACTGGTACTGGGAAACCGTCTGTACGTGGCCCATGTCGGCGACAGCCGGGCCTATGCGATTCTCGACGGCGATTCAGAGGCCAAGCTGCTTACGGTGGACCACTCCTTTGTGCAGAGGCTGCGGGAGACCGGCCAAATCTCGGCCGAAGAAGCGACGGTCCATCCCCAGCGCAACATCCTGTACCGGGCCGTTGGGCAAGGGGACCGGCTGGACATCGACACCTTCTCCCGGTCTCTGCCGCGGCCGGGATGGTTAATGCTGTGCAGCGATGGGCTGTGGGGGGTGGTCCGGCCAGAATTCATATTGGCTATCATTTCGTCGGCCGCCACGCCGCAGCAGGCCTGCAACGAGCTGATCGAAGCTGCATTAGAGGCTGGCGGCCCAGACAACATCAGCGTCATTATCGCGCGGTTCGAGTAACGCCATAGCGTAAAGGGTCAAAGGTCAATCGAGGTGGAGACACCCAATTATTACACCGTGTTGGGAGTTTCACCCAACTCAACGCCGGAGCAACTCACCATTGCCTTCAGCCGGCAGGTGGAGCACTTTCCGGCAGAAGAGCGGGACCCGGCCAACAATGTGGCTTTTCGCCTGCTGGTTACGGCGTACAAAGTACTGTCCAACCCTGAGAGCCGCGCCGCCTTTGACCAAACCCTCGCAACTCACGCCATCATCCCTCGCGCACTCAACATTCAACTATTGTCCAGCCATACCCAACTTGCAGCCATCCAGGAACCGCAACTGCTGTACCTGCTGCTGGAAATTGCCGCCAATCCCAAACTCCTCGAGTACAAAACGCCCTTGAACCTGTGCCTGGTCATAGACCGCAGTACGTCCATGAGTGGTGATCGGATCAACCAGGTCAAAGCGGCCGCCTCCCTCATCGTCGAACAACTGACGCCGGGCGACAACATCAGCGTGGTTGCATTTGGAGATCATGCCGAACTGATCATCCCGGCCGTATCCATCGAGAACATCCAACTGATCAAGTCCAAGATCAGCCAGATTTCCACCGAGGGTGCGACCGAGATACTCAAAGGGCTCCGCCTTGGTGTCAACGAGTTGTCCAAGACCCGACAAGCATCAGGCATCAGCCATCTTGTCCTGCTGACCGACGGTCACACCTATGGCGACGAACGCGCCTGCATCGAATTGTCACAAAAAGCGGCCGAAAAAGATGTGAGCATCAGCGCATTGGGAATTGGCCACCAGTGGAACGACCGATTCCTGGACGAACTGGTGGCCCCGTCAGGCGGCACCTCTGCATATCTGGAATACCCAAAACAGGTGATCACACACCTGGAGACGCGCATCAAAGAACTGAGCCGGGCATTTGCCCAGGGCGTCCAACTCCAGTTGGACCTGCCTGGTCAGATGAGCGTGCGCTCTATCCACAAGTTGAGCCCAACCCCATCCCCGGTTACTTATTCCAATTTGAACATGCCGCTGGGCACACTGCAAAACACCACGCCAATCACGGTCCTGGTTGAACTGGCTGTCCCCCCTCACCTTCCCGGAACATCATCTCGCATTCGGGCGAGCGTGGTCGCCAGCATCCTGCCTACTCACCAGCGAAACCAGCGCTTCACCAACGAATTGGAGTTGAGCTATGCCCAAAACCCAGTCAGAAAGCCCCCACTTCCGTCGGTAGTGCGAGCGGTGAACAAGCTCAACCTTTATCGGCTAAACGAGAAGGTGTGGGAGGACGTCGAACAAGGGGAGATCCGACAGGCGGTTCACCGAATGGAAAGGCTCGCGACTCGCTTGCACCATTCCGGGCAGACCGATCTGGCCAGAACAGCCATGAAAGAAGCCCAACATATCGCTCAAACCGGTCACCTTTCGGCGGCCGGCCGGAAAAAACTCAAATATGGAACCCGCTCACTAATTGGATATGATAACTTGTCCTGAATGCCGCCACGAAGAACTTGAGGGGACACTCTTTTGCAGCAGTTGTGGAGCTCCCCTGCAGATCGAAACTGACGAAGGTAAAACCAGCACGATGCCTTTCGCCGAATTCAACGTCATCCCCATCCATGCCCCGCTGGTCGGCAAAGAATCGGAACCGGTCAAGGACGCCACGGTGATTCGCTTCATCATCCCATCCAGCGGCCGGCAAATTACATTGCCCATGCAAGATGAAATCCGCATCGGCCGCGCCGACCCACGGCGGGACATCCGGCCGGAACTCGATTTGAACCCGGATGGAGGAGGAGAGGCAGGCGTTTCTCGCCTCCACGCCGCCATTGTCGTGACGACACAGGGGGTGGCTATCTCGGACCTCAATAGCGTCAACGGCACCTGGGTCAACAACTACCGAATACCATCGCGCCTGCCCTTTGCCCTCAACAGCGGCGATGAACTCAAGCTGGGCACCATGGTTATGCATGTATTCTTTCAAAGGAAGTGACAATGGCACATACGCTGCTCATCCACGTTGAAAACGAAGAGCCATTCCTGGCTGAAGTAGACGAGTTGCCCGGCCGGGCGGACCAACTCCTATTGTGCAACAGTCCACGGCGCCGCGATGGCAAAGACGTCGACGGTTTCTTGCCAGAGGTAGTGACCATCATCATCCCCTGGAACCGGGTCTATTTTGCCGAATTGATGCCCAGCGAGACCAGCGAAGATCTTATTACGTTTGTGCGCGAGTAACATGGCCGCAATCCCCCCGGGCAGCGCGGCACTGCTGCCAAGTGACGGTCCCAAAGCCATCCTGGTAGTGGACGATGAGCCGCGCATGATCAAGTTCATCCGCATGAACCTCGAGTTGGAAGGGTACCGTGTGATTGCAGCTTCCAACGGGGTTGATGCGTTGGAACAGGTACGCGATCAGATACCTGACCTCGTCATCCTCGATGTGATGATGCCTGACCTGGATGGGTTTGAGACCTTGCGACTCCTCCGGGAGATTTCTTCCGTCCCGGTCATCATGCTCACGGTCAAAGCTGACGAAGATGACAAGGTGCGCGGTTTGGCGCTAGGGGCAGACGATTACGTGACCAAACCGTTTAGCCCGCGCGAACTGACCGGCCGGGTGAATGCCGTGCTGCGGCGGGCGGCCATGCCCACGCCCATTCCCAAAACCGACCTGGTGATCGACGATTGGCTGACCATCGACTTTGCCAGGCGGCAGGTGATTGCTGGCGGGCAGCGCCACGATCTTTCGCCCACCGAGTACCGGCTGCTGTACCACCTGGTCAACAATGCAGGTTGGGTGATGCCATACGAAACCCTGCTCGCCAAAGCCTGGGGCTACGAGTACCGCGAGGAGACCCACTACCTCCGCATTTACGTAGGTTACCTGCGAAAGAAAATCGAAAAGAACCCGGCCGATCCCCAATACATCCTCACCGAGCGCAGTGTTGGCTATCGCTTTGTCGACTATAGAAGCGGGCCAGGCCAGTGATGCCCCGGCCGCCCTCTGATACATCTCATACTGTCCTCTTATAATCGATTTACATTTGCGGTCTATACTATGCCTGCTTGCCTGGAAAGGCTGGAAAGGACGTGAAACATAGAACCAACATGCATGACGTGCGGTATAACCATCAAATGGCGGCCGACTATTTGCGATGCCGAGACGTATTGTTGCACCGGCTGTGCTCGTGGCGGGCCGTGCAGTTGTGACTATGATCGACTGCCGCAACTGGATGAGCACTCATCCATTGTTATCTGGCGCAAGGTAAGCATGGAGATCAGCACACGCTTTGCACTTTATTTGGACGAGGAGTGAAAAATGGGAAAAATCGTAGGAATTGATCTTGGAACAACCAACTCGGTGGTCGCTGTGATGGAAGGTGGTGACGCCACAGTCATCAGCACGGCCGAAGGCGGCCGGCTCTGCCCGTCCGTAGTGGCTTTTTCCAAGAACAATGAGCGGTTGGTTGGACAGACTGCCAAGCGTCAGGCCATCACCAACCCGGAAAACACCGTCTATTCGATCAAGCGGTTCATGGGGCGCCGGTTTGACGAGACCGATGTGGAGCGCAAGATGGTCCCCTTCAAGGTCACGGAAGGCCCCAGTGGCGACGCTCGCGTCTTTGTTCCACAGACTAATCGTGACTATACGCCGCAGGAGATCTCGGCCATGATCCTGCAAAAACTCAAAAAGGATGCCGAGGCCTACCTGGGCGAGCCCGTGACGCAGGCCATCATCACGGTGCCGGCGTATTTCAACGACAGCCAACGCCAGGCCACCAAGGATGCCGGCAAAATCGCCGGCCTGGAGGTTTTGCGCATCATCAACGAGCCGACGGCCGCCAGCCTGGCATACGGCATGGACAAAAAGAGCATGGAAACCATCCTCGTCTTTGACCTGGGTGGTGGCACCTTTGACGTTTCAATCCTGGAGGTGGGCGAAGGAGTTGTGGAGGTCAAGGCCACCAACGGCGACACACACCTGGGCGGCGATGACTGGGATCAAAAGATTATCAACTGGCTAGTGGACGAGTTCCGCAAGGACCAGGGTATTGACCTGAGCAAGGACCAGCAGGCCATGCAGCGGCTCAAGGAAGCGGCCGAAAAAGCCAAGATTGAACTGACTACCACTATCGAAACCGAGATCAACCTGCCTTTCGTCACGGCCGATGCCTCCGGTCCGAAGCATCTGCAAATGAAACTCACCCGGGCCAAGTTCGACCAAATGAGCGAGGATCTGGTCCGGCGCGTGGAGGGACCCTACCACCACGCCATCCGCGACGCCAAGCTCAGTGCCAGCGAGATTGACGAAGTGGTGTTGGTGGGCGGCGCTACCCGCATGCCGATGATTCAGGATCTGGTGCGCAAGCTAACCGGCGGCAAGGAACCTAACAAGAGCGTCAACCCGGATGAGGTGGTGGCGGTTGGCGCCGCCCTGCAGGCCGGCGTCCTCTCAGGTGAGGTGCGCGACGTGGTTTTGCTGGACGTCACCCCGCTGACCCTGGGGGTTGAGACGCTAGGCGGGGTGATGACCGCGCTTATCGAGCGCAACACCACCATCCCCACCGAAAAATCTGAGACCTTTAGCACGGCGGAGGACGGGCAGTCGGCTGTGGACATCAAGGTCTATCAGGGCGAGCGGCCAATGGCGGCCGACAATATGCTGCTGGGTCAATTCCGGCTCGACGGCATCCCTCCGGCCCCCCGAGGCATCCCGCAAATCGAGGTCAAGTTTGACATCGACCGCAACGGCATCCTCAAGGTGAGCGCCAAGGACCGGGCTACCGGCCGGGAGCAAAAGATCACCATCACCGCCAGCACCAACCTGAGCGACAACGAGGTCAAGGAGATGGTGGAAGAGGCACGCAAGCATTCCGCCGACGACCAGCGCCGCAAGGATCTTGTCGAGGCCCGCAATGTGGCGGATCAGATCAGCTATCAGACCGAGAAAACCTTGCGCGAGTTGGGAGACAAGGCCTCTGAAAGCGACCGCAAGGCGATTGAAGGCAAGATTGACGAGTTGAAAAAGGCGGCCGAGGGCGAGGACTCTCAGAAAATCCGCCGGCTGGTTGAAGAGGTTCAGCAAGCAGCCATGGCCTTGGGTCAGGCCATGTACGGCCAGCCCGATCAACCAGGCGCAGGTCCCATGCCCGGTGGCCCGCCCCCTGGCCCCAGCGGCCCGGCCGACGAGGACGTGGTAGACGGCGAATTCCACAGCGTATAACAAAGTACTGCGGGCGGGCGATGGGCAGCGTGTTCATCGCCCGCTTTTTTGTACGCACGGACCGGGGCGCTACACGCCCCACTCGGCGAGCGCGGCCGCCAGGTATAGCGGGAGATCACCGGCCGTCACGCCGGCTCGCCCGCATTCCTCGGCCGCCTTTTGCCCGGCCATCCCGTGAAGGAAGGCCCCGGCAACCGCAGCCCGATACGGCTCAACGCCGGCCGCCAGTAGCGCGACCACTGCGCCTGCCAGTACATCCCCGCTGCCGGCCGTAGCCAGAGCCGGGTTAGCAAATGGCAGCAGCGTGACACGGCCATCCGGCGCAGCGACGGCCGTAAACGCCCCCTTGAGAACCACAATCTGCCCCCACGCATCGGCCGCCCGGCGCGCGGAACCAATCCGGTCGGCCTGCACCTCGCCCAGTTCGCATTTGAGCAAGCGCGCCATCTCTCCTGGGTGCGGCGTCAGAACCGAGCCGGCCGGCAGCAGCCTGGGCCAGCCGTCCAACTCGGACAACAGGTTGAGCCCATCCGCATCCACGACCAGCGGTGGCAAGGCGATCTCGCCGCCCGGCCCCGATTCTGGGGGCGTGACGGCGGAAAAACCCAATCGCCCCTTGGCGCCCGTTTTCTTGTGGCCGGCCAGCAGGTCGCGCACAAACAGGCGCGTCTTCTCGTCCCGGCCGAGGCCAGGGCCAACCAGCAACCCGTCGTAGCCAGTCAGCGCCTCCAGCACCACCGAAACGGCCGCGTCAGCAATTGCGCCCATCTGGTGCGGCAAAAGCAAGTAGGTCGCTTCCGGCAACACCGGCAGCACGGCACTGTAGATTGAACTGGGAATGGCCAGCGTCACCAACCCGGCTCCGGCGCGATACGCCGCCTGACCAGCCAGCGCGGCCGCCCCCGCATAGTTGACCGAACCAGCAACCACCATCGCCTTGCCGAATGTCCCCTTGTGGCCCTCCAGCGGCCGGGATGGAAGCATCGCCCGCACATCGTCGGCCGTCGCCAACTCCAGCAGCACGGCCTGCGAAGCCGGGAGGTCGGCCGGTGAACCAATGTCCGCCACCAGCAACTCGCCAATCGCAGCCGCGCCGGGGAACAGAACCTGCCCCACCTTGGGAGCCGCAAAGGTCACGGTCAGATCGGCCGGCAAGCTCAGCGGGTCCAACACCCCTGTATCGCAGTTCAGGCCGCTGGGGCAATCCACCGCCACCACCAATGGTTTCCCATCCGGCCGGAAGGAAAGGCGTTTAGGGGAAACCGGCTGGCGATACCGGTCTTGCTGCCTGCGCTTATTCTCCTCGATGGCCGCGCTGCAGCGCTCCAGCAAAGTCCTCATACCCCCACCGATCGGCCGGTCGACCCCAGTGCCTAGCAGGGCATCCACCACCACGTCCGCTTCGGCCACCAGCTTGCGCAACTGCTTGCCGCCCTTGTCGTCCTCTGCAAGGGTAATCGGCAACGCCATGGCTGCCACTTTGGCCAGATTGGGATCATCGGCCGGGCGGGGCTTGAACAGATAAAAGGCAACTTGCGCACCAGCCTGCGCCAGATGGCGACCGGCCACCAACCCATCACCGCCATTGTTGCCCGGCCCCACCAGGATCACCACCGACCGCCCTGCCACTTCCAGCCAGTTCATGATAGCGTGGGCAACACCCCGGCCGGCGTTCTCCATCATCGCCGCGTACGAGACGCCGGCCGCGTCGGTCTCCTGCTCAATGGCTCGCATCTGTTCAACCGTCACCAGTTTCATGTGTCCCTCCAGCTTCACCCAGATAATACAAAACGCGCCGAGGCTAGCAGCCTGGGCGCGTTATCGCTTGCCTGTGGCCCATACGAGACTCGAACTCGTGTTTCTGCCTTGAGAGGGCAGCGTCCTGGGCCGCTAGACGAATGGGCCAAGCGGGCAGTATTCTACCATAAAGCTCGGCCGTGTCAAAGAAAATTACCTGCGAGGAGTGCCTGACTCCGAGGTGCTCGCACTGACCGCATGTCTGGACACTCACTCGCCCGAGTTCGGGATATTTCCGTTGACGGTGCCATCGGCCCGTGCTATACTGATTCGCGGAGAAAGCGAGGGCGATTTCTCCTCATCGTGCCGATTGTGGACGAGATGTTCAGATTTGACAGACGAATCATTTCAGCAGCCAATCTTCAAGTTCAGCCGGCCGTGTAAATCACCCGGCCGGCTCACTGAAGGAGGTGATAATCGCCAGGAACTCAGCAGAGGAAGATCCCAGCAATTTCACTCTTGCATTAACCAAGGAGAAAAGCACCCATGAAAACTGATTTAGCAAGATTGGCAAGAGGCTGCGCAGCGATTGCGTTTGCCGGCCTGGCGGTGTTAGTGTTGATGGCGGTGCTTACGCCTGCCGACCGGGCTGAAACAGCAGCTCCGGCCGATACCCCGGTCTTCATCAACGAGATCCATTACGATGACAGTAATAGCACAGGTGATATCAATGAAGGAGTAGAAGTAGCAGGCCCAGCCGGAACTGATCTGACCGGCTGGGCATTGGTGCCATACAACGGGAATGGTGGAGCACAATACAGCCCCCTCCCCCTTTCCGGGGTTCTACCCAACCAACAGAATGGATTTGGCACATTGTGGTTCGACATTCCTGGCCTGCAAAACGGGTCACCTGATGGCGTCGCGCTGGTGGCTCCTGGCCCAGTTGTGGTGCAGTTTCTGAGCTACGAAGGATTCTTCATCGCCATCGATGGCCCGGCGGCCGGCATGGCCAGCACCGACATTGGAGTGGCTGAATCCAACAGCACTCCGGTGGATTATGCCTTGCAATTGACGGGCACGGGATTTGCCTACGAGGATTTTGGCTGGACTGGCCCTAGCCCTCAGACCCGCGGGCTGGTAAACACCGGTCAGAGTTTCTCTGCACCAACGGCGGCCCTCACTATCACCAAAACCGCCGAATCCAGTTCGAATGTCACTTTCCATGGAACGGTCACCTACACGGTTCTGCTGTCAAACAGCGGGGCAATCAGTGACACCGGTGTATTGCTGACCGACACACTCCCGGCCGAGGTGGACTTTGGGCAATGGCTGGAGCAACCGGCCGATGCCGTGGAGCTAAACGACGAGATCACCTGGTCCGGCACTGTGACGGCCGGCCACGTCATCACCTTTAGCTTTGTCGTCAACCATGTGGGGGACTATGGTGATCTGGTCACCAACACGGCCATTTTCAGCGGCACCACCAGCGCCGGCACGGCCGAGGCGGCCTTTGCTGTGCAACAACCGTATACTGCCACCATTCTCATCAACGAGGCGGACTCGGATAACCTATCGACTGATACGCAGGAATTCATCGAGCTTTTTGACGGAGGCACAGGCAATACACCGCTTGACGGGCTGGTTGTGATTCTATTCAACGGCTCGGATAACCTGTCTTATCTGCCGGTCTTTGACCTCGACGGATACAGTACGGATGGCGACGGCTACTTTGTGATCGGGAGTGTTCCGGAAGCAGACCTTTACGTTGACCCCCTTGTTACTCCTAGCTGGTTGCAGAATGGAGCAGATGCGATTGCCCTCTATGTAGGCAATGAAGTGGACTTTCCCAACGACACAGCCATTACACTCAGTAACCTGATCGACGCCATTGTGTACGACACCGACGATCCTGACGATCCGGAACTTCTGGTGCTGCTGAATAGCGGTCAACCGCAGATCGACGAAAACGGGCGTGGGAACATGATCTATCACTCCAATCAGCGCTGCCCGAATGGAGCTGGCGGACAACGCAACACAGCGTCCTATTACCAGAACACACCCACCCCCGGTGCAGCCAACGATTGCCCCCCTCAATACGATGCGGCAATTGCCAAGAGCGGCCCGCTCCTCCTCGTACCCGGCAATGATGTAACCTACACGCTGTTGTACACCAGCACCGGGATTCAGGGCATCACGGGCGTGGTGATCACCGACGTACTCCCGGCTGGGGCGACCTACATCACCGACACCGGCGGGCTGACCCCCATCAGCACGTCGCCTGTGGTCTGGAACGTGGGCAACCTGCCGGCCGGCAGCCAGGCCAGCTTTGACGTGCGCGTCCACATCCCGGACGAGGCAACCGGCTTCCTCACCAACACCGCCATCATCGCGGCCGATCTGGACGAGGTGCCCGGCAACAACGTCGCCACGTACGCCGCTACCACCGTGGCCTACGACCTGGAAGTCACCAAAAGCGTGGACGCGGCCGAGGTCTTTATCGAAGATGGCGTGGGCCAACTGGTCACCTACACCATCCAGGTTTTCAACCACTCGCCCCTTACCGACACCACCCGGCTCACCGTCACCGACGTCTTGCCGGGCGACTTTGTCTACGTGTCGGATGACTTTGGGTTGATGCACAGCGGCATCGGAAGTGGCGACGATCCGCTGATCTGGGTGTTCAGCAACTTGGTGCACGATACCAGCATCACTTTCCACGTGGTCGTCTCTGTCACCGACGAGATCACCTCCAGTGGGTTGCGGCTGAACGAGGTGGCCATTGCAGGCTCGCCGGCCGATGTCGAAACAGGCAACAATGAGGCCCGTGATGACGGTGTCATGGTCTGGCGGCTGATCAGCATGGCGGCCGCCCGCGCGCTGCCCGATGATGCCTACGCCTACGTGAAGGGGTACGTCAACTTTCCGCCTGGCCTGTTGCACGACATCACCCGGACGTACGACGAGTTCATGTTCCAGGATGCAGCGCTGGGGACGGTCGGGCTGGATGTCTACTTTACCGGGTCGCTGACCAAGTTTGATGGCTTTGGCGTTGGCGAAGAGGTGCGCGTGTGGGGCACAATGGATGAATACAACGGCAAGCGCGAGATCGTGGTCACCGACCCGGGACACGCAGTTGCCACTGGCGAGGCCATCAGCCTGATCCCCTGGTCGCGACAGACCGGCCAGATCAACGAAACGACCGAAGGAGTCCTGGTTCAGGTTTCCGGAGTTGTTACATACGCCACTTCCAGCTATCTGGACATCAATGACAATAGCGGTGTCACCCGCATCTACCGCGACTTTGACACCGGCGTCAGCCTGGCCGAATTTGCCGTCGGCGAACGGGTCCAGGTGCTGGGCGTAGGTACCCAGTATGATTCCAGCTTCCCTTACGATTCCGGATACCAGGTGGGGTTGCGCTTCCAGAGCGACATCGACGAATACCCACGCGTGCTGGCGGTCGGCCCGGCCGACGGCGCGGTGGGTGTTGCGGTCAATAGTTTCATCACGGCAACCTTTAACCTGACCATGACCAACGTGGGCGAGCTAACTTTCCTGCTGCGTGATTCGGCCGGTCCGGTGCCCGGCGGGGTCTCATTTGACAGCGGCACCCGGACCGCTACCTTTGCGACCGAATGGCTGGCGCACGGCACCACCTACACCGCCACCCTGACGGCCGATCTGGCTGCCACCAATGGGTTGACCCTGACCGAGGATTACACCTGGTCGTTCACCACCGAGTTGAGCCAGCCATCCCTGTCGGCCACCAAGACCGTGGAAACGCCACACGACCCCGTCCACCTCGGCGACCTCATCACCTACACCATCACTATCCGCAACGACGGCCAGTTGGACGCCGTGGGCGTGGTGGTGACCGATGTCCTGCCGGCCGGACTGACCGGGGTTGACCTGCACTGGACTGGCGTGGTGACGGCCGGTATGCAGGTTCAGTTCACCATCCCGGCCGTGGTCACCACCACCCTCGATTTTGCCGGCGAAACCATCACCAACTCAGTCTACTTTGACCACAGCACCGGCAATGGTTCAGCCACGGCGCAATTCACCATCCGAGAGCCTTTCCGTATTTTCCTGCCCGTGGTGCTACGCAGCTACCCGTAATCACACCAAGGGCAACGAGACAACCGACTCACTTTCACTCAACCAGGCGCCTCCTACGCGAAGCGCCTGGTTTTTGTTTGATTGCCAACATTGACCCCCAGAAAGACCCATCCCCCGCTTCTCGGGGGATGGGTCAAGGCTATGGTGGTTGGGTCCCCTGGGCGCCCGGACCGATCTGCCGCACGCGCATCCTCTCGTGGTCTTTGTGCGAGAGGGGGTGACAGTGCCACACGTAACGGCCGGGTTTGTCAAAGGTCGCCCGGATGCGGGTCACCTGGCCAGGCAGCGCGGTGACCGTATCCTTGGGTGCCTTCTCGACATACCCGGCCGGGATGGTGGGCAGCATGCAGCCTTCCCGGAAGCTCCCCGCTCCCGGGAAGGCTGTCTCTCATTTGATCGCCAGCGGCAAGTAGACCCGGTAGGAGCGGTAGAACCCGGCCGCGAGCCACGTCTCGTCCACTACCTCGCCATCGTCCCCCCCAAACAGGAGCACTTGATCCTCATCGAGGGAGGCCATGGCATGAAACGATCGCGCGGCCGGGGCACGGGTCTAGTCCCAGGGGAGCACAAATTGGACCCGTTCCGGGAAATGGCAGGCGGTCAGGCGCTCGGTGTCGTCCAGGCTGCGCAGTTCGGGCGCTTGCTCCGAGCACCGGGCCTCCGCGTAGCGGCAGCGCGGGTGGAAGGCGCACCCCGGTGGCGGGTTCCTGGCGCTGGGGATCTCGCCGGATAGGATGATCCGCTCGCGCTTCTTTCGTAGGTAAGGATTGGGAATCGGAATCGCTGACATGAGTGATTCCGTGTAGGGATGTTTGGGGCGGGTGAACAGCGCCTCGGTTGGCGCCAACTCGAGGATTTTACCCAGGTACATCACCGCCACTCGGTCTGCAACAAAGCTAACCACGTTCAGGTTATGGGTGATGATGATGTAGGTCAGGTTCAACTCCTCCCGCAGATTCTTGAGCAGGTTGAGGATGCCGGCCGCCACCGAAACATCAAGACCGGCCGTCGGTTCGTCGGCCACCAGGATTTCTGGGTGCAGTGCTAACGCGCGAGCAAATCCAACGCGACGGGCCTGACCGCCCGACAGCTCGTGCGGATATTTATCCGCCTGTTCAGAGGATAACCCGACCATCTTGAGCAGCTCTTCCACCTTTTGCCGAGCATCAACCGATACATCGTGGATGCGGAACGGCTCCAACAATAGCGATGAGACCTTCATCCTTGGGCTCAAGCTCGAAAACGGGTCCTGGAAGATCATTTGCATCCGCGAGCGCATGATCTGCAATCGTTTCTGCGATAACTCGGTGATCACTCGGCCTGAAATGACCACGTCTCCCGCCGTTGGATCAACCAGGCGCAAGATCGTGCGGCCAAGGGTCGTTTTCCCAGATCCAGACTCGCCCACCAGACCCAACGTCTCGCCGCGCCGTACTACGATGTCCACGCCGTCCACGGCTCGCACCTTGCCTCCGCGCCTGCCCAGGATCTGATCCAGCAATGGAATCGTGTCGGAAAAGTGGGTCTTGAGTATTTTGGTCTCCAGTATCACCTCATCGGACCCTGCGGCCGGCATAGCGGAGGAGAGCGCGATATCCTTTGATTCCGCGGTAGCCAGGCCGGAAGGGTCGTCGCCACTCCAGCCAGAGCCGAAGGCGTGACACATTACCTTCCGCTCGCCTATCTGGTGGATGCCGGGCTCGCTACTGTGGCAGATAGCAATCGCCAGGTCGCAGCGCGGCGCGAATTTGCAGCCCACGGGCAGTTCTTTCAAGCTGGGAACCCGCCCGCGAATGGTGCGCAAGCGCGGGGCGCGCAGGCTGTGGGACGGGTGGGAGCGCAAGAGGGCCTGCGTGTAGGGGTGGCACGGTGAATCGAAGATCTGGAACACATCACCCGACTCGACAATGCTGCCGGCGTACATGACTAGCACACGGTCGCAAAGATGGGCAATCACCCCCAGGTCGTGGGTGATGTACAGCATGGCCGTCCCCAACTCGTCTCTCAACTTGCAGATCAATTCCAGGATCTGAGCTTCCAGGGTCACATCCAGTGCGGAGGTCGGTTCGTCGGCGACCAGTAGCGCGGGATTGGAGAGCAAGGCCATCGCGATCATGATCCGCTGACGCATTCCCCCAGAAAACTGGTGGGGGTACTCGTTGATGCGGTGTCCGGAGTCGGGGATGCCGACCCGATCCATCATCTCGATAGCGCGCTTGCGCAACAGCTTTTTAGCACCATCCATCCCGGCCGAGAGATGAGCCCGCTGGGCATCGATCATCTGTTGTTCGATGCTAAAGACCGGGTTGAGGCTAGTCATAGCGTCCTGAAAGATCATAGAGAGATCCTTCCCACGCAGTTTGGTCAAGGCCTCTTCATCCAGTTTCACCAGGTCCCTCTCGTTCAGCAGAATCTGCCCCTGGCTGATCGCACCGTTTGGCGGCAACAGGCGCATCACTGCAGAGGCGACGGTGCTTTTCCCGCAGCCCGATTCACCGACGACGCCCACGATTTCACCTTGATTGATCTCGAAGCTGGTATCGCGAAGCGCGGTCAGGACGCCTTCTCGGGTACGATATCTGACCTCTAGATTCTTGACTTGCAGCAGTGGTGTCTTCATCAGGCACCTCGGGTTCCCGACAATCGCGGGTCGAGCACATCGCGCAGCGTCTCGCCAAAGAGGGTAAACCCCAAGGTCGTGACGATGAGGGTCAGGCCGGCCCAGGTAATGGGCCACGGCGAGTTACGGATAAAGTTAAAGCCGTCTGAGAGAATCACGCCCCAAGATGGCGTCGGTGGTTTGACCCCCAGCCCAAGAAAAGAGAGACCGGCCTCAAAGGTGATAACCACCGGCAAGTCCATGGCTGCCAGGATGAGCAGTGGGGCGACAATATTAGGCAGGATGTGGAAGAATAGAATGCGTCCCTGAGTAGCCCCTAGCGATCGTTCCACCTCGATATACTGATTCTGTTTGGTGGACAGCACCTGCGCCCGCGCGATCCGCGCATAGCCCGGAATCCAGGCTAATCCAATCACAACGATCACATTGGAGAGGGACGAGCCCAGCAGCGCCAGTATCGCCAGGGCAAGGATGACGGCCGGAAAGGCCTGGATCGAGTCCAATGCTACTAGCGTGATGTCGTCCAATCGCCCACCAACATAGCCCGCGGTGAGCCCGATCAGCAAACCGCCCGCCAGCGCCACCGCCACCGCAGGCACGGCGACCCCCAGGGCGATGCGGGCACCGTATATCAGGCGGGACAAAATATCACGACCCAGATGATCGGTGCCCAACAGATAAGTCGTGGACGGTCCCTGTAACATATTGGGAATGTCCTGTCTGGCAAAGTCATAAGGCGCCAGCAACGGCGCCAGGGCAACCGTGATCAAAAAGGCCAGGACGATCACCGAGCCCAGCGCGCCCAGCGGCCGGCGGAGAACATCTCCCAGGACAGGAATGCGGTTGAGTAGTCGCTGGAAGCGATTGGTTGGATGCGCGATAAATTCCATGTCAGCCTCTCAACTTGCCAAGTTGGATCCTGGGATCCAGGTAGGTATAGGCCAGGTCGGCCAGCAAGTTGGCGACGACAAAGAGAAATGCAACGGTCAACACGCCGGCCCGCACGATGGGAAAATTGCGACTCTGAACGGCATGGTAGATAAGCGTGCCCATGCCCGGACGGCTAAAAATCAACTCCACAAAGACCGCACCTCCCATCAAATTGCCAATCCCGACACCCAAGATGGCCACCGTCGGGATGAGGGCGTTCTTGAGCGCGTACTTGAAATAGATCGTGCGTTTGGACAATCCGGACGCCATCGCGGCCCGGATGTAGGTCTGGTTGAGCACCTCCAGCAGGCTGGCCCGCACCAACCGTGCCAGGTAACCCACCCAGGTGATGGCGAGAGCGGCGGCCGGCAGAATGAGGTGTTTGATGTAATCTGGTGTATCACCTTCCACGCCCAATCCGATAGCGGGCATGAACTGCAACTGAACGGCAAACAATAACAGAAGGAACAGGGCACCGACATAGGAAGGTACCGTGATGAAAGAGATGGAAACCACGGCCGTGATGCGGTCCAGCCAAGAATTGGGATGGGTTGCCGAGAAGACACCCAATGGCACCCCGATCAGGGTCGCCAGGCCAAGACTGGTCCAGGCAAGAATCAGAGTGTGGGGCAGCGCAGCGCCGACGAGTTCCGTGATTTGCCGGCCGGTGAAGATGTCAGTCCCAAAACTGCCGTGTGCCAGATCCCACAGGGCCAGCCCCACTTGAGTAGGCACCGGTTTGTCCAGGTTCATGGCAGCTCGGACCTTGGCGATGAGATCGGGGTTTGCGCGAGGTCCGAGCAGGGTCTTGGCGGGATCGCCGGGCACGATTTGCACCAGCAATGTAAGATAGATCGTGACCAGTACGAGCACGAGGACTGTCATCAGCAAACGCTTGGCTAGATAGGCACGCACGTCTTGGAGCCCTCCTCTATGCCAGTCCCAAACCACCTTGGGCTATGTAGGGTGCCGCTGCGCCTGTTTCTACCAAGCCATAGGTGGTTCTTGGACAAGCACGTTCCAGGTTGATACAAGAGAACCACCAGGGCCTAGATGTCTACTAGGCCCTGGATGGTTTTCTCTGGCGTCGCGACCTGCACAACAAGAGAGACCAGCGGATCGCAACGACCCGCCATACCAGCTACCGCTAATCGGCCGGCGCGAAGAATTCATAGTGCGGCGTACCGTTTGGCGACGTCGCAGGCTGAATGCTAGGTGAATAGGCGTAGGTCATTACGCCGTGCGTGATCCAGACGGTCTGGACGGCATCTTCCCAGATCTGCTGCATCTCCTCATAGATTGCCTGACGCTCGTCCAAATCGGTGGTCACCAAGCCCAGTCGGTGCAATTCGTCATATCTTTCATTGCACCAACTCTGAGTATTCCACACGGCTACCTGGTCGCAGGTGAACCACATGGTCGCCCAGGCAGGGTCGGGGTTCATCGAATAGTTGCTGGTCAACAACTCGTTGTTCAAAGCAGCCTCTTCGCCAAAGCTGGTTGACCAGTAGGCGCTGGACTCCATCGGGTTGAGTTCCAGATTGATGCCAATCTCGGCCAGGTTCTGTTGAATAATCTCGGCCCACGTCCGGTATTCAGTGGTGTCCTGAAGGTCGAGCCGCAAGTCCAGCGTCTCTAGACCGGCCGTAGCCATGTATTCCTTGGCTTTTTCCACATCCCGGACAGGGCAAGGCGCATCAGCCCAGTGACCGACGAGACCTGGCGGGACCAGGGAGCATTCTTGTTCAACCTTCCCCAGGTAGGTGGCTGCCAGGATGCTAGGTACGTCAATGGCATACCAGATCGCCTTGCGCACGTTAATGTCCTGCAGCTTGGGGTGCTGAACGTTCATCGCAATCCAGCGGTAGCGCAAAGATGGGTTTGTCCACACCTCTAGGTTGGGATTGTCCTCAAAGCGGTCCAAGGAGGGGATGCTGATCCGCCCCCAGTCCAGGTCGCCGGCCTCGAGGGCAACCTCGGCTGCCTTGTCATCCTCAATGGGAATCAGGTGGATTTCGTCAAAGGCGGCCTCCTCACCGTAATAGTCGGGATTCTTTTTCAGAATGACCATCTGCTGGGGCTTCCACTCGGAGAAGAGATATGGGCCGCTGCCAATGATGTTGGTCGCAAAGGCCTCAACACCGATCTCCTCGACGTATTTTTTGCAGATGACTGTGCCGCTGGCGACCGGTAGGGTCGAGGTCCAGAGCGGCGCAAAAGGCTCCTTCAGGTGGATGATCCCATTGTACTTGTCAATGATCTCGACGTGATCTAGGGTCGCCCAGTCATCGGCATAGGCAGCGTCAAGGTCAGGGTCGATGAAGCGTTCAAAGGAGAACTTGACATCTTCGGTGGTCACTTCACCATAGCCATTGTGCCACTGCACACCTTCCTTGAGCTTGAATCGGATCTGCAAACCATCTTCCGACTCCTCGATCTCCTCAGCGAGCTGGTTGCAGATTTCATAGGAGTTGGGGCAATAGCGCACCAGCCCATCCATCACCGCATAGCCGACGACGCTATCGTTTTCGGAGATCTGAAAGGCGGGATCCAGGTTCTGGATGTCACCGTACAGCCGCACCCGGAGAATCTTGGGCACTTCCACGACCGGCTCAGGCGTAGCGGTGGACGGGATGGCGGTTGCTTCCTTCTGTTCCTCGGTCGGAGCAGCTGTCGGTTCGGTCTTTTCAGCAGTGCTACAGGATGCGAGCATCATGCTGACGATTACTATCAAGCCTAGTAGGTAAAACCTCGTTTTCACAATCTTTCCTCCTTCTGACGTTCGTTGATAATGTTATTGGGTTGTACTCGCTTCTCCTCGGCCGGTTCTATCGATGGCACTCCTCCTTTTCCTGGGCATGGCTCGAAAACCTGTCAGGACGTCACGGCTGTGTCGCTTGCGATCAGCATCAGCGAGAAAGCTCACGTCGCGCCCGTGTCAGGGCCTCCTCCAGATGCCTGCTGGCATCTTGCGTTAAGGGTTTTGCCGTGTGGGTGCGTAGGAGCTGACGAGCGCGATCCTGGGCTCGGTCGACCACTCCCGCACAGTCACGCGTGCTGCCCCGGGTACTGATAGTGGGGATCCACAGAGCGCCATGGCGCATCTGTTTTACGGTGTGCCGTTCGCCCAAAAAGATGCCATCCCGGAGGATGACATCCTTCATCAGATCATAGGCCAGCGTTTCCTCATTCACTGGACAGCCAGCAACGATCTGCTTGATCAGGCTGATCAACTCATCATCAAGCACGGCAATCTCCAGGCTCGCATACAGCCCTCCGCCATTTCCAACACCGGAGAGCATATCAACCCCGGCCAAAGCGGGTATCATGGCGTTGGCCAGGCGCTCGTAGGCAAATTGGGGATCGAGGAGATTCGAGGTAGTAGATAGCCCATAGGAGTCACACGGAAAGTTGATCCGATGAGCCAACTGGCCGGCACATGCACCACTCATGCCTACTTCCGGCCCGCCCCAGACCGAAATGGCCGTTCGCAGATCAATGGGGCTGATGCGCGAACAATAGCCGACTGGTGCTCCGGGCCGGGTAGCCGCAGCAATGACAAAGCTAGCTAGGATCTCAGCATGTTGTTGGGCGAGACTCCCGGCCATGGTGATCGGGCCCGTGGCACCCAAAGAAGGGGCCGGCAACGAATGGAACGGCGCGCCCGCTTGCACGACGGCGATGATCGCACCAGTGACGTTGTGACTGAATTTGAGGGGACTGATCGGCGAGACGCTGATGGTAAGATTGGGGCGACGCCGAAAGGCATCCATTCCGCCGCAACATGCGGCGGCCATCTCCACCACGTATGCCACATCCTCTGGCTTGTCGATCGCTGCCGACGATACCGGTTTGGATGTGCTACGCAACACGGCGGCCGTCGCTTCGATCATCATGAGTTCAGGTTGAACGTCCTGTGGGCCAAAGAGGGGTGTGATGTGGTCCACGTTCGGCAATGCATCCAGCAAGAGCGTGACGTCAGCCACGTCCTGCAAGGTAGCCGGCCGCTTCCTGCCGCTGTCCAGGTCAAGGGCATAGGGCTGCCCGCCGCCGTTGTGGAAACGCACCTTTCCGTCGCCCAGCATAAAAGCTGGCGTTCCGTCGCGATTCACTGCTTCTCTGTCCGGAACCACGTTCTCCAGAGCCCACCGTACCACATGGCGGGGGATGGTGGTCCGTTTCCCAACCTGGCAGCCCAGGCCGTGAAGCATCTCTCGGCCGGTTTCGTGTTCCAGGGCAATGCCCACTTCCTCCAAAAGGCGGTAAGCAACTTCCTCGATTTGGTCGAGGTCCTCTTCCGACAAAAACCTCAGATGAATTCGTTCCTGTGTCATGTGATGCTAATTCTCCGCTAGGTCTCGGCGCGCCCGATTCATGATGTCTTCCAGTTGGCGTTCAGCTGCATCCGCCAGGGGAGCGGATTCATGCGTCCCGAGGATGTGTTTGACCCGTTCTCTTGCTCTCGTCACCACGCCCGCATTGTCCCGCGCTGCGCCCCGGGTGCTGATTTCCGGAATCCACAGGGCGCCTTGCCGCATCTGTCTGACGGTGTGCACTTCTCCGAGAAAGACGCCGTCCCGCAGGATGACCTCCTTCATCACGTCAAAGGCCAGCGCCTCGTTGTCGACGCGGCAGCCGGCCGTGATCTGCTTGAGCATGCTGATGAGTTCATTATCTATCACTGCGATCTCGAGTCCGGCAATCATGACATCCCGTGTACTGCCAACACCAGATAGAATGTCCACTCCGGCCAGAGCAGGGACCATCGCGTTGGCCAACCGTTCGTACGCAAACTGGGGATCGAGCAAATCAGTGCTGGAAGCCAAGCCGTATGTGTCACTCGGCAGGCCCATTCGGTGGGCGAGTTGCCCCGCACATGCGCCAGTCAGACCCACCTCCGGCCCGCCCCAGATGGAGACGGCCGTGCGCGGGTCTATGGCACTAATGCGAGAACAATAGATGACCGGGGTGCCTGGGCGAGCGGCTGCGGCGATCACGTAACTTGCCAGGATCTCGGCATGTTGCAGTGCCAGGCCCCCAGCCATTGTCACTGGTCCCGTGGCGCCCAGGGACGGCGCTGGAAGCGAGAGTAGGGGAGCGCCTGACTGGGCTATGGCGATTATGGAGGCGGCGATGGCCTCGGGAAAGGCGAGCGGGCTTACCGGCGAGACGCTCAGATACATGGTGGGGCGTTGTCGAAACGTTTCCATTCCGCCGCAACACGCAGCCGCCATCTCAACCATGATTTGGACATGCTCCGGAGTATCCACGGGCGCTGACCAGACAGGTTTCGTCGTGTTCCGCAACATGATCTCCGTGGATGCTACGGCCATCAAACCAGGCGGCACATCCTGGGGGCCAAAAAGTGGAATGATGACATCAACGTGTGGCAAAGCATCCAGGAGGCGGGTAGCGTTGGCTACATCCTGGAGCGTGGGGTTGCGTTGTTTGCCCGTCTGCGAGTCGAGAATAAAGGGCAAGCCGCCCCCACTGTGAAAACGGAGTTGTCCATCTCCAAAGTGAAAGGCCTTGGATCCATCGCGGTTGTAGAGTTGGTGTTGGGGCACGACTTTTTCCAGCGCCCCCTGCACGGCGTCGGGTGGAATGCGAACACGACCGTTCTCAACTCGGCATCCCAGCCCGTGGAGCATTTCCACTGCATCGGCATGATCCAGTGTGATGCCAACCTCATTCAACAATCGGCCGGCGGTATCCTCAATTTGGGCAAGGGCGCGGTCAGTCAGAATTTTGAACTGTAATCGATCCTGGAGCATGCAATAAACTCACTTTGTATGTTGGAATTTCACCTCAGATGCTTGGCGACCCGGAGGGAAACGGAAACAACCTCAAGAACACTCATCTGGGTCACCACTTGCGCCTTCCACGGCCGGGCTTGGCAGTCATCCAATGGTCGGGCGTGAACCGTAGGGAAGGTCGTTCAAACTCTGAAAGACTGTACAGCATTATATCCCTCGGCGCAAGTTTGTCCAAATTGGGGGGTGTCGGGAATTCGTAGTAGTAGAGTGGGGACCGCAGTGTCATAAATGCGCTCTGGTTGCCAATTGTGGGGTGAATCCGCTGGAACTCGGTCAATTCCGTTTTGCCATATGCCCGCAGTGGGGCGATTTCAGATAAGGTCGCTTCATCAACCCACTTACTCGTGCAAAAAGCGCCACTAACGCGCGTCACCTACTACGATCCCCCGTGTCCAAATAAGCGGAGGCACGAAGTCATTGAGCTGCGATGGATATCCTGGGCATGCACGTCGATACAATTGGCGCTGATTCCAGTAAAAGACATAGAGCCGAACCGCTTTCCGCAATGCTTCAATACAGCGAGAAAAGCAACGTAACCTGCGATGATGTACCCCAAAAACTGTAACACCAGGCATTGTGATCTGTAGACTTCCTCTGGCGGGTGCAAGATCGTAGAATCCAGAGGGGAAAACACGGGAAAACGATACAGTGCGAAATTGAAGTTCCGGGCGCAAAGCCGCCGCCCAAGTGACCAAGGTGTATGGCACCCATCCAGACACCGCCAATGCCTGGAAGAACGCCTTTCTGGCGAAGGGCGCCGAGGTATTCTCCCAGGACAGCATGATTGCCGAGTATGAACGGCGAATCGCGGAGTTGGAGCAGCTTTTTGGCGTGTTTCTGCGGCGCAAGTGGGGGAAAAATGCAGAAAACCACCCGCAAGAGGTGGCTTCGTGGGGCAAAACTCCTGAACTGAGCGGGTATCGGGATTCGAACCCGAGACATTCAGCTTGGGAAGCTGACGTTCTACCACTGAACTATACCCGCTGGTCAACGGCCCATATTATAGCCCCATCCAAAATCGATGTCAAACATTTTGCGCCGCGCCGGGTTGCTGCCACCCCCTCCGGCCGCGGCCGGATTTGCGGCCGGGGGCCAATCCGGGTATCATCCCATCAGGAGACTGATCCCATGCAAGAAACCATCCCGGCGCAGATCCAGGTATTCACCGACGGCGGTTGCAAACCCAATCCCGGTCCTGGCGGCTGGGGAGCAGTCATTCGCCACGGGAGCCACGAGTGGTTCCTTAGTGGTAACGACCCCGACACAACCAACAACCAGATGGAGTTGCAGGCCGCCATCGCTGCGCTGACACTGCTGAACGGGACGTTCGGCCGCTGCGCCGTGGTGCTCTACACCGACTCTGAATACCTGCGCCAGGGCATCACCGAGTGGCTGGACAACTGGGAGCGCAACGGCTGGAAAACCAGGGGTGACGAGGAGGTCAAGAACCAGGCGCTGTGGCGATTGCTGGGTCAACTGTCCCAGCAGATGGAAATAACCTGGCAGTGGGTCAAGGGGCACGCCGACCATCCCCACAACGAGCGCGCCGACCAGCTGGCAACGCGTGCCAGGGAGGTGCTTCCGGCCGCGCAGGTCCGGCCACACGAACCCCGCCGCCCGGCCGAGGTCGAAATCTATGTCAAAGCATCCTACCACTCCGGCCGGCAAGCTGGCGGCTGGGGTGTGGTGTTGCGCAAGGGGGAAACGACGCGCGAGTTGAGCCAGCAGGAAAGCAACACCAGCGCCAACGCGCTACTGATACGCGCCGCGACGGTCGGCTTGAGCGCGCTCACCCGCCCCTGCTCCGTTGCTATCATTTCCGACGCCGACTATCTCATCCGCGGCGGGTCCCAATGGCTGGAAAACTGGCTGGCGCGCGATTGGGTCAAACGGGACGGCAAACCGGTGGCCAACCGCGCGGATTGGGAGGCGTTGCGGGCTGCTTTGGAGCCACACCACGTCACCTGGCAGTTGGGCAAGGTGGACGAACATCCACTGCTGGGCCTTGCGGCCGAGCTATGCTCAGCCTCGCACGCGCCCGACCCGGCCGAAGCGCGTTGACCTGCCCATCAGCTCGTGCTACAATCAACACAGCACCTTGAGCCCGCACAGGAGCGTACAATGAAGCCAACCGTTCACCCCGACGCAGTGGCCGCCATCTGCGGCGCATACCACGGCACACCGTTTGACGTGCTCGGAATCCATCCTGTCGAAGTGGATGGCAAGCCGGCCGTCGCCGTGCGCGCCTTTCTCCCTCAAGCACAGTCGGTGGAGGTCAAACCGGCCGACGGGTCCAAAGCGGCCGCCATGACCCAGATCCACCCCGACGGTTTTTTCGAGGCGCTCTTTTCGCGGCGCAAGCAGCTCTTTGCCTACACCCTGCTCGTCACCACCCACGAAGGGACCAGCTACGAGGCGGACGACCCCTACCGTTTTCCACCCGTGCTCAGCGAGCTTGACGAATACCTTTTTGGAGAGGGGAGCAACTATCGCCTCTACCAGCGGTTGGGCGCCCATCTCTGCCAGTTGGATGGGGTTTCCGGCGTCAGCTTTGCCGTCTGGGCACCCAACGCGGAGCGGGTCAGCGTGGTGGGGCTCTTTAACCAATGGGACGGCCGGCGGCACCCCATGCGGCCGCGCGGCGCTACCGGGATCTGGGAACTCTTTGTCCCCGGTTTGCAGGAATGGGAGATTTACAAGTTTGAGATTCGCTCTCGCCAGATGGGTTACCTGGTGGAAAAGGCGGACCCGCTAGGCTTTGCCAGCGAATTGCGTCCCAAGACCGCCTCGCTGGTCTTTGACCTCGATCGCTACCAGTGGCAGGATGAGGAGTGGATGACAAGGCGGCAACAGGCCAATGCGCTGGATGCCCCCATTTCGGTCTACGAGGTTCATTTGGGCTCCTGGCGGCGCACCGAGGACGGCCGCTGGCTCACTTTCCGCGAGCTGGCCGACGAGCTGGTGGGCTACGTCAAGGAGATGGGCTACACGCACATCGAGCTGTTGCCGATCACCGAACACCCCTTCGATGGCTCGTGGGGTTACCAGACAATCGGCTACTTTTGCCCCACCAGCCGTTTTGGCACCCCGGACGAGTTTATGTTCTTTGTCGATCGCTGCCACCAGGCAGGCATTGGGGTCATATTGGATTGGGTGCCAGCCCATTTTCCCAAGGACGAGGCCGGGCTGGGCTTTTTCGACGGAACCCATCTCTACGAGCACGCTGACCCGCGCCAGGGCGAGCACAGGGATTGGGGCACCTTGATCTTTAACTACGACCGGCCGGAGGTGCAAGAGTTCCTGCTATCCAGCGCCATGTTCTGGTTGGACAAGTACCACCTTGACGGCTTACGGGTGGACGCGGTGGCTGCCATGCTCTACCTGGACTACTCGCGCGAGGAGGGCGAGTGGATCCCCAACCAATTCGGCGGCCGGGAAAACCTGGGCGCCATTGCCTTTCTCAAACGCTTCAACGAGCTGATTCACCAGGAATACCCGCATGTGCTCACATTTGCCGAAGAGTCCACCGCCTGGCCCATGGTCTCCCGGCCGACCTACCTGGGCGGCCTGGGTTTCGACCTCAAGTGGAACATGGGCTGGATGCACGACATGCTCCTCTACATCAGCAAAGACCCCATCTACCGCCGCTACCAGCACGACAACCTGACCTTTTCTCTGCTGTACGCCTTTACAGAGAATTTCATCCTGCCACTGTCCCACGACGAAGTGGTTCACATGAAAGGCTCCATGATCGGCAAGATGCCCGGCGACGACTGGCAGAAATTTGCCAACCTGCGCGCCCTCTACGCCTATATGTTTGCCCACCCGGGGAAAAAGCTCAACTTTATGGGCGGCGAATTAGGCCAGTGGAGCGAGTGGAACTATGATGCGGGTCTGGAATGGGAGCTACTGCAACTCGACCACCATCGCCAGCTCCACGATCTTGTGCGCCGGCTCAATCACCTATATGCGGCCGAGCCCGCCCTCTGGCAGATCGACTTTGATTGGAGCGGTTTTGAGTGGGTCGACTTTCGCGATGTGGACCAGAGCATCGTCTCGTTCATTCGCAAGGGAGCGGCCGGGACCGCCCCCATTGTAGTGGTAGCCAACTGGACCCCCGTGCCACGCCACAATTATCGAGTAGGACTGCCCTGCCAGCAAGATTGCCGGGAACTATTGAATAGCGACTGGCTCGAGTTTGGCGGCAGCGGCGTGGGCAACCAGGGGGGTATCGTGGTCGAGAAAGTACCCTGGCAGGGCCAACTCTACTCCGCCAACCTGACACTACCTCCGCTGGGCGTGATTTACCTCAAACCGCTTCAGGAATAAATTTCGAGCAGGTCGCGCAGCATGGTTGCGGCCGAGGGCACCGGGTCCGGCTCTTCAATCGTCGCCACAATCATCCCATAGATGTCGGTGTGGTACGCCACGCCCATCTGCTTCCGGCCGAGATGCCCCAGCGGATGACCGGCCGCCAGCGGCGCAGGGGCCACCACCAGCAAGTACGTGCCATCGGCTTGTCGTTCCGCCGTAGCCAGTAGGCGGTATCGAGCGCCATTTTGCCGGGCCTGCTGCAACGCTTCCGCCTTTAGCTCGGTGATCCCGGTCAGCGCCACGCCCTGCATGCGAGCGGGTTGTCCCAATACCGCGTTGGCTAAAATGACCAGTTTGGAGGCTGCATCCCGCCCTTCCAGGTCCCACCGGCCGTCCCCCTCCAACGAGCCCTCCTCACGGGCCCGCTCGATGGCTTCAGCCCAGGATAGTCCATCTGCCAGCAGGTCCATCACATAGCCGGTGGTCAGGTTGGGGACCGCCTCCAGCCGTTGGATCACCGCCCCCCGCAGGTCGCGCTGGCCCAGATTAATCGCAGGCAGACCGCCCGCAACCGTCCCATCAAATCGCAACTGAACCCCGCTGGCGGCCGCCAGCGCGTGCAATTCGGCATATGCCAGCACGATGGGGCCCTTGTTGGGCGTCACGACGTGCATGCCGCGGCGCAACGCCTGCCGGACGCAACTCAGCCCCGGTTCTCCACCGGCATCCAGATTCACCGGCGAAGCTTCCAGCAGCACGTCTGCACCAGCCATCTCCAGCAGTTCCAGCGCCGTTCCGCCCGGCCGGCCGGCGGCCGGATAGTCCCCCACCGTGCTTCCCGCGGTTTTCAACTCCACCACCCGCGCCAGGTTCAACCCGGCCGGGTCCGACGCGCGGCCGCCACTGTCGGCCGCGCCCACCAGCCGGAACGCCAGACTGTACCGCTCGCGCAACAGTGCATCCTTCTCCAACAGGATTTGGCAAAAACGCCGCCCGAGATTCCCCAGGCCTACCAGTATGATGCGCACCTCGTTCATGATTACCCACTCCTTTTGCGTCAACTATACCGCACGCGGCCGGCGGGTCAACCCGCGCGCGTGAAAGCTGTTGTCGCGGAAGAAAAACGGGGGGGGGTAGGGATGGAGCGCTTCGCGCTCCATCCCTACCCCCCCCGATCACCATCCTGCTAGAGTCAGGTCACTCACAACATTCGAGTGCACACGTCAACCCCTGCGCGTTGCGTTCCGCTTGCTTCGCAAGTATAATCATGCTGCCCGATGAGTTGGCTGCCAGGAGGTGGTGGATGCAGATTTCGCACGTCGAGGTCGTTCCGGCCGAGTTAAAGCTCAAGGTGCCCTACCGCACCGCCCGCCACAGTGAGGTAGAGCAGGTGACCACGCTGTTTGTACGCGTTGAAACCCGCGCCGGCCGGGTGGCGTGGGGTTGCGCCGCCTTTGACCCCGCCATCACCGGCGAAACGTTGAAAGCGGTCACTCGGGCGTGCCACGTCTGCGCCGATCTGGCACACGATCTCAACCCGCTCAACACCGAGTTCTCACTCGATCAAATCGCCATCCACACCCAAAACACGCCATCGGTCCAGTGCGCCTTTGATATGGCCTTTTACGATCTGCTGGGAATGGCGGCCGGGCTGCCGCTGCATCGGCTGCTGGGCGGCTATCGCGACCGGATGCTTACCTCCATCACCATCAACCTGGGGGGAATTCAGGAGACCGTGCAGATGGCCCACAACCGGGCGCGGCAGGGCTTTCGCATCCTCAAGATCAAAGGGGGCATAGACGCCGAACTCGACGTACAGAGGGTCCGTGCCGTCAATCGCGCCCTGCCGAACGCCCGGTTGCGACTGGACGCCGACCAGGGCTACAGCGTGCAGCAGGCAATTGACGTGGCGCGCGCCCTGGGCGACAAACTGGAAATGCTGGAACAGCCCACCCCGGCCGAGGACCTGGATGGGCTGCGCCGGGTAACCCAGAACAGCCCCATCCCGGTGCTGGCCGATGAAAGCGTGGTCGGGCCGAGTTCGGCGCTGGAGATCGCCGCCGGCCGGATGGCGGACGGCCTGTCAGTCAAACTGGCAACCTGCGGCGGGCTGCGCTGCGCCCGGCAGATCGACGCCATTGCCCGCAGCGCACGGCTGACCACCATGGTCGGTTGCATCAACGAGCCGGCCCTGTTGATCGCGGCCGGGCTGGGTTTTGCCCTCAGCAGCCCCGGCGTGGCCTACTGCGACCTGGACGGGCATATTGACCTGTCCAACGACCCCAGCCGGCCACACTTTAGCCTGGAAGATGGCTGGTTGATCGCCTCCGACGTGCCGGGCCTGGGCTGCACGGTGGAACTGTGAGCCGCGCCGCATGACTGCACACCCTCTTCTGCGTCAACGCGTTGCCTTGCTGGCCCTGGCGGCCGGTGTGTTGCTGCTTGGGGGCGCGTGCCGGCCGC
This sequence comes from uncultured Chloroflexia bacterium, assembly GCA_963707345.1. Lineage (GTDB taxonomy): Bacteria > Chloroflexota > Anaerolineae > Promineifilales > UBA4811 > CAVPPE01. Next base: position 248,518 of record CAVPPE010000002.1, read on the forward strand.
CGGCCGCAACACCTCCACCCATACCCCTGGCGCCCTCACCTTCGCCCACATCATCGCCACAACCCATGCCGCCGACCCCAACCGGCCGGGGCAACGCCGATGTGCTTTTCGTCCGTGCTACCCAGGCGGCCGATGGGTCTTGGACCTTTCACGTCACAGTGCAACACCCGGACACAGGTTGGGAGGATTACGCAGATGGCTGGGATGTGGTAACGCCGGACGGCACTGTGCTCAAGCCCGACCTCAATAGCCCATTTACCCGGCTGCTGACCCACCCACACGAAAACGAGCAGCCCTTCACCCGCAGCCAGAGCGGCATCATCGTCTCCGGTGGCGTAACCCAATTGCGCGTCCGCGCCCATGACCTGCCGGATGGATGGGGCGGCCGGGAAGTCATCGTGGACCTCACTCTCCCGGCCGGGCCTGACTTTGAGGCAAGCAAACAATAATCACTTACAACAACCCCAGGAGACTATCATGATCCACCTACTCATCATCATCCTTGACGATCTAAAGTGCATGCCCCGCCTGCTGCAGGCCTGGCGCGAAATTGGTGTGCCGGGCGCAACAATCCTGGAGAGCGCCGGGGCCTTCCGCGCCAGCAGTTGGCTCGGCCGGGTGGGCCTGGGGGCGCTGGACCGGCTCTTTGAGAGCGAAGAGGTGCGCCGACGGACCCTACTGGCAGCCATCGAAGATGACAAGTTGCTGGCCCAGTCCATTGCTGAGGCGGAACGCGTGGTGGGCGGCTTTGACCGGCCAAACAGCGGCCTGCTCCTGGTCGTGCCCGTGAGTCAGGTGCGCGGGCTTCACAAGGCCCAGGCCAAGTCGCGACAGCCGGAGGAATTACCGCCGGCCGTCCGGCCCGACTGGCAGGTCCGCCGCGACACATCGGTGCGAGCGGTGGCAGAAATCCTCAATCTCCAACCCACCCTTGTCCAAAAGGACACGCCGCTGGATGAGGTAGCCCGCGCCATGCTGGCTCAACCCAATACCCACGTTGCCTGCGTGGTGGCGGACGACGGCCGGCTGGTGGGGTTGGTGGGCCTGCGGGCATTGGCGGATGACCTCTTTTTCCACATCATGCCGGAAGAGTTCCTCAGCGAGATCACCGATCTGGAGACAGTGATCCAGTATGCCGAGCGAACTCGGATGCGCACGGCCGCCGACGCGATGCGGGCCCCCGTCTGGGTCAAGCAAGACGAAACAGTCAAGGACGCCTTCAAGCGGATGCACGAACACCGTCTTTCTGGCCTGCCGGTGGTGGACGACACCTATCGCGTGGTCGGCTACATCAACCTGCTGGAGCTGATGGCCTCCTGCCTGGACGAGCCCAATTGCGGGGCCGTGGAGAAGCCGGCATGAACCCCCTGTGGATCGCAGGAGGCATCTTTTTGTTCACCTATGGCCTCATTGTCACCGAGCGGGTCCACCGCACGGTAGCGGCACTGATGGGCGGCCTGGCCATGATTCTGGTAGGGGTGCTCTCCCAGGAGCAAGCATTCCATTCAGTAGACTGGAACGTGATCTTTTTGCTGGCAGGCATGATGGCGATTGCCAACGTGCTGCGGGAAACCGGTCTGTTCCAATGGATTGCGGTCCAGGCGGTCAAGCTTGGCCGCGGCGACCCGTTCCGCATCCTGGTCATCCTATCAGTGGTCACGGCCATTACCTCCGCCTTGTTGGACAATGTCACCATTGTGGTACTAGTGGCTCCGGTCACACTCTTTGTGGCTGCCAGCCTGCGCGTCAGCCCGCTCCCCTTTCTCATTGCGGAGGTGCTGGCATCCAACATCGGCGGCACGGCCACGCTCATCGGCGACCCACCGAATATCCTCATCGGCAGCGCGGCCGGGATAGACTTTCTCACCTTTGCCGCCAACCTGGCACCGATTGCGGTGGTCATCCTGGTTGTCTTTGTCGGCATGAGCTGGCTAATGTTTCGCAACGACTTGCAGCAGGCAAAGAGCCTCTCGTTGGACATTGACGCTCTGGAGACGGCCGACCTGATCACCAACCCGTCCCTCTTGCGCAAGTCAATGGTGGTGATGGCGGCCGTGATCGTGGGCTTTTCGCTGCACGGCGCGTTCCACCTGGAGCCGGCGACCATCGCGCTTTCCGGTGCCACGCTGCTGCTCTTGTGGAGCCGCAAGGACCCGCACCATGTCCTGCAGGAGATCGAGTGGACCACCCTCTTTTTCTTCCTGGGTCTGTTTATCACTGTGGAAGCGGTGGTAGAGGTGGGCTTAATCGAGCGGGTGGCGCAAGCCGCCCTGGACCTCACCGGGGGCGACCTCAAACTGACCTCGACGTTACTCCTCTGGTTTTCGGCCGTGGCCTCTGGCATTGTGGATAACATCCCTTACACTGCCACCATGATCCCGGTGGTGGAAAGCCTGGGCGAGGCAATGGCACTTGAGCCACTATGGTGGGCATTGGCATTGGGTGCCTGCCTGGGCGGCAACGCTTCGCTGGTGGGCGCTTCGGCCAATGTGGTCGTGGCAAGTCTGGCGGAACGCAGTGGTCACCCCATCAGCTTTAGCGGGTTCCTGCGCTATGGATTGGTCACCACTTTGATGTCGCTGATATTGGCCACCGGTTACCTCTGGGTGCGCTACCTGTAACCTGCCTGATCATTGTAGTAGCCGCCCGGCTGCAAGACCTGGATAGGGAGAAGCTGCCGGGGCAGCAACCAAATGAACTGTTTTTGCGAGCTAGGAAATGGAAGAATTTATCACTGCCGAAGCGATCATCGTCCTGCTGGTGCTGGTGGCGACTTTGGTGGCCATCGTGGCCCGCCGCAGCCGCCTGCCCTATACGGTCAGCCTGGTATTGGTAGGGCTGGCAATTGCCTTTCGCCGGCCGCTGGAGGTTGAAGCCACACCCGAGTTGATCATGGCCATTTTCGTCCCACCGCTGCTCTTTGAGGCCGCTTTTCACCTCGACTTTCGACTGCTGCGAGAAAATCTGTCCGCCATCCTGATGCTGGCGGTGCCCGGCGTGCTGATCACCATGCTTCTGGTAGGCGGAATCACCGCTTTCGGAACCGGGTTGCCATTTGCCACCGCGGCCGTCTTTGGCGCCCTCATCGCGGCTACCGACCCGGTAGCGGTGGTATCGTTGTTTCGCGCACTGGGCGTGTCTCGCGAGCTGGCGCTGACGGTGGAGGGTGAAAGTCTGTTCAACGACGGCACCGCCATCGTCATCTTTAACATCGCGCTGGCGGCCGCGCTGACCGGCGAATTTCACCTCATGGACGGCGTGGTAGACTTTATGCTGGTCTCTTTGGGTGGCATCATCATCGGCCTGGCGCTGGGCTGGCTGTCGGCACAGGTCTTTACACGCATCGACGATCGGCTGATCGAGACCGCACTGACTACCTTGCTGGCCTATGGCGCCTATGTTATTGCGGAGCACTATCACGTCAGCGGCGTGCTGGCGGTGGTTGTGGCCGGGCTGATTTGCGGAAACCTGGGGATGTCCGACGCCTCGCCCACCACCAAGATCATGATCCTCAATCTGTGGGAATTCCTGGCCTTTCTGGCCAACTCGATGGTCTTTTTGCTGATTGGCCTTAGTGTGGACCTGGATGAATTGTGGCGCAACCGGACGGTGATTGTGGTTGCAGTTGGTGCAGTACTCATTAGTCGCGCGCTGGTCGTGTACGGCTTTGCTTTGCTGGATCGGTTGCGTGGAAAACGGGCTGTGCTCCCCTTCAAGTACCGCCACGTCCTGTTTTGGGGCGGTTTGCGCGGCGCCATCAGCCTGGCGCTGGCGCTCAGCCTACCGGTGGGGCTGCCCAATCGGAGCATGTTGCAGGCCATGACCTTTGGCGTGGTGCTGTTTACCCTGATGGCGCAGGGGACCACCATCCAATTCTTGCTGGAAAAGCTGGGGTTCACCCACCGGCCGTCTCATTGGGTGGAGCGCGAAACCAAATTAGGCCAGCTGTTTGCCGCCCAAGCCGGGCTGCGACGCCTGGAGATGCTTCATCGGGAAGGCTTGCTGACCGATGAGATGTGGGCCGGCTTGCGGCACAGTTATCGCGAAGACCGGCGCCAGATCACCCGCGCGATGAGCCGGCTGTTTTACGACCACGCCGAACTGGAAGGCGAGATGCTGCTGCGGGCCCGCCGGGAGGCGTTGAACGCCGAACGGTCCGCATTAGGAGACGCCCTGCGTCGCGGCCTTCTTTCCAGCCAGGTGTACGAGGAACTGGAGCAGGAAATCGATCATCGGCTGGAGGGGATTGAAATGATCCAGGGAGCAGCACACGAGCGCCAGGCCAGACAGGAGGAGGTTTAACTATGGGACCAATCGTCTGCGCCACCCGCGGCGGCGAAGCGAGTCGCTGCACCCAGGAACGCGCCATCCAATTGGCCCAAGAGCGCGGGGCAGAGCTGATTTTCATCTGCACCTACAATCCCGACTTTGCCGGCCCGCTGAACAACCATCTGCGGTCCGCGCTGGCAGAGGAACAACGCTGGATCGGCCGGGCGTTGCTGGCTATTGCCCAGAATCGAGCCCGGGAGGTCAAATTGGAATCGAGAGCAGTCGTGCGCAGAGGGCAGGCATGGGAATGCATCACCGGCTTCCTGCGCGAATGTAACGCCAGCGCCCTGGTTATTGGCCAGTCCAAGATCGGCGTCACCTCCCCTTTGCCCAACGCTGGGGCTGTGCATCAGTTCGCCGATCTGGTCAGGCAGGAATTGGGAATCGAAGTGATTGTGGTCAAGGCAGACACATTCACCTGTGACGACGACGACGAGGAAATTCAGTGGCCCAGCCTGTGAGTCCGCCACACCAACCGACAAACGTGATTGAGATCAGCAGTTGGATCGAACTCCAGCAGCGCCTCTTTGAGGGGGTATGGATGCCACACTTGCGCCTGTACCGTTCGCAGTGCGCCTACCGCGGGCTGTCGGAGCTAGGATATCGGCTGGAAAGTTCGCTCGGCCGGATGAGCGGCGGCCGGGCGCACCTGGAGCGGCACCTGCTGCGCAACTTTCGCAAGTACGCCCACCGCGATGTGGTAGAGCGAGACTCGACCTGGAACTGGCTCTCGACGGCGCAACACCACGGCCTGCCCACCCGGCTGCTTGACTGGACCTTCTCCCCATTGGTGGCAATGCACTTCGCCACCGCCAATACCGAAAAGTTCCATTTGGATGGGGCCATTTGGGAGGTGAATTACGCCAAAGCGCATCAGCACCTGCCCGAGCAATTGAAGGATGCGCTGCGGCACGAGGGGTCGGATGTTTTTACCGAGGAGATGCTGTCCGAGGTGGCCGATTCGCTGGAGGACTTTGACGGGCTGGCGGCCGGAACCTTTGTGGTCTATTTCGAGCCGCCATCGATCAACGACCGAATCATTAACCAGTTTGCGCTCTTTTCGGTTATGTCCAATCCGGCCGCTGCGCTGGATGACTGGCTAGCCCAGCACTCAGACCTGTACCGCAAACTCATCATCCCGGCCGCACTCAAATGGGAGATACGGGACAAACTGGACCAGGCCAACATCAACGAGCGGGTGCTTTTCCCCGGACTGGACGGGTTGAGCGCCTGGATGCGGCGACAGTACACCCCTCGGAGTTGATCGTGGACGAGTGGCAGCGGCATCTGGACCACCTGCGGCCGGGCTCGGTTGCCGTGTTGGGCATCCCCTACGACGAGCACTCGTCTTTCCTGCGCGGCCCGGCCAAAGCGCCACCTCTCATCCGCCAGGCGTTTTTCAGCGACGAGACCAACCGCTGGTCGGAGCGCGGCCGGGATTTGGGCAACGAGCCGCAACTCTGCTTCCTGGGCGATCTGGAGCTGGACACAGGCCCGGCCGCACTGACACAGATCAAGCAGGGAGCGGCCGTTGTGCTGGCGCGGGGAGCCAGCCTGCTTGCGCTGGGCGGTGATCACGCTATCACCTATCCACTGCTGCGCGCCACAGGCCGGGCCTTCCCCGGCCTCACCTTGCTGCACTTGGACGCCCACCCCGACCTGTACGACGAATTCGAAGGAGATCGCCTCTCCCATGCCTGCCCCTTTGCCCGCATCATGGAAGTGGGGCTTGCCGGCCGGCTGGTGCAAGTTGGCGTGCGCACCATCACCGGACACCAAAGGGCGCAGGCAGCCCGCTTTGGCGTGGAGATGGTAGAGATGAAGGATTGGCGGCCGGGAAATGACCTCGGACTGCACGGCCCACTCTATCTCTCGCTGGACCTGGACGTGCTCGATCCGGCCTTTGCGCCTGGCATCTCGCACCAGGAGCCGGGCGGGATGTCGGTCCGCGACGTGGTCGCCCTGATTCACACCCTGCCTGGCCCCTTGATTGGTGCCGACCTGGTGGAGTACAACCCGCACCGCGACCCGCACAACGTGACCGCCAAAGTAGCCGCTAAGCTACTCAAAGAGATAGCTTGCCAGATGCTGGAAACCCCGGCCGAACGGCCTTAAAGTACCGTCGCCTTTTCGCCTGTTTTGGCGTACAATGGACGCCAATTGGTCCTATTGATTCCCTGAACAGGAGGCATCATGCGAAAACTCTTTTCTTTCATGGCAGTTGTGTTGTTGCTGGCCGGCGCCCTGCCCTGGAGCGCGACCGCCCACCAGGCGGATACGCTCAAGCCAGCGGCCGAATTCAAGCCCGGCGACATCCTGATTCGATTCAAGGAAGGCACGACAGCCCGCGCTGCCGACAGCCTGCGGGCGCAGGTAGGAGCGACCTTCCAGCGCAACCTCTACCTTAGCCCGGTAGAACTGTGGCAGGTGGCCGAAGGCCAGGAACTGGCGGTCATCGAGCAGCTCAACGCCCACCCGGCCGTCGAGTACGCCGAACCCAACTGGCGCTACCAGGCTTTTGAGGGCGCGGTCACCCCCAATGACACAGGTTACGGCAATCAATGGGCACACCCCAAAATTGGCTCCCCGGCCGCCTGGGACGTCGCCACCGGTAGCAATACTATCGTCATCGCCATCATTGATTCCGGGATTGACACCGGCCATCCGGACCTGGCAAGCAAGCTGGTACCCGGCTATGACTTTGTAGACAACGACAGCAATCCCACCGATCTGAACGGGCACGGCACCCATGTGGCGGGCATCGCCGCGGCCGTCACCAACAACAGCGTTGGCGTGGCTGGCATGAGCTGGGGGGCCAAGATCATGCCGGTGCGGGTGCTGGATGCAAATGGCAGCGGCTGGTCAAGCGACATCACCGATGGCATTAGCTGGGCCCGCAGCAACGGTGCTCATATCCTCAACCTCAGCCTGGGTGGCACCACATACGAATCAACCATGCAGGATGCGGTCAATGCGGCCCACGGGACCGGCAAGTTGGTGGTGGCTGCGATGGGTAACTGCCGCACCGCTGGCGGCAGCTGTGCAACCGCCAACCCCACCATGTACCCGGCCGCTTATGCCAACGTCATGGCGGTGGCCGCAACCACCACCAGCGACGCATACGCCTACTACTCTCAGTACGGCGCTCACTGCGACATCGCCGCCCCAGGCGGGGAGATGGGTTACCTCCACGACCCGGCCGGGATTTACAGCACCATGCCCACCTACGATGTCTTTCTGACCACCACCTACGGCTACTACAAGAACTATGACCGGCTGCAGGGGACTTCACAGGCAACACCCTACGTCTCCGGCCTGGCCGCCCTGATCTGGACGGTGGCCCCAACGTTTACCCCGGACCAGGTGCAAAGCCGCATTGAGACCACGGCGGTGGATTTGGGAACGGCCGGATGGGACACAACCTATGGTCACGGCCGGATCAACGCTGCGGCCGCGCTGGCTGGATTGGCAACGCCGGAAACGCCGACCCTCAATCCTATCACCAACCCAAGCAATGCGGACAACTACACCGTGAGTTGGACAATAGCCACAGGGGCTACCGGCTACCTGCTGCAAGAGGATATCAACGGTAGTTTTACCACCCCCATCACCCGCTTCATGGGCACGGATACCAGCTATAGCGTCACCGGGCAGCCGGCCGGCACCTTTTACTACCGTGTGCGGGCGTACAATGCCTGGGGGAACAGCACCTGGAGCGGCACCCAATCCACGACTGTTGCAGCCCACGGGTACTCCCCCCCCACGCTTTACGCCATATCCAATAGCGACAGCGACGGCAATTACCTGGTCGACTGGAGCGATGTGGCCGGCGCAACCAGCTACACACTGGAAGAGAGCACCAATCCCTACTTTAGCTCGCCCAGCGTGGTCTACAACGGCCCAGCATCCCAACTCACCGTCACCGATCATCCGGGCGGAACCTGGTACTATCGCGTTCGTGCTTTTGGACCATCCGGGAACAGCGCCTGGAGCCTGCCGCAGTCGACAGGTATCTACAGCGACGTATTCCTACCGCTTGTTGTCAAGAACTGGACTGCCAGCGGCGGGAGTGTGGCCGTCCTCAATGGGGACTTTGAAATGGGCGCGACTGTCTGGAATGAGTACTCAGCCCAGGGTTGGCCGCTCGTTGTCAACGACTTTTCCCCTACCGCAGTCACCGCACACAGCGGCAGTTGGGCAGCCTGGCTGGGAGGAGATATCGACGAGGTATCGGAAATCTACCAGACCCTTGTGGTGCCATCCAGCTATCCCTACCTGGTATATTGGCGCTGGATAGCCTCAGAAGATGCGTGCGGATTCGACTATGGCAGGGTCATCGTCAACAGCACGACAGTGAACGAATATTCCTTGTGTGCTAGCGTGAATACCGGTGGGTGGTCAAAACATGTAGTGAACCTGGGCGCTTACGCAGGTCAGAGCGTTTCCCTCAAGTTCCAGGCCACCACAGATGGTTCGCTGAACAGCAATCTATTCGTGGATGATGTTGCCTTCCAAAGCGGCGCAACCTCTAGCGCCACCTTGACCGCACGCCAACCCCTGAGGGAGACCGCCTTCAAGTCAGTCAAGTAGGCGCCTGCAAGGCTCGTGGCCACGGGGGCTGTTCGCAGCCCCCGTTTCGTTTGTCTGGCGAGGCCGGCCGGGCGCAATGCCGGGTGCTTTTTTGCCAACCGGCCGCACCCTATAGTATAATCTCCATCAGAAAAATAGCGGCCGTGCCGGCACTGCGCCGGCATTTAGGCCAGTAAGAGGAAACTGATGCTGATTTGGATGATTGTGGCCTTTATCTTTATCCTGGGGCCACTGCTGTTTTTACACGAACTGGGCCATTTCTGGGCGGCCAAGCGAAACGGTATTCCTGTGCAGGAGTTTGGCTTTGGATTGGGGCCCAGAGTGGTCAAGCTTTTTGAGCGCGATGGCACCCTGTACACCATCCGCGCCATTCCGTTTGCGGCGTTCGTCCGGGTGGCAGGAGAGGAGGACGTCAGCCTGGAGAGCGGGTTGATTAACGCACCCCACAAGGCCAAACTGGCCGTCTTTGCCTCCGGCCCGGCCTTTAATATCGTGGCTGCTGTGCTTCTTTTCTGGGTCGCTTATCTGTTTGGCCCGCCTTCGCTGACCCGGGTAGCGATCGAGAAAGTGATGCCCGACTCCCCGGCCGAGGCGGCCGGGTTGCTGGCCGGTGACGTGGTGCTCAGGGCCGATCAGCTGGAGATAACCTCCAATAATGACCTGCGGGAATATATCATATCCCATGCGGGTGTGCCGATCGACCTGCTGCTGGAGCGAGACGGGAAAGAGTTGACACTTGCCGTCACGCCTCGCTTGCCCGGCGAGTTCGACCCCGCCACCGATGGCCCAACGGGCATCTTGATGCAAACCATCGATACAGGCCCGGCCGCTTCCCAAAACATATTTCAGGCCGGCCGCTCGGCCGGGCAGGACTTTGTGCAGATCGTCAGCGCCACCGTCAGCTGGCCGGCCAATCTGGTCAGCGCCATTCAGACACGACTGGAAAACGGCGATACGGGAGAGCCCATTCCACCAGAGCAAGACCTGCGCTATATGCGGCCGTTGGGCATTGTGGGCATCCTGCAACTTATCTCCCTTTCACTCCAGACCGGCATCATGGCCGGCTACCCGTTTTACATATTCCAGATGGCTGGCCTCATCAGCATCGCACTCGGCGTCACCAATTTGCTCCCCATCCCAGCGCTGGACGGCGGCCGCATCGTGTTCATTATCCTGGACTGGCTTTCGCAGACCCTGTTCCGCCACCGCATCAACCCGGAGCGCGAGATCATCATCCACGCGGTTGGTTTGATGCTGCTGCTGGCGTTGATGGTCTTTATCACCTGGCAGGACATTGTCAATCCGCTGATCCAGTTCCCCACGAAAACCCCGCTGCCGTAAGGACCACCATGGCCAAGACTTTTGCCGCCCTGCTTGCCCAAATCACCGACGCCACTGCGCCGCTGCCGGCCGGCGATCTGCATCTGCTCTCCGACCTGGACGAACAATCAGCCGCGACTTTCCGCACGACCTGGCCCTCTCTGGACCTTCCCCGTCGCCGAGAATTGATGCGCCATTTGGCAGACATTTGCCAGCACAACTTTGAGGTTGACTTTGCACCCATTGCTCTGCTGGGGGCGACTGACCCGGACAGCCTGGTCAGGCTGGCCGCCATCGAGACCTTTTGGGACTCGGAGGACCCCAGGCTGATATCCGTGTTAGTGCAATTGATGCAGCGGGATCCGGAAGTTACCGTGCAGGCCAGCGCAGCCCAGGCGCTGGGGCAATTTGTGCTAGTGGGCGAGTTGGGCCGGATACCGGCCGCCCGCCTCGAACAATTGGTTGCGACCCTGTTGGCGACCATTCAAGATGGAGAAAAAGCCACCCTGGTCCGTTGCCGCGCGCTGGAGGCACTGGCGGCCGCCGAGCACCAACTGGTGCCGGCGCTGATCAACGAAGCTTATCGCTCCGAAGAAGAGGTCATGCGGATCAGTGCAATCTGTGCCATGGGGCGCACGGCCGACCCGGCCTGGCAACCCTACATTCTGGAAGAATTGGATAACGTCAACCCCAGCATGCGTTACCACGCTGCCCAAGCGGCCGGGCACCTGGAACTGCCTGAGGCGCTTGCGCAACTCATCAAACTACTGGATGATCCCAACCCAGAGGTGGTCATGGCCAGCATCCGCTCCCTGGGCGATATTGGAGACCCGCAGGCCCGTACTGCGCTGGAGGCACTGTTACAGTACGAAGATGTAGCCGAATTGGTGGAGGACGCGCTGGAACAGATCGACCTGGCCGGCGACCTGCCATCCTATTTTCAACGCAACTGAAAACCATGAAGCGCTCGTTAGCCCTGTTTATTTACCTGTGGGCGCTGGTCGCCATAGGGCTCCGGCCGGCCGCGGCACAGGACAGCATCGCGCTTGTGTCACAGCGCCACAACTACAACTTTGCCCAGCAGATCCAGTTTGAGGCCAAGTTTTCCGGCCCGGTGACCATCACGGGCGTCACGCTGCTCTTTGCGGCCGACGATGATTTGCGCATCTTCTCGACCGACCTGGACGTTCCTGGCGACCAAAGTCAGGCCCAGGTGAGCTATACTCTGGACCTGCAGCAATACCCTATGAGGCCGTTTGCCCAGGTCCGGTACTGGTGGTTTGTCCAGGATCAAGGCGGCCAAACCCTGGAAACCACACCGGTCGCGTTCCAATACGCTGACGACCGCTACCCCTGGCACCTGGCGGCCGAAGAAAACATCCAGGTCTTTTGGGTAGCAGATGACCCCGCGTTGGGCCACACCGCGTTGCGCATTGCCCAGGATGGGCTGGACCAGATCCAAACGTTGCTACCAGAACCATTGAGCCAGCCAATCGCCATCTACATCTACCCTACCACCGACGAACTGCGCTCCGCGTTGCGCCTGTCCGGCCGGGATTGGATTGGCGCACATGCTGACCCCGAATGGGGTGTCATTCTGGTGAGCGCCAACAACGGCACGCTGATCGGTTCCTCAGATCTGCAACGCACCATACCGCACGAAATCGCCCATTTTGCCATCAACCAAACTGCAGGCGGGAAGAACAACCGCGTGCCTACCTGGCTGCACGAGGGGATTGCCACGCTGAATGAATTCCGGCCGGACCCCACCCTGGCGCTCGCGCTGGAGCAGGCCGCGGAGGCAGATACGCTACTGCACCTGACCTCGCTCTGCGCCGGTTTTCCCCCAGATCAAGCCGATGCCGTGCTTGCCTACGCGCAAAGCGTCAGCCTGGTTCGCTTTCTGCAAAACCATTACGGGAATCATCAGTTGCGCGAACTGGTCGCCGCCTACGGCGATGGGGCGGACTGCAGTGGCGGGGTTGAGCGGGTGCTGGGCGTGTCGCTGGAGCGGCTGGAAGCCAATTGGGTTGCCAGCCTTTACGGCAAACAGACGCGGCCATCAACCGGGCCAGCACAGGGAACGTCAGACCTGTCGATCTGGATTGCCCTGCTGGTAGGGGGCTCTGTGCTCGCCAGCGCCCTCTATCTTGTCCGGCCGCGCGGGGACACAGCATCATGAAGAGACAGCGCAGCGCCCCCAAACCGGCGGCCGGGCTGAGTTTCCTTGAGTCGTTGCGCTCCGGTGGCGAATTATTGCACGCCGGCCGGGCAAAGGAAGCACTGCCGTATTTGCGCCACGCCTTTAGGCTCAACTCTGCTGATGTCGACGCCGCCATCAACCTGGGCGGCGTTTACATCATGCTCGGCCGGTACAAGCTGGCGCGTGCCGTATTGGAGCAGGCGGTTGATCGACACCCTTTTCATAGCAAGGTGTGGATCAACCTGGGTGCTGCTCACCTGGGAGACCTAAACCGATCCACGCGCGAAGGCCAGCAGCAAGCTATTGCCGCATTTGAGCAAGCGCTGCGGCTCGACCCGGCCGCTCCTAGCGTCAACTATAATCTGGGCCTCATCTATCTACACCAGGGCAACCAACAAGAAGCCTTGGTCCATTTCAGAAGGGCGGCCGCCATCAACCCGCTGGATTTGGACGCACACAACAAGCTCGAAGCGCTGTTGGCAGAAGGCGCCGATGAACTGTAAGCGATTGAATGCCATTGTGCACGGCCGTGTGCAGGGTGTCAACTTTCGCTGGCACACCCATCAGGAAGCCAACCGGCTTGGGGTCACCGGCTGGGTGTCCAACCTGAACAGCGGCCGGAGCGTACAGGTAGTGGCCGAAGGAACGCCGGAGCAGTTGGGCCTGCTGCTCGCCTTTCTCCATCAAGGCCCAGCCATGGCCCGCGTGGACGACGTGGAGATCAACTGGGAAACAGCGACGGGCGAATTTTCCAATTTTGGTGTTCGATACCTATGAAAGAACGTGAACGTCTTGCCTGGACTATTCTGTTGGTTTCATCTGGCATCTTTGTGGCGTTGCTCATCGGGGTTCCATTGGGGATCTACCAGTGGATCCAACACTCAACAGTTGCCCCCACCGTTCGGTTGCAGGCATTGCAGGGGACTGCGCAAATCAGACCACCAGACGACAAACCCAGCCTTTTGCTGGCGCAGCAGGAACCTCTTGCCATCCTACCTGGCACCATCATCATCAACGATGCAGACGCCGAAACCCTGCTGACTGTTGACAGTCCCGATGGACAGTTCTCCCTGGCCACCGCGCAAATCTATCCCAACACCGAGTTGGAGGTCAGCATCGCCAAGTCACCGCGCTACCAGGCCAGCAATCAGGAACACCGCATCGAAATCCGGGTGACCACCGGCCGCGTCCGCTTGGGTCTTTCTCAGGAAACAGGCAACCCGGCCGACTTTCGCGCCCATACCCCCCACGCCCAAATCCTGCTGTGGGAGGCCGGCAGCTACTCCCTGGACGTGAGCAACCAGCAATCGCAGATTACCGTGCGCGAGGGCAAGGCGGTCATTTTTGCGCCGGGCGGCCAGCTCACCGTGGAGGAAGCCCAGCGCGGCGCGGTGGGAGTGAGCGGCGCGCCGGAAGGCCCATTGCGGCCGGAGCGCGACCTGATCACTAACGGCCACTTTCGTCAGCCGTTGGAGCAGGGTTGGCAGATCAGCAGGGACACGGCCGATAGCAGCCAGCCGGCCGGCGAGGTAGAGATCATCACCAGCAGCGGCCAAAACGTGGTGCACCTGTTCCGCGCTGGCTCGGGCCACGCCCAGACCGGCGTTTACCAATTGCTCAATCAGAGTCTACGCGACTATCGCACGGTCCAGCTCCACCTGAGCGGCCAACTCAACTTTCAGAGCCTGGGCGTGTGTGGCGCACTGGGGAGCGAATGCCCGCTGATGGTGCGAATTGAATACGAGGATACAGACGGCCGCCCGCAACAATGGGTGCAGGGTTTTTTCTATTGGGTTGACCCGGCCGCCCCAAACCCCTTTCTATGCGAGACCTGCCCGCCTCCGCGACAGGAACACGAACAGCATGCGCAAGGCACCCAGTTCTTTTACGACTCGCCGAACCTCATCGAGGTGCTGGCACATGACGGCGCTCCACCAGCTAAAATCACCTCTATTGCGATTTATGCTTCCGGCCACAGCTACGACGTGCAGGTTGGCGAGGCCGAGCTGCTGGTTTCGGAGTAGCTAATCGCGCCAATTGCGCAACGCCCGGGCCAACTCTTCCGGCGTGTCAACGATCAATGCGTGAAATTTGACGCCGGGATAATGGTGATCGAACCAATCGGCCGTCAGTTCGTGCGGCCAGTGGTGCGGGTTAATGGCAATCACTCTCCGATCGGCGAGGTCGCCAAGACCAGCATCATCGGCAGAGAAACCGACGGTCCGCCGAGCATCAAAGCCGCCACGCATGGCCGCCTCCGCCCACACGGAATCGGCCGTAGGCGGCAACAGCACGTAGGTGCGGCAGAACTGCACGCGTGGCAGGCCCCGGCCGGGCATCAGTTCGGCGGCCGGCTCTTCTACCGGCAACGCGGCCGGCGGCGGTTGAAATGGCCCACCCCCCACCTCCAGCGTGGCCCAGCAAATCACCCGCGAGCCAGCGTCGGAGCCAAAGGTCATCAGGTGCGCCCCCAGCCTCTCCGGCCGGAAGCGAAAGGTCCAAAGGTGCTCTTCGCCCCGCCGGCCACGGTCTGGTTCAGGCAGAAGTACCCCATCGCTAGCCGGGGTGCGCACGGTCAAACTGGGGAACAGATGGTGCGTGGGGGTCAGCACGTGTATCAATCCCTCTTTACCGGCTGCCAGCACGGCCGGCTCGACCTCAAAACGCGTGTACCGGTCGCCGCCAAAAGCCAGTGGCTCTCCGGCACCTTCCACCACCTCCAGTGCGGCTTCATCCCAAAAGATGTGCTGATGTTTCTTAGGCCAGTCTGGTGAAGAGCGCAGGAAGACCGTCACCACGTCGGTATTGGCCTGCGTGAGAACACTAAAAAGCGTCCAGCGGTCAATGGCGTTTTGTTCGCTCGACCAGACCACCGATCCACTGGTCGGGTCTGTGCCGCCCAATGGATCAATGCCTACGCGCATGTGCACGTGAGTCGGGTTCTGGCTCGGCCGGGGTTTGTCCGCCTCGCTGGACCAGGCATGACCCCAGGCCTTGAGGTGAAGCTGGGAGCCGGGGGCTACTACCACCTGCTGCCAGAGACCGGCCGTGTGGGTGCCCCAGAAGGAATGGATCTGCTGGGCGCTTTCGCCCTGGCGCACGCGGGTCGGGTCGGTTTCAATTGATGCGCGCTGGAACTCCGGCCGGCGGTTTTTCCAGGCCGGATCCTCCCCCGTCTGTTCCAGCCACCACGGCGTCCAACCGTGCGCCACCTGTAGCCCGGCCGTGCCCCGCCACAGGTAATAATGCTCGAAATCGCCGTTAATGAATAAATTGGTCATCTGATCTTTGCCTAAAAGTCCCGGTTGCCGACGATCGCCGGGATGACGGTCATCTGGCCGTCCTCGCGCCGCCAGGCCTCGTGCGGAAAGTCGGCCGAGGCCGACAGCACAAATGAAAACGCCGCGCCGACGCCGGGCAGGTTGCGCAAAGTGTGGTAGTAACGCAGGTACTGTTGCCCTTTTTCCTGCATACTGACGGTAGTTGAGGGATTGCTAAACTCGGTGACAAAGACCAGCTTGTGCGGCCAATAGCGCTGAAAAGCCAGTAAGCCCATGCCGTCGTCAGCGGCCGACATGCCGTCCTCGTCCAGCCAGTAGCAATGGACGCCGATCCAGTCGGCGGCTTCAATCGCCTGCTCGCACTGGCACACAAAACGCCACATGTCTGCCCGCTTGCCTGGCATGCTCCCGCCCGGCGAGCAGCCGGGGAAACCAAACTTGGCCTGCGGAAACCGCGGCCGGAGATGTTCCACCACCCGTAAAAACCAGGTTTCAAATTCGTTTCCATCCCGCCAGGAAGCACCCAGCCCTTCCAACACCAGGTTGGGCTCATTGTGGACCTCAAAGTAACGCACCCCCTTGTCGTACAGACGCTGCATGTCGTGCTCCTGCCAGCGAGCAAACTCGTCCGCCTGCACCACCCGGCCGTTGCGAAAATCAGCAAACAGGCGGGCCAGGATAAACGCGTTGGGGTTAATCGCCCGAATGCGATCCACATCCTCCGGCGCGGCGTTGACGATCAACTTGACCGCTTCTACACGGGCTGTCTGGACGGCAGGATAGTCCGGGTTTTGCAGCGGTCCATCCGCCCGGCCGTGCACCCCTACCAGGCACTTGCCCGGCTCCCACTCCGGCGCTGCCGGTCCGGCCGAACCACGCCACGGCGCGGATGTCCCCTCTCCGGGTAGTTGCAGGTAAAACGTGGGGTCAATAATATCGTGCGGAAAGATGGTCTCTCCGCGCTCGGTCGCGCCATCCTTTTTGAGCGTGAGGTGCAAGTGGCTGGCGTCGGAATTGCCGGTGCTATCCGCCAACCCAATCCGCTGGCCGGTTTGGACTATCTCATCCTCGCTTACTAGCGCCCGCGATAGATGAGCGTACACGGTTCGGAACGGCAGGTTTGAACCGGCCGCTCTACTGTGCTGGATGCGTACGTGGATACCATAGGGATGGTTGCCCCGACCGTCGTGAATCAGATACACACGCCCGGCCGCACAAGCATACACAGGCGAGTTCATGGGGGCACGGATGTCCACCCCTTCGTGGCCTGGCAGCCCGAAACGGCGATAGTATTGCGGATTGGCGCCAAAAGGTTGTGTCATCACCGGGTATTCGGTGGGCCAGGCCAACTTGAAGCCACGCTGCAACCGGCCGAAGCGGTCATCATTGGCCACGCGCTCAGCCAGCAACTCCCGCAGCCGGTCCGGCCGCGAAGCGTCCACCTCAATCACATCCAGCGCCAAGGCCGGATAGTTGCGCCGGAACCAGGCAACGATGTCTTGCGGCCAGGCAGCCGGAAAGTTGATCAGCGTGACCGTGTGATCTTGGCCATAAAACCGGCCGGCGCTGTCCGGGTCGGGCGTGATGGTGATAGAGTAATGCAACACGTACTCTCGCGCAGCCTGCACCCAATCCCAATAGCGATCCTGGGGAATCAACATGATCTGGCGAACCTGGGTCATGGTTTCCTCTCCTTCTCTGGCAAGTTATCCTTCGAACCCCAAACCGCGCTCCTTGAGCGAGACAAAGCGCCCGCGGCCGATAACGATGTGGTCCAGCACGTCGATGTCCAGCAACCGGCCGGCTTCCACCATCTGACGCGTAACCGCCACGTCCTCCGGGGAAGGGCTGGGGTCGCCCGACGGATGGTTGTGGGCCACCAGGATGGCGGCCGCGTTGCGGCGGATCGCCTCGCGAAAGAGCTCTCCGACCCGCACCAGCGAGGTGTTGAGGCTGCCGATATAGACGGTCGGCACGGCCAGCACGCGGTTGCGGGTGTCCAGCAGCATCACCCGCAGACTTTCCTGCTCCAGCATACTCATTTCCAGCATCAGCAAGTTGGCAGCATCGGCCGGGGAGCGGACCTGCGGCCGGTCATCCGGCGAGGCCACCTGCAACCGCCGGCCAATCTCCAGGGCAGCTTTGAGTTGTGCTACCTTGGCAGTCCCCATCCCTTTCACGCCGGTCAATTCGGAAACGCCGGCTCGCGCCAGCCCGGTCAGCCCTTCAAACTGGGCCAACAACACTTCTGCCAGCCGGACAGCGTTCTGCCTCACTGCGCCCACGCGCAGAATTACGGCCAGCAACTCTGCATTGGAAAGTGCCGAAGCGCCAAAGGCCAACAACCGTTCGCGCGGCCGGTCCGCCAGCGGCATGTCCGCGATCTTGGGATTATATTGCACCCACTCGTCTTCTGACATCTCCCCTTCCTGCATCGCCGTCACGCAACTGCTCAACCCAAGGGCTGGAGGGGGCAAGTCGGGGGCATTTGGGCGCTTCGCGCCCAAATGCCCCCAAGAAATCTCTGCGCTAGCAGTTTCGCCGTCACTATACTTGATACCAGGTTGACTGTCAAGCTGACCAGGCCAAGGAGATGTGGTATAATGCCACGCATATTTCTGGAGGTAGCTATGCCTATTCCACTACCCTCATTGAGCGACATCAGCACGGTCATTACCCTGCTGGTTGTTCCTTTGGCAGCCTGGGGAACGGCACTCTGGGTTGGCCTGGTCATCTGGACCTTTAAAGACATGCGGGCACGGTCCCGTGACCCGTTTGCACAGATCATGTCTGCCTTTATGGTGGCGGTGCTTTCTTTTCCCGGCTGGCTGATTTATCTGATGCTCCGGCCGCGAGAGACCTTGTCGGAAGCCTACGAGCGAGCGCTGGAGGAGGAAGCGCTGCTGCAAGAAATCGAGGAACGGGCTACCTGCCCGGGGTGCTCCCGGCCGGCGCTGGAGGATTGGAGAATCTGTCCCCACTGCCACACCCGCCTGCGCAAAACCTGCCCGGATTGCGACCGATTGCTTGAGCTTCAGTGGAACCTTTGCCCCTTTTGTGGCAGCACGGCCGTGGGTAGTGGTTACAGCCACGCGCACGACCACGCCGTGCGCGTCGAACTGCCGCCCGAGCCGGCCGCCGACCTGACACCAGAGCCCTAGCCGGCAAGCGGCAGGGGATGCCATGTCGCAATCCTACGCCGATCACGGCCAATTCCTGGACCTGTGGCAAGCACTGGCCCAGGTGGTGCCCCACGTCGAGTCTCCCGACACACTGGGCACAATCATCGCGACAGCCTTGCACGAACTGATTGGGACGGGCAGATCGGCCGTCATCCTGCGCGCAAACCCCGTTTCGCAGGACTTGGAAAGCGACGACCTGCCGATCACCTATTTCATGCGCCTCGTCGGGCAAAGCGTACAACCCAACCGGCCGATCTACCTCAACGGCGAAGTGGGGGTACTTGCCAAACTGCCACATCTGAAGGGTCCATTCCGCGTGGCTACCCCCTGGCCGGCCGACTATGACCCGACGAGAGACCGACTGTTGCAGTTGGCCGAGACCTCGTTGGTGCTCGCTCCCATCCCTGGTTCTGGCCCACAGCCGGAATGGCCGGCCCAGGGTGCCATCTGCCTGCTGGATGTGCCGCGAGAACGGCTACCAACCCCAGTTGAGCTAATCAGCCTGGCCAGTTACACCGGGCTGGCGCTGAACTTACTGGACAGCAAAAGCCAGGCAACCCGTCAATCGGTAGAATACAGCATCGTCTCGGAGATCGGCCGGTCGCTCACCTCTTCGCTCAGCCTGGATGACATTTTCAACCAGATCCTCTCCAACGTCCGCGCCACAATTGACGCCAGCGGGGTTTCGGTGGGCTTGATTGACGAAGAATCACAGGAAATCGTCTTTGAGAATTCGCTGATGGGTCCCAAGTTCACGGACCTGCCGCCCATCCGCCTCAAATGGGGCCAGGGGGTAGCGGGGTGGGTAGCACAATATGGCGAGCCGCTCAACGTGCCCGACGCCTATGCCGATCCGCGATTTTACCCCGACGTCGACGCCGCCAGCGGCTTTGTCACCCGTTCCATTCTGTGCGTTCCGCTCAAGGTAGAAGGAGAGGTGATCGGCGTGATGGAGGCGGTCAACAAACGCTCCGGCCATTTTACCAACGCCGACCAGCGGTTGCTGTCTGCCCTCAGTTCGTCGGTCGCGATTGCGATTGAAAAAGCCCGCCTACACGCAGACGTATTGTCCGAAAAACGGCGCATGGAGGCCATCTTTTCCAACATGAGCGAAGGACTGCTGACGGTGGATCTGGCCGGCCGGATCGTCGCGGTCAATCCTGCCCTACAGGCAATGGTCAGCCGGAATGAGGTTGACCTAGCCGACAAGTTGTGCTTTGAGGCCATCACAACCGAGCCGGAGACGCTACAGAACCTGTACCAGCAGATCATCTCGGCCGAAAACGAAAGCCGGTCCTTTCACGCCGCCTGCGATCTGGTGAGGCCTGATGGGGCACGCACCCCGGTGCTGGTCAGCGGCGCGGCCAATCGCGATCCGGCCAATGACATTTCGGACATTGTCATCGTCTTTAGCGACATGAGCCAGATCAGCGAAGTGGAGCGGATGAAGGAGGACTTTATTGCCAATGTGACGCACGAGTTGCGCACTCCATTGGCAACCATCCTGCTCTATGCCCGCCTGCTGCGGGCCGGTAAGGCCAAGGGCGACCCCAAGCGGGAAGCGCGCTATTTAAAAATCGTGGAGGAGCAGAGCAACCAGTTGCAGCAATTGGTGCGCCAGATTCTGGAGCTAGCGCGCGTCAAAGCCACCTTCTCGTTTTCGGGCCAGGAACACATCTTGCTTAACACGCTGTTCGAAGAATTGCTCCCGCCGCTGCGCAAATTGGCGCAACATAAAGGGCTTGATATCAGGGTCGACGTGCCGGCCGGCCTGCCCCCTGTGATCGCCAGCCATGAAGGGCTGCGGCTGGTGTTCAAAAATCTAGTGGACAACGCCATCAAGTTTAGTTCCAAGGGGTATATTCGCATTGCCGCACGGCAGCAGGATGACAAAATGTGGGTGGATGTGGCAGACCAGGGCATGGGGATCGCGCCTGAGTTGCTTCCCCATCTATTCCAGCGCTTTTATCGGACCCAGGCGGCCGTCGAACGGGGCATTGGCGGCACAGGATTGGGACTGGCACTGGTAAAGACGGCCGTGGAGGAACTTGGGGGCAGCATCTCTGTTGAAAGTGAGATAGACAAAGGGAGCATTTTCACGGTAGTGCTCCCCATCCCGCAGCAGCAATAATTCACGTGCTGTAGTTGCAACTCAGCCCAAGGGCTTGGGCGGGGCGAGATAGGGGTGTGCGCACCACCTGGGCAATGGCAGAGCGCAGCTAGCTACTTCCAGACCAGAACTCTTCAATGTGCAGTGCGCCAGGCGACCGGCGCGTGTGTCGGGTGTAACCCCGCTCGGCGAGCAAAGCGGTTACGTTGTCCACCATCTTGGGATTGCCACAGAGGAAAAAGTGGGTATGTTCCGGGTCCATATGGATGCCGGTATCCTTGATCAGCACCTCGTCCGTGAGGATTTCCTCAATCCATAGTCGATGGCCGGTCCAGGTTTCATCCGCGTGGGTGAGCGTGGGGAGATAGTAAAAGTTCTTGAACGTCTGCGCCAAAAAGTTCAATTCGCTGTAATAGCCCAGGTCCCATGGCTGCGCCGCGCCATGGACGACAGCCATTCTTGTTCCCGGCCGTTCCGCAACGTGGGAGCGCAAAAAACTGATGTAGGGAGCCAACCCGGTCCCGGTCGACACCATGACAATATCAGAATCCTCAGGCGTGTCATTGAGGGTAAAGACGCCAACAATGCGGGTGCTAATGTACAGCCGCGCCCCCATCTCCAGGGCAAAAAGCCGCGGGGTGAGCTGACCGGACTTGACCTGGCTGATGTAGAACTCGAACTGCTGCGTGTCGGCCGTGGCTGAGGCGATAGAGTACGGGCGCAGAATAACCTTATCGGCCGGGCAGGCATCGCCTTCTGGCAGCGAATTGACCGACCGTTGCTCCGAACCGTACAAGCCCAGGACGGTGTACTGCCCGGCCTTAAAGCCGGTTCTTGGTTCATCGGTCTTGACGCGCAGAATCATCAAATCTGGTGTCACCAGGATTTTCCCGATCACAGTGGCATTGTATCGTTCCATGTTTCAACTCCAGGCTACAAATGGGTGTTGCCCGCTGGGAAATATGGTATCAGCAAATCCCTACACGTCAACCCAAAATCCTGATTGGGTGTACTCAAGCCATTTTCCTTCCTTAAAACAATTCGGGCCCGCACCCGTGGCTGCTAATTGGACCGCATTATAGCCATCTATGAAGGTATGCGGTACAATCTCGCCCACATGATGGAACAGAGCGCAGATAAACGGGTGATCGTAGCCATGAGCGGCGGGGTCGACAGTTCGGTCGCGGCCGCACTGCTGGTGCGGTCAGGATACCAGGTGGAGGGGCTGATGCTGCGACTGTGGAACGAGCCGGCCGGCTCATCCGCGCGGGTGCGCGGTTGGGCCAATCCGATTTCCAACCGTTGCTGCACCCCAGACCAGGTGCGCGACGCCCAAAGAGTGGCACATATCCTGAATATTCCCTTTCACACATTGGACGTCACCGACCTATTCCGGCAAACTGTGGTAGAGGATTTTATCCAGGCGTATGCGGCCGGGCTCACGCCGAACCCTTGCCTGGCGTGCAACCGGCGGGTGCGCTTTGGCTTCCTGCTGGAACATGCAATCGGCCTCGGCGCGGACTATCTGGCAACCGGCCACTATGTGAGACTTGCACAGGAGGGAACCCAGGTTCAATTGCTGTGCGGCGTGGATGCGAGCAAGGACCAATCCTACGTGCTGTACATGCTCCAACAAGCCCAGCTGGCACACCTGCTCTTCCCGGCCGGCAGGTTTACCAAAACGCAAATTCGGGCCATGGCCGCAGAATGGGAACTCCCTGTAGCTTCCAAACCGGATAGCCAGGATATCTGCTTCCTGGCCGATGGCGATTACCGCCGCTTTCTGCTGGAACACATCCCCGAGGCGATGCAGCCTGGCCCAATCGTCGATCAGGCCGGCCGCATCCTGGGCGAACACCAGGGCCTTCCCGGCTATACCATCGGCCAACGAAAAGGGATTGGTGTCAGTGCGCCCGAGCCGTTGTACGTGCTGAGAACCGACCCCGCGCAAAACACGTTGGTCGTGGGGCCACGCGGGGCCCTGAAGCGGCGCGAGTTGACCACTGCCAGGACACAATGGGTAGCCGGAGGACCACCGGCCGGCGTCCAGTCATTCGGTGCAGAAGTCAAAATCCGCTACCGGGCACGGCCGGCACCAGCCACTATCACACACTTGGCGGATGGCCATGCTTTGGTCCAGTTCGACCAGCCGCTTTCCGACATCACCGCAGGCCAGGCAGCCGTTTTCTACCACAATCAGGTCTGCTTGGGTGGCGGCATGATAGCTCCACAGGAGAGATCGAAATGAGTACGAGTCTATTCTCCCCCGGTTTTCTATTTGCCTTCCTGCTTGCCACTGCCTACGGCGCGGGCTTTCACCTGCTCTTTGGTGGATCGCTGTTCAAGCTGGCGTTGTACCTGCTGGCAAGCTGGATGGGTTTTGCGCTTGGCCAATGGGCTGGCGGCATCTTGAGTCTGGAGATTCTGGACATCGGCCCCATTCACACGGTCATAGCCAGCCTGGGGTCATGGCTGGCACTTTTGTTGACCCATTGGTTAAGCAAGGTCCGGCCGGAACGGGACCTCCCAGATCAGGACTGAAGTTCAGACCCAAGTTCGGACATTGAGCAAAGACGGCCGCTATCCTGCCTTATTCTACATCGGCGTTGAAAAGAGGTGGGGGTTATAACCCCCACCCCCTCAAATTCGCCGCGTTGGCCCCATTTCACCAATATTGTCCGATCTCCTGTCCGAAGCCCGATCAGGGGCTTTGACGTCGGTTCAAAAGATGATATAATGCCCGTTGAAGGTGAATGATCCCATGTCGGATACTCCCGCCATACACAACGAACAGCAGGCCGCCGGTCCCTCTGTATCTGCTCCCGCCGAGCCACTCATCGCCCCAAAGTACATCTACCTGGGAGTAGCCGGGGCCGTTGTGGTGCTTGTTGTCCTGGTGCTGCTGGTCATCCTGGCAGTCAGGAACCCCATTCACACCGAGACTTTTCGCGACATTGCTATCATTGCGCTGGCGGCCGAATCGGGTTTGATCGGGCTCGCACTGTTGGTCCTCATCATCCAGGTGGCACGGCTGACCAACATGCTGGAGTTTGAGATCAAGCCGATCCTCAAGAACACCAACGAGACCGTCAGCACTGTGCGCGGCACGGCCACCTTTATGAGTGAACACATGGTCACACCGGTCATCAAAGCATCCGGCTATGCCAGTGGCATAGCCCGGCTAGCCAAGCTGGCCGGGGGCATGGCAGGTGGAATCAAATCCTCTGCTAAAACCAAAAAGAAGGTTTCGGACAGATAAACAAGGAGGAAATGAAATGAGCGATAGCGATGGGTTTGGGGCGTTTTTCGCCGGTTTTATGGTGGGCGGGCTAATTGGCGCGGCCGTAGCTCTCATCCTTGCGCCGCAATCGGGCGAAGAGACCCGCGCACAGATCCAGCAGCGGGGAATTGAATTGCAGTCCAAAGCACAGGAAACGTTGGACGAGGCACGCAAAAAGGCCGATGAACTGATTGCCGATGCACAGGAGCGCAGCAAGACACTTTACGACGAGCAAAAGGCCAAGCTGGAAGAAGCTGTCAGCGAAGGCAAGAAGGCCATCGAGGAAAAGATTGGGAAAACACCCCCGGCCGAAGAAGCACCTGCCTAACATTTCACCTGTCAATTCGTAACACATCGAGCGGGAGCAGACTGACTGGTCCCGCTTTTCTTTTCCCAGCAGTTACCTGCTGGGCCCCAGGGGCCTGCATGGGGCAAGATGGAGGGCGTGCGGGGGCTTGGCCTGCTTGAGCAATTTCCCCAGGCGCACATTTGAGTTTACGCTCCGTGTGCGATACAATCGTGGCGCTTGAAGGATTTGCCAGCCAATGGAAGAACTAGAGATTCACGTTCTATTTATTGAAGACGATCCGGGTGACGCCAAGCGCATCCAGGAGTTGCTCGCGGGCAGCCAACCGGCCGGGCATTGCTTTGTTGTTGTCCACGGCTCGACCCTGGCGGCCGGGCTTGCACAACTTGATCAGGGGGGCGTTGACGTCGTCCTGCTTGATAGTATGCTCCCCGAGGGTCGGGTGCAGCCACACCTTGGCGAAATCCGTCGCCGCGCGCCGAACGTGCCCATCCTCATCTTGTCCGACCAAGACGACGAGACGCTGGCCATCCGCGCCATCCGGGCCGGGGCGCAGGATTGCCTGGCCAAGCAAAGCCTCACCCAGGCTTCACTGAGGCGCGCCATTCTGCATGCCACGGAGCGGAACAAGGCCGTTCCGGCCGCCCCGGCCAGCGGCCAACTCCTTGAGAACACCTTTAACGCCATCCAGGATGGCATCAGCATTCTGGATGACCAGTTGACCGTCTTGCGGGTGAATCACGCCATGGAACGCTGGTACCCGCACGCCGTACCGTTGGAAGGCAAAAAGTGCCATGAGGTGTATCACGGCCGGGCAGAGATTTGCGACCCGTGCCCTTCCAAACGCGCCCTCGAGACCGAGTCACATCAGATGGATATCGTCCCGCTGACCGGCCCAAGAGGAGTTGAGGGATGGCTAGAACTCCACGCATTTCCCATGCTGGACGCCTCCGGCCGGGCGGTGGGCATCATCGAATACGTCCACAACATCACGGATAGAAAGCGGGCTGAGGATGCCCTCCAGGAAAGCGAAGCACGTTATCGTACCCTGTTTCACCAGGCCAACGACGCCATTTTTCTGGAACGCCAGGACCAACAAATCATTGACGTCAATCAGCAAGCAGTCACCCTGACCGGCTACAGCCGCGCCGAACTGCTGATGATGCGCACAACGGACCTGCAGCCGCCGGACGTTCAGGTGTGCCCGCCCTTTCCCATCTACACCGAGCAAGATGCGGCCGGCGGAAATCATTTCCGCACCCGGATTGCGCACCGCAATGGGGGTGAGATTCCCGTGGAGGTGTCCATCGCCCGGCTATCGGCCGGCGAGCAGCAATACTTCCTGTCCACCGTTCGAGACATCACCGAGCGCGCCGCGGCCGAGGCAGAGCGAGAGCAATGGTATGCCCGCGAGCGCGAGCAACGGCTGTTGGCAGAAACGCTGCGCGAGGTGACCCTGGCTCTCACTTCCCAACTCAGTTATCAGGCTGTGCTGGACGAGGTTTTGCGGCAGGTGCAACGGGTCGTTCCCTTTCGCACGGCCAACATCGCACTGCTCGACGGGAGCCAACTGGACGTTGTGCGGGGGTTGGGCCCACGCGCGGTAGGAACAGACAGCAAAGGCTTCATCGCCAGCCTCAAACAGCGACTGGAGTCGCTGCCGCTCGACTTACGGGTAGTACAGAACAACACACCGCTGGTCATCCCAGACACAGCCAAAGAGCCGTTGTGGTACGAGGAGGAGCACACGTCCTGGATTCGGTCGCACATCAGCATGCCCATCTGCCTGCGAGAGGAGATCCTGGGCTTGCTCCGGCTGGACAGCGACGTGCCGGCCGGGTTCTCAAAGGCCGACATCGAACGGCTCCGGCCGCTGGTTAACGCGGCCGCCATCGCCATCGAGAACGCCCGACTGGTGGACGGACTTGAAGCGGAGGTGAGCAGCCGCACGGCCGAGATACTTGCCGAGCGCGACAAAAGCGCCGCCATCCTGCGCAGCGTGGGCGACGCCATCATTGTGATTGATGTCGATATGCGCGTTCAATTTGCCAACGAGACATTCACCCGGCTGACCGGCTACACCCGCGAAGAGGTGCTTGGAGAACCGATGTTTCTGTGGTTGAGCGGCCAAATCACGACGCAGGATCAACAAGCCCTGCGGCAAGTGCTGCAAACAGGTGAGGTTTGGCGTGGCGAAGTCACCATCCAGCGCAGAGATGGCCGCCAATACGCTGCTGCCATGTCGATTGCCCCACTGCACGACGCAGAGAGGAAAATGATTGGCGGCGTGTCCAGCCACCAGGATATCACCAGCCTGAAAAATCTCGAACGCGCCCGGCAACGTTTCATGACCAACATTTCGCACGAACTCCGCACGCCCATCACCAACCTCAAGCTGTACGCCAGCTTGCTGCAACAACCGCTGCCGCCGGATAAAATCCAACACTACCTGAAGGTGATTGAAGACCAGACCATCCGCTTGAGCGATCTGGTGGTAGATATCCTGGAGATGACCAATCTGGACAGCGGCCAGGTTATCCAGTCATGGGAAACGTTTCCGACAGCCTTCCTGATCAATGATCTGGTCGCGCGTTTTGAAAGCCAAGCAGAAGAGTCCGGGCTCGCGTTCAGTGTTGGGCCAATTCCGGAGGACCTGCCGGCCGTCAAAGGCGATCGCATTCGCCTGACCCAAGCTGTAGGCGAGTTGCTGGAAAACGCCATCAATTTTACCCAGGCTTCGGGCAACGGTGAGCGTTCGCTGCCGGGGCTTGTATCCCTGCAAGCCAGCGCTCAACAGGATAGCGGTCGCTGGTGGGTGGTTATCACAGTGTCAGACACCGGCCCCGGGATGAGCGAGGGGGAAGTGGATCGGATCTTTGAGCGATTCTACCGGGGTAGCCAGGCCGAAGCCGGCCACATCCCCGGCACTGGCCTGGGCCTGAGCATGGCGCAGGCCATTGTCCGCGCCCACGGCGGCCGGATCGACGCCCACAGCACGCCAGGCAAAGGAAGCACGTTTACTGTTTGGCTCCCCATCGAACCTCGGTAGCTGCACGCCAATAAAAAAGCCCGGCCGTTTCACTTTGGCCGGGCTTGGATGCTCAAATCATCGGCCGATCAGGTGACGCGCGGCCGGCCGGATACAATCTGCCCTGGCCGGTAGGCCACCGACACGGCCGGCTGCTCACTCCGGCCGGGCCAGGCTGCCACTAGCGTTCCCCAGATCAGCAGGAAAGAACCCAGCCACAGCCAATTGATCAGCGGGTTGTGGTAAACCTTGAAGGTTGCCTGATCCTGGCCCAGCCTTTCCCACCCGACCAGAATCACGTAAAAATCGTCGGCGGCCGTGCTGCGCACCGACGGGATGGTGATGAATTGGTTGTACGAGGCATAGAAATCCCGTCTCGGATGCAGCGTGGCGATCTGCTCTTTATCGCGAAAAACCGCAACCGTGGCCTCGGAAACGGTCAAGTCGTCCGAAGCACGCCGCTCGGTCAGCCCTTCATAAACAATGGTCAGGCCACCCACGGTCATCGTCTCACCCCGCCGGACGGTTCCCTGCGTCTCCTGCTGGTAGAAATAGCTTCCGGTAATCCCGATCGCCATCAACACCACCGACAGGTGGATCATGTACCCGCCGTACCGCCGCCGGTTGCGGACGATGATCTGATTCAACGCCCGCAGGAAATGCTCGCCGCGGGCTTTGCTCCGCGCCCGTGCCCCATGCCAAAACTCGAGCAAGGTAGTCATCGCAACAAATGCGCTGATGCCAAAGCCAATCAACGCACCGGCATTGGTGTAGCCGCTCACCAGCAACAGCCCCACAAGAAGCAACGCCAATACCAGCGGCAACCAGACCGCCCGGCCGAAGCGTTTGGCAGACGAACGCCGCCAGCTCAACAGCGGAACGATTCCCATCAACAGCACCAGGGCAGCCAACTGCGGGCCGACCACCTGGTTATACCACCCCACCCGCAACGTGATCTGCTCCTGGATGAGCAACTCGGTAATTAGAGGGAACAGCGTTCCGAACAGCACGGAGAGGGTGATGGTGATAAACAGCAAATTATTGACCAAAAAAGCTGTCTCGCGAGAGAGAATCGCGTCCAAACGATGCTCCGAGCGCAGCGCATCGCGCCGTCGCAACAGCCAGCGAACCGAGAAGACACTCATCAAGACGATAAAGCCAAAAAAGAGCGGCCCAATAGCTGAGCGGGCAAAAGCGTGTACCGAAGAGATAACGCCTGACCGGGTGAGAAAAGTGCCCAGCACCACCAGCCCGTAGGTCACCGCGATGAGCACCATGTTCCAGGTCTTGAACATGCCGCGCTTTTCCTGGATGACGGCCGAATGCAGATAGGCTGTGCCGGTCAGCCAGGGCAACAGGGCCGCGTTTTCCACCGGGTCCCACGCCCAATAGCCACCCCAGCCCAGCACATCGTACGCCCACCGGCCGCCCAGCACCAACCCCAGGCTCAAAAAGAGCCACGCCGCCAGTGCCCACCGCCGCGTAGCGTGAATCCACTCATCGGAAAGCCGGCCGCTGATGAGCGCCGCCATGGCAAAAGCATAGGGCACGGTGAACCCCACAAAGCCCAGGTAAAGCATCGGCGGGTGGATGATCATGCCCGGATGGCGCAGCAGCGGGTTCAAACCGTTGCCGTCGGCCGGAACAAACGGCAGCTTCTTGAAGGGCTGCTCCACAAACACCACCAGTACAACAAAAAACGCCAATGTGACCGCGCTGATCGCGATGACGTAAGGCAACAGGGCACGATCCGACTGCCATTTGCGCAGCATCACCAGGCCAGAAAATGTGGCCGCCACCCAGGCCCAAAACAGAAGCGAGCCAGCCTGCCCGCCCCAGAGGGCTGTCGCCTTGAGGTAAGTGGGCATCGCCCGGTCCGTCACCAGCGCCACGTACTCCACCTGAAAATCGCCTTTGACCAGCAGCCAAACCAGCGCACCGCACGAAATAGTGAGCAGTGGCCAGGCCATAATGAGTGCGTTGCGGGCGCTGGCAACCCAGGCTCCCCCCTTAACTCCCTGTGTGGCCCCATAAACGGCCGCCGCGGCCGCATAGACGGCCGTAACCAGCCCCAAAACCAGCGCGATCAAACCTACGTCAGCCAGCACGCCATTTCTCCCTACTGCTCAACTTCCGTCTCGTACTTGCTGGCACACTTCATCATCAGCGTCTCCGCGCGAAAGGTACCATCAGCCTGAAGCTGCCCCTCGGCAATCGCCTCGGCCTCATCTTTCATTTGATCAGGTAGAGGCTCGCCATCTACCACAATCCTGAGGGGTTGTTGATTAGAGCCAACCTGGTCCACGACGTCAAATTCAAGATGCAGCGTTGCCGCGTCGTAGGCGATCGAATCCGGCACCACAATCCCCGATATTCGCGCGTCCTTACCGACCATCTCGGCTTCCCGGCCGCGCAACTCCTGAATCGTCAGAGAATACTGGGCGTTGCCCCGCGTCGTCGTGTACAGTAGTAGCGCAATCGCACCCAGTACGATCACGCCGCCGATCAACAACTTGGTCCAACTGTAACTCGTTCCACCAGTCGTCTCCTCGGCTGAAGTCGTCCAATCGGTTGCTCTAGTCATATTTCCCGAAACTCCTATGCTGTACTTCCTTCATACTTATCACAGGCGTGGGTAGATTCTACCATCAACCCGTCAAACCCGAAAGCGATTACTGGCCCAGTGCAGCCAATTCCTGCTCAATCGCTTGTTGAAAGACCTCAAACGGTTGCACACCGGTGAACATGGTCTGGTTGACGAAAATCGCTGGCGTTGAACTCACACCTTTGGCTTGGCCTTCGGCCAACTCACCCTGAACCGTCTGCGCGTGTTTCCCACCCTCCAGGCAATCGGCGAACTGCTGAGTGTCCATACCGTGGGCTTCCGCGTAGCGCTTTAGGCTTGATTCGCTATACGAATTAGGATTCTCAAACAAGGTGTAATGGTAGGGCCAAAATTGCCCTTGATCGGCCGCACACAGAGCGGCTTCGGCCGCAGTCACCGAGTCAGCACTCAAAAACGCAAAGTTCTTGAACTCAAAACGCACTTTGCCGGTCGGTCCGTATTCTTCTTCAATCTGACGCGCCGCGCCAGTGGCAAATTGCCCGCAGTAGCTTCAGTTAAAGTCCGCCCATTCCTCAATGACGATCGGAGCGTCGGCCGGGCCCCATGCAGCTCCTACGGCTCCCACCGGGCCAGTCGTCTCCGCCAGCTTGGGCCGATTGGCAAGCCACACCAACCCGGCCAGCACAACCAGCACCACGGCCGCAATACCCCCGATCCGGAATAACTGCTGGCGCTCTTTGGCCCTTTGGGCCGCCAGGGCCTGCTCGCGCCGGGCAGATCGCTTTTTCTTGGTCATCCAATACTCCTTCGTGCGATTAATACGTTAATTTCGTTGCTCAAAATCTGGTTTATTTTACACCAGGACCTACGTTTTGCGCAACCCCTACTTTACTCTTCTTCATCCCAATCTCGCGACAGGATCTCCTCGGCCTGCACCGCCAGCTCTTCCGGCACCCACACCCGAGCCGTGCCCAGGATTCCCACAGTGACCGCAAAAACGCGCGCCCCGGCCGCTTCTTGGGTCACGCGGGTGGGAATCCCCTCGCTTTCCAACCGGCCGGCAACGATCACCGCATTCGGGGTGCCCATCGTCTCGGCCACCTGTACCCAGTTGATCGGCTCCCGGCCGCCATGCGTGGTTTCGGCCGCATCGTCCTCTGCCTGCTCTGCCCGTTCCCGATCCAAATCCCATCCAGTCGTCAGAATATCCATGGCTCTATCCACCTTTCCGAACTCTCAGCAAGTCTACCAGTTTGCCCCATAAAATCAACTTTGCTACAATCCAGTCACATGCCATAGGCAGCCCAAGCGTTTGCCCAGCAGAGATTTGGTCTGAGTGTCTATTGGGAGCAAAGATCAGGAGGATACGGATGTCTGAAACACACCAATTCCGGCCGCGAGGCCGTTATTTTGAAGAGTTCCAGTTGGGCGATACGGTCATCAGCGCCGGCCGGACCATCACCGAGGCGGACATTGTCGCCTTTGCCGGCCTCTCCGGCGACTATAACCAGATCCACACCGACGCAGACTTTGCCAGCAAGGGGATGTTTGGCCAGCGAGTAGCACACGGGTTGCTGGTGCTCTCGGTTGCCACTGGCCTGACCGCGCAGCTCGGCTTTATCGAAGGGACGGTGCTCGCTTTTCGCGACCTGACCTGGAAATTCAGCCGGCCGGTTTTTATTGGTGACACTGTCCACATGGAAGCCGAGGTAGTGGAACTGAAAGAGATGACGCGACTGGGCGGCGGCTCGGTGGTATTGCAGGTGGCGGTCATCAACCAAAAAGGCGAAGCAACGGCGCGAGGCACCTGGAACGTGCTGATGGCCTCCCGGCCGACGGCCGACTAGCGCTTGACCACCACGCGTGCGCGTGCCACATCTCCACTGTCTTACCCTTCCCACCCCGTTCTCCGTGGGAGACGTCAACGTCTACCTGCTGCAGCCCGCCCGGCCGGGGGAGCAACTGACGCTGGTGGACACCGGCCCGCACTGGGAACCCAGCGAAACGGCGCTAAGGGCAGGACTGGCGGAGCTGGGGCACTCCCCGGCCGATCTGGGCCAGATCATCATCACCCATCCACATCCGGACCACTATGGGCTGGCGAGCAAATTGGCGGCCGAGTCCGGCGCGGCCGTGCTGGCGCACCCAAACGCGTCTCCCACCCTGGAATCCGGTCGCAACAACAGCCAGCTTGCCGTTGCCTTTTACCTGGCCTGGTTCGCGCAGTGTGGAGTCCCCGCCGAGGTTCAGGAACAGATCGCCGCCGCCCGCGACAGCACCCATCATTACGCCCGGCCGGTAGCGGTCAACGCGGACCTGTGCGACGGCGATCCATTGCGGCTGGGCGGCCAGGATTGGCAGGTGCTGACTACGCCCGGTCACTCCGGCGGCCTCATTTGCCTGTGGCAGCCGGACAGCCGGGTGCTGCTCGCCAATGACCACCTGATCGCCCAGATTAGCTCCAACCCGGTGGTGGAACCGCCGGCCGCTGGCGGGGCCGAGCGGCCCAAGCGCCTGCTTCAATACCTGGAACAGTTGGAGCGCGTGGCGGCGCTGCGGCCGGTGATCGCCTACTCAGGTCATGGCGACCCCATCACCGATGTTGCCGGGCTGGTGCAGCGGCGCATCGCCTTCCATCATCAGCGCGCTGATCAGGTCTGGGAGCAACTTGGCCGCCAGCCCCACACCGTCTTTGATTTGACCCGGCAGCTTTTCCCGCCCACTCTGCCGTCGGTTCACCTCTTCCTGGCACTTTCCGAAGTCCAAGGGCATTTGGACATGCTGGAAGCCTCCGGCCGCGCATCCTGCCACGCCAACGGCCCGGTTTGCCGCTGGACCGCAGCCATCTGACTCCCTCTCCCGATTGACAAACGACCGCCAAACCCTTATACTATCGACAACTGGTCAGACCACTTACCAGAAAGGAGAGCGAATGGCAGAGACAGATAGCGACCATTGGGCCCCGCCTCCCCGCCCGGCCGAACTCACCGAGCAACGACTGATCCGGGCCTTCCTGAACGGGCAGTTTTCACCTGGTTCCACGCTTCCCGGCGAACGCGAATTGGCTACGCAGCTGGGCGTCACCCGGCCGACGCTGCGCGAAACGTTGCAGCGACTGGCCCGCGACGGCTGGGTCACTATCCAGCAGGGCAAACCAACCGTGGTGAATGACTTTTGGTGGCAGGGTAACCTTGCCGTTCTGGGTGCCATGGTCCGCCATGGCGAGCACCTGCCGGCCGACTTTGTGCCCAACCTGCTGGACGTCCGCCTGGCCCTGACGCCTGCCTACGCTCGCGCGGCCGTCGCGCGGGACTCGGCCGGGGTAGCAGCCTTCCTTGCACCCTACCCCGCGCTGGCCGACGACCCGGACGCTTTTGCCACCGCCGACTGGCAGCTCCATCTGGCGCTGATCCGCGCTTCCGGCAATCCGGTCTTTATGCTCATCTTTAACGGCTTTTCCGACTTTTACGTGGAGATGGCCCAACGCTATTTTGCCAACCCGGTCGCCCGAGCTGCGTCGCTCCGGTACTACAGCGCGCTACTGGCGGCCGCACAGGCTGGCAATCCCGACGTCGCAGCCGAGGCCGCCCGGTCTGCAATGGCTGAGAGCATCCAGCTGTGGCAGGAGAGAGAGCGATGAAACGCTGGAATGGATGGGGAGATGACTCGGTTTGTCACCACCTGCCGGATTCGGCCTTGCCGCTGCTGGAGGCATGGATAGGACCCGGCCAGCCGCCGCGGGACGCCACGCTGGAACAAGCGGTCGGGGCGGTCCCGCCATCCCGGCTGCCGGAACACCCGCTGGCGACCACCAACCCGGTGGAGCGCGTTCGCCACGCGCGGGGGCAAAGCTTGCCCGATTGGGTGGCGCTGCGCACCGGCCGGATGGAGGCATTCCCGGATGGCGTCGCCTACCCTTCCACCGAAGCGGTCGTCCGCACACTGCTGGGGTGGGCAAAGGAAAACCGGGTAGCCCTGATCCCCTACGGCGGTGGATCCAGCGTGGTGGGGCACGTCAACCCACTGCCGGGCGGCCGACCGACCCTGACCATGGACCTGGCGCGCTTGAACCAGTTGCGCCATCTGGATACGATCAGCCAGCTGGCAACTTTTGGTGCAGGCGTGCGCGGCCCGGACCTGGAGGCGCAGTTGCGAGCCCGCGGCTACACCTTGGGGCACTATCCGCAATCGTTCGAGTTTTCCACGCTGGGCGGCTGGGTGGTGACCCGTTCCACCGGCCAGCAGTCGCTCTATTACGGCAAGATTGAGCGCACCTTTGTGGCCGGCCGGCTGGAATCACCGGCCGGCACGCTGACACTGCCCATCATCCCCGCCACCGCGGCCGGACCTGACCTGCGTGAAATGGTGCTCGGCTCTGAGGGACGGCTGGGAGTGCTCACCGAGGCGACCGTGCGCATTCACCCGCTGCCGGAAGAGGAGAGCTTTCACGCACTCTTTTTCCCACACTTTGACGCCGGCCGGGAGGCCGTCCGCGAGATCGTCCAATCCCGCATCCCCCTTTCCATGCTGCGGTTGAGCACGGCGGCCGAAACCGCCACCAACCTGGCCCTGGCGGGCCACGAACGGCTGATCGGCATGCTGGAGCGAGGCTTGAGCGCGCTGGGCAAAGGCGAGGAGAAGGCAATGCTGATGCTGGGGGTCACCGGCCGGGCCGAGGTAGCCCGCTTTGCCCGCCGCGCCGCCATCAGCATTGCCAGAAGCCACGGAGCCACGCACGTCGGGGAGTACATGGGCAAGCAGTGGCACAGGAGCCGCTTTACCACCCCCTACTTGCGCAACACGCTCTGGGAGATGGGTTACGCCATCGACACGCTGGAGACGGCCGCCCCGTGGGCAAAGATACCCGACCTCATCACGGCCATCGAAAGCGCCACCCGCACAGCGATGGAACTGGAAAATGAGCGTGTCCACGTTTTCACCCACATCTCCAACGTCTATCCCGACGGCTCCAGCATCTACACCAGCTACCTGTTCCGGCTACAGCCCGACCCGGACCGGACGCTGGAGCTATGGCGCAAGATGAAATCGGCTGCCAGCCAGGCCATCGTCGCGGCCGGCGGCACCATCAGCCATCAGCATGGCGTCGGCACCGATCACCTGCCCTACCTGCCGGCCGAAAAGGGCGAGTTGGGCATGGCGGCGCTGCGGGCGGCGTGCGACCTGTTTGACCCGGCCGGCATCATGAACCCTGGCAAGCTGATCGCGTAGGAGGCACAGATGTGGCAAGGCAACTGGCGTGAAGAGATCTGGGCAGGGCTGAACCGGCCGTACGATGTACTCATCGTGGGCGGCGGCATCACCGGCGCCGGCATCCTGCGGGAAGCGGTCCGGTTGGGATTGCGCGCCTTGCTGGTGGACCAGCACGACTTTGGCTGGGGTACCTCCAGCCGCTCGTCCAAGCTGGTGCACGGCGGTCTGCGCTACCTCAAGAACATGCAGTTTGGGCTGACGCGGGCCTCGGTTCGGGAGCGGGAGCGGCTGGTGGGGGAAGCGCCCGGCCTGATTGACCCGCTGGGCTTTTTGCTGGCCAACTACGCCGGCGATAGCCCCGGCCGGTGGACCTATGCGGCCGGTCTTTCCGTGTACGACCTGTTGGCATTGCACTGGACCCACCGCCACCACAGCGCGCAGGACTTTCAGATGCTGGCCCCACACGTCACCCTGGACGGGCTGGAGGGCGGCTTTCGCTACGGGGATGCGCAGACCGACGATGCCCGGCTGGTGCTGCGGGTGATACAGGAAGCCTGCGCGGCCGGTGGAGAGGCCATCAACTATGTGCAGGCCACCGGCTTGCTGCGTGACGACGCCGGCCGGGTCACCGGTGTGGAATTGCTGGACCGGATCACCGGCTGGCCGGCTACGGCCCGCGCCCGCGTGGTGATCAACGCCACCGGAGCCTGGGCCGACCGGCTGCGGCAGCAAGTTGGAGCGGAACCCCGCATCCGGCCGCTGCGCGGCAGCCACCTCATCTTTACGGCCTGGCGCTTTCCAGCGGCCCAGGCAATCAGCTTTCTCCATCCGCTCGACCGCCGGCCGGTCTTTGTCTTTCCGTGGGAAGGGATCACGCTGGTGGGCACCACCGACGTGGATCACGCCCAACCGCTGGACGACGAACCCTGCATGGCCCCATCCGAAGTCGCATACCTGATGGCCGCCGTCCAGGCCCAGTTCGCGCCACTGGATCTGCAACTGGAGGATGTGATTGCTACCTTTGCCGGCATCCGGCCGGTGATCGACACTGGCAAGGATGACCCATCCAAAGAATCCCGTGACCACGTCATCTGGCAAGAGGACGGGCTGCTGACGGTGACCGGCGGCAAGCTCACCACCTTCCGGCTGATCGCGCTCGACGCGCTCAAGCGAGTGCGCGATCTGCTGCCAGAGATTCCCCCCATCGAAGCCAACCGGCCGGTACTGGACCCGCTGGACCCAACCTTGCTGGCCGACGCAAGGCTGAACGAAGCAACCCGCCGCCGGCTGCTCGGCCGGTACGGCGCAGCCGCCCCACGCCTGGTGACAGCCTCCACTCCCGGCGAACTGGAGCCCATCCCTGGCACCGGCACGCTGTGGGCGGAACTGCGCTGGGCCGCCCGCGCCGAGGCGGTGATCCATCTGGATGACCTGCTGCTGCGCCGGGTCCGGCTGGGGCTGATGCTGGCAGACGGCGGCCGGGAGTTGCTGCCGGCCGTGCGCGCCATCTGCCAGCCGGAATTGGGCTGGGACGACGCCCGCTGGGAGGCAGAACAGGCCAGCTACCTGGCTTTGTGGGAACGGTGCTACCGGCCGCCGGACCCGGCCGCGGTCCCCGATTGGCGGGCCGACCTGGCGGCCGCCCGCGCCGCTCGTCAGGCGGGCCGGCCGGGACGCTACCAGCGCGCCAGGCGCGTGGCGCTGGCGACCGGGCTGGTCACGGCCGCGCTGGCGCTCACCTGGGCCTTTTTCCGGCTGCGCGACGACGATTGACCGGGCCACTCGATTGGCGACCAGAATTGCGGTATAATCCGGCCGGAATCAGCAATCCAGAGCGGAGGTGTACCTGTGAGCATCAAAGGTCTTGCAGCAATCCTGCTGGCGTCGGTCCTCCTGAGCGCCTGTGTCACCCCGGCCACACAATCCCCCGGCCCTGCCCCCATGATTGACAGCGGCAACCGGGCCGCGGTCTTTTGCGGTGAGCAAGGAGGCCGGGCAGAACAGGTATCCACCGTGGACGGCCGGCAGGTTCGCTATTGCATGTTCCCCGACGGCAGCAGTTGTGAGGAGTGGGCCTATTTCCGCGGCCAGTGCCGGCCGGGCGAGTTTGAGCACGCGCCGGCCGTCGGCAACCCGGCCTCTGCCTTTTGCACGGACTGGGGCGGCCGGCTGGAGATGCGGGCTGACCCGGACGGTGGCCAGATTGGCTACTGCCTGTTTGCCGATGGGAGCGAGTGCGAGGAATGGGCTTTTTACCGCGGCCAGTGCACCCCGGCCGGCGAGACCGGCACGGCCAACCCCGCTTCGATCTACTGCCAGGACAACGGCGGACAGGTGGAAATTCGCACCGCGGCCGATGGCAGCCAGGCGGGTGTTTGCCGCTTCCCGGACGGCAGCGAGTGTGAGGAGTGGGCTTTTCTGCGCGGTGACTGCATGCCGGTCAAAACAGTGGTCATCCGGCTGAACGAAAAAGACAACGGCGGCAAGATCGAACTGCAGACCGGGTTTGTGGTGGAGATCAAGCTCCAATCCGACCCCGCTTCCGGCCAGGCGTGGCAGGTGGCACAGATCCCGGAGGCGGCCGTTGTGCAACAGTTAGGCGAAAGCCAGCTCGATTCCGAGTCCGGCGTGGAAACGTTTCGCTTTGCCGCCCTGGCGAGCGGGCAGACGGCGCTGCAATTGGCCTACCAGCCGCCAGGCGACTCAGAAGCACCGCCTGCCCGAACCTTTGAGATTACCCTGATCGTCAGCCCATAGGAAATACACGTGACCCGGGACCTGATCCTCGCCATCGACAATGGGACGCAGAGTGTGCGGGCGCTGCTGTTTAACCCGCAAGGCCGGATGCTGGACAAAATCCAGGTGCCCATCGAGCCGTATTTTTCCCGGCAGCCCGGCTGGGCGGAGCAGCGGCCGGAGCTGTTCTGGGAGTCAATTTGCCAGGCATGCCAGGGGCTGTGGGTCAAAGAGCCTGCCCACCGCGAGCGGATTGCCGGGGTGGCGTTGACCACCCAGCGCTCCACCACGGTCAACGTGGACCAGGCCGGCCGGCCACTGCGGCCGGCAATTGTCTGGCTGGACCAGCGCCGCACCGAAGGGCTGAAACCGGTGGGCGGCCTGTGGGGAACACTCTTCCGGCTGGCAGGCATGCGGGAGACAGTTGCCTACTTACAGGCCGAGGCCGAGGCCAACTGGATCGCCACCCAGCAGCCTGAGGTTTGGGAGCAAACCCACAAATACCTGTTCCTGTCCGGATACCTCACCTTTCGGCTCACCGGCCGCTTTGTCGATTCGGTCGGCTGCCAGGTGGGGTACGTGCCATTTGACTATAAAGACCTGGCTTGGTCGAAAAAGTGGGACTGGAAATGGCGGGCGGTCATCATGGACGAGGACAAGCTGGTGGAGCTGGTCCCACCGGCCGGCGTGCTGGGCGAGATCACATCCCAGGCGGCCGAGGAGACCGGCATCCCGGCCGGGCTGCCCCTGATCGCTTCGGCGGCCGACAAGGCGACCGAGGTGCTGGGAGCTGGCTGTCTGGAACCCCACATCGGCTGCCTGAGTTACGGCACCACCGCCACCATCAACACTACCCACCATAAGTACGTCGAGGTTATCCCGCTGCTGCCACCCTACCCGGCCGCCGTGCCGGGCAGGTACAGCCTGGAGGTACAGGTCTACCGGGGCTATTGGATGGTCAACTGGTTCAAGCGGGAGTTTGGCCTGCGTGAGCAGTTGCTGGCAGACGAACGGGGCATCCAGCCAGAGGAGCTGTTTGACGAATTGGTGGACGCCGTCCCGCCCGGCTCGATGGGGCTGACCTTGCAGCCATACTGGTCGCCGGGCCTCAAAGTGCCGGGGCCGGAAGCAAAGGGAGCGGTGATCGGTTTTGGCGACGTGCACACCCGCGCCCACGTTTACCGCGCCATCCTGGAGGGGCTGGCTTACGCGCTGCGCGAGGGGGCGGAGCGGACCGCCAGGCGGAGCAGAATCCCTATCACGGAACTGCGGGTAGCGGGCGGCGGGTCGCAGAGCGACGCGGCGATGCAGTTGACGGCCGATATCTTTGGCCTGCCGGCCGCCCGGCCGCACATCTACGAGGCCTCCGGGCTGGGCGCGGCGATCGACGCCGCCGTCGGGCTGGGGCTGCACCCCGATTTTGCCACCGCCGTGCAGGAGATGACCCACCTGGGCGACGCGTTCGAGCCGGACCCGGCCAACCACGAGCAATACGATGCCCTCTTCCGGCGGGTGTACCGGCAGATGTACCGCAGGCTGCGGCCGTTGTACGAAGAGATCCGCGAGATTACCGGCTATCCACACCGCAGCTAGCGGTCGGCCGGCAGAGTGGGAGATCCGATGTCAGGACTTGAAATTCAGCCAATCAGCCTGCGATCCGCCAGCGAACGTGAGTACGCCTGTCTGAATGCGTTCGGTAACCTATTGCGCGGCGAGATGCTGCCTGAGGACCCGCCGATCCCGTGCGACGAAGACATACAGCGCTGGCGCACGCTGCCCGCCTTTCAGAAAGAAGCGGTCTGGGCTGTGTGGGACGAGAGTCAGAAAAGGATTATCGCCCGTGCGGAGGCGATGGTCTGGTACACCGGCGACAATGAACACCTGGCGGAATTCGTCATCGGGGTTTTGCCCACGCATCGCCGGCAAGGTATAGGCCGCCGCCTGTTGCGGCCGATCGTCGAGTTTGCCCGCGGCCACGAGCGGCGCTTGCTGAT
This sequence comes from uncultured Chloroflexia bacterium, assembly GCA_963707345.1. GTDB lineage: Bacteria > Chloroflexota > Anaerolineae > Promineifilales > UBA4811 > CAVPPE01. The sequence continues at coordinate 288,655 of CAVPPE010000002.1, forward strand.
CTGCGAAACGAACGACCGCGTGCCCGCTGGCGCAGCATTTCTCACCAGACTGGGAGCGCAGGCGGGGTTGGTTTCTCGCGTCCAGCAACTGCGGATGGCAGAGTTGAACCAGGGCTTGATCGAAGACTGGCTGGCGCGGGCAGACAGCCTGCGCGAGGAGTTTGAAGCCGAGTTGTGGACCGGCGCGTACCCGGAGGAGCAGATCGCGGCAATCGCGCAGCTGATAGAAGAGATTGCCAAGGACGAGCCGCGGGAAGAGCTGGAGGTGGAAGACCAAAAGTTCACGCCGGACACGCTGCGACAGTGGGAAGCAAACATGTTCGCCGGGGGAGCCAGGCGCTGGACGGTGATGATTGTCCGGCGAGCTGACAGGAGCCTGGCAGGCTTGACCGAGGTCGTCTGGAATCCAAACCGCCCCACGATCCTGAACCAGTATTTTACGGGGGTGCTGGCAGCTTTTCGCAACCGGGGGCTGGGGCGCTGGCTGAAAGCAGAGATGATGACGCGGATTCTGCGCGACCGGCCGGAGGTGGAGGTGGTGCGGACGGGCAACGCGGATTCCAACGCGCCGATGCGCAGGATCAACGACGAGATGGGGTACCGGCCGTTCTTTGCCGAAACGTTCTGGCAGGTGGATACAGAGGTAGTAGCGGGCTATTCGGCAACTGAGTGAGCGTTCCGCGTTGGGGATAGACCGGTAGGCTAGAATAGGGGCTTCCGTTCGTAAAAGGGGACAGACGGGGCCCTCGGCTGGGATATAATGAAATTGCCAGTTACCGTTATAACGCCGTCGAGTTGGTCATTCGTCGCTTTGAACAGCGTTATCAGAACTTCTGCGGCTTCGAGAACCTGGCAGGCGCTCGGCTCTTCCTGGGGTGTTCGCGAAGGTTTATCGCTTCACGCCTTTCACGTCAGATGCCCAAGAACGGGTGCGGGGCAAATGCCCATTGGAACTGGCCGGGTATGACATCGCCAAGATACCAATGGCGCAGGTATGCCGGGGGTGGGCCCTTGCCTGGCCACTCGACCTTGATCAGGACGTTGTCCCCAATGTGGAACGGTCCCCAACTGAGTGAGCGTTCCGCGTTGGGGATAGACCGGTAGGCTAGAATAGGGGCTTCCGTTCGTAAAAGGGGACAGACGGGGCCCTCGGCTGGGATATAATGAAATTGCCAGTTACCGTTATAGCGCCGTCGAGTTGGTCATTCGTCGCTTTGAACAACGTTATCAGAACTTCTGCGGCTTCGAGAACCTGGCAGGCGCTCGGCTCTTCCTGGGGTGTTCGCGAAGGTTTATCGCTTCACGCCTTTCACGTCAGATGCCCAAGAACGGGTGCGGGGCAAATGCCCATTGGAACTGGCCGGGTATGACATCGCCAAGATACCAATGGCGCAGGTATGCCGGGGGTGGGCCCTTGCCTGGCCACTCGACCTTGATCAGGACGTTGTCCCCAATGTGGAACGGTCCCCCCAACTGACGTTGGAACGGCACGCAACTCTGCGGTATAATTCAACTCGGAATCGGAAAAGCCGAATGCGGTGCAGGTCTGCATGCGGCTTTTCTGATTCACAGCCACCCCTTGCGGCCTGCCGCTCATTCCGGCGCGAGCGTAAGGGCACGGTGCATTGGCCGGTGAGCTGGTCAGGCTGTTCAAGCTTCTGGAAACGAACCGGAGAAAGAAGATGAGCGAGCGAGTTCTCACAAATCTGGCGGACGGCGACCCGCACCTGCTGCGAGCCACGCTTTACAGCATTGGCGACGCCGTCATCTCCACCGACACCACCGGCCGCGTGGCGCGAATGAACCCGGTCGCCGAGCAACTCACCGGCTGGCGCGAGGAAGAAGCAGCCGGCCGGCCGCTACAGGACATTTTTCGCATCATTGACGAGCAGACGCGCCGGCCGGCGGAGAACCCTGTGGAGCGCGTCCTGCGCGAGGGAGCAGTCGCTGGACTGGCCAACCACACGCTGCTGATTTCGAAAGAGGGCAAGGAAATCCCCATCGCCGCCAGCGGCGCCCCGGTTCTCGACCACCAGGGAAACATCACCGGCGTAGTGCTGGTCTTCCGCGACCAAACCGAGGAACGCCTTGCCCAGCGTTTTGTCGAGACACGCCTCTCCCTCATCGAATACGCCGCCAGCCACACGCTGGATGAACTGTTGACCCACGCCCTGGACAAAGTAGGAACGTTCGTGGACAGCCCGATCGGCTTTTACCACTTTGTGGAACTCGATCAAAAGACCCTTTCGCTGCAGCAGTGGTCCACCCGCACGCTGAAGGAATTCTGCCGGGCCGAGGGTCAGGGGATGCGCTATGACCTCGACCAGGCCGGTGTGTGGGTTGAATGCGTGCACCAGCAAAAACCGGTCATTCACAATGACTATGCCGCACTGCCGCACAAAAAGGGCCTGCCGGATGGTCACGCCGAGGTGATCCGCGAGCTGGTAGTGCCGGTAATGCGGGACGGCAAGGTGGTCTCTATCCTGGGTGTGGGTAACAAGCCGGCCGACTATACGGAAAAAGACGTGGCGGTCGTCTCCTATCTGGCCGATGTCACCTGGGAGATCGTTCGGCAGAAACGAGCGGATGAAGCGCTACAAGAGAGCGAGGCGCGCTATCGAACCCTGTTTGAGCACGCCAGTGATGCCATCTTTCTGTACGACGAGAACGACAAGATCATTGACGCCAACCAGCAGGCATGCGAGATGTTGGGGTACACCGGCGATGAGCTACGGCAGATGACGGTAGCTGACCTGCAAGCTCCTGAAGTCCGCGGGCAGGAAGGGAGTATAATCAAGCGAGAGATGGAGCAATACGCCGGTGGACTCTTTGAAACCCTTGACATCCACCGCGACGGTACACTTATCCCGGTCGAGGTTAGCAATGCCTACCTATCCGGCCGACAGTCCGGGTTGGTTTTGTCCATCGCCCGAGACATCACCGAGCGCAAACGCACGGAAAAAACGCTGCAGGAGAGCGAGGAACACTACCGACGGGTGATCGAATCCAGCGGCGATATGGTCTTTAGTGTGGACCGCCACGGTTATTTCAGGACGGCCGGTGGCGCTCGCCTGACCCAGTTTGGCCTGCGGCCGGAGGACGTCGTGGGGCGATCACTGGAAGACCTTTTCCCCACAGAGGAGGCCGCCCATTACCGGGAGCACCATCAACGGGTGTTCGAAAGCGGAAAAGCGATTACCTACGAACAGATCCTAAACTTCGCCGGTGTGAAAAGCACCGACCTAACCACGGTCTATCCGATCATGGACGAAGCGCGCAAGGTCGAGTCGGTAGGCGTGATTTGCCGTGACATCACCGAACACAAACAGGCGGAGGAGGCGCTGCGCTGGCAAAACACCTACTTGACCGCGCTGCACGAGACAACCGTCGAGTTGCTTGCTCAGCTGGATCTGGAAACCGTGCTGGAAAACATTGTCAGGCGGGCAAGCCAGTTGCTGGCCACCTCCTCTGGTTACCTGGACCTGGTGGAACCGGAGACCGGACAACTCCGACCACGGGTCAGGATGGGCGCGCTGGCCGAGTCGCTCACGCACCCGACCCGGTCGGGGGAAGGGTTAGCCGGGACCGTCTGGCAGACGCGGCAGCCGCTGGTAGTGAACGATTACGATAATTGGCCCGGCCGCATCGGCGATTTTACCAGCGGCATCCTGTCAGCGGTCATCGGTGTCCCGTTGCTCTCCGGCGACCGGTTGCTGGGCGTACTGGGTTTGGGCCACGAATTCGACACCCAGCGCACCTTCGAACCCAAAGACGTCGAAATCCTGACCCAGTTCGCGCGCCTGGCGACGATTGCGATTGAGAACGCGCGCCTGTTTGCGGCCGCCCAGAAAGAGCTGGCCGAGCGCAAGCGAGCGGAAGGGGCGCTGAAGGAAACCGGACAGTTTCTCCAAAACGTGTTTGACGCCATTCGGGATGGCATCAGCGTGCTGGACACCGACCTCAATGTGGTCAGGACCAATCGCAGGATGGAACAGATGTACCCCCATCGCATGCCATTGGAGGGCCACAAATGCTACCAGGTTTACCAGCAGCGACAGTCTGCCTGTCCCTGGTGCCCCACGCTCCAGACCATTGGTACAGGGCAAACACACACTGAAATCGTCCCCTACCCGTCGGCCGACAACCCCACCGGCTGGATCGAACTATCTGCGTTTCCGATCAAGGACGAACAGGGCCGCGTGACGAACGTGATCGAGTATGTCAAGGACATCACCGAGCGCAGGCGGGCGGAGGATGCACTGCGCGAAAGCGAAATACGCTATCGACTGCTGGCCGAGAACGCCACTGACGTCATCTGGACGATGGACATGAAGCTGCGGTCCACCTACACCAGCCCCTCCGTCAAACGCTTGCGAGGCTACGAACCGGAAGAGTTGATGGCCCATTCGCTGGAAGAGACCCTGACGCCCGACTCTCTGCAGACGGCATTGGAAGTTTTGGAGGAAGAGCTGGCCATCGAACAGATCCCCGAAAGGGACCTGTTTAGGTCACGAACGTTAGAACTCGAGTTCAAGCGCCGGGATGGCTCGACCGTCTGCGCCGAGACCACCGTGACTTTCCTGCGCGACGCTGATGGTCAGGCGATCGGAATTCTGGGAGTATCGCGCGACATCAGCGATCGCAAGCGGGCAGAGGCAGCGCTGCGCGAGAGTGAAGAGGATTACCGCCAATTGTTCGAGGCCGAATCGGACGCCATCTTTTTGATCGACAATCAGACCGGCCGGCTATTGCAGGCCAACCAGGCCGCCAGCGAAATGTACAACTACAGCCGCGACGTACTGCTGACGATGAAGAACTCGGACCTGTCCGCGGAACCGGAGCAAACGCAGCAAGTCACACAGACATCACCCCCCGCGCCCAATCAGGTGATCACCATCCCGCTGCGCTGGCATCGGAAAAAGGATGGAACGCGGTTCCCGGTGGAGATCACCGGCCGCTTTTTCATCCGCGCGGGCCGGCCGGTGCACATCGCCGCCATCCGCGATATCACCGAGCGCAAGCAAGCCGAAGACGCGCTGCGCACAGGTCAGGCCGCTCTCCAAAAGGCGCAACGGGTAGCGCATGTAGGAAGTTGGACCTGGCACATTCAATCCAACCAGTTGGAATGGTCCGACGAGATGTACCGCATCTTTGGCATCGACGAGGCCAGCTTTAGCGGCGATTTGGCCGACGTGATTGCCCGCGCCATCCATCCCGACGACCGTGAAGCGGTTGAGCGTTCAAACCTCTCGGTCATCCAGAACAAGACGCCGGTGCCGCTGGAGTATCGCATCGTCTTGCCCGATGGGACCACCCGCACTGTGTGGGCTGAAGCGGGGGAACTCATCCTGGATGATGCCGGCAACCCAGCCATCCTGTCGGGGATCGTGCAGGATATCACCGAGCGCAAGCGAGCGGAGGAGGCACTTCGGTCAAGTGAGGAGCGGCACCGGCTCCATTTCGAGCATGTATCCGACGTGATCTACTCGGTCGATCATGAGTTTAGGTTACTCGACATCACACCCTCGGTGGAAAGGGTACTAGGCTACAAACCGGAAGAGTTGATTGATAGACTATTCCTGGAGCTTCATCTGCTGGCGCCAGAGTACCTGGAGCAGGCATCATCCGACGCCATGCGGGTCCTGGGAGGCGAACGGATTCCCTCAACCGTGTACCAGTTCATCGCACGGGATGGGACAAGAAAGTGGGGGGAGGTGAGCAGCGCACCATTGGTTTGTGATGGTCAGGCGGTAGCCCTGATTTCAGTGGCCAGGGACATCACTGAGCGAGTGCAGGTGGAGGAGGCGCTGCGCGAAAGCGAGGAAAGGTATCGCACGTTCTTCCATAACTCGCCATTGGGCATCTTCCGCTCGACGTTCGAAGGACAATATGTCGAGGTCAACCCGGCCCTGGCCGGGCTACTCGGTTACGATTCACCCGAAACGGTTATCCGTGAAGTCCAGAACATCGGCGAGCAGATTTATGTCCAGGCTCGCGACCGCGAAAGGATTGTCTCTAACCAATTGGAATCGGCCAACGTCGCCCAGCACCTCAACCACTATCGGCGCAGAGACGGTAGCGAATTCATCGCCAATCTGTATCTGACAACCGTACGCGATAGTGATGGTCGGCCCCTTTTCCTGGAAGGCATTGTGGAGGACATCACCGAACGCAAGCGTGCGGACGAAGAACGAGAGCGACTGCTCGCCCAGATCCATGGACAGGCGCGGCAGATGGTACAGATCCTCGACACCGTGCCGGCCGGCGTGCTGCTGCTGGACGCCAAGGGACGGATCCTGCAGGCCAATCCCATGGCGGAAAAGGGCCTGGTGGTCCTGGAAGGAGTAAAAGTGGGAGACACCCTCACCCACCTGGGCGATCGCCCCCTGGCCGAACTGCTTACCTCACCGCCCAAGGGCTTGTGGCACCAGGTTAAGGCCGGAAAGCGCACCTTCGAGGTCATCGCCCGGCCGGTGGAAAGCGGCCCGCAGCCAGAGCAATGGGTGCTGGTGGTCAACGATGTGACCCAGGAGCGGGAGATCCGGGAGCAGCTCCAACAGCAGGAGCGACTAGCAACCGTTGGCCAGATGGCGGCCGGCATCGCCCACGACTTCAACAACATCATGGCCACCATCATCCTCTACGCCCGCATGCTGGAGCGAGCCGACGGCCTCTCCGGCCGTGACCGGGAACGGTTGGCCATTGTCAACCAGCAAGCCTGGCACGCTGCCCGGCTGATCGAGCAGATCCTCGACTTTAGCCGGCGGGCGGTGCTGGAACGGCGTCCCCTCGACCTGACCCCGCTGCTGAAAGAGCAGGTCAAGTTGCTGGAACGGACGTTGCCAGAACACATCGAACTAGACCTGGTTTGCGGGCCGGATGAGTACACAGTGGATGCCGATCCGACCCGCATGCAGCAGATGCTCACCAACCTGGCCGTCAACGCCCGGGACGCCATGCCAGATGGGGGAGCCTTGCACGTTGCGCTGGAGCGGATCACCGTCGAGCCGCGCACAACACCGCCGCTGCCGGAGATGAAACCCGGCCAGTGGATCCGGCTGACCGTGTCCGACAGCGGGACGGGCATCCCGCCAGACGTCCTGCCCCACATCTTTGAGCCATTCTTCACCACCAAAGAACCAGGCGCGGGCAGCGGCCTGGGCCTGGCCCAGGTGCACGGCATCGTCGGCCAGCACGGCGGACACATTGGCGTGGAGACTCAGGTGGGTGTGGGGACGACGTTTACCATCTTCCTGCCCGCCCTGGCAGTGCGCCCGGCCGAGCCACCTGCGGCGAACCTTTTCACCGTGCCCAAAGGGCGAGGCGAGTTGGTGCTGGTGGTGGAGGACGAGAAAGCACTTCTGACTGCCTTGACCGAGATCCTGCAGGAGTTAAACTACCGGGCGCTGGAGGCGGCAAACGGCCAGGAAGCGTTGGCGTTGATGGAGGAACAGGGCGATAAAATCGCCCTGATTCTGAGCGACGTGGTGATGCCAGGGATGGGCGGCATGGCGCTGTTCCACGCGCTGAGGGAGAAGGGGTGGCAGACGCCGGTGATCCTGCTCACCGGCCACCCGCTGGAAAAGGAACTCGAGGAGTTGCGCAGGGAAGGATTAGCTGCCTGGTTGGCCAAGCCACCCAGCCTCGACCGCCTAGCTCAGGCGATGGATGACGCGCTGCGCCAGTAGCCGGCCGCCACCCTTACTCGGTCGCGGCAAGCTGTTCGATCACCTGCTCCAACTCGGCCCGGCCGGCCGGGTCCGTAGTCAGCCGCATGGCCGAAAGAAACATGTCCAGCGCCCGATGATGGAAACCAAGTCGGGCATACGCCTCTCCCAGTAGCCGCTGGTATTGGGCCCGGCCGGGGTCATGAGCGGCCGCCCGTTGCCAGTGCATCACGGCCGTGGCCCACATCCCCCGCTCCGCGTAGCGCCGGCCAACGTTGTAAAAATCGGATGCTTCCCTCAGCCCCTTCTCCACCCGCGCCACGTGCCGCACCTCGGCCCGCACAAAGTCGGACCCCACCACAAAGATCGCCAGAAGAAAGCCAATCGCCGCGGCCGCTACCTCCAGCGGCCGGATAAAGGCCACCAGCGCGCCGGCGATCCCCTGGGCAATGATCGTCAGGCCAGGGCTGATGCGGCTCTCCCCCATCAGGGTGGTCACCACCCCGGGGTCAATCTCGCCCAGCAGAGCCACCAACGCTGCCAGCGGCAGAGCTACCAGCGCCGCCGGATAGGCCCACGGCCGGCGTACGTACAGCCCGGCCGCCACCACCAACAGCCCGGCCGCCATCGCGCCGCGCAGTAAAAGGGTCGGCAACGCTTCGCCCGCCAGCAGGTCAAACGCAGCGTGGAGCGCCGTCAGCACGGCCGCGCCCATCACCACCACAAAAAGCACGTACAGGTTGGCGCTGGGGTGTGGGTAGCGGAAACGTTTTTCGGTCAGCTTGTGCCGGCAAGCCGGGCAGCGCGTGGCATCCCAGGCAATCTCGGCCGCGCAAAAGGCACACTGATCCACCTCCCGACTCCAGACATCGTCGTAGGCCGTCTCGGCCCGAAAGACGACCTCGGTTTGGGGGGACTGCATCTGCAGCGGTTCGTCCTGCCACTGCCGCGACTGGCTTTGCGGGTAGAGGATGGCGGCCGCAGTGGAGATGGGGGCATACTGTTTGCGCACGGTCACCGTTTCTTCCGCCTGCCCGAGCCGCGCCAGCCCACGCCGGGCGGCGGCGTTGTTGGGGTCGAGCGCCAGAACCCGCTCCAGACAGCGCCGGCGCTCCTCGTCGCTCTCCACCACTCCGCTCAACCAGAGCCAGGCGGAGGGTTCCTGCGGGCTCTGCAGCACAACCTGGGCCAGCAGCGAGCGCGCTTCGTCGGTGCGGCCGGCGCAAGCCGCCTGGATGCCGGCCCGCAGCAATGCAACGTTATCGGGCTCCATCACCGTCGGGCTTGGCCGGCAAGCGCACCCGCGCAGTCTGTACCGCCCGGCCGGAAACCGCCTCAACTGTGAACTCGACGCCGGCCAAGGTCACCTGGTCGCCGACGGCCGGCATCCGGTCCAGCAGGGTCACAATTAGCCCGCCCACCGAGTTGACCTCTGGCAATGCGCCCGTCAGCGACCACAGTTCGACCAGATCCACCAGCGGATAATCCCCGCGCACCACGTACTCGTCCCGGCCCACCGGCCGGATGAGCGCGATCTCCTGGTCGAATTCGTCCTGCACCTCCCCCACCACCTCCTCCACCAGGTCCTCAAGCGTGACCACCCCGGCCATGCCGCCGTACTCGTCAATCACAATCGCCATGTGCAACTTGAAGCGCTTGAACGAAGCCAGCACTGACTCGACATCAGAGAATTCCGGCACCACCGGTGCGCGGCGCAACAGCGCACGGAGGTTAAACTCTCCCGGCCGGTGAATCTGCTGTCGGATCAGGTCCTTGAGGTGCAAGATGCCCACCACGTTATCCAGACTACCCTGATAAATAGGGAAGCGGCTAAAACGGGACTGGCTGAGGTAATCCAGCAGGTCCTGCTCGCCGATGTCCAGTGGGTACGCTTCAACCCGGGTGCGGTGGGTCATAACCTGATGGGCTTTATGCTCGCCAAAGAAAAAGACGTTGACCAGCATCTCTTTTTCGTCGGCGTCGAGCTGGCCACCCTCAAAGCTGTCATCAATAATCATCCGCAACTCGTCCACCGAGTGCAACCGCTCGTGCCCCGCCACGATCGAGATGCCCAGCAACCGCAGGATGAGCGCACCCAGGCCGTTGAGCAACCAGACGGCCGGGCTAAAGAAGCGCTGCGTCAGGCTCATCGGCCGGGAGATGCCCAGCACAGTGGGCTCAGGGTAATGGAGCGCCAGCGATTTGGGGATCATCTCCCCCACCACCACGTGCAAAAAGGTGAGCAACGAGAGAGCGATAACGACGGCGATGCTGTGAGCGGCCGCTTCGCTGAGGTGGAACAGGTGCTCCAGCGGGCCCAGCAACAGTTCGGTAAACGCCTCCTCGGCGTACATGCCCAACCCCAAACTGGCCAGGGTGATGCCCAGTTGCGCGGTGGAGATGTAGCGATCCTGCAACACCGGGCTTTCCAGGATGCGCAGCACGCCGGCCGCAATCCGGTTCCCCTCGCCGGCCAATTGGGCCATGCGCGTTTTGCGCACGCCAATGATCGCAAATTCGGCCCCCACAAACAAGCCGTTGATCAGGATAAGCACAATGCTGATGAGTACCGGGGTCACTATCGCCATCATGGCGCCTCCGGCCGCTCGCCATCCAGCATCGCCACAGTCCCGGCCGGCAAGGTCAAGCTCACCTGGGTAACCGCCAGATCGTCCACCCGGCGAACCCGCAGCAAGTGAGCCCCGACCTGCACCTTGACGCCCACCTGCGCCGGCCGGCCCAGCACACTGGTCACCAGACCGCCAATCGTGTCTGCCTGATCGGTCGGCAAGTTCAGCAGCAGGTACTCGTTAGCATCGGCCACCAACACATCGCCGCGCAACAACACATCGCCCGTTTCATCGTGGGCAATCAGCGGGCTTTCCTGATCGAACTCGTCCTGCAGTTCGCCAAAGATCTCTTCAATCAAATCTTCCTGCGTCACCAGCCCGGCCGTACCGCCATATTCGTCAAACACAATTGCCATGTAATGCCGGCCGGCTTTGAGCAGGTCCCACAACTCGTCCACCGGCATCGTCTCGGGCACAAAAGGAACCTCGCGCATATAGTCTTGCAGCGGGATTTCGTCACAGGCGGCCGAAAGGCAGACGCGGAAAACGTCCTTGAGATGCACGAACCCAACGATGTGGTCAATCGAATCCTGGTAGATGGGAATGCGCGTAAAAGTCGAATCGGCAATCAACTCGAGCAGATCGCGCGGGGGGATGTCGGCCGGCGCTGCGATCATGCGCGGCCGGGGGATCATCACCTGGCGGGCCACCATGCCGCCCAGTCGAAAGATGTTGCGAAGCATCACCTTTTCTTCGGCGTCCAACACCCCGCCCTCGGCGCTTTCGGCCACCAGCAACTCGATCTCCTCCGGCAGGTGGACGTGCGCGTGCTCTTCCACTTCCGGCACCTTGAGCAGCCGCAAAATGAGCCGGCCGGTGCCGTTGAACAGCCAGATGAAGGGACTCAACAGCAGCACCGACCAGCGCATGGGCACCACCGTGAGCAGCGCCAATTCCTCGGGGTAGCGCACGCCAATCGACTTGGGCACCAATTCGCCCAGCAGCACTTGTAACGTGGTGAGAAAGAGCAATACCGCAGTGGCGGCAATCGACTCGGCGGCCGCGTCCTGCAAGCCGCCTAGCTCAACCAGCAGCGGCCGGAAAAGGTCTGCCAGTTGGGCCTGACCGTAAAAACCCAGGGTCAGGCTGGAAACCGTGATGCCCAATTGACAGGCTGCGATGTAATTGTCCAGCTTGTGCGGGTCAGCCTGAATGGGCTGCAGCATGAGCGCAAACCGGTTTCCCTCGGCCGCCAGTTGCCCAATCCGCGTGCGCCGGGCGCTGACGGTGGAGAATTCGGCTGCCACGTAAAGCGCGTTGATGAAGATCAGCAGCGCAACAATTAGTGCAACTATCAACTTGTCTGGTCGCTACAACTTGGGTTAAACACAATGAGCAAACTATAGCACCGTGGTTTTCCCCTGTCAAATCAATCGTGTGCTGTAACTGTTCAGATTTGGGGTAAGGAAACCTAAGGCGGGGCGGTTGCAGGTGGGAGCCGCAACGCAGTCAAGCACATGAGGAAGGGGTTCTGGCCACGGGCCGCCCAGGTGCTAAACAAACTGGCCAATGTGAGACGTGTTTTGGTCCCCTCTTCACTGCGGGAGCCGCCGCTGACTTTTTGCAGCACAACCAATGGACGCAGGCTGCGTTCCGCCAGATTGTTATCGGCTGGCAGATTGGATACCAGCACAAACTGGAACAACTCATCCTGATGGCGCATTAATCGTTTGGCCAACGCGCAACACGGATGCTGATAGCTCAAAGCATATTGTCTGCCCAACTCCCCAGCACGCTCAAAAAGCTACTGGAACTCTGCTTGCCGTTCCTCAGCCGTCGCCTCGGGGTTCTCCTGCAGCCAACCTTGCGCACCGTCGTAGAGCTTGCGCACCGCCGTTGCCCACCTCACCACTTCGGCGGTCTCGGCATGGGATTCTTTCAGTGCATGCAGCGTGTGCTGGGCTTTGGAAACGAGATCGACCAACCCCTCGTTTTTTCAAGTCGATTCAGGATATCGACGGTCTTCGCTCAATGCCCGAACTTGGTCTGAACCGCAGAATCGAGGAGCTGTGCAACCTTCCCATCACAGCCGCATCTAAAAAGCTAAAGTGCAGAATGGAGTGTCGAGAGTGAAGCTATTTGGAAAAAAGACAATTGACGGAAGCCAGGAAACCCTGGAGGCAGCGGCCGGCGGCGCAGTACCGCTGCACGTGACCGACGACGAGTTCGAGCAAGTGGTCCTCCAGTCCACATTGCCGGTGATTGTGGACTTTTGGGCACCCTGGTGTATGCCCTGCCGCATGGTGGCCCCCACGCTGGACAAACTGGCGGCCGAATACAACGGCCGGGCGCTGATCGCCAAGGTCAACACCGACGAGAACTCGCGTTGGGCTATCCAGTTTGGTGTGCAGGGAATTCCCACCCTGCTATTCATTAAGGACGGAAAAGTGGCGGACCGCATCGTCGGCGCTGCCCCGGCCGTGCAGATCCAGAAAAAACTGGGGGGGTTGCTCAACTAGTGGCACAGATCACCCGGTTTGCACAACAGAACTGGCTGATGCTGTTGGTGGCGGCCGCCATCGTGTTGGCATTCCTGCTATTGCGCACCAGCCCCACCGCGCTGGCCGATGAGAGCGCATTCGACTTTGCGCTGACCAACGGCCGGCCGACAGTCGTCGAGTTTTACAGCAATTTCTGAAGCACCTGCTTAATAGCCAAGCCCATCGTGGATGGGATAGAGAAGGAGCTAGCAGGGACGGCCGATGTAATTCGATTGGACTTGATGGGCAGGCTAGGACGGCAGATCGCCGGCCGGTACGGCATCAGCGGCATGCCAACACTACTGGTCATGGACGCGGCCGGTGAGGTGGTTTACCGTCAGGGCGGGCCGCCCAGCAAGGCCAAGGTAATAGAAGCGGTCCATGCTGCGTCCCACTAAAAGCGCGGCCGTGCCACCAAGAACGTTTACAAACTGGTTTAGACGGCAGAAATCGCGTACAATACGCCAGTTGAGCATCACACAAGGAGCAACTGGCGTTGACGACAGACGAAACCGGACTACTCAGGCGCTTGCAGGCTGGCGACCGCGGCGCGTTTGCCGAGTTGGTAGAACAGCACTCGCCACACATATACAACCTGGCGTGGCGGATGATGGGGGATCCCAACGAAGCCGAAGATGTGCTACAGGAGACCTTTCTTCAGGCTGTCCGACACATCGACAGCTTTCGCGGGGCTTCCAAGCTGGGCACCTGGCTCTACCGGATTGCAAGCAACCAGGCGTTAATGAAACTGCGACGCAAACGGCCGGCCATATCACTGGACGACGCTGGCGAGATACCACTGGAAATATCACCGCCGGTGTCGGATTGGTCCAGCCGGCCAGAGACGGAGTTGCTTAGCAGTGAGGCCCGAGCGGAAATGAATCAGGCGATCAGGGAGCTGCCAGAAACCCTGCGGGTGGTCTTTCTGCTGCGCGATATTGAAGGGCTGTCCACCGCCGAGACGGCCGATACATTGGACCTCTCCATCTCGGCCGTCAAGTCCCGCCTGTTGCGGGCGCGGCTCAAACTGCGCGACAGCCTGTCCGGCTACTTTGCGGAGCGCCTGGCAGAAACGGAGATTGCGTGATGCACCACCACGGAAACTGCAAACAGATCCTGGAGCCGCTGTCCGATTACATCTCGGGCGAGGCGGCCGAATCCCTGTGCGCCGAGATCGAAGCACACCTGGTAGAGTGCGAAAACTGCCGGGTGATGGTGGACACGTTGCGTAAAACCATCGTCCTGTATCGCGCCACCACCCCGGCCGAACTGCCCGACGACGTGCGGCGACGGCTGTACCAGATTCTGGACCTGAACGAGTTCATGACGGAATAGCCGACATTTCTAGACAGGCTATTTGCGGGAAAGGGATGAGGGAAACCTTCTTTCCTGCTAGACTGGAAAACAAGGAGCAAAAATGAGCTTTCAATTCTCACTTTCTGCACCCGAAGAGAGTGATGTAGATACCGGGCAACTCTTCGATGTGATTGTGATTGGCAGCGGCCCGGCCGGCTATGCGGCCGCGCTCTATACCAGCCGCGCCCACCTTTCCACACTGATCATCACCGGCAACGAGATTGGCGGGCAGGTTGCTACCACCTGGGAGGTGGACAACTATCCCGGCTTTCCCGATGGCCTCACCGGGCCAGAACTGGTAGAAAGGCTGCAACAACACGCCGAGCGATTTGGTGCCCGGCTAGAGATGGACGTGGTCACAGCCGTGAACCTGAACCAGCGGCCGTTCACCCTCACCGGCTACAACGGCCAATATCGGGCCAGGGCGCTCGTTGTCGCCACCGGCGCTTCCCCGCGCAAGCTGGGCGTTGACGGCGAGCAAAAGCTGACCGGCCGGGGGGTGAGCTATTGCGCTACCTGCGACGGCTGGTTCTTCCAGGACAAAGAAGTAGCTGTAGTAGGCGGCGGCGACAGTGCACTGGAAGAGGCGCTCTTTTTGACCAAGTACGCCAGCAAAGTCACCATCATCCACCGGAGGGACGAGTTGCGGGCCGGCCCCGCGCTGCAAAAACGTGCCAAGGACAATCCCAAAATCCATTTTGTTTGGGACAGCGTGGTGGACGAGATTCTGGGCGACGACGCGGTCAAGACGCTCAAGCTGCGCAACGTCAAGACCGACGAAACAACCGCGTTTGCCGTGAATGGCATCTTTGTCTTTATCGGCCACATCCCCAACACCAAGCTGTTCGCCGGTACACTGGCCATGGATGAGCGAGGCTACATCCGCACCGACAGCCGCATGCGCACCAACGTGGAAGGCGTGTGGGTTGGCGGAGAAGCGGGCGACCCGCATTTCCGGCAGGTGATCACCTCGGCCGGAATGGGTGCTGCGGCCGCCATTGAAGCCCAGCGCTGGCTCGACGCGCAGGAATAGATTTTGGTCCGCGCGCCTGCTCGACCGGCCGGATGCACGCGTTCGCCTTGCGTGGACCAATCGCGCTGTCTCGCCTGTCGCGAGTGCCCGTCCATGCAGATCTGCCCCGGCCGCGCGTTTGAACGCGACCAGACCAGCGGCCGGGTGCAGGTGGTGTGGCTGGATGGCTGTTACGGCTGCCTGGCCTGTGTTACCGTCTGCCCTCACGAAGTGGTCTGGTCTGACTAGCGAACAGCGGTGCTATGAGCCTATCTCCCAACGGCAAACACAAACCCCATGTGAATGGCGCGCTGTGCCACGCCTGTCGCAAGTGCGTGGCCCGAACCGTCTGTCGCGTCAAAGCGATCCGCATCATCGACGCGGACGAGCCACCATTCATCGACAGCCACCTCTGCCTGGGGTGCTACGAATGCGTCGCCGCTTGCCCGGCCGGGGCCATTGTCCGGCCAACGCTGGAGGTCTGATGGACGATCCAGAATTGCAGCAGCAGGTTGCCCAACTGGAGCGCGAGATCAACGAGCTAAAGTCCAGCCTGCCAGCCCATTCCACACCCCCCTCCTTGCTTATCCGCCTGGAAGAACTAGAGGAGGAGCTGGAAAAACTCCTGAACGGAACGTAAAAACCGGTTGCATACGGGCGCGTTTGGCGTATAATCCCATACACACTGCGAGCAGAATCATGGCATCCATTTGCGCACACATCCTGTTAATTGAAGGAAGAGGGTCCGACCAATCGTTTGGTGCCGGCCTGGAATCCAAAGGATACGAGGTCACAACTGCCATGACCGGCCGCCAGGCAATCAGATTGTTGGACACCATCGAGCCGGATGTGGTCGTATTCGATGCGTCGAATTCAGGGACCAGCGGGGTGCGGATCTGCAAATCCATGCGGGCGGCCGCGCCGGGAATACCCTTGATCTACATTTGCGCGCGCGGGAAAACCAGCCCTCCCTCTGTCCGCCCCGATGTGACCCTGGTTCAACCCTTCACCATCCGCAAACTGGTCAACCGCATCAACCGCATTCTTCCCTCGGTAGACGGCCCGGTTTTGGAATTCGGCCCGCTCGCACTTTTCATCGACAAGCGCACCCTGGTGCGCAATCAGCGGGAACACCGCCTCACACCCAAGCAGGCCCAATTGCTGGAAGTGCTCGTACGCCGGCCGGGCCAACTTCTCAGCCGCCTGGAACTGATGAAGATGATCTGGAACACGGATTTTATGGATGACACTCGCACCCTCGACGTGCATGTTCGTTGGGTTCGCGAGGCGGTGGAAGAAAATCCCTCAAAACCGCGCTTGCTTCGCACCGTGCGCGGCAAAGGGTATCGGTTGGCCATTCCCGCCGAAGACCTGTTGCCAGCCTGATTGATCCTCTTTTCACCTGCACGGGCGCACGGCCGGCCGTGCGCCCATCTCCACCAGGAACGCGCCGCTGGCTTGACTATTCGCCCACGAACTGCACCCACTCCAAGGGGTCGTCCTGCAGCGGCACCACTTCGCTGTATTCGGCCGCCAAGCGCCTGGCCGCCCGTGGCCATGCTTCAGCCTGCACTAGCGGGACTTGGCGTCGCAGCGGGCGAACAGCCAGCCGCCCCCCTACCGCTCCGGCCGCCAGCACACCTGCAGCCCCTTCCCGGTTGAGAGTGGTCGCTCCCAGGTACAAGGCAACAACCAGGCTAGCCGGCGCGCTGACAATCACCCCGAGGGCAACTCCCATCAGCAGAGTGAGTGCTTTCGGACTGGCAACCCGTGCCACCAGCCACCCTCCAAGTGCCACCAAAACCAGCATCACAAACAGCACCGCCGTATTGACGCGCATCCTTCACCTTCCCGTTCTTGGTATTCCATCACTGGTCCCCATCCACCTGGCCAGCAATTGGCGTCCCGGCCGGTCCCACAGCCCGGCCACCAATTCATCAGCCAGTTCATCTGACACGTGGGCGGCGCGAAAAGGCGCCTCTTCGCGCTGCGTGACCGCAACCCACTCTCCGGTACCCAGCTGGCCAAGGTCTACATGCTCCACCCCGGCCGCCTGCTGGTCATCCCTGCGCGCCAGCCGACCGATCAGCCCGAGAGACTGTGACCAATCCACTTCTTGCCAGAGCAAACCGGCCGGCCGCGACAGGGAGCCAACCAGTTGTACGCCAGCCCGCGGACCATAGCGCGCCAATTCAGACACCCATAGCACAATCTCGTCCCCCCACTGCTCCATGTCGTCCAGTACAACCAGAATGCGGGGCGCGGCCGTCCGCCGGCCGCATGACTCGACCAGATAGTCCAACACTTCCACCGCGCTGTCCGGATCAGTCACGGCCGGAGTCAACAGGTGTGGCAGGCCCGACAGCGAAGCCAGCCCATTGCAGGGATCGAAAAGCGCCATTTGCAGGTGGCGCTGGGAATTGGTCAGCGCCAGCGACAACACAATAGTCCGCAGCAGCGAGCTCTTCCCGGTCCCCTGATCGCCGATGACGAACATGTGGTTGACGGCCGGGGCATCCAGGCGGGCCAGCAAAGATCGGCCGGAATCGGCAAGCCCCAACAACGCGGAAAGCGAAGGCACCGCGTCCCAGTGTGTCGCCAGCAGATCCACCAGCCGCAACCGCCACGGTTGGGCCGGCCGGGGCGCAACCAATAACCGACTATGGGGTGAACGCCCGGCCGTAGCTGGCGTTCGAGACCAAACCATTGAAACCTCCATCACCGCTCACAGCGCACATCTATTATATAGCACATTTGTTCTAGGTCAAGCATTTCATTGTCATTTTTCTCCCCTTAACGCTTGGGTAGTGGTTAGATTGTAGGTGATAAAAGTCGCTTTCTACGCCTAGAATTGCAGCGTCATCACTTTGATTGGACCACTACCAACGCTTGAACGCCCCGCAGTGATTGCTCCAACCTGATCTCGGTGGCGCACCCCAAAAGGTGGAAAAGCGGAAAGCAATTGGCCGAGATGCAATTGCCCTGCCCGCCGGCGGGCGATACTGGCACGTTGGGATCATTTTGGTACACTACACGGGTGTAACGCACCAAGAATCATGGGAGCCCAATATGAAACACCGTGTCATCTTGCGACGCTGCACCGAATATGACCCCGATCGAATCAGCCGGATCATTCAGGAAGGAATGGAGGAGCTAGACGTCCGGCCGCGCGGCCGGACGATGGTCAAGCCCAACCTGGTCATCGCGCATCCCAGGTATTACGCCCACGCGTTTACCCGGCCGGAATTCGTCGACGGCTTGTTGACGGCGCTCAAGGCACGGGATGGCGGGATGACTGAACTGGCGGTGGGAGAGCGCTGCGGCATCACCATCCCCACCCGCTACGCTTTTGCCGAGGCCGGCTACCGGCCGATGGTCCGTCGCCAAAGAGTCAAGACCCACTTTTTTGACGAAATGCCGCAGGTTGAGCGCAAGCTACGCCACCCTGATGCGCTTCGCTCGTTCATCTTTGTGCCGCAGGCCGTTGACCAGTGCGAATTCCTGGTCAACGCGCCCAAATTCAAAGCCCACCCGTGGACCCAGGTTACCTTTGCACTGAAAAACTATATCGGTATCCAGGACGACAATCACCGTCTGATTGACCACGATCACGAATTGCACACCAAGATTGTGGATTTGCAGGAGGTCATCTCCCCTGGCTTTATTGCTATTGATGGCATCATCGCCGGCGAAAAAACCATGCTCACGCCCACACCCTTTCCACTGGGGCTGATCATCATGGGGGTCAACCCGGTAGCGGTGGATGCCGTCTGTTCCCACATCGTCCGGCTCGACCCGGCCGGTGTGGACCATATCCGCATTGCCCACCAGCGGGGCTATGGTCCAATCGACCTGGGCGAGATCGAAATCAGCGGCGACGTGACATTGGAACAGGCACAGCAGAGCAGCGTCGGGTTCCAGCTTTCGCTGGACCGGGTTGAGCAGATCTTTAACGGGGAGAGGAGCGGGTTGGAGACTTATGCCGGCCCTCCACCCGAGCCGGAAAAGACCGACTATTGCTGGGGGGGATGCCCGGGTGCGCTGTTCGAGGCAATGCAGGTGATCCAGGCCATCCAGCCGGACGTGTACCGGGAGGTCCGGCCAATTCATATGGTGTTTGGCGCGTACCAAGGCGCAATCCCCGCCAGGCCACGGGAGCGGGTGTTATTCGTAGGCGACTGCGCCCAGTATCAGGGCCAGATCTGCGGCCGACCGGTGGAGATCCCAATGGTCTACCAGTACCGACACACGCTCGATCCGCGCCACGCCACCAGCGGTGATCTACTGGCCAAGATCGTCAAGTATGGTAGCCAGCGCTTGCGCACCGGCCGCAGCCAGGTAATTCGAATCCGGGGCTGCCCCGTCTCGGTGGCAGAAAACATCTTTTGGATTGCCGACCTCGGCCGGACCAAGCTACCCTACCTGGCGCCGGACATCGTATTCAAATTTGCCTACCATTACATGGTGATGCAGGTGAGCCGCTTGTGGCGCAAACGCGCCCGGCCGGGGCACGCAGCAAATCAACGCTAACCAGATCAACTATCACAATTGGATCAAGGAGAAAACCCCATGCCTGTTTTCGAAAACGCCCAGATCTTTGAAGAGGTACTGACCGGTTTCTTCAACCTGGTGGGAGCCACGCCGGAGGTGGCCAACAAATTGATTGCTTCCAGAATCGTCGTTCGGTTCAATTACGGCGAGCCTGACGTGGTGATCCTGGTGGATTGCTCCCAGGGCAAGGTCGACGTCCGGCCGGGCGACACCGAGACCGACGCCATTGTAGAAATGACCATGGCGGCCGACCTGGCGCACAGATTCTGGTTCGGCAAGGTCAACCTGACCAAGGCGCTGACTCGCAGAGAGATCGTCGCCAAGGGGCCCATCCCGCGGATTCTCAAGCTGCTGCCGGCCATCAAGCCAACCTATGCCATGTATCCCACCTATCTGGAAGAGAGCGGCTACGGCCGGTACAATCTCTACCGGTAGCGGCCGGATGGTTGTGATGGGTGGCCACGCCGGCAAGATT
Source organism: uncultured Chloroflexia bacterium (assembly GCA_963707345.1). GTDB lineage: Bacteria > Chloroflexota > Anaerolineae > Promineifilales > UBA4811 > CAVPPE01. The sequence goes on from CAVPPE010000002.1 coordinate 308,826, forward strand.
CTTTACGTTGACCTGTGTTCGGGCAGCACGCGGGAAGAGCCGCTGGACCCAACCTTTGCACGCCGTTATATCGGCGGATTGGGTTTTAGCGCCAGCCTGTACCTGGACCTTGTCAAGGGCCAAATGGAATTTGACGCCCTCTCGGCCAAGAACCCCTTTATCATCATGACCGGCCCGCTCACCGGCGTGCGCATGCACGGCGTTGCCCGCTGGACTGTCGCCAGCAAGTCGCCACTGACCGGTCTGTGGGGCGACGCCAACGTGGGCGGTTTTTTCGGGGCCCGCCTCAAATTTGCCGGTTATGACGGCATCGTGATCATAGGCGCGGCCGAACGCCCCACGTACCTCCACATCGACGACGACCGGGTAGAGTTGCGGGACGCTGGCAAGTATTGGGGCAAGGACATCTACACGGTTACAGACGAAATGGTGGCGGACCACAAAGCGGAATCCAACCGGCCAGGCGAGGTGCTCACCATCGGGCCGGCCGGGGAAAGCCTGGTAAAGTTGGCCACCATCACCAACAACAAGGGACACACGGCCGGACGGACTGGCCTGGGCGCGGTCTGGGGGGCCAAAAAGCTCAAAGCTATCTTTGTGCGCGGCAGCGGCACGGTGGCGGTCGCCTATCCGGACCGCCTCCAACAACTCCGCGACGAGTTACAGCCGGTGTACGATGACAGCATCCAGATCCAGGCGCTGCGGGAAGCCGGGACGGTATCGGTCATGGACGCGGCCGTGCTCATCGGCGATATCCCGATGAAAAATTGGCAGCAGAGCGAATGGGAACAATTTGACGAGATCGGCCCGGCCGCCTACGCCGACAAGATCCTCACCGGCCGAAAGAGCTGCTACGCCTGCGGCGTGATGTGCAAGCGGCAGGCCGCAGTGTCGGATGGACCTTTTGGCTTTGCTCAAGGCCCTGGCCCGGAATACGAGACGGTGGCCGCGTTTGGCCCCTTATGCCTCAACCCCAGCCTGGAATCCATCGGCAAGGCCAACGAAATCTGCAACCGGTACGGGATCGACACCATCAGTTGCGGCGCGACCATCGCCTTTGCCATCGAGTGCTATGAGAGCGGCCTGATCACCGAGAACGATACAGACGGACTCCAACTTACCTGGGGCAACTCGGAAGCCATTGTCGCACTGGCGGAAATGATCGGCCGACGCGAGGGGTTTGGCGCAATCCTGGCCCAGGGCAGCGCGGCCGCGGCCGCCCACATCGGCCGGGGTGCGGCCGATTTTGTGACCACGGTGAAAGGGCTGGAAACGCCCATGCACGACCCGCGCGGCGCCCACGGAATGGGGCTGGCCTATGCCGTCTCGCCCAGAGGGGCGTGCCACGATGCCAGCCTCGCGTTCAGCCTGGAGAGCGGGGCCATGCACTTGCCCGAATTCGACGAACAGATCGGCGACCTCGAAGAGATGAGCAGCCAGGGTAAAGCGCTGCTCAACGTGCTTGCCGAGGATTTTGGCATGTTTTTCTCCAGTTGTGCCGGGTTTTGCATCCTGGGCGCCATGCCGCTGACTGTTACTCAAGCCGTGGAGATGGTCAACCACGTGACCGGTTTTGACTATACGATTGCGGAGGTGATGCAGCTCGGCCGGCGGGTTTGGTACCTCAAACGCGGTCTGTCCAACCTGTTCGGCGCGCGGGCCGAGCACGACCAACTCCCCCAGCGGCTGCGGACTCCTCTCCCCGATGGCCCCACAGAAGGCAGCACCCCTGACATGGATTTGATGTTGCGCGAGTATTACGCGTTGCGTAGCTTTGACGCGGCCGGATTGCCCAAGCCGGACATACTGGCAGAGCTGGACCTGCCAGAGCTGGCAGAAGCGCTTTGCCGGTAGCTGCCGCGGCTATCAAAAAAGAACAGGTCGCAAAGGCTTGCTTTGCGCCCTCGTTTGTTGGGGAATAACGGGCCTACCCGGCCGCAGAGGCGGGGATGGTCCGTTTGAGAATCTGCAGTTCGGCCAGCGCCTTGCTGGCACCCAACGCCGTGCAGTCCATGGGGTTTTCCGCCACATAGGCCGGCACGCCAGTCTGGCGGGTGAGCAGCACGTCCAGCATGCGCAATTGAGCTGTCCCGCCGCACAGCGCCATACCTCGGTCAATGATATCGGCCGAAAGCTCCGGTGGAGTCCGCTCCAGCACCGCCCTAACCATGTTGACGATAGCGCCCAACGGCTCGGCCAGCGCTTCGGTCACCTCGTTGGAGTTGATCCGAATGGTCTTGGGCAACCCGGCTACCTGATCCCGGCCTTGCACCTCCATGGATAGATCGTCATCCATCTCGATGGCAGAACCGATTTCGATCTTGATCTGCTCGGCTGTGGGCTCGCCGATCATCAGGTTGTACTTTTTGCGCACATAGCTGATGATCGCCTCGTCCAAACGGACCCCACCAATCCGCACCGACTCGGCGCAGACGATGCCGTTCATCGAGATGACGGCCGCTTCGCTGGTGCCGCCACCCATGTTGACCACCATGTTGCCGGTCGGCGTGCCGACCGGCAGGCCGGCGCCAATGGCGGCCGCCAACGGCTCGGGCAACAGGAATGCCTCTCGCGCCCCGGCCTGCAGCGCCGCCTCGCGCACGGCGCGCCGCTCCACGCTGGTGACACCGTATGGCACGCTGACCATCACCCGCGGCCGGAACATGCGGAACGGCCCGGTGACCTTGCGGATAAAGTGGCGCAACATCGCTTCCGTCACCTCATAGTCAGCAATCACGCCATCGCGCAGCGGCCGCATCACCTCAATCACGTCCGGCGTCCGGCCGTACATCTCCTTGGCCTCCTGCCCAACCGCTACCAGCTTGCTGCCATCTTCGGTGATCGCCACCACCGATGGCTCGCGGAACAGGATACCCTTGTTCGCCTCCGCGACCAGCAGGTTCACCGTGCCAAGATCAATTCCGATCTGTTTTACTAGCATAGTGCCTCCGGGCAGACCCAGGTCTAGCCCACAATTAGTCTTCCCTTGTGTCCATCATTGGGCCAGGCCCCGGCCGGCGCCCCCGTTTGCGCGCCACTTTCAGGCGCACGCTGGAACGGCGCAAGGCCGCTTCAATGGCCGCATACTGATCTTTGTCCGGTGGAGGGCCATCCTTCAAAAGCTGCTCGGCACGCTGGCGCGCCGCCTCGGCCCTGGCAACATCGATCTCCTCGGCCCGCTCGGCCGCGGTTGCCAGCACGGTGATGTGGTCCGGCTGCACCTCCATAAAGCCACCGCTGATGGCAAAACTCTGTTCGCCGCCGCTCGTTTTGACGCGCAACTCGCCGGCCGCCAGCGCGGTCAGCAGCGGAACGTGATGCGGCAAAATACCCAGCTCCCCCTCCGAACCAGGAGCGATGACCATGTCCACCAACTGGTTGAAAACCACCCGCTCCTGGGTAATAATCTCACATCGAATGGGGCTCATGCAGCCTCCTGTCACTCAAGACGGGTGCTCTCGGCCTTTTCCCGCGCCATGTCAATGTTGCCCACCAGGCGAAATGCCCGCTCAGGCAGGTCGTCGTGCTTACCTTCCAGAATTTCCTTGAACCCGCGCACCGTCTCTGCGATGGGCACGTACTGACCTGGGATGCCGGTAAAGACCTCGGCCACAAACATGGGCTGGGAGAGGAATTGCTCAATCTTGCGCGCGCGGGCAACGATCAGCTTGTCATCTTCTGAAAGCTCGTCCACACCCAGGATGGCGATAATGTCCTGCAGGTCCTTGTAGCGCTGCAACACCCGCTGGACTTCCCGCGCAACCTGGTAATGCTCGTCACCCACAATGTCGGGCTGCAGAATCCGGCTGGTGGAGGTCAATGGGTCCACGGCCGGGTAGATGCCCTTCTCAACAATCGAGCGCTCCAGTGCAATGGTCGCGTCCAGGTGGGCAAAGGTCGCCACAGGAGCCGGGTCGGAATAATCATCGGCCGGGACGTACACCGCCTGCATGGAAGTAATGGAGCCCCGATGGGTGGAGGTGATGCGCTCCTGCAACTCGCCCATCTCTGTGCCCAGGGTTGGCTGGTAACCAACCGCACTGGGCATCCGGCCGAGCAACGCTGACACTTCTGACCCCGACATGACGAAACGAAAGATGTTGTCGATGAACAACAACACATCCCGCCCCTCATCGCGGAAATACTCGGCCATCGCCAGCCCTGTCAGCGCCACCCGCAAACGCACCCCCGGCGGCTCGTTCATCTGGCCAAAAACCATCGCCATCTTGTCAATCACGCCGCTTTCGATCATCTCGTAGTAGAGCTGCGTCCCTTCTCGGGTCCGTTCGCCTACGCCGGCAAACACCGAATAACCGCCATGCTCAATTGCAATTGAGCGGATCAACTCGGTGATGATGATGGTTTTGCCTACACCCGCGCCGCCAAAGATGCCGGTCTTGCCACCCTTGGTGAACGGGGCAATCAGGTCAATCACTTTGATGCCGGTCTCAAAGACCTCCACTTTGGTGGATTGCTCCACAAACGGTGGCGCCGACCGGTGAATGGGATAGTACGTGTCGGCCGTGATTTCGCCTTTGCCGTCAATCGGCCGGCCAAGCACGTTGACGATCCGCCCCAGCACCGGAGCGCCCACCGGTACGCTGATTGGGTTGCCCGTGGCATAAACCGGCGCGCCCCGCTGAAGCCCCTCGGTGGCGTCCATCGCCACGCTGCGCACCCGGTTGTTGCCCAGGTGCTGCTGCACCTCCAGGGTCAATGTGCCCTGGCCGTCGCGGCGAACCTCGAGTGCGTCGTAAATTTCGGGCAGCTCCCCGGCCGCAAAGTCAACGTCAATCACTGCGCCGGTAATCTGCGCGATTTTGCCAACCAAACCTTCTGCCATCCTTGTCTCCTATTCCTTGCGCGTATCGTCTGTTAGCTAGCGCCTGGCCATCGCCTGAGCCAGAGCCTCTGCCCCACCCGCGATGTCCAGCAACTCGCTGGTGATTGCGGTCTGGCGGGCCTTGTTGCGGGCCAGCGTCAGGTCATCCACCAGCGCGGCCGCGTTATCGGTGGCGTTGCGCATGGCCACCATGCGGGCGCTGTGCTCGCTGGCCTGCGATTCCAGCAATGCCTGAAAGACCTGCAATTCGGTAAAGCGGGGGATCACCTCATTGAGGATCGCGATCGGGCTTGGCTCGTAGATATACTCCAACGGCCTCCCGACGGGCACCGGGCTACCCTCGATATACTCTGCCATCGCCTGGTCTTCTAATTGCGTCGGCCGGAGCGGCAACAGCCGCTTGACCACCGGCCGCTGGACCAGCGTGTTGACAAAATCCATAAAAGCCAGATAGACCACATCCACCCGGCCGCTGAGAAAATCCTCGATGGCAGTTCGGGCGACGGGCGCTACGTCCAGAATGGTCGGACTATCCGGCATGTGGCTGAAATCCGCCACGATGGTCTGGCGGGTGCGGTACATCAAGTCACGCCCTTTGCGGCCGACCGCCACCAGGCTCACCGGCATGTCACCGGCCTGAATGAACTTGAGCGTTCTGCGGACGATGGTAGTGTTAAAGGCCCCACACAAGCCCCGGTCGCTGGTGAACAACACAATCGACGCAGCCCGAATCTCCGGCCGGACCTCCAGCAATGGATGCAACGCCGACAGATCCCCTGCCTGAGATGACAGATGGGTGAGCACCTCCCAGGCCTTGAGCGCGTACGAACGGGTCGCCAGCACCTGCGCCTGCGCCTTGCGCACCTTGGATGCCGAGACAGCCTCCAACGCGCGGGTCACCTGCCCGATGTTTTGCACGCTGCGGATTCGCTTCCGCAATTCACGTTCGGTAGCCACAGGGCCCTAACCTTCCCGCCCCTGGGTAAACGCTTTCAGTGCTTCCTTCAGCAGTCCCTGGGTTTCCTCGGTCAAGCGGTTGGTTTCAATAATACTCTGCCCTATCTGCGGGTATTGGGTGTTCAAAAAGCGGATAACGTCCGATTCCCACTGGCCCATCTTGTCCAGCGGCACACGGTCTGCGTAGCCGTTCGTGGCTGCGTAAATCGCCAGCACCTGATCAACCAGCGTGGCCGGCTGGTACTGCGGCTGCTTGAGCAATTCGGTGAGGCGCTGGCCGCGGTCCAATTGTGCCTGCGTCTCTTTGTCCAGGTCGGAACCGAACTGGGCAAAGGCGGCCAGTTCGCGGAAGGAGGCCATGTCCAGCCGCAGCCGGCCGGCCACCTGGCGCATCGCCCGCCGCTGGGCAGAGCCACCCACACGGGAGACCGACAGACCAGCGTTGATCGCCGGCCGGATGCCAGCGTTGAACAGGTCACCCTCCAGGTAAATCTGCCCGTCCGTGATCGAGATCACGTTGGTGGGAATGTAGGCCGACACGTCGCCCAGCAACGTTTCGATGATCGGAAGCGCGGTCAAACTGCCGCCCGTACCCGGGACCTTGACCACCTCGTAGTCGTCCGGATTGTCCAGCTTGAGCCGGACGGCCTCGGCCTCCTTGGCATCCAGGTTGCCAAAGTGGCGCACCCCATCCGCGCCCACCGTATCCCTGGTCACCTGGGTGCCCTTTTTGACCACTACCAGTTCATCGCGCAGGCGTGCCGCCCGCTCCAGCAAGCGGGAGTGGAGGTAGAAGACGTCGCCGGGGTACGCCTCCCGGCCGGGCGGCCGGCGCAGCAGCAGAGAAACCTGGCGGTAGGCCCAGGCGTGCTTGGAGAGGTCATCATAGATCACCAGCGCGTCGTAGATCCGCTCGCCGCCCACCATCACGCCGGTCTCCATCACCTCTTCGCCCATGGCACAGCCGGCATAGGGGGCAATGTACTGCAAGGCGGCCGGCTCGGACGCGGAAGCCAGCACGACGGTGGTGTACTCCATCGCGCCGTGCTTTTCCAGCGTGGCCACCACGCGGGCCACCTGGGCTTTTTTCTGGCCGATGGCAACGTAAATGCAGACCAGCCCCTTGCCCTTCTGATTGATGATCGTATCCAGCGCGATGGCCGTCTTGCCGGTCTGGCGGTCACCGATGATCAGCTCGCGCTGCCCCCGGCCGATGGGGATCATGCTATCGATCGCCTTGATGCCAGTCTGCACAGGGGTATCCACGTCCTTGCGGGCTACCACACCGGGCGCAATGCGCTCCACGGCGCGAAAGTTATCGGTCAAAACCGGCCCCTTGCCGTCAATCGGCTGCCCCAGCGCATTCACTACCCGGCCCACCAGCGCCGAGCCGACCGGGGTGGAGGCAATCCGGCCGGTGCCCCGAACTCGGCCGCCCTCTTCAATTTCAGTGTACTCCCCCATAATGATGATGCCGACGTTGTCATCCTCCAGGTTAAACGCCAGCCCCAACGCCTCGTTCTCAAACTCGACCAGCTCCATTGCGCGGACCCCGGTCAGACCTCTGGCACGGGCAATCCCGTCTCCAACCTCCACCACCTCGCCAACATCAACCGCCCTGGCGATCGGTTCAAACGCCTCGATTTGGGCCTGGAGTGAAGCTGTCAACTCTTTCAACAATTCGGGTGCCCGTTCTGCCATTCACGTCCTCCTGATCTGCAAGTTACCGCGCGCGGCGGGATTCAACGCATCGCTTTTCACGGGTAGTCAGTATAGCAAAATGATTCTGTGGGAGCAAATGATCTACCGCTCCGCGTGGTGCGACCGGGGAATGATACCGTAATTGTGCAGGCTTGTCCACCGGGTTACAAACGCTCAAACTGCCTGGCCAGCTGCTCGGCCGAGAGCTGAATCATCGTCGGCCGGCCGTGCGGGCAGGTGTGCGGCGAGGCGCACCCCTCCAGCTGCCGCACCATCTCCGACATCTCGTGCACGCTCAGTACCTGTCCGGCCTTGACGGCCGCCGTCTTGCAGATGCGGGTGATGATCTGCTCCTCCAGCGTGCCGGCCAGCGGCCGCTCGCCCCGCTCCAGGTCGTCCACCACCCCCTCCAGCGCAGCGGCCGGGCCGATCTCACCCAGCAGCGCCGGCACGCCGCGCACCATAAAGGTAGCGCCGCCAAAATGCTCCACCACAAAACCGAGTTCGTTAAGCGCTTCCAGTTGCTCCTCCAGCAACGCGGCCCGGTCCGGCGGTAGGTCAACCGCCACCCCCTCCAGCAAAGCCTGGCTGGGAACCCCCTGCTCCCGCTGCGCCATCATGCGCTCGTACAGGATGCGCTCGTGGGCCGCGTGCTGGTCAATAACCACCATCCCAGCCGGGCCTTCGGCCACAATATAGGCCGCACCGATCTGCCCCACCACCCGCAGCATGGGAAGCCGGCCTACCGGTGTCGATCCGGCCAGTTGCTCCCCAGCTGGCGGCAGGACGTGTTCCATCCGCTGTCCGGCCGTGGCGGCCGGCAGCTCCATCTCCCTTTGCACGTGGGGGACCGACACCGGCTGCAGCCCGGCCAGCGCCACCCCCAGTGCCGGCTGGCCGGTCACTGTCCAGCCGCCCGGCGCAGACAACGCATCCCCGGCCGGGCGGGCCGGGGCCGATTCCACCAGCGCCTGCCGCACCGCCCGCTGCACCGCGCCAAAGACCGCCTCTTTCTCCCGGAACCGGACCTCGGCCTTGGTTGGATGCACGTTGACGTCCAGTTGCTCGGCCGGCAATTCCAACAGGATGACCGACACCGGGTAGCGGCCGGTCATCAGCATGGTGTGGTAGGCCTGGATCACCGCGTAGGTCAGGCCAGTGTCCTGTATCCAGCGGCCATTGACAAACAGCGTGATCTGCGTCCGATTGGCGCGGCTGAGCGACGGCGCGCTGGTGTAGCCGTGCACCCGCGCCTGGCCGGCAATCCACTCCTCGCCGGCCACCTCCAGCATCTGGCGCGCCGTCTCCAGCCCAAATACCTCGATCAACACATCCCGCAGCGACCCGCTGCCCGGCGACTGGAAGACGAGCCGATTGTCGTGCGCCAGTCGAAAGCGGACGGCCGGGTAGGCCATCGCGTAACGGGTGACCAGCGCGTCGATGTGCCGTTTCTCGGTGGTCTTGCTGCGCAGAAACTTGAGGCGAGCCGGCACGTTAAAAAAGAGGTTCTCCACCCCCACCACCGTCCCCTGGGGAGCGCCGACCGAGTCCTGGGAGAAAACCTTGCCCCCCTCGACCCGCAGCCGGGTACCGGCCGGTTCGCCATCGGCGCGGGTGACCATCGTCACCTGCGCCACCGAGGCGATCGAGGCCAGCGCCTCGCCGCGAAAGCCCAGCGTGTAGATGGCGGCCAGGTCGGCCGCGGTTTCCAGCTTGCTGGTGGAATGGCGGTGAAAAACGACCGGGACCTCGCCGGCCGGGATCCCCTGGCCGTCATCGGAGATGCGCACCAGCCGTTGGCCGCCCTCGCGCACCTCGATGCTGACCGTGCGTGCGCCGGCGTCGAGCGCGTTTTCCAGCAACTCCTTGACCACCGAGGCAGGCCGCTCGACCACTTCTCCGGCCGCGATCTGCGCGGCCACCGTCTCTGGCAGAATCCGAATTGGCATCTAAACAACTCCGCCCGGCCGATTGTACCACATCGGCCGGGCGGGGCTAGCAAAAACGCACGCTTGCGGCTACACGCGGCGCAGCAGTGCCTGCTTGAACGCCTCGTGCGCATCCAGGCTCGAGTTCGGCCGGGCGCACCACCACCAGCTCTTTGCTGCCGGCGCCGGTCTTGATCTCTTCGATCGCTCGCAGGTCGGCCGCCAGCGAGTCGGCCCACTTCTTTCCAAACGCCTTACGCAGGCTTTCCAGGTTGAGACGGGCCGCCGCGCCCTTGTTGCGGTAGGCGGGATACAGCGAGCAGACCGTGGTCTTGCCCAACCTGAGCGCAAAGGACAAAGCCTCCGGCCGCACTTCCTGCCCGGCCGCGCGCCAGCGGGCCATCAGGTCACCAAAGAACGCGCCGTGGGTCTCGTCGCACTGCTCAAAAAAGCTCTGCTCTGTCAGTTTATTCGTTGCCATCGTTACCTCCTTACACAAAAAGAGCCGGATTCAACCGGCCCAGACTTGCGCCAACTATCCCATAGCCCCGCGGATTTGTCAAACAGCGATCTGATTAATCTTCCAGAGCAGGTAGCCTCGCGCCAGCAGCTTGCGCCGCAGGTCGATGGCGTACCCCCGCGCGGCCAGACCTTCTGCGCTGGCGACGAAATGCTGGCGCAGCCCCCAGTCGCGGTGGGGCAGCGCCTCGCGGAATGCCTGCTTCCAGGCCTCGAAAAAGGCGTGGATGGGCTCGCCAGGCACCATCCGGTGGATGTAGTTCTTGGACAGCTCCGGCCGGAACCCCCAGCGAAAGCTGGTGCTCAAGACAAGCGATTCGGCCGCCAGCGACCCGTCCGGCCGCTTGCGCAGCAGGTTGGCCACCCAGATCCTGCCAAAGGGGTCCGACGTCCCCTCGACCAGCAGCCCGCCCGGCAGCAGGTAGCCTCCCAACTGGGCGTGGGCGGCCGGGACCTCCTGCTCCGAGTACTGGCGCAGCAAGTTAAGGGCGCGGATCAGCCGCACCCGTTCGCCGGGCTCCAGCGGCAGGTTGAACCCGCCCAGTCGGAAAAAGGTGTTGGTATCGGCGTGGGGCTGGGCCTCTGCCACCCGCAGCGGATCGATCTCAACCCCCAGCACCGGCAGCCCGGGGTTCAGGCGACGAAAGCGCGCCGCGCTCTCCAGCATGGTGGTCGGCTCGGCCCCGTAGCCCAGATCGACGAAGAGCGCCCGCGGAAAATTCGCTGTCCGCCCGGCCGATCAGGCCGGGGTCGTAGAGCGTGACGAAATTATCCACCCGGCGCAGCCAGTTGCGGGCGGTCTTGCCGCGCGTAACCTGCCCCAGCGGCCGGGGCGAACGTCGTCCTGCAACCATGTCACAAGTATATGCCGGCGCCAGGGAGCGTCAAGACGGGTGCTTGGAAGCTAGCGACCGAGAAGAGATAACCGGTTGATGAGTGTACTTGCGCCCAAACCCTGGACAACCCCGTCTCGATGCGGAGCTAATATAGCGGGATCTGACGCTCTGGTCGCATTCCAAAATGCCTAATGAGGCCGATTTCGAAAACACGCGACAAGTCGTGTAGAGAAAGATTACTGATATCACGCAGAGTATCGTCTTCATATGCGGGGCCCGGGCGGACCAACTCTTGCGCCCACATTTCTATCAACCAAAGCGCGTTCCAATTAGGAATGCAACACGTTCCTACAAGGAACGCGAACGGGGGCAGTTGCCGGCCGTGCGTCCAATCGCGCCAGTTCGATGCGCCTGCCCCCCGCCTCTCGCCTCCTGCCTTTCACTCCTCGCCTCTCCTCCATCCCCCCTTGACGTAGGACAGTTGCCCGCGGATGAGCCCGTCCCGTACGCGAAAGATATCGACGCCCCGCAGGTGGTCGCTTTCGCCCCCCCGGTGGCAGCGCCAGCGCATCACGCACCGTTCACCCAGGCCAAAGATCTCCTCGATCTCGCTGTGGGCCTGTGACAGATCGCGGAAAAAGGCCTGCCAGAAATGGGCCACGGCTTCCTTTCCCTCGCACACCGCGCCATCGGGGATCGGGCCGCAGCTTTCAAGCAAACAGTCGTCGCTCAGGTGCTGCATCATGCTGGCCAGGTCATGCCGGTTAAAGGCCTCCTGGTAGGCAAGCACCACACGCACCGCTGATTCAAAGCGGGACAACCGAATCGGGCTCATCGATCGAACATCTCCTTCCGCATAAGCGCCACATCGGCCGCGGGCCGCGTTCCGTTCACCACAAAAAGGCAACGCCGCGCTTGCCCAGGATATAGTCGTCAAAGATCAACTCGGCCGGTTTGTCCGCCATACCCAGGCAGGCATGGAGTGGCAGCAGATGCTCCTCACGCGGGTGGCAGTAGCGCGCCGAAGGGGCCTGCTCCCACTCGACCAGGCGCAGTTCACGTTCCGCCTGGGGAATTGGGCCGGTGCACACCTCGATCAACCAGTTTTGAAAGGCGTCGTTGGCCGGGTCGGGCGCCGGGGTACCTCGCCAGGAAAACGCGCTCATGTTGTGAAACGAAAAGCCGGACCCAACTATCAGGATGTTCTCGGTCAGCAGTCCGCGCAGTGCCCTGCCAAGCGCAAAATGGGCGGCCGGGTCCAGCCCTTTCACCAGCGAAAGCTGAAGCGCCGGAACGTCAGCCTGAGGGTACATCAACTTGAGCGGGATAAACAGGCCGTGGTCGAAACCCCGTTGCGGATCGGTGCGGGCCGGTATGCTGCTTTTGTGCAGCAATCCAACAATCCTGTCGGCCAGTTCAGGGCTCCCGGGAGCCGGATAGGTGATTTCATAGGCCTTTGCTGGAAAACCATAGTAATCGTAGAACATGGGTGGGGCTTGTGCGCTCAATAGCGTGGCTGCGCCTTCTTCCCAGTGGGCACTGATAACCAGGATCGCGTCTGGCCTGTTGAGCCGGGCCGGAAGCCGGCGCATGAACGCCACCATCTCCCTGTGGCCTGGGTCTCCGAGGATTGGCAGCGGCCCTCCGCCGTGCGAGAGGTACACGATTTGGGCCTTGTGTTGAGAATGGTTATGATCCTTCATGTGACTTCCTTGTGCAGCTCTGCGTTCCTCCTGGACACAGTATGGGAGCGGGTTATTACTTCAAAGGGTCTCTGTGTGGGCTAGCCAATCAAGACCATAGCCGCTTTCGATCAGGTCCTTCAATCGCTGGGTAAAGCGTGCGGCCGGAGCGCCGTCGACGATGTCGTGGTCGAAGCTGATGGTGGCGTTCAGGTACTCGCGAACTTGGATCCGGCCGTCCACGACAGCAGGCTTCTCTGTAATACCTCCCAAGGTCAATTGGAGGGTGTGGTTTGGGACCGGGATGCCCCAGCCGCCCCCCGACCCAAACATCCCGACCGAAGTTAGAAGCACGGTGCCATAGTAGTCCTTGATCAGCCGCGGGTTCTTGAACAGAAACCAGAGGAATCCCCGCCTGACGAAACCGGGTAGTCGGACAAACCACTCGATGAATTGCGATTCCTGGCTGCCTGCGTGTTGCTGCTGGAACGCCCGGATTTCCTGATGGATCTCCCACAAGCTCTTTTTGTTCACCCCGCGCAGGATATGCGGCCGAATCGTCTTTTTGCCCCCCACTTCGACCTCGAACAACGTGTTCACGTCCACCTCGTCGAACAGCACCAACTGGTTTCGCCAGTTCCGGTAGGCGTGCATGTGCTTGTTCTGATCAATTGCCGTTCCCAGGCAGGCCAAGATGAACGCCGAGAAGGACAGAGCCTCGCCCGTTTGCGCCTTGTGCTGGCGAATGGCTTCGCGGGCTTGTGTGATGTTGAACTCGACCAGCCCGTGCACGGTGTGCTTGCGCAATCCCATCCGGCCGCCATCGACCATCAGCAGCCGGCTCCTGGGATAGGGGAGAACTGTTTGCAGATGATTTCGAGTTTTCATCGGGCCTGCTCGCTTTCGTTGGTACGGGGCTCACCGAAATATCGTCTGATGGTTTCCAACGCGTTGCGCGCCCCATCCTCAGCGCGGATGGCTCGGCCGCACGCGTTGGCATTGTGGTTGATAGTGGGGTCCGCAACCGCAATGCGAATGGCGTTGGCGAGCCGGTCGGCCGTCAGTCTCTTCTGCGGTATCGGGTCCGGCCCAAGGCCCAGTGCCTTGACTCGCGCCCCCCAAAAGGATTGGTCAAAAACAAAAGGCACAATCACGGTGGGCACACCTGCACGCAGCCCTTCGGCGGTGGTGCCTGCGCCGCCATGGTGCACCACGGCCGCCATGCGCGGAAAGAGCCAGATGTGGGGCACCGAATCCGCCACGAATACATTGTCCGGCACCTGGTCGGCACGCAATCCGCCCCACCCCGTGAGAAGCAGTCCCCGCTGGCCGCTCCTGGCAAGCGCCTCCACGACCAGGCCGGCAAGCCGCTCCGGGTTTCGGCCGGCCATGCTGCCAAAGCCGATATAGACGGGTGGGGCGCCCGCTTCCAGGAACGCCACCAGTTCGGATGATGGCTGCCAGTCATCCCTAGCATCCAGAAACAGGTAGCCGGTGACGTGCACGCTGTCCGGCCAATCGGCCGGGTGCGGGATGACGCTGGGGCTGTACGCGCTGACCATGGGGGTCGATCTCAACACGCGGTAGAACCGGCCAGCGGTCAGGGCCGGCAAACCCAGCCGCCGCCTGAAATCGTTCACGAAAGGCCGATACCACAGCCAGACCACCTGAAGCATGGCTATTCCGGACAGGTGGTTGTGCACCCCGCCCAGGTTTCGCTGTACGGGCCACGACGGTGCGGCAAACGCCCTCGTCGGAAGCAAAGGGGTCGGCTCGACGTTGACGATTGGAATGCCCAGCGCTTCGGCGATCGAATGCCCGAAAGCGCCAAAAACGCCCAAACAGATGATGCCATCAGCATCCCGGCATGCCGCATAGGCATCCTGCGCCATGTTCATGATCACCGGGGCAATCAGGGACCTGATGGCGCGGATCGACTTGATCGGGTTCGCGCCGCCTTTCTCCATAAATTCCCGGCCGGTGTCGCTCGCCATGATCTGCTGGACATCCCCGCGCAAGGGGTAAAAGCCGACGTCGTGTTCCTGCGCGAAGGCGGCAAAATCCTCGGGCGCAGCCAGGCATACCTGATACCCTGCCCGTTGTAGCCCCTTGCCCAGGACGACGCAAGGCTGGATATCGCCCCGCGACCCGGCCGCAAAGATGGTGATTTTCATTCCGACCTAACTTTCTTGGAGTTAAAGTACGGCCGCCTAACGGCCAGCATCATTTGCCAGAACGATCCTGTAGCGCGCCTTGTTCTCCCTCAGTCTCTCAAACGCCTCGTTAACCTGCGACATGGGCATCAGCTCCAACTCGGGCGCAATGTCATGGTCCTGCGCAAACTCGAGCATCTCGCGCATTGTAGCTCGGTTACCGAGGAAGGAACCGGTGATCGAGAGCTCGTGAGCTACCAGGTCAGTTGCGTTGAGCGCCACCTCGGGAAAGCCGACCAGGACGAACTTGGCCCTCTTTTTCAAAGTCATCAACAGGGCATCCCAATTGACACCGCCGCTTGCGGTGCATATCAGCGCGTCAAAGCCAAACTCGACCTGGCGCAGGCTAACCTGGTCATTGGAGTCAATAAAGCGGTCTGCGCCAAAGGCAAGCGCCTCGTGCTGTTTGCCCGGCGAGGATGAGACGGCCGTGACGTCGCAGCCAAGGGCATGCGCAAACTGGATTGCCAGATGGCCCAACCCCCCAACTCCGACCACGGCAATCTTGCGGGCGCGCTCCGCCACGCACGCCCGGAGCGGGGTATAGACCGTGACTCCGGCGCACATCAGGACCGCGGCGACCTGGGAGGGCATGCCCGCAGGCAGCAGATATGCGAACCGGCCGTCAGCCACGACTGAAGTAGCAAAGCCACCGTACGGGTCCCACACCGCGGATGGGACAATGTCCATGCAGAGTTGCTCCTCCGCCCTCAAGCACCACTCGCACACCATGCAGGACCTGCCCTGCCAGCCTATTCCCACTCGGTCGCCTTCTTTCAGGCCCTGCACGGCCGGCCCTACCGCCGACACGTACCCAACAATCTCGTGGCCAGGGACGAACGGGTACCGGGTAATCCCATAGTGGTCGTCGACGGCGTGGATGTCTGTGTGGCAGACACCGCAGTGGGAGACTGAAACGCGAATATCATGCTCGCCCAGTTCCGGGGACGGATACTCAAACGGCTCAAGCGGCCGGCCGACGCCCTGTGCGGCGTATCCAGAAACATTGACTGTCGCCATTGGTTGAACCTCCTTTCTCGACTCGAATCCTCACACGGAAATCAGCAGGGATATTGCCTAACTATGGCTTCACCTGCCCGGCGGTGTTGACCCAGAACCTGGCTGGCAGGGATTTTTCGCCCAGCCCTCAACAAGGCGGCAGCGCAGCGCCGCCGGGTCAGGTGAGAGCGGGGTTGGGCGGCTCTCACAACGTTGTTGTAGACTCGCATCCAGTCGCTATCAGACATTACCGGAGATAGCGTCCTGAGCCTGTCGAAGGGCGCACACTTCGACGGGTGCGCGCAAATGTTGTTGGGAAAACCAGAAAACCATCTTCAAAATTGCCCGGGTTGGCGCATTGATTGGACTTGATTGCGAACAAGCCAGCCCAAACTTTGGATCAGCAATTCTCGCCAACAACTTGTGAGTGCACCCCACTTCGACTAACTCAGTGTGCTTTCTCTTATTTCCGATAAACTCTATTGTTATCATGGTAGCGATAGGCGTGCTACTATCTCGTCGTCTTCCCATTCACCCGTTTCTATAAAGCCTAGTTTGCTGTAAAGACGTTTTGCTACAAGATTAGCAGGTTGATAGGATAGGGCAAAGTCTCTATGCCCATACTTTCCATTTAGCATGATTATTGCCGCTTGTATTGCTTGTCTACCATACCCGTGTCTCTGCATGCCTTGGTCGATCAGGATCCCTCCAAGCCAGCAGCTTCCATCTGCCGGATCTGTGCTCCACATCATGAAACCGATTACCTGATCACCCAGGCAGATGGCAAGGGGTTGCCAGTCCTGTCCGTAGCAGCAGAGGGCCAAGTAGGAGCACGGCTCGGCAACAAACTCGCGCTGGGTCTCGAACACCGTCAGATTGGCGATGGCGCGCCAGTTGCTTTGATCGACCGGGTGTAGGGTCACCCGGGCGTCACTCGTTGCAGGAACGCTTGCAGCCATTAGGTCTAGTCTCCTCTCGTGGCGCAATTCAGCTTCATGCGCAGGGATACTGCCACCCAACTGTGTGATATAGGAAAAGCGCCCGTATATCCAACTGGTTCAATTGTCGTCCTATACAGACAAAGTATCCGCATATGCAGCGGGCTTGCGACCAAACCGGCGCGAATATGCGGGCCGGCCGTATAATCTACGTTGCATATGCGGCACACTGTCTTTGGCATTTTTGTCCGGTACGCCTATGCGCCCTACTCGCGCTAAAAATCATTATACCCACTTGTCTCCGCTGGCACAATCAGAACCGCATGCGTGCGCCCGACCGCCGCACGCAAAAAGCCCCCGGCCGGAAAGGGGAACCGGCCGGGGGCGGACAAAGGAGGAAACAGTTGGCGGTATCTAGACGACGGGCATGGCGAGTGGCGTGCGGGGGTGGCGGGTGTAGTCGGGGAGCAAGATGGGGGATTCGTCTCCGTCCTCGAGTCCCAAAGCAGTGCGTTCCTCAACCCAGCGGTCGAGGTGTGCCAGGCCAATCGCGCCCAGTTCGGCCCCGGCCGCGTAGGCGGCGGCCGCCCGGCCGGCGCGCCGGCCAAAGACGACGATATCGAGCAGGCTGTTGCCCATCAGCCGGTTGCGGCCGTGGATGCCGCCGGCCGCTTCGCCGGCCACAAACAGCCCCGCCACGCCGGTCCCACCGTCCGGGCTGATGGCCAGCCCGCCGTTCTGGTAGTGCAGCGTGGGGTAGATCAGCATCGGTTCGCGGGTGATGTCGATGCCAAAGCGCTGGAACTGGCGCACCATGGCGGGCAATTCGCGGGCCACCGTGCCGGGTCCGTGGATCAGGTCAATCAGCGGGGAGTCCAACCAGACGCCGACCCCGCCGGCCGGGGTGGGAATCCCCTTGCCGCGCTCGGCGCACTCGCGGATCACGGCGGCCGATTCGATGTCGCGCGGCTCCAGCGGGTAGGTGAACTGGACGCCGTCAATGTTGCACAGTTGCGCCCCCAGCCCGCGCACCTTTTCGGTCACCAGTTGCCCCACGATCTGCTCCGGGTAGGCCGCGCCGGTAGGATGATACTGCATGGTGTCCAGAAAAGACAACTCCGCGCCGACCCGGTAGCCCAGCACCAGCCCGTCGGCGGTCGCGCCGTAGTGGTTGGTGCAGGGAAAGCCCTGGAAGTGCAGCCGACCGCTGCCGCCGGTGGCCAGAATCACCGCTTTGGCGCGGGCAACCTGGTACTCGTTATTCTCATAGTTTTGCAGCACCGCGCCGGTCACCCGACCGCCGCCGTCGGTCAGCAGCTCCACCACCGGGCAGAACTCGATCACCTGGATCTGGGGGTGACAGCGAACCTCGTCGCGCAGCGTGCGCATGATCTCTGCCCCGGAATAGTCGCGGGCGTAGTGCATCCGCTTGCGACTGGTGCCGCCGCCGTGAATCGTCTCCATCACGCCGTCCGGCCGCTTGGTGAACATGCAGCCCAGCTTTTCCAGCCAATCGATCACGTACGGGGCGTCCATCACCAGCGCTTCCACCAGATCGGGGTCGTTGGTGAAATGGCCGCCGCCCATCACGTCCAGGTAGTGGATGGCCGGCGTGTCGTTGGGCTTGTCGGCCGCCTGGATCCCTCCCTGGGCCATCATCGTGTTGGCGTCGCCAAAGCGAAGCTTGGTGACCAGGGTGACGCACGCGCCGGCCTCCTGCGCCAGCAGCGCGGCGCTCGCCCCGGCCCCGCCGCCGCCGACCACCAGTACATCGGTCTCCAGGTCGACCCGCTCCAGGTCCACCAGCCCGCGGGTGACCACCGGCCGGCCTTCCAGCACCTCGGCCAGTTCGCGCGGCGTGCGGCTGCCCTTGTTCCGGCCGACGCGCAACTCGCGCATCCCCTCCTCCACAAAATCGGGGTGGAACTTGCGCAAAACCGCCTGGGCTTCCTCGTGTTCCAGCCGCGGATAGGTCTCGCTCAGCCGTTCTGCACGGGTGGCTTCAACCTGAGCAATGGATTCTCGCATCGCTGCGGTATAGGACATGGGATCAATCCTCCTAATCTTCTTCGAGCCAGGTATGCAATTCCAGGTAGTGATTCGCCACCGCCATCCGGCTGTTTTCCAGCCCGATCTCCAGCGCCTCGTCGGGCACCAGGTTGCGGTACATGCGCAGGGCCGGCTTTTGCTCCAGATAGCTGACGCCGCCGTGCACCATAATCGTCTTGTCGATGGCCGCGCGGATCATCTGGCCGGTGAACAGGCGGACCATGTTGGCCTCGTGGCGCGCCTCCTGTCCGTCGTCCAGCTTCCAGGCAGCCTGGTAAACCATGTAGCGGGCAGCCTGGATGCTGGCCGCCATCTCGGCCACCATCCGCATGACGGCCGGCCGGAGCGCCAGCGGCTGCCCCATGCTCACCCAATCCTTGGCGTACTGGGCCGACATCTCCAGCAGCCGCTGCGCCATGCCCACGTAGCGAGCCCCCATCTTGACCTGCTGGTGGGGCACGTACCCGGCCGCAAGCTTGAGGCCGCCGCCCGCCTCGCCCAGCAATGCTTCGGCCGGCAGGTGGCAGCTGTTAAACGCGACCTCCGGCTTGCCGTTGAGCAGCACGCCGTTGGCGTCGGGGTCGACCAGAAAGGCGGTCACCCCTTCGGCCGTGTTGGCAAAGACGACGAAAAAGTCGTCCTCGCGCGGCCGGTGGCCCAGCAGTTTGCGGCCGGTGAGCAGGTATCCGTCCCCATCGGCCTCGACCGTGGTCTGCCACTGGTCGGGGCCCAGCGCTTTGGGCTCGCGCAAAGCGAGCACCGGCCGGCGCTCGCCGCCCACGGCCGGTTTCAGATAAGCTTCCACCTGCTCTTCGTTGCAGGCAAACAGCAGCGGTGGGATATCGCCATACTCCACCGGCACAAAGGTCTGGCCCAGCTCTTCCTCAATCAGGCAAGCGCTGATCATGTCCAACTCTTCGCCGCCGTAATCCTCCGGCACCGTCACCGCCCACAGCCCCATCTGATCCATGATCTTGCTCTTGAGGCTATCCTGCTGTTCGGCGGTCAACTCGCCCTGGTTAAAGAGCGGCATCTCCAGCGGCCGGGCGTCCTTCTGGACGAACCGGCGCATCATATCGCGGATCATGACTGCATCTTCGCCAAGTTCGAAATCCATACTCACCTCCGGGCAAACCGGACTGTTCCGAATGCCGTTTCCTAAAGCCTACGTCGGCTCGATGTCGCGGGCGATGTAGCGCGCCTTGAGTTGCTCGGCCGACAAGGTTTTGAGCGCCGCAACTTCATCCTGATACCGGCCGGCGTCCAGTTCGCCAATCCGGGTTGCCAGGTCCGGGGCCGGCGGCGCGAGGTACAAGCTGTATAGCCGGCGACCGAGCAGGCCAATGTGCGGCGGCACCAATTCGGCTGGGCAGCGCGCGACGCACAGGCCACACATGATGCAATCGAAAGACATGTCCGCCAACGCCTCAATGTCCCCGCGCAGCGAGGCGGCCACGTAATGCATCACCTCCAGGTCCTGCGGGCAGGCCTTGGTGCAGGTGTTGCAGCCCAGGCAGTTGATGGTCTCCGGAAAGACCTGCAAGACGGCCTGCGCATCCGGGGTGAGGTCGGTCACCTCATAGGCCGGCTTTTGACCGGGGAAGAAGGGGATTTGGGCCAGGTACATGCCGTCTTGCACCACGGTCTGGCAAGCCAGCGCAAAATGGAGCCGGTAGTCCCCTTTTAGCCGGTAGACCGTGCCGCACGCACCGCAGAACCCCGCCCGGCACCCCACCCCATGGGTCAGTTTGTGCCCGGCGTACTCCAACGCCTTGAGGATGGTCAGCGCGGCCGGGACCTGCACCGCTTGCTCGGTAATCTGGATGGTGACAAAATCATCGTTCGTCATGCTCGTCTCCTAAACAGTGGTCAACAGCAGATCCAGGTAGAGCTGCTCGTCGGAGGTTGCTTTTTCCAGCAGGTGTGCCATGCCCTCAACCAGGTGAGAATTGACCACATAATGTTTGATGGTGGTGTCCACCTGCGGGCAGGAAATCACACAATTGCCGCACCGGTCGCAATCATCCGCCACCAGCGCCTCCAGCGCGAAGGAGGTGCGCTGTTCTGTGCGCACGCGCCGGCCGGGCTCGCGGGCCAGCACCGGGCAGACGTCCACGCAGTTGCCGCACCCGATGCACCCTTTGAATCCGGCCAGCCCCGGCACATCCTTGAAGGTGTACGAGTAGCCAAAGCCGCTGGACAAGAGCCGGCACCGGCCGACCGGCGGCTGCTGCGTGTTGAGCACCATGTCCAGCACGTGCTCGATTCGTTTGATATCGGTCTGGATGGGTAATGGCATTCGCTACTCCTTACTCCCTAATCGCTAGTTCCCTACACCATCAGCAACGCGTCCATCTGGGCCATCACTTGGCGCGGGGTAAAATGCATCAGCGTGATGGCATTGGACGGGCAGGTGGCGGCGCAGGCACCGCACCCCTTGCACAGGACCACGTTGGCCCGCATCACCCCTTGCCGGGTGTCCAGCTTGAGCGCACCGTAGGGGCAGATCTCCTCGCACATGCCGCAGCCGGCGCAGAGCTCGTCGTCCACCGTGCAGGTGGCCGATTCCACCTTGACCACGCCGCGGGCAAAGGGGATCATGGCTGAGACGGCGGCCGCCTTGGCCTGGGCCACCGTATCGGTGATGTCCTTGGGGCCCTGGACGCAACCCGCCAGGTAGATGCCGTCGGAGGCGGTGTCCACCGGCCGCAGCTTGGGGTGCGCCTCCAGCAAAAAGCCATCGGCCGAGTGGGACAGCTTGAGCAACTGCGCGATCTGGTCAGTCTCCGGCCGGGGGACCATGCCGGTCGCCAGCACCACCAGGTCCGCTTCCAGGTCCACAAATTCACCCAGGAAGGTGTCTTCCACCCGCACGGAAACCCGGTCGCCCGCCTGTGTGATCTCGCCGGGGTTGCCGCGCCGGTAGGTGACGCCGGTCTCGCGGACCTGGTCGTAGTACTCCTCAAAGCCCTTGCCGTGGGCGCGGACGTCCATGTACAGGACGGTCACGTTGGCGGCCGGCAGCATCTGCTGCACCAGGTGGGCCTGTTTGGCCGTGAACATGCAGCAGACCCGGCTGCAATACGGGTTGCCCACCGTCCGGTCGCGCGAGCCGACGCACTTGATAAAGACCACATCCCTGGGCTCCCGGCCGGCCACCAGCAACTTGCCGCCGGTTGGACCGCCGGGGGAGACCAGCGACTCGAATTCGAGCGCGGTCATCACCTGCGGGTACCGGCCGTAGCCAAACTCGGGTTTGCGCCGCGGGTCAAAGGGGTCGTAGCCGGTAGCAATGACCAGCGCGCCCACCTTGACCTTGCGCGTGCTCGCAATCTCTTCGCTGGCGGTCTCAATGGTGGCCTCAAAGTTACCCACATAACCGCTCACCTCGGTGACTCGCGAATTGAGCAACACCGTTGCTTGCGGATGGTTGAGCAGCGCCGAAAGCCCGGGGTTCAACAGCTCATCGGCGTATTCCATCAGCGGATAGGTGCGGCTCAGGGTGACAGCCCGGCCGCCCAGACGATCGTCCTTCTCGACCAGATAGACGGGGAAACCGGCCTCGGCGACGTCCAGCGCTGCCTGGATGCCGGCCACGCCGCCGCCAATCACCAACGCCGCCTTGGTGACGCCCACCTCCCGCTCCACCAGCGGCTCCAGCAAGGAGGCTTTGG
The DNA here is from genome assembly GCA_963707345.1 of uncultured Chloroflexia bacterium. Classification (GTDB taxonomy): domain Bacteria; phylum Chloroflexota; class Anaerolineae; order Promineifilales; family UBA4811; genus CAVPPE01. The sequence continues at coordinate 331,165 of CAVPPE010000002.1, forward strand.
CCACGGCCGAGGCGACCAGTGCTTTGGCCTTGACCGTCCCCACCTCCTTGTCGGGATGGACCCAGGAGCACTGCTCGCGGATGTTGGCAATCTCCAGGCAGTAGGGATTTAACCCGGCCGCCTCGATCGCATTGCGAAAGGTCAACTCGTGCATCCGGGGGGAGCAGGCAGAGACCACCACCTTGTCCAGGCCATGCTCGTGGATATCCTCCATGATCAAGCCCTGGCCGGGGTCCGAGCACATGTAGGTGTAATCGCGGGCTACCGTCACGTTGGGCAGGGTCCTGGCATAGTCGCGCACCCCTTCCACATCCACCGTGTTGGCGATGTTGATCCCACAGTGACAGATATAGACGCCAATCTTTGGATTTCTCGCCATAATGTTTTCCCGTTCACCGCCGACCTCACGGCCGGGCGGAAAGCATTTGCCTAAAGCGCCTCGGCCGCCAACTCGACGACGTCCAACACCTTGATTTTGTCCTGCACGCCGGCCGTGCGGACCGCATCCTCCAACATCTGCATGCAGAAGGGGCAGGCAGTGGCAATCACGTCGGCGCCCACGCCCAGCGCCTCGTCGATCCGCCAGGCGGCCAGCTTTTTCTCCGGCACCGGGTCCTCCACCCACATCCGGCCGCCGCCGCCTTCGCAGCAGAGGCTCTTTTCCCGGTTGCGGTCCATCTCCACCAGCTTGAGGCCCGGCAGTGCCTTGAGCACCGCCCGTGGCTCGTCGTAAATCTGGTTTTGTTTGCCTAGATAGCACGGGTCGTGAAAGGTCACCGTGCGCTCAATCGTGTTGGCAAAGGTCAGTTTGCCGTCCTGAATCAGTTGCGCCAGGTACTGGGTATAGTGCTGGACCCCCCGGCCGTTCATCGGGTAGTGGTGCTTGAAGGCATCAAAACAGTGGGGCGAACTGGTGACCATCAGCTTGTACTGATACTGCTCCATCTCCTCTCCCCACTCTTCCACCAGCGCCTCAAAGAGGCTGTCCTCGCCCTGTTCGCCCAGCCGCCGCACCTCACTGCCGCAGCAGCGCTCGTCCTCGCCCAGAATGGCATAGTCCACCCCGGCCGCGCCGAAAACCTTGGCCGTCGCCTGGGCTACCTTCTGGCCGCGCATGTCGAAACTGGTGGAGCAGCAGGTGTAGTAAAAGACCTCTGCCCCCTCCTCCAGATGCTTGATCTCCAGATCGCCGACCCACTGGGCACGGTCCCGCGCCGGCATGACCAGCGGGTTGCCGCGCTCGAAAATACTCTTGAGGGCGGTGGTGAGCGTGCCGGGGATGCGGCCGTCCTGCACCAGGAAGGTGCGCAGTTGGATCACCATATTGCCGGGGTCCACCTCCTTGGGGCAGCGGATCGAGCAGGTGAAGCAGGTGGTGCAATCCCACAGTTCGTGGTGCGCCTGGGGATCCAACTCGCCGGCCACCAGCGTTTCGTAGACCAGCTTGCGCGGGTTGAGGATCGTTTTGAACCCCATGGGGCAGCTGGCCGAGCATTTGCCGCACTGGATGCAGCGAAAGAGCGCGTTTTCGATTGCGAATGTCTTGAGTTCTGTCGCGTCCATAATCAGCCTCTAACTTGGAGCAGGTTGGCGGCCTCCCGCTCGACCTGTCGCATGATGATGATTGCCGACGAGGCGGCCGCCTTGGCCTGGGCCACCGTGTCAGGAATATCCTTGGGGCCCTGGGCACAGCCGGCCAAAAAGACCGCCGGCCGGTCCGTTTCGACCGGCCGAATCTTGTGGTGGCGCTCTTTGAAAAAGCCATCCGGGGATAGCTCCAGCTTGAGCATCTCGGCCAGTTGTCGAGTATCCGGCCGGGGTTGCAGCCCCACCGCCAGCACCACCAGGTCCGCTTCCACCTCCACGAATTCACCCAGGATGGTGTCCTCCGCCCGGACCACGACCCGGCCATCCGATCCGCTCGAGCGCAGCACCTCGGCCGGGTTAGCCCGCCGGTAGACCGCCCCCTCCTCACGCACCCGGTCGTAAAACTCTTCAAACCCTTTGCCAAACGCGCGGATGTCCATGTAAAAGACAGTTACGTTGGCGCCGGGGATCTTTTCGTGGATCAGATGGGCTTGTTTAGCCGTGTACATGCAGCAGACCCGCGAACACCACGGGTGGTCGATGGTCCGGTCGCGCGAGCCGACACAGTGAATAAAGACAATATCCTGCGGCACCTTGTCACCGATTTTGACCTTGCCGCCTGACGGGCCGGAGGACGAGACCAGTCGCTCAAATTCCAGGCCGGTGATCACCTGCGGATAGCTGCCGTAACCCAACTCTGGCTTGATTTTGCCTTCCACGGCGTCGAACCCGGTGGCTACAATCACCGACTGGGCGTCCCGCTGGATGATCTCTTCTTTCATCTCAAAGTCAATCGCGTTGGATGGACAGGCGTCCTTGCACTTGAAGGTTTTGCCACACACGCCGCGGGTGAGGAAAAGACAGGTCTCCGGGTCAATCGTGTATTTCAGCGGAACCGCCTGCGGGAACGGGACGTACATCGCTGCCCGCTTGCCCATGCCGGCGTCAAACTGGCTGATGATCCGGCCGGTCATCCGGCAGGCGGCCGCGCATTCCCCGCAACCGGTACACTTGTCCATGTCAACGTAGCGGGGCTTTTTCCGGATGGTCGCCTGGAAGCCGCTGCGGGTCTCGGTGATATCAGTCACCTCGGAATAGGTCAGCAACTCGATGTTCGTGTGCCGGCCGACGTCGACCATCTTGGGGGTCAGGATACAGGCAGAGCAGTCCAACGTGGGAAAGGTTTTGTCCAATTGGGACATCCGGCCGCCCACGCTGGGCTCCTTTTCCACCAGGTAAACCTGGTAACCCGCGTCGGCAATATCCAGCGCCGCCTGAATACCCGCGATCCCCGCGCCGATGATCAACGTGGCGGGCTTGTTCGGGTCCACCATTATTCGCCCACCTCCTGCCACTCTTGCTCCTGAAATGCCACCATTGGCAGCATCTCTTCGGGGTTAAAGCCGGGCACGTATTCAAAGACCGCCTGAACGCTCGCCCCCACCGTGCGGAAGACGCGGCCGACCGGGATGTCGGCCGGGCATACGCTGGTGCACATCCCGCAACCAATACACGAAAGGGCCATGTGGTTCATGCGGGTCAGGTGGAAGATGGTCGTGTCGGATGGCAGGCGAAGCGCACCCTTGCGCTTGGCCCACTGCATGTACTGGATCGGTTCGTGGTCAAAGACCGGCCCTTTGAAGAGGCACGTTTTGCAGTAACAGATGGGGCAGACGGTCATGCAGTTGTGGCAGCGGATGCAATGGGCAAAGATCTCCTCCAGCCCTTCACCCGGCCGGCCGGCCTGCATGGTTCCGCGTACTTCCGCCATGACCTCGTCGCGCCGCGCGGTGCGCTGCGCCACCAGCTTGTCCAAAACGATCGGGCGGCCGTTCTCGGCGGCCGGCTCGGCATACCCCAACTTGGTCGCCAATTCGTCGGCTAGTGAGAGCGTGAACCCTTGCTTGAGGTCATGCCCCAGCAACTCGAACGTGATGTCAGCCTCGTCGTACACCGGCCGCTCGCACATCTGGCAGGCATCGCGCAGCGGCACCTCGGGCGATTGGGCCAATGGGTCACCAAACAGCCCCAGGCTCAGGCTCCCGTTTTCAGATTTGCCCGCCAAGCCAGCATACACCGGCACATCGTAGGTGCCAGCACAGTCCACGCTGATCAAGGTCACGCAATCGAAACAGGCCTGTTTGAGCTTGACTAGTTCGACCATCGCCCGCAGCTCGCACGAGCGCATGACGGCACCAATCCGGCCGCGCGGCTCGCGCTGCGTCATCCAGCCCAACACGCGGGCGCTGTTGACCGGGTAAACCGGGGCCAGCGGGTCAGCCAGATCGAGCAGGTCGGGGTCCGTGACCAACGCCGGCGCCACCGCACCGGCCGAGGTCCGCATGGGCACCATCAGCCCCTCGACCAGGTCTGCCTCGAGCAGCTTGCGCAACACCCCGCGCACCGCGCCCAACGTGTCGTTGTTTTCAACTGGGATAAATGCTTTCATCATCAGACTCCTGGTAGGGAAAACAGCCCGCTAGACCGCCCATTCCTTGCGCATCGGATTGGGCCCCATCTCTTTGAGCGTGGCCGTGAACTCTTTGATCGTTTCGGCAAAACGCTGCCCTTCGCTGGCGCTGATCCAGCGCAGCAGGACCCGCCCCTCTTCAAAACCGGCCGTCTTGAGGATGTCGTTCAGCGCCACCACGCGGCGGCGTGCCTTGTAATTCCCCTCCTGGTAGTGGCAGTCACCGGGATGGCATCCTCCGATAAGCACTCCATCGGCGCCATCCAGCAACGCCTTGAGCACGTACACCTGGTCCACCGCCCCGCTGCACATCAGGCGGATGACCCGCACGTTGGGTGGATATTGGATGCGCGAGGTGCCCGCCAGGTCCGCCCCAACGTACGTGCACCAGTTGCACAAAAACGCAATGATCTTGGGTTCGTATCCGTTGTTGCTCATTTTTGCCTCGTTCTCTCATCAAGGACGAATGATCAACGACGAAGGACGAAAGGCCAGTTCTTGATCAAGCTCTTCGTCAGTCGTCGTCCGTCCTTCGTCAAGCGGCCTGCAGCGCCGCATCAATCACGCTGAATATCTGTTTGAACTCAAAGCCTTTTTGCTGGGTAGCTCCATTCGGGCAAGCAACGATGCACGCCCCGCAGCCCTGACACAGCACGTCTATCACGTGGGCATAATAGCCGTCATCCTCGGGAATCACGCGGGCCTTGTACGGGCAGGTATCCACACATACGCCGCACGCAGAGCACAGCCGCGGGTTTACCTTGGCGGTGATGGCAGTGGCATCCAGTTTTTCTTTGGCCAGCAAGGTCACCGCGCGGATGGCTGCGCCTTTGGCCTGGGCAATGGTCTCATCGATAAAGCGGGGCGAATGGGCCAGGCCGCAGAGATAGATGCCATCGGCCGCAAAGTCCAGCGGCCGCAACTTGACGTGCGCCTCCAGGAAATAGCCGTCCTGATCCATGGGCACCTTGACCAACTGGGCCAACTCGGTGCTCTCTGGCAGCGGCTCAATCCCGGCGCTCAGGACGACCATATCGGCGTCCAGCACAAAGCGCTCGTTCTCGGGTTGCACCGCCACCTCCACCGACAGGCGGCCGTTCTGTCCCTGGACGAGCGGCTTTTGATCCACGTCATACTCCAGGAAAACTACCCCTTGCTTGCGCGCCTCGCGGTAGAGGTCCTCTTTGAAACCAAATGCCCGAATGTCGCGATACAGCACGTATACCTGCGTCTCGGGGCTCAGCTCCTTGGTCTTGAGCGCGTTCTTGATCGCTTCCGAGCAGCAAATACGCGAACAGTACGGGTGCTCCTCGTCGCGCGAGCCGACGCACTGGACCATGACGATGGACTGTGGTTTGAGACCCGCCTCTCCCTTGCCAGGGGCCCGGCCGGCCAGGAATTGCTCGTATTCGCGCTGGGTCATCACGCCGGGCAGCGCTCCGTAGCCAAAGGAGGTCGGCTCAATCTCCCGTGCGCCGGTGGCAATGACAATCGCGCCATGCTTGATCTCGTGCCATTGGGCACTCCCCGCGGAGGCGGACGTGGTGCTGCCGTTCTGCCGCACCCGCGTCTCAAACGCGCCTACGTAGCCCTTCACTTCGCGCAATTCGGCCTCCAACAACACGGTAATGCGCTCGTCCTTTTGCACCCGCCTGATCGTCTCGCGCAGCAGTTGCTGCGGGTCAGAGCCGTTAAAGCCGGTGTAGATGTGGCGCAAGTTGCCGCCCAGTTCCGCCTCACGCTCGACGAGGATGACCTCAAAACCCTGCTCGGCGATGGTGAGCGCGGCCGTCATCCCGGCCAACCCACCGCCAACCACCAGCGCCTGATGGTTGACCTCAAACGACGACCGCTGGATCGGCCGCAGGCGGCTGGCTTTGGCAACCGCCATGCGCACCAGATCCTTGGCCTTGCTGGTTGCCACCTCGCGCCCGGCCTCGCGATGGACCCAGGAATCCTGCTCGCGGATGTTGGCCAGTTCAAACAGGTGTGGGTTGAGGCCCGCCTGGCGGATGGTATCCTGGAAAAGCGGCTCGTGAGTGCGCGGGGTGCAGGAGGCGACCACCACCCGGTTCAGGCCTTGTTCCTTGACCACCTCGGTGATCTTTTCCTGCGTGTCCTGCGAGCAGGTGTAGAGGTTATGCTCCACGTAGGCGACGTTGGGCAGGTCCTTGACATAATCCACCACGGCCGGGACATCCACCACGCCGCCAATATTGATCCCGCAATGGCAGACAAAGACGCCCACCTTGGTCTCTTCGCCGCTGATATCCCGCTCGGCCGGATAGACCATCTGGCGCGTCAGCGTGCCGCGCGAATCCGCCAGCAGGCAGGAAGCTGAGGCGGCCGCGCTGGAGGCCTCGATCACCGTCTCGGGGATGTCCTTGGGTTCGCTGAACCCGCCGGCGACATAGATACCCGGCCGGTTGGTCAGCGTCGGTTTGAACGGGTCCGCCTCGCAATAGCCGTACTGGTTCAGTTGCACACCCAGTCGCTCGGCCAGTTCCCGCGTGCCGTCCGCAGCTTCCAACCCCAGCGACAGCACCACCAGGCCGAACTCTTCCTCGATGACCACGGGATGGCCATCCTGAAACACCGAATGCTGGACCCGCAGATTGCCCGTGCCGGGCTTCTCGCGCACGCTGGAGACCATACTGCGCACGTACCGAACCCCGTGCTCGTCCTTGGCGCGGTTGATGTATTGCTCGAACCCTTTGCCAAACGCGCGGATATCCATGTAAAAGATAGTCGGCTGAATGTGCGAATCGTGCTCTTTGGCAATCACCGCCTCCTTGGTGGCGTACATGCAACAGACCGAGGAGCAATAGCCGTGGCCACAACTGGTGTCGCGCGAGCCGACACACTGGATAAAGGCAACCTTGACCGGATGGCGTCCATCCGACGGCCGTTTGACCTCCCCAGCGAACGGGCCGGAAGCCGAGAGCATGCGCTCGAATTCCAGGCTGGTGACCACATTGGGGTAATGGCCGTAGCCAAACTCCGGCCGGATGTTCCCTTCCACCGGCTTGAGGCCGGGCGTCAGGACCACAGCGCCCACTTCCAGCTCCACCAATTCGTCCTTCTGGAAATGGTCAATCGCACCTGCCTTGCAGGCGTAAAAGCACTGGTTGCACTCAGAGCAAACGCCGCACACCAGACAGCGGGTCGCCTCGGCTATGGCCTGCTCTTCGGTCAGGCCGCCGTACATCTCCACAAAGCTGTCCTTGCGCTCCGCGGCCGGGAGCTTGGCCATCTCCAGCCTGCCGGCCGGGGAGATGGCCGGGTTAGCCACCAGCCGCGCTCTGGCTTCCTGGGGCGTAAACTTGGCCACCTCTTGCGACGGGTTGGCCGAGCGCCAGCCGGCTCCCTTGACGTTGCGCAGATAGCCGTCGATCGATTGGGCGGCGCGATGCCCGGCCGCAATCGCGTCCACGATAAAGCTGGTGCCGGTGACCACGTCACCGCCGGCAAAGACGCCGGGGATATTGGTCTCCAGTGTCTCCTTGTCGGAAATCAAAAACCGGCCGCGAAACGTCTCTATGCCTTCCGGCGTGCCGTCCAGATTGGGCCGCTGGCCGATGGCAAACACAATGATGTCGGCCGGGATGATCTCTTCCGTACCGGCCAGCTCGGAAAAGTCCGGCCGGCCATCCACAAAGCCGCGGAAATCCACCTGCGCGCAGCGCAGGCCGGTGACCTGCTCCCCATCCCGCATTACCTCTTTGAAGGTGCGGGATGGATAGACGGCGATCCCCTCCTCCTGGGCATCTTCGATCTCCCAGTCATGGGCTGGCATCGTCTCGCGGCTCTCCAGGCAGGACATTCCCACCCAGGCAGCGCCGGTGCGAACGGCCGTTTGGGCCGCGTCCACCGCCACATTGCCGCCGCCGATGACCAGCACGCGCTTGCCGGTCACGTCCAGCGGCTCTCCCAGGCTTGCGTTCCGCAAATAATCGGTCGCTACATGGACCTGCGGCGAGTTGACACCCGGCAGGGGCAAAAAGACGCCGTCGTGTGCGCCGATGGCGACAAACACCGCGCTGTAACCCTCATCCAGCAGCCCGCGCATATCCTGCACGGGGTGGTTGAGCTTCAGGTCCACCCCGGCCGCCACAATCTCGTCAATCTCCCGCTGCACCACGTCCTGCGGCAGCCGGTAGCCCGGCACGCCGACGCGCATCATGCCGCCCGCCACGGGCTGCGCTTCCAGCACAGTGGCCTGATACCCCAGGCGGGTCAGGTCCAGCGCGGCGGTCAGGCCGGCCGGCCCAGCCCCGACGATGGCAACCCGCTTGCCGTTGGGCTCCACCTCCAGCGCCGGCATCACGGCCGCCAGCTCCTCCGGATGCGCGGCCGCCCAATCGGCTACAAAGCGCTTCAGCGCCATGATGTTGAGCGGGGCATCCACTTCACCGCGATTGCAGGCGTCCTCACAGCGATGGTTGCACACCCGGCCGCAAACCGATGGAAACGGGTTCTCTTCCTTGATGGTCCGGTACGCGTCCGCAAAGCGCCCCTCGCGGATCAGCGCGATGTAACCCTGGGCCCGCTGGTCAATCGGGCAGGCGTCGCGGCATGGGGCCGTGCCGGTCTTTTCAATGGCAAACGCGTTGGGGATGGCCTGCGGATAGAGCTTGAACGCCGCCCGGCGTTCCGAGAGGCCCTGGTTAAAGGCATCCGGCAGTGGAATCGGGCAGACGTTGCCACAGTCGCCGCACCCGGTACACTTGGCCACATCCACGTAGCGAGCCTTCCGGTGTAACGTGACGGTGAAATTACCCGGCTCGCCCCGGATCGACTCGATCTCCGACATGGTCATGATGTCGACGTTGAGGTGCCGGCCGGTTTCCACCAGCTTGGGCGACATGATGCACATCGAGCAATCATTGGTCGGGAAGGTCTTGTCGAGTTGGGCCATGATGCCGCCGATGGCCGGCGACTTGTCGATAAGATAGACCTTGAATCCGGCATCCGCCAGGTCCAGCGAGGCTTGCATCCCGCCGATGCCTGCCCCGACGACCATCACCGCGCCGGTGGTTTTTCCATTCTTGCCGCTTTGTCCGTTATCTGTCATGGTCAATTTCCAACACTCTGCAACCACGGCCGGGGGTCAATCAGGTGTTTGCCCCACCATTTGTCCACTTCCTGCAGGCCAAAAGCCAGCCCCATCAACTCGGTAAAATAGACCACCGGCATCCGGGAGCCATTGCCGGTCTGCCGCATCTCCAAACTCATCTGGCAGAGCGGGCAGGCGGTGACCAGCGCATCGGCCCCGGCCTCCTTGGCAAATTGGGTCAGGCGGGAGACGAGCCGGGCCGCCACCCGCGCCTTGGTCAGGACCAGGCCACCCCCGCAGCAATCGGTGGCATAACTCCACGGTTTGACGTCGGCCCCCAGCGCCAGCAACAATCGGTCCATCATCACCGGGTGTTCCGGGTCGTCAAACTCGGCCACCTCCGGCGGCCGGACCAGCAGGCAGCCGTAGTATCCCACCACCTTGAGCCCCTTCAGCGGCCGGGTGACCCGGGCGCGCACCGCATCCAGCCCGACGTCGTTCAGCACCACGTCAATCGGCGGCCGGACGTGCACCTGGCCAGTGTAGGTAAAGCCAACCTGGTGTTCAATTTCGCGCTGCTTTTCCGGGTCGTGACGCAGAGCGTGGTCGGCCGCTTTGTGGCGCGAGTAGCAGGCGGCGCACGGGGCCAGCATGTCCAGCCCGTTCCGCTGCGCTATGGCCAGATTGCGCGCCGGCAGCGCGGCCGCCAGGGCCCGATTGGTCGAGTGGGCGGACGAAGCGCCACAGCAATTCCAGTCCTCCAGATCATGCAGTGTGACGCCCAGTTCCTTCAACACCGCCCGCACGGAAAGATCGTATTCCAACCCTGTTGCCGAGGCGCTGCAGCCGGGGTAGTAGTTTAGTTCCATAGTCCCATCTCCGAGGAACCGGGGATGCCCGGTCTCCTAGTCGTGCCCTTTTGTCTCTTTGAAGATGCGTTGCACCTCGCCCATCGCTTTCACCCGGTGAGGCAAGATGGGTATTTTGCCTTTGAGGATCATTGGGATGCCGGAATCCAGATCAGCCATCAGGTCCATGGTCTTGAGTTTGAAAAGCGCCATCAGGCTGGCTTCATGCATCCGCCCCAACCGGCCGACAATCCACAGAAACAGGCCGTGAAAGGCTGGGGCGTTTGGCTCGGGCGTTTTGTAGCCCTCCGCCAGCGAAATCGCCCGCAGCGCATCCATCACTTCCGCAACGTTGATCTCGTTGGGGCAGCGGGTGCCGCAGGTCTCGCAAGAAGCACACAGCCAGATGTCCCCGCTCGACAGGACCCGCTCCTTCTCGCTCATCTGGACCAGCCGCAAGATTCGATCCGGCCCATACTCCATTTCCACCGCTACCGGGCAGCCCGAAGTGCACTTGTGGCAGTGGTAGCAAAGTTCAATCACCTGCTCGCTGAGAGCGTTGACTTGCTGCATAAACGTGGAATTTGCCATAGCTTCCCTTTGGAGCAAACAAAAACACGCAGCGGACTGCGTGCTCTACACTCGTTCAAATACCACCGGCCGGAATCAAATAGCCGTTGCCGTGGCTCACGACCCAAACCGGGCGCACTAGATGATGGCGCGTTTTGACCATTGCCCAACCATTATAGGGATTGCCACCCGGCCGGTCTATGGCTACTTTTAGCGGTTAAACGTGGGCAGATAGTCCGAAAGGACTAACTTGTCGGCCGCATCTGGAGGGCACCGCAAAGTCGCCGAGAGCACCAAGGGTTTTTCGAGTCGGCCCGGCGGCCGGGCCGAATTGTGCAGCGCAAGCCCGGGCCGTCGCCCCTTCGGCGCCCTGCTGCACTGACCACCGGGTCCTATTGTCGCTTTTTGCCGATCAGCCAGAACAGGAACAGGATAAAAACCAGCCCGGCCGCTCCCAGCAACAGGTAAGGAAGCCAGTCACGCAGGTCGCCCTCGCAGGCGGGCACGGCCGGCTCTGCGATCGGGTGCGTCTGTTCCGGCGGCGGCACGGCCGGCAACTCATCCGCTGAGATTTCACGGAAGCGATCCCCCTCGTCGATCAGCATCACCGGGATGTCATCACGGATGGGGTATTTGCGGCCGCAGTCGTGGCAAATCAGCCAGTTCCCGCGATGATCAAGTTCGCCCCCTTCCGGTTCGTTGTGCACACACATCGGGCAGCGCAGAATATCGAGCAAATCTTGGCTAACCATCGTCACCCTCCAGCAAAGTATGGGGTCATTTGCACGCTATTGTAATATGAACGCGGCACACTCGCAAGCGATATGCCATCGGCCACGGCGTTGACAATCGCCTACGGATACCTTACAATCGCACCATCACTTTTGAAACCAGCGAGAGACCAATGTCCAAACTGAGCAGCGCCGAGATTCGACAGCAATTCCTGGACTTTTTTACCACCAAGGGTCACACCGTGGTCCCAAGCGCTTCGCTGATTCCGCACAACGACCCCACCCTGCTGTTCACCAACGCTGGCATGAACCAGTTCAAGGACGTTTTCCTGGGGATTGGCAGCCGGCCGTACAGCCGCGCGGCCGATACTCAGAAATGCATGCGCGTTTCCGGAAAACACAACGACCTGGAAGACGTCGGCAAGTCGCCCTACCACCATACCTTTTTTGAGATGCTGGGCAACTGGTCGTTTGGCGACTATTACAAAAAAGAAGCCATCGCGTGGGCGTGGGAGCTGCTGACCGACTGGTGGCAGCTGCCCAAGGACAAGCTCTACGCCACCGTGTTTGAGGACGACAAGGGCGACCTGGGGCGAGACCAGGAGGCGGCCGACTACTGGACCAGCCAGACCGACATCACCCCCGACCACATCCATTATTTTGGCCGCAGGGACAATTTCTGGGAGATGGGCGACACCGGCCCCTGCGGTCCGTGCAGTGAGATTCACCTGGACCGTGGTCCTGAATTCTGCAACATGCCGAATGTGCCGGGGCACGCCTGCCAGGTCAACGGCGATTGCACCCGCTTTGTTGAGTTGTGGAACCTGGTCTTCATCCAATACAACCGCTACGCCGACGGCCGGTTGGACCCGTTGCCGGCCAAACATGTGGATACCGGCATGGGCTTTGAGCGCATCGTGACGGTGTTGCAGGGCAAGCAGACCAACTATGACACCGACCTCTTTTCCGGGACGATCACCCACATGCAGGAGCTATTGGGACACAGCGGCCGGGAGCGGGATGCAAAGCGGGTCGCGTACCGCGTGATTGCCGACCACGCCCGTGCGGCCGCCTTTCTGATCGCCGACGGTGCCCTGCCGGGGAACGTCGGCCGGAACTATGTGCTGCGCATGATCATCCGCCGGGCAGCCCGCTTTGGCAAAGGGTTGGGCTTCACCGGTCCCTTCCTCGGCCGGGTGGCGATGATGTTTGTGGAGGAGATGGGATCGTTCTTCCACGAACTGGTTGAGCATCAAGAGCGCATTGTGCGCACCCTCACCGACGAGGAAGCACGCTTCCAACGCACGCTGGACACCGCGCTGGGTCATCTGGATGATGTGCTGCAGGAGCTGGCCGGCCAGGGTGCGCGGGTGATTGATGGCGCCACCGCCTTTGATCTGTACGCTACGTATGGCCTGCCGCTGGAGATCACCCGCGACGTGGCCGAGGAGCGAGGCTTTCGCGTGGATGAAGAGGGGTTCAAGGCGGCCTCCGAAGCGCACAAGCTGGCCAGCGGGGCTGGCGCGCTGGGCGCCATCGACTCCGAGCAGTTGGGCAAGTACACCCAGGTGCTGGAAACGCTGCTGGCGCAGAATCTATTGACCGAGGAAGGGGTTGACCAGGACCCGTACTCCGGCATGACGCTGAACGCCCACTTGCTGGCTATCCTGCGAGACGGCGAAGTGGTCTCAGCGGCCAAGCCAGGGGACAGGATCGAGGTAGTGCTGTCCGCCACACCCTTTTACGTGCAAGCCGGCGGGCAGGTCAGCGACACCGGCACTATCAAAGGACAGCCCGGCTGGGAGATTCATGTTCACGATGCCCACATTCCCACGGCCGGGCTGGTGGTGCACGCCGGTGTGATCAAAGCTGGCCGGCCGCAAGCCGGTGACCCGGTCACCGTATTGGTGGACGCCGACCGCCGTTGGGACATTATGCGCAACCACACTGCCACCCACCTGCTGCACCAGGAGCTGCGCGACGTCCTGGGGAACCACGTGCTGCAGCAGGGTTCCCTGGTCGCGCCGGACCGTTTGCGCTTTGACTTTAACCATCACGCCATGGTCAGCCCGGCCGAGTTGACCAGCATTGAACGGCGGGTCAACCAGGTCGTCCTCAGCAACCGTCCGGTGGCGGCCGGACACACCTCCTTGCAGGACGCCAAAGGGCGCGGCGCGATGGCCATCTTTGGGGAAAAGTACGGCGAGGTGGTCCGCACCATCCAGGTGGGCGACCCACAACGCCCATACAGCCTGGAACTGTGCGGCGGAACCCACGTCCACAACACGGCCGAGATTGGTTTTTTCCACATCCTCAGCGAAGGGAGCGTGGGAGCCAACCTGCGCCGCATCGAGGCGGTCACCGGCCGGCGGGCGGTTGCGCTGGCGCAGGAGCAACTGGCCGTGCTGCAGCGGACGGCCGCCCAACTCAACGCGGCCGCCGGGGAAGTGGAAAGCCACGTGCAGCACCTTGTGGAAGAGGTGCAGGCCGCCCACAAAGAGATCTTCCACCTGCAACGCAAACTAGCGCGGGGTACTTTCTTGCAGTTGATGGCCACCAGCGTGAGAGACGCATCTGGCGTGCCGGTGCTGGCGGCGGTGGTCGAGGACGCCTCTGTCGAGTCGTTGCGGGAGATGGCCGACTGGTTCCGAGATCAGGCTGGCTCCGGCGTGACAGCGTTGGGCACGGTCAGCGACGGCCGGCCGCTGCTCATCGTCGCCGTCACCCCCGACCTGGTGGAGAAAGGGCTGCACGCCGGCAACCTGATCCGCCCGGCCGCCCAGATGATCGGCGGCGGGGGCGGCGGCAAACCCACCCTGGCCCAGGCCGGCGGCCGGGAGCCGGACAGATTGCGGACGGCGGTCGAGCTGGTTCCGCAACTGGTAGCAGAAGCGATCCGATAACTGGCGGCCAACCCTGTGGCTGAGCAAATTATCCACCTGCAGCCCGAAGACGACGCCAACTCGATCCGCGACCAACTGGCGTGGGTGGAGGCTGATCGCGCGCTGGTCGTGCTCCCCGGCCGGGGTGAGCCAATTCGCGGCCGGCTGGGATTGGTGCTGCTGCAACGGGAGGCGGTTAGAAAACAGATCGAGATTGGGCTGGTAACCACCGATCCGGGCCTGACGGCCGAAGCGCGCGAGATGGGCATCCCGGTCTTTCCCAGCCTGGAGATGGGCCAAGAGCGCCAGTGGCGCTGGCCGTGGCGCTCCGAAAGGCGGCCACGCCCCATCCTGCCCCCGCCCCCTTCCGACCCCGGCGACCTGCGCGAAGCGCATCGCCGTAACGTCCCCCGGCCGGGCTGGCAGGGATGGGTGGGCCGGCTGGCCGGACTGGGGGTATTTGTGCTGGTGCTCACCCTGCTGGGGCTGACGGCCGTCTATGCGGTGCCGGGCGCGACCGTGGTGGTGCAGCCCGCCACCCAGGAGTTGAGCGTGACGGCCGTGGTGGTGGGCGATCCAACGGTGGAACGGGCTGATTTTGAAGCTGGCCTGGTGCCGGCTCGCTTGATCCGGGTTGAGGTCAGTTGGCGCGGTTCAGCCGCCACCACCGGCTTTTCCGATGTGCCGGATGCCCCGGCCAGCGGCGCGGTGGTCTTTATCAACCAGCAGGCCGCCCCGGTGACCGTCCCGGCCGGCACTGTCGTCCGCACTTCGGCCGGGACCACCATCCGCTTCCGAACCACTCAGCCGGTGGAGGTGCCGGGCGCAACCGGCGCGACGGCCGAAGCCCCCGTCGTCGCCATCGACGCCGGACCGGCCGGTAACGTGGACGCCAACCTCATCAACCAGATCGAAGGGGCGCTGGCACTCCGACTCAACGTCCGTAACCTCTCTCCCACCACAGGTGGTGGCGTCCGGCAGGTCAAAGCGGTCACCCAGGCGGACCTGGACCGGCTCCGTGGGCAGGTCTTGCAGCAACTCTTCCAACTCTCCAAAGCCGAGATGGGCAACTGGATGGCGCCATCGGAATTCCTGGCCGAGGAATCGCTCGCGCTGTTTGCCGTGATGGAAGAAGACTATAGCCGTTATCTCGGCGAGCGGGCCGATTCGGTCGAGTTGGAGCTGACTGCGCTCATCCAGGGCTATGTGGTGGACGAGCAGGAGGGATACGGGGTGATCTACACCGCGCTGGCCAAGGAGACACCGCCCGGATTCCAGTTGATCCCCACCAGCATCAGCCCGCCGCGGCGCGGCGAGGTACTCCAGGTAGACGAGCACGGCCGGGTCACTTTTTTGATGCAAGGCCGGGCCAGGGTCGCGGCCGAGATTGACATCAACCAGGTGACGGAGGCCATCCGGGGGCAGGAGATTGGGCTGGCAAAGGCCTGGATCACGCAGCAACTCCCGGTGCAAGACGAGCCGGCTATTCGGGTCTGGCCCAACTGGTTCGGCCGGCTGCCCTTCCTCCCGGTGCGCATCACCACCCGGGTTGAACTGCCAGGTTAGGCGGCATGAAGCGAGTTCTGGCGCTGGACCTGGGTGAAAAGCGGATCGGGGTTGCGCTCAGCGACCCGCTGGGCATGATCGCCCGGCCGCTGATGGTCATCCGGCGCAGTTCCAAGGCCAAAGACCATGCCGCAATCCACCAACTGGTGGCAGAAAACCAGGTCTGCGAGGTGCTCTGTGGGTACCCGCTCAGTCTGGATGGGAGCGAAGGGCCGCAGGGCCGCCGCGTGCGCCGCTACGCGGAGGCGTTGGCGGAAGGTCTGCCTGTGCCAGTAACGCTGTGGGATGAAAGCTATTCGACGGTCGAGGCGGAACAACATCTGCGCGCGGCTGGCAAGAAGCGATCCGCGCAGGAAACACGCAACTGGATTGACGCCGTGGCCGCGGCCGTTATCCTGCAGAGCTACCTGGATGCCCGCCGGCCCACCGACGTCCTTTGACAAGCGCGCGTCCGGGGTTGTCATGCCCCCCCCTTTACTGTATACTCGCCGCAGGAGTAAAAGATGGCCCGGGTACTGGTAATTGACGACGATCCAATCATCTGCAAGATCACCTCTTCCGTGTTGGGAAGATTGGGATATGAGGTGGTCACAGCCAGCGACGGCATGGAGGGGCTGACGGCCGTCCAGACTCAGCAGCCTGACATTGTCATCACCGACGTGATGATGCCGGAAATCGACGGCTACGAGGTGACGCGGCGGCTGCGGCGCGACCCCAAGTTCGCCACCATCCCCATCCTCATCCTGACCAGCCAATCGGAACTGGAGGAAAAGCTGCATGCGTTTGAGGCGGGCGCGGACGATTACATGAGCAAGCCGTTCGAGCCGGCCGAACTGGCGGCGCGGCTCTCCAAACTGCTGCGCTGGCGCGATGTGCTCAAATCGTCGCAGCCGGCCGAGGAACCCCTCACCGAAGCCCACATCATTGCCGTCCACAGCCTGCGCGGTGGGATTGGCAGCACCAGCCTGTCGGTCAACCTGGCGCTGGCGCTGACCGGCCTGTGGGAAAGCCCTACGCTGCTGCTGGATATGGTGCTGACGGCCGGGCAGGTGGCGTTGATGCTGGACACCCCGCTCAAGCGGACCTGGGCTGACCTAGACCGGTTTGAGGTCGCGGAACTCGAGTTCGACCTGGTGCAGACGGTGCTGGGCAAGCACGACAGCGGGCTGGATTTTATCGCCGCGCCCACCTACCCGGAGGAAGCGGAGCGGCTAAACGCTGAACTGATCAAGGCGGCACTCAAAACCTTGCGGCCGCGCTACGAATACATTATTGCCGACATGGCCCACGATTTTAGCGAGTGCTCCCTGCAAGTGCTGGACATCGCCGACACGATTATCCTGCTGCTGGCACCCGAGATGGGCTCGGTCCGGGCGGCCGCCGCCGCACTGGATACCTACCACAAGCTCAACTATCCCGAAGAGCGCATCCAGCTGGTGCTCAACTGGACCTTCCAGAAACATGGGCTATCGCGCAAGGCAATTGAAAACGCGCTGCACGTGCCTGTCACAATGGTTTTGCCGTTTGCGCCAGAACGGTTTGTCTCCTCTATCAACCTGGGCCGGCCGCTGGTTTTCACGCAGCCGGAAGACCCGGTGACAGCGCTAATCGAGGATTATGCTTTCCGGCTGAGCAAGGAAGGGCACCGCACCATCCCTCCGGCCGTGCCAAGCGCAGCCTGGCAGCGGCTGAACAAGCGTCTGGCGCAACAGAACACGGGCAAGCGCTAGCGAATCCCCGGGAACAGACCCATGCAACACCAGCCAGGTGTTAACGAAAAAGGGCAATCCCTTGTCGAAGTAGCCCTGATCCTGGCGCTGGTGGCGCTGGTGGCCATCGCGCTCCTGCAGCTGTTTGGCGTGAGCCTGGGCGACGTGTTTTGCCGGGTGGTCATCGGCATCGGCGTGGAAAGCGATCTGTGCACGGTTGATTCGGGCGCGATTTTTCGCGATGACTTTGGCGGCGACCTGAGCGGCTGGGACCTGTTGATGGGCAATCGCTGGGAGCAACGAGACGGTCAGCTTTGCGCGGGGCCGGGGCACCACCGCGCCGTGGCGCCGGGCTCCAATGGAGGCGATTATGCGGTCTCGGTCGACGCCAATCTGGAACGGGGATGGGGCTATGGCATCTTTTTCCGCACCTCGTTTGACGACAACGGCCGGTTGCAGGGGTACATCTTTCAGTACGACCCCGGCTATGGCAGCGGAGCATTCCTCTACCGCCGCTGGGTCAACGGGTACGAGACCTCACCCTTTGCGCGGCACTACCCGGCCGGTGGCTATCAGTGGTTCGGCGCCAGTCGGCACATCGAAATCACGGTCAGTGGCAACACCATGACCACCAGGATTGACGGCGAGACCGTGCTCGTAGCACAGGATGATACTTTCCAGAGCGGACAGGCCGGGCTGCGCACCTGGGCCAGCAGCACCGTTTGCTTTGACAACCTGGTAGTCACGACACCATAGGAAGCCAGATGTCCTTTGCAGATAGCCCCAAACTGGAATACTCGGCCGATGGCAAGCCGCCCGAGACCGGCCGGCTGCGCCACCGGATCGTCCGGCCGGTCATCGTGTTGCTGGTGCTGGCGGCCGTCATCGTGAACGTTGTCATTTGGGTGCAGGGCAACACGGTCAACAGGCTGGCCGGGACTGATGGGGTGATCCAGGGCCAGGTGTTGCTGCCCGACGGTCAGCCGCTCGCCGACGCCGAAGTCTTTTTGATGTCGGCTCCGGTGGTCATCTCCAAGACCAACGCCAACGGGGAATTCACCCTCAAGAACGTCCCCACCGGTGAGCAGACGCTGCTGATTGGCTTTAACGACCGCGCCGAACAGGTTCCCATCAATGTGACCAATGAAGGCGCAACCCATGCAGGCCCGGTCACCTTTACCACCCCCGTGTCCGACGATTACTGGCGCTGACTCACGCAATACCATGATCCGAAAAAGCGATCTTCAATGGTGGTTACAAGAGGCACGCAAAGACCCTGCGTCGGCCGCCGCCATCATTGAGGAATTGGCCGGCCGGCTGGAGGAGCTGGACCGGGAAAACGAGCAGTTGCGCGATGAGCTGGTGCGCCTGCAGACCGCCAACTCCGCTGGCCCCGTGCCCGCCAGCGAAGAGTTGAACGCGCTGCAGGCCAAGGTCTCCACGCTGCAAACCATCCTGGAAGGGCAGGCCTCCACCGAAGCGGCCGTCGTGCTGATCTCAAACCAGTTGCAGGCGGCCCGTCTGCCGCTCTCGCAGGTGCGGCTGCGGCTGCGGGACGGCCGGCCGGCGCTGGACCGCTCGGCCGCCATGAGTCTGCGTTGCATGCTGCTGGCCCGGCCCCAAAATGACCTGCTGCTGTTGACCAGCCAGGGCCGTGCCATCCGGTTGATGCTGCACAAGGTCCCCTTCCTGGTGGAGCAAGGCGACTGGCCGGCCGTCGAAGGCGACCAACTGGCAACCGGCGAGCGGGTCACGGCCGCGGCCGTGCTGGGCGCGCCCCGCGCTTTTGGACCGTGGTCACCCGGCAAGGCTACGCCCGCCAGTTCCTGCACGCCCACCTGGAACGACTGGTGGAGTCGGGCGCGCCGCTGGTCGGCAGCCCGCATCGCAACGACGAGCCGGTGGCCCTGGTGGATGGCGACCGGGGCGCCCTGCTGCTGGTCACCCGCTGGGGCAAAGCGGTCTGCTTTCCACAACGCACCCTCACCGGGCCGGGGGTGGAAGCGATGGCGGTGGAAGCCGACGACCAGGTAGCGGCTGCGCTGCCGCTCCCCTCGGACGGCGACATTCTGCTACTGACGGCGGCCGGCTTTGCCCTACGCCGCGACTCCACCCAGATCAAGGCGCAGGTCAAACCCGGCGGCGCGGGCAAAGGACTGATCCGGGCCTTTGATCTGCTGGATGCCGTCACGCTCCCCGCGCGGGGCAAGCTGCTCTACCTGACCTTTGGCGGCAAGTTCGTCGCCGCCGACGCGGCCGCCATCCCCGCCCACAACCGGTTTGGCAAAGGGGCGCCGGTGCTCGACTTGAGCCACGACCCGGCCGTGGCGGTAGCGCTGGTGCCCGGCTCGCTGCTGTAGCCATGCGCATCGGACTGGACTTTGGCACCACCAACTCGGGCGCGGCCGTCTTTGACGGCCGGCGGGTCCACCTGTTCCCCATCGACCGGGCCCAACCGCGGGCGGCCGAACCGGCCACCGTCATCCGTTCCGCGCTGTACATCACCCGCGAGCACCAGGTGCACATCGGCCGGCAGGCCACCGACACTTATTACCGGCAAAACAGCGGCCGGCCGCGCAAAATCGTGCGCCAGCTCGCCGGCTCGCTCAGCCAGATGTACTCCGACGGGCTGGTGGTGGAAGAGGACGTTTACGCAAACATCGACGAACTCAGCCCCGGCCGGCTGCTGCGCTCGCTCAAGAGCGAACTCTCCGGCAGCTACGAAGGGACCACCATTTTTAAGCGTTTCTACCCGCTGGAAGAGCTGATCGCGCTGTTCCTGCGCGAGATCCGGCAGCGGGTCGAGGCGCAGACGGGCCGGCCGGTGGACGGCGTGGTGCTCGGCCGGCCGGTCCATTTCGTCGGCGAGGGCGCGGCCGAGTCCGACCGGCGGGCGGAAGAGCGATTGCGAGAGGCGGCCAAACTGGCCGGCTTTGGCCAGGTCGATTTCGAGCTGGAGCCGGTGGCGGCCGCGCTGCACTATGAGCTGACGCTCGACCGGCCGCAGAACATCGCCGTGTTTGACTTTGGCGGCGGTACGCTCGATATCACCGTGATGCGTGTGGGCGACCCGGCCGAGCGGCCGGTGTTTGCCACCGGCGGCGTTGGCATTGCCGGCGACCGGTTCGACCGGCGCATTGTGGAGCAACTGCTATTGGAGCACTTTGGGCGCAACTCGACCTGGGGCGACGGGGCGGTCCCCTTTCCGGCCCAATTCACCGACGCGCTGCTCAACTGGCAGACCATCCTGGAATTGTACCGGCCGGAAACGCTTCATTTTTTCCGGCAAGCACAGCGGAGCGGCAGCCACCCGGCCCGCGTGCGGGCGCTGGAGTCACTGGTGGTCAACGACGAAGGGGTTCACCTGTTTGACGAGGTTGAGCGGGCCAAGATCAAGCTTTCCGACGACCGCTTTGCGGTCATCCGGCTGGCGGCCGACGAGATCAACGTCTGGCAGCCCATCACCCGCTCCCAATTTGAGGCCCTCATCAACCGCGAGAGCGAGCAGATCCGCGCCTGCCTGCTGGACACGCTGGACCGCTCGGGGCTGACGGCCGGCGAGATTGACGCGGTGGTCCGCACCGGCGGCTCGGCGCAAATCCCCCGCTTTGTGGAGATGCTGGGCGAGGTTTTTGGCGCGGAAAAAGTGGTGCTTTCCGAGGTCTTTGGCAGCGTGACGGCCGGGCTGGCGATTCGCGCCGCCGCACCCGCGCATTAGCCCGAATTAACCTGCAAGGCAGCAAGACCCCCAAGGGAGAAGAGAATGAAAAGCTATCGCAAAGAACTCTGGTTCCAGGTTCCCGGCCGGCGGGCGTTTATCAACATCACGCCGCAGGTGCAGGAATGCCTGCGGGAGAGCGGCGTCCGCGAGGGGCTGGTGCTGGTCAACGCTATGCACATCACCGCCTCGGTGTTTATCAACGACGACGAGTCGGGGCTGCACCACGACTATGAGGTCTGGCTGGAAAAGCTGGCCCCGCACGAACCGATCAGCCAGTACCGCCACAACCGCACCGGTGAGGACAACGGCGACGCGCACCTCAAACGGCAGGTGATGGGGCGCGAGGTGGTGGTAGCAGCCACCGACGGCCGGCTGGACTTTGGCCCCTGGGAGCGCATCTTTTACGGCGAGTTTGACGGCCGGCGGCGCAAGCGGGTGCTGGTCAAGATCATAGGGGAGTAGCTTCAGGGCTACCGCATTTGGATTTCTCGGCAAGACATTTTGCCCAAATGGAGCCTGAAAGACTGAGCAATGCGCCAAATCTCCCCTATTTCGGCCCAGTTTGCGGCGATTCCTGCCCCTTTTATGGGGAGCACTTTTCCATATGCGGTAGCCCTGCGACACGGGCACACTTGCGCGAACGTGAAAGATGGGCTAGTATATGGTCATCAACATCCGCCAGGTTTCTGTGATCCTGCGACCGTCAGGCTACCCCAGAACGGTAGGTATGGCGTTCTACGGCATAGGAACTGAAATGATGCCTGGCCTTTGACCCCATCCAGGAACCATACCCAGAGTAGCGAGAGGCCCGGCGCCAAGTCGAGACGCTGCCGGTGAAGGGCTGACTCCTCGACACACGAACCGCAAGATGCACGAGACTTCCGCCTGGAGCCATCACCAAATGCCGTGTTTGGGTGGGAACAAGGAAAGTGAGGTGCAAAGATGAAGGGCAGAGCGATCGCAATCTCGGTGGCAGCAGCGGCCCTCTTTGGAGTGGCGCTGCTGGTGGCACTGGCGGCGGGGCAGAGCCTCGCCCAAGACACAGTGGGTGGACCGGTTGTGGGAAGCGCGGTCGGCGCAGTAGTCAAGCACGGAGATGTCGCCCAAGTGCACACCTCGGTGACGACCTCTTCCCTGTTGGTCATCGCGCCGGAAGAGTTCCGCTTTGCGCTGCAACCGTTGATCGATCACAAGAACGCCTCCGGCATGTCCACAATAATGGTCACATTGGAGGACCTCTACGGGGAGTTCTCTGGTGCAGACCGTCCCGACCAGATCAAGCACGCCATCGCTTTCTACGAACAGACCTTGGGCATCGAGTATGTGATGCTGGTCGGTGACGTGAACAAGTTCCCGGTCCGGTGGCAGGCCGGGCAACTGGTCGACAACAATCTCCACCATGTGTACCTTCCCTCCGATTACTACTATGCCGACCTGTACGACGGAATCGGCGCCTTTAACAACTGGGATGCCGACGGGGACCGTTACTATGGAGAGATCTATCGGACCAACTTGAACCCCGATGGCATAGACTTTGACCCGGACGTCAAGGTGGGACGGGTGACCGCGGCCGACGTCACCCAGGTGGAGACCTATGTCGCCAAGGTGATCCGCTACGAGTACCTGGCCTCAAACTCAGACTGGTTCCCTCGTGTGCTGTTGATCCAGGATGGCTTCACTGGCGACATCGATGCCAAGGAGAACATCGCAGGTTATCTCTCCGGCTTTGAGCCGGTGAGGCTCTATGAGCACATCAGTCCAGCGGACTATTCGGGCCCGGTTAGCGACACGATATCACCGATCACGATCAGTCTCCGGTTCAACGAGGGAGCAGGGTTCGTCTCACACACGTCTCACGGCAGTCCCGCCAGATGGTACAACGTAGATACGTTCTACCGAATTGCGAATATCCGATCAGACCTGCGCAATGCCTACACCCTTCCCGTGATCTACAGCGGGGGGTGCCAGACCACTCAATTCTTCTATGAGACCGTGCCCTATTGCAGGTCGACGGATTGTCCCACCTGGAGGTATCTTGGCGAGGACGGCAGTCTGCACGCGGGGGTGCCCGTAACCGTACCTGCGGGATTGCCCTCGTTCTATCCCCGGCCCGCTGTTACCCAGACCCACAACGAGCTGGGCATTGGCGAGGCTTTCGTAGTCGAGACCGACAGCGGGGGGATCGCCTACTTTGGGAGCCAGGAGACCGGGCAGGTCGGAACACATAGGGTCTTGGACGAGGCCTTTTTCGAGGCCTACAGCCTGGGCCATCACATCCTCGGCAATATGTGGGAGTACGCCCTGGAGAGGTTCGCCACCGTGTACAGCGTGGGGAGCGTCTCTCCGACGGGCCATTGGTGGCCGACCTGCCTGGTACACACACCTTCAAGGTACATCCTTTTCGGCGATCCCTCGTTGCGCGTCGGCGGGGTGGCGGGCCTGGTCGATACCTTGCCGCCCGGCACGGTGCTCGACACGGACTGGGCGGACTGGCACAATGAACCTGTAGACGTGAGGCTGTGGCCATCCGATTACGGCACTCCGCCGTCCGGCGTGAGGGTCACGCTGTATCAAGTGGACGGTGGCCCCTGGCAGCGAGGGAGGCGCTTCACGATAGAGGCGCCGAGGGACCACAGCAACGACGGCGAGCACCTGGTTGGGTTCCGTTCGGTAGACTTTCTCTCGAATACAGAGAGCTTGCAAGGACACTATGTCCGAATCGACACCGCTCGCCCGGATACGGACGTCTTGCTGAACGGCGAACCGCCCGCTATGGTCTTTTGCACCCCCAGCTCCCCGTGCCCGGCGATAGGATGCTATAACACGTCGGTGAGCGTGACGCTGACCGCCACCGACGACGCCTCCGGTGTGGCATCGACGTGGTACGAGTTGAATGGAGCGTCGCACGAGTACAGCGCGACGTTCAGCGTATACGGAGGGGCCGTTCTGAGATGGCGACCGCTCGACTACTGGTCCTATGACAACGCCGGTAATCGCGAGTGGCCCGAAGAGACCGGGTTCTGCGTCAGCAACTGGAGGGCGGGCCTGATGGTCGAACAGGCTCGCATCCTCGCGGCCCTCGAAGAGATCGTCGCCATGCGTATGAGGCAAGAGTTCGCCTCGACCCTGCCCCCGATACAGGCGGTGGATTTCGAATACCTGGACCCCCAACAAGCGTGGCAGGCTATCGGCACCGACAACGACGGGACGGATGGCTGGGGTGTGCAGTGGGATACGACCCAGGTGCTGGACGGCGACTATGCGACCCGGATGACGGCGTGGGGATTCCCACCGCCACAGGCGACGACAGCGCCGCAGCAGCCTCCGATGCTCTACCAAGAACAGGTCACGGTGACGGTGTACAACGTCCCCGACTCTGCGTACCAATTCGACCTCTATGTGCCGTCGAGCGAGGCAGATCGAGGAGAGACCCTGACGTACACGCTCAAGTTCGTCAACCAGACGGATAGCGACCTCACGAACCTGAACATGACCTGTGATATGGATGTAGGGTTCTTTGACGAGATCACGGTGCAAGATGGCGGGTCTACGGACCAGCAGGGCATGCCGACCTGGTCATTGGCCAAGCTGGATGCGGGGGCGACGTGGCAAACCCATTTCACCGCCAGGACCAGGCAAGACCTCGTTCCCGGAACGGCCATCGCCAGCCAGGCGATCCTCACGGCGGACACCGTGCCCCAGTTGCTGAGCGATGACCCTACTACGCCGGAAGAGGACGACTGGACGGCAGTGACGGTCCGGCTCGTGGACGCCTCGATCGCGGGTCGCATCGAGGACGCGGACGATGGCAGTGCCCTGGAGGCGACGGTGATCATCAGCGGTCCCATCTCGCGGACCGTGTCGACCGACATCAGCGGTTACTACTGGGTGATGGGCCTACCGCCGGGCACGTACAGCGTGAGCGTAGAGGCCGATGGCTACGACTATCACAGCCCGACGGGGCCCGTGAACGTGACGCTGGACGGCACGATAGACGGCGTTACTGTGAACTTCTTTCTGCGACGCGCCGACGCGCGTCCGCCCTATTCGACCCTCTCGTCTTCCGTTGATGAGATCGTCCAGGGAAGCGTGACCCAACTCAGCGGCACGGCGCACGACCCTGCGTCGGGATCGGGCGTCAGCATGGTGGAGGTGAGCATCCGCTGCGCCAACGACGGCACCCATTGGGACGGCGCACAGTGGGGCGCGAATGAGACCTGGCTCCAGGCCTCGGGTACGACCGAGTGGACGTACGATTGCAGCAACGTCACCTGGGACAGCAACCACGCCTACACGATCAAGACGAGAGCGACGGACGGCGCGGGGAACCTGGAAGTGCCGGTGGCCTACCCGACAACGCCGGACGCTCCGACCCTGCTCTCCCCCGCCGACGGCGCGAGCACCAACGACGCCAGGCCGGCTTTCGATTGGTCGGACGTGCCCGATGCGCAGTACATTCTGGAGGTCGATAACGACAGCGACTTTTCTTCACCCGAGATCCACGAACCCTACCTGCTGCCTGCCTCCACCTATACGCCGGATGCGGGTCTGGCGGCGGGAACGTACTACTGGCACGTGAGAGCCGTCGCCGGTTTGGGCGTGTTGGGCGAGTGGAGCGAGACCTGGACCCTGACCATAGCGCCTAGCAGGATCTACCTCCCGCTCGTCTTGAGGTTTTGATCAGCCATTCCTGACCGACTTTGATGCCTTGGAGGCGACCGTCTTTCAGCAATGGCTTGACGGACAGCCGATAGTGAGCTACAATTACCTTGTGGAGAAACATTATCTATAACGAATGACTTTCAGAGATCCAGAAACCCGATTGGAAGGACTTGTCGCCAAATTCCGCGAGCGCGGGTATCGCATCACGCCGCAGCGGCTGGTGCTGCTGCGCCTTCTCGCTGCCAGCGAGAACCACCCCAGCGCCGCCCAGTTGTACGAGCGACTCCGGGAGCAGTATCCCACGACAAGTTTGGCGACCGTCTACAAGACCCTGTCCAGGATGAAAGAGATGGGAGAGGTTCTGGAACTGGGTTTTAGCGATGACGACAACCGCTACGACGGCAACGAGCCTTCCCCCCACCCCCACCTCATCTGCATTCAGTGTCGCAAGATCATCGATCCGGCAATAGCGCCGTCTCGTGACTGGGCTCAGGAGGTAGCTGCAACCACAGGGTTCCAGATCCTGCGCCACCGTCTTGACTTTTACGGGATCTGCCCTGACTGTCAGGAAGACTAGCTCTCTTTCTCGATCGTGGCGTGCAAATCTGCTTGGATTTCGACCATCATTTACATAACGGTGCCATGAGCGACTCGGTCGCCAGCGGCCGGAAACAGGCTTCAAGGGAGATGGTATCGGAATTGAGGATGGATTGATCGGCGCATTGGATGTTGACCAACAGACTTTATGCAGAAGCGGACGGCCGCCGCGGGGATACCGGTTCCAGCCAACCAGACCGCCCTCCCGGCCGGCCAACGCGACCCCATTCTGCTCCAGGACCATTTCCGGCTAGAAAACCGAGTGTATCCAGATATTGGCGTATCAACCCGCTAGCCAGTTGGGCAGCGAAACACTTTTAGATCGTAGCAAAGTTTAGACAACTAAAGGAGGCAACCTCATGAAAGAAGACAAGAACCCGGCAATGGGCCGAGTCAGCAATCCTATTTCCGGCGGTGGCACGTCGAACCGGGACTGGTGGCCGAACCAGTTGAACTTGAGTATTCTGCACCAACATTCCTCCCTGTCCAATCCGATGGGCGAGGAGTTCAACTATGCTGAGGAATTCAAGAAACTCGACCTGGAGGCCCTGAAGCAGGACCTCTATGCGCTGATGACCGACTCGCAGGACTGGTGGCCGGCCGATTACGGTCATTACGGGGGGCTCTTTATCCGGATGGCGTGGCACAGCGCAGGCACCTACCGCACCGGCGACGGCCGGGGGGGCGGGGGGACCGGCAACCAACGCTTTGCACCCCTCAATAGCTGGCCGGACAACATCAACCTCGACAAGGCGCGCCGTTTGCTGTGGCCGATCAAGCAGAAATACGGCCGGAAGATCTCCTGGGCCGACCTGATGATCCTCGCCGGCAACTGCGCTCTGGAGTCGATGGGCTTAAAGACCTTCGGTTTCGCGGGGGGGCGCGAGGACATCTGGGAGCCGGAAGAGGACATTTACTGGGGCACCGAGACCGAGTGGCTGGGCGACAAGCGCTACTCCGGTGACCGGGACCTTGAGAATCCCCTCGCCGCCGTGCAGATGGGCCTGATCTATGTGAACCCGGAAGGGCCGAACGGCCAACCGAGCGCGGTCGCTTCTGGCCGCGACGTTCGGGAGACCTTTGCGCGCATGGCGATGAACGACGAGGAGACCGTCGCGCTCGTTGCCGGAGGACACACATTCGGCAAAAGTCACGGCGCTGGCAATCCGGCGCATGTGGGTCGTGAGCCCGAGGGCGCCGGCATCGAAGAGCAGGGACTCGGCTGGAAGAGCGGTTTCGGCAGCGGCAAGGGGGATGACACGATCTCTAGTGGCATCGAAGGCGCCTGGACCCCGAATCCGACCCAGTGGGATATGGGCTATTTCGACATGCTGTTCGGCTACGATTGGGATCTGGTCAAGAGTCCCGCTGGTGCCTGGCAGTGGGTCCCGGTCAATCCGGCCGAAAAGGATCTCGCACCGGCTGCTCACGATCCATCCAAGCGGGTTACGACCATGATGACCACGGCTGACCTGGCTCTGAGGATGGATCCAATCTATGCACCGATTGCGAAGCGGTTCCACGAGAACCCGGAGGAGTTTGCGGACGCGTTTGCCCGAGCATGGTTCAAGCTGACGCACCGCGACATGGGCCCCCGCTCACGCTATCTCGGCCCGGAAGTGCCTGAAGAAGAGCTGATCTGGCAGGACCCGGTTCCCGCCGTCGATCATGAGCTGATTGACGCGCTGGAAATCGCAGACCTCAAGGCCAAGATCCTTGCCTCGGGCCTGTCTGTTTCCCAACTGGTCTCGACAGCCTGGGCGTCGGCATCCACGTTCCGTGGCTCCGACAAGCGCGGCGGTGCGAACGGGGCGCGTATTCGTCTTGCGCCGCAAAAGGATTGGCAAGTCAACCAGCCTGAGCAACTGGCCAAGGTGCTCGCAACACTCGAGGGTATCCAAAAGGCATTCAACAGCGCCCAATCCGGCGGCAAGAAGGTTTCCCTCGCCGACCTGATTGTCCTGGGTGGATGCGCCGGTGTCGAGCAAGCGGCCAAGAATGCCGGTCACGATGTGACCGTTCCCTTCACACCGGGACGCACGGATGCGTCGCAGGAGCAAACCGACGTGGAGGCATTCGCCGTACTCGAACCGGCTGCCGACGGGTTCCGCAACTACCAAAAAACCAAATACGCCGTATCGGCCGAGGAACTGCTGGTTGATCGGGCGCAACTGCTGACGCTGACCGCTCCCGAGATGACGGTTCTCGTTGGCGGACTGCGCGCCTTGAATGCCAACTTCCGACAGTCCCAGCATGGCGTCTTCACCAAACGGCCAGAGGCGCTCACCAATGACTTCTTCGTGAATCTGCTCGACATGACCACGACGTGGAAGGCAACCTCGGAAGACAAAGACGTGTTCGAGGGTCGTGATCGCGCAACGGGCGAACTAAAGTGGACCGGCACCCATGTCGACCTCATCTTCGGTTCGAACTCCCAACTCCGGGCCTTGGCAGAGGTCTACGGATGTGAGGACTCCCAGGCCAAGTTCCTGCACGACTTTGTGAAAGCGTGGAACAAGGTCATGAACCTGGACCGCTTTGACCTCGCCTGAGCGTAGCAAGAACGCCTCCGAGGACTGCTGAATTGAAACGCAACGACGCGATGGGTTGCTGACGCTTTGCATTCAGCTAGCATTTGGTTCGGCGGCGGCGCAAGGTGCGCCGCCGCTGGACCTTGTCGTTAGGTGGTGAGGCGCGAGGTGGCGGGGATGGACGGTCGGTTCGATTGCAACCCCTGGGAGCATATCTTGTACAGCGAGTTTGACGGCCGGCGCCGCAAGCGGGTGTTGGTCAAGATCATCGGCGAGTAGCCGGCCGGTTAGCCTGACGCGCACACCATGGACCAGCCGGAACGATCGTGGGATCGCATCTTTCAGCGCGAGGGGCGCTTTTTCCTGGAACCGGCCGAGGCGGTGCGCCAGTTTGCGGAACTGCTGCGCGAGCACAACTGCAAAACAGTGCTCGACCTGGGCTGCGGCAGCGGCCGGCACCTGGTTTACCTGACGCAGCAAGGCTTTGAGCTTTGGGGGGTGGACAACTCGGCCGCCGGGCTGCAACTGACGCTATCCTGGCTGGCGACGGAGGGGCTCTCGGCCGGGCTGGCACTGTCGGACGTACGGCGGCCGCTCCCCTTTGGCAACGCCACCTTTGACGCTGTCCTCTCCACCCAGGTGATCCACCACGCGCTGCTGGAGACGGTGCGCGGGACCGCGCGGGAGATCGGCCGGCTGATCCGGCCGGGCGGCCTGCTGTTCGTCTCGGTGCCGCTCGGCCGGGAGCCGGACCAGGAGTACGAGGAGATCGAGCCGGGCACCATCGTGCCGCTGGATGGGCCGGAGAAAGGGCTGCCGCACCACATCTTTGCCCCCCACGAACTACCGGGCCTGTTCCCAGGCTTTCGGCCGCTGGAGCTTTCAGTACGCGGCGAGGTGGTCACGTTGCTGACGGCGGTCAAAACGTAGCGGCGCGGACCGGTTCGCCGGCGGTGCAGACCACGGCCGGGAGGGGAGTCACCCAACGGCCAAGTTCCGGTACGGATGGCACGCGCAGCGGGCCAGATATCACCTACAACGCGTTGCCAAACACACATTCAATACATCAGATTT
The DNA here is from genome assembly GCA_963707345.1 of uncultured Chloroflexia bacterium. Taxonomy (GTDB): domain Bacteria; phylum Chloroflexota; class Anaerolineae; order Promineifilales; family UBA4811; genus CAVPPE01. Next base: position 361,169 of record CAVPPE010000002.1, read on the forward strand.
CCGTTCTTGGTCTCATCAGGTATCTTCTGAACGGAGTCCCAATGTTCCACTATCTTGCCGTCTTTGTCGAACCGGAAGAAATCCATCGTGACGTACTCTTCGTTGCCCGGCCAAGTTTGATGCGTATGTAGAGCCACCAGGTCTCCTTCGGCCACTGCACGCACGAATTCTATCTCCTTGTCGGAGTATTGATCTGCCATTTCAGCAAAGTAATCGACAAACGCCTGCTTCCCCTCGCCTACCAGCGGATTGTGCTGAAGGTACTCGGCGCCAACGTACATCTCGATAGCCTTGGCGGGATTACCCAGATAAGCCATTCGATAGAACGCGATCGCATTCCGCTTGTTTGCCTCCAGATCATGTCGCATGTCAGTTCTCCAGGTGAATTGATATCGGTTAAGCACCTGTGTATTATAAGGAAAGTGTCCGCAAATCCAACTGGCTGAAAAAGCATCTTATGCGGACTGGCCGTCCGCACAAGCTCCGGTTTTTATCCGGCACGCTGCTGGATGCCCCGCCGGCCGGCCAGTTGCGCTTTCCATCCGCCACCGCGCCCCGGCCGGCCGGGTGTGCGCCCGCTCTCCGGGCGACCGCTGTTTCAATCCCGCTCGTCCTGGTTAGGTCGACGCCTCCTTACCGGCGTTTCAGCGCAGCACCAGCGGCAGGTAGATGTTGTGTCCCGTTATCGCCCCGAGCCAAAAGCCCTGCCCCAGGGTGACGTTCCCGCCGGAGACGACTCCCACCACCGGCTGGCCCAGCGTGGCCCGCAGGGTTACATTGCCAGCCGCGGAATCCGAAGCTCCGCCGCCCAGCACCCGGCGCGGCAACTCGACGCCGTTGTTCGCCAGCGCCACTCCGGCCGCTGCCAGAAACAGTGCCAGCACCAGCATCAGAATCAGTATCTTGGCCTTCATCGCGCGCCTCCTTATGGGCAGCCGTTGGCAAAGAAGGTACCGCCCCGCGATACGGCCACGCAAGTCACCGTGCCAGACACCGGGTTGCCGGCCAGCCGAGAGTTGCTAACGGTGACGGTACCGCTGTCGCGAAGGACCGAATCAGTCGCACCCTCCAGCACGCTCTGGGTCACGTTGGCCGTGGCGTTGGTGATGGGGGCACTATTGCCATTAATCAGGCCAAAGCTAAAGTTGCTGCCACCCTCGCCCAAAGCGGTGACACTCGCGGCCTCCAGCATTGTGTTGTCGCCAAAGTTACCAATGCCTATGGCATCAACTCCCCCGCGGCCGGTAAAGTAACCGCCGCGTACCGTCGTCACCCCCCCGCTAGCACTGTGCAGACCATAGTTGTTGTTGCTGCCATTCTCGCCCAGTGCGGTGACGCTTTCGGCCGTCAGCGTCGCAGTGAGTTCATTGGCGATGCCATAGGTAACAGTCCCCCCACGCGCTGTGAAGGAGCCGCCGCGCACCGTCGTTGTCACGTGGTCGTAGCTACCCAGGCCGTAATTACCGACGGCACCGCTGCCATTCTCAGCCAGCGCAGTGACGTTTTCGGCTGTCAGCACAGAACCATTCTGGGCGTTTTCAATTCCCCGGGTACTATCACCCCCACGGCCGGTAAAGGAGCCGCCACGCAGCGTCGCCTTGGCACCGTTAAAGTTGTACAGCCCAAAGTTGGATGTGCTGCTGTTCTCGGCCAGCACGGTGACACTGTCAGCCTCCAGCGTCGCGTTGCTGCTAAGGTTAAAGATGCCAAAGGCGTTCGTTCCCCCGCGCGCGGTGAAGGAACTACTGCGCAGCAACGCTGCGGCTTCGGTAATGAACAAACCCATGTTGCTGCTGCTGCCATCCTTGCCCAGCGCAATGACGCCCTCGGCCTCCAGCGTAGTGCCACTGCCATGGCTGTCGATGCCAACGGCATTCATTCCCCCCCGCGCGGTGAAGGAAGCGCCATGCACCACCGCCGTCGCATTATTGACGTTCCAAAAACCATAGTTGTCGCCGCTACCGTTCTCAGCCAGAGCGGTGACATTATCGGCCTTCATTGTCACGGTAAGCTCGTTAGAGAGGGCATAGTTGTGCACACCCCCGCGAGCGATAAAGACGCCGCCACTCAGCGTCGCCGTCGAGTTGTCGTAGCACCCCATAGCGTAATTGCCGACGTCACCGCTGCCATCCTCGGCCAGCGCAGTGACGCCGTAGGCCGTTATCGTCGAATAAAGAGAGGCTCCCGCGCCCCCGGTCTGATTCCCACCGCGCCCGGTGTAATCGCCACCGTAGAGCACTGCCGTCGAATTGTTGTAGTTATACAAACCCGAGTTGAGGTTGCTGCCGTTCTCGCCCAGCGCGGTAACGCTGGTTGCTTCCAGCGTCGCGGTGAGAACGTTAAAGATACCCCAGGCATTTGTCCCACCACGCGCAGTGTAGTTACCGCTATCGAGTACCGCCGCGGCACGGCTGAAGTTGATCAGGCCTGCGTTAAGGCCGCTGCCATTCTCGGCCAGCGCGGTAACCCCCTGCAGCGTGACGCCGGTACCGCTGCCGGTCAGAAAGATGGCATAGTTGCCTATACCACTCCCCAGTGCCTGCGCCGTCACGTCCGCCACCAATGCGCGGGTCATACCCGCCGTCGCCAGCACGGCCGTGTTCAAATCGCCCGCGCCATCGTTGCCCACCGTCAGGTCGCGCAGGCTGGCGTCGCTGGCCAGCATCAGCGTGGGCTGGGTGGGGGGCCAACTACCGATACTACTCGCCATGCTGGTGATGACCGTGACATCCTGCCCGGCCCCTTGCAAGTGGACGTAGGGTTTCATCGTCACCGTCTCGCTGTACACCCCCGGCGCCACCCATACCAGGTAGGGGTTATCGGCCGCCGCGTCGGTGATGCTGTTTATCGCCGCCTGGACGCTGGTATAGTCGCCGCCACTCTTGGCGACAATGACCACGTTCTGGTAGTGGGCCTCCAGTTCGCTGGCGTGCAGGCCGTCCACCGTGTCGGCGTTCGCCGCCTCTTGCGCTTGCAGCGCGTAGGGCACGGCCGCGATGCGTGTGTCCGGCGTTAACTGATCGAAGGTGCTATTATCACTGCTGAACCAGACCCGCAGGTAGCGGTCGGGCTGGCTAAAGACATCGGCCGTCAGCGCTTGCGTCATCCCGGGCAGCGTATCCCCCAGCAGGACGCTGAACAGACCCTCGCTCACAGCCAACTGTACGGCAGCGGTTGGCTGACCGCCCCCGACACTGGTGCCATCGTTCGACCAGTAGGTGGTGTCGCCGGCCGCATTGACCACAGCGAACTTGAAATAGCCGTTCCCGGCATACGGAGTGCCGCCAACCCGCACCTCTCCCTGGTAGGAGACGACGGCCGGTGCGCCGCCCTGGATCTGGGGCACGTTCCCTGGCGCGGCCATGGCCACTGCCAACAGCACCACCCCTCCAAGTAATGCCAGGGCGATAATCAGGACACCGCGAGCTCTTGTGATCATTTCAGAACCTCCTTCTTGATTGGTGAACGATACGCTCTACGACTGCAGGCAATAGCTGCTATGCGCGGAAAGCCCCTCACCCATTTCCATCTCGTCAGAAAACAACTTGGGCTTTTGTTTGGTTATGAATTGGTTTCCAGATTTCGTGCTTTGGCGCTCTGGGAGATTCACTGAAACGCCACTATTTCGAAAACTGACAGCAATGCGCCTTTCAATCGGGCGGCGGCTGGATGTGCTGGTTGGGCAACCAACTCCACCGTGCGCTGTCATCGCACCCGCTCTTGCTCTCCATTTGGCTTGCCAACACTATACACCAGAAATCGGCCGGGGACAAGATGCAATATCCAACCATCTTTGGGAACCCGGCCGGAATACAATCATCAGGCGCGGCCGAGGATTCAGGGTCGCTTGAACCGACCGGCCAGTTGTTGTATACTGGCAGCAGGCTGGAGCCATTCGCAACCGCGCCCCGGCCGGCCAAGGAGTGCAGCATGAGCGAGCCAACCCATAACCACCTCTTTGTGAGCGATTTTCACATCGCCATCGGGCTGGACCCCACGCACGGCATCTACAGCCCGCGCGAGGATTTCCTGTACGACGACGAGTTTGCCCGCTTTTTGCGCTGGGCGGACGCGGACGCCAACCGGCCGGATGGCAAACCGTGGGAGCTGGTCTTTGTGGGCGACTGCTTTGACTTTTTGCCGGTCGAGCTGGCCTGGATGCGCAGCTACGACGCCACGCTCACCAGCCTGGCCGGGTCGCTGACCGCGCGCTCGCCCGACGCGGCCCTGCGCGCCTGGGAGAATTTCCTGGCCGAAGGGGCGCTCCCCGGCCGGCTGCGCCAGGAGCTGTACGAATTTTTCGTCGCAGCAGACCTGGTGCGCATCGAAACGCACGATCTGGACGAGGTGGTGGCACAGAACCGAACGCAGTACGGGCTGGAAACCGGGGAACCGGACGAGTGGCCTGACCCGGTACCCGCTCCCCCGGCCGACGAGCTGGACGAATGGTGCTACCACCCATGCGACGATCAGACGATGCAGCCGGAATGCCTGGAGCCCATCAGCCGACAGGCGTTTGAGCGCGAGGTTGCCGAGCTGCCGGGCCTGGTGCGCCTGCCCGGTTGGGCAGAAGCGCGGGCGGCCGAACTGCGGCCGGAAGAGACCCGCCAGTACCGCGACCAAAAGGACCGCTACGGGCTATTTTTGCGGCCGGTGACCGGTGGTCTGGTCGGCCGCTGGTTCCACCGGCTGCGGCTGCGCCTGCTGCACCGCTACACCTACCGCAAATACCAGCACGAACTCTTTTTCAAGCAAGAGGCCAGCGTCGCCAAGCTGTGCGCCATCTATAACGGGCACCGCACCTTTTTCCAGGCGCTGGCGTGGTGGGTCGGCCGGGGGCACCGGCTGGTGGTCATCCCCGGCAACCACGATCTGGAGTTGGTCTGGCCCGCCGTGCAGACAAAGTTCGAGGAGCTGCTGGCCTACCACCATCGTGAATCAGTCCGGCACGAATGGGAGGCGGCCGGGGCAAAAGGGAAACGGCCGGAACCGGACCTGGCCGCGTTCAACGGCCGGATCGATTTCAGCCGCCAGTGGTTCTACTACAAACCCGGCGCGTTTTACGCCGAACACGGCCACCAGTACGACAACGTCAACGCCACCATCAACCAGTTGGGACCCTACTGGACAAAAGACAGCGAAACGCTGCTCAACCCCTCCTTTGGCAGTCTGGGCAACCCGATCGTGGCCCAACTGGAAGATACCTTCCCGGAATGGGACAACGTGGGCAGCCACGCCTCCACCCTCAGCTATCTGATGCGCGAGTACCCGCAGCGCTTTGCCCGCGTGCTGGCGCGCAACTTTTGGGGCTACGCCGACCTGATCCTCTCGCTGCTCAACGGCACGCGCGGCACGGCCAAGGCACAAGGCCCCAGCCAGCAGCAGTTCGACGACTATCACAAGCTGCCGGGCCATGACAAGCTGCCGGCCGATTTTCTGCGCACCCTCTACGCCAGTTGGGACCCACCGCTGCTGCTCTATCGCAGGCTGGGCTACCTGGTGGCCTATGCCATGAAGGTGCTGGCCATCCCCTTTACGCTGATCCGCTGGCTGCTGGAGATTTTCCGGGTGCTGGTCTCGCCGCGTGGCTTTTTGCTGCCGCTGCTCATCCTGCTGATCGTGGCGCTGGCCCGGCCGGCGACCCTCGGTCTGCCCGAGGACTGGACCGGCAAACTCAGCCTGCCGGATGATCTGGAAAAGCTGATCGGCCTGCTCGGCTCGGCCGTAACGGTTGTGGCGGTCACCATCCTGCTCAACGAACTCAAAGATACGATCATCGTCTGGCTGCGTGGCAAGGGGAACAGGAAATGCTTCCAGGTGGCGCTGTTTGGCGAGGATTACGTGCGCGAAGCCGGCCGGGCTACCTTTGAGCTGTTTGAGCAACGCGCCCACCAGGCCGATCCCAACCTGCCCCCTTTCCCGGTGGAAGAGTTGCCCCGCTACTACATCTTTGGCCACGATCACGACCCGCACAAAAAGCTGCTCAAAGAAGAGCATTACTGGACCGATGAAAAGGCTACCTACTACCTCAACACCGGCTCGTGGCTCTCCTGGTTTGCCGGCCAGGACGCCCGCCGCCTGCGCAGCGGCGGAAAGGATTTGGAGTTCACCTTTGTCAAGATCTGGGAGCAAGACATCGGCTGGGACGAGACCGAGTATCGGGCGGAGCTGCTGCGTTGGAACGACGACGCCGGCCGGGCCGAGGAGCAGGTGGTCATTTCGCACCAGGATGAGCCGGACGAGATCGCCGAAGCGCTGAAACGGCCGGTTTTGCCGGCCGCCGGGCTTGGCGCGGCCGTCGGGCTCGGGGTCGGCCTGGCGATGGGGCCCTGGCTGCTGGGGTTGCTGGTTGGCGCGGCGGCCGGGGCGCTGCTGAGCCTGACCTTGCTGCCAGACCCCAGACGGGCATAGCGGGAATTCTGTCCGCACCCAATGAAGGAGTATGCGCACAAAAGCTGTTAGCGCGGAAGAAAAACGGGGGGCCAAATCGTTGATTCCGGCCGCGGCCGGAGTATACTGGACCCGCCTGTGGGAAATCAACTTGACCTCTCGTGCATGACAGGTGAACCATGATTGTTGGAGATGTTCTCACCACCATTTGGTCCAACGACCTCTATCGGAAACTGATCCTCACTGCGTTGATTATGCTGGCGCAAAGCGGGCTCCGCCGGCTGTTCCTCTGGTTTGTGCTGCGCAGCGTGAGCGACGACAGCCCGCACATCTATGGGCTGCGCAAGGCGGCCGGTTATGGCACCAACCTGCTGGCCGTTCTGTTGCTGTTTTCCATCTGGGTCGAGCGGCTGGGCGATCTATCGGTCGCGCTGGGGATTCTGGCGGCCGGGATGGCGTTTGCCCTGCAAGAAATCATCGGCAGCTTTGCCGGCTGGCTGACCATCATCAGCGGCCGGCCGCTTTCCGTCGGTGACCGGATCGAGACTGGCGGCATCCGGGGCGACGTGGTGGACGTTGGCATCTTGCGCACCACACTGATGGAGATCGGGAACTGGCTACATGGCGACCACAACACCGGCCGGATCGTCACCGTCTCCAATGCCTTTATCTTCAAAGAACCGCTTTACAACTATTCATCCTACCTCAACTTTGTCTGGGATGAAATCCTGCTGCCCGTGACCTATGAATCCGACTGGCAACAGGCCATTGAGATCATGACCCGTGTGGTGCAATCCAGTTCCGCATACCAGGAGTTGCTGCCCCAGGCCATCGAGCAGCGCCGCCAGGCGCGCCGCAAGCTGGCGGTCAAAATCACCTCCCTGGAGCCACGCGTCTTTGTCAAATTGACCGACAACTGGATCGAACTCGGCATCGTCTACCCGGTCAACCCCGATGTGCGGCGCTCATTCCGCAGCCAGGTCAGCCAGGAAATCCTGACCCAGTTCGACCAGGCCAACATCACCATTGCCTCGCAAACGGTGTCGATCGTCCAGTTTCCTACCGGCGGCGTAGTGCCAGGCTAGCGGCCGCGGCGCACTCGCTAATCTGCCCCAATCCTGGGCCAAGGAGCATCGTTGATGGACTATCCCACCTACCGCCAGCGCTATTTCGTGGAGCCGACACCCCGGCCGCGTTTCAACTACTCGGGGATGCTGGGCATCACCTTGTTTTTTCAGGATTATGCCCCGGCCGTGGCATATTACGAAAGCGTGCTCGGCCCGCCCGCCTACGTGGAACGGGACGACACCCATGGCTGGCAGGTCGGTGAAACCTGGCTCACCCTGCTCCGCGGCCGGCAAGGCAACCCCACCAACGTAGAGGTCGCCTTTGTGATGCAGACCCCGCACGACGCCGAGCAATTGCAGCAGGCCTTTATCGCGGCCGGGGGCAGCGGGCCGCCGCCCAAAGACGAGTTGATGTACATCCCAATCCACTCCTGCCCGGTGCAGGACCCATTCGGGACCATGCTGCTCATCTACAGCCCACTCTGACCACCCGCCCAACCATGTGTTGCAGGGCCTGACTGGCCATCGGACGAAAGTTCGGACAACGCCAGACCAAATGTCGTCTGGAAGGTGTTTTTTGAGTGGGTGTGGGCTCGCGTAGCGAGCCCACACCCACTCGCTTTCTCAGCGGCCAATGCACAATTCTGCCTGTCGTCATTCCATGTCCAAACTCGGGCCTGAACCTCTGGCCTGGCCATTGCCCCCGCCATCATTAGCAGGTAAACTTGGGTCAGAAAGGACACCTGCATGAACAAAGGAACCCTCTACGCTATGGGAGCATACACCATCTGGGGCGTGCTCCCGGTTTTTTGGAAGCTACTCCAACACGTCCCCTCGATCGAAGTCGTCAGTCATCGCACCGTCTGGTCATTTGTCTTTGTGGCCGGGCTGTTGCTGCTCCAGCGCCGCTGGCATCACCTGCGGCAAACGCTGCGCAGCCGCCGAATCATCCTGATCTATCTGGTCATCGCCACGCTGATTGGCCTCAACTGGCTCACCTACATCTGGGCGGTCAACAGCGGGCACATCGTCGAAACCAGCCTGGGCTACTTTGTCAACCCGCTCCTCAGCGTGCTGCTGGGAGTGATCTTTTTGAAGGAACGCCTGCGGCCGTGGCAATGGGCCGCCATCGGGATTGCCGCGGCCGGAGTTCCTCTACCTCACTATCCAGTACGGCCAGTTGCCCTGGATCGCGCTCTCGCTGGCGCTCTACTTTGGCCTGTATGGCCTCATCAAGAAAATGGTCAACGTTGAAGCGCTGGAAGGGATGGGGATGGAGACCGCCTGGCTTTCGCTGGTCGCGTTGGGCTATCTGCTCTTCCTGGAAGGCCAGGGAACCGGCACCTTTGGCCACACCGATCTGAGGACCAATTTACTGCTGGCACTCACCGGGGCAGTGACCGCCATCCCGCTGCTGCTCTTTGCGGCCGCCACTCGCCGCATTCCACTTACCACCATCGGCATCCTGCAATACATCGCCCCCACGCTCCAATTCCTGATCGGCGTGCTGGTCTACGGTGAGCCCTTTGGCGCCGACCGGGTGGTCGGCTTTTCCATCATCTGGACCGCCCTGCTCATCTACACGGCCGAGGGAATGATGGTACGGCGCAAAAGAGCCATACTGGCACATAAACCCGGCTGACGTCAAGGGAGAAGGGATGCGCCTGTACCAATTTTCACCGGCCGCCGGCCGGGAGATCACCCAGTATGGTAGCTATGGGGCCGTGCTGGCGCGCGTGCTCCGCAACGCCGGCCCGGTCGCCATCGCCTGCTTTTATCTGGAACCGAAGGGCGTGATCGGCCGGCATCCGACCGTGGGCGCCCAGCTCCTGCTGGTGATGTCCGGGAGTGCGGCCGTCAGCGGCGCGGATAGCGCCGTGGCTCAGGCCCGGCCGGGGACGGCCGTCTATTGGCAGGCGGGAGAGGTGCACGAAACGCACGCCGGCCCGGCCGGGTTGGTTGCCATCGTGGTGGAAGGCGCAGCGCTCGACCCGGCCGACGCCATGCCATTGCTGGAGGGATAGCCATGTCGATGGGCAACCCCCAATTCACAGAACAGGATGCCATCAGGCTGGCCCGCGAGCGGTACGGGATGGAGGTGGCTGCCCGGCCGCTGCCCAGCGAGCGCGACCGCAATGTTCACCTCACCGCTGCCGGTGGTCGGGAATACGTGCTCAAGATCGCCAACGCGGCCGAAGATCGCGCCGTGCTGGAGATGCAAAACGCTGCGCTGGCGCATGTGGCAACGCGGTTGGACCCCGCGCCGTGCCAGCAACTCATCCCCACCGAATCCGGCACCGAGATCGCAGCGGTGCCGGGGCTGGACGGCCAGACCCATTGGGTGCGGTTGCTCACCTACCTGCCGGGGTCGCTTTACGCCCACGCCCGGCCGCAAGACGCGGACCTGTTGCGCAGCCTCGGCCAGATGATGGGCCAACTGACGACCGCGCTGAGCGATTTTCACCATCCGGCCGCCCGGCGAGACTTTTACTGGGACCTGCGCCACGCCGGCCGGGAAATCCGCGCCCGGCTCCATCACCTTACAGACGCCGGCCGGTGGGGTATCATCTCACACTTTCTAAACCTGTTTGAGCAGCAGGTCTTGCCCGCGTTACCAGCACTGCGCACCAGCGTCATTCACAACGACGCCAACGACTACAACCTGGTGGTCGGGCCGCCCGCACTGGCCGCCCGGGCGGTGATCGGCCTGCTCGACTGGGGCGACATGGTTCACTCCTGTACCGTCTGTGAGTTGGCGGTGACGTTGGCCTATGCCTTGCTGGACCAGCCGGAGCCGCTGGCGGCCGCGGCCGAGGTGGTGCGCGGCTTTCACCACGCCTTTCCTCTGACCGAACGTGAGATCGAGCTTCTTTTCCCGTTGGCCTGCGCCCGGCTGGCGATGAGCGTGACCATTTGCGCCCACCAGCAAAAGCTGGAACCGGATAACGCCTACCTTTCAATCAGCGGCCGGCCGGCGTGGGCCGCGCTGGAACAATTGCAGTCCACCCCGCCTGAGCTGGCACACTACACCTTCCGGGCCGCCTGCAACCTGGAACCGTGTCCCAGCACACCGGCTGCAGTCCGCTGGTTAGAGGCCAATCGGGACCAGATTGCACCCATCACCCCCTTTGACCTGCGCCACACGCCCGTCCGAGTGTTGGACCAGAGCGTCGGCAGCACACAAACCATGGCCCCGACCGGGGGAGAATTGGCTGTCGGCCGCCACGGGGAGGCGCGCTGGTCTCCCGTTGTGGAAAACCCCGCCCCACGCAAGACAGTCGACCTGAGCATGGCGCTGCACCTGCCGGCCGGGACGCCCGTATTTGCGGCGCTCGACGGTCGGGTCCATCACCAGTCGGGCCCAGAACAGAGCAGCACGCTCGTACTGCGCTACGAGCCGGCCGATGGTGTAACGTTCTTCCTCTGCTACCGCCAACTGGATTGCCGCCCAACCCGTTCGCTACACGAAGGGGGCTGTGTGCGGCGCGGGCAGCAGCTTGGGGTCGCGGGGACTAACCCGCTGTACATTCAGCTTGCTTCCGACCTGCCCGGCGGCCCGGCCGCCCTCCCTTCAACAATCCGGCCGGAACAGTGCCAGGTCTGGCTCAGCATCTGCCCGGACCCTAACCTGCTGCTCCAGATTCCAGCGGAGCGTTTCCCACCGGCCTCGGCCGGCGCCGAGCAGATCCTGGCACGGCGCGACCGGCACATCGGCCCGTCGCTCAGCATCTCGTACCGCCGGCCGCTGCACATCGTCCGCGGCTACATGCAATACCTGTACGACGCTGACGGCCGGGCCTACCTGGATGCGGTCAACAACGTCCCGCACGTGGGCCACAGCCACCCGCGAGTGGTGGCGGCGCTGCAGCAGCAGTCGGCCGTGCTCAACACCAACACCCGCTACCTGCACCCGTTGTTGGTCGAGTACGCAGAGCAGTTGTGCGCCACCTTGCCAGAGCCGCTGCGGGTCTGCTACTTTGTCTGCTCCGGCAGTGAAGCCAACGAACTGGCGCTGCGGCTGGCGCGGGCCCACACCGGCCGGCGAGACCTGATCGTGATTGACGGCGCGTACCACGGCAACACGGCCGCGCTCGTTGAGATCAGCCCGTACAAATTCAACGGACCGGGTGGGAGCGGCCGCCCGCCCCGCGTCCACATCGCACCGCTGCCCGATCCATACCGTGGGCCGTACAAGCGAAACGACCCAACGGCCGGGGCGCGCTACGCCACTGGTGTGGGGTCCATCCTGCGCCAACTTGGGGCTGGCGCGGCCGCCTTTATCGGGGAATCGCTGCTGGGCTGCGGCGGGCAGATTGTGCTGCCGCAAGGTTACTTGCAGGAGGTTTACCGGCAGGTCCGCGCGGCCGGCGGCGTCTGCATCGCCGACGAGGTGCAGGTGGGTTTCGGCCGGGTCGGGACACACTTTTGGGGCTTTCAAACCCAAAACGCGGTGCCAGACATTGTCACCCTGGGCAAGCCAATGGGCAACGGCCACCCGCTGGCGGCCGTCATCACCACACCGGAAATCGCCGCCTCCTTTGCCACGGGAATGGAGTATTTCAACACCTACGGTGGCAACCCGGTTTCCTGCGCCGTGGGGCTGGCCGTGCTGGAGGTCATCGAAGAGGAGGGGCTGCAGCAAAACGCGCTGGATGTGGGCGGCCACCTGCTCAGCCGGCTGACAGCGCTGCAGGAGGAACATCCCATCATTGGGGATGTGCGCGGACTGGGTCTGTTCATCGGAATCGAGTTGGTGCTGGACCGCGACACGCTGGCCCCGGCCGCCGACCAGGCAAGCTACATCATCAACCGGATAAAAGATCGGTGTGTGCTCATCAGCACCGACGGTCCTTTGCACAACGTGCTCAAGATCAAACCGCCGCTGGTCTTTACCCGGGCCAACGCCGACTATCTGGTTGACACCCTGGATGAGATTCTGCGGGAGGATTTTTGCCGCACACCATCAGCAGGTTGAACCAATGCAAGCCGGCCGGGGTATAGCCAATGGAGTCCCAATGCCGTTGAACCCAAGGTTGAGGCCATGACTGAAATCACACCCACCACCCACGCCACACAGCGGGCTGGCGCGCCCGGCCGATTGACACGGCAACGTATCCTCGGCATCCTGGCATTTGCGTTGCAAAGGCTGGCTTTTGGGATGTTCACATTGCTGGCCATCATCTTGCTCACCTATCTGGGTTTGGAGATGGCCGGCGGAACTGAGTTTGGGCCGGCGTTGCAGGCAGCCATCCCCAAGACGGTCGACTACCTGGGGAATCTGGCGCAGGGCAATCTGGGGGTTTCCACCAACGCCACCAGCGCAGAGTACCCACGGCCGGTCGCCGAGGTGCTGCCCGAGGTTGCTTCCCGCAGCCTGGTGCTGTTGGGAGTCTCGCTGGCTCTGGCCACCGTTGTAGGCACAACTCTGGGACTATGGTCTGCCTATCGCCGCCATTCGCACTGGTCGCTGGTCACGCTGATCGCCTCGCTGGTAGGGGTCTCTCTGCCCAGCTTTTTTGCTGCCCTGTTGCTGCAGGAATTCCTCATCCGCTGGACCCGCTGGGCAGGCTCCAACCTGTTGCCCCTGGGTGGCTTTGGTTGGGACAAGCGGATCATCCTGCCGGCGCTGGTGCTGGCAGCCCGGCCGGTGGCCCAGGTCACTCGCATCACCTTCAACGCCGTGGGGGATGCGTTGCAGCAGGACTATGTCCGCACCGCCCGCAGCAAGGGCCTGCGCGCGGGCCGCGTGTTGCGAGCGCACGTCGTCCGAAACTCGGCCGTGCCAATCCTCACCACCATCGGCGTCTCGCTCCGCTTCTCGCTGGCCAGCCTGCCGGTGGTGGAATACTTTTTCGGCTGGCAGGGGATGGGGTTCTTGTTGCTCAAGGGCATCTCCCGACGGGACGACAACCTGACCGTGATCCTGCTGCTGACGCTAGGTGGGCTTTTCATCCTTATCAACCTGGCACTGGAGGTCGCATACCGGCTGATTGACCCCCGCTTGCGGCAAGAGGGAGACAGCGTAAAGGAGCGCACCCGCCCGGCCGACGCGCTGCGTGGGCTCTGGATTGGCCTGCAAGACGCGCTGGCCGACAATCCAATCTCTCGTTGGTGGCGCGGGCTGCGCGCCGGCCGGGAGCCCAGCCCTTTTCGCGCCATCCTGGAGCAAAACGGGCAGCGGCTGGAGACGGCCGCTGCAGACCTTCAGGCCGTCAACTGGCGCTCCTGGCGCAGGGGCACAGTGGGCAACCTTCCCTTTATGATTGGCGGGACGCTGGTGTTGCTCCTGCTGGTGGTCTTTATCTTTGCCCCCCGGCTCGCTCCCCACAGCCCCTACACCACCCATGGGCTGGAGATGGTGGAAGGAGTCTTGACCGCCCCGCCGTTCGAGCCGGGCGCAACCTATCCCTGGGGCACCGACATGCTCGGCCGGGACATGCTGAGTTTGGTACTGGTGGGCGCGCAGCAAACCTTACTGCTGGCAGCGCTGGTGGTTCTCGCCCGCATGCTATTGGCCTTTGTGCTCGGGTCATTGGCCGGCTGGCTCAGCGGAAGTTGGATCGACCGGGCGGTCAGCTCGCTGGCCGAGATTATCGCTGCCGTCCCCACCCTGTTGCTGGCAATGATTCTGATTCTGGCATTGGGTATCCGCGCCGGGGTCCGGCCGTTCCTCATCGCCCTCTGCCTGGTGGGTTGGGACGAGATCATGCAGTTTGTGCGCGGGCAGGTCCTGTCCATCCGCTCCGAACTGTTCATCGAGAGCGCGGTGGCGGTGGGAGCGCGCACGCCGCGCATCATCGTCGGGCACGTGCTGCCCAACCTGCTCTCCAACCTCATCTCCCTGGCGGCGCTGGAGATGGGCGCGGTGTTGATGTTACTGGGCGAACTGGGTTTTGTCAGCATCTTTATCGGCGGCGGCGCATTTGCCGAACTGAACACCCGGCCGGGGGCACCCCGTTACCATTACTCGGACGTGCCCGAATGGGGCTCGCTGCTGAGCAGCATCCGCCTTTACGCCCGCGCCTACCCCTGGACCGGCATTTACCCTGCGCTCGCCTTTTTCGTCTCCATCCTGGGCTTCAACCTCTTCGGCGAGGGGCTGCGGCGGCTGATGGAGACGGTGGGGGTCCAGTTCACCCGGCTGGTCAACCGCTACACGCTGGGGCTGGCGGCCGTGGCCGTGCTGGCAATGGTCTGGATGCAGGGCAACACGGGCGCGGCGGCCGTCTACCGCAAACAGGCTCGCGTGTTTGACGGCGAGATGGCACTGGCGCACGTGCAGGCCCTCACCGCGCCGGAGATGGACGGGCGCTCGCTGGGGACCGAGGGGCTGGACCATGCGGTAGAATACATCAGGTCACAGTTTGAAAAGTTGGGGTTGCAACCGGCCGGCGAGGATTTCAGCTACTTCCAGCCACGCCAGCGCGCATTTGAGGTGCTGGGCGCAGTTCCCACACTGGAAATCGGCGACGGGGGTGAATCGCTGGTTTATCGGCAGGACTATGCCGAATTCCTTGGGCCAGACAGGGTTTTGGGTGAGATTCAGGCTCCCATCCGCCTGATCACCTGGAAAGAGCTGATCCGTGGGCAATGGTACTACCATGCCCTGCGCACGGTCAACTTGAAGGGCGAGATTGGCCTATTCCTGGAACCGGAGCAGGCACTCCTGATTAGGCGCTCGGCCATGGGTGGGCTGGTGTTGGTGGATGACGACCAGTTGGCGCAGCGGGGAACCCTCTCCGGCGTCAGCCCCGTCATCTCGCTGACCGGAAGCGATACCTACGGCCACGATCTGCCCCTCCTGGCAATCAGCGAAGCGACGGCCGACCGCATCTTGCGCGGCGCCGGAACATCCGTGGCCGACCTGCGTCGACAGGTGGAAAACCTGGAGCGCGATCAACTGCTGGAGATCACAATCAGCGACCCGGCAGTGCGACTCAACGTACAGGGCACCGCTTACGAAAGCGTCGCCATCCCGCACATCATAGGTCACTTGCCGGGCCAGTCATCCAGCAGCTATGACCGCTCGTTGAACCTGGACACCCAGGTTGTCATCGTGATGGCGCAATACGACTGCCCACCCCTCAGCCCGGACGGCGTTCCCTACCCGGCCGCCAACGACAACGCCAGCGGCGTGGCGCTGATGCTGGAGATTATCCGGACCATGCGGGCGGCCGATTACGAGCCGTATCGCACCTTCCTGTTTGTGGCCTACACGGCCGAGGGTGAAGAGGGCGGCAACCCGGTCTTTCCGCCCGATGTGACCAACTTTATGGCTTCCAAATACGGCTTTGCTGACCTGCTGACCATCGAAGCCGTGGTCGATATCCGCGGCGTGGGCGCTGGGGACGGGGACGGGTTGCTGATCAGCGCCAGCGGCAGCTTGCGGCTGGCCAACCTGTTTGAGGCTGCTGCCGGGCGCATGGGAGTGCCCGCTGTCCGCAGCGGGGAGCAGGTGGACATCAGCATCGTATACGATGACGCGGCCGGCGCAGGGCAAGCGCACGACGCGCCACAGGTCGGCGTCCATTGGCAAGGGTGGGAAGAGACCGCCCGCACCGCGGCCGACACCCTGGACACGATCTCGGCCGAAAAGCTGGAACGCTCTGGCCGGGCGATCACGCTGGCGCTGATGACCATGGGCCGCGAATTGCGCTACTAGCCCCGCCATCATTGGCAAAGCACCCGCTCAATGGTAGACTTGCGGCCGGCTGGGTGCAACCGGACCAAATCGAATGCATCTAACCGCCAAAAGGAGCATGCCATGGCAAGAGCAACCATTGACGCCGGCGGGTGCGGGTTCACCACCACGGTGGAAACATCCATGAACGGCCACACCTGCCACGTCGAAATCGACAGCGATTGCAAATCGATCCAAAAGCTGGCAACCGAACTGGCCCAGGTGGATCCGTTCCGCGAGTTCACTTATCGCGGCGAGGGGCCGCTGACGCTGGCGCTGGGAGCCAGACATTGCGCCCACGCCGCCTGCCCGGTGCCGGTGGGGATCATCAAGGCGGTGGAAGTGGCGGCCGGGCTGGCTCTGCCGGCCGATGCCTCGATTACTTTCGCCCAGGACGAGTAGCGCCCCGCCATGTGGGTTTACCTGCTCCAGGGGGTCACTTACGGGCTGGCAGGAGCCGCCACGCCCGGCCCGCTGCAGACCTTTTTCATTGCGCAGACGGTGAAACACGGCTGGCGGCGCACGTTGCCGGCCGCGCTCGCTCCGTTGCTCAGCGACGCGCCAATCGTGTTGTTGGTTCTGTTTGTCCTCAGCCGCGTGCCGAACTCATTCCAGCGCATCCTGCACCTGGTAAGCGGGCTTTTCATCCTCTACCTGGCGCGGGGAGCCTACATTGCCTGGCGGGATTACGACCCGGCCGACCTGGCCCGGCCGGTCTCGGACAGAACGCTGCTCAAGGCAACCGCCATGAACCTGATCAATCCCAATCCGTACATCTACTGGAGCCTGGTGGCCGGGCCGGCTTTTCTGGCCGGCTGGCACGAGACACCGGCGTACGGAATTGGCTTTCTGGTCAGCTTTTACGCCACGCTGGTGAGCGGCTTTGCCCTCACGATTCTACTGTTCGGCACCGCCCAACGGCTCGGCCCGCGGGTCAGCCGGGCGCTGCTGGGGGTTTCGGCCGTCGCGCTGGCCGGTTTTGGGCTCTATCAACTCTGGTTGGGTTTCGCATGAAAAAACCAATCTTTGCCAGGAATCGTGATTGGCGATACTGGCTGCGGCTGCTGGCAGTCGGGTTACTGGGCGGGCTGGTGATGCTGGTTGGCGGCTATCTGGCGGTTTACATTCACTACATCACCCTGCCCGCCCCCACCGAGATCTGCTGCATCACCCCGGCCGACCTGAACTTGCCGTACGAGGAGGTGCAACTGGAGACCCCTGACGGGATAACACTGACCAGCTGGTACATCCCATCGCAGAACGGCGCGGCCGTCATCCTGTTGCATGGCTACGGGGCCAACCGGACCGAGATGATCTGGCGGGCCGGGATGCTGGCAACTCGCGGTTACGGTGCCCTGCTGTACGATCTGCGGGCTCACGGGACGAGCGGCGGTGAGCTGCGCAGTTGGGGTTGGCTGAACTCGGCCGACCTGCCGGCCGCGGTTGCCTGGCTGCAGGCCCGGCCGGAGGTGGACCCGGAGCGCATCGGCGTGCTGGGCTTTTCCGTCGGCGGGCAGATCGCCATCCGTGCGGCCGCCGAACTACCAGCCATCAAAGCGGTAGTGGCAGATGGGACCGGCACCGCCACTTCGCGCGACTACCCCCCACCCATCACCCCCAGCGAGCGCTGGCTCATCTTCCCCAGCGGCCGGTTGCTGGACGCCGGACTGGCCTTGCGGCTGGGAACGCCAATCCCCGACCCGGTGGCTACCGCTATTGGCCAGATTGCCCCCCGGCCGCTGCTGCTGATTGCAGCCACCGGCGATGAGGAAGAAGCGCGGCTATCGCGCAACTATTTTGCGCTGGCGGCCGAGCCCAAAGAGCTGTGGGAAATTCCGGAGGCGGGCCACGGTGGCGGCCCCCAGGCCCGGCCAGATGAGTACCAGCAACGCATCATCGCGTTTTTCGACCAGGCCCTGAATCCGTGAGGAATCATGCAGCAACAGAACAGTTTGCCAGTCGTCAACACCTTTAACGAATGGGACCCGCTGGAAGAGATCATCGTCGGGGTGGTAGACGGGGCGCTGGTGCCCCCGTGGGACGAAATGATGGAAGCCACCCTGCACCGGCAGGACTTGTGGGATTTCCACAAGCAGCACGGCGGGCAGCCCTGGCCGCAGGAGATGCTGGACGCGGCGCAAAAAGACCTGGATGAGTTTGTCCACATCCTGGAAGCGGAAGGGATCACCGTCCGCCGGCCGACCCCCTTTGATTTCACCAGGCCGCTGGCAACGCCCGACTTTCAGGTCAAGAGCAGCTGTTACGCAACCATGCCGCGGGATGTGCTGCTGGTGATCGGCGATCTGATCATTGAAGCGCCGATGGGATGGCGCTCGCGCTATCACGAGAACCACGCCTACAAAACGTTGTGCAAGGAGTATTTTCGGGGCGGCGCGCGTTGGATTTCGGCCCCCCGGCCGCAACTGGGCCGGCAGAGTTATCGGCAAAACTTTGCCGCTCCCCAGGAAGGCGAACCGATGCGCATCATCCTGACCGAGTTTGAGCCGCTTTTTGACGCCGCCGACGTGATCAAGTGCGGCCGGGATGTCTTTGTCGCGCAGAGCAGTTGCTGCAATCGCTTTGGCATCGAGTGGCTGCAGCGCCACCTGGCACCCGATTTCCGGGTGCATGAGGTGGAGGTGTACGACACCCATCCGATGCACATTGACGCCACCCTTTACCCACTGGCCCCCGGCAAGCTGCTCATCAACCCGGAGCGGGTGCACCGCGTGCCGGAGATGTTCGCCACGGCCGGCTGGGACATCTTGGTCTGCCCAGAGCCACTGATGCCGGAGAGCCACCCCATGTACAACAGCAGCCGCTGGATCAGCATGAACGTGCTGATGCTGGATGAAGAACGGGTGATCGTCTCCAAGGGTGAAGAGGCGCTGATTGAGGCCTTGAAAGATTGGGGGTTCAAGCCCATCCCGTGCAATTTCTGGTACTTTGAATCGATTGCCGGCGGGTTTCACTGCGCCACGGTGGACGTCCGCCGGCGTGGCACGCTGCAATCCTATTTCTAGAGGTAGTCATGATCGACCCGACACCCATCCTTTCCCAACTGGCGGCCGAACTCCAACTCCGGCCGGCGCAGATCGCCAGCGCGGTCCAACTGCTGGACGACGGCAACACCATTCCGTTCATCGCACGCTACCGCAAGGAGGCGACGGCCGGGATGGACGAGGAGCAACTGCGCCAGCTGGCCGACCGGCTAGTTTACCAGCGCAACATGGCGGAGCGAAAGGGGACAGTGCTCAAATCGATTGAGGAACAGGGCAAGCTGACGCCCGAGCTGGCGGCCGCCATCAAAAAGGCAGAGACGCTGCAAGCGGTGGAAGACCTCTACCTGCCGTACAAGCCCAAGCGGCGCACCCGCGCCACGGTGGCCCGCGAACGGGGGTTGGAGCCGTTAGCAAAACTCGTGCTGGAGCAGCCGCTCAAGCCGGGTCCGCTGGCCAAGGTTGCTGCGCCCTTTCTCTCCGAGGAAGTGCCAACGGCCGAGGACGCCTGGGCCGGCGCGCGGGACATCGTGGCCGAGGTGGTCAGCGATGACGCCGACGTGCGCGCACGTGTGCGGGCCATCTTTGATGAGCTGGGCTACCTGCGGGTCACGGTGGGGGACCCGGCCGCCGACCCCAAGGGCACCTATCGCACGTATTACGATTTTGGGCTGCACAACCGGCAGCTCAAACCCCATCAGGTGCTGGCGATCGACCGCGGGGAAGCGGAAAAGGTGCTCAAGGTGGAGGTGCAGGAGCCGGCCGACAAGGCGGTGGCGGCCGTCCGCTTTTTCTACCCGCCCAGACGACAATCGCCACTGGCCGGCGAGCTGCTGGCCGCGACCGAGGATGCCTACGGCCGGCTGATCCGGCCGGCGATGGAGCGAGAGTTGCGTCGCAAGCACACCGAAGCGGCCGGCGAACACGCCATCCGGGTCTTTGCCACCAATCTGCGCAACCTGCTACTGGCGCCGCCGCTGCGCGGCCGCACCATCCTGGCCCTTGACCCGGGTTTCCGCACCGGCTGCAAAGTGGCGATTACCAGCCCCACCGGCACGGTGCTGGGCACCGGCACCATCTACCCACATCCGCCAAACAAACAGTGGCAGGAGGCCAAGGAATCGCTGCGCAAGGCTATCCAGTTGTACGGCGTCAACCTGATAGCCATCGGCAACGGGACCGCCAGCCGGGAAACCGAGCAGTTGGCGGCCGAGGTGATCCAGGAGATGCCGGAGGTGCGCTATCTGGTGGTCAGTGAAGCGGGTGCGTCGGTCTACTCGGCCATGCCGCTGGCCCGGCAGGAGCTGCCAGACCTGGACGTCTCGTTGCGCGGCGCGGTTTCTATCGGCCGGCGGACGCTGGACCCATTGGCCGAGTTGGTCAAGATCGACCCCAAGTCCATTGGCGTGGGGCTGTATCAGCACGATGTGGACCAAAGGCAACTGGCAGCCGCGCTGGACGCGGTGGTGGAATCGGCCGTCAACCACGTGGGGGTCAACCTCAACACCGCCTCTCCCTCCCTGCTGCAATACGTCTCCGGCCTAGGCCCCAAGACGGCGGCTGCCATCGTGGCGCATCGCGACCAGGCTGGCCCGTTCGGCCATCGGGAGCAATTGCTCAAGGTCAAGGGGGTAGGCCCAAAGGCGTTTGAACAGGCAGCCGGCTTTTTACGCATTCCGGACGGCGACGTACCGCTGGACAACACGGCCGTCCACCCGGAAAGCTACCCGGTGGTGGAGCGGCTTATGGAGAGGATGCGGGACAGCGGCAAGGGCTGGGCCGAGCGGGTCAGTTGGGAGGCGCTGCCCGGTTTGATGCCCGAATACCGACACCGGTTTGCCAACCTCGGCGAGCTTGCCGGCTGGCTGGAGGTGGGCGAGATGACGCTGGCGGACATCCTGGCCGAGTTGGAAAAGCCCGGCCGGGACCCGCGCGATGAGCTGGATGCCCCTGTCCTGCGCTCGGACGTGTTGAGCATGGACGACCTGCGGCCGGGGATGAAGCTGCAGGGGACGGTGCGCAATGTGGTCGATTTTGGCGCCTTTGTGGATATTGGCGTCAAGCAGGATGGGCTGGTCCACGTCTCCGAGATGAGCGACCGGCGCGTGCGCGACCCCTATGCCATTGTCTCGGTGGGCGATGTGGTGGAGGTGACCGTGTTGAGCGTGGACCTGGAACGCGGCCGGATTGCGCTCAGCCTGCGCGGTTAATCCAACGCATCCAGCGCGGCCGGCAGTTCCGCCAGGTCACCCAGCACTCGCCCCAGCGGGTGAGAGTGCACCGTCTGTACGCACCAGTCGGGCGTATAGCCGGTGCGCAGCAGGAAGAAAGGAATCCCCATCATCAGCGGCACCGCGCCGGGCAGGGAAAAGGTATCAGCGACGACGGCAAGCCGGGAGCCATCTGCCATCTCTTGCAGCAAGGCACGGTAGTACGCCGGCCGGCGCAGGTCCACCGGATAGTCCGGCAGCACCGGCCAGACTTGAATGCCACCCAATTGGGGATGCTCGAAGCGCAGTTCCCAGTCGGGAGCCATCTCGTACTGGCGGGTATCGCCCAGCACCACCACCGGCCGCTCCAGTTCCAGCGTCCCCAGCAGCCGCTCCACCTTGTCCCCCAGCGAGTTGGTGAGGATGATGGGCAGCCGGCCGGGATGCTCCTGCAACGCGATCAACACATCGCGGGCGGCCGGGCGGAATTGGGGCGGCAGTTCGGCCGTGTGGCGGTGAAACAGATAGTTGGTGCAGTCCACCACCGGGTCGTACTCGGCCTGAGGGAAAGCGGCCGTGACAGCCTGCAAGTAGGCAGGATTCTCGCGCAGCAGCACCTGCAAGGTGGTGGTATTGAGGATGAACGCCCCTTCATTGCAATAGGAGGCAATCAGCCCGTTGACCTCCCACCAGTAGCGGTGGGGCGCTGCCAGCAGGCGAGCACGGGTAGCAGCGTAATCGGCCGCCAAGCGCTCCCGCGGCGCCCCCGCAATCTCCCGCGCCAGTGTATCCAGGGAAAGTTCAGATAATGGCCGCGCCTGCTCCTCTTCGGCCGTCAGCGTCCCATCAAAATCTATTATCGTTTTTCGTGCATCCATAGCTCCAGCCCGCTTGTCAGAAATATAAAGTCAGGGTACTATACTGGCGAATAATTACAATGGCAAGCTTTTTGCTTCGCTTCCCAGGTGAAATGCTTTTAGCAAAGGAGTGATGCTCTTTAAGCCCATTTCAAATAACCCCAAAAACCGTTGGTGCTGCGCAGCAGCAAAGTTGTGTTTCTTATCAGGACTGTTCAAGGAGAAGAATTGAAATGAAAAAGCAGATGCTTGTTACCCTTGTTGTATTGCTCGTGGCCTCGCTGGCGCTGACAGCGTGTGGGCCAGGCAAGGTTGGCACGGAAAAGAACCCCGTCATCATGTCTTTCGTGCCGTCCGGCGACACCCAGGAGATCATTGCCAGCGGCGACCAGCTCGCCCAGATGCTCTCTGACAAGACCGGCCTGGTCATCCAGGCCAACGTAGGCACCGACTTTGCGGCCGTGCGCGAGGCGATGGGCGCTGGCAAGGCCCACATCGGCTGGCTCAACACCTTTAACTATGTGCTGGCCAACGAGAAGTTTGGCGTCGAGGTAGGCCTGGTGACCGAACGTTTTGGCGCTACCACCTACGTTGGGCAGATCAACGTCCGCGCCGATAGCGGAATTACCACCCTGGATGACCTCAAAGGCAAGGTGATGTGCTGGGTCGATCCCAACTCGACCTCCGGCTATATCATCCCACGCATTATGCTCCAGGCCAATGGCATCAATCCAGACACGGACTTTGCCAAGACCGTTGAAGCCGGTTCCCACAACAATGTCATCACCCAGGTGTACAACGGGGATTGTGACGCCGGGGCCAGCTACGCTGACGCCCGCAGTTCGATTGAAGCGGACTTTCCCGATGTGAAGGAAGTGGTCGTCGTGCTGGCCACCACCACCGAAATTCCCAACGACAGCGTTTCCTTTGCCAAGGATTTTGACCCCGAGCTGCGCGACCAGATCGTGAACGCCTTGCTGGAAATTGCAGCCACCGAAGAGGGCAAAGAAGCCCTCAACAACCTTTACTCCATCGCCGGCCTGCAAAAGGCGGATGACAGCTTTTACGATGGCTTCCGCGCCGACCTGAGCAAGGCCGGCATCGACATCGAATCGCTGGTCAAATAATCCGGCCGACCTGTGCAGAGGGAGAGAGGATTACTTCTCTCCCTCTGTTTCTATTACCATCCAGCCAGGCAGGCCCCATGCCGGTTGGGTGAGCTTGAAAACACCGGGAGCGATCGTTGCTACGCATAGAAAACCTCACCAAAGTATTCCCCGATGGCACTGTTGCCCTGAAAGACGTCAGCTTTCAAGTTAGGGATGGCGAGTTCTTGACCATCATCGGCCTGTCCGGCTCGGGCAAGTCCACCCTGTTGCGCTGCATCAACCGGCTGATTGACCCCACCGAAGGGCGCGTGGTATGGGACGAGTTGGACGTCACGGCCGCCCAGGGCAAGGAGTTGCGCCGCATTCGCCGCCAGATAGGGATGATTTTCCAGCACTTTAACCTGGTCAGGCGCAGTACCGTGATGACCAATGTGCTTTCCGGCCGGCTGGGCTACGCGCATCCGTGGTGGAGCCTGGCGCACCGCTTTGCAGCTGAGGATCGCCAGCGGGCGGTAGCGGCCCTGGACCGAGTTGGCATCTCGGAAAAGGCCAACAACCGCGCGGATCAACTCTCCGGCGGGCAGCAGCAACGAGTGGGTATCGCCCGGGCGCTGATGCAGGAGCCACGCCTGATGCTGGCCGACGAGCCGGTCGCCAGCCTGGACCCGGTGCTGGCACATTCGATCCTGCAATACCTGGAGCTGCTCAACCGGCAGGACAAGATCACCGTGCTGTGCAGCCTCCACTTTTTGGACCTGGTGCACCGCTATGCTACCCGTGTCATCGGCCTGAAGGATGGTGAACTCGTGTTTGATGGCCTGCCCTCCGAGCTGACGGCCGAACGCTTCAAAGAGGTGTACGGCGAAGAGGCAGAAATGGTCACGGTTGGCGGCACAAACGGCTAGCCGGGGCATAGCCACATGAGCCACAACCAACTCAACCACGAGACCCCCCGGCCGGAGATACCCGCCTGGCAACCGGCCGTCGCTTCTCTTATCGTGCCAGGCAGCGCACAGGTTTGGATGGGCAGCCGGACGCGGGGCGTGGGGCTGCTGGCCATCACCCTGGGCCTGCTTGCCCTGATCATCTGGCAGGGCTCCGTCGCGCTATTTGCGCCGCTAGCCGCCATCTGGCTGTGGGGGGCCTGGGATGCGTATCAGTCAGCCCGCGGCCGGGTGGCTGGCACCACCACGCCCTTGCTGCTGGGAACATTGATCCTGCTGGGGCTGGGTGTGACCGCCACCGAAATCCGGCCGGGGCGCATGATCAGTGGCTGGCCGGCAATACAGCCTTACCTCAAGGCCCTGGTCCAGCCGGAGCTGATGGAATACCCCACCGAGGATTTGAGGGGATTACTCCCCTTCCAGGTGCCGTGCGTCGATCCGCTACCCGCACCCGACAAGGCACCGTCGGATCATCCCCTCATCACGGCCAGCACACCGTGCGCCAATTCTGATCAAGTGTTCGAGATTGAGGGGGAAGGCTTCTTTCCCGATTTTGAGGGAGAACTGTGGTGGGCCAATCCCATCGGTGACCTCCAGCACTTGCTCGTAGATGGCAAGGCGCAGACCTTTACCACCGATCAGGAAGGCCGGTTCCGGGCCACGGTCAAGGTGCCGGCCGGGTCCGTCCCGCTGGACAAATTACCGGGTCCGGGGGAGACCCAGACCCACGTCCTCAGCGCTTTGCAGCACAAGCCTTACGGCTCACGGCAACCAACTCAGACACTGGACTTGGTGCTGGAAAAGATCGGTGAGACAGTTGCATTGGCCCTGATGGCTACCGTGCTGGGGCTGATCTTTGCCCTGCCGGTCAGCTTTTTGGCCGCCCGCAACCTGATGTGGGGCAACCGCTTAACCCGCGGCGTCTACTATGTGGTGCGCACACTGCTCAACGTGGTGCGCTCTATTGAGACGCTGATGTGGGCGATTGTTTTTG
The DNA here is from genome assembly GCA_963707345.1 of uncultured Chloroflexia bacterium. Taxonomy (GTDB): domain Bacteria; phylum Chloroflexota; class Anaerolineae; order Promineifilales; family UBA4811; genus CAVPPE01. The sequence continues at coordinate 386,419 of CAVPPE010000002.1, forward strand.
CCGTCTGGGTTGGCTTGGGGCCATTTGGCGGCATGCTGGCGCTCATGCTGCACACCGTCGCGGCACTGGGCAAGCTGTACTCAGAAGCGATCGAAAGCATTGACCCTGGCCCAATTGAGGCCTTGCGGGCCACCGGCGCAACCATGCCACAAGTAATAGTGTACGCCGTCTTGCCCCAGATCGTGCCGACATTCCTCTCGTTCACCCTTTTCCGTTGGGACATCAACGTGCGCATGTCCACCGTCATCGGCCTGATCAGCGATGCCGGGTTGGGCTTTCTGGTCATCCAATGGATCCGGCTGGCGAATTTGCGGGCCATGGCCACCGCCATCATTGCGATTGTCCTGGTGGTTGCTATCCTGGACTATGTTTCGGCCTGGTTACGCGAGCGGGTCATCGCCGGCACGCCAGCCGGCCGCCAGGCCAGCCCGGCCCGGCGGATGGTAGGTCGAGCATTGCTGGTGATCGGTTTCCTGGTGGCATTTGCCTGGTCCTGGAACGTTTCCAGGGTCAGCATTGTCGACTTTGTCCGAGGGGCCCCGGCCGGGCTGAATATGCTGCGCGAATTTGCGGTGCCGCCAATCCTGACCCGGCCGACCGAAGAGCACACGGTGAGTGTCCCGCTGCCGGTGCCGTGTGGCTCCGGCGAAACCGCACCGGCCGGTGTGAGCGGCCAACGGGTCACCCTCTCCCTGTCCTGCGGCGAGGTGGGCGAAACGCTGGTTATTCGCGGGCACGAACTGCCACCCAACACGACCGTCTCGGTGCGCTGGGCGCTTTCGGATGGCGCTTACCTGAGGGTAAGCAAGGATTGCTGCACCACCGACAGCACGGGCGGCCTGACGTTCGAGACCAAGGTGCATCCGTTGATGGCAATGGACCCGGCCGCCGGCCGGGACGAGTCTGGACAGGTCGCCATCACCTGGAAAGAGGCTATCGGCGGCCTGCAACTCAGTGAGGAGTTCAAAGAGGTAGTTGACCTGTCGCTGGTCACGCTGCTGATGGCGCTGATGGCGACCCTGCTGGCGTCCATCTTTGCCATCCCGTTGAGCTTTTTGGCTGCCAGCAACATCATGGGTCGCAGCCGGGTCGGCCGGGGCATCTATTACGTCTCTCGAACCGTGTTCAACCTCTGGCGTTCGGTGGAGCCCATGATCCTGGCGCTCATCTGTTCAGCCTGGGTAGGCGTTGGGCCATTTGCCGGCGTGCTGGCGCTGGCCATTAACAATATCCCCAACCTGGGCAAGCTCTTTTCCGAAACCATCGAAGAGATCGACACGGGACCGGTGGAGGCCATCACTGCCACCGGTGCCAACAAGCTACAGACCTTGATCTTTGCCGTGGTTCCACAGTTGGTGCCTAAATTCCTGGCCTTTATCCTTTACCAGTGGGACATCAACATCCGCATGTCCACCGTGATTGGGTACGTGGGCGGCGGCGGCATTGGCCAATTCTTCCGCCTGAACGTGCAACTGAACCAGTACAGCGAGGCCGGCATGGCGGTGTGGGCCATCGTCCTGATGGTCTGGAGCATGGATTACCTCAGCGCCCGCGCCCGGGAGCGGCTGACCTAGCAGCGGCGGCCGGCACAAGCCCCTGAAACGCAACACCGCCCCTGAACAGGGGCGGTGTTTTTGCGCCCGGCCGGGAGCGGCGCAAATTTCTTGACACCCCACCTCGCCTATGGGATAATGCTGCCCAATCATAAAAGCTGAAAAACGGTGAAAGAGACGATTAGGCTAGTGCGCACTCCGCTGCCAGAGAGCCCGGGGTAGCTGTGAACCGGGCGCGGAGAACCGGCCGAAAATCCCTCTGGAGTTGCAGGCTGAACAGCGCAGAAAATGTCGCCCAGTAAGCTGTGCCGGGGTCGCTCCCCGTTACCAACGCGCTGCGATCATGTGTCACAGGAGAGAGGCCCACCGGCCGTCGAGCGTTGCGGTCGGGCAAAAAGGGTGGTACCGCGGAGGTTATGCGCCTTCGTCCCTTTGGACGAAGGCGTTTGTGTTTTGAGGCGCTGAGAGCAATGGTGGAGATTCGGCCGGGAACAAAGAGCGACCTGCCCCAGGTGGGCGAGTTGTGGCGCCAATTGGTCCGGCACCATGTGGAACGTGACGCCCGGCTGCCGCCAGAAGCTCTCGGCGGCGCGGAAAAGTGGCGCAACCGGCTGGCCCGCTCGCTGCGGGACCACACGCTGCGACTCTTCGTGGCGGACGCCGACGGCCGCGTGGTGGGTTTTACCACCGGAATGATCGACCACACACCGGACGTGTTTCAACTCCAGCGCTTTGGCAAAGTACTGGACATCTTTGTGGAGCAGACGTGGCGGCGACAAGGCCTGGCCAGGCGGCTGATGGCCGCCTTGACCGATTGGTTCAAGGCGGAACAGCTCGATCACGTCGAGATGAATCTGGTAGCCGCCAACCAGGACGCCGCCGCCTTTTGGCGTGGAATTGGCGGCCTGGACTACACCGCGCGGCTCTGGTTGCCGCTGAACTGGGATGAGGAATCATGATGACAGAATTGCTGTTTCAGACCGATAGCTACGTACGGGAATTCGAAGCCAAAGTAACCGCCGTTGCTCCAGATGGCGCGGTGGTGCTGGACCAGACGGTATTTTTCCCCGGCGGTGGAGGGCAACCGTGTGACGTTGGCACGTTGTCGGCCGGCGGGCGGAGTTGGCCCGTCAGCAAGGTGCGCACAGCGGGCGGCGATGTGCTTCATTACGTTGACGGCGAGCCGCCAGCCGCCGGCACGCGGGTGACCGGCCGGCTGGATTGGGATCGCCGCTACCAGTTGATGCGCACGCACACCGCCCTGCACGTCCTGTGCGGGGTGATCTGGCGCGACTATGGCGCTTCGGTCACCGGCGGCAGCATGGACCCGCTCCAGGGCCGGATGGACTTTGAGTTTGAGACCATGCGACAGGAACTGGTCAGGGAAATTGAGGAGAGCATCAACGCGGAGGTGGCAAACGCCCGGCCGGTGCTGGTCGACATTTTGCCACGCGAGGTCGCTTTCGAGATCCCGGACCTGATCCGCACCAAGATCAATCTGCTGCCCGAAGGGATCAGCGAGGTGCGGACGGTGGAACTCAAAGGACTGGATTTGCAGGCGGACGGCGGCACCCACGTTGCCAACACGTCGGAGGTCGGCCGGATACGCGTGGTGGATTACAAAAGCAAAGGCAAGATCAACAAACGCCTTTACATCGGACTGGACGCATAGGAGGTGCAGGAGATGACGACAGTGACCCTATTCGCCTCTCCATGTGTGATTTTGAGCGTAAAGAGCAAGTAATAGGCATCCATTTACGCTAGGCACAAGGAGAGGAACATGACATTCAAGGACGTACCCAACACAGTCGATTTCGTCGCCCAGGAGCACGAGGTGCTCAAGTTCTGGGACGAAAGCGACGCGTTCAACAAGCTGCGTGCGCTGCGCAAGGGCGGACCGCGCTTTTCGTTCATCGACGGCCCAATCACAGCCAACAACCCGATGGGCGTCCATCACGCCTGGGGCCGGTCCTACAAAGACCTGTACCAGCGCTTCAAGGCTATGCAAGGCCTTGACCAGCGCTGGCAGAACGGCTTTGACTGCCAGGGCTTGTGGGTAGAAGTAAACGTCGAGCGCGAACTGGGCTTCCAATCCAAGCGCGACATCGAAGAGTTTGGCCTGGCCGAGTTTGTCAAGCTGTGCAAACAGCGCGTGCTAAACTATGCGGCCGTGCAGACACAGCAGTCGGTCCGGCTTGGCTACTGGATGGACTGGAATGACCAGGCCCAATTGAAACTGCTGCAAGACAAGCTAGGCGAGGACCCGAACCAGGTCATCACGGTGGACGGCCCCAACGGACCGGTCACCGACACGGTCGAACAACTGGTGGGTCAGCTTGGGTTGCCCCAACTGGGAGGCTCTTACTTTACCTTCAGCAACGAGAACAACTACCTCATCTGGCAGATGCTGAAAAAGTGCCACCAAAACGGCTGGGTTTACAAGGGAACCGACGTGATGCCCTGGTGCGCCCGCTGCGGCACCGGCATCAGCCAGCACGAGATCGTGACGGATGGTTACCAGGAGCTGACCCACGCTTCCATTTTTCTGCGCTTTCCGCTGCGCGAGCGAAACGGGGAATCGTTGCTGGTCTGGACTACCACACCCTGGACCCTGACCAGCAATGTGGCATCGGCCGTGCACCCCGACCTGCCCTATCTACTGGTTGAACAGGGAGCAGATCGCTTGTGGCTGGCCAAAGGCGCGGTGGATAATGCCATCCGCGGCGAGTTTCGCGTGCTGGACGAAAAGCAGGGCGCGGAAATGCTCGGCTGGGCTTATGACGGCCCGTTTGACGATCTGCCGGCCGTGCGCAACCTGAATGTCCCGGCCGCCCATCGGATCATCACCTGGAACGACGTGGGAGAGGACGAGGGCACCGGCATCGTGCACATCGCCCCTGGCTGTGGCGCTGAGGACTATCATCTGGCCCGCCAGGCCGAGCCGCGCCTGCCCGTCGTCGCCCCGCTGGACGACAGCGGCATCTATACGGCCGACTTTGACTGGCTGACCGGCCGGAGCGCCCACGACGTGGCCGGCGATATCTTTGCCAACTTGAAGGAAAAGGGTTTGGTCTATCGGATCGCGGACTATACGCACCGCTACCCCACCTGCTGGCGCTGCGGCGAGGAACTCGTCTTCCGGCTGGTGGATGAGTGGTTCATCAACATGGGCGAGTTGTATAACAAACCGCGCGAGGAAGTGTCGGCCGAGGAAAAGGCGCGCAGCCTGCGCTATCAGATCATGGATGTGGTCGATCAGACGAAATGGTACCCCAGCTTTGGTTACGACCGCGAGATGGACTGGCTGCGCAATATGCACGACTGGATGATCAGCAAAAAGCGGTACTGGGGCCTGGCGCTGCCCATCTGGGAATGCGAGGAGTGCGGTCACTTTACCGTGGTTGGCGACGAACACGAACTGGAGGAGCGGGCGATAGAAGGCTGGGAGCAATTCCAAGGCCACACACCCCACCGGCCGTACATCGATGCGGTCAAGATCGCCTGCCCTAACTGCTCGGCCAAGGTCAGCCGCATCAAGGATGTGGGCAATCCCTGGCTGGACGCCGGCATCGTCTCCATGAGCACCATGGGCTATCGGACCGACCCAGAACACTGGCAAAAGTGGTTCCCGGCCGATTGGATCAGCGAATCCTTCCCCGGCCAATTCCGCAACTGGTTCTACAGTTTGCTGGCCATGAGCACGGTGATGACCGGACAGGCCCCCTTTGGCAGCGTCTTTACCTACGCCACGCTGGTGGCGGAGGACGGCCGGGCAATGCACAAAAGCTGGGGCAACTCGATCGAATTCAACGAGGCGGCCGACCTGATGGGCGTGGACGTGATGCGCTGGATGTACGCCAACCACAAGCCGGACGCGGACCTGCTCTTTGGCTATCACAAGGCCGATGAAACCCGCCGCCGCTTTCTCATCCCGCTGTGGAACGTTTACTCCTTCCTGGTGACCTACGCCAACCTGGATGGCTGGCAACCCAACCAGGCGCAGGCAGATTTCACGCGCCTGGACCGCTGGCTACTGGCCCGGCTCAATCGGACTGTAGTCCAGGTAACAGAGCTGTTGGAAGACTATGACGCCTGGCACGCGGCCGAGGCGCTGGAGCAGTTCGTGGACGAGCTGAGCAACTGGTACCTGCGCTTGAGCCGCCGCCGTTTCTGGAAAAGCGAGGCGGACGCCGACAAAGAGGCTGCCTACCAGACCCTGTACCGGGTATTGGTGACCTTGAGCAAACTACTGGCCCCTTTTATCCCATTTGTGACTGAGGTGATGTACCAGAATCTGGTCCGCACGGCCGACCCGGCCGCCTTGGAGAGCGTCCACCATTGCCAATGGCCACCGGCCGATGCGGCGCTGCTGGACAGCGACCTGCTGGCCGAGATGGAATTAGCCATGCTGGTGGCAGCGCTCGGCCGATCGGCCCGCGCCAACGGGCAGGTAACCAAACTGCGCCAGCCGCTGGCACTGGCACGCGTTCACGTGGGAACCGAGCGCGAAAAGGTGGACCTGGGTGCTTTCGTGGACCTGCTCCAGGATGAAATCAACGTGCACGAGCTGGAGGTGGTCAAAGAAGTGGGCGAACTGGTTCATTACCGCCTGCTGCCGCTGAACAGGGTACTAGGCCCCAAGTACGGCCCGCTTTTCCCCAAGGTGCGACAGGCGCTGGCGGCGCTGCCATCGACGGCCGCGGCCGTGGCCCAACTCCACGCCGGCCGCAACCTCCCGCTGGAGGTGGACGGCCAGACCATCGAGTTGACCCCGGACGAGGTGCTGATCCAGACTGAAGCGGCCGGTGGCTACGCCATCGCCTCCGACCGTGGAGTGACCGTAGCGGTGGACACCACCATCACCCCGGCGCTGGCTCAGGAAGGGCTGGCGCGCGACGTGGTCCGGCTGATCCAGGTGCTGCGCAAAAAGGCGGACCTCAACCTGGATGACCGCATCGTGATCACCTACAAGACCGACGACCGGGAACTGGCGGCCGCTATCGCCGCCCACGCAGGCTATATCCAGGCGGAAACGTTGGCGGTGGAACTGGCGGCCGGCGTGCCGGCCGCTGGCACGGCCGCGCTGGACCCGGATGACCCGGAGGTCAAGCTCCCCCTAAGGTTGGGGATAGAACGCGCGTAACGCAAACGGGGGCGCTCTGAGAGCGCCCCGCTTTTGTTTCGGTCATCGGCCTGTGCTGCAGGGCGGCCGGTGCCGCGCGAGCGCGATTTGTGGTACGAACCTTGTACCATACGTGCATAGCCTTGTTTAGCAGGGCAGGTGAATACTTGGGCGGTGAGAAGATTACATGGGGGTGCGCGGGCGCTCCGTGCCCGCGCACCCCCATCTTCCCTCTCCCAGGGATATGGACTGAGCAGTAGCAAGGCTTGACAAATAGTTGTTGCACAGGTAGGATTTAGCCACTCTGGCACAAGAGGAAAAGCATGTCCGTCGAATACGTGAGACTCAAGAAGCAATTGTTGCAGCAAATGCGTCAACTGGAAGAAGAGATGGACGGGTTGACCACCAGCCCGGGTGAAAACGTGGGCTATGGCAACCACATGGCTGACGATGCCAGCTTTGCCTTCGAGCAGACCAAATCTCTTGCATTGCAGCAGAATCTCAAATCAACCTGGGTACAGGTCAAAGATGCATTGGCGCGATTTGAGCAAGGGACCTATGGCGTTTGCACCCGCTGCGGCCAGAGCATCGACATGGCCCGACTGGATGCCATCCCGTACACTGCGCTCTGCATCACCTGCGCCCAACAAAACCACAAGTAAACCATCTGCTGTGCGCCGTTGGGGGAGCGTGCGCCTGTTCGGACCGGATATGGGACTGGAGAACGGCCGCCTTTCTATCCTCAAGCCTGCTATTGCTCCCCGCTCGCTGGCAGTGACGCTGGGTGTTTCTGCCCTGGTTTTGCTGGCCGACCAGAGCACAAAACAGTGGATCGTCACCCATTTCCAGCCGCACGACCTGATTCTGGACCTGCCATACATCAGCCTGGTTTTCGTCACCAACACCGGTGGCGTCTGTGGCTATGCTCAAGGGGCCAATGCGCTGCTAGCGGCCGTGGGCGCCTTCACGGCCGCGCTCATTGGGGCTGCCATCTGGTTCCTGATGCCCGGCAACCTGCCGCACGCGGCCTCCTTTGGCCTGCTGCTGGCGGGAGCGCTGGGCAACCTGATCGATCGGCTACGCCTCGGCTATGTGGTTGACTTTATCACAGTGGATCTGGTGTTGCGCCTCCCATCTTTTAATCTGGCGGATACGGCCATCATGGCCGGAATCGGGTTGATGGGGTTTTTGACTGTGTGGGAGATGGTCCAAGAGAGTCGCAAAAAGCCCGGGCAGATACTCAGGCCGCTCGGCCGGAGCACGGCGGTCTTCCTGCTGGCGGCCGGCCTGTTGCTGGCGGGCGGGTATGTGCTGTGTGTCTTTCGCCCATTCCAGTGAGCCATGTCTGAAGAGATCCACAAGCTAGCCATCACGCACGGCGGGACCCGGCTGGACAAGAAGCTAGCCGGCCGGTTGCCGCATCTCTCGCGCGCACGAATCCAGCGGCTGATCAAATCCGGTGAGGTCACGGTCAACGGGGAGATCGTCTTCAAACCGAGCTGGTTGCTGGAAAATAACGATTTGATCGTCATTCACGTGCTCCCTTTGGAGCCAGAGACCGTGAACCCGGAGAGAATTCCACTGGAGATCACCTATGAGGACGCCGATGTGCTGGTGGTGAACAAACCGGCCGGTATGGTGGTCCATCCGGGCACCACCCACACCAGCGGGACCCTGGTCAACGCGTTGCTGGCGTACGCGCCGGAACTGGAAGGGGTGGGAAACAAGGTCCGGCCGGGGATTGTCCATCGACTGGACAAAGATACCTCTGGCCTGATAATTGCCGCCCGCAGCGAACGAGCACGGTTGTTCATCAAGCGCCAGTTCCAGAATCGCACTGTGCGCAAAGCATACCTGGCACTGGCAGACGGGCTGGTTCGCCCGCCCGAAGGCATCATTGATGCGCCCATCGACCGCAGCCCACACCGGCGGCGGCGGCAGGCGGTGGTGCCCGGCGGCCGGGAAGCGCAGACCGAGTATCACACACTGGAGGCTTTGGACGAGCACACGCTGCTTGAGGTCAAGCCCAGGACCGGCCGCACCCACCAGATTCGTGTTCACCTGGCTTTTCTGGGCTATCCGCTGGCCGGGGATCGGATTTACGGCCGGCGCAAACTCAGTGTGCCGCTCAAGCGCCACTTTTTGCACGCCTACCGGCTCACCTTCGTTTTGCCCGGCAGCCGGCAGGAAATGACCTTCACCGCTCCCCTCCCCAACGATCTGAAACACGTTCTGCGATTGCTGAAAAGCGAGTGGTCGCCTGAGTAAAGCAGTGTTATACTAAAGCCGGCCGTCAGAGGAAAGTGGTCAGTGGGCCGCTGGCGGTGGGATCTGAAATGGCAAACTGACTGTTCACTGGCCTCCAATCACACACTCGTATGGATGCAATCGACCTTCGTTCAGATACCGTATCCTGGCCCACGCCTGCCATGCGCCAGGCCATGGCAAACGCCGCCGTGGGCGATGACGTGTGGGGGGACGACCCCACGGTCCAGCGCCTGCAGGAAACAGCCGCCGACCGGGTCGGCAAGGAGGCGGCACTGTTTGTCCCCAGTGGGACGATGGCCAACCTGGCAGCGGCTCTGGTCCACTGCGGCCGGGGCGACGAGCTGATCCTGGGGGACAAATCCCATACCTTCCGTTACGAAGCGGGCAACATTGCCGCACTGGGCGGCATCCACCCCCACACGTTGCCCAATCAGCCGGATGGCACGCTGAATTTGAGCGATGTGACAGCGGCCGTGCGGCCGGACAATGACCATTTTCCCCGCAGCCGGGCAATGTTTCTGGAAAACACGCACAACATCTGCGGCGGCGCGGCCATCCCGGCAAGTTATTTTGCGGCCGCGCGCAAGATAGCCAATCAACACGGGCTGGCGGTGCACCTGGATGGGGCTCGCCTGTTCAACGCGGCCGTGGCGCTGGATTGTCCCCCCACCGAGATCACCCAGCACGTGGACAGCGTGAGCTTTTGCCTGAGCAAGGGGCTGTGCGCCCCCGTGGGCAGCCTGCTGTGTGGCCCGGCCGACTTGATTCAGGAGGCAAAGCGGGCCCGCAAAGCGTTGGGCGGGGGGATGCGGCAGGCAGGCGTGCTGGCGGCGGCCGGCATTGTCGCGTTGGAGCAAATGGTGGACCGTCTGGCCGAGGATCACGCCACCGCAAAACAACTGGCGCAGGGTCTGGCACAAATCCCGGGCATCGAGATCGACCTGGCTCAGGTCCAGACCAACATGGTCTTTTTCCAGCTCAGCGAGAGCGCAGCATTACAGCCGGCGACATTGCTGGAGAAACTGGAACGGGATTTCAACGTAAAGGTCGGCAGCAGGGGCGGCCGGCAGTTCCGCGCCGTCACTCATTACTGGACCACACCGCAGAAAGTGGATGCTGCGCTACGAGCTTTTCGACTGGTTCTGAAAGGTTAACATGCGAAGGAGATCTGAATGCCCGTCTACCCCCCCGAGCCGTTTCGCATCAAAGTGGTAGAGTCGATCCGCCAGACCACGCGCTCCGAGCGACAGCGGATCATCGAGCAAGCCCGCTACAACGTCTTTCGCGTCCGCTCGGAAGACATCGCGGTTGACCTGCTGACCGACAGCGGCACGGCCGCCATGTCCGACTGCCAGTGGGCTGGCATGATGCGCGGGGACGAGGCCTATGCGTACGCCCGCAGCTATTTTAGCCTGGAAGAGGCCGTCACCAAGATTTTCGGGTTCCGCTACTTTGTTCCCACCCACCAGGGTCGGGCGGCGGAAAACATCCTCTGCACCATGTTGATCAAGCGGGGCCAATACGTGCCCAACAACATGCATTTTGACACCACCATGGCCAACGTCGCCGCCAGGGGTGGCGTGCCCACCAACCTGGTGATTGACGAGGGGCTGGACCCCACCAGCCGGCATCCCTTCAAGGGGAACATGGACACGGACAGATTGCGCGACTTTATCAAACGGGTCGGAGTCTCCAACATCCCTTTTGGGATGATTACGGTGACCAACAACGCGGGCGGTGGGCAGCCGGTGAGCATGGCCAATGTCCGCGCCACGGCCGAGGTCTACCGCGAGTTCGGCCTTCCCTTTTTCATTGACGCCTGCCGCTACGCAGAGAACACCTTTTTCATCAAGCAGCGCGAAAAGGGTTACAAGTCCAAGTCCCCCCTGGAGATTGCGCAGGAGATGTTCAGCTACGCCGATGGCTGCACCATGAGCGCAAAAAAAGACGCACTGGTGAACATCGGCGGCTTTCTTTGCCTCAACGACGAGGCGCTGTTCCAGCGGGCGCAGCAGGAGTTGATCCTGCGTGAAGGGTTCCCCACCTACGGCGGGCTCGCCGGCCGGGATCTGGAAGCGATCGCTCGCGGTTTGTGGGAAGGATTGGAGGAGGATTATCTGGCCTATCGCCTGGGGCAAACCGCCTATCTGGTGGATTCACTGTCCGAGGCCGGCATCCCCTGCGTTCAGCCGGCCGGCGGCCATGCGGTCTATGTGGATGCCAGAACCTTTCTCCCACACATCCCCCAGCCCGAATTCCCCGGCTGGGCGCTTTCCGTGGAGGCCTACGTGGAAGGAGGCATCCGCGGGGTGGAATTGGGAACCGTGGCGTTCGCCACCAAGGACGAGGATGGCAACTGGCGCTTTCCCAAACTGGACCTGCTCCGGTTGGCCCTCCCGCGTCGGGTTTACACTCAGGCTCACCTGGACTATGTGGTCCGCACATTTGCTGCGCTGCGTGACAGGAAAGAAAGCATCGCTGGCTATCGCATGACCTACGAGCCACCCTTCCTGCGCCATTTCACGGCCGAGTTCGAACCAATAGGAGCGCAAAGGAGCTAATCAAGAGGGTAGATTGTGAACACGCACTGGAGTCCCACCACCAAATACATGGCGGCCGTGGGGCTGCTCATCGCAGGAATCGTCGTCATTTACCTCAGTCAGGCATTCCTGGGCGTCATTTTGATGGCAGGAATCCTGGCTTTCCTCACCTTGCCCATCGTTCGATTCCTGAACAGCCGCTTGCGTTTTCCCCGCGGGCTGGCGGCGGCAACCACCTATATTCTGCTCATCCTGTTAATTGTGCTCGTCCCGGTCATTTTAACGCCCATCGCCATCGACGCGGTGCGTGCAATTAATGTCGATGCATTTGTATCCTGGCTGCAAGACCAGGCGGACGCGGCCGAGGAGTGGTTGACCAGCATCCGAACCCTGCACATCTTTTATTTCGAGATCTCGTTGGCCTCAGTGGTTGACCCGGTCCTGGAGGTTCTGGCGGGCACTACCCCATCCGAACTCACGTCGTTGGAGCGTCTGCTGGATCTGGCACCCTCGGCTGTTGGGTCTGTGACCAACGTTGCTACTTACCTGCTGCAAACATTCTCATCCGTGGCCTTCTATGCCTTTCTGACACTGATTGTGTCCATCTATCTTTCCATAGACGCGACCAGGTTTTACCGTGGCATGATCCAGGCCCTCCCGGAGGCTTATCAAGACGAGTTCCGCACCCTGATCGGGAAAATCGTGTTTGTCTGGACCGCCTATTTCCGCGGCCAAATCACGGTCAGCGTGATTCTGTCACTGCTGACATGGTTAGGCACGGCCGCAGTTGGGTTGCCCGGCGCGTTCATTCTGGGGCTGGTGGCCGGCCTGCTGGCCCTGATTCCCAGCCTGGGGCCTATTTTGTCCTTTATCCCGGCCGGCATTGTGGCGCTGGTGCAGGGGTCCAGCTATCTGGCTGTCAGCAATCTCACCTTTCTGTTCATCGTGGGCGGCGTCTATCTGATCATCCAGCAACTGGAAGGCAATTTCATCACCCCGCGCATTGTGGGCAGCGCCATTCACCTGCCCCCTGTTGTGATCCTGTTGGGTGTGCTGATTGGCACCAGTACCTTTGGCTTGCTGGGAGCCGTGTTGGCCTCGCCCACCATTGCCACCTTCAAGGTTCTGGCAACTTATGTCTGGAACAAGATCTTTGACCGGGACCCGTTTTACCAACTGGAAACCAGCCCACCCAGGATGGTGCCGCGAAAACCGATTGCGCAGACCGTGCGCACAACGTACGAATCGCTTCAGGAACAGTATCAACAACTCGCTTCTGTTGCCCGGAAATGGCCTCCGGCCGATGACGAAGAAGAGTAACGTGCTGGCGCGGCTGGCCGACGCGCTATCCAACCGTCACCGCTGGGAGTTTGAGTGGCGCTACTGGCGCGGCCGGACCCCGTGGGACACCCAGCGGACTCCACCCGAGGTAATGGCATTTCTCCAATCTGCTGCACCCGGCCGGGCGCTGGACCTGGGCTGCGGAACCGGCACCAACGTCATCACACTGGCGCAACACGGCTGGCAGGTGACGGGGGTGGATTTTTCCCCCAAGGCTATTCGCACTGCGCGGCGCAAAACGGCCGCGGCCGGCATCCAGGCTGACTTGAGCGTACAGGACGTGATCGACCTGGGCGCGCGGACAGGCCCGTTCGACTATATCCTGGATATTGGCTGCTTGCATTCGCTCACCGCGGAAGGCCACAGGGGCTATGCGGCCGGGGTGACCCGATTGCTCCGGCCGGGCGGCCGGTACATGCTCTACGCCTGGCTCCCCCGAATTCGGCGAGGAAGGCAGCTAGGGCTCAGCCCACAGCAAGTGGAAGCTCTTTTTGCGCCTGCATTCTCAGTTGATCGGGTCCAGATAGGGACGGAGCAAGGGGCCGGCTCGGCCTGGTACTGGCTGACAAAAAACAAGGGCGCACCTGAATAGACGCGCCCTTGCTGTTCAGAACCTGCCCGCTGACCCTAGGGGATGTTGAGCTTTTGCCCCACGCGGATCAGATTGGGGTCCTTGATCGTGTCTTTGTTGGCTTCAAAAATCTCCGGCCAGCGGCTGGCGTCGCCGTAGAGGTCCAGCGCAATCTTGCTCAGGCTGTCACCCGACTGCACCTCATAGACCTGCTTTGGGGCCTCTTTCTGCTTGCCACTCAACGCGGCCGCCCGCTCAAAGGTCGCGCCAGCCTTATCGGCCGCTCCGCTGACCTTTTTCGCCGCCTTGCGGATGTCATCCATCTCGCTCTTTGCCTTGGCCCGGTCTGAAAGGCTTCCCTTTTTATCTGCCACAATCGTCCTCCTTGCGCTAAAGCGATTCAACTGCCCTTATTGTACCGGCCGCCCGGCGATTTGACCATACCGAAAAACACGTAACCGTGGCCCGCTACCTCACAACCAGCGGCAGGTAGACCCCCCAGGCACGCACAGTGACCAACATCAGCTCCTCAAACACGGCCGGATCCCGGCCGGAGGTTGCCCGCACAATCACCGAGTCGCTCTCCCCACCAGAGCCGGCCGGCACGCTCACCGTCACTGTCAGCCCGGCCGGCTCAAGCGGGGCCAGCACCATGGTCTGGGTGGGCACAACGGCCGCAGACCAGGCGTAATCGTGCAACGTGATGGCAAAAGAATCCGCACACGCACTCGTGTTTGTCAGAGTCAAGCTGTAGTCTATCACGTCCCCAGCCATGCCCATTTGGGTGGTCATTTCGACCGACAGTGCAACACTGGGCGTGATCGGCAACCCGGCCGGCCATAGCTGGAAATCCTGCACTGTTGCGGTGCCGGAGATCACTCCTACAGCGGCCGATTGGCCGAGATATCCGTCCGCACTGGCAGTCACAGTGTACGTGCCGGGCAGGAGAAGGCGGTGGTAATCGCCCACATCCGGGTCGGTGCGGACTGGCTTGGCAATCTGCAGCACATCCACGGTCGCATTCAGTGGCTCGCCGGTGCATGCATCCGTCACCCGGCCGCGCACCCCACGAAGCGCCCGCTCCATCCACCAGAGCATCGCCTCGCGGTTGTCATTCCAATAGCTGTCCATCAGGGTATAGGGTGGTGTTTTGATACTGCTGATTTCGATCGTCACGTGGTGCTCCCCCTGCCAGTGATAGGCCCAGTCCTGCATCCCGCCGTAGATGATGTACCACTCCCAACCGCGCGTAATCCCATCGGTAAACCCGCCGCTTAGGATCGTCGGGTTGCGTGCCGCATAGCCCAGGGCATACTCGAGAAAGATCGCATCGTCCGGGGCATAGTCCGGCACGGCCGGCACGCTATCCCACGGCACATTGACCACCAGCGCGCCGCCGTGATAGTTGGCCCCCATCACAAACCGATGGCCGTAGCCAAAATTCATCATCGCCTGGGTCTCCGGCTCCCGGCCGGCGGGGCTGTCGACCGGGTTGGTGATCCGGTCCGGGTAATCCCGATTCAGATTCACGCCATTGGCATTGTTCCGTGAACCGGCCACATAGCCGTCAGGGTTATGGATGGGACAGAGCCAGATCTCCATTTCATCCACCAGTTCCGTCAGACGAGGGTCGGTGGCGTACTGGCTGGCCAATAGTTCGGCCAGCCGGACTGTCATCTCGACGCCAACCACCTCATCGCCGTGCATGGTGCTGGTGTACTTGAACTCTG
Source organism: uncultured Chloroflexia bacterium (assembly GCA_963707345.1). Lineage (GTDB taxonomy): Bacteria > Chloroflexota > Anaerolineae > Promineifilales > UBA4811 > CAVPPE01. The sequence continues at coordinate 401,544 of CAVPPE010000002.1, forward strand.
GCTCGTCTTCCTCCAGGTCCGGGTTATCGCTGACCTTGAGCATCCAGATCTCCCGGCCCTGGACCGACTGTCCGATGGAGACCATCCGCACCAGATTGGGATGGGCAACGGCAATAGCCTGCATCCGCGCCACCACCTGCTCAAAGGTGGGCCACGCCTCCGGGCTATGTGAGCCGGGGCCGTATTCGCGAAAGGCACGCAGACTCTCGTTGGGGATCGGCCGGACGTCCAACCCCAGCACGGCCAACTGCTCCGCCTCGGCCGGCGAGACGTACACCGTGGCTACCAATGGCACAGGCGGCTCGTCCGGCCGGGGCCAAGTCCGCAGCGGATCCAGCGGCCGCACGTCACCCACATCCACCCCACTCTCCACCAGCGCGGCCAGCATCTCCCGGCTGCTCAACACCACCTCGGCCGGGTAACGGTCCGAAAAAGGAAACGGCTCCGGCTCGCTGCCGGCCGGTTCGGCGGCCGCCAGCGGTACCACCAGCGCAACCAACAAAATGACTACCAAAACGGTCGACGTTCGTTTCATGGATTCATCCTCCGTTACACACTTGGCCGGCGGGGATGCAGCACCACCCGCTCGGGTCTGGATAGCGAACCTGCCAGGCCCACCCCCTTGACCGCCATCACCCGACTGTCGGCAAAGTAGGGGAAATCAAAGGTCACCGGGCCGCCGGCCGCCAGCCCCGGCAGCGGCATCAGCCGGGCGGTGAGCGGCTTGTCCAGCCGCACGGCCAGCGCCGCCACGTCCAGCAGGATGCCGGCCAGTTCGGCCGCGCTCACGTCGCCCGGCAGCGGCAGCGTGTCCAGGCCGGCCCCGCAGACGGCAGAATAGAGCAGTAGATCGCTGATGGTCAGCAACCCCTCGGCCGCACGTTGCGCCAGCGTTGCGTCCTCCAGCACCGGAAACATCAGCCCGGAAAACCCGCAACGCGGAAAATCGGCGCGCTGCACGCATTCGGCCAGAAAGGCAGCCGCAAAGAGCGAACCGTGACCGCCCACGGCCGGGACGCCCAGCGCTTCCATGGCCGCGCCCAGGCTGCGCGCCTGCTGCGGGTATGGTGCCAGGCTCAGGTCGATGCCGCCAAAATGCAAGTTATGCCGGCCGGCCAACTCGGCCGCTACCTGCGCCAGCGCGGCCGTCTCCCGATCCAGCGTTGCCACCAGTTGCGACCGCACTTCCGCCAGCGTGCCGGCCGTGCTGCAGGCGTCCACTGCCAGATCGGCCGCCTCGGTCGCCAGCGCCAGGCCGGCCCAACCACGCGACCGCGCGGATGCGCCGTCGTGATAGGCGACCGGAAAGAAGGGGCTGCCGGCCGGGCAGTTGGCGGATGCGGTGAAGTAGAGATTGGCAAACCCGTCCGGCCGCAGCGCTGCTAACTCTTTGACCAGCGCCGCAACCCGCGCAACCCGGCCGGTGTCCACCCGGCCGGCGCGGTCTGCGATCTCGGCGCTGGCAAAGACCGTTTCGTGCGCGCCTATGATCGCCGGCAGACGTTCTAACCAGGCGACGTCATCATCCAACCGTACCGGGCCCAGCGCCAGATAGTCAACCCCGGCCGCGCGGCACCCATCCGCCAATTGCGCCACCTGCCCCTCGTCCTGCATCCAGTCGGGAAACGGGGTCGTGGCCAGGCGAACGGTCTGCAAGCAATAGCTGGCCGCCTGGAGCGCAGCGCGGGCACCCGCGGCCGCGGCTGGCAGCCAGTCCAGCGGCCGGGTTGGGTCCGCAAAAAAGGTGACCGACCGGATTTCCATGCAGACCCTCTACAAAAACTGCTGAATCTCCACCCGATACCCGTCGGGGTCGCGGGCAAAGCAGTGATAGATGTTGTACGTTGGGTTGACGGCCGGCGGGTGGTCAAACGCAACCCCCTCGGCCGTCAAATCGCTCGTACCAGGCGTCCACCGCGGGCGTCACCAGCGTGAGGATCAGGTTGCGGATCGAATCGGCCGCCTCCGGCCGCTGGCAAAAGCCCAGGTAGGCCTCCCCCACCACCCGGTAGATGCGACAACTCCCCTGGTCCACCGCCAGCGGCAGCCCCAGCAGACCTCCGTAGAAACGGTCGGTGGCGCTCAGGTCGCGCACCATCACAAAGGTAATCTGCCCCTCGATCGGCGGTCTATCCATGGTGTCCTCACTCTAGTCCAAACATCTGCCTGACGGCCGGTTGGATCACTTCCCAGCGCGGCGCGAGCACATACGCCCCGGCCGGGGTGGTGTACGGCGTCACCATCTCCTGGTCCAGCACGAAATGTTCCAGCCCATCCGGCCCAACGCGCAGCACTGCCAGCCCCAGGCGGGCCAATTGGGGCAGAGACAGATTGGAGTCCACCGCCCCGGAAAAGGCCGCGTACATATCCGGCAGGCGCAGCCACGAGGCCGGCCGAGCCAGCTTGCTGACCAGCGCCTTGACCACCAGTTGCTGCCGCTCTGCGCGGTCAAAATCGGAGCCGGCGTGCCGGGTGCGGGCAAATTGCAGGGCGCGCTCACCGTCCATCGTCTGCAGCCCGGCCGGAATCTCGATGGTCATGGTGCCATAGTCCTCGGTCGGATAGGCATAGTCCACAATCGGATAGGGCACGTCAATCTCCACTCCACCCACCGCGTCAATCAACGCCACAAAACCGGAAAAATCGAGCCGCACCCAGCCATCCAGCGGGATGCCAAAGTTCTGCGTGACGGCGGCCGCGGTCCGGCCGGGGCCGCTTCCCGGTTGCTCCATCTCGCCGTAAATGTGCGCCGTGTTGATCCGGTTCTCCCCCTGACCTGGGATGGGCAGGTAGAGGTCGCGGGGGATGGACATCAACCCCAGATATGGCTCCAGCGGGTCGGCCGTCACCACCATGATGGCGTCCGCCCGCACCATATCTCCCTCGCCCGGCCGGCGATCCAGCCCCAACACCAACACGTTGACCCGTCCACTGGCCGCTGCCAGCAACACAGCCAACGCCAGCACGACAATCACCCCGGCCAGCATCGCCAGCCAGAGCAGGCAGCAACAGCCGCGCGGCCGGCGTTCCGGCCGGGCCTCCATTTGTACGTGGACGTCTGATTTGGACATGCCACCTCCAGACACGATTTTTTGGTTGCCAGGAGGGTGGTCTCCCTTTCTAGTGCTGCTAAAGGAATAGCATCACTATTGAACCGCAAAGACCGCTGAGACGCAGAAGGAAAGCCCTGCGAACTCGGCGTTCTCAGCGGTGAAACGCCCGGCAACACTCTGCGGGGAGACCATCGCCACAAGCAACGCGCCAAATTCTACCACCGGCCCGGCCGCCCGCCAAATGCCTGATTCGTTGACATGCCGCCCCCTTCACGTTATACTCCTGCCCGCACCATGAGACTGAAAAAGCTCGAACTGCAAGGATACAAAACATTTGCCAGCCGGACCGAGTTTGTCTTTGAGAGCGGCATCACGGCCGTCATCGGCCCCAACGGCTGCGGTAAATCCAACGTTGCAGACGCCATCCGCTGGGTGCTGGGGGAGCAAAGCTACAGCCTGCTGCGGGGAAAAAAGACCGAGGATATGATCTTTTCCGGTAGTCAGAGGCGAGCGCGGGCCGGGATGGCTCAGGCGACTCTGGTGCTGGACAATGAGGATGGCCTCTTTCCGGTCGATTTTTCCGAACTGGCCATCGGCCGGCGCGCCTACCGCTCCGGCGAGAATGAATACCTGCTCAACGGGAGCCGGGTGCGCCTGCGCGACACCGAGGAACTGCTCAGCGTTGGCAGCCTGGGGCAACGCACCTACAGCGTCATTGGCCAGGGGCTGGTCGACGCCGCCCTCTCCCTGCGCGCCGACGAGCGCCGCGCTCTGTTTGAAGAAGCGGCCGGCATCTCACTTTACAAGGAGCGTCGCGAGGATGCGCTCAAAAAGCTGGATGAGACGCAGCGCAACCTGGAGCGGGTGGACGACATCCTGACCGAGATCAGCCCGCGCATGCGACGGCTGGAGCGCCAGGCGGAGCGGTCGCGGGAGTTTAACCAAGTCCAGGCCGATCTGGAAAATCTGCTCTACCTATGGTACGGCCACCATTGGGAGATGGCCAAACACCGGCTCCGCGCAGCGCGGAGAGAGGCGGAAAGCTGCTCGGCCGAACTGACCTCGATCAGCGAAGAGCAAGTTGAGCTGGACGGCAGACTATCCCAGATGCGCCACGAAGCGGGCCGGTTGCGCGCCCACCTGGGCGATCTGCACCGCGAAAACAGTCAGCTTCACCAACAGGCCGAAGCGGTGCAGCGCAACCTGGCGGTACAGACCGAGCGGCTGCGCATGTTGCGGCTGCAACAAGAGGAAATTGAAGCGGAGCTGACCCCGCTGCAGGAGCAACGCGAACGGGCAGCCGGGTTGCTGGCCCAGGCCGAGACGACGCTTGCCCAGGCCAGCGGGCAACGCGAGGAGCAGCAGGCGGCCGTCCAAGCGGCACAACATGCCCTGGAGCAGCGCCGCCGCGAGATCGCGCAACTGCGCGAACAGGAGCAACGGCTCCAGCGCGAGTGGGTGCGGCTGGAGAGCCAGGCTTCGTCGCTGGCCGATCGGCGTGCCGAACTCGGCCGGGAAGCGGTCCGGCTGGCGGCCGAGCAGGAAGCCGAACAGGAAACCATGGCACAGGCGGCCGCAGATCGGAAGACGGCCGCAGAGACGTTGAGCGGCCATCAGGCACGACTGGCAGAGTTTGAGCGGCAGATTGGCTCATTGCAGCAGCGGCGCGAAGAGTTGCGCCCACAGCGGCAGACCGCACAATCCGAACTGGAGCGCCTGCGCGGCATCCGGCAGGAGGCTCAGGCACGACTGGCAGGGCTGGAAGCGCAACTGGGAGCGCTGGAGGCGTTGCGAGCGCGGGGGGCCGGGCATACGGCCGCCGTGCAGGATTTGTTGGCCGCACCGGATCGCCCGGCCGGGATCCTGGCGCCGGTGGCACAACTGCTGCCCGCACCGGCCGAACTGGAAGCCGCCATCGCCGCTGCCCTGGGTGACCAGTTGAGCGCGCTGGTAGTGGCTGATTGGGATTCCGCCGAGCGGGTTCTGGCGCACCCGGCCGCCAATGAAAGGGAACTGGCGCTTTTGCCACTTTCCTCGCTCCGGCCGCCCAGGCCCATCTCTGCGCCAGACGACCCGGACGTGATAGGGGTGGCAACCGCGCTGGTCCAATGCGAACCCGCCTACCGGCCGGCGGCCAACCTGTTGTTGGGGCAAGCAGTTCTGGTCCGCCATCTGCAAGCAGCCCGCCGGATTGCGCCCTCCCTGCCGGCCGGCGGGCGAGCGGTGACGCTGGAAGGGCTGGTTGTCTGGCAGGATGGCCGCGTCACCCGGCCGGGGCACAGCGACGGCAGCGGGTTGCTGGCCCAGGAAAGAGCCTGGCGAGCGCTTCCGGAACAGATGGCGCAGGCCGGCGCGGCGCTGGAGGCGGCCGGGGCTGAGTTGGCGGCCGAACTGGCGCAAGTGGAAGCGCTGGACGCACAGTTGGACGGGCTGGAACAGGAACTGCGGGCAGCGCAGGAGGCACGCCAGTCGGCCGACCGGGAACGCGAGGCCGCTTCGTTGCAACTGGACCGCCTGAAACAAAACATCGCCTGGCACCAGCAGCGGCTGGCAGAAATGGCGCAGCGGGCGGCAGCCCAGCAGGATGAACTCGCCTCGCTGGAGGGTTCGGCCGGGGATCTGGAGCAAGCCCAAGCCGAACTTCGAACCCAGCACCAACAATTGCGTATGCAATTGGCCGAACTGCCGGTGAACGAACTGGCGGATCAGTTGGCCGCGCTCGAACGCGCGCTGGCCCAGACCGAAGGCGCCCGTCAAAACCAGCAGGCGCTGGTCGCCACGCATCGGAACACGTTCCAACAATTCGTCCAACAATTGGAAAACCGCAATCGGCGCAGCGCAGAGCTGGCAGGTGAACGACAGCTCCTGGCCAAAGAGGTCGAGTCCCAGCGCGAACAGGAAACGCGCCTGGCAAAGGAGCTGGCGGCTGCCAATGAACTGATCGCCCCGGCCGAAGCGCGGCTGAAGGTTGTGGAGGCCGAGTTGGACCGGCTCCTCCACTCAGAAGAGAAGCTCAAACGGCAGGTCCGCAACGCAGAGCACGCCGCCAGCCGCGCCCAACTAGCGCTGGATCGGCAGGAGGCCGAGTTGGAGCACCTGCGCAGCCGGATTCAGGACGACCTTGGGCTGGTCCACCTGCCGCTGGATGAGGACATTGCTGGCCAAACCCCGCTGCCATTGGGCGAGATGGTCGGACAGTTGCCGCTGGTTAAAGAGTTGCCGCCGGGCCTGCAGGAGTCGATTCAGCGTCGCAAACAGCAACTCCGACGAATGGGCCCGGTCAACCCGAATGCACCCAGCGAATATTTGGAACTGGCGCAGCGGCACACTTTTTTGACCGAACAGATGGCCGATCTCAAACAGGCGGATGGCAAGCTGCGCGAGGTGATCGCCGAACTGGACGTGGTGATGGAGCGCGAGTTCCAGGTCACCTTTCGTGCGGTGGCGGCCGAGTTCAAAGAGGCGTTTACCCGGCTGTTTGGCGGTGGTTCTGCTCGCCTGATCCTCACCGACCCCGACAACCCGATCCAGAGCGGCGTCGAGATCATCGCCCGGCCGCCCGGCCGCCGGCAACAGGGATTGGCTCTGCTCTCCGGTGGGGAGCGCAGCCTGACGGCCGCCGCGCTGGTCTTTTCCCTGCTCAAAGTCAGCCCGACGCCGTTTTGCGTGCTGGACGAGGTCGACGCCATGCTCGACGAGGCCAACGTCGGCCGGTTCCGCGAAATGCTGCTCGAGTTGAGCGAGCGCACCCAGTTCATCATCATCACCCACAACCGTGGTACAATCCAGGCGGCCGACACCATTTACGGCATCAGCATGGGGGAAGATGGGGTCAGCCAAGCGATCTCGTTGCGCCTGGATGGCGAAGAGGTGGTGGCCGGGAGATAAAAAAAGCCCCCAGTCGCATTCGCACTGAGCGGGGGTTCGGACGGAAATTCGGACAATATCGGGTGCGCTGTCGCCTGCCAGGAAATTTCGAGGGGGTGGGGGTTATGACCCCCACCCCCTCTCTTTCTCTGCCGCCAATGCGAATTACCGGCTGCCGTCACTCCATGTCCGAAATCTGGTCCGAACCTCAGACTGAGGGCTTGCGTTCTTGGTTGCTCTACCCTTCCGTCGGGGCGGGTGCGGTAGGGGTTGGGATTAACGTGCGGATGTCCAGTTCTGGCGTGCGCGGGACGCGGTTGCGCCAGGTGTCGAACACCTCAATGGATGCGGCCGCCCGCAGCCCTTCCAACCAGCTGTTGAAAAGCTGCTCTTCGCGCGTCTGCAGGGTGCCGGAGCTTATCTCCCGCTCCTCATGATCGGTCACCTGCAGAATAGCAAACCGCTCGTCTACGGTGCGAACCACCTGGCTGTAGCCGCCTATCTCCAATGAGAAGGCGATTTGCGCGGTGGCGGCGTCAAACCGGCCAGACAGTTCCTCGAACGGGGTCCAGGACACTGTCCCGGCGGTAATCTCGTCCTCCGTGTTGGCCCGCGCCTCGGCGATCAAATCGTCGAACGCCTCGCCACTCAGCAGACGGTCCAGGAAGCCATTGGCATCCTCCTGGGTGGCAAAGTAGATCACATCCAGTTGAACCTGGTCGGCCACCGTGGGCTGATCGACCGATAGCTTTTCGCGCACCTTGTCCACCAGCATCTGGAGTTCAACGGCCGCCCGGTAGGTCCGCTCGTCCACGCCAGAGCGTCGCAGCCCGCGGACCTGATCCTGATAGAGCGTGTTGAAAGCTGCCTCAGTGACGGCAGTCGGCGACGGCCGTGGGGTAATGGGGGGCAGCGGTGTCGCCACTGTCCCGGTGGGAGTGATGGGGGTTGGCGACGGCCGCGGGGTAAAGGTGGGGGCTGGTGTCGGCGTACCGGCGCGATAGTACCCAACCTGTTCCTCGATTACCTGAGAAACCTCGGCCGGAGAGACCGTGATGCCCAATTCGACCGCGCCCTGACGAATCAGAGTTTCGTCCACCATGCCGTTCAGCACCTGCTCGCCGACCAGTTCGTATTCATCCAACTGAGCGGCGATGCTATATACCTGCTCCACCCCAAACAGCGCGGCATACTCCTCAATCAGGGCGATGGTTTGGTGTCGCTCCAATTTGACCCGCTCTTGGAAAGCGGCCGTGCTGATTTCCACATCGCCCACCCGGGCCACCGGCTGGCCGGGCTTGATTATCAGTTCATTTATCATACCAACCAGCAAAATGGCGACGATGACCGCCATCACCGAGCCAATGGCAAGCATAGTCCGTTGCCGGTGTTTCTTCTCCAGGCGGGCGCGCGCCATTTGCTTGTGGGAAAGCGCGACCTCTTCCTGTATCTGTCGCTGCTTACGTCGTTTGGTCATGGTCTCCTCACAATCAGGCAGGACAGATGGGACTATTCTTCGCCAGCAAAGCTCAACAAGGCCAGGTGGCGGGCGCGCTTGATAGCCAGCGCCATCCGCCGCTGGTGCTTGGCGCACAGGCCGGTCTGACGTCGCGGCCGGATTTTGTCTTTGCCGCCCAAATAGCGCCGCAAGACCTCAGGCTGCTTGTAGTCAATTTCCTTTTCTTCAGAACAAAACGCACAAAATCGCGGCCGTTGCGGCCTTCGCCGAAATGATGAACTCGGACACAGATACCTCCGTGAATTCTCTCACCAGGCGGGAGGCTGTCCTCCCGCTCGTGGCCCTTTACTGCTCTACGCGCACCGTCAGATAGCGCAGAATCGGCTCAGCGATCTGCATCCGGCGTTCCAATTCCCGGACGCCATCGCCGGGTGGGAATTGGATGTGCATGAGGAAATAATAGCCCTGCTTGTGGTCCCGGATGGGATAGGCCAACCGACGCTGTCCCCAATTATCTACCTTGAGCACAGCACCACCCTGTTCGGTAACCCAGCCCTGGACCTGTTCTACCAGAGTGGCCCGATCCTCGTCCTCCAGTTCAGGCTGGACGACAAAAGTGAATTCATAGTCACGCACGATTACTAACCTCCTTCCTTTTCTTGGGATTGCCGCCAGACAAGCCTGATCGTGCAACGCTTGCTGGGAGCGAAAAGCGCAGAGAAGCAATCAGCCCCACCGCGCAACCAACGGGCGGGATTCTAACAGAAAGCCAGCCAGGTGACAAGGGGATAATCGGGGGTTTGGACTAATGTCGCAATATTCACAGGATTCCCGTATCCCTCAGATACGACACTCTGAGCTAGACGGCAAAGCGAAAGTGGATGACATCTCCATCCTCGACCAGGTAGTTGCGCCCTTCCACGCGCACCCGGCCGGCATCCCGCGCTGTGGCCCAGGAACCGGCCGCCAGCAGGTCATCCACACCAATCACTTCGGCGCGGATAAAACCCCGTTCCATATCGGTGTGAATCCTGCCGGCCGCCACCGGCGCGGGGGTGCTGCGCGGGATCGGCCAGGAACGGGCTTCCTTCCCACCTGTGATGGTGAAGAAGGTGATCAACTCCAACAGGCGAAAACCGGCCGCCACCAGCCGATCAAGCCCCTGTCTGGCAAGCCCCAATTCGCACAGGTAGGCCGCTGCTTCGGCCGGGGGCCAATCCAACAGCACCATCTCCACCTGAGCGCAAATAGCCACCGACTCGCTCCCGTCCACCAGGGCGCGGTTCCGCACCCGCCCTGCCAACTCACCGCCATCAGGCAGGTCGCCCTCACCAACGTTGGCAACGTACAGCCTGGGCTTGGCGGTGAGCAATCCCACCGAGCGCACCAATTCCAACTGCTCTGTCCCGGCCGCCCAATCCAGCGCCAGCCGGCCGGCCTGCAGCGCATCGCGCAACGATTCCAGCATGGCAAGCTCGGCTGCATGCTCGCGCGGGCTGGCCTTGGCGGCCGAACGGCTTTTTTCAATGCGCCGCTCCACCGTCACCAGGTCCGCCAGGGTGAGTTCAAGATCCAGGATAGTCAGGTCATCCAGCGGATCCAGCTTTCCGTACGGGTGTGAAACATCCGGGTCCGCAAAACAGCGCAGCACATAGGCAATCGCGTCCACGTTGCGAATATGGCCCAGGAACTGGTTGCCCAACCCTTCGCCCTGATGCGCCCCTTTGACCAGACCGGCAATGTCCACAAATTCCATTGTGGCCGGAACAACGCGCTCCGGCCCGACCATCTGCGCCAGCGCTTCCAGCCGGGGATCCGGCAGCACTGCCACTCCCACGTTGGGCTCAATGGTGGTAAACGCATACGAGGCGACGGCCGCCCCCGCCCGAGTCAGCACATTGAACAGGGTTGATTTGCCAGAATTTGGCAAACCCACCAAGCCCATTTGCAGCCCCATATGGCGCCTGCTCCTTTACTGATGACCGATGGGCAACGCGATGAAAAAGCTGGTGCCAACGCCCAACTGGCTCTCCACCCAAACCCGGCCGTTGTGGCGGCGCTCCACAATGGATTTGACGATAGCCAACCCCAGACCGCTCCCTTTGATGTCCAGGGATTCCCGTCGTTTGACGCGGAAGAACTTTTCGAACAGGCGCATCTGGTCCGCCTGGGAAATACCGGGCCCTGTATCCTGCACCTGGATCACAACCCTCTCTTCTCCTGCAGAGACGCGAAACTTGATTTCGCCGGCCGGGGTATACTTGATAGCATTGTCCACCAGGTTAGAGATGGCCTGGCGCAACAAAGCCGGGTCACCAATCACCGTGGGAAGATTTTCGGCGACTTCCACCTGGAAGCCCAGCCCCTTGCCCATTGCCCGTGCGCGATATCCCTCGGCCGTAGCCCGCGCCAGCGAACCAATCTGGACCGGCTCTGCCATGTGTGAAACGTCAGACTCGATGCGCCCCAGGCTGAGCAAATCCTCCACCAACTCGGTCATCTGGTCCACCCCGGTGAGGATTTTGTCCACGTATTCCGTCTGCTTGCTGCTCAACTCTCCAATCATGGGCAGCATGGTCACATAGCCGCGCATGTAGGTCAGTGGGCTGCGCAGGTCATGAGAGACCGTGCTGACAAACTCGGTCTTCATCTCGTCCAACTCTTTCAGGTGGGTGATATCCCGCAATACCGTCACGCGTCCCATGACCTGCTTGTCGTCGCTGCTGATGGATGAGGCGCTGGCATACATCACCCGGCCGCCAGCCAGCGTCACCTCGCGGGTGTTGTTGTCGCCAATCCCCATCAGCAGGGAGACCAGATCGGGGTGATCAAGTACCTCGCCCACCGGCTGCTCGATAACCTGCGTCGCCGAAAGGCCAAAGGCTGCTTCGGCGGCCGGGTTGAGCAGCAGAACGCGGTCCTGCGGGTCGGTCACAATGACCGCATCGCTCGTGCTGGCCAAGATGGCAGCCAACCGGCGCCGGCCGCCCTCGGCGGCCTCAAACAACTGGGTATTCTCAATCAGCATAGAGGCTTGGCTGGCCAGCGTGCTCAGGAAGCCAATCTCCGAGTCCGTAAAGGTGCGCGGCCGGCGGTAGCCCACCCACAGAACGCCCTGGTAGCCCTGCGAGGTGCGCAACGGCAGCGCCAGGATCGCCCCCACCCGGTCAGCCAGCCGGTCGATATTGAGCGTATCCCGCGCGCGGGTGGTGTTTTCATATTTGAGCACCGGCTCGCGTTGCGCCAACCGCGCCAGAGTGATGTCCAGCGGGGCCATCACGGAGCCCAATTCGCCCCCCTGGAACGTGACCGGGCCGCGCTCCCGGCCGGCAAAGGCCACCACCCGCGCGCCATCCGCGCCGGTGGCCTGCAGCGCGCCCTCCAGAATGGGCGGCACACCATGGGAAAGGTCCAGGCTGGAAGCCACACTCTGGCTCACACCCAGCAACAACTGAAGTTCGCTCAACCGGTTGCGCAGCGCTTGCCGCATCTGCTCAAAGGTCCGTCCCAACCGGCCGACCTCATCCACGCCGTGAACCTGAACTGGCGTGTCCAGATCGCGCTGCGCCATGGCGCCGGCCGCAGTTGCCAGAGCAGATAGCGGCTGGGTCAGTTGGCGAGCCAGCAACGCCAAGCCCAGCGCCATCAAACCACCAACGACCAGCAGGGCCAGTGCCAGCGGACCGGCCACCTGGGTTGCCAGGGAAAGGACTTGCTCGTGGGGCATGGTCACCACCACGGTCCAGGGATGCGCCTCCCCTTTCAGAAAATAGACCAACTGGCGAGTGCCGCTGGCCGACACATGTTCGTATGCCTGGCCGTTATCAGCACCCGGCAACCGGTCGTTCAAGCTTTTTTGTTCATCCTGGTGGGGGGGGACCCACAGTTGAGTCAGCATGTCGGCGTTAGGATCGGCGATAATGGTCGATTGCCCGTCCACAATAAAGCCGCGCCCTAACCCCAGCGTACCCTGCAAACTGTCCACAATGGGCGCCAGCGCCACCCCCAGGTCAACCCGGCCCATCAACACGCCCACGGCATTTCCATCGCCATCCAGGATTGGCTCCATCTGGCTGAGAATGGGGATGTTTTCCGGGGTCGACCAGATCTGGGTGTTGAGCGGAAAGCGCATGGTAATCGCCTGTTCAGCCGCGGCGATTTCCTCGGCCGTCAACGGAATGGAGTCCGGCCGATCAACAGGCGGAAAAGCGCTCACAACCTCTCCGGCCCGATCCAGCAACACCAGTTGGCGAAAATAGGCCGTGGAACGCAGATCCGACTCCAGGTTCAGTGCGTACTCCATCACCGCCGGCTGTTCTCCGGAAACCAGGAGGTCTTGCTCGGCGAACCGTTGCAGCAAATTGGAGCTGATAATCGTGATATCAGGAATGGCCCCTGAAGCCACCCGGCCGTCGTGCGACATCTGTTCCAGCGTCAGGTCCGTGGCCGAGCGGATAGTGATACTGGTCACCACCACCACCAGTATCACAATCATCAGCATAAAGGTAGGGATGAACAGAAAAAGAAAACGGTGCGTGAGGCTATAATCGTAGGGCGGCGGGACCAACTCTTCTGTGCGAGAAGCCAGGCCTGGCATGCGGGCAAAGACAATCTCTACCAACACACCCGCCAGCGTCCATTCCAGCAGGTTGGGGAAAAAGGAGGCTTTGGCGAGAGAGAACGCAAAATCCACGATGGATAGGAACGAGCTATCGAGGGCGGTGCTGGACATGAAGGAGGCAAAGGCAAGCAGAGAGGCGGTAATGCCGGTGATTACTCCGGCCACGATCGGCCGGCGCAACCAGGCAAAGAAGACACCCCGGTAGTTTTGCCGCAGCAACCAGGCACCCAACGCTGCCAGCAAGGCCACTTCCAGCACCTGCACCCCGCGGCCGGTGAGCAGCAGTGTGCGCGCCACGCCACTGGCCAACCCAACCGTGACAGCCGGTCCCACACCCAGCCACCCGCCCACCAGCAGAATTGTCACTCCGCCAAACAGCGGCGCTGCGGGAACCGGCAGGATTTGCGGCAAATTGGGAACGGGCAGAATCTCTGGCTCCGGCAAATATACCAGGAATAGGCCGCTGGCAACCAGGCCCAAGGCTAGCGCCGCCAGCCATCCGGCCAACCGGCCGTGAGTATCCTGCTGCCAATCTCTCCGGCTGCGCTGGACAACCCCAAAAAGAACCAGCAGATAGGCACACACCAGGATATACCCGCCAATATGTGAAGGCAGCCAATAAATCTGTTTCTGCAAGTCTAATGTCCAGAGGTCAAGTCTCATAGCACCCTCAACAAACAGGCTATATGGGTTGTGGCGCACAAGATTCCGCTAAGCTGGCAGACGCGGATCTCCCGGCACGGGCTGGCATATCCAACCCATCGGGATTATAGCATGCAGGTAAATTCCAAGCAAAGTGTCAACTCGTGCCATCATCTGGCATCACATGAGCGTCCAGATCACACCCAGCAGTGCTACGAGAGCGCCAGCCAGGGTGGTCCAACCCGGAAACTCGTTCAGCAGCATCATGCCCAGCAAAACACCGCCGGTCACTTCCTGCGTCGCCATCACATTCACGATGGTGGGGTGCAGCCGGCGCAGCGCTGCGTTGTACAGCGTATGTCCAATCCCCAAAGGGACGATACTGGCCCCTAAGACGGCCAAAAAAGACTGCCAAGTGAGCGTGCCCGGCCGGTACGCCAGCCAGCCCGGCACCAGCATCCACAGTGCTGCTATTCCGTACACGCTGGCGGCATAGGTAAACAGGGGTGCTTTTCCCCGCTCCCGCCGGCCGGCAACGGAGTACAGCCCAAAACAGATGGCTGACCCCAGGGCCAACAGGTCGCCAACGACCATCCGGCCGTCGAGCGTTGGCTCAAAGCCGGCCAGGATGGCAATGCCCGCCACCGCAATCGCCATCCCCGGCCATTTACGTTTGGGGAAAGGCTCTTTAAGCACCAGGGAGGAAAAGAGAGTCACCCAGATGGGCGCAGTGTAGGTGATGGAAAGGGCATGAGCGATAGTGGTAAAAAAGAGCGAGGCGTTGTAAAAGCCAAAATGGGCGGCCGCAATCAGTCCATAGAGCCAATAACGCCGGCGGTCGGCGGGAGGCGGCGGCCGCCAGTTGCGGCGCAGCGCCAGGCTAATCACAACCACGGTGAGCGAGCTGAACAGCATCCGGCCGGCAGTGATCGTCAGCGGGTTCAGCGGCGCAGCCCAGCGGACAAAGATCGAGCTGGTAGAGAACATGACCACGGCCAGCGCCATGAACCAGAAACCCGTCCGCCGGTCAGCTTGCTCCACGCTCGCTTCCACGTTGCCGGTTTATCCCTTGCGCCGGCGCGCAAAACGCGGGTCCCGCTCTACAGTGAGCCGCAAACCCTCGTCCAACCCGACCGCCGGCCGGTAGGCCAGACGTTTCTGGGCCAGCGAGATATCGGCGCACAGGCGAGAGACACCACCCGACTCCTCAGGATTGCGGAGAACGTGCAATTCGCGGCCGGTGGCCCGCTGAATAGCCTGCACCAACTCGCTCACGCCGGTCTCCGCCCCGCTGCCCACGTTCATTGTCAGACGGTCCACGTCTCGGGCCGTCGCGGCCGATACCAGCGCATCCACCACGTCATCCAGAAAGACATAGTCCCTCGTCTGCAATCCATTTCCATAGGCCACCACCGAGCCGCCACTGAACGCCTGGCCGAGAAACCGAGGCACCACCGGCCAGTGGGAGGCCGGCAACTGCTGGCCCGGCCCGTAGGCGTTAAAGATGCGCAAACAGACGGTTTCAATGCCCCACAGCGCGCCGATGGTATGCACATAATGCTCGGCCGCCAGCTTGCTGACCGCGTACGGTGAATCCGGGTGTGGCGAAAGTCCCTCCCGCACCGGCTGCGTATTCTGCTCCCCATAGACCGCGCCGGAAGAGGCCATCACCACCCGCTGAACCCCCGCATCCCGCATTGCCTCCATGACGCTGACCGTGCCCCCCACATTGACGTCGTTGTACTCGCCGGGATAGAGGACCGATTGGGGCACCGAAACCCGCGCCGCTAGGTGAAACACACAATCCACATCCTGCAGCAGGGTCCACAGCTTGGGCACGTCGCGCACGTCACCGCGCGTGAACAGGACGGCCGGCAACAACGCGTTCTCATCTCCAGCACTGAGGTCGTCTATCACCCACACCTCGTGCCCCTCTTGCACCAGTCGATTGGCCAGCGCCCGGCCGATAAACCCGGCTCCCCCGGTCACTAATAGTCGCATGCTCTTTCCCTCTTGATTATCCTCACGCCCAATTATAACCGGCCGGCAAGCCGTGCCAACCCCCAACTTGCCAGGATCGAGTTTGGTGCCCGGAAATCGTCCCCCGCACGTTGACAAAGGCCCGAGCCGCAGGTATTATCCGCCGCATGAAACGGCTTGTTCGACGGGTATTGCAGTTTCTGGTGCTGGGGATGGTGTTCATCAGCCTGTTGCTGATGTTGAGCGGGGAGCGGCCGGACCCAGATAACGAGAGCTACGTGTACGGCCGGCTGATCCAGAATCGCCGCTTTGACTTTATGGGCTGGGAGTTGGACGCGCTGGGGAGCAAGGCACTGTACAGTCTGGCTCCGCCGCACAGCTACCTGGCCCCGGAAACACAGCAGGAGATCGTGCTGGCCTTTTTCTCGCAACTGGCGCAGGTCCAGTCGCTGGAGGGAAGCATTGCGGTCACCTTTGCCGACCCGGCCGTGACTGACCCGGAGACCGCGGCCGCCGACCTGCGTGCGCAACTGGCCGAGGCTCGCGGCCGGCTGGCCGATCTGCAACCGCTAGCCGAAGGGATCATTGAGGAGCAGATTGCGTCCGTGCTGGCGGACGAAGGGTTGACGATGACCGGCCGGACCTTCCCGCCGGTCAAGCTCCACTTTACACCGCTGCCCGCCATGCTGGTCATCTCGCCCCGCGACCACATTGAGGCGATCCGTTTCTTTGCGCTGGAGCACGGGCTGGACACCCAGGCGCGGGTCGAGTTGGAAGAGGCGGTGGACCATGCGCTCAACGTCTCTTCGCTGGTCACCAACATCGGCGGGCTGGCCGCCTACCCGGCCATGATGCTCGAATCGACCGCCTTTAACTGGGTCATCCAAACGGCCGCCCACGAATGGGCGCACCACTACCTCACGCTCCGGCCGGTGGGCGTGCTATACGATACCGACCCCCAATTGCGCACCATCAACGAAACTGCCGCCAGCATCGTCGGCCGGGAGATTGGGCAAGAGGTAGTGCGCCGCTACTATCCTGAGTTGGCTCCCCCGCCGACGCCGGAGCCGCGGCCGGGGGCGACCCCCACCCCGGAGCCACCCGCTTTTGACTTTCGCGCCGAGATGCGGGTCACTCGCCTGCAAGTGGACGAACTCTTGGCACACGGCCGGATCGTGGAAGCCGAAACCTACATGGAAGCGCGCCGACAGATTTTTTGGGAGAACGGCTACCGCATCCGCAAGATCAACCAGGCCTACTTTGCGTTTTATGGCGCCTATGCGGACGAGCCCACCGGCGAGCAGGGCCAGGACCCGGTTGGCCCGGCCGTGGTGGCCCTGCGCGAACAGAGCGACTCGTTGCAGGAGTTCCTGCACGCCCTTGCTCCCCTAACCCGCTTTGCCGAATTGGAAGCTCTGATCCGATAACAGCAGGCAGAAGGGAGCACGGGAACTCGCCATGCTCCCTTCCCCGGATTCCCTTTTTTCCCTACGGCGCGTAGCGGAACGGGTGCCGTGCGGCCGCCTTTTCAGCGATCAGTTCGTCCACCGTCGGCCGGCCTTCAATCGCCTTGCGGATGGCGTGCCGGGTGGCCTTGTAGTTGTTGCCAAACACCCGCATGGCGATGGATGCCGAGGGGTGCACAAAGACATTGGCAATCAGGACGATCTCGTCCAGCATCGCCTCGGGCAAAAAGCCGTCTTCAACGCTCAATTTGATCGCCAGGTTCACCCCGCGGGCAGCATCGTCGTACAAGAGCCGCTTGCTCTTGGCGCTGCGCAGCGTGACGGTGGGGACGAGCAGAGTCAACGGCCGTTGGTTAATGACCCGCAATCCGCGCTCCTCGCCCCAGCCGGCCATGGCCCGCGCAACCGCCCGGCCGACCGGCCCATCCTTCAGGCCGATCAGCAGGTCCACGTGCGCCAGCTCCTGAAACGGCGGCCCGGCAAACCCCTCGCCCACCTTCAGCTCCCAGCCGCCGATCACGGCCGGTACGCCTGGCAGGGCAAAGGTTTCGGTCTCGATTTGCTTGGCATTCAACTGGTAAACCAGCGGGCGCTTTTTGATCTTGTCGATGCCCGGCGTCTCCAGTTGCAAGCGCAACTCTTCAAAATCCTCGCGTTTGAAGGCATCGCCGCGCATCGTCGGATGGCGCGATTCGCCCATCGGCAGCCCCATCGCCGTCAGCCCTTCCTTGACTGCCTGCGAGCCGGCCGTGCGGGTGACGATCCGCACCAGCTTTTGGATCAATTGCTGGTCGCGGCGGGCCGACTCCAGGTCACCGCGTTGGACCGCGCCCAGAATGCGCTGCCAGACGTCGGGGATCAGGTTGGCGGAGGCCAGAATGGCCCCATCCGCGCCGGAGGCAAAGGCCGCCAGCGCCACCTCGTCGTGCCCCACAAAGATGCCCACCTTACCGTACACCTTTTCAAACAGGGCGGACATGAACGGCAGGTCGCCGGAAGTGTCCTTGATGCCGATCACGTTGTCGAAATCGAGCAACATCCCTTCGGCCGTCCACCACTTGAAATGGGTGCCAGCGCACTGCGGCAGGTTGTAGAGCACGATGGGCAACCCCACTTTGTCCACCGCGCGGAAATGCTCGTACACCTCGTTGAACGAGGGCTTGAGGTAGTACGGGGCGACCACCAGCGCCGCGGCCGCGCCGGCCTCTTTGGCCATCCGGGTCAGCTCCACTGTCTCGCGGGTGGAGGGCGCGCCGGTCCCGGCGACGACCGGCACCCGGCCGCCGACCTCGTCCAGCGCAATCTCAATGATCCGCATCCGCTCCCCGGCCGTTAGGTAGGAGAACTCGCCGGTGGTCCCGGCCGGGACCACGCCGTCCACGTTGGGCAGCAGCCAGCGGATCAACGCCCTGAAAGCCGCTTCGTCAATCCGGTCATCCTGGGTAAAGGGTGTCACCAGGGCGGGGAATATGCCATTGAACCAGTCTGTTTTGTACCCCATCGCTACGCCTCCTGTCCAAACGCCTGGCGGATCGCCTGCCCGGCCGCTGCGTGCGCCGCGTGATACAATGCGCGGCGGTCCAGCGCCTTGGGATGCAGGGTCGCCAGCATCACCATCACCTCACCCTCCACCGATTGCGGCCGGATCACCCCCTCTTCCAGCGCGTCCGCAATGGCGCGGGCCACGGCAAGCTGGGTGGGGCCGTAGATCATGTTGGCCTGGCGCAGGTTCTTTTGCGGCAGCGCCGGCAGGATCAGGGCAGACGGCCGGACCGTCAGCGCCGGCTCCAGGATGGTAGTCAGCGCCTCCCGGCCGTGTAGCGGATAGGTCAGTTGCAACGCGTAGGCGTCGCCCAGCGGCCCGGTCTTGGGGCCGACCAGCAGGTCGAGTTGCACCCGGTCCAGCCCGTCGCCGGCCGTGCCGCTGCCAATCCTCAGCCCGTGGGTAGCAATCGTCTGCGGCCCGATCTCCAGGTCGGCAAAGCGCTCCGCCAGCGGACCGGCCGGGTAGTCAAATGGCTCATCCTCAGCCTCGATCCTGCCCAGTCGCTCCAGCTCCAATTGGATCTCCGCGCGGGTTTCGTGCAGCAGCGCCCCACCGGCCGCCATCAACGGCTTGCGCGGCGGCCCCATCTCTAGCCCCATCATCTTGAGCGCCGCCTTGACCGCCACCCCGCCGCCGTAGCGGCAAAAGATGCGGGAAAGCTTTTGCACCTGGGCTTGCGCATTGCGAGCGGCCGGCAGGTTGCCCTCCTGCACAAACTGGATCACCGCCTGCCAGACCTCCGGGTAGACCTGGGCGCTGGCCAGGATCATCCCGCTGACGCCGCCGGCCAGCGCCGGCAAGACCACCTCGTCGTGGCCCACAAAGATGTCGATCCGGTCACCGACGTACTCGAGCAGCTCCATGGTGTAGGTCAGGTTGCCGGACGAGTCTTTAATGCCGACCACGTTGGGCAGGTCGGCCAGGTCCTCCACCACTTCGCGCGGCAGCACGCGGTCCATCACCTGCGGGATGTTGTACAGAATCAGCGGCAGGTCCACCTGCGTGGCGATGTCGTAATAGTGCTGATAGACCCCTTTGTCGGCCGGGTGCAAAAAGTAGGGGGTCACCACCAGTGAGGCGACCGCCCCGGCCGCTTTGGCATCCTGCGCCAGCGCAATCGCCTGGGCAGTGCCGGACGCGCCGCAGCCGGCAATCACCGGCTTGCTGCTTGCGTCCCGCGAAGCGGGGCCGCCGGCTTCTTCCACCGCGATCTCTACCAGCCGTTTTTGCTCCGCGCGGGTCAGATAGTTGAATTCGCCGGTCGTGCCGCTGGTAACCAGACCGTCCACCAGCGGCAGGCAGTGGCGGATCAGACGCCGGTAGGCCGCCTCATCCAGCTCTTCCGTCTTGGGGAGGAACGGGGTGACCAGCGCCGGGTAGACCCCTTTCATCCACGAAACCTTGATTGGCATACGCTTTTCTCCTCTGATAGGTTTTAAAGAACGTTTGGATTTCACCACACACGCACCAGGCTCTTTGCACCTGGTGGCAAGTTTCTCTCGACGATTACCCCGACCAGTGCGGGCCGTGTTCCAGGTCATGCTTGCGTTTCAGTTCTTCGGCCGTCATCCCTTCCGGCAGCACCACCTGCCCGGTCATCAGGATTTGTTGAAGCCGCTTTTTGATCCCCTCGTCCAACGGCAACAGGCCGATCTTTTCAACCGTCCGGTCGTGGGAGATGTGCAGATGGCGGATCTTGAGTTCCCCATCTTCCCAGATGGCATAGGTGGGGTCCGGCACGCCGTAGCGCGGCTGCCCCAGGCTGCCGGGGTTGACCAGCAACCGGCCGTCAATCTGGCGGATGGCAGGGATATGCGTGTTGCCCATCAGCACCACGTCGGCCTGCATGGCGGGCGTCCCATCCATGATCTCGCGCAAATAGCTCTGCCGGGAAAAGAGCAGGTTGGCCTGGCCGTAGAGCGGCTCGGCCGGGGTGCCATGAACCAGGTAAAAGGTCGCGCCGCCCAGCTCCACAGTGCGCTGCTGGGGGAGCAGGCGCAGGTAGTTGACGTCGCTGTGGTGCAGGATGCGCCAGGCGTAGGCCTGCGTCGCCAGCGCCAGGTCGTGCACCTCGATGGGGGTGCCGCCGCAACTGTTGTGCGCCAGCCCGTGATCGTGGTTGCCCTGCACCGTGTATTCCACGTTGGCCCGCACCCAATGCAGGCAGGCGGCCGGGTCAGGGCCGTAACCCACGATGTCACCCACAAAGAGCACGGCGTCCGGCTGCGGCTCGGCCCGCTGCATCCAGAGCAGCGCTTCCCAGTGGGCGTGGAGATCGGCAAAGATCAGGATACGCAAGCGGATTGTCCTTTCCGGCCGGAATTGTACCGCAAAGCCGGCCGGCACACAACCCGGCCGGGCGCGGTTCTTCCACTCTCCAATGCGTATGGTTTCGGCGGCCTATACGTCTTAAATGAAAGAGACCTCGTACCAATCGTTTTGAGGAACATCAACCTCTTTGCTATCATGATGCGAGGCAAAGCCATGTGGCCTCGCTGCCATTCCATCGGCTACTATCCGCAATAACTCGGAGACTGCCATGCGAAAATCAATCATCGTCGGTTCCATCATGCTGATGCTCATCCTGCTCGTTGCCGCCCCGGCCGCCACCCAGGGAAACCCACTGTCCGGCTACACAGTCTGCCTGGACCCCGGTCACGGTGGGTACGATCCCGGGGCGGTGTATGACGATGGAACGATCTATCTCGAAGAGGCGGACATCAATCTGGACGTTGCCTACGGCCTGAAAGCGCTGTTGGAAGCGGACGGGGCCGAGGTGGCTATGGCCCGCACCGACGACTCG
The DNA here is from genome assembly GCA_963707345.1 of uncultured Chloroflexia bacterium. Taxonomy (GTDB): domain Bacteria; phylum Chloroflexota; class Anaerolineae; order Promineifilales; family UBA4811; genus CAVPPE01. The sequence continues at coordinate 422,981 of CAVPPE010000002.1, forward strand.
TACAAAGAGAACAGCGACCGCTACACCTTTTGCAACGATGAACAGGCCACCATCCTGGTTTCGCTGCACACCAACAGCGTAACCAGCCCCGACTGGGATGGCTCGCTGGCCCTCTACTTCCACCCCCACGAGGATGACCAGGTGCTGGCCCAGACCCTCTATGACGTGATGTATCCCTATCTCAAGAGCACCGCCCCTGACCCGGATAGCTTTTACCCCTTTGGGCTGGACTGGTTCGCCTCCGGCGTTCTCTTGAGGAGCGACATGCCGGCCGCGATGATGGAGCCGCTGTTCATGTCCCACCCGGCCGAGGCCAGCCTGCTGGCCACGCCCATATACCTCGACAACGGCGCGACCCCCAACCCCGCGTGCGCAGAATGCCGCCGCGCACAGATTGCCCAGGCAATCCACGCGGGCATCGTCGCCTATTTTGCCGGGCCGGGGCCGGGCAGCCAGATGCACATCGAAAGCATTGAGATGAGCCTGAGACAGCGCGGCTCGTGGACCAACGCGCTGGCAGCGGTGCGCATCGTGGATTCCCAGGGCAACCCCGTCGCAGGGGCCACAGTCACGGGACAATGGACAGGCTCGGCCGGGGACAACGATTCCGTAATCACCGATGCGAACGGGATGGCAATCGTCTCATCTGATCGAACGCAGGCCAATTCCGGGACGTTTACCTTTACCGTGACCAATGTGAGCCTGTACGGCTGGACGTACGCGCCCGGTGCAAATGCAGAGACCAGCGACTCGATCACATTCTAGACACCGGAAGCCACGCACTGGAGAAACGTCGGCTGCCCTGCGTTGGGGCGGCCGGTTGTGTTTGTCGGCCGGCCACGTGCGCCTGCCGGCCGGGCAGGCGCACGTGCTGCGGTTATCGCCTGACTGTCCGGCTCAGTCCGACGAGCTATAGATGGCGTTGGCCAGAATCCTGAACGTATGCTCCGGGTGGGCGCGGAAGGTGGGGTCGATCCCAATCAGGGTGACGTTTGACGATCCCGTGACCCCGTGCAGGACAACCGGTTGTCCGGCCGCGCCGCTGTTCATCCAATCCCACCAAAAGCCAGAGACAAAAAAGTCGTCGGCCTCGCTGATAGAAGCCGATACATCCAGCCCTCCAGTGGCCGTAAAGAACGTGGGCCGATAAACAAAGGCATAACTGTCGGCCGGGTATTGGGCGCTCACCGGGTCGTCCGGGTCATAATCCACCCGGATGATTCCGTTGCCCGACTTGGCGCTATACGCCACGCCTGGCGATAGGCCAAGCTGAATGCTCAGGTCTGCACAGGGGCCGCCCATCCCAATAAAGTCTCCTCCATTGGCGAAAAAACTCCTCAGAATAGCCGCGCCTGCCTGGCTGCTTGAGGGGCTGGATTGGCACAGCAGGATATCATACCCGGCAAGATCGAGACTCCCATCCAGTCCTGAGATCGGTGTGAAATCAAAGTCGTACGTATCCAGAAACCAGGTGGTGCCCTCACTGGCGATCATGGCAATGCGCGGCTCGCGCAGAACGGATACCTGATCCGGCACGGCCGCCAGCGCAAAGAGCTGCAGCCCGAATCGGCGCGCCAACGCGTTGGCCAGGACCTCGTCCGCTGGCATGATAAAGGTTCCGGTGCCGAACGCACGGCCGAGATCCTGGAAGGGCTGCGTCGCGCGGTACAGCGGCACACCGTCCGCAAGCAATTCGTTGGTGGCGAGGATAGCCTGATTGCTGGTGGGAGCATAGGCGTAGGCTGCCAGGTCTGGCAGCTCTTCGACCCAACCGTCGGGTTCAGCTACCTGCCTGACGAGAGTCGTCGCCACCTCAACCAGGCTTTCATCCTCCATGATTGCCCTGGTGACTCCCCACAAATGCGGCTGGCTCCAGCTTGAGATGTCGTACATGTCCAGCCCTGGGTCATAGGAGATGTCCCACCCATCCCACAGGATTGTATTTGCCAGCCCGCGCTTGGGCTGATCCATCCACACGATGTACGTGCCACCCGGATAGTCCATCCCGTCCAGCGCAAAAGCATGGCTCGCCTGCTCCACCTGTACGTCGTTAAAGAGCAGGAAATCCACCAGCCTGGCTGCCTGGTGTGAGCTCTGCTGAAGTGGAGCCTCCGCTGGTATCACGTACGCGGCCGGGAATTCAATCATCGTCAGTTCGTTGTATTGATCGTACGGAGTCTCGGCCAACAACTCTTCGCTGATCGGCACCTGGTCGAGATCGAGGAACCCGCGCCTAAAGATCTCTATCTGGTCCCAGATCATTTCCGCCTTGTTCTCGGTGACAAACTTGAGCGCCCCCCAGACTGCCGCATAGTGCGCGCTCATGCCGTATCGGCCGGATGGGGTTTCAAGTGTATGGGCATAGGCTCCATGATACATCGCGTACATGGGGGTATAGATCGGCGCCCAATCATCCCACCCTTCGTCTGCATCCCGGAAGGGAATCTGCGCAGGCAGGCCGGTTTGAGCCAACAACTCGGCTTCCATCGCCTCGGCCTGATCCAGCGCCCACTTGATATATATATCGTACTCATAATTCGGGTTGTGCGGTGGTGTGCAGGGCTCTATCAGCATGGGGGTGTAATAACCGTGCAGATCCAACAAGACCATGGGGTTCCACTCAGTCAGCACGCTCACTGTGGCGCGCGTCTCCGGTTGAGATTGGGTAATGAAATCGCGATTCAGGTCAAAACCGTTGGCGTTGCTCCGCATGCTCAGGACCCGTCCATCCGGGTTGGCCACCACGTTGACCAGCAGAATTACATTGTCCAGGATTGCCCGCGCCTCTGCTGTGTCCTCAAAAGCCAGAGTGCGTATCAATTCGATGGCAGCGTCGACTCCCTCAGGCTCGGTCCCATGAATGCTGGCGTTGATGAACACCGGAACCTTGAAATCCTCGAACCGATCGATCATCTCTTGCGCTTTTTCAGGGTCTTTTAGCATCATGTTGCGCAGCGCCTGGTAGTGACCCAGGCGGCCCAGAGATTCGGGGTCTGCAACCGTCACCAAAAACAGGTCCCGGCCGCCGGCTGACTGGCCGATCACCTCTACCTGAACCCGGTTGCTGCTGGATTCAATCTCGTACAAGGTTGGGGCGATTTCGGAGTAGGGAATGAGATCGGAAGGCGGCGATGGCACTGGGGGCGGGCTGGCCAGCGCCCCTGCCGGCAGCAGCAGAACGGTGACGCATATCATCAAGAACAGATGCCAGCCTGTCCGCGCAGGATGTTTTACGCTTCTCTTTGTCATTTTGCTTCTCCCCTTTCATCGTGCAGCATGCAACACGCACACCTGCCCTACTAGACGTAAAAGGCAGATACTTCCATATCGGTCTGAAGGGAAATCGAGGCAATGTGGACTGGGTAACCCTGGGTCAAACGGCCGGGCGCGCCGGCGGCGTATTCAGAAAAGCCGGCGGCGCAATCGATGCGCGCCGGCGGCAATTGGGACTGGATGAAGGTGGTATGTGCCTCAGGTTGTGGCGGTCTGACAGGCGCGGCCGAGGGCCGCAAGACATGCAGGGTATCGAAGTAACGCGCGTTAGCCAGCCCGAGGTCGCAATAGGTGGGGTTGGCGGCGAAAACAGGGTCCGTGGAAGCAACAGGAAACGAAGTAGAGCGAGAGGCGGGGTTCGGATCAAGCTGCGGAGAAGGACGGATTGAAGAAGGGAAGCCGGCCAAGGCCTCAAATGGTGGCTGGGCTTCCCCCGAAAAAGTGGATACGAAGAAAAGACAGAATCGTGTAAACTTGTATCGGAGGAATAACCATGAAAGAGACAAAAAGAACCTACGAACGTGAATTCAAACTAGAAGCGCTCCGGCTGCTGGAGGCCAGTGGAGAGAGCGCCGCTCAGATCGAGCGCGACTTGGGCATTACCCCTGGATTGCTATCGCGCTGGAAACGCCAGATGGCCGCCCGTGATGAGCAAGCCTTTCCCGGACGGGGGCGTCTGACGCCCGATCAGGAGCATGTGCGGCAACTGGAACGGGAGAATGAACTCTTGCGCCAGGAGCGCGACATATTACACATGCCCTGGCGGGCAGTGCCAGGGAAAAAAGCAGTGGCCACGGCTCTGCCGTCTCGCGCCCAAGCAAGTGAGATATCAGTTCGTCGAGGATCATCGCGAAATGTTTCCAGTTGTGCGAATGTGTCGAGCACTGAATGTATCACCCAGCGGGTACTATGTCTGGCGGGATCGCCCCGTCAGCAAGCGGGAGATGGCCAATCAAGAGCTGCTTGAAAAAATCAAAGAAATCCATGTCGAGAACCGCGAAGTCTATGGCAGTCCGCGCCTTTTCCAAGCGCTCTTGGCGCTGGGATGGAAGTGCAGCAAGAATCGCGTGGCCCGGCTAATGAGGGAAAATGGCATTCGAGCCAAGCAAAGCAAGCGTTTCAAGAGGACCACCAAGGCCAACGCTGCTCATCCGGTGGCTCCCAACTTGCTGGGTGGTGACTTTGCCGCCGACCAGCCTGATCGAAAATGGGTGACAGATATTTCTTACGTCTTCACCTTGGAAGGGTGGCTTTACCTGGCTTGTGTCATGGATCTGTTCTCTCGGCGCATTGTAGGCTGGGCCATGTCGGCTCGCATGACCAGTTCGCTGGTAATTGACGCCTTGAATATGGCGGTCCGTCAACGTCAACCAGCTCCTGATCTGATCCACCATTCGGATCGCGGCAGCCAATACACTGGTCACCCCTATCGGCAATTGCTGGAAAGTTACCAGATGAAGGTCAGCATGAGCAGTACCGGTAACTGCTACGACAATGCCGCGATGGAGAGCTTCTTCGGTACCTTGAAAAACGAGCAAGTGCACCACTGTGTTTATCGGACCAGGGAAGAAGCGCGGACGGACCTTTTCTTTTACATCGAAGCATTCTATAATCGGCGACGGTTGCACTCGACGCTGAACTATCTCAGCCCGGAAGCCTATGAGCAGACCTATCATCAGCAACGTGAATCTGCGTTAACTTGCTGTCCACAAAACTAGGGGAGGCCCACTGTGAACCAACCCAAAGGAAGCCTTGTCACTACAACCCAAAGAGGCGTGCTTTGAGAATACGCATCCGAGAACCTTTTCTGTGGCTTGCCCTTCTTTTTGCGGCTTGCCAATCATCAACGCCTACGCCACCGGTTCAGCCAACCAACTTGCCCACAGCATTCCCACAACCTACCTTGGCTCGTGCACCTTCCTTGACCGTGACGCCTGCCTTCCAAGCCTTGCCAGCAGGTTCAACTGCACGGTTTGGCTTGGCCATCGGTTCCTCCTGCCAAGCGGAGCGCTACGCCTTTGACGTGGACGAGATGCCCCTGGGATGGACAGCCGAGTTCCTTGGTAGCCCAACTCCATGCACAGAAACGCTTGTTGTGGAACAGGCCGGGTCGACGCAGGTGGGGCGTTACCGCATCCGGGTGACTGCTACCTCGCAGACAGGCCTCTCCGCCTCCGCCGAACTCACTGTGGAAGTAATGCCATGTGTTGAGTTCCAGACCGGCGAATTCTCCCAGGCCATATCCGCGAACCTTGTGGCACTGACTACCGCTGGCAAACCGGCCGTCGAACATGGGCTACTTGTCCCCTTGCAGGTTTGTGAGGTATACTCAGGCAGACGTTTGCAGGTTACGTTGCTTGAGGTCCTATCCGAAACCCGTTCTCGACTGACCGAGCCTCCACGTTTTTATCTGTACCGGAGTTGGGTGTGGCCTGAACCGAATGGCATCATGGCCCATGGCGTTCCGGAGACACTCAACGTCGCATTACCCCGAGTTGAGAATAAGGGTTGGCAATTGGAGGCAGACATCACACCAGGCTTGTATTTGCTCGTTCTCGAGCGAGACTACTACGGCTCGTCAACTGACCCTCAAGCTATTCCTGCTTTCGTGACTTTTCGACTAAAGACGCAACCTTGAGGAGTGCGGCGAGATGGAATAAAGCCGCACACCTACCGCGCCGGCCGAGCCTACTCGCCTGCAAGGTGGAATCCCGACCGCGTAGCCTTGCCCGGCCGCACGCCCACTCCCCAGTTCCGGCCCCGCCCGGCCGGGCAGGGCAACCGCATTTAGACTTTGAGACCAGCGAGGACCGTCTTCAGATAATCCTCATCCCAGCCGGCCTTGAGCCGTTTTCCCTTTAGGCTACGCTTGGCCGTCTTCTCCTGCTTGAGTAGGTTCAGGGCAATATGGCGCATGACCACCATGTTCTCGGCTGCATGATCCTTCCGAATGCGACTTTCATCCTCTCGAAAGGTAACATCCAAGACCCAGTGAAGCGAGTTCTCGACGTGCCAATGGGTGCGAACAGCATGTAATACCTTCTGGGCATCGCATCCCAGACTGGTAATGTAGTAGCGGCTCTGCCGCTTGACTTCCCCTTCGATGTGACGCTCCGAAGTGATCATGGCAATGCTGTGCAAGCCCGACCAGTCCTCCACGTCGCGAATAGTTCGGAGATACTCCGGATCGCTAATCACACTGCATTCTCGAACTTCGATGCGTCCGTGGCCTTTATTGACTGTTTTACAATGATCAGGTTCCACGCGCCGGAACTCGATCCTCTGGGCGTGTTCGAAGAAACCGCTCACGTCTTCGTACAAACGCCCTTGGTTTCCTTTGAGCGCCAAGACATAGTCTGCTTCCTGCTCGATGATCTGCCGGGCAATCTCTTTCTGAAATCCCATTGCGTCGATGGTGACGATACAGCCCGACAAGGCTAGTGTCTGTAACAGCTCAGGAATTGCTGTGATCTCATTCGACTTGTCATCCACTTTTCTCTGGCCCAACACGAGCCGATTGGCACTGGCCCAGGCATTCACCATATGGATAGCGGCCTTCCCCTGCTGCTGATCGTAGGATCGACGTGCCGTTTTCCCATCGACCGCAATCACCTGTCCTTGGATAATCGTACTGACACTTTGGATCCAACGGGTGAAGGCGCTCTGAAACTGCTTCGGATCCAAGGCACCGAAAACCCGGGCAAACGTATCAATCGAGGGGATACCATGTGGCAGTTTCAGGAATGTCCTGAACCAGCGCTCCTTGGCTTCACCAAATAGCTCGGTGTCATCCCAACTGTCTGCTCCACAGATCGCTGCACGGATAGCGATTGCCAGAATGTCGATCAACAGGTGCCGACGATTGTCGGCTCGCGGGTCTTCCAGTTCCGAAAAATGCTCCACCAGAGCCGTGTTCGGGGGTTGGGTCATGGCGCACCTCTCTGCTATCAAAATTTGGTACCATGATTCTACCCCAATTCCCGTCACAAAAATCCAGATGCGGTTGCCCCGCCCGGCCGGGTGGTCGATCTTGTCTCGAGACTGTTTCTGTTGTATAGTGTTTACAGCAATGTCGGCGCTTGGGCACTGCGGACTTGCGTCGCCAGGGCAGGTATAATTGAGCCATGAAGCACAAACCGACGCTTCTCGTAACTCTGTTCTCCCGGCTTCCTCTCACAGGATGCAAAACCTCACGGGTTTCAGTGGGACCGCTTGGTGGTGCTCCAAGCCCAGCCTTTTCACAGATCGCACAAGCCACCCCCAGCATGCCGCCGGCCGGCACCTGCACACCGTTTGCTGCAATTGCTGGGCCGTCTATGCTGTCTGATTTTCCGGGTCAGGCCGCTACTGAAACCTTTCAAGTGGGAAACGAAGCTACTTGAGTAACCCAGCTTTAGACATTCTGATTGTCCTACTATTGCTTATCGCCAATGGAGTCTTTGCCATGGCCGAGCTCTCCATCGTTTCAGCCCGTAAAGCACGCCTTCAGCAGCTGGTGGACGAGGGTAACACTCAGGCCCGCGCTGCCCTGGAACTGGCACGTAGCCCAAACCAGTTCCTTGCCACGGCCCAGATCGGCATTACCCTGGTTGGCATTCTGGCCGGCGCATTTGGCGGCGCGACCATCGCAGAAGAAATCGCCACTCGTCTCGACGAGATTCCAGTCCTTGCTCCATATGGCGAGACCATCGGGGTGGGCATCGTCGTACTCGTCATCACCTACTTTTCGCTCATTATTGGCGAACTGGTGCCAAAGCGGTTGGCACTGAACAACGCGGAACGAATCGCCTCGGCTGTTGCAACTCCTATGCGGGCCCTGTCCAGGATTGCAGCACCGGCCGTATGGCTATTGAGTGTTTCCACCGATCTGGTCATCCGGCTATTGGGGGTCAAAGCATCCAACGAACCACCCATCTCCCTCGGAGAAATCAAGGTCTTGATTGAGCAAGGCACAGAAAGCGGCGTGTTCGAAACAAGCGAACAGGACATGATTGAAAGCGTGCTTCGGTTGGATGAACGGCGAGTCGGCGCATTTATGACCCCACGCACACAGATAGTATGGTTGGACGTCCAGGATTCACTTGAGGACATCCGACGCAAGATCGCGAACAGCCAACAATCGCTTTTTCCAGTTGCCGAGGGCAGTCTCGACAACGTGCTGGGGATTGTGCGTGCAAAAGATCTGCTCCACCAGAGCCTGGCCGGCCAACTGCTTGACTTGGGCGTATTATTGCGCCCTCCGCTGTTTGCGCCGGAAACCATGTCTGCCCTAAAAGTGCTGGAGCTACTCAAACGGAGAGAGGCGCATATTGCGCTGATAACGGACGAATACGGGGGCATTCAAGGCAAGGTAACACACATCGATATTCTGGAGGAGATTGCAGGGAATATACCCTCGGCCGGTGAGCCGGACGAGCCGCAAGCAACGCGACGCGAAGATGGTTCTTGGCTGCTCGATGGATTATTGCACATTGATGAGCTCAAAGAGCTCTTTGACCTTGACAAACTGCCCGGTGAAGGACACGGGCATTATCAAACCGTAGGCGGATTTGTAATGACTCGGCTGGGCAGTATACCCACAGTGGGACAATACTTTGAGTGGGGAAAACTGCGCTTCGAAGTCGTCGATATGGATGGACGCCGCGTGGACAAAGTATTGGTCACGCCAGGCCAGGAAAAAGACAAGTAATGAAATCCACAAACTCTCAACCTATTTCATGAACAGTGAGGTGACATGCTTGGGCATCAAAAAACGAGACCCCGAACGAACTTGGGCCCGGCCGTTTGGCTGCTGATAGCGCCACTGTTATCGGCGTCCCTGGCCTGTAATGCACTCTTCCCCGGCTCAAAAGAGGACCATTCACATGACCATCACCTTTCGCAACTACCGCAGCCCCGATGATTTTGAAACCATCGGCAGTTTCCTGATCGCTCATTTTCAGCCCGGAAACAGGGATGGCAACTGGCTGCAGCCCACCTGGGAGTACATGCACAGCCACCCCTACCTGGATGAATCGTCACTGCACAAGATAGGCATCTGGGAAAGCGATGGCGAGATCGTGGGGGTGGCGCATTACGAGAGCAGGTTGGGTGAGGTGTTTTTCCAGACCCATCCTGCCTATTCACACCTCAAACCCGCTATGCTGGAATACGCCGAGAAGCAGCTCTACGGGGAGACGGAAGCGGGCCAGAGGTACGTAGAGGCTTTTATCCCCGACCTGGACCGCGAGTTCGCCGCCCTGGTCCAGTCGCGCGGCTACGTTTTGGCCGAGGGGCACACGCGCCCCATGACCCAGTTTGCCATCCCGCAACCCTTTCCGCCCATTCACCTTCCGGAAGGATTTCGCCTCAAGAGCCTGGCAGACGACAACGACCTGGAGAAAATCCACCGCGTCCTGTGGCGCGGATTCAACCACGCCGGGGAGCCACCGGCCGAACGGCTTGCAGATCGCGTCAAGATGCAGTCCACGCCAAACTTTCGCAAGGAACTGACCATCGTGGTCGAAGCACCGAGCGGGATATTTGTCTCGTTTAGCGGCGCGTGGTACGAAGGGTTGAATCGGGTTGCGTACGTGGAACCGGTCGCTACCGACCCCGATTTCCGCCGGATGGGACTGGGGAAAGCGGCCGTTCTGGAAGGGATTCGACGCTGCGGGGAGCTGGGAGCCACGGTGGCATTTGTGGGGTCAAACCAGGAGTTTTACCGGGCAATCGGCTTTACCAAATGCTTTGATAGTTGCTGCTGGGTAAAGCGTTTTTGACGGGCACGATGCAGATCACCTTTTTGGGCACATCCGCCGCCAACGCCTATCCGGAAGCCTTTTGCCGGTGCAATAACTGCCAGCAGGCGCGGGCGCTGGGCGGGCCCAGCTTGCGCAGGCGCTCGGCCGTGCTGATCGACGACGAGCTGCTGATCGACCTGGGGCCGGACATTATGACTGCCTCCCAGCAGTTCGGCCGGCCCTTGACCGGCGTCCGCTACTGCCTGCAAACCCACGCCCACGCCGACCATCTGGATACCTCTCACTTTCTCTCCCGCAGCCCCGGCTTTGGCGTGGTCGGCGCACCCAGACTGCACTGGTACGCCTCGGCCGGGACGATCCGGGCGGCCGCCCGCTTGCTGGAGCGGGATTGCGCCCCCCACAGCTTGCTCGACCCCGAGATAGGGGAGCGCCTCAATTTGGCCATCCACCAAGTGGCGCACGGCCGTTCGCCCTTTACCACCGGCCGGTATCGGGTGACCGCATTTCCGGCCAACCACGACCCGGTGGTCGAACCGCTGCTGTACGCCGTGGAGGCAGACGGCCGGTGTATCTTTTTTGGCGCGGATACCGCCACACTGCCGGAGGAGACCTGGCAGGGCTTTCACCAGCACAGGTTGCGCTTCGATCTGGTGATCCTGGACCACACCTACGGCCCGGCCGAGGCCGGGAGCGATCACCTGAGCGCCCACCAGGTTGTTGAACACGTGGCCCGCATGCGCGAGGAAGGGCTGCTGACCGAAGGGGCCCGGGCCTTTGCCACCCACATCGCCCACGAAGGCAATCCACCCCACCCGGAACTGGCGCAATGGGCCGCCCAGCACGGCTACGAAATAGCGTACGATGGACTGATAATCTGATACAAGGAGAGGCAAAATGTCACGCAAGAAACAAACACGAGGCAATTGCACGTATTGCGGCCGGACCTTATCCAAGGCCGGCATGCTCAAGCACCTGGCGACCTGCCCGCAACGCCTGGAGGTGGTGCAACAATCCGCAGGCCGGCCGGGAGATGACGAGTCGATCTTCCAGCTTCGGGTTCAGGATGCATGGAGAGGCGATTATTGGCTGGACCTGGAGATGAAAGGCTCGGCCACCTTGAAACAACTGGACCACTACCTGCGCGAAATCTGGCTGGAATGCTGCGGCCATTTAAGCCACTTTTCCACCAGCGGTTGGGGCAGCGGTGAGCTACCCAAGAGTTGGCGCGCACAGCGGGTCTTTGAACCAGGAGATCAACTCACCCATCTCTACGACTATGGCACCACTTCCGAGACGCTCATCCGGGTAATTGCCGTGCGCCGGGGCAAGCCAACCACGCGCCACGCCATCGCGCTACTGGCCCGCAATTTACCCCCGGAGGCCGAGTGCATCGTCTGCGGCGAGCCGGCCGCCTGGTTATGCATGGAATGCCTGTGCGAAGACGAGGTATGGGGGGCACTTTGCGACCGGCATGTGAAGGATCACCCCCACGAAGATTATGGCGAGCCCTTTCCGCTGGTCAACTCGCCGCGTATGGGCATGTGCGGTTACACCGGCCCGGCCGATCCGCCTTACTAGCGCGAGCGGCCCCGAGCCACAGGGTATCGCTTCTGCCATAGAACCACTCGTCGCCGTTTTGGCGCGCCACTACCCGGCCAAAGCCCTTCTGAGCAGTTCTGAACTTCAGACCCAAGTTCGGACATTGAGCAAAGACGGCCGTAATCCTGCGTGATTCTGCATCGACGGTGAAAAAGAAAGGGGGTGGGGGTTATAACCCCCACCCCCCCTCAAATGCGCCACGTTGGCCACATTTCACCTAGTTTGTCCAATCTCCTGTCCGAAGCCCAGAGCAGTTGCCTTGCTGTTACGCCTGATTTTGCACGTTAGGCGTATTTGGTGTACACTACGCCTGGGAGCCAGTGAGCTGGCGTTTTTAGCAGCCGGCGACCAGCCGGGTAGACAAAGGAGGTTTGTCATGGATTTTGAGGGCTATTGTGTCAAGTGTCGCAAGAAGCAAAAGGTCAAGGGAGGCAATGTTGCCAAGACGGCCAAGGGCCGACCGATGGCTAAAGGCACTTGCCCCACGTGCGGCACCACCGTCACGCGCTTCCTCTCCGACAAAGAAGCCAAGTAGCAAGACGGATCCTCAACGCAGGCTGGCCCTGCCCGGCCGGGCAGGGCCGCCCAAGAGTTGGTCTATCGCGAGATAGTCAACCAGCCGGCCACGAACGCAATTGGTGGCCGGCTTTTTTGCGCCCAAATCTGCCGGCCGCGGCCATGGCAACATGGAGAAAAGGATGACAAAACCGGATACGACCCACATTCATTGGCTGGGACACGACAGTTTCCGCATCGAGGGCGACGGGTTGGTGCTGTATTTCGACCCTTTCCAGCTAACAGGCGGCCCCAAGGCGGACCTGATCCTGATCAGCCACGATCATTTTGACCATTGCTCCCCGGCCGATGTGGCCATGGTGAGCACTGCGAAAACGGTCATCGTGACCATTGCGGCCGCGGCCGCCAAACTGGCGGGGCATGGCCCGCTCCAAATCGTCAAGCCAGGCGACCGGGTGACCGTGAAGGGCATCCCGATTGAAGCAGTGCCGGCCTACAACGTCAACAAGTTCCGCAGCCCGGGCGTACCCTTCCACCCCAAGGAAGCAGGGCACGTGGGATTCGTGATCACCGTTGGCGGGCAGCGCATCTACCACACCGGTGATTCGGACTGCATCCCCGAAATGGCCGACATTCAGACCGATATTGCGCTGCTGCCGGTGAGCGGAACCTACGTGATGACGGCCGATGAGGCAGTAGAAGCGGCCCGCCTGCTCCGGCCGGGGCTGGCTATCCCCATGCACGTCGGCAGCGGGATCGGCTCCCTGGATGACGCCGAGCGTTTCCAACAGTCCGCGCCGGTGCCGGTGGTTATTTTGCCGCTGGAGAAATAAAACGACCCCGCCAAGATAGCGGGGTCGCGGGACAACTGCACATTCGTCAGGGCTGTGGCCGGGTTTACTCGCCCCCAGTTGCCGCTTCACCACGGATGTCGGCAATCACAGCGTCGGGGAGCGCATCAATGGCGGATACCACTTGCTCCTTGGTCAGGTTCTCAATCTTAAAGATCGCCCCGTAGATGTCCTTGGCTTCCTTGATATACCAGCCCCCCACGGCCGCCAGGTAACCGCCCGCCTCGGCAATCGCCGTGGTTACGCGGGCCAATTCACCGGCGCGGTCGGGCACGTGGACAGTGAGCCGCACTCCCGGCCGGCGGGCTCCCAACAGCTCCAGCAAAGCGCCAAACAGGTCCGTATCGGTGATGATACCCACCAGCTTGTCATCTTTCATCACCAGCAGGCTACTGATCCGATTAACGTTCATGATGCGGGCTGCTTCTTCCACGGCCGCATCTTCACCAATCACAGCCGGTAGTTTGACCATCACCTCGCTCACTTTGGTGGAGGAGGTCAGGTAGTTGATCTCAAACCGGGTCAGCCCGGTCCCCAATCCTGGCAGCGCCCTGTTTAGCGACGAGCGGGTCACTAACCCCTGCAACCGGCCGTCTTTATCCAGCACCGGCAGGTGCCGAACGCGGTGCTTACTCATCAGCTCCCCGGCATCCGCAACCGACCGGTCCGGCGCAACGTGAACCGGGTTGGGCGTCATCAGACCTTTCACAAGCATGATTGCCTCCATATTGCTTGCGTCAGCAGACGCAAGCGCAAGTGTGATAGATGTATCTTGTCAGGTCAACGGCTACAGCATCCGTTAACGCTTCCTTAAACCGCTTACAGCAACCCTTTTTCCCGCAGCATCGGCTGGGGGTCCACCAGATTCCGCTTGAAACCAGTCGCATGCTCGCCCAGACCAAAGGCCAGCGCAATCAATTGAGTGACGTAGATAATCGGCGTGCGGCGCTCGAGCGTGGCCATCTGCATCTGCCGGCCATCCAGGTTGGACTGGCACAATGGGCAGGCGACGACAATGGCGTCAGCCCCCACCGCCTGGGCCTGCTCCACAATGTCCTGGCTTAACTTGAGCATCACCACTTTGGCCGGCACCGCCAGGCTGCCGCCGCAGCAGATGGTCTTGTCATCCCAATCCAGGCTTTCGGCTCCCAGCGCATCGCAGACCAGGTCCAGGTCCATCGGGTACTCGGGGTTAGGATGGCCGGTGATCTGTGGCGACCGGGTGAGCAGGCAGCCGTAATAGTTGACAACCTTGAGCCCTTTGAGCGGCTTGGTCACTTTTTCCTTGATGGTCTCCGGGCCGATCTTGTTTGCCAACCACTCGGAGATCGAGCGCACGTTGACCAGGTCCTGATACCCATAGCCGATGTCGGCATCCAGCCGTTCCTTCAGCTCCGGGTCCGCGTTTGATTCGTGAATGGCGGTGCGGAACCGGTTAAAGCACGCGGCGCAGGGCGCAATCAGTTCATCAAAACCGCTCTTTTCTGCCAGCGTAAGGTTCACCATGGGGACCTTGATGCCAAGATAGTGATCGATGTGATGGGCCGGGCTGGCGCCACAGCAGGTCCACCCTTTTGGCTCCACCAGCTCAATATCAAGCGCATCGGTCACGGCGCGAAAAGAGTGGCCGTACTCCTTGGCCATCGAGTGCAGCGAGCAGCCGGGGTAATAACCAACCTGCCGGTCTGTGGGATGGATGTTTTCCACCTTGTCCGGCCGGGAGCGGGAGAAGGAAGGCACCAGGCTGATCTTGGATTTTTTGATCATCTCCAGCCCCAGATCCATGACATCGTCGAACATCCGTTTGGGCTGCAAGGTTGTCACGGCGTTGAGAAAATTCATCGTACCCATCAGCCCCAATTCGTAAACCCGGCCGAAAAGGTTTGCATTGGTGAGAAAGACCTTGTTAAACAACGCCACTTCCGGTACCTTGGGCTTGATGCCGCGCTCTAACGCCAACTGGGTCAGCGTTTCCATGATGCGCGCAATGTCCAGCCCCTGCGGGCAGCGGGTGCTGCAGGTGAGACAGGCGGCGCACAGCCAGGGGGTTTTAGCATTCAACGCCGCCTCGTCGTCCCCGATCTGCACCAGCCGCATGATTTCGTTTGGGGTATAGTCGAAAAAGTCGGTCACCGGGCAGCCGCTGGTGCAGCGGATACACTGGTAACACAGATAGGCATTTTCATCCGTCTTCTCTTCGATAACTCGGGCCAAATCTGCTTTGATCTCAACAGTCATAACAAACCTCGCAAAAGCAGCAACAATGAGCAAACAACAGACGCCGGATGGTGAAAATGTCTGGGCGTCTTGTGCCCATTATCCCGCGCCTAATTCACCACCGGCCGGGGTCATAATCCCGCCGTAGGGCGGGGCAACAGGCCAGCTCCATCTACAATCGACCTGACCGCCTCTTCCCATTCAATCGCCATCACGTGGACGCCAGCAACTCCTTCGATTTCGCGTACCTGCTGGATCAACTCGATGCAGATCCTGATCCCCTCCTGGCGCCAGGCTTCGCTGCGGGCCGCCTTCTCTTCTTTGGGAATGCCGGCCGCTGCATTTTCCATCCGCTCAATAATGTGATCGGGCATCGTAATGCCTGGCACAAAATCACGCATGTACTTGGCCATCGCCGGGCCCTTGAGCGGTCCCACGCCGACCAGGATGTAGAGCTTCTCGTGCAGCCCCAGGCTCCGAACCACTTCCATGTACTTTTTGAAGGACTCGACGTTGTAAACCAACTGAGTCTGCACAAAGTCAGCCCCGGCCGCTGCCTTTTTGGCCAGCCGGTACGGCCGGTACTCGGTGGGGCCTGCTTCTGGGGCAGCAGCCGCGCCGATGAAAAAGCGCGGCTCCTGACCTTTGACCGCATCACCGCACTGGAACTTTTTCTCATCCCGCAGGTCGCGCAGCATCTGGAGCAATTGCATCGAATCCACGTCGTGCACATTCTTGGCCGTCGGGTGGTTGCCAAAGGATTGATGGTCGCCGGTAAGCGCTAGCATATTGCGGACACCCAGGGCATACGCGCTCAAAAAATCAGCCTGCATGGACAGTCGGTTGCGGTCGCGACAGGTCATCTGCATCACCGGTTCCAGCCCCTCCTGAACCGCAATAACGGCCGCACCAATCGACGACATGCGCACAACAGCGGTCTGGTTGTCGGTAATATTGACCCCATCAACAATGCCCCTCAACAAGCTGGCCTTGTGCCGGATTTCATCGCCATCTGCGCTTTGCGGCGGGCCCAGCTCACCGGTGACGGCAAAATGACCCGCCCGCAACATCTTTTCCAGTGTACTGCCCGATTTGTAGCCATTCAACTCTGTCATTTTATTCCTCGTCCAGCAAAAGCAAGTCTTCGCGCACAATTCGTCGTGGGCCACCATCCCTGGCAGTTGACCAGTCTTTCGGCGGCTGATACGCTTGCATCATGTCCAACTGGCCAAACTCCTTCAGGCGCTCGTGGATGAGGTGCCAGGCGCAGTCCATGTCCTCCAGCACGGGGGTCTGCCGGCCGCGGGCGTCCGTCTGCATCACCGGAACGCCATGATCGCGCTTGATATGTTTCACCTCGCACAAGCCTTTTTCCGAGCCGCCGCATGGGCCATTGAGCAATTGCTTGGAACAGCGGGCGATCGGGCATATCCCTCCGGTCAACGCCAGGACGCAATTGCCACACGCCTGGCACTGTTCGGTCCACACACCCTGCTCCTCCGGTAATCCCAGAAACGTGGTGTTCAGGCCGGGCACTATCCATTTTCCCGGAAAGTGCTTGGCCATCGCCTGGACGCCAATTCCGCAGGCAATCGAAACGACCATGTCAGCCTCTTTGACCTCTTTCTCAATCAGGTCCAAGTATTCCCACTCGCACTGCCGCTGGACAGTGACGTCGGTCACCTCTTTGGGGTTGCCATCCAGCCTGGTACTCATGCGGAGCGACGAGGCCAGCACTTGCGCCTCCTTTTCTCCGCCGGCAAAGCAAACGGTCACGCACGTGCCGCACCCAACCACCAACACTTTGCTGCGGTCACCCAAAAATCCCTTGATTTCACCCAGTGGCTTTTGTTCACCTGTAATCATGTTTCAACCTCCTTTTCATTCAGCACGGGAAGGTTCGCTCTCCATTTAGAACTCGTCTTGCGGAACCAACAGGCGCTTGACGAGGATCATCACATCTCGGGTTTCTTGCTCGGGAGTCATAAAATAGTCCTCTAGCAAACCCTGCTGATCAAATCCTAGTCTCTTGAAAGCTTTGATTACTTTGGTCTGATCAGCCACAATCTGCGCCTCAAGGCGGTGGGTGTCGCGCCAGCGGGCTAGCTCAAACATCGTTTCGAGCATCTGAACCCCCAACCCTCGGCGGCGGAAATCACTGGCCAGGAAGATGCGGATTTCAGCCACGTGTGCGTGAGGGCCGGTCTTGGGATGTAACGTCGCTTCACCCACAATCCGGTCCTGAACCACCGCTACAATAGGTAATACGCGGTCATAGTTGGGATGCAGCGCCCAATCAGCTACCACTTGCTTGTCTTTGACATTGCTCCGGATGTAACGCAGGTCGTCCGCGGTGGCGGATTGAAAAAACGCCACCAATGCGTCGGCATCCGACGGCTCCAAGAGGCGAAATAGCACCCTGGCTCCATCCTTGAGGGTAACCAGCTTGCGGAAGGTACGAATTCTGTCAATATTCACCATGATGACTCCACTTTCTAAAGGTTTGTTGCCTCGTAACGGCTCAAGTTACCGGGCGATTCGGCGAGGCGGGCAAGGAACGCAAGGGGTTTGGTCCCAGCCTGCGAATCCGCTCCGTCATTTGCGTGGTCGCCTCGGCAAACTGGGCGC
Organism: uncultured Chloroflexia bacterium; assembly: GCA_963707345.1. Lineage (GTDB taxonomy): Bacteria > Chloroflexota > Anaerolineae > Promineifilales > UBA4811 > CAVPPE01. Next base: position 440,808 of record CAVPPE010000002.1, read on the forward strand.
CCATCGCGGAAGACATATTATACATGGTTATGCGCTCCCTCTGGATCCCAATCGCGCCCAAAATCATTTGAAGATACTTCACTCGCCGTTTGGCCACCAGATTACCTACCAGGTAATGACAGTCGCCCTCCAGTCAGCCGGCGACCATCACGCCGTCCACGCCGTGTTCCAGGGCATGCAGCACCTGCACTATATCCAGCTTGCCGGAGCAAGGGATTTCCACAATCCGTAAACTGGGCGGGTACTTGAGGCGCATGGAACCCGCCAGGTCGGCCGCAACATAGGCGCAATGACGACAACAGAAGGCAAGTATTCCAGGTTCGAAGGTATCATGCTCACTCATGTCATTCCTCCACTACACAGACGCCTCGGCGTCGGCGTAGAAAGCCTCAATCTTGGCTTCCATCTGCTCATCGCGGTAGTGCAGCAGTTGAATGGCCCGGGCAGGACACTCGCCCACGCAGATGCCGCAACCCTGACACTGGGCCGGCTCAATGTGGGCCGCACCGACAATCCCTCCAACTCCAGTCAAGTCGATTCGCATCCTGGGAACCTTGAAGGGACATGCCCGCACACAGGTCAAACAGCCTGCACACAGGTCAGGCTGAACCTTGGCCACAATCCCACCAACGTGCAGCGTGTCACGGCTCAGAATGGTCATGGCCCGGGCGGCTGCTGCCTGGGCCTGTACCACCGCCTCATCCAATAACTTGGGATAGTGGGCAGCGCCAGCCAGGTATAGCCCCTCGGCCGGGAAGTCCACCGGCCGCAGCTTGACATGGGCTTCCATGAACCAGCCATCCAAATCCACACCCACCTTGAGTGCGCTAGCCATGTCTTCGGCGCCATCGGCCGGAACCATGGGAGTGGCCAGCACCAGGAGGTCGGGCGTTAGGGTGATCTCCTGAGCCAGGATGGAATCCCAGGCCTTGATGGTCAACGACGAGACCTCGTTATCCACTACCGGTTTGCGATCAAAATCATAACGGACAAACAGCACCCCCTGCCGCCGCGCCTCCGTGTACAGCCGCTCCCTAAAACCAAAGGTGCGAATATCCCGGTAAAACACCGTGATCTGGGCGGCCGGATTGAGCTTTTTGAACGCTAGTGCATTTTTGAGCGCAGCCGTGCAGCAGATCCGGCTACAGAACCTTTCGGCCGGTTCGCCAGCACACAATATCATCGCAGCGGACTGGGGAATCTGCTCAACCTGACTATTCCAACCCGCCAGCAATCCCTCAAGCTCCAGCAACGTCACAACTCGTGGATCGCTGCCGTACCCATATTCCGGCCCTCGGTACTCTCTTCCACCCGTAGCCACTATGGTAGCACCGTGCTTTACTCCCACCTTACCGGTGGGCGTCTTGAGCACAGAATCGAAATTTCCTTTGAAACCCCCGGTGCTGACCAATTCCGTACTCAGACAAATATCAATTAATGGTTCCGCTTCCACCCGCTCGATCAGATCGTGCAGGAAGGACTGAGGATCGGCAAACTCCAATTCCCAATCCACCAAATACCGAAGATGGCGCAAATTGCCCCCCAATTCGTCTGTTCGCTCCACCAGCGTCACCCCAACTCCCTGAGAAGCCAGAGACAATGCGGCGCTCATCCCGGCCGGACCGCCGCCAATAACCAGCGTCCGTTTTTCCACAGAAACTGACGTCGTTTCCAGTGGTTCCAATGCAGCCGCGCGGGCCACCGCCATACGGACCAGATCCTTGGCTTTTTTTGTTCCAGCATCCCAATCATCACCATGGACCCAGGAGCACTGATTGCGGATGTTGGCCATCTCAAAGAGGTACGGGTTCAGTCCGGCCGCCCGCAAGCTGTCCTGGAAAAGCGGCTCGTGGGTCAAAGGGGTGCAGGCGGCTACCACCACCCGATTCAAACCCAATTCCTTGACCCGTTCGGCAAGGCGGCCGATGGAATCCTGCGAACAGGTGTAAAGATTGTCTTCAGCATGAACCACACCGGGCAAGGTTCGGGCATATTCGGCTACGGCGGGCACATCCAGATACCCGCCAATGTTAGATCCACAATGGCAGACAAAAACCCCAATCTGCGGCGTCTCTGCACTCACATCGCGCGCCGGTGGATATTCTTTGGTCTGGGTCAAAGTCCATCGGGATCGGTTCAGCAGCCCCCCGGCCGCCCCGGCCGCTCCACTGGCTTCCACCACCGACTCGGGAATATCCTTCGGTTCGCGGAAGGGACCAATAGCGTACACCCCCGGCCGGCTGGTCTGCAAAGGATAAAACTGGGCTGTGCGGTGATCGTCGCGGACACTAGAACAAAAGCCAGCATCGTCCAAATCGATGTTCAACCGACGTCCCAAATCCCGCGCACTTTCGGACATTCCCATACCGATGGAAAGGACAACCAAGTCAAACTCTTCTTCAATAAGCGAGGGGGCCTTCTCGCTTCTCACCTCTGGCAGATAGCGAACAATGAGGTTGCCGTTAGCCGGATTCTGCTTTACTGCGGAAATGCGGCAACGCGTGTACCGAACACCATACTTATCCTGGGCCCGCCGGTAGTATTCCTCGTACCCTTTGCTAAAGGCCCGCATATCCATCATGAACACATGGACCTTGGTGTCCTTTTCGTGCTCGATAGCCATGATGGCCTCTTTGGTGGCATACATACAACAGACCGACGAGCAGTAATCATGATTCTGGTCACGGGAGCCTACACATTGGAGAAAGGCTATCTTAATGGCGGACTTGCCATCCGACGGCCGTTTGACGTGACCAAAAGTGGGACCAGAGGCACTGAGCAAGCGCTCGAACTGCAGCGAGGTGACCACGTTCGGGTAGCGGCCAAACCCGTATTCTTGAGAACGTTCGGCCGGGTACGGCTCAAAGCCGGGCGCCAAAATGATCGCACCCACCTCCACCGATTCTGTGCGGCCGGCCATATCATGCACCACCGCCTCCGCCTGGCATATATACTCACAACTCAGACACTCGGAACAGATTCCACACGCAAGGCAGCGAGCCGCCTCCGCCTGGGCCTGTTCGTCGGTATAACCGGCCACCACTTCATCGAATGTGGCAAGCCTTTGGTGCAACGGAAGCCGATCCATAGGCACGCGAGGCTCTCGCTTAGCCACGCCTCGCTCTACCTTCTCTTGGATCTCCGCCTGCGTCAGTTCCACCACGGGCAAGTCCGGCTTGGCCGGCGGGTCCAGTTCTTCCCCTCTCAAATAGCGTTGGATCGATTCGGCCGCCAGGTGGCCAGCTTGAACCGCTTCAATCACAAAAGAGGTACCAGTCGTGGCGTCACCGGCTGCAAAGACGCCGGGCCGGGTGGCAGCCATGGTGTTGGGATTGACCGCAATAGTGGATTGGCTGGTGATTCCCACTCCCACACTCTCTGGAATCAAGGCCAAGCCAGCCCGTTGCCCCACAGAGAATATGACCGAGTCACAGGGATCCACTCGCTCCGAACCGGGGATAGGAACCGGCCGGCGCCGGCCGGTCTCGTCCGGCAAGCCTTGCTCGGTGCGCACCACTTTGAGACCTGCCACAGGACTACTGCCGCCCATCACCTCAACTGGGGTGGTCTGCCAATGAAAGCTGACCCCTTCTTCCCGGGCGTGATGCATCTCTTGCGGGTCGGCCGTTGCCTCCGCTTCGGTACGACGGTAGTAAAGATGTACCTCAGCGCCAAGACGCACGGCCGTGCGAGCCACGTCCATCGCCACATCGCCAGCACCAACCACGGCGACGCGCTTGCCCAAATCGGGAGGATTGTCCAAGCGGACATCACGCAAAAAGGCGGTATTCAGCAAGACCCCATCCAGATTCGCGCCAGGGATAGGCAGGCGAATCCCCTCATGGGCTCCCACCGCAATGAGCAGGGCGTCAAACCCATCGGCAAAAACGTCATCCAGATCATCCACGCGGGTGTTGAGCCGCAACTCTACCCCCAGATCCAGAATGTCCTGAACTTCGCGCTCGATGATCTCGGCCGGCAATCGGTATTCCGGCACCCCCACCCGCAGCATTCCACCAGCCACCGGCAAAGCCTCAAAAACCGTGACGGCATATCCTGCTCTGCACAGGTCTTGGGCAGCGGTCAAACCACACGGTCCGCCACCAATGATGGCAACCCGTTGGTCATACAAGTGCTCGGCCGGTTCTACGGGGGTGCGAGGCTGCGCATACACCTTGTCGGTGACATGGCGCTTGAGTGCCCGGATGTTGATCGCCTCATCCAGCTTGGCGCGATTGCAGGCATCCTCACAACGGTGGTTACAGATGCGGCCGCAAATGCCCGGGAACGGATTATCTTCTTTGATCACCCGCAGGGCATCCTCATAGCGTCCTTCCCGGATCAGTGCAATATAACCCTGCGCCCTTTGGCCAGTCGGGCAGGCATCACGGCAAGGAGCGATACCCAGCTTTTCAATTGCATACTCGCTGGGCACTGCCTGTGGGTAGAGCTTGAATGCCGCCCGACGCTCAGAAAGATGTTCGTTAAACTGGTCGGGGAGGATAACTGGACAGACATCCACACAGTCGCCACAACCCACGCACTTTTCCAGGTCAATATAGCGCGGATTGTGACGGACCCGAACCGAGAATTTACCGGCCGTGCCCCGCACATCCTGCACCTCGGTGTCAACCATCAACTCGATGTTCAAGTGCCGGCCGGCATCCACCAACTTGGGGCTTACAATGCACATGGCACAATCATTGGTGGGAAAGGTCTTGTCCAGTTGCGCCATATGTCCGCCAATCGCGGATTTGGGTTCCACCAAGTAAACCTTAAAGCCAGTCTCGGCCAGATCGAGGGAAGCCTGGATGCCGGCAATCCCGGCGCCCACTACCATGACCGCCCCGGTTGGGTATTCTAGTGGTATGGTTTGAACGTCAGTCTCCATACGCTACCTCCGGTCCAAAACCTACAACCGGACTAGGATACCACCCTCTCCTTGAGAATCTTCTCCACCCGTCTCACCAGTTCGGACGGGGCCACCGGTTTTTCGAGGTAATCCCGAACCTTCATCCGCTGACCGGTCTCTAGTTCGTAACGACGATGGCTAGCGTCCTCTACTACGGCCGTCAATACCATAATCGGCAAGTCGGCAAAGGTAGGATCTCGACGCAACTCACGCATGACCGCGAAACCATCCATCTTTGGCATCAATAAATCCAGGACCAAAAGGTCTGGCCTCTTCTTCTGGACCAACTCTAAACACTCCCGGCCGTCCTGCGCGGTCTGCAGCCGATAAGGATAGCTTTTCAGTACGGTAATGATGCTATCTAAAATATCCGGGTCGTCGTCAGCCACCAGGATGTAGGGTTGCTCCAGGACATTGGCGACGCGCCTTAACAATTGGGCCGGGACTACCGGCTTTTCGATATAATCCTGTACGTCCATCTCCAACCCGGTCTCCAACTCGTAGCGGCGCCGGCTGGCATCCTCAACGACCGTGGTCAAGACAATGATGGATAAGGACGAATACTTTAGGTTGCTGCGAATGTTGCGTATGACCGCAAATCCATCCATACGCGGCATGAGCAAATCCAGAATCACCAGGTCCGGAATATCCTGGGCGATCATTTCCAGACATTCTTCACCATCTCGGGCCGTTTTCAACTGATAGGGCTGACTCTCCAGTACGGCCACCAACCCTTCCAGAATATCTGGATCATCATCCACCAACAAAACGTATGGCTGCCGCGATTTCATGTCTCTTCCTCCTGCCGCGCCGCCCAATCGCGACGCTTCATGTCCGGCGTGGACAGGTTGCGGGGGATCATGACAGTGAACTTGGTGCCGGATTTACCCTCGACATACGGACTCTTGACCCGTATCTCACCTCGGTGTGCCTCAATGATCTTGTGGGCAATTGACAAGCCCAAACCGGAGCCAGCCACTTGCCCCACATCGCGCCCTCGGAAAAAATCTTCGAAGATGAGTGGTTGTTCATCGGCCGGGATGCCGGGGCCTTCATCCATGATCTCAGCCACCAGACGATCCGGCTCATCCCAAACACGCAGGGTGACCGTCCCACCTTCAGGGGAGAATTTGACGGCGTTGGATAGTAGGTTGGAAAAGAGCTGGCGGAAACGACGATGCGCAGCCACTAGCTGCTGGAACTCATCCGGCCGCTCCACCACCAACTTGACATTCTTTTGAGAAGCTGCCAGCTGCACGTCCTCTACTGCTTGGATACCCGGCACGGCCGGGTCGAGCCACTCAAAATCGGCCCGGATTTGCTCCGGCCGCATACGGGCCAGGTCCAAAATATCACTAATGAGGCCGCGCAAGTCGATCACCCGCAGCACGCTGCGCTCTAACATGCGGCGCTGCTTATCGGTCAACTCGCCGGCAAAGCCACCCAGCATCACCTGCAAATAGTTTTCCACGGCCGCCAACGGCGATTTGAGTTCGTGGGAGATGATGGACAAAAAATAGGTGAGCGTGGAAGTAGCGTTTCGCAAGCGCTCGGAGATCGTAGCCGCAATAGATTCCATAAAAACCAGGCCCGAAACCGGATGTTGGGCAATGAACTGACGCAATTCCTGACCGTTTATGGCCAGCATCTGGCATGGCTCCAAGCAAACACCAGAGGAGGTAAATAGATACGGGGCAATGATACTCGACCAACCCATAATCGAATTCGGGCCCAAGATGCCCACCGTGGCCTGTCGGGCCGACCCGCTACGCCCCAACTGGACCTTCTTCTCCAGCGAGACTTTGCCCGCCAGAATGAGATGCAACCGGTCGGCCGGTACGCCTTCTTCTGCAAAGACGTCACCATCTGCATAAGTCTCAGGATGGCACAGCTCAGCAATCTCGGCCATCTCTTCGTCACTGAATCCGGCGAAGATTGGAAACCGCCGCAGCACCTCAATACTGGCCGTCATCGTGATACTCTCATTCCTTGTCCCGGAGTGGGTTAGGTCCCAACTGTTGGATATCCGAGGTCATTTCAGCTGCCAGATAGGCAAACTGCCCACCCATCGCCGAGGAAATGTTAATCATTTGGATCCGACGGCCGCTCAAACCAACCCTCTCCAGCAGCTTGCGAACGTATTCCACTCGGCGCTTGGCGTGAATATTACCGTCCCGGTAATGGCAGTCGCCTTCCAGTCAGCCTGCAACCAGGACGCCATCTGCACCATCCTCAAACGCCCGCAACGCGTGCAATGCATCGAGTTTGCCGCTGCAAGGCAACTCGATAATCTTGATGGCGGCCGGATATTTGAGGCGCAGCCCGCCTGCCAAATCGGCCGCCGCGTACGCGCAATAGTGACAGGCAAAGGTCACAATCTGTGGTTCGAATTCCGCCATCATCGTCTCCTCATTGCACCACCGGAATGGCATCGGCCGGAATCAGGTCAAACAGCGCATCCACCTTGGACAGCAGTTGATCCTCCGTGTAGTGCATCAGTTCAATTGCCTTGGCCGGGCACTCGGCCGCGCAGGAGCCACACCCCTGGCACATGGCCGGCTCGATGTAGGCTGCGCCCATGATACTGCCCACACCCACCAGGCTGGCCTGGATTTGGGGCACGTCGTAAGGACAAATGCGGACGCAGGTCAGGCAACCGACGCACTTGGCGGTGTCCACAACCGCCACCTGCCCGCCCACAATCATCGTATCGGCTGCCAGGATGTTGGCAGCCCGCGCCGCGGCCGCCTGCGCCTGGATGATAGTCTCATCCAGGAACTTGGGATAATGCGCCACGCCGGCCATAAAGATGCCATTGGAAGCGAAATCAACCGGCCGCAGCTTGACATGCGCTTCCATAAACCAGCCATCCAGGTCCACTGAGACGCGCAGCTTGCTCACCATCTCTTCTGTCCCCTCGGCCGGCACCAATGGCATGGACAAGATCAACAGGTCCGGCCGGAAGGCCAACTCCTGGCTGAGGATCGGGTCCCAGGCCGAGACCGCGAGCGCCCCATCAGTCTGAACCTGCGGCTTGCGACGGTCGTCGTAGCGCACGAAAAAGACTCCCTGCCGCCGCGCCTCTGTGTACAACCGCTCCTTGAAACCAAAGGTGCGAATATCCTTGAACAGCACCGTCACCCGTCCGGCCGGGTTCAACTCCTTGAACCGCAGCGCGTTTTTGAGGGCTACCGTGCAGCAAATGCGGGAGCAGTACTGCTCGGCCGGGCCGATGCACTGAATCATGACTATGGAATCCGGCAGTTTGCCTGCCTGTGACTTGTGGCTTTCCAGCAGGCTTTCGAAATCCTGTTGGGTGGCAATTTGAGGATGCGCGCCGTAGCCATACTCCGGCCCGCGATACTCCCGGCCGCCGGTCGCCACCACCACCGCGCCGTGCTTGATCTCCAGCGGTCGATCTCCGTTGCGGCCGGCAAGCCGGCTGACGAAATTTCCCGCAAAGCCGCCCAGTTCGGCCAGTTCGGTGTCAAGGTATATGCTAATCAGGGGGTGCGCGGTCACCTCCGCGATGAGTTGCTGCAGATACCCTTGCGCGTCATACGACGCGCCCAGCAGCCGGTTGCCCGTGTCAGGCAATTGATAAATGTGACGCAGGTTGCCGCCCAGCTCGGCCGACCGCTCCACCAGGTGGACCGGGAAGCCTTGTTGCGCCAGCGACAGGGCCGCATTCATCCCGGCCGGGCCGCCGCCCAACACCAGCGCCGCCTTTTCCACCGGCATCTCGCTGGTGCGCTGCGGCTGCAGCCGATTGGCCCGCGCCACTGCCATCCGCACCAGGTCTTTGGCCTTTTCGGTCGCCACCTCCCACTGCTCGGAATGGACCCAGGAGCAATGGTTGCGGATGTTGGCCATCTCAAACAGGAACGGGTTCAATCCGGCCGCGCGGATGCTGTCCCGGAACAGCGGTTCGTGGGTAATAGGGGTGCAGGAGGCGACCACCACCCGGTTCAGCCCTAACTCTTGGACCTGCTTGGTGATGTGCACAATCGAGTCTTGCGAGCAAGTGTACAGGTTGTGCTCCGCATGCACCACACCGGGCAATCCGCTGGCATACTCGGCCACCTTGGGCACGTCGAGGTAGCCGCCAATGTTGGAGCCGCAGTGACAGACAAAGACCCCTACCTTTGACTCTTCGTCGGTAATCTCCCGCTCTGGCGGGTACTCCATGCGTGCTGCCAGCGTGCCCCGTGCCGGCGCCAATAGGCTGGCCGCGGCCGCCGCGCCACCGCTTGCCTCCACCACCGACTCTGGGATATCCTTGGGCTCCCGGAACGGTCCGATGGCAAAGACGCCCGGCCGACTCGTCTCCAACGGCCGGAAGGTATCGGTCAGGGCAAAGCCGGCCGGGTCCAACCGGATGCCCAGTTGCCGGGCCAGCGTCCGCGCCGAATCGGATATCTCCATGCCAATCGAGAGCACCAGCAGGTCAAACTCTTCCTCAATGAGAGCATGCGCCTTCTGGCCCTCGCTGCGCTCTGCGATTTCCGGCACATAGCGCACAATCAGGTTGTTGGTCAGGTTCTGCCGCACGGCCGAGACCCGGCAGCGGGTAAACTCTACCCCGTGTTTGCGCTCCGCACGATGGTAGTACTCCTCATACCCCTTGCTGAAGGAGCGCATGTCCATCATAAAGATGTGAATATCCGTATCCGGCTCGTGCTCCTTGGCCATGATCGCTTGCTTGGTGGCGTACATGCAACACACCGACGAACAGTAATCGTGATTCTGATCGCGCGAGCCAACGCACTGCAAAAAGGCGATCTTTTTAGCCGGCTTGTGGTCCGACGGCCGGACTACGTGTCCCTCGGTTGGCCCGGAAGCGGACAGCAACCGCTCGAACTGGAGCGACGTGACCACGTTCGGGTAACGGCCGAAACCGTACTCGCCGGACATTTCGGCCGGGTAGGCCTGAAAGCCGGGAGCCAGGATCACTGCGCCCACCTGGACCGTCTCGGTGCGGCCGACCATGTCGTGCAGCACCGCATCTGCCTCGCAGACATACTGACAGCTCAGGCATTCGGAGCACAGACCGCAGGCCAAACAGCGGGCCGCTTCCGCCTGCGCCGATTCGTCATCATAACCCCGCTCTACCTCGGCGAAATTTCCGGCTCGCTCGGCCGCCGGCAGTTCTGGCACGGGCACCCGGGGCTGTTTGCGGATGTCGCCAATCGCCAGGCGGTGCTCGATCTCGGCTTCGGTCACATGCACCACCGGCAGTTCGGGTTTGGGTGGCGCCTCCAAGTACATTCCGCGCAGGTAACGATGGATCGAGTTGGCCACCTTGTGACCGCTATCGACGGCTTCGATCACAAAGGACGTGCCGCTGACACTATCGCCGGCCGCAAACACCCCCGGCCGGGAGGCCGCCATAGTGTTGGGGTTGATGGCGACCGTCCGCTTGGCCGTCAGCCCCACCCCAGCATCATCGGGGATAAAGGCCAAACCGGCGCGTTGACCAACCGAAAAGATCACCGTGTCGCACTCGATAACGTGGCCGGAATTGGGCACAGTCTCAACTTCCAGCCGGCCGGTAGCGTCAAATGAGAAGGAGCGGACCAGATTGCACTCCACCCCTGCAACCCGGCCGGTACCATCATCCAGGATGCGCTGGAACGTACGGTCAGCGTGGATGGATACACCCTCCTCTTCGGCCGCCGCCGCCTCCCAGTTGTGGCATGGCATCCCGTCGCGTGGCTCCAGACAGGCCACACTGACCGACGTGGCCCCCAGGCGGACGGCCGAGCGGGCACAATCCACTGCTACGTTTCCGCCGCCCAGGACCAGCACCCGCCCCAGCGCCCCGTCAGCCTGGAACTTGCCCAAGCGCACGTCCCGCAAAAAGTGGGTGTTGACCAGCACGCCATCCAGGCCTGCGCCGGCAATGGGTAGTCGGATTCCCTCGTGCGCGCCTACGGCAATCAAAACCGCGTCAAACCCCTCGTCAAAGAGGTCATCCAGATTGTCCACGGTGGTGTTAAGCCGCAGTTCCACCCCCAGATCCAGGATATCCTGCACCTCACGCTCGATAATCTCCGTTGGCAGGCGATACTCGGGCACGCCTACACGCAACATCCCGCCCGCCACCGGCAGCGCCTCCAACACCGTGACGGCATAACCCTCACGGCACAGGTCCTGAGCGGCCGTTAGCCCACATGGGCCAGCGCCGATAATGGCTGCCCGTTGCTGGTATTTGCGCTCGGCCGGCTCCGGCGCGACGCGCGGCTTGGCGTACACCTGATCGGTGACAAAACGCTTGAGCGCCCGGATATTAATCGCCTCATCCACCTTGGCCCGGTTGCAGGCATCTTCACAGCGGTGGTTGCAGATCCGGCCGCAAATCCCTGGGAATGGGTTGTCCTCTTTGATGACCCGCAATGCATCGTCATAGCGCCCCTCGTGAATGAGGGCGATGTACCCCTGCGCCCGCTGCCCGGCCGGGCAAGCGTCGCGGCATGGCGCAATGCCTCGCTTTTCGATGGCAAACGCATTGGGAACAGCCTGCGGGTAAAGCTTGAATGCCGCGCGGCGCGAGTTGAGCAACTCGTTGAATTCATCCGGCAAGATCACCGGGCAGACGTCGGCACAGTCACCGCACCCGACGCACTTGTCCAGGTCAATGTAGCGCGGTTTGCGGCGAACCCGCACGGTGAAATCACCCGGCCCGCCGGCCAGGTCCATCACCTCGGTATCGGTCATCAGCGCAATGTTACGATGGCGGCCGACGTCCACCAGCTTGGGGCTGATGGTGCACATGGAGCAGTCATTGGTGGGAAAGGTCTTATCCAGTTGTGCCATGTGCCCACCAATGGCCGATTTGGTTTCCGTGAGGTAAACCTTGAAGCCTTGTTCAGCCAGGTCGAGAGCGGCCTGCATACCTGCAATGCCGCCTCCAACGACCATCACCGCCCCAATTACATTGACCCCATCGCGCCCGTTGCCGTTCATGGCTGCCTCACTCCATCATCCGCCAGCCAGACTCACCCGGCAAACACCCCACTTGCAGTGGGTTGCTATCCTTATTATAGGCGCTTGACAAAAGCACGTCCATAGTCCTAACTAGCTGTTTAGCACGGGGCAACCGGCCGTTTTGTGCCTGGCTGTCCCACGTTGCCGAGCCTGCCTGCATTGGGTGCGCCTCTTCCGACGTGATGGAGCGTTTATCGTTCACGCAATGGGTTGGGGCCTAGCTTGCGCACCCTCTCTACCATTTCCTTGGCCTTCTGGGCATAGCTAGCTCCCTGACCGGCCGAGAGGAAAAAGATATCCAACCGCTCATTGCCCAGGCCAATCTGATCCAGCACCTTTTTGGCATACTGGACGCGGGAACGCGCCCGTTCGTTGCCCCGCACGTGGTGGCAGGAGCCAATGGGACAGGCCACGATGTAAACGCCATCTGCCCCTTGCTCAAAGGCGGCCAAAATGTACCGCACGTCGATCTTGCCCGTACACGGCAAGCGCACCATTTTGACGTTGGCCGGATACTGGATGCGCAGCGCCCCGGCCGTGTCGCCCGCCATGTACGCACAATAGTTGCAAGTGAAAAAGGTCAGTTCCGGCTCAAAGCCATTGCTCTTGTCCGGTGCAACCACTTGGTCAACTTCAGGCATTCAATTTCTCCCAATTCTTGCCGCCAATCGCAACTGCTCAACCAAAGGCTTGGGCAGGGTAAGATGGGGTGTACACCCCAATCAATCTTCACTCTGCCTGAGTAGGTACCTTCAATCTCTATTTTGCCGGCTCTGGTAGCCAGGCACCCAGCCAGTCGCCTTCCAGGAAAACATCCTGGTCGCGGAAATTGACCAGTTCAATGGCCGCGGCCGGACACTCGCCGGTGCAGGTGCCGCACCCCTGGCAGAGGGCCGGGTCGATCCAGGCGTGACCGCCCAGTTCGCCGACGCCCGGCCGGTCGTACAGCAAGTGCGGGATTTGGAAGGGGCAGGTCCGCACGCAGGTCAAACAGCCAACGCATTTGTCCGCATCCACCTCGGCGATGACGCCGCCGATGTAGAAGGGCTCCTGGCTGAGGATGGTCAGCGCCCGACCGGCCGCAGCCTGGGCGCTGGCAATGGACTCCTCGATGAAACGGGGGTAATGCGCCATGCCACACAGGAACACACCCTCGTTTACAAAATCCATTGGCCGCATCTTGAGGTCCGCTTCCAGGAAAAAGCCCTCGCTGGAGAGCGGGAGCTTGAGTAGCTTGGCCAGTTGGGCCGTTTTGTCCGACGGCACCACCGGCATGCTCAGCGAAACCAGGTCCGGTTTGAGCAGGTACGGCCGATCGGCAAGGCTGGGGTCGGTTACCTGCATCTGAATCTGACCGTTTTCCAACGCCACCTGCGGCGGCCGGTTGTCCGTGTAGCGTACAAACAGCACACCCCGCCGCCGCGCTTCAGTATAGTACTGCTCGCGGAAGCCATAGGTGATGATATCTTTGTACAGCACGGTTACCTGGCAATTTGGGTTCAGCATCTTGACCCGAATCGCGTTCTTCATCGTGCTGGTGCAGCAGGTGCGCGAGCAGTAAAAGTATCCCACTTCATCTGCCTCAACGCACTGCACCATCACCAGGTGTTTGAGATGGGCCACCTTTTCCGGCTGGTGAGCAATCCAGTCCTCCAGTTCCAACTGGGTGACCACGCGTTCGTCTTGCCCGTACAGGTATGCCCGGGTTGTGCCTTCCCGGCCGCCCGTGGCAATGATGGTCACGCCGTGCTCCACCTTTGTGGTCGACACGGTGCCATCCATGCCGGTCGTCTCGATCTGGCTGCAGAACTGCCCAATCGAACCCTTGACCTCCACCAGCTCGCTGCGGGTAAAGACATCGATCCGGTGGTGCCCCCGGACCCGATTCACCAGGTCACGCAACAACCTGTGAGGATTCAATCCCTCGACCAGATAATAGATGCTGCGCAGATTGCCACCCAATGTATCGGCCAGCTCTACCAGAGTGACGTTGTGACCAGCATCCGCCATGGTCAACGCGGCCGTCATCCCGCTCACCCCACCACCCACTACCAGCGCGCGGCGGAATGGCTGAATGGGGATGCGCCGGACAGGATCCATCTTGGTGGCGCGGTAGACAGACATGCGCACCAATTCCTTGGCTTTGCGGGTGGCCTTGACCGGTTCCCAATCATGCACCCAGGCACAACCCTCGCGGATGTTGGTCATCTCCAGCAGATACGGGTTCAAGCCAGCACTGCGCACGGTTCGCTGGAACAGCGACTCATGGGTCCGGTGGCTGCAAGCAGCTACCACCACCCGGTTGAGTTGGTGCTCCAGAATCCCGTTTCTAACTTGCGCCACTCCTTCCGGGAAACAGGCCAGCGGGACGGTTGTAGCATGCACCACCCCCGGCAGAGACCGTGAATAGTCCGCCACCTCCTCGATGTCCACCACTTGAGAAATCACCGGCCCGCAGCCGCACACGAAGACGCCCAACCGGCTAGGCTCGCCAGCCACGTCCCGCTCCGGCGGCATCCCTTCTGTCAGTCCAAGAAACGGATACTCGCGCGGAACCGGCGCTCCGCCCAACGCATCGTGATATATCCGCATCACCTCGCCGGCCGCACCGGCCGCGTCAAACACGGTCTCGGCAATCTCCTTGGGCGATTGGAACGCGCCGGCCACGTATACGCCTGGCTGGCTGGTCTGAAGCGGCTGGAATTTGTCCGTCTCGCAAAAGCCGTACTGGTTGAGATCAATGCCCAGCATCCGGGCCAACTCGGCCGAACGGGCTGGTGGTTCCATCCCGGCCGCCAGCACGACCATTTCAAAGTGCTCTTCCACCAGCTTGCCGCCCTGGCCTGGGTAGCGTAACATCAGATCTTTGGTCACCGGGTCTTCCCTGATAGCAGACACCCGACAGCGCGTGTACTTGACGCCATACTCATCACGAGCCGACTCGTAATACTTGGTGTATTCCTTGTTAAAGGCCCGCTCGTCCATCACAAAGATGTTGCACTCCACCCCCTTGATCCGTTGCTTGGCCAGCATGGCCTCTTTGGTGGCAAACATGCAGCAGATAGACGAACAGTAGGGATGCTGTTGATCGCGGGAGCCAATGCATTGCAGCCAGGCTATCTTTTTGGGCAATTTGCCATCCGACAGGCGGGCGACCATACCTTCCGTCGGGCCAGAGCGCGAGGCGAGCCGCTCGTATTGCATGGGGGTGACTACGTTTTGGTACCGGCCGTAGCCAAACTCTTCCAGCGGCGTAGGGTCGTACACCTTGTACCCTACGGCCAGGATCACCGCGCCCACCTTGACCTGTTTTAACTGCGGTTGTTCATTCAGGTTGATGGCATCGGTGGGACAAACCTGAACGCACTTGCCACACTCATCGCAATAGGGCCCCCGCTCAATCACATAGGCATCCGGAATCGCCCGTGGGGCGGTTTTGTAGGCCGCTTTGCGCAAGGCCATCCCAATCTGGAACTCGCTGGGGAGCGAGACGGGGCATACAACCGAGCAGAGCCGGCAATTGATGCAGCGATCCACATCCACGTAACGCGGATTGTGGCGCAGCGTGACGGTAAAATCGCCGGCCTGGCCCTCAAAATCCACCACTTCGGTCAGCGTCAGCACCTCGATATTGGGATGGCGGTTGTTATCCGGGAAGGCGGGGCCGATGGACGGCCGGGTGCAACCATAGCCATGATCGGCCGAGCCGCGGCACAACACACAGTCATGCGTGGGGAACATCCAGCCCAACTGAGCCACCCGGCCGCCAAGCGTCGGGCCAGCCTCAACCAGCAACACCTTGAGGCCGGTCTCGGCCAGGTCGGACGCTGCCCGCATGCCGCCTACGCCACCGCCAATCACCAGTACAGAGCCAACTCTGCCGCTGCCGTTAGGACTCATAAGCAGTTCCTCGTACCTGGAAAACGGATATTGGATATTGGGGTATTCTGCCTCCAATATCCAATACCTGATATCTATTTCAACGAATGCACCGCACCGCGATAGGTGTTGTGCATGAGCATTGCAATCGTCATCGGTCCAACGCCGCCAGGCACCGGCGTCAGGTAACCAGCAACGTCGTTCACACTGTCAAAATCAACGTCGCCGGCAAGTTTGTACTTGCGAAACAAGGATACGGTTCCGCAGTCGCCGCAATCGGCCGGTATTTCGTCCTTCAACCAGGCCTTGTCACACTCGGGGCAATAATCGCCCACCTTGCGCCGGCCGCCCTTGTCCGACTCGTTCTCTTGGTGGGCGACGAACTTTTCACCGGTGGTCGCACAGGTGTACTCCTTGTCGGCCGGGTGGTCCAGCCACACCTGGTTGATGCCCACGTCAATCACGGCTGCGCCGGGCTTGACCCAATCGGCCTTGACCATCTCCGCCCGGCCGACCGCCGCAATGAGGATATCCGCTCGGCGGCAAACGGCCGGCAGGTCCGGCGTACGGCTGTGGCAGATGGTGATGGTAGCATTGCGATGCAGCAGCAACATGGCGACCGGCAACCCAACGATGTTGCTCCGGCCGAGGATCACCGCCTCTGCGCCATTAATCTTCACCCCGCTACGGACCAGTAGCTCAACACAGCCGGCCGGTGTGCAGGGGACAAAAAGTGGCTCGCGGCCCTTCATCGACAGCCGGCCGATGTTCACCGGATGAAAGCCGTCCACGTCTTTTTCCAGGCTGATCATGCCCAGGATCTTTTCTTCATCCAGATGGCTGGGCAGTGGCAGTTGGACCAGGATACCATGCACCTTGGGGTCGGCATTCAGGTCCCGGACCACCTTTTCCACCTCTTCCTGGGTGGCAGTGTCGAGCAATTTACGGCCGATGGAAGCCATTCCCAATTCCTCGCAAGCCTTTTGCTTGCTGCCCACATAGGCTTTCGATGCGGGGTTTTCGCCCACCAGCACCGTGGCCAGGCCCGGTACAATGCCGTGCTCCGCTTTTAGTTTGGCCACGGCCTCGGCCGTCTCCCGCCGGATTTGTTCCGCAATGGCGGTTCCGTCAATCAAGTGTGCAGTCATCGTAACTCCTTTTCGCCCTTGGAATACAGGGCTTAAATGAGCGATACACGGTCAAACGCTTCGCCCATCGCCCGTTTACCTGTTACAAACGTAAATACTGATCCGTGTAGATGATCTTGTTCAGCAAAACCTGGACGGTCTTGAATACAGCAGCCTGGTCCGGGTCACTCATATCCACATCGTCGAACTGCAGCTCGTCCATCGCTGCTACACGGTCGTGCAGTGTCAGGTATACCCGGCCGATGGCCGTGCCCTCGTCCCGCTCTTTTACAATGCGGATCGCATCCATCAAAGGGGCGTCAAATGGGTCGGCAATCACCATGTCCACACCTGCACCCATCAACATCACCATGTACACGCGGTTGAGCAGCGGCCGCATCTCATGGGGGACCGCGTTGGACACGTTGGAGAGACCGCCGTTAGACAGCGGGGGCGGGTCCCAGGCGAACTTGAGCGTGCGCACCGCTTCAATACACTCCGGGCAGTATTCCTGGCAACCCGAAACCGTCAACACCAGCGGGTCAATGATTAGATCCGAAATGGGGAAATCAATCTCCAGCATGTGCGGGATCAGCTTCTCCAGTGCTATACTCACGCGCTCGTCAGCACCCACCGGGATCATCCCTTCGGCCATCGTCAGCGCGACCAGCCGTGTGTTGTACTTTTTGGCCAGCGCCGGCACGGTTGCCAGCCGCTCTGTGCGCGCGTCGGTTGAGTTGATGATGGGCTGCGCTTTAGTCACCGTCTCGCAGGCTGCCTCAATGGCCGCCAGGTTGGTGGTATCAAAAACCAGCGGTACATCCACCACCGATTCCACCACTTGCACCAGCCAGGGTAGAATCTCGTGCCCGGCTTTTTTCTGCGGGCCGATGTTTAGATCCACCGCGTTCGCGCCGTGCTCCACCTGCTTGAGCGCGGAGGCTTTAAAGAATTCGGCATCCCTGTTGGTGACTGCCTCTTTTACCTTGGGCGAAATGATATGAATGTTTTCACCGATGATGTACATTCGACCTCTCCTTATGAAAATTAACGGGACCTTTTATCTCCGGATGACTGGACAGCCGCAGAACCACTCTGCCGCCACGCCCTCATCCGATGTACTTTTCTGCCAACTCTTGAATCGCCATTGCGGCCGGCGAATCAAAACCCAGTTCAATCAGCGGCCGGCCCCAGGCGTCCAGTTCGTTCACCATGGGATCGGCCGGAATCACGGCCGCCAACTCGATACCCATCTGCTCAACCGCCTCTTGCAGCGGCCGGGGCAGCGGCTCGCCCACCACCCGGTTGATCACCAACACAATCCGCTTGATGTTGATATCCAGTTCGCCGGCCAACTCGAGGATTCCTTCGGCCGCCTTGGTACCCCGGATAGTCGGGTCGGTCACCACCAGCAGCAGATCCACATCCTTGGTGGTGCGCCGGCTCAGATGCTCCATGCCGGCCTCGTTGTCGATCACAATGTAATCGTATTGCTCGCCCAGGCCATCCACAATCTGGCGCAGCATGTGGTTGACCGGGCAGTAGCAGCCAGGGCCTTCCGGCCGACCCATAGCCAGCAGATCCACCGCATTACCTTCTTCCACCGACAGCCGTAGTTGGTAGTTCAGGTAATCCTGCCGCGCCACACCGGTGGTGATGGCGCCCGACTGGGCTTCATCCAAAAGATCTTCCCGAATATCGCCGACCGTCTTGGAAAGCGGCAGGCCCAGCGCCAGGTACAAGTTCGTGGCTGGGTCCGCATCTATCGCCAGCACCGTGTTGCGGCTGCCCCGCGTTAGATGGCGGATGAGCAATGCCGCGAGCGTGGTCTTGCCGGTGCCGCCCTTGCCGGCGACTGCAATCGTCATAGTCATACTGATCTTCCTTCCATCCTGGGAAATGGGTCCGCTCCAAAAACCTCATGCCGGTACCTTATTTCCCTTCACTGTTTTGCATCAAACAAAGCCAGCACCGACGGGAATTTGGCCCAATCGGTGTGCGGCAAAAAAAGCGCTGAAGTGAACACGTCATAGAAACGATTATCGGCCGAAAGCTCCAGATAGGTCATCATGTCAGCAATGCGGGTGACCTGGCTCCGCGCGTTGCGGCTCAACAAAGCCATGTACGCCCCGCGCACGGCCGTGTTGCCCAGAAAGCGGAACTTGTCCCACGCCACATCTGGCAACAGCCCTATTTGGATGGCCTTTTCCACGTTGATGTATTTGCCAAAGTTACCGCCAATCAGGATCTGACTAACCGCTGCCAGGTCCACCCCCACTGCCTCGGCCAGCACCTCAAAGCCAGCGTAGATGGCCGCTTTGGCCCGCAGCAGGTTGTCGATGTCCACCTTGGTGAACACGATGTCGCCAACGCCTCCGGCCGTTTCATCGGACCAGGCCACCACGTATTCAGGGCCAAACTCGCCCTGCCGCACCCGCGGCGTATCCAGATCCAGCTTGACGTTGCCCGCCTTGTCGATGACGCCGATGACAAACAACTCGGCCAGCAGGTTGATCAGAGCAGAGCCGCACAGCCCCTGAGGCCGCGTTTCCTCGCCGCCTATCACCCGGTAGTCCGGCTCAAAAGTCCGCTCGTTGACCCAGATCTCTTCGATGGCCCCTTCGGTTGCCCGCATGCCAAACAGCACACCCGCGCCCTCAAAGGCCGGCCCGGCCGACGCCGCACAGGTGATCAGCCAGTCGGCCGTGCCCAGCACGATTTCACCGTTGGTACCCACGTCCAGAAACAAGGTCAGCTCGGAAGCCTCGTAGGTCTGTGAACTGAGCACACCGGCCGTAATGTCCGACCCAACATAGCTGGCAACCCCTGGCAGGCAATCCACCAACCCGGCCGGATTCATCTTGAGCCCGACTTCGCTGGCAATCAGCGCCGGGGGGTGGTTGACTCCAGTGATAAACGGGTCCAGCCGGATGGTATTGGCGTCCAGTTCCAGCAGCAGGTGGATCATGGTGCTGTTGCCGGCCACGGTGGCCTTGTCAATGTCCAGCGGATCGACGCCCGCCTCGCCGGCCGCTGCATCAATCAGCCTATTGATGGTCTCCAGCACCAGTTCCTTCATCTCACGCCGGTTGGCCTCCGGATCCTCTCCTTTGGCTCTGGTGGAATAAATGATCCGCGAGATGACGTCCTCGCCGCGGGAGATCTGGCCATTGTAATCGGCCGCCTGGGCGCGCATCTCGCCCGCCACCAAATCGACCAACTGCACCGTCACTGTGGTAGTGCCAATGTCTATTGCCACGCCCCACAGCACGTCGGGCGAAAACCCCGGCCGGACGTTGACCACCTGCGCCGGGCACTCCGGCCGGTCCCACATACCCAGGTCCAGCACCACCGTCACTCGCCAGTCCGCCTCGCGCAAAGCGCGGCCCAGCCGCCGGAGCATGGGCAACGAGACAGCCAGTGCAGGAGTTCCATACCCCTCTAGCTTGGGAGCCAAGGCCCGCTTTACCCGCGACCAGTCATCAGTCTGGTCCGCCCTCGACGGCGGATCGATCTCGACATAGATCGCCTTGAGCGTTTGGTCGATGCTGGGCACATAGGGAAACGGCAATTCCACCCGGCCGGCCGCTTTGTCCGTGGCCAGCTTGCGCTGCGCCTTGACCTGCAGCGGGATGGTGACGACCGCATCCCCCTCTGCCACCGCCTGACAGGCCAGCGCATATCCATCGGCCACATCTTCGGCCGTCAGCCGCAGCGTGCTGCGCAGCCGCATTTGGCCGGACTCGACCTTGACCACGCAACGCCCGCAGCGCCCCTGCCCGCCACACGGTTGGCTGATCTCCAACCCCAGCAGGTGGGCAGCCTCCGTCACCGTGGTGCCGGCCGGGACACTGACGGCCTTGTCTACGGGCAGAAAGGTGATCGCGTGCATCATGTTACGAGGGTTGGCAGATCAGGCATGGGCACTCGATACCAAGGCCTCCCCAATCCGCCAACGTGCTATCCTCCGTCCATCAAAAAGCGGTGGATATCGGCCGCGGCCGACTTGCCCGCACCCATTGCGCTGATCACCGTCGCGGCACCGGTCACCACATCACCGCCAGCCCACACTTTGGCTTTTGTCGTCAGACCGGTCTCCTCGTTCACTACCTTGACCGTGCCCCAGCGGGATCGCTCAAGGTCATCGGCGTTCCGGAAAACCAGCGGGTTGGGGCTGGTCCCCAGCGCCATAATGACCATATCCATTTCCATCTCAAACTCGGAACCCTCAATCGGCACCGGCCGGCGCCGGCCGCTGTCGTCCGGCGCGCCCAACTCCATCTGGATGCAGCGCATTGCCCTCACGCTATCTTTCTCATCACCCAGAATCTCCACCGGGTTGGTGAGAAAGTTAAAGATGATGCCTTCCTCCTGGGCGTGATGGAACTCTTCAGCGCGGGCGGGAACCTCGGCCGGGGAACGGCGGTAGACGATGTGCACCTCCGGCAATTCACCGCCCTCCTTTTGCGCCTGCAAGCATCCCAGGCGCAGCGCAGAGCGGGCTGAATCCATTGCCACGTTGCCAGCGCCAATCACCGCCACCTTTTTCCCAATCTTGACCGGCGTATCGTATTCAGGGAACTTGTATCCCTTCATCAGGTTCACGCGGGTGAGAAACTCGTTGGCCGACAGGACGCCGCTCAAGTTGATGCCCGGAATGTTCATGAAGGAGGGCAAACCCGCTCCACTCCCAATAAACACGACATCGTATCCCTGCTCGCCGAGCAACTCGTCAATGGTGTACAACTTGCCAATGATCGCGTCAGTGCGAATCTCCACGCCCATGCATTCAAGGCACCCCACCTCGGCGTAGACGATGTCCTTGGGCAAGCGGAACTCGGGGATGCCGTAAACCAGCACACCGCCGGGGTCGTGCAGCGCCTCAAACACCGTCACCTTGTGGCCCAAGCGGGCCAGATCGGCCGCGCAGGTCAGCCCGGCCGGGCCAGCGCCGACGATGGCCACTTTCTTGCCGGTCGGTTCACTGACGGCCGGCGTCTCGGCTCCACGGGCCAGGTCCCAGTCGGCCACGTACCGCTCCAACCGGCCGATGGCCACCGGTTCGCCTTTCTTGGCCAGCACGCACTCGACCTCGCATTGGGTTTCCTGCGGGCAGACCCGGCCACAGATCGCTGGAAGGCTGTTCTTGCTCTTAAGGATGCGAATCGAACCGTCCATGTCACCCTCGCGCAGGGCAACAATGAAATCCGGGATGTCCACGTCCACCGGGCAGCCCACCATGCAAGTTGGCTTTTTGCACCGCAAGCAGCGGTTTGCCTCGGCCATGGCCTGTTCCTGGGTGTACCCCTGCGCGACCTCGTAAAAGTTGGCGCGGCGCTCCGTTGAGTCCTGAGCCGGCATCGGCTGGCGCGGAATCTGGCGTCGTTCCTTAATAGTCATTTGCTCGGTCATTCTGCAACTCCAACCTAACCTGCCATCTCCAGCCGACAGAGATGATCATAGCGCTCTACCGACACCTGTTCCTCGGCGCGGTAATAGTTCAGGCGGTTCATCACCAGGTCCCAATCCACCTGGTGCCCATCAAATTCCGGGCCATCCACGCACACAAACCGCGCCCCATCGTTGAGCAGCACCCGGCACCCGCCGCACATGCCGGTCCCATCAATCATCATGGTGTTCAGGCTCACAATCGTCTTGACCCCAAGCAGGGCAGTGGTGATGGAGACAAACTTCATCATCACAACCGGGCCGATAGCCCAGACACGCTTGATCTCCTTGCCCCGATCCTGCAGAATCTCGCGTAACGGCTCGGTTACCAACCCCTCGCGGCCGTAAGAGCCATCGTCGGTACAGACGATCAGTTCGCTGCTCACCGCCCGCATCTTCTCCTCCCAAAAGAGCAGGTCCTTGTTGCGCGCGCCAATAATCGAAATGACGTGGTTGCCGGCCGCCTGCAGTTCGCGGGCGATGGGATAGATGGGCGCAATGCCCACACCGCCCCCCACGCAGACAACCGTGCCATAGTTCTCAGCCTCGCTGGCATGTCCCAGCGGGCCAGCGACGTTGGCGAAACCATCACCCACCTCCAGTTTGCCCATCTGTTTGGTGGACTTGCCAACCTCCTGAATCACCAGGGTAATGGTGCCCGCGGCGCGGTCAAAGTCGGCAATGGTCAGCGGAATGCGCTCTGCCCGCTCGTCCGTCCGAACGATCACAAACTCACCAGCCTGCGCCTTGCGTGCGATCTCGGGCGCTTCAACGACCAGCATTTTGATGACCGGGTCGGCGAATGTCTCCTTTTCAACAATCTTGAACACGGTTTCCTCCACTGTGGAGAGTTGGCAGCCGTGGCTGCCAACTCTCCCTTGCTACCCATAAGCTAGGCCATCATTTTGAGATATTGCGGCAGGTTGACCGCCTCGCGTGGGCCAACTTTGATCTGCCACCCAGGCAGCTCCTCTTCCAGTTCGCCAGAGAGGATTGCGACGTGGCCAGGCAGGATAATGCTTTTGTGGCTTAGCTTTTCCTCAACGCCGGTCGTTTTGACTGCCTTGGCAATCCGCTCAGCGTCAAACTTGCCGGCCGCCCAGGCGGTCAGCACGCTCATACCCTCGGCGTCGGCCACCAACAACCACCCCTTGTTGCCACTCCCCTCCACCTCGTTGGAGACGGAGAAATAGGTGATGGAGAAATTGGTGGTAACCATCAATGGGTCCTCGGGGCCAGGCTTGTTGATCTCGTACAGGCCTGGGCTCACCTGGATCGGTTTCTGCGGGTCGGTATAGATGTTCTGGCGGAACACCAGCAGAGCGTACGCGCTGGCGGCGGTGAACTTGTCCAGCACCACAAATCCGGCGTATTTGGCAATCGCCTGCATGGCAGCCGTGACAACGTCGTCGGACCAGCCGCCTGGGAACGCAATGACAGGATAGCCCAGCGGCCGGAACGTGTGCTTGAGGGCCAGCCGGCGCAATTGGGTCAGCATGCTCAATGCACCTGGCAGATTCGCCATCTGCGGGTCCAGCACCATGTCTTCAACGCCCGCACCCTGAATCTTCTGAGTCAGATCAGCCAACTCATCCAGGGTGGTGGCGCTCACTACCAGGGGAGCGCTGTTTGCTTTGGCCAGGGCTGCCATCGCCTCCCAGTTTTCGGCCGTGGCCTTGGACAGCAGCGGCGTGGTCCCCCCGACCGCCTTCAGGCCTGCTGCCAGCACCTGCGGGTCTTCGCTAATCAGGATCAGGGGCCGCTTGCTCGCCTCGCGCACCGCAGCAACCGCGGCCGCAAAGGCAACGCCATCGCCCGAGGTCGCTTCCACGGCAAAGCCGTCCAGCGCCAGGTCCATGCCAACATAGTTGACGCTAAAGGCATCGGCCGGGGCGACAGCCGCCTTGATCGCGTCGGCCCCATCGCTATCCTTGACACGGACAAACAGTCCCGGCCGGTTGAAGAAGGTCTTCTCGTGACGGAACATCACCGTTTCGTTGCCCACGCCATGCTCGTGCCCGTTGCTGCTCACTTTGACCAGCCTGATGGGCGGGGCGGCCGCGGCCGACAGCTCTTGCTGTGCTTCCTCGCTAACGTAGGGACAAGAGGCAAGTTCAGCCTGCTTGGCCGCCAACTTCATCGCAAACGCCAGGCAGGTGGGAAAGCCACACTCTTTGCAGTTAGCCTTGGGATGCGGCGGGCGGACACCGCCGGGCAATAGTTTGTAAATCTGAATACCACTCAGGGACATTGTGTTTCTCCTTACAATTCGGTCCCGCTGGGCGGGAACTCGATTGGCTCAATATGATTGATTTCGGGGAAAAACTGGCGAACGGTTCCCAGCACCCAGCCGCAGAGCGTGGCTGGGGTAATGGGGCAATCCACGCAGGCACCACCCATCTCGACCTTGATGGTATCACCCTCGCGGGCGACCATTTTGACCGAACCGTTGTGATAGTGCTCGACGTAGGAGCTGATGGCCTCAATCAATGACGCCATGCGCTCTTCCTCGGTAGCGCCTTCCGGCATCTGGTCGATATCGGGTTGTTTGCCTGCCAGTAGAGGAGTCATCACGCACCTACCATCACATCAATCATGGCACGGACGCGCTTGACGCTTTCCGGGTGCCGCAACACGACAATGTCAGCACCAGAATGGATGAGCGAAGTGGCGGTCACGACCTCCCAGTCAATTGCACGTTCCTCCCAATCGCCCCAAGCCTCTGGTACACCTGAGCCAACCTTAGCTTCCTTGGTTTTCCAGGCTTCCTCGCCTGGGGTTACAATCATCGGTAATTGGGTCATGCTGTCGCCCTGCAAGGCTGCCAGCCGCAACCGCTCCATCACCGAATAACCATATTCAATACCATACCCTAGCGCGCCTGTGGTGGGGTCCATGACAATGCGGTCCAGGGGAAGCTGCATATCGCTGATGAGAATGTTGAGCTGCTTGGCTAGGTTGACGTCCATGGCGGTGCGGGCCTGCACCAGATGCCCGTGCCCCAGCGCGGCCGCCACAATGGTACGGTAGTTGCGGTCTTCGCACAAGCCCAGCAGCAATCGCTCACCGGCCGCCTCTTCCGCGACCGCCACCAGCAGCGCGTTGTCAATCTCCGCCTGTCCTGGACCGTTTACCGCCAGCGGCAGCCCAGTAGCGGTAAGTACCTTGCGAACAGCAGCTTTGGCGTTGGCCGCCGTGTTGTCAGTGCCATCCGGCCCGGTCAGATTGAGGGCAAGCAAAATCAGGTCGGCACAGGCCGCTTCGGCCGCCTTGGCCCACTCGCCTGGGTCGTTCATCGCTTCGCCCCAGACCTTTGCCAGCAGCGGGGACCAATCATCCGGTTTGGCATCCTTGATCTCAATGGCCACTACCGGCCGGTGAGCGGTGGTACCTTCAAAATGCAAAAATGGTAGCGTGGTTTCCCCTCCCACCGTAACGGTGTGGGAGCGCGTACCGCCTTCTGCTGCGGTTGCGCCCAGAGTGATCACACGCACCTGCCCCATCCATTTTTCCTTTGGGATTTCAACTGGCATACTAAACCTCCATGTTAATGAGACCAATCACACAATCGGCGTCTCAGTGACGCCTTGAACCTTGCTTGTCCAGGTTAGAACAAAAACACTCCCTGAGCGTGCAGGGAGGCATCTGAAATAATAGCACAACCCGGCATGGCAAGCACGCAGAAAACGACCAATACGGGGAGCCGCACATGGTGCGGCTCCCCCACTTCTCCTCGCTAAAATATCATGTCCATGGCGAGCGCCGGATGCTCCTTTACCGCCAGGTATTCCAGCAGCCCGTCCACGTCGGTGCAGATCGTCTCATCGGCGATCCGATCCAGCAAGTCGGGAAGACCTTCCCGCTCCGCCACCGCGCTGAACTCGTCGGCCATGGATTCCTTCAAAAAGCTGGACATCCAGACCACCCGCTTAAAGCCACCATCGGCCGAGATGAACTTGGGGCTGGTGAGATAGTACTTCCCCACGCCCATCACGCCCGGCGTCTGCAAGCCGCCGCCGGCCATACCGGCCAGCGTGCTAAAGGTCATCCCGGCCGGCGTAATGCTGGTGTCCTCGCGGGAGACCACCATCACACCGTTGGCCTCTGGAATGAGCATCACGATGCACTCAAAACAGCCACAGGCCGTCATCGGGTTCTCCATGATCGAGTACATGGTGACATCCTGCACCGCGCCGTGGCTCGCCTGCTGAACGAATTCGGTGGGACCGGACCAATACCCCTTCACCGGGTCAAGCAAGTTGCCCTTGTGGATCGGTTGATTGGGACCGGTGGGGTTGATCTGGAAGCTCGCCTTGCAGTCCAGCCAGTTGTACGCGCCACAAAGGCCCAACCGCTGCGGCGTGACCACGCAGACGTGATCCGGCGCAAAAGACTGACAGAGCGTACAGGAATAAAAGTCCTCCACCGCCTCGTCGGTCAGATCGGCCAGCCGTCGATTGCGATAGTCGTAGGCTTCGCGGGCATTGTCCAGCCACTTGTGCACCAACTCGGGCTTGGTGTAGATGGTGACTTCTACCTTGTCCACAATGGCGCCAAAGTCGGCGTGGAAACGGGCAATCAGAATTTCGCCAAAGTGCTTGAGGTCAAAACCCTTGTCGACCGCGCCCTTGCTGATGCGAATCCAGGTGATGTCGCGCTGGCCGATGTGCTGAATGCCAGAAGCGCCGTTGATAAAATAGTGAACCTGGCGCTCCAACACGGGCTCAAAGTCCTTCTGCATTTTCCGTCCGGCTACGCGAATAACGATACCCATGTCCATCGCGCCCTGGTCGGGTACCTCGCCAAAGTCCGGCCCAACGATCTCGATCTTGCCATCCTCGATCGCGTCCATCTCGGTCATGTAGAGGTACTCGAAGGCGCGGCTGTACTTGCCGCCAAACTCCACCCGCATGTCATTCTTGCGCACCACCTCACCCTCAAAGGCTGAGCCGTAGGGGACCGGGATGGGCACTTCGGTGACCTGGATTTTGACGCCACGGACCTCAATCGCCTTCTGCACCATCTTTTTGGCGCGCTCGGCGTCGTCCTGCCCCTCAATTTCGTTCCAGGGCATGGAAATGACGTGTTCGTAGCGAGTAACGCCGGTGGGATGGATTTCCGGGATCACCGTGTCGGCGATGACCGGGAAGCCGTAGCTGATGGCACCGGCCGCGGCTGCGTACTTGAGGTCATCCACCTCACCCAGCGCCAGCACAAAGGCAAAGACACGGAACTTGTTGTAGAGGAAAATCTCGCGCGGCTGACCGCCTTTCATGCCACCAAAGGTGAGGGCCGAGCGGGTGGCAAAGCCCAGGGCATAGATGGCGGAAAGCGTGTCGGTGCCAAAGGGGACGATGTAGGTATCGTACCCCATCTCCACCCCTTCCTCCTGCAACTGGTGGATGATACTCCGGCCGTTGACGTTGCCGGACAGGAAGATGAGGATGTTGCGCTGCTGGAGCTGGCGCACCAATTCGACCGCTGCCTGGTTGGACTTGGCGCAGCCGACAATGGCAGCAAAGCCAGGCATCCGGCCGTCCACCAACGCAATGCCCCAACTGCGGAGTTGGATGTCGTCGATGGGGCCGTTGAGATGGCCACCACTCAACTGGGGATACTTGGTGCCGCCGCCCATCTCGAAACCAGGCCAGAGTTCCGGCTGATTGTTGTTGACAAACCGGACGCCTTCAATCGTCTCGGCCGCCAGCAGCGTCGCCACACCGGCATCTAGGGTTTCGCCCAGATAGGGTTTCCACAACTTGTCTGGGGGCACAGGGTGCAACAAGCCCTTGGCTCTTTCCATCACCGGGACCAGGTCACCCAGCGTTTCCACTTGCCGCCCGGTCAAGCCCAAGATGGTAGGCAGGTAATAGGCAGTATTGGGAAACTGCACCGGGGTGTCTGCTCCCTTCTCCGCAATGGCCTTGGCAAGCATCTCTTCCGCTTCGCGGACGATGCCGGTGGCACCTCGGAGAGCGCGAGTTGCAATGTATTTACTCATGGTTCTTTCCTCTCCTCACCTATGGCGCCGCTACCGGCAGCCCATAGACTGCGCTGATCTTTTCTTCAAGCGCAAGCGCCTCAAGCTCGCCAATGCGCCAATCGCCGCTGGCGCCAAACTTGTCCGCTTTGTATTCGTCCAACTTGAGCGCTTCACGCTTTTTGTCGATGTGCTCCAGGCTCTTGGAAACGATGTCACGCCAGTCCTTGTAGAACTCGAGTTTGCCGCCCACCTTGGCCTCCCAGCCAGCACTGATGTATTCAGTGACTTCTTCGCTGGCCACTACCGGGGAGCCAACGCCAAACAGGACGTATGCGCCGCTGGCCACACAATAGGTGGCAATCACCAATGCTTTCTCTGACATCCATTCGGGGCAGATGCCCACGGCCGGCAGGTCGGAAACATCCTGACCCAAACCACCTTCGGTGGCCATCTGGGTGAGCACGGTGAGGATGCGGCTGTTGTCTACGCAAGAGCCCAGGTGCAACACGGGCGGGATACCCACGGCCTCACAGACTTCTTTCAACCCCGTGCCCGCGTTTTCCATCATCTCCGGCGAGAGGTAGCCATACTTGGCGGCACAGTGCGCCGCACAGCCGGTCACTACCACCAACACATCGTTTGCGATCAACTCGCGGATGATGTTAAAGGTAGCATCGTCGTGCGTGACCTGCGCGTTGTTGCAGCCCACCACCGCGGCCGCGCCGCGGATACGCCCTTGGATAATCGCGTCATTAAGCGGCCGGAAGGAACCACGTAACTCGCCGCCCAACATGTAATTTAGATACTCGTGGGAAAAACCCGCCACCAAATCGCCATGATCGGACGGGATATTGACCGTCTTGCCCCGGTCGGGGTAGTTATCAACTGCCTTGCGTACGATTTGCTTGGCCGATTCCAATGCATTATGCTCATCAAACTCGATGTGAACGGCACCAGGAATCTTGGCTTTGCGTGAGGTGGTGATCAAATCGGTGTGATAGCTTTGTGTCAGCTCGCCCAATGCCTGCATGATACATTGCACGTCTACCACCATGGCCTCCACCGAACCAGTGACAATAGCCATTTCCTGACTCAAAAAGTTACCGGCCGGGGGAATACCGTGGCGCATCAATACCTCGTTGGAGGTACAGCAAATGCCGGCCAGATTGATACCCTTGGCTCCTTTGGACTTGGCATATTCGATCATCTCGGGGTCTTGAGACGCCACCACGATCATCTCGGAGAGCGTCGGCTCGTGCCCGTGTACAATGATGTTGACCTCATCATCCTTCAGTACGCCCAGGTTGGCCTGCGAGGTGAGCGGAGCAGGGGTACCAAAGAGAATATCACTGATGTCGGTGGCCATCATGGAACCGCCCCAACCATCACCTAGTGCCAAGCGCATGGCGTGATTCAAGATGTTTTCCACATCCATGTCCACACCCATGTGGGTTCGGTGCAGCATTTCTACCACTTCCCGGTCAACGCCACGTGGCGCGATATCCAGATCGCGCCAGATCTGCTGCCGCTTCTCGGTGGCGCGGGTGAGGTAGACCAACTCACCGCTCTGCTGCCCGAATTGCTGGAGCGCCTTTTCTCCAACCTCCACGGCCAATTCCTCAATGGCCTTGTTCTCTGTGGAAATGCCCATGTAGCCTGCCACCTGGTGCAGTTTGGCCACATCTTTTACCTGGTACCCTTGAGCCTCTCCCCTGCCTACAGCAATGAGCGTAAAGGCCAGGTCCCGGCCGTGATCCGAGTGTGCCGATCCACCGGCCGCAATCATGCGGGCTAGGTTGCGCGCTGCCACTGTAGCCAAGGTAGCACCACAAACGCCCTGTGTAGTCTTGCCCACCAAACGACAGGGGCCCATCGCACAGACCTTGCAGCATGCGCCATCCGCGCCAATGGGGCACGGGGTGATGGAAGCTGCTCGGCTAAATGCAGTGGGGATATCCTGTGCATTGGTCAGCTCTAGTAATTGATTGACAGTGGGGTCAATCGACGGAATCATTTCTTTCTTTGCCACGATTTCCTCCTAAATGCTCGTGCCTAGTACTTGCGGAACTCGCCTGACATGACCAAATCGGCCTTGTAGGTCTGAGTCATGCGGAACTTGCCCTGTTTCCAGGCATCTTCCGGTAGTTTCTCCTGCACAGGCAACTGCATTTCCTGAGTATAGCCGGCCTCGGCCAGCGCTCCTGCAATCGCGTCCGGCTGCACAACGCCGGGATCGTATTGCACCAACACTTGCTTGAAAGCAGCGCTGGCGTATACCTCCGCAACGCCATTCATACCAGTCAGCATCTCGCGTACAATGAGCACGTGGTGATCGGCATACATGGAAGGGACATCAACAATCAGTTTCTCCATCAAACACCTCACTCCTTCAGCAACTTTTCCAGCTTGGAGCGCTCGTACTCCAAATAATCGGCATGCACAGCCTCTTCATCCCTCAACCGGGCGAAAATCGCCCTGAGGCCTTCGTCGTCGGTCTGGTCCATCGCCCACTGATACTTGGCGAAAGCGGCTCGTTCTTCCATTTCCATGATCTTCAGGAACTCGACAAGATTCATTCCGGTTTCCTCCTCGAATCGGGGACAAATGACGAAGAACCAGGATGAACCTGCCCTTCGTCATTCATCGTGTAACCCTGTTTAGAATAATCCAACTACCCGGCCCGTCTCCAGGTCCAGGTCCACGTCCGTAAACGCCGGCCGGGACGGCAGGCCAGGCATTGTGCGCATGGTGCCGCACAACGGGAAGATAAAGCCCGCACCCACGCTTGCCCGCACGTCGGTGATCGGCAAACGCCAACCCCGCGGCGCATTCTTTAGCTTGGGATCGTGCGAGAACGAGAGGTGCGTCTTGGCCATGCACAGCGGCAGGTGGCTTAGCCCCATCTCGGTAAAGAGCTTGATCTTGGCCTCTGCTTCCGGCGTATAGTCCACGCCGTCGGCGCGGTAGATCTCGCGTGCAACTGCCTCGATCTTTTCTTTGATCGACATCTCGTTGGTGTAAAGGAAACGGAAGCTGCTCGGTTTCTCACACGCTTTGACGACCGCTTCGGCCAGCGCCGCACCGCCCGCATCACCCTCGGCCCAAACGTTGCTCTCCACCGCATCCTCTGCACCGGTCTCCTTGGCGCGCTTGCGGATCAGTTCGATCTCGGCGTTGGTATCGTCCTTGAAGCGGTTGATGGCAACCACCACGGGGATACCAAACTTGAGCGCATTCTCAACGTGCTGCAACAGATTGGGTAACCCCTTCTCCAGCAGCGCCAGGTTCTCCTCAGTGTAAGCCTTGTCCAGTGGCTTGCCGGGGACCACGCTTGGGCCACCACCGTGCATCTTGAGGGCACGGACGGTGCAGACCAGCACCACGCAGTTGGGCGCCAGGCCGCTGTAGCGACACTTGAGGTTCATGAACTTTTCCATGCCACAGTCAGCGCCAAAGCCGGACTCGGTCACAACGTAATCGGCAATCCGGAGCGCGATCTTGTCGGCGATGATGGAGCTATTGCCCTGCGCGATGTTGGCGAACGGGCCGCAGTGAACCATGGCCGGGCTGCCTGCCAACGTCTGCATCAGGTTGGGCATAATGGCCTCTTTCAGGAGGACGGTCATCGCGCCAGCGACGTTCAGATCTTCGGCCGTGACGGGTTCCTTCCTCTTGTTGGTGCCGACGATGATGCGGCCCATCCGCGCCCGCAGGTCGGCCAGGTCACTGCACATCGCCAGCGCGGCCATAATCTCGGATGCCACCGTGATGTCGTAGCCGCTCTCGCGCGGCCGGCCGTCGTTGGTGGTGCCCAGGCCCACAACAATGTTGCGCAAGGCCGAGTCGGACACATCCACCACCCGCCGCCACTGGACGGAATAGGGGTCAATGTCCAGCCGGAACATGCGCTCCTGGTCCTCCGGGCTCAAATCGGATGGCTTTTCCGACTTGATACCCAACTTTTCCAGGCGCATGCGCATCGAGTCGGTGTATTCGCCATCAGGGCAGAGCGCCTTGGCCAAAAAGCCGGTGCTAAAGCGCGCTTCCTTCATGATCCGGTTGTCGATAGCGGCCGCCAGCAGGTTGTGCGCCGCACCTACCGCGTGGATGTCGCCAGTCAAGTGGAGGTTAAAGTCCTCCATCGGGACCACTTGGCTGTAGCCACCGCCGGCCGCGCCGCCCTTGATGCCAAACGTCGGCCCCTGAGAGGGCTGCCGGATGACCGTGATCACCTTCTTGCCAATGTAATGCAAGCCCTGGCTGACGCCAATGGTCGTGACCGTCTTGCCCTCACCCAATGGGGTCGGGGTAATCGCGGTCACATCAACGTACTTGCCCTGCGGCCGGTCCTGGAATTTCTTCAAAACGTCAAGGTGGATTTTCGCCTTGTACTTGCCGTATAAATCCAGGTCGTCCTCGGTCAACCCAATAGATTTGGCGATCTCGATGATCGGCTTTAGCGTGGCTGCTTGCGCGATCTCGATATCACTAGGAACAGGCTTTACTTTTTCGACCAGCATAACCAACTTCTCCTTTGAAAAAAGCAACTTCCACTAACGCTCAAATGAGCACTGTACACTGTTTCCAGGCCAGCGCAAGTTCGCCGGCCGCCTTACTGCAAAAAAGGTGCAACTTCCCGCCTCACGGCTTCTCGCACAATCAACTCGGCCACCTGGCTCAATGCAGTTTGATAGTCCGGGTCAATTGTTTTGCCATTGGGGCACTGATGTTCTTTAAGCAATTCAACCGCCAGCTTTTCCACCTGATCCAGCGGGCAATTCATCAATCGCTCAGCCATAACCTGCCCAAACCCACATGCAATATCCCGGCGAACCTCGCACCGCGAGATGCACCGCCCCTCGTCAAACAGGATGCGCACCTCTGGCCGGCCGAAATAGCGGGCAAACTCGGCAATGTGGGCATCCTGATACACCACCCGCCAACTCGACTCGTTGTACGTTCTCATGGTCAGACTGCAGAATGGTTTGGGAAAGGCGGCTGCCACGCCCATCTCCTCCATCTTGGCCTGCAAGTCACAGACTACTTGCCTTGGCAACCAGCGTTGACTCTCAACCGGAACCAGCACCGCGCGAGCGCCGCTCCGATCCACCATTTCTGGCAACAGATAGGCCAACTGTGGGCTTTCCGCCAGCCCCAGCAACAAGTCAGCGGCCGGGAGGTATTTTGGCAACAGCCTGATCAAGCTCTCCTGGTCAGGCGGCATGAGCGGTGGGGCACGCCAGACTGAGATATTCCAGTGCGCCGGAGCGCTGCGCCGAACGTTTTCCACCACCCGATTCCCAAAGGGCCCCTGAACCACTACCAGGACGCGCATCTGCCGTTGTTGTGGCAGCCAGGCTGTGGATGAAGGCAAGCTCCGGACTGCAGTGATCAAGTCTTCCACCGCAGCGCCCGTCTTTTGCTGAAGATACGTAATGGTGATGTTGGTTTCTTCCAACGAAAGGCCCACCAATCTGAGGCCAGGGACCTGGCTCAGGAGCGCGTCGGTGATCTCGCCTCGCGCCCCTTGCTCCGAGTCAATCACCACCACGTCAGGTTCGAGGGCAGCCACTTCTGCCAACGCGTCCGGCCCATACTCGCTTAACCCCACAACCTGGATCTCAGGTTGCTCCTCAAGCAGGCTAGACACCCCTTGAGCAAAGAGTGTATGGCTGGCGATGATGTAGATGCGAATCGCGTGCAAGACGTTTATCCATCCAAACGTACAGCACCGGGGTGCAGTCACCGGCCGCTGCTCGAGGCCCATAATCCTCGTCGTGATTGTATTGTATGGGACAGAGCAAACGGCGTCTATGGTCCGTTATGACCGTTGGGTATGTGTACCATAGCCGAAAAGAGCTATCCGGGCCAAATGATGTTAAGGTTCGAATTAATCCCGAAGAGCATTGCTGCTTGGCATCCGATACTAGTTTCTTGGATTGCAGGGAGGAGGTGTAGTCGAATTCGTCACTTCATTTGCTGATGAATATCATCATGACCCGGATGCGTGATTGCTCACCGGTTTTGGATCAGTCCATGCCGGACGGCAAAGGCGGCCGCCTGGGCACGATTGTTGAGGTGCAACTTGTCCAGGATATTGCGCAGGTGGTTCTTGACCGTGTTTTCTGCGATGTGCAACTGCTCCCCTATCTCCCGGTTGGTCAACCCCTTGGCGACGAGCCCCAGCACCTCGGTTTCTCGAGCACTCAAGCCATCAATGGATTGAGGCATTGGCGCACCCTGATCCAGACGGGCGAATTCGCGCAGAATTTTGGCGGCCAGCAGCGGGGAGATGGCGGCCTCGCCATGGACGACGCCCCGCAGGCGGCGGAACAGCTCTTCTGGCTTGACGTTCTTCAGGAGGTATCCCGATGCACCCGCTCTCACGGCCGCGAACAGACTCTCCTCGTCATCGGACACGGTCAGCATGACCACTTGAACGCCAGGTTTTTCCGCCTTGATGCGACGTGTAGCCTCCTTGCCATCCCACCCGGGCATTTCAATATCCATCAGCACAACGTCCGGCGCCAAGGCCAAGGCTTTTTCAAACGCATCTGTGCCATCCTGCGCCTCACCTACCACCTCCAGGTCAGGCTGGGAGTCTATCAAGCGCGCGATGCCCTTGCGAAAAAGGTCGTGATCGTCCACCACCAAAATGCGCAGGCGTTCCATCATTA
The DNA here is from genome assembly GCA_963707345.1 of uncultured Chloroflexia bacterium. Lineage (GTDB taxonomy): Bacteria > Chloroflexota > Anaerolineae > Promineifilales > UBA4811 > CAVPPE01. Next base: position 475,821 of record CAVPPE010000002.1, read on the forward strand.
CCCCTCGCCGGCCGGCTCACACGGCACAAGAATCAATACCTCGGTCCCCTCTCCCACGTGACTGGTGATTCGCAACTCGCCGCCAAAGGACTCTACCCGCTCTCGCATAGTTTGCAGGCCATAGCGTTGGGGATTCTCAACAAGAACGCGGTCCAGCTCAAACCCAACGCCATCATCCGAAATGGAAACGCACCACCCACGGGCGTTTTCCCGAATCTGCACCAGCAACCGGCCGGCGGCCGCGTGCTGGCGCACGTTTGCCAACGCCTCCTGGATCACCCGCTGGAGCTGCACTTCCACCGACGGTGACAGACAGATCGTCTGGATACCGGCCGGCACGAGCAGCGCCGCTTCAACGCCGTGCCGCTGACCAAAACCTGCCACCTCATCTTCCAGAGCCGCTAGAAAAGTCTCCCCCTTGGGTTGGGATTGCCTCAAGCCGCCAAGCGCGTGCCTGACATCATTGTGCGCGTTCGCCACGTAGGTATCCAGCAACGCCAACTCGTTCTCGGCCGCTGTCCAATCGGCCGTTCGGACACTTGCCTTGACCAACTCTATCTGCACATTCAACAAGCTCAGTGTCTGTGCCAAGCCGTCGTGCATTTCGCGGCTCAGGCGCTCCCTCTCCTGTACAATTGCCAGTTGGCGCACCTGCTCCGCCAACTCGGCAATTCTGCTCTCCATTTCGGCACGAATTCGGGCATTCTCAATAGCGGCCGCCATAAAGTTTGCCACCGTGCTCAACAGTTCAACGTCGTGAAGAGCAAAGTGATGCGGATTGCAACTGCGAACCGTGAGCACGCCCAGATTTCCCCCCTTGGCCTTGAGCGGCACGCTGGCAACAGAGGGGAGGCCATCGGCAGCGCAGGGTCGGCCGGTGGTCCGGGGGGCACTTGTGGCATCATCTACCATGATAGGTGTGGACTCGGCTGCGGCCGCGCCGCAGATACATTCTCCTATCTCAATTGACTGCTCACCATCCCAAACGCGCGCGTGGTCGCCAAACACGGCGCTCAAGCTCATCACGCGATCCTCGTCATTGCTTGACAGGCAAACCAGCCCTCCATCCAGCCCCAACGCCTGCACCACGCGCTCCAAACCCTGCCCCAGTAACTCGGGTAACTCGACCGCCTCGGCCAGCGCGTTGGCAACTTTGTGAATCGCATCCAACCGCGAAGATTGAGCCTCTAGTTCGTCGCTTGCCCGTCTTGCCATCCTCTCGGCCGATATCCGTAGATGTCGCTCCCGGGAAAACGCGCGTAGAATCAGCCCCAGCAGGACCGCTAGGATCGCCCCTAACAATAACGCCGCCTGTGGCGAAATCACGTCTGTACTCTCTACGCCCTACGGCTGGACCAAAATTACCCAGGCTCCCGGCCGGCGAATCATCGGTTATGCGCACCGCCTCATGTGCGCTCACAACACATGTAATATGGCACGAACTGGCTATTTCGTCAAGTCCAGGCAGGGCACTCACAGGCCCTTTAGAGCTATTTGGTTCAATTTGAGCACATTTCGTGGTATAATATCATCCGGTACATGTGCCGGGACACGTACCCAAGCCAGTTTGACTCGTGATGACCGACGGTTTTCAGCCAGCGTATCTTGGAAATATAACCCTCGACCAGCTCTCACAGCGCGCGCATGTTGCACACCAGCGTTTGCTTGCTTGTGATGTTTGCCCGCGCCGATGCAAAGTTAATCGATTGGAGAGTTCCAAACAGGCGCACTGCCAGACTGGGGAACTGGCTGAAGTAGCTAGTTATGGCCCCCATCTTGGTGAGGAGAACCCCCTGCGCGGATACAACGGCTCGGGGACGATCTTTTTCGCACACTGCAATCTCAATTGCGTGTTTTGCCAAAACTTTGACATCAGCCAGCACGGCTATGGCCGGCCGGTGACCGCGGAGCAATTGGCATCCATGATGCTCGAACTGCAGGATCTGGGCTGCCATAACATCAACCTGGTGAGCCCGACCCATGTAGTTCCGCAAATCCTGGCGGCCGTGCTCGTGGCAGCTCACGGAGGGCTTCACATACCCCTGGTTTACAACAGTGGCGGGTACGACACACTGGAAACATTGGCGCTCCTGGACGGGGTTGTGGACATCTACATGCCAGATATCAAGTATGCTGATCCAGATATCGGGCAGAGATTCTCTGGCATCCCAAACTATCCTCAGGTCAACCAGCTTGCGATAAAGGAAATGCACCGCCAGGTGGGTGACCTACTTTTGAATGACCGAGGAATAGCCAGGCGAGGCTTGCTGGTGCGACATCTGGTCCTCCCTAACAACCTGGCAGGCACTCCGGCCGTTGTGCGCTTCCTCGCGAAAGAAGTGTCAACCAACACCTATCTCAATATCATGGATCAATACCGGCCGTGCTTTCAGGCCGACCGGTTTCCGGAATTGTCTCGCCGCGCTTCGGCCGCGGAATACAATCGGGCTGTCACGCTAGCGCTGAATGCCAGAGTGACCCGTTTGGACCGACGACATCAGAGGATTCTTTAGAACAAAATCTTAAAAAATAGATCACCCTCTTGATTTCAGGTTAGAAATATGCTAGAATGCACAATCGCATGCGCGAACTTCAGCTAGCTTTAACGAAAGGGTATTCCTCAACTTATGTCCTCGTATGATGAAGCCGACATGGTCTGTACCCTTGTGAATGAGGCCAGTGACCGAGGGTACTTGACCTACGATCAAGTTGTTGAACTCTTTCCCGATGTTGAAGATGACCTCAACCTGCTTGAGACTCTCTTGGAAGAACTCCAATCTCTGGACTTTCCCATCCCCGTTTATGAGAGCGAGGAGGAGGCAGAGGCCATTCACCACCGGGAGCGGAACAGGCGCAACGGGCGCACCAAATCTTCCCGAGCGCAGAACCAGGACAAGGAGAACCGGCCACCCTCGCTGGAGGAAGGCATTGAATTCCACGCTGCTCCCAACTTTGACCTGACCAACGTCCCCATCGACGACTCGGTCGGCCTTTACTTCCGGGAAATGGGGCAGCAAGGATTGCTAACCGCTGACGAAGAGGTCGCGTTGGCCAAGCGGATCGAATGTGGTCGGGCGCTGATGAAGAAAATCAATGGTTCTTTCCCCACGCACGAATGGCAAGAGCAAATTGACCTGGGCGATGCAGCGCGGGCACATCTGATCCGCGCCAATACGCGGCTGGTAGTCTCGGTGGCAAAAAAGTACCGCGGCCGGGGTCTGCCCTTTTTGGATCTGATCCAAGAGGGCAATGTAGGGCTGATCAAGGCGGTGGAAAAATACGATTATCGGCGCGGCAATCGCTTCAGTACCTACGCCACCTGGTGGATTCGGCAGGCAGTGACCCGCGCGCTGGCCAACCACGGCCGTACCATCCGCATACCAGCGCATTTGGGCGGCCGGATCAGCAAGCTCTACCAAATCGCACAGGAAATGGAACAAGATTTAGGCCGGCAGCCGACGCCCGAGGAAATTGCCAAGATGATGGATATGCCGGCCGATCGCATTCGCTGGATGCTGCGCACCAGCCGCCAGCCGATACACCTGGAGCGGCCAGTTGGCGACGACTCGGATGCCGAGCTGGGCGACTTTATTGAGGACGAGGATATGCCCGCCCCGTACGAGTCAGTGGCCCAAACCCTTCTGGCCGAGGACTTGACCGAAATCCTAAACCGGCTCACGCCCAGAGAGGCACGCATCCTGCGCCTGCGCTATGGATTGCAGGACGGCGAGTCGCGCACGCTCAAGGAAGTGGGTGAGATGTTTGGCCTCTCCCGCGAACGAATTCGCCAGCTGGAAAAGGAAGCGCTGCGCAAATTGCGGCAGCCCAGTTACGCCGGGCACCTGCGACAGTACATTATTTAGGAGAAAAAGCCCCGCTTCCAAACCGGGGCTTTTTCATGACAGGGCATTTGACCCGGCCGCCCGACCCACCAACATCCCGCAAAGCCCGCCTGCCAGTCTTTGGTGCGACGTGTCCGAAATTGCCCTGGCCCCTTCGGACACACCGGATCACCTTTGAACATTTCTCCCAAGACCGTTGTGAGGTACAATCCTGCTAACAGGTTGAACAGGAACATGAAAGCGCAGCGCACGGCAATGGGTTTTGGCGGGAAAGGGTGGCGCTGGGTGGTCACACCAGTGTCGCTTGGCCTGTTTGTCCTTGCCTGGAAGGGGCTAATCTTGATTGGGGGCTACCCTGCGTTCATGCTCCCCCCGCCAGAAATGGTCGCCGGCCGGTTGCTGACCGAACTCGGCCGGGGAGCATTGCTAGCCCACACGGCGCATACAATCCGTGTGATTCTTTCGGGGCTGTTGCTGGGAATGATCACCGCAACGATTATCGGCTATGCCTTGGCCAAATCACGTTTGTTGGAGCAACTGCTTGCGCCCTACATTGTGGCGTCACAAGCCATTCCCATTATTGCCGTCGCGCCGCTCATCTATATCTGGTTTGGGCCCGGGTTCTTCAGTACCGTGCTGGTCACTGCGCTGATCGTATTCTTTCCGATCCTGATCAACACGATGGTTGGCGTACGCTCCGTGCCGGCCGAACTCCGCGACCTGATGCGATCATACCAGGCGACGAGCTGGCAAACCTTCCGCAAACTCGAGTTGCCGGCCGCCCTACCCATCCTGCTGGGCGGGCTCAAGGTGGGTGCTACGTTGGCAGTAATTGGCGCTACCGTTGCCGAGTTCGTCCGGCCGAGCCGCGGATTGGGCTACTTGATCCTGACCGCCAAGAATCGTTTCGACACAGATCTGGTCTTTGTTGCCCTGCTGGTTTTGGTCGCCATTGCCCTCTCCATCTATGGGCTGGTCTCGCTGGCGGAACGAACCCTGCTCGGCCGGCAACGGCGTAAATCAACCGAAGAAAGGAATTGATCGACTATGCGAATACACGTTCTCCTCACATTACTTGGCCTGGTGCTTCTGCTTGCTGTAACAGCCTGTGCCGATGGCACGCCCCCAATGACACAAAAGACGACGCCTGTCCGTTTGCCGATGGGATACATTCCCAACCCGCAATATGCCCCGCTCTACGTCGCCAGGGACAAAGGTTACTTTGCGGCCGAGGGGATCGAGGTCGAGTTTGACTACAGCTACGAGACGGACGGCATTGCGCTGGTTGGGGCTGGTGAACTCCCCTTTACCCTTGGGAGCGGCGAACAGGCCATCATGGCGCGCGCCAATGGGCTGCCGATTGTATATGTGCTGCACTGGTACCAGCAATACCCCATCGCCGTGGTCTCAAAAGCCGAAAGTAATATTCGCACCCCGGCCGACCTGGCCGGCCGGCGAATTGGCATCCCCGGTCTGTTTGGCGCCAGCTACGTGGGCTTTGAGGGCCTGCTTGCCGCGGCCGGGCTGAACGACGGCGACCTGGACCTGGTCGAAATTGGCTTTACCCAGACCGAGGCACTGGTACAGGGACAGGTGGAGGCCGTCGTGGTTTACGCCAACAATGAGCCAGTTCGTTTGCAGATGCTGGGTGAAGCGATCAACGTAATACGGGTGGCAGACTATACCTCGCTGGTGGCCAACGGCCTGATGACCAACGAGAATACCATCCTGGAGAACCCCCAGTTGGTGGAAGGGATGGCCCGTGCCATTCTCAAAGGGCTGCGAGACACACTGGACAACCCAGACAAAGCGTTCGAAATCTGCAAGAGCTACGTAGATGGCATCGATTCCACGCCCGAGGTAGAGGCAACCCAGCGGGCCGTGCTGGCAGCCTCGCTAGAGATGTGGCAAGCGCCACGCCTGGGGTTCACGCAAGCGGAAGCCTGGGACATGACTCAGCAGGTGCTCTTGGCCATTGACTTTGTGCAGGAACCCATAGACCTGACGGCCGTGTGGACCAATCGTTTCGTTGAAGCGGCCGGGGTCAGATAGCCCCCATGCTGGCGGCCGAATCGCTCTGCCTGACCTACACCGACCGGGACGGTCACGTCCGCGCGCTGGAAAAGGTCTCGCTGCACATCGGCCGGTGCGAGTTTGTGAGTCTGGTTGGGCCTTCTGGCTGCGGGAAAAGCAGCCTGTTGCGCGTGCTGGCTGGTCTCCAGCCACCCACCGGCGGGGCGGTCAACTTTGATGGCGCGCTACTGCACCGGCCGAGCCCCCAGATCGGAATCGTCTTTCAAAAACCTACCCTCATGCCGTGGCGAACGGTGTTGGCCAATATCACCTTGCCGCTGGAGCTGACCGGCGCGACCCGCCAGGAAGCCAATCAGCGAGCCAGCTCCCTGGTCGATCTGGTTGGGCTGACCGGTTTTGAGCATGCCCGTCCATCCGCCCTGTCCGGCGGGATGGAGCAGCGGGTGGCGATTGCACGGGCACTGGCTCCCCGGCCGCAAGTGTTGCTGATGGATGAGCCATTCGGGGCATTGGACGCCCTGACCCGCGAGCGGATGGGACAGGAGCTTTTGCGCATCTGGTCGGCCGAACAGACCACGGTGCTGCTGGTGACCCACAATATCGACGAGGCGGTGATGCTGTCCGACCGCATTTTGGTGATGACCCCGCGCCCCGGCCGGATAGCGGCCGAGATCGAGGTTGATCTGCCCCGGCCGCGGGCGTGGGACATGCACTACAGCACCCGCTTTGGCGAACTGGCCCGGCAGGTGCGCCAATCCATTATCTGAAGACAGGACGCAATTCCCCATACACAACAACATCCCTCCGGCTGTTGACCGGAGGGATGAGAAGGTACCGAGAAAGCTGTGCTCGTCGCTAGCGCAGCACAAGCGGGAGATAGACCTGATAGGCGACAGTAAAGGTCCACGGCACAGCATACGGGCCCGTGGTCCCGACCCCCTCATAGGCGGCAACAGACCAGGCATGCGGGCCATAGGGCAGGATAGCTGTCTGGTATTGGGTCACATTGCCTACATCCATCACCGCACCGTTCAGATCCAACAGGTAACCGGCCGCGCCCACACTGGCATCCCACGTAAGCAACGGGGTCTGATCTGTCAGAATCGCTCCGTCTGGCGGGCTGGTCAAGACTGGCGGCAGCGGCGGGACCAACACGGTGGCGCTATCGGCCGCCTGCGTCACATCCGCCGGCCCGGGATTGTAGGCAGTCCAGACGGCCGTGTTGACCTCGGTCGCGTTCATCTGCACCGTCTGCGTCACCCAGACCGAGTCGGTAGGAGCCAGTGAGTACGTCAAACCATTCAGGACAGAGCCAATCACCGTGTCATCCAGATCGTGCAGCGTGAGCGTAACACCACCGGTGTTGGTGACCTGGTAGCAGAAAGTTGCCTGACCGCCTCCGGCCGGCAGCGTCACCTGGTCGAGCGCCGAACACGTTGCGGGGTCCGTCCCAACCGTCACATCCAGAGTGATGGCCGGCTGCGGGCCGGTGGGCTGGCAGGATTGCACCACCACATCATCCAGGTACCACCCTTCCCCACCAAGCGACGAATCGGTGCCCAGGCGGAATCGGAACTGAACCGTCTGCCCGGCATAACCATCCAGGTCCACCACCGAGCGGGTCCAATCCTGCGGATCGCCACACCAGGCGTCAAGGCCCGCCAGCGGATTGCCATAACTGGAGCTGACGACACCGTCGTACGGGTCAGTAAGCAATTGGGCGTCCAGCTGGGTCCAACTGGACCCGCCGTTGGTGGAGATTTCCAGGATACCACCATCATAGCAGCCGCCAATGCTGTCCTCAATCGTTTGATGGTTCCAGTACTGAAGCGTCAGCGGGCTGTCACCGGCCGGCAATGCAACCGCCGGTGAGGTCAAGCGCTGGTCGGTCACCGAGGAAACGTCGCTGGCATGATAGGCGTAGGCGCCGGCGTACGGCCGGGCAGTGGAGAGCGCCCAGGGGCTGCCGGTGCCGCTCGTCGTCCAGCCGGCCGCGCCAGATTCAAAGTCATCGCTGAAAAGCGCCACCGGGGCGGTCCCAGGGCCGCAATCGCCCGGCTGTGCCTGCGTGGTAAAGGAGTATACCGCCGAGAAACTGCCATTGCCACATGGGTTCGACGCCCGGACACGCCAGTAATACGTCGTGCTGGTCGCCAGATCACTGTCCGGCATATGGCTGGTGCCGGCCGTGACCGTGCTGTACACCACATTGTTGAAGAGCATGTCAGTGGCGACCTCCAGCAGGTAGGCGTCCGCCTGCGCGGCCGTGGTCCACTCAAAAGTCGGCCGGGGGGCCACGTTGAGGGCACCATTGGCAGGGGCGAGCAGAGTCACAGCCCCCGGGGCCGCGGAATACACGTCCAGCCCGATGGTCGTCGTGTGGGTGCTGGTTGGCGCTACGCCAACCACGTTGAGGCTGTAGGCACCGGCCGCAGTGCCGCCGCCGACAGTCAACGTCAACTCGCTGCTGCCCGGTGGCGTGACCGGGTTGGGGTCAAAGCTGGTTGTGGTCCCGACCGGAGCGCCAGTCACATTCAGCGTCACGGGATCGGTGAACCCATTCACCTGTCCAACATTCACCGTGTAGATAGCCTGATCGGGGATACAGACTGCCTGGCTTTCCGGCGTCGCGCCAAGGGTAAAATCGGCCGCGCCGCAGGCGTCAAACCGGAATTTGGCAATGCGGGTGCTCCACTGCGAGGTCTGGTTGTACATGTTGGTGTACCAGAAAGTGCAGTCATCAACCGGGTCCACATTCATTGAGCTGTAATCGCCCCACCGATTGCTGCTGTTGGCGGCACTCCCTGCCGCCATGGCGACCTCGCCATACGGCAGAGTGCCCAACGGATCGCTGGCCAGCCGGCCGGCATAGCGAATCGACGGGTACATGCTGCTGCTGGAAACGCTGTACCCTACAGCGATGTTTCCCGAGCCATCCATGGCGGCGCTACCCATCCAGCGGCTGTGAGCGTCCGGAGCATAGGTGCCTTCCTGAAAGAGACCCCAGTTGCCGGCCGATTTGCGCAATTCAAACCAGCGAATGCCGCCGTGATCGGTACTATCCACGTCGGTGACCAGGTTGCTGACCAGCGTTTGGTGCGTGCCAAAGTTGCGGTACTGCAAGCGCCACATGACCACCTCCCGCAACGGGTCCAGCGTGGTACTCGAGCCTTGTTGCGGGAAACAGAAAAAGGATGTCAAGCCACACAAGTGCGAGTCGATCTCGGCAATCGGAACGTTGTAGGGTCCGGTAAAGCTCGAGTTGGCCGGTGTGGTCCAATCGACATGAAATTGCCAGATTTCCAGATAGTCCTGCGACGGGTTGTTGGAACCGGGGTTATGCACCTCGTCATCACGGTGACGCATGAAATAGTTGGGGGTTCCGGCCGGTGGCGGCGTCGCGCCGTCCAGGTCGCTGGGAATCAACGCCTGGAAGGAGAAACCGGCCAGGTCTGCAATGGTAATCCTCTGCATCGTAGCAGCCTGGCCAGCCAACATCTTGGCACGCTCCAGCGCATAGGCGGCCGAACTGTTTTCGTTAGTGGAAACATAGTAGGCATCGGGCCAGACTGCATACTTGGGATAATCGGGGAAGTTTGGCGTGGCAAAGTCATAACCCCACCAGGAACCCAAGGGGTCAGAGGTTTGCGAGATGTAGACACAGAGGTGGTTACCCGACGAGGCGAACTCGCTCAACATCCAGCGGCCGGCCAGTTGATCGTACAGCACAATGCCATCGCCATAGCCGGAGGCACAAGACCCGGTACCAAACGCCAGCGAGTCAATTGCAAATGGCCCGGCCACAGAACTCCCATTTTCCTTGTTGTAAACCCGGAATACACCCCCACCCCCACTGTTGATCACCTGGATGTAATAGTCGGGGCCCACTTCACCAACCGTGTCCGGCGGGTTCACGCCGGTAAACCCTTGCCCTGCAAAATTGAGAATCGGTGTGGTAAAGCCATCGGCGGTCGCCTGCGGGGCATTCTGCTGCAATGCCAGCAAACTGTCCACACCGCCGGGAAGGCCGCCCTGATAATCCAACAACTCATCCGGGATGACATTCAGGCTCAGGCGGGGGTTGATCTCACGATCTAACCAATACTCTGGCTCGTAGACCGGCAGGTCGCGCACGGCCGGGCTCAGAAACGGCGTCACCGGCTCGCTGACGTACAGCTCGAACTCGGCCGGCTTGGGCGGCTCGCCCAGCGACCGGCCGAAAGTCCGTCCCTGCTGACCAGTGAGGACATCCCCTCCACCGGCCGGTTGCAGCACAGCCAGTCCCACACTCAGAAAAATGACAACACTCAAAAGAATCCTTGCAGCTTGTTTCACAGTCCTCTCTCCCTCTCTACCAGATCAAAAAACGCACACTGCCCCGGCCGCGCTATGGAGCGGCAAGCCAGTGTTCAGGCACTTGAACAGCCACCACTTCTCCACGGGCACATACTTCACCTCCTGCGGAGAGGGTGGACACGACTACTACCTTGCGGCCTTTGACCTCTTTGATCGTGCCGCGGATTTCAAGCCGGCCGTCGATGGGTGTCGGCCGGAGGTATTCCACGTGCAAGGAGGCGGTGACAAACCGAAAAGCCGGTTCGGAGTTCGATCGGCCGGCCGGCCGCGCGGGCCGCAGCGGCTGCGGCCGAGCCGGTGCTATGGCAATCAATCAGCGACGCGATCAGACCGCCGTACACGTAGCCCGGAATGGCGGTGTGATACGGCCGGGGGGTAAAATGGCACACCGTCTCGTTGCCATCCCAGTAACTCTTGATTTGCAAACCGTGCTCATTCAGCCGGCCGCAGCCGTAGCAACACGCAAAATCGCCGGGATAATAGTCCTGAAATGCTTTGCTCATTGCCTCATCTGTCATCTACCCACCTCCAACACAATAGGTGGATTCTATCACGGCCGGCCAAGGTTCACAAGCAAATTCCCAAAATCCTTCCGGGCAGCCGGGGTTGGTCGTGAGGTAGGTTCCACAGGCCACGCGTGGGCTTGCCGTTAGGTGTCCTGGCGTTTATAATTTACCTCATGGATTTCAATAAAATTGACGCACGGCAAATTAACACCTTGCTTGACCACATACTGCCCCAGGTTGCCAAGCCCGGCCGTTACACCGGCGGCGAACTCAACAGCACCCTCAAACCGTGGGACAGCGTTCAGATACGACTGGCGCTTGCCTTTCCAGACATCTACGACCTGGGCATGTCCAATCTGGGGCTCATGGTCCTGTACGAACTGGTCAACCACCGGCCGGACATGCTCGCCGAGCGAGTCTTCAGCCCCTGGATTGACATGGAGCGCGAACTGCGAACTGCTCGAGTTCCGCTGTTTGCGCTGGAAAGCAAGCGGCCGGTGCGCGATTTTGACGTGCTCGGAATTAGCCTGCCCTACGAACAACTGTACACCAACGCGCTCAACCTGCTGGACCTGAGTGGCATCCCGCTGCTGGCGGTCGAGCGGGACGAGACCCACCCGCTGGTGATTGCCGGCGGCCATGCCACGTTCAACCCGGAACCAATGGCAGCCTTTATGGACGTCTTTGCCATTGGAGATGGCGAAGAGGTTCTGATTGACCTCCTGGAGGCGGTGCAGCGTGCGAAACAAGAAAGCACCGGCCGCCAGCAACTGCTTGGGCAACTGGCGCAGATTCCGGGCGTGTACGTACCCAGCCTGTACCAGGTTGCCTACCATGATGATGGCACCCTGGCGGGGATCAAGTCTATGGGCGACAACGCACCAACCCGCGTGCGCAAGCGCATCACGGCCGTGTTACCCTCGCCCCCCATCCGCCCGGTAGTGCCCTTTCTCAAAACCACGCACAACCGCGCGATGGTGGAGATTATGCGCGGGTGCACCCGGGGCTGCCGCTTTTGCCATGCCGGATTTGCCACCCGCCCGGTGCGCGAGCGGCCGGTAGCAGAGATACTGGAGGCAGTGGACGCACTCTTGGGCAACACAGGTTACGAACAGATCGCGCTCTTGTCCCTCTCCTCTAGCGACTATACGAATATCGCCGAATTGATGTCCGCCATTGCCGCCAGGTACCAGGACAAGCAACTCAGCATCTCGCTGCCCAGCCTGCGCATCGAGACGGCTTCGGCCGACCTGCTGGAAACTACCGGCGGCCGGCGCGGCAGCGCCACCTTTGCCCCGGAAGCCGCGTCGGAACGGATGCGGCAGATCATCAACAAGACCATCCCGGATGACCAGATTCTTCACATGACCGGCGAGATGTTCCGTCGCGGCTGGCGTACCATCAAACTCTATTTCATGATCGGCCACCCGCGCGAGACCATTGAGGATGTGCGGGCCATTGCAGAGCTGGCGTGGGCCGTGCTCCGCCTCGGCCGCCAGCATCACGGCCGGCGGGCGCAGGTCAACCTGGGCGTCAGCACCTTTATCCCCAAGCCACACACGCCGTTCCAGTGGACCGCCCTGGACCAGGTTGAGCAAATTCGGGCCAAGCAAGCGCTGTTGATGGAGCTGACCCGCGGCAAAGGGCTGGAGCTCAAGTGGAATCACCCGTCCGAAACGCTTTTTGAGGGGTTGCTCAGTCGCGGCGACCGGCGATTGGGGCCAGTCATTCAGCAGGCCTGGCAGATGGGTGCCAAGTTCGACGGCTGGCAGGAGCATTTTGACCTCGGTCGCTGGGTGCAGGCCCTGGCAGACAATCATCTGGAGCTGGATTTCTACACCCACCGGCCGCGGCCGACGGACGAACTGCTGCCCTGGGATCACATTGACACAGGCGTGAGCAAGGCCTACTTGGTCCAGGAATACCAGCGCAGCTTGCGCGACGAAATCCAGCCGGATTGCCGCGAGGGCTGCGTCGCCTGTGGCATTCTCACCGCCTTCCGCGACGAGCGGCAAACGATCCCGGCCGGCGCCTGGCAGTGCCCATAACCAGGTCTCGACCTACGGTTTGGACATAGAGCGCAAAGCGCCGTAAGCCGGCCGCTGGCCCCCATCCGGCAGCAGAATGCCCCAATAGCATTGCTCCGCGCCGGCTCCGGCCACCGGGCAAAAGTTGAGGTTCCAGACAAACATCACGCCCACGTAACCATACGACCGCGCCAGCGAAAATGCCTGGGCGAGGTAACTTGCCTGCTCGGCCGCCGTGTTGTAGGCCACAAACTCGTAACCCGGTTGAGCGCTCACCCCCAATCCCTCCAGCGTCCCCCAACCAAACTCGGTGGCCCAGATCCGTGCGTTGCTGTCCCCCCAACGAATCATGATCGTTCGGTAATCCTGCAGCGTGTTGCGGAAGAAAAAGCTGGGATGATTGTTATGGCTGGGCACGTCGGGTTCCTGACCGCAGCAACCGGCCGTCGGGCTGTTGGCCCAGCCGTTGGGATGCGCGCCAATGGCATCTGAATAACTCTTGAGCCCGGCCGCGTACATCGCCTCCAGATAAACGCGGTCGTCAATAGCGGTCACGCCATCATTCCAGCCAGTCGGGGCCGGCGCACCGCTGAGCACGATAGCGGCCGGGTCGGCCGTTTTGATGGCGCTGTACGCCCCCGCCAGTAATTGCAGGTAGCGCGCCGCGCTTAACGTGTCACCGCTCCACTCCCGGCGCAGGTTCTGCTCGTTCCAGATCTCGTATGCATCCACCCGGCCGCGGTAACGCGTTGCCAGCGCCGCCACAAAATTCCAATAGTCCTGATAATTGGCCGGCGGGCCGTCTTCTTCATGGCTGGAGCGCGCCCAGGCCGGCGCTTTGACCACGCTAAACAGGATGCGCAGGTTGTGCGAGTCGGCCGCAGCCATCATAGCGTCCAGCCCAGCCCATTGGATTTGCCCTCTCGCTGGCTCAAATACCTTCCACTCGATCTGCTGCTTGACCCAGCCCAACCCCAGATCGTTCACCCGGTCCAACACCGAGTTCACATCCTGACCGGGTAGATGAACCTGAATGCCATAACCAAACCCGGTGGACGGAGCCTGGCTGGGTGGCGGTGTGGGCAGCGTCGGTGGCTGCGATGGGCCTGCGCCGCTCCCGGCCGGAATCCACAACTGCTGCCCCACATAGATCACATTCGCGTTGGCCAGTTGGTTGGCGGCCGCAATCAAAGCCACCGTGGTGCCATAGCGCGCGGCGATCCGCGACAGCGTGTCGCCAGGCTGCACCGTGTAGGTGAATCCACCGCCGGGCTCGGGCGTGACGGTCGGCTGGGGCTGAGGTGTGGCCCCTGGCAGCGGCGCGGCACCGCCGGGGATGGTCAACCTCTGCCCCACGTGGATCAGCGAGGGGTTCACAATACCATTAGCACGCGCGATGGAAGTCATGGCTACGCCAAAACGCTGAGCGATGCGGTAGAGCGTATCGCCGGGCTGGACGACGTAAATCTGTTCTCCGGCCGGAGCCGCAGTCGGTACGGGCGGTGCCTGAGCTCCGGTTGGAATCACCAGCCGCTGCCCGGCGTAGATAAGGTTGGGATTTGACAGGCCATTTACCTGCATCAACGCCGCCACAGTCACGTTGAACCGGCGGGCAATCGCGGAAAGCGTATCGCCCGGCCGCACCGTGTACAGTTCATCTGCCGCGGCCGGAATGATCCAAAGAGCCACCACCCATAGAACCAGCATCAGACTTGTAATTGTGATCCACCTGCGTTTGTTCACCTAGCCTCCAACCAGACCTGATTACAATTCGTGCTGAAATCATACACCAATTCACCGATTTCCGCATCACATGCTGCAGGGCAATCTACACAACTACTCAGCCCAAGAGCTTGAGTAGGGAAAGAGGGGCGTGTGCAAGCGTGGGACAGCCCGCGTACAGCGGGGCGGAACGCCCACACACCCTCCAAAAAAGCATGACTGCCTGAGCAGTTACGAATTTGCTTTGACCCGTTCCTGCCAGCGGGGTATAATCTTCCACCGATACTAGGTGATAGATTCGGAGATAGGACAATAATGGCAGGGTCGCTCATCGGCAAAACCATCGGCAAATACCAGATCGTAGAACTCCTCGGCCGGGGCGGAATGGCAGAAGTCTACAAGGCATACCAACCCTCGCTGGATCGCTATGTAGCCATCAAGTTGATGCACTCTTTTTTGGCCGATGACGCAGATTTTCTGGGCCGATTCCAACGGGAAGCCAAAGCGGTTGCCAGCTTGCGACACTCCAACATCGTCCAGGTACACGACTTTGACGTTGCCGATGGCATTTACTACATGGTGATGGAGTTCATCGACGGCGTTACGCTGAAGGCCAAGTTGCAGGAACTGGCCAGCAACAATACCATGATGCCGCTGGACGAAGCGACCCGCATCACCAAAGATGTGGCCAGCGCGCTGGCATATGCGCATCGCCGTGACATGGTCCACCGCGACGTCAAGCCAGCCAATGTGATGCTGGACCGCGAGGGCCGGATCATCCTGACCGACTTTGGCATTGCCAAAATCCTCAGTGGGCCGCAATACACGGCCAGCGGCGCGATGGTGGGCACTCCAGCCTACATGTCGCCCGAACAGGGCTTGGGCCAGCCGGGCGACGCCCGCAGCGATATCTACGCGCTGGGCACCATGCTCTTCCAAATGGCGACCGGCCAATTGCCCTACGACGCAGACACCCCGCTGGCAATTGTGCTCAAACACGTCAACGACCCGCTGCCGATTCCCAGCCGACTGAACCCCGAACTGCCGGCCGATGTGGAGCGCGTGATTTTCAAATCGATGGCCAAGAATCCGGATGACCGTTACCAGACGGCCGGAGAGTTCATCGCCCACCTGGAGCAAATCCAGCAAGGCCAAGCTATCCCAGAGGGCGCCCAGGAAACCGCCTTCCGGACACGAATTGCCACCGGCCGGGATGCCACCATCATGCACACCCCTCCCCCCCCACCCATTACACACACCCCCACGCCCCCACCCATCCAGGTCCCAACTACTGCTTCCAAAACTCGCAAGCCGTGGGTCTGGGTTGCGGCCGGCGTTGGGGCTCTGATGCTTATTGCTATCACGGCCGGCGCTGCATTGGGGTTGACCGGATTGCTCAAGTCCGCTACGCCAACACCGACCGAGGCCATTGCAGCCGCAACGGCCGCCCCTCGGCCGACCGCCCCGGCCGCGACTCCCACCAACACGCCGTTTCCTGCCACCCTTTCCCCGGCCCATATCACCGCCACGGCCGCGGCCGGGCTGGCGCAGATGGCTACCTCCATGGCTCAAATCGCCGCTACTCAGACCGCGGATGCACCCACCCAGACACCCACTGTGACCCTCAATCCCACCACTTCTCCAACCCCCACCCCCGGTTGCGACTATGCCTCGGAACTGGTAGCATTTTACGTTTACGACAACCCGCGCACGTATGACGCCACCCGCAATCAGACCTCGATCACCACCTCTACCCAGTTTCCGTTCACGGTGGAACTGACCAATAGCGGCACCTGCCCCTGGCCGGCCGGCACCCAACTGGTGCACACGGCTGGGGACGCGCTCGGCGCAAGCGAGGTCATTGCCACAGAAGCCGAAACGGCCGTGGACGACACGGCCGAATTCACCACCCCCATGCGCTCTGGAACCGTGGCCGGCCTGGTCACCAGCACCTGGGAACTGCAACTGCCGGATGGAACCCTGGTTGGCGAACCGCTCGAAGTGCGAATTGCGGTCTACAGACCGGCCACCCCCACCCCCACCAAACCACCGGTCCCAACGGCCACGCCCACCGCCTCCACGGCCGGGCCGATTGATTTCAACTTTTTCATTCACGATTGTGAGTACGTGGGGGACGATTGGCGCTGCTGGATGACGCTAACGCCCTATGGCGGCATCGGGCAACCCTATACCTTTTTCATTTTCGACAGCGCCCAACCGACCCGCTACTATGGGGGCAACCAGGAGCATCTCCTCCAATCACGTCGCTGCTTTATGTGGATCCACGAGATCAAACTCCAGGACGATGGTGGCAACTCGATCACCAAAAACATCGCCGTCGATCCGAATGCCTATTTTCCTGGCGGATGTACACAGCCGTAGCTTGTACGCTGATACTTATTATGGTAAAATGAACTGGTAAACATAAGGAGAAACTCACCTGGTACGGTTCTTGCACCCAGGGTAAGAGTAACTGGTATTGGCTCTTGCACAATTTGTAATCAAAGGTGAAGGTGAGGGTGAAATGAAAAAGCTTCTAAACGAACGTCCGCTTGTCAGTGGCCTGGTGATTGGAATCATCGCCGGCATATTACTCGGAGTGCTGTACGCCTGGCAGATCAATCCCGTGAAATGGACCGATGCCAGCCCTACCCTGCTCCGCGATGACTTTAAGTCTGACTATGTCAAAATGACGGCCGAGCTGTACGCGCAGACCGGCCTTGCAGACGTCGCCAATGGGCGGCTCGTAACGTGGCCCGATGGCGGCCTTCAGTACGTTTGCCAGGTGGCCCAGCAAACGCCGGGCGGCCCGGACAAGCAAAAGCTCCTTACCCTTGCCGATGCAATCCAGCCAGGTGTTGACTGCGAGCAAGCTGTGGCTGCTGCCCCAGCCGAGGAAGAGGCCGGCTCGCTGCTCGGCCGCGTCGGCGTTGTGTGCGGTGCCGGTTTGCTGTCGATTCTGGTCGTCGGCGGCCTGTTCTTCTTCATCTACCGCCGCGGAACCCGCCGCGAAGAGGGCGAGATGCAGGAAGGTATGCCGGCCGCTTCCCTGGGAGCCGGTGCCGGCCGGACCATCCCGTTGGCCCAGTTCCCCACCGAGTTCAACATTGGGCACGACACCTACGACGATTCCTTTAGCATCGAAACGGCAACCGGCGAATTCCTGGGCGAATGCGGCGTCGGAATCTCGGAAGCAATTGGCATCGGCTCGCCCAAAAAGGTGACCGCATTCGAGGTGTGGCTGTTTGACAAGAACGACATCCGCACGGTTACCAAGGTCATCATGAGCGAGCACGCGTACTATGACGAAGCATTGCGCGCCAAGTTGGCCCCCAAGGGCGAAGCGGTGCTGGCCAAACCGGACGAAACCATCGTACTGGAAACCGCCTCACTCATCATCAATGCCCGTGTTGTCGAGATGAAGTACGGGACCGGCGAGTTGCCCGCCCAGAGCTTTTTTGAGCGCATGGTGGTTGAACTGGCAGCCTGGGCCAAGGAAATTCCGGAACTGGCCGAGGCCGCCCCTGCAGACGAGTTTGCCCTGTAGCCCGCTCGGAGTTGCACATATAGCATCAAACCCCGATGTCTCACCAACGTCGGGGTTTTTTCATCATCATGGGACAAGAACTGACTGAACGGCCGGCGACGACAATCGCCAAGAGCGCCAGATACGGCTGCTTGGCTCTGGTTGTCTTGTGGATCATCATCGGAATTCTGATATGGCCCCATCTTCAACCAACCAAAGAGGTGGATACATCAGTCCAGCACACTCTCCCCGAGTCCACTGCCACCCCTGAGCCCGCCTTCACCCCGCTCCCCACCTGGACACCGCTGCCCTTTGCGACACCCACGCCGGAACCCAGCCCGACACCAGAGCTTTTGCTGCGACAGTTCCACATCATTCAGCAGGGCGACACGCCCTTGAGTATCGCCGAGCTGTACAACACATCCATTGAGTTGCTGGTAAACCGGGTGCGGGCAGGCGACTTTAACCCCGGCAGCACCATCGAAATCCTGATCCCCAACCCGGCCGCCTGCCCTTCGCGCCGGCTGCACGTCGTGTCGCAGAATGAGACGCTGTTCGGGTTGTCGCGCCTGTACAACACCACCACCGACGCGCTGATGGCAACCAACCGCCTGACCAGCGATCTGATCCGGGTGGGCGACGTGCTCTGCTTACCCTAGCTCCAACGCCCGCAACGCGGCCGGGGCTACATCCGTCAGGTTGCAGATGCTGGCCGTCATCTCCCGGTGTCCCCGGCCGATGGCAATGGTTGGTACCGGGTTGGTGGTGTGATTGCGGGATCCCAAATCCTCCACATTGCCGTGGTCGCTGGTGATCAATACGGTGCCGTTCTCCCAATCCCAGTTGTCCAGCACGCCCTGCACCACGCCATCCAACTGCTCAAGGAGCTCAACCGCCTGCTCCATATCCTGCCGGTGGCCGGTCAGATCGGTCGGCCAATGCTCCAGCAACGCCAGTGAATGCGCTTGAGCCAGCGACGCCAACCGTGCTCCGGCTTCCCACAAGTTCAGCACCGGTGTTTCCGGGTAATTCAGTCGGTCACGCCAACCCCGGCCGGTAAAGTCCGGGCTCACCGCCCGGCCGGCCATCAGATCACTGTGTCGCTGCAGCCGCAGGCCGGCCGCCTGAGCCGCCAACGGCATCACAGAAAGCAATCGCCGGCCGCTCTCCACACCGGCAAAGTAACGCGGAGGGTATGGGTTCAGAAAAATCGCCTCGCCGCCGGCCGCCCGCACCCGGGCAAACAGATTCCCATTTTGCACCAGAGTTGCGATTTCGCGATTGGGCTTGGGGCCAAAGTGCTCCCCAATCAGCGAGGGGACGTTTAGGCCGGTGAGCAGTGCGGCTTGACCGGTAGCGCTCTGCGGCCGGCCGGGCACGCCCAGGCAGGCATCGGTGGGCGACAAAGAGGCGCGAGAGGCAACCACCCGCTCGTGCTGCAGGTACCAACAGTCACCCAACAAGCCGGTCAGCGCGGGCATGCGGGCCACACAGAAAGGATTCCGGCCGGGGTCATCCTCCCCCAGGCCAACGCCATCCACAAACAAAAATAGCACGTGCTTCTGCCGCATCGCGCAATTATACCAAACCTGTAACTGCTCAACCCAGGCCATTGGGCGGTGAAGCTGAGGGCTGCGGAGCGTGCGGGCGCTCCGCCAAAGAAACCTTTCGACTGTCTGAGTAGTTACCCAAACTTTACCCTTTCCCATTTCCTCTGTATACTTGCCCGGCCATTCCAGTGCAGAGTGGGTGCATGAAAACGAGTGATTTTGATTACCACTTGCCGCGCGAGTTGATCGCCCAGACCCCGGCCGAGCCGCGCGACAGCTCCCGGCTGATGGTGTTGGATCGAGCCACCGGCCGGATCGAGCACCGCATCTTTCATGAGATCGTTAACTATTTTCTGCCTGGCGATCTACTGGTGCTGAACAACAGCCGCGTCGTCCCGGCACGCCTGTTCGCCCGCAAGGCCGGCACCGGCGGCCGGGTGGAACTCCTGCTGCTGGAACAACAGTCTCCGGCGAGGTGGAGAGCATTGGTGGGCGGCCGGCGCGTGCGCGAGGGGACTCGGCTGGATGTCGTCAACCCGGCCGGAGAGCCAACGGACATCCAGGTCACTGTCGAGGAAACGGGGATGGAAGGCCAGCGCACGATCAGGTTCAGCCGGCCGACCGGCGAATGGCTGCCCCTCGTTGGCCAGATGCCACTACCACCCTATATTCAGCACTACACCGGCGACCCGGAGCGATACCAGACTGTGTACGCCCGGCCGGAGGGGAGCGCTGCCGCGCCGACCGCTGGTCTCCACTTTACCCCTGAATTGTTGCTGGCCCTTCGCAATCAAGGTGTTCAATTGGCCTATGCCACGCTGCGAATTGGCCTGGATACCTTCAAGCCAATTGACGAAACTGACATTCACGCACACACAATTCACACCGAGTGGGCTCAACTGACACCCGAGACCGCGCGCCAGATCAACAAAACCAAACTGGCTGGCCGCCGGGTGATAGCGGTTGGAACCACGGCCGTGCGAACACTGGAGACGGCCGCTCTTCGCGCCAACCCGGCAGGCTGCTCAGGCGACGAGTGCGGTTGGGCCACCGTGGCCGCCTTTGAGGGGCCAACAGACCTATTTATCACGCCCGGTTTTCAATTTCGTGCCGTGGACGCACTGATTACCAACTTTCATCTGCCGCGCAGCACGCTGATTGTGCTTGTCTCCGCATTTGCCGGATTGGAACAAACCAAAGTGGCCTACACGGCCGCCATCGACCTGCGCTATCGGTTCTACAGCTTTGGCGATGCGATGCTCATCCTTTGACCCTTCCAAATGCCAAGCCTTCGCCACCCCCCAGCCGGATTGGACGCCGCATTGCCAGGGTGCTATACTCAGCCCTGGAACCCAGACCGCCGCCACAGCGTTTTGATGGCAGGTCCGGCCGGCGACCACCCGGCCGGCTGATTATTGGTAACTACTAAGGCAGTGTGAAGATTTCCCGAGATCGGAGGTGCCCGATGCGCCGTGCGATAATAGCCCTGGTTGCTGGAACAATTCTGGTTGGATTGGGGTGCAACTTTCGCGGCCCGCAGCCGACGCCGGCCGTTCCCACCCCCACGCTGTCCGCTGCCAAAGCGCCTACACCCACCGTCACGGCCGCACCGCAGGGAGGATTCGTCTGCGTATTGGCATACGAAGACACCAACGCAGACGCCATGCAGAGTGACGGGGAACACCCACTTGCGGGGGTGAAATTCGCCCTGTGGCACGGGGATACGCAAACCAACACCCACCTTTCTACCACCAGCGGGGACCCATTTTGCTTTACCAACCTACCGGCCGGCGATTATCGGGTCGTCGCCACCCCACCGCAATCATACATGGGGACCAACCCCACCACCTTGAGCGTCACAGTGACGGCCGGGCGCAAGGTTTCCATCGTTTTGGGATTTGCCAAGGCCGCATCCGTGGTTCTTCCCGACGGCCGGGTTTCGTTGCCAGGGCAAAAACCCGCCCTGGGGGTGCCCATTTCCAGCCAGGCCGGGCAGGTCCTCTACCTGGTCACGGAAGGTGGGCTGTACCGCTCCCAAGACGGAGGGCATGCGTGGTCGGCCGTGGGGAGCCGCCCCCCCTCGCTCAATTTGGTCGCCAGCCCGGCCGACCCCGACTGGTTGTTGGCAGGTGATGGGCAGGACTGCTTCCGCGGCGGCTCGGCCGCTCCATTGAGCATCAGTTGGGATGGCGGCGCAACCTGGGAGGCCGTCCCGGCCGGCGCCAACCTCCGGCCGGCTGCTGCCCATCCATCCAATCCGCAGATAGCCTGGGCCATTGGCTGCGATGGGGTATACCGCACCGACGATGCGGGTCATGGATGGCAGCATCAGCCGGCCGAGGCCTGGGGGCTATTTACGCTGGATGTGATCCGGCCGGCCGCTGGCAATCCGCAGGTCGTGTACGCCGCCGGCAACTCGGAAGGCGGCAGCGGGGCTCTCTTTCGCTCGGACGATGGCGGCCGGTCGTGGGCCACGGTCGCCGATGGCCTGGACCTCTGGATCACTGCGCTGCTGGTGCAGACGCAGGACGCGGATGAGATCTGGTTTGCCACGCCCTCCGGCGTCTGGCACAGTGCAGATGGCGGCGCAGGCTGGACATCATCAGCAGCCGGGCTGGAGGCTGTGGCAGTGGACCAGACGCTGGCCTTTGCCGGAAAAGGGCTATATACCCTGGCCCTGGCCGATTCGGGGAGGCTGTTCCTGGGAACAGAGCGCGGCGTGTATCAAAGCACAGATGGCAGCACAACCTGGGAGTTCCTGCCCGGCGCGCCGTGGGGAACCCGGCCGATAGAAGAGCTGACGGTCACGCAGAACGACCCCGGGACCCAATTGTGGGCCAAGACCCCGGCCGGGGTTTTCTTCTTCAGCCTGCCTGCGCCCTAATTTGCCCGCGCCTGGCTGGCAGGCGGCCACGGTCAATCCGCCTCCTCGCCGCGCGCCCGGAAGCGCATTTGCAACGGGGTGCCCGGGAACGGGCATGCCCGGCGGATCGAGTTTTCCAGATACCGCTGATACGAAAAGTGCGCCAGACGCGGGTCGTTGACGAAAAAGATAAACGTGGGCGGTTCCACGGCCGCCTGGGTAGCGAACAGGAACTTGAGCCGCTTGCCCGATTTGGATGGCGGCGCGTGACGCGCCACGGCGTCCCGCACCAGGCGGTTCAACTCGCCGGTCGGTATCCGCTGTTGGCGAGCCGCGTGCACCTCCAGCGCCGTGGGCAACACCTGATGGACGCGTTGTCCCGTTAGCGCAGAAATGAACAGCACCGGAACATAATCCATAAAGTTGAGATCGAACTGCAACTGGCGAGTGTATTGCACCATAGTGTGCGTGTCCTTCTCCAGCGCATCCCACTTGTTGACCAGCACCACCACGCTGGTGTTTTCCTCAAGAATAAACCCGGCCACGTGTGTATCCTGAGCAGTAACGCCGTCCTGGGCGTCGATCAACAGCAACGCCACGTCGGCTCGCTTGATGGCGCGCAGCGCCCGCAGCACGCTGTATTTTTCCACGCCGGGGTCCACTTTGCCTCGCCGCCGGATGCCGGCCGTGTCAATCAGCGTGATCGCTTGCCCATCAAACGTGAGCAGGGTGTCAATCGCGTCGCGGGTGGTCCCGGCAATCGGGCTGACAATTGCGCGCTCCTCGCCCAGCAGCCGGTTGAGCAGTGAGGACTTGCCCACGTTCGGCCGGCCGACAATCGCAATGCGTATCGAGTCGTCCTCGCCCTCTTCTTCCGTAGCCCAATCCGGGAACGCCTCCACGATTGCGTCAAGCAGGTCGCCAGTCCCCGTGCCGTGCAACGCAGAAACAGGTACCACCTCACCCAGACCCAGCCCGTAAAACTCGACGGCCGCCTCCCGACCGGTCTTGCTCTCCGCTTTGTTGGCTGCAATAATCACCGGCTTGGCCGTGCGGCGCAGGATGTCCGCCACTTCTTCATCGGCCACGGTGAGACCTGCCTGCGCGTCCACCAATAGCACCACCACATCGGCCGCGTCAATCGCAATCGCGGCCTGGGAACGGATGGCCGGCAGGAAACGAGCCGAGTCCTCGGACAGAGGGGCAGTATGAAAACCACCCTCCACCTCGATCCCGCCCGTATCAACCACCGTAAAGGTCACGCCGTTCCACTCGGCGTCGGCCTGAATCCGGTCCCGCGTTGTGCCCGGCACGTCGGATACGACGGCCAGCCGCTGCCCAACCAGGCGGTTGAACAAGGTAGATTTGCCCACGTTAGGCCGGCCGACCAGGGCCAGCATCGGTTTACGCATTGGTGCACTCCTGATGGATGGTTGCTGCGGCCGCCTTTACGGCTGCGGCGTTGCCGTCCGGGTTGGTGTAGCTACAGGCGAAATAGGACCTCGCGTGACAGTGGGTGAGGCAGAGGGATCGGGAGTTGGCGTGGGTGTAGGGGTTGGCAGCACGGTGATTTCCACCTGAATCGTGCCTGGCAGGATTCCCTCGACTTCCACCCCAGGCAAGCTGCTAAAGACAGTCGGCTCCAACTGATACGAACCGGGTTCCAGCCCTAGCAAGTTCAAAGTCAAGTTCAGGTCTGTCTCAGGGTTAAAAGCGTCAATCAAATCCAGCGGGCCGATCAACCCCACGTTCACCACATCAGAGGAAATCGTTGCCGTCAGACCAGGGCCGGGGCCTAGAATCTTGAGCCGCCACGGTATGGTCAGGGTAGTCAGCACCGGCTCGATGTCGATTTCAACCACCACTGTCTGTGGCCCAACCAGGGTAACCCCTTCGGGCACCTGCAAACCCACCCGGCGGAGCAAATCCCCATTGGCGCCAGTTACATCCACGGGAAACGTGCTCACGAATCCCGGCAGTTGAGAGACAATCTCCGGCCGGCCAAAAATCGTAACCCGTTGGGGGTCAACCGAATAGTCTGCCAGCCTGTAACCCGCCGAGATGGTGCCGGTAAGATTGACGGTGACAAACAGCTCGGCGTATTCGTCCGATTTTGTGATGGGGATGGTCACCTGCACCTGGAGCCTTTCGGTATCGAATCCTGTGAGCAGGCGATTGTTGGCGTCCCTCAATTGGACAAACGCTGTTTCCTGGACCGTCTCCTGAGCGCCCTCAATCGACAGGCGCAGGTGCGCTGTATCCACCGGGTCAATCTTGGGTGCAGGGCCTTCCACCGTCACCTCGGCCGGTTCAATGATCGGTTCACCCGCCACGTGTCCCAGCGCTGGCGACCCGGTGATTGCTGGAACAATGGGCAGGGTCACCCGGCGGAACTGCTCCAGGCGAAAGAAAATCTTGTCTCTGCTTTGCTCAACGATGGACACCAGGGAGTCGGCCGAAATGACGGTCACCGGTACATCCGCCCCACCCAACGGCACATCGGCGAGATCTACCACGGCCGCAAAATTGTCCAGCGGCAGCGCATCCAGTGTCTGCTTGGGGCCACGCACAATCACCTCCACCGAGTACTCGGGGATTTTGGCCAGGTTCAGTCCCAGCGAGTCGGTAAACACCGTGCCGGATGGCTGATTCAGGATCACCACCGGGATCGGATCGCGATACGGTTGCTCCACAATAGGGTTGGTCTCCTGCACCGCCACCAGCCAGACAAAAAGCGCCAGGACAAAAGCCAACCCCAATGTGCTTAAATTATCGACCAACCAGCGGATCACCAAACACTCCCATGGATTCAGCCGGGCGGGCGGCCAGTTTGAGTCGAAGACGCTGCCTGTGACGAGCGTGCGGCACGGCCGCGTAGCCGGCCGAGCCAACCGCCACCAAAACGAGGTTGAAGAAACGCGCGCAGGATGGTCTCCAGCCGGGCCGCGTCCAGGCGGCGGATCATTCGGCCATTGTGTGCCACCGCAATCTGCCCGGTCTCCTCCGAAACGACCACCGCGATTGCATCGCTCACTTCGCTGATGCCCAATGCGGCTCTGTGTCGCAGCCCCAAATGCCGATCGGTGCTGTGCGCCTTGCCGGCCGACAGCGGCATGATACAGGCGGCCGCCAGAATCCGGCCGTTGCGCACGATCACCGCGCCGTCATGCAGTTCGGTGTTTGGGAAAAAAACCGTCTCCAGAGCCTGCCGCGAAAGCCGGGCGTCCAGGGTGGTTCCTGTATCCACGTACTCTTGCAGCCCTGTCTCCCGCTCCAGCACAATCAAAGCGCCATGCCGCCGATCAGAAAGGCGCTGGCATGCCTGGCCGATACTGGTGATGACCAGGCCCTCCTTGTCCTCGCGGAAACCACGCAAAATGGACCCGGCCTGCCCCAACCGTTCAAAAGCCCGCCGCAATTCGGGCTGAAAGATAATGGGAATGGAAAGCAATAGAGCTGGGATCGTCTTGCTCAACAGCCAGCTAAAGGCGGGCAACTCGGCCACCGAGGTCAAGACCAACACCACCAAGACGATCAAGATCACGCCGCGCAGCAATTGCACAGCGCGCGTGCCGCGAAAGAGCACGAGCAACAAAAAAAAGACCAGGGTCACCAGCAAAATGTCGATGACGCTGGCCCAGGTGATGGTCTGGAACAGATGCGAAAAATCGCTCAAGATGGCCCCACGATTTGCTTCAGCAGCATCCGGTAGCCCTCGGAATCGGCCGGGTTGAGCGAGAGGATTGCCTGGATAGTCGCCATCGCTTCCGTCCGCAAGCCCGCGTCCAACTGCAATTCCCCCAACCGATCCAGGTGCTCAATTGCTTTTTCGCGCTCACCGGCCTGGGCGTATGCCGCTGCCAGCCGGCTCAACAACCCCATTTCGTCCGGCTGCTGTGACAACAGGTCATTCAAGATCGCCAAAATCTTTTTTGACCGCCCTTGAGCTGCCAGCCGGGCCAGGAAACGATCCAACTCGGTCAGTGCCTCGTGTCCCTTGGCCAATTTAAAGAGGATTTCGACCAACGTGACGCTGGCGCGCTCGTCATCCGGGGAAATCTGAACGAGCTGGTGGTACGAAGTGACCGCCTCACGCCACGCCAGCCGCTGCATGTCAATATCCGCAATCCGGTGGAGGATCTTGAGCGACCACTGCTTGTCGGCCGAGCCGCGCGGGGCCAATTGCAGCGCTTCCTGGTATTTCTCGCGGGCCTTGCCAATTTGCGCCAGTTGGTAATAAGCCTCTGCCAGCGCAATCGAGTGCTCCAGCGCCCGGTCTATTTCGCCATGTCGCTTGAGCATCTCCACCAGCCGCGTACGCAGGCCCATATCGAGTGGCGCGAGCGCCATCGCCTTTTCAAACGCATCCATGGATCGGCGGGCGTCGCCCCGGGTGCGATAGTTCTGGGCAACAATAACGTATTTGTTCCCGGCCG
Source organism: uncultured Chloroflexia bacterium (assembly GCA_963707345.1). Classification (GTDB taxonomy): domain Bacteria; phylum Chloroflexota; class Anaerolineae; order Promineifilales; family UBA4811; genus CAVPPE01. The sequence continues at coordinate 502,683 of CAVPPE010000002.1, forward strand.
ACTCGATCTGACCGCGCTGTTCCAATATGCGCGCCAGTCGGAGGTGGGTGGGAAGATACCAGGGCGCCAACTGGACCGCGTAATATGCCTCTTCCAGAGCGGAATCCAGCCAGCCGCGGCGCTCGTACTCTTTGGTGAGCGCAATGGATTCCAGCACCTGCTCTGACCCCGCAACCGCCAGAATCTCGGCCAGGCTCATCGTTTGGCCGCCGTCGGCCAGCGCGTCGAGCCGCTCCCGTGCATCCTTCACCTTGTCTTCCCAGCCTTTGGTGCTCAAAAAGTCAACCAGGGCGTTGGTAAAAGCGGCCGCCTGTTCCTGCTCCCCTTTGACAGCATACGTGTCGGCCAGGCTCTCGTAAAGCCGGACCAGGTCGTCAGCCTGGTCGCGATTGACCGTCCGCATATCCACAATTTTGGCCACTTCCAAAAAGTGTGACAGTGCCTCATCCAGTCGCCCTCTGGCCCGGTAGCATTCGCCCAACGCAAAGTGGCTGCCCAGCATGTAATCGGGATCCTCCAGCGAGTACTTGAGCCGGTCAATCGCCTCATCAAAGCGCAACCGCTCCTGGTAAAGCAAACCGAGGTTAAAGTGAGCGGCCGGCTGGCGTACACCTCCGGCTATCGCCTTTTCATAGGCGGCAATAGCTTCATCAACTTGCCCCTGGGTCTGAAAATCAATCGCTCTGCTTATCAGCGCATCACGGTCGGCTTTGCTCATGGCCCCGGCTGTGGGCGTGTCCTCCTCGAACACAATACCGGCCAGATTGGCCAATGCTGCCTGGCGGGCATCTTCCACCGGACTCCCTTTGCCGTCATCCAATTCAGGTGGCTCATCCCAGCCCGCCACGTCGCCGGTTTCAAACGCCTCGGCGGCCGCGCGCACCGCCTCCGCCACCGAGGGGACAATGGTTGCGTTTTGTTCCTTACGCTTGGGCTGCGGCCGGTCGGATAGTTGGGCTGCCCCCGCCATCGTCATTCCCTGGCGCAGCAAATCCACAGCCGCCAGCACATCCGCGTTATTCGGGTCCAGCTCCAGCGCGGCCTTGCACACCAGAGCCGCCTGCTTGATGTCCCCGTGCTCCTGATGAATGCGGGCAATCGCCAGGTGCTCACGAACGGCGTCCTTGATCCGACCCTGACGTCGATAAACCAGCGCTAGCCGTTGGCGCGCCCCCATCAGGCCAGAGTCCAGGCGCGTAGCCCGCTCCCAATGAGAAACGGCCAACTCCAGGTCTCGTTGCCGGAGATGCGCCTCTGCCACCGCCATGTAAGTGCGGGCCGCTTGCGAGAGCTGCCCCATGCGCTCCAGCACGTCGGCAACTCGACCCAGCACAGCCACATCGTTGGGGTTAAGCCGCGCCGCCTGCTGGTAGTAACGAAGCGCCTGGCTAAAATCGCCCAGTTCAAAATAGGCCTGCCCCATCCGGCCGTAAGGTTCCGGGTTGTCCGGGAATTCGGCGCGCGCAACCTCAAGCTGCTCAATCGCCCGGCGCCACCGGCCGTCCCACGCAAACTGAGCCCCCTGGCTCATTGCCTCCTGATACCGTTGACGATCTCCAGCCACGATCTATCTCCTCCCTGCCGTGCAACCCGCGCCCAAACCCGCTTAACCCATCAACTCAACCAGAATTGCCTTTTGTGCATGCAGACGATTTTCTGCCTGATCAAATAGCGCCGAATGCGGACCATCCGCCACCTCATCGGTGATCTCTTCACCGCGATGGGCCGGCAGACAGTGCATGACAATCACGTCTGGACTGGCTCCCTTTAACAGCGCCGCGTTGACCTGGTATGGCGGAAAGACCTGCCGCCGGGCGGCCGCTTCCTCTTCCTGCCCCATGCTAGTCCAGGTGTCCGTGTACACCACGTGCGCCCCAGCCACGGCCGCCACCGGGTCCGTCGTGGTGAGGATTGACCCCCCGCTTTCGGCCGCGTCTGCCTCAGCTTGCGCAACATCGGCCGCGGCAATGGCGTAATCGGCCGGCGTCCCCACCACAAAATGCGCCCCCAGCTTGGCTGCCCCCACCATCAGTGTGCGAGCCACATTGTTGCCGTCACCCACGTACGCAATTTTCAGACCGGCGATGCGGCCGTGCTTTTCCAGGATCGTCAGCAGGTCCGCCATCCCCTGGCACGGGTGGTTGTAATCCGACAAACCATTGACAACCGGCACACTCGAGTACCGGGCCAGCTCAACGATGTCACTGTGGGCAAAAACACGGGCCATGATGCCATCCACATAGCGTGCAAGCACCCGCGCCACATCCGCCACGCTCTCCCGCTTGCCCAATTGAATCTCGTTGGGGGACAGGTACAGCGCCTGCCCGCCCAACTGGATCATGGCCATGTCAAAAGAGACCCGGGTGCGCAAAGAGGGCTTTTGGAACACCATTCCCAACGTTTGGCCGGCCAACTGTCCCTTGTTGCCGCCAGCCTTCCACTCTGCTTTCAGCTTGAGCGCCAGGTCCAGCAGATACCGGATCTCTTGACCCGATAGGTCCGATAGACTGAGAAAATGCTTCATGGAGACCTCCAAAGACTTGCGTTATGCCAAGTATAGCACAGGAAAAGCACAGCGCAACGGCGATCACGCCATGTTCAGCCAGTCGCGGCCGACCTTGGTGTCGACCCGCAGCGGGGCTTGCAGTTCAAGAGCGCCTTCCATCAGCTCCACGACCAGCTTTCTGACCGGCTCCAGTTCGTCGAGCGGGACCTCCAGCACCAATTCGTCGTGAACTTGCAGCAACATCTGTGCCCTGAACTCCCCGGCCGCCAGGGCATGGTGCAGGTTAATCATGGCTATCTTGATGATATCGGCCGCCGTGCCCTGAATCGGGAAATTGACCGCTTCGCGCTCTGCCCGCTGCCGCGCCAGTGCCGACACGCGGTCGCCGGCCGATGTCTGCAGGACCGGGAAATAGCGCCGCCGCCCCATGGCCGTCTCCACCCAGCCCTGCTTTTTGGCCTGGGCAATGGTGGCATCCAGGTACTTGCGCACGTTGGGGAAGCTGTCGAAATATGCCTGGACGAAATTCTCCGCCTCCGCCAGGGTGAGGGCGGACTCTCGCGCCAGCCGAAAGGCGGTCATCCCATAGATGAGGCCAAAGTTGACGCTCTTGGCAAAACGGCGCTGGTCGCCGGTGACCTGTTCCAGCGGGATGGTGTACACGGCCGCGGCGGTGGTAGCGTGAATGTCCTGTCCGCGCTGGAAAGCGCCCAGCAGACCCGGATCTTGCGAGACATGAGCCAGCACGCGGAGCTCGACCTGCGAATAGTCGGCCGCCAAAAAGACCCACCCCGGCCGGGCAACAAACGCCCGCCGTATCTGCCGCCCCAACTCGGTCCGGATCGGGATGTTCTGCAAGTTGGGATTGGATGACGCAAGCCGGCCGGTGATGGCGCCAGCCTGATTGTACGATGTGTGAATCCGGCCGGTGGCCGGGTTCACCAGATCGGGCAGCGCATCCACATAGGTTGATTTGAGTTTGGAAACCTCGCGCTGCTCCAGAATCAGGTCAATCATCGGGTGGGTGCCGTGCAGCGCCTCCAGCACATCGGCGGCCGTCGAATAGTGGCCGGATTTGGTCTTGCGCAGCCCCTCGGTGGGCAACTCCAACTCTTCAAATAGCACCTGACTGAGCTGCTGGGTAGAATTAATGTTAAAGTCATGCCCGGCCATTTCGTGGATCTGGTCCTCCAGCGTTTCCAGCGTAGCCGCCAACTCGCCAGACATTTGGCGCAAGAAATCCGCATCCAGCGCCACGCCGGCCTGTTCCATGTCTGCCAGCACCGGAATGAGGGGCATTTCGACCTCTGTGAAAAGCGACCAGAGTTGCTTTGCCTTCAATTCGGATTCCAGTTGCTCCATCAGGCGGAGCGGCATATCCACATCGGCCGCCGCGTAGGCCGCTGCCGCGGCCACCGGCACCTCTGCCATGGTAATCTGCTTGCTGCCCCGGCCGATCAACTCGGTTATCTCGGTCATCTCCACACCCAGCCGAACTCCACGCCTGGTTTTTCAGGCCCAGCCCTCGGCTGGCTGGCTCCAGCAACCAGGCCGCCAGCATGGTGTCAAAGGAAACAGGCGTGACCGTCAGGCCATTCCGTTCCAGCATGGTCAGATCGTATTTGGTATTATGTCCCACTTTGGCCATGGAGGGATTGGTCAGCGCCGGCCGCAGCGCCTCCAGCACCTGGTCCAGCGGCAGTTGCCGGCCTTGGTCCTCATCCAGTCGATGCCCCACCGGGATATAGTACCCCTCGCCGGCGGCCGGGCTCACCGCAATCCCCACCAGTTCGGCTGTGACCTCGTCGGTGCTGGTCGTCTCGGTGTCAAAACAGACCACGCTCGCATCTGCCAAATGGGCAGCCAGTGTGTCCAGCTCGGCCGGGGTGGCAACCAGGTGAACGCGGGTCAATCCAGGCCCTGCGGGTGCTGTTGCGGCCACTGCCCCAGCAGCGGGCCCGGCCGGCTCGCCAAACAACGAGAGCTGCTGCGGCCGGGACGGCACGCCCTCGCGGAACCGTTCCCCCAGCGAGCGAAACTCGAGGTCGCGCATCAACTCGGCCACCTGAACGCGGTCAAAATCGGCCGCCCGGCATGCCTCCAGGTCCAGCATAACCGGCACGTCGGTGATGATGCGCGCCAGCTTGCGGCTGAGATGGGCATCGTCGCGGCCGGCTTCCAGGGCATTGCGAAACCGTGCGCTGGCGACCTGGTCCAGATTCTCGTAAATGCGGTCCAGCGTGTCATACTCCTGCAACAGTTTGACGGCCGTTTTGTCACCCACACCTCTGACGCCGGGAATGTTGTCGGATGTGTCCCCCACCAGCGCTTTATAGTCCACAATCTGATCCGGCCGGAGGCCGTATTTCTTCTCAACCGCGGCCGGGTCATATTCTTCCGTCCCCTGCCGGCCAGCCAGCAGCACGTGCGTGCTTTCATCCACCAGCTGCAACAAATCACGGTCGCCGGTGAGGATACGGGCAGGCACTCCCTGGGCGGCCGATTGGCGGGCAATGGTTCCCAAGACGTCATCCGCTTCGTACCCTTCCATCTCAATGATGGGCACGTTGAATGCAGCTACCACCTCGCGAATGCGATCCACCTGCATGTGCAGTTCATCCGGAGTCTTGGCGCGCGTCGCCTTGTACTCCGGAAAGAGTTCGTCGCGGAAGGTTTTGCCCACGTCAAAGCTCACGGCCAGGAACTCGGGTGGTTCATCCGACAGAATGATATCCATCAACGTCCGGGTAAAACCAAAAGTGGCGTTGGTCGGTTCGCCTGCCCGGGTAGTGAACGCCTCCAACGGCAGCGCAAAAAACATTCGGTACGCCAATGCGTGACCATCTATCAACACCAACTCTTTTTTCGGCATACTCAATCCTATTGCTCGGCCATTAACAAAGCGTGTTTTGCTGTGGGTGGAAATCGGAATACGCCGCCCCACAACCGTATTATAGTGCAAAGCAGGCGATTGACCAGGGACGTATCGCACCGTGAACAGTATCGTATCGCAGGCGCTTTGACCAAATCCTGCGATTCAGTTACAATTGCGCCCGGTCGGAAACGGCCGCATCGGACGGAAGGGCGTTACCTTGCAGCATCATAGCGCCCTTTTTTGTGCGAAGGCATAAGTATGTACGCAACAGAGCAGAATCAACCAGGCGACTTGACCAGTGCCGAACATGTGGAGATCCGTGAAAGTGGAGCCCGCACGGTGCAAGGGCAGCGGGTGGACATCCACCAGAGCGGCGCTCAATTCGTGGATGGCGAAACTGTTTTCATGGACAAGAGTGGCGCCATCACCATTCGCGCCCGCGAGATCAACCTTGATAAAAGCGGCGCGGTGTTTGCGGCCGGCGAAGTGATTCAACTACAACCCGGCAGTTCCGCCAGCGTGATCGCAGCACAACGGGTGGACGGCGCGCAAATTCGGACCGGGGTGTTGCTGGCTCGCGAGGTGTACGGCAACGTCGAGACAGCCATGGACACCCGGACTGGACTCGTGATCGGGCTCGGTTTTGGCTTGGGGATTGGTCTGCTGCTATCTCTCAAATCATTATTTGGTGGGAAGGAATAACAAATGGCTGAACACACTCTTTTTGCGGAACCCAGAACGGTAACTGGCAAACAGGTCCAGCAACTGCGCAACCAAGGATTTGTCCCGGCGGTGCTTTTCGGCCGGGACATGGAGTCTATCAGCATTCAATGCGAGGAAAGCTCCCTGGCTCGCCTCCTCAAAGAAGCGGGTATGACTGCCCTCATTTCGCTACAGATTGGCGACCAGGGGGAAATTTGGAACGCACTGGTGCGCGATATCCAGATTCACCCCGTCCGCCGGACCATCCAGCATGTAGATTTTTACCGCGTGGTGATGACCGAAACACTCACCACCGAGTTGGGCATCTCGCTGGTCGGTGAGGCATCCCTCACTGGCACACTCATTCAAGACCTGACCAGCGTCCAGATCGAATGCCTCCCCGGAGACCTGATCCCCGTCATCGAATATGACGTGAGTAATCTGACCGACGATGACACGGTGACTATCAAAGACCTGCGGGTACCGGGCACCATCACCATCTTGGCCGACGAGGACGACGTGGTTGCCCACGTTGAAGCGCTCCGCCGCCTTGAGGTAGAAGAAGAAGCGCTTGAGGAAGAAATGCCCGAGGTGGGCTTGGTTTCGCGAGTGGACGAAGAGGCCGAGTTCTAAACTCGCCCGAGTCGCTATCTCAACATCAAACGAGGGTGGCCAGCGCCACCCTCGTTTTCATTCCTCTTCCTCGCCGATTGGGGCTTCCGCAAGGGCCCGGGCGAATATGAGAAAGCCTGTGTGCCCAATCATCCGGTCCATCGGCCGGAAGCGCTCCGGCACCGTTTTGTAGCCGCGCAGCATTATCTCCTCTACCTCCACAAAGGCAAACGGGAGCCGCTGCAATTCGGCCAGCAACTGCACCACCTGGTTGGCGGTAGGTAGAATGGAGCCAAAAAAGCCCCCGCCGCGCAAAGCCGCGTGCGCCTGCTCAAGGTAGTGCCAGGGAGTCGGCACATCCAGAAAGAGCGCGTCGGCGTCCGTTTCGTCAAAACCTTCGGCAATATCGCGCAGTTTGAGCGTGACATATTCGGCCAATCCAAGTTGCTCAAGGTTGCGCCGCGCCAGCGTCTGCATGTCCGACCTCACTTCGTACGAATAGACGTGACCGGCCGGCATCACCGACGAGGCAAATCCGGCCGCCAGCGAACCGCTGCCGGTGCCGGCTTCCACCACGATGGTGCCCGGCCGGATCGCCATCTTCATCAGGATGTACCCGATATCCTTGGGGTAAACGATCTGCGAGTTGCGCCGAATCCCGCGCAACAGGTCATCCCACGAGGGAGTCAACAGGTAGTAGGCCATTCCCAGGTGAGAACGGACCGTGCTGCCCAGCGGCCGGCCGATGAGATCGTCGTGCAGCAGAATGCCCCGGTGAGTCTGCAACCGCCGGCCGTGATGCAGGCGAACGAGAAACGTCTTGTGGTCCTTGCCGGCCAACAAGACCAACTGACCTTCTTGAGCAACAGCCAATTTGACCTCCCGCTAGATGCGAATCACCGTGCCACAGAATCGGCAGGCGATGCTGGTCATGCCGCGCAACACCGTTTGATCCAACGGCGCAGAGCAATTGGGGCAGTTGGATGGGATCTCGCTCCGCGCCTGCGCCAGCGCGGCCGCCTCCTCAGCCGCCGCGGCCGTGCGCTCGCGGTCCATATCACCAGACCGCACCCGGCCGATCAGGTTCTGCCAGGCTTGCGCTTCATCCTTAAGCAGGTAAAACAACCCACCATCCAACGGTGCTGTGTGGTCAAAACGCATCTCCAGCAGGTGGGCCTTTTCCAGCTTGCGCAGCCCCTCTTTCTGCTCCCCAGCCCGCACCTCCTCTACGGCGCTCACCGGGACCTCAAGCTGGAATTCGTGCACCGGCTCTTTTTTGACCGTGATAAAGAGAAACTTCACCGTCACCACCTCTTCCTTTTGCTCAAAGAGGATGCGTTGGTCGGTCAGGTACAAAATACCGGTGGGCCCCTCGGTGCCGCGACGGATCCAGCGGGCACTGGCAGCCCGCAACGGGGCCTCGCCCTGGATCAACCTGAATTGGGCCGCTTCAAACTGGTCCAGCGTCCAATCCAGGCGGTCTGTCTCCAGGTCAACCAGCTCCAGTTCCCGGCCGAGGTCATCGTACATGCCGGTCAGGCTCTTGTGGGCCGCCTCAATACGCGATTGTAGCGCTCTCACTCCGGCCCAGCAGGTATCCACCGTACCCCGGTCCGCGCCGGGATCGTACAGCCTATCCACTGTGTCCAGCAGTCGGTTGGCGGCCTCCACCAGTTCCGTTTGCTGGCGGTAAAGCGCATCGGCAAGTCCTGCGTACAATTGATCCCACCGGCCGACCAGTCCGTGCACCTTTTGCTCCAGTTGAGCCTGATGCACATAGCCCCGCTGTCTGGTTTCCTGCAGCTCGGCCGGCAAGCGGCTGATCAGCGCGTTGATCTCGTCCAGGTCCTGCCCCACGGCCGGCAACAAGGCCGCCTCCTGCAGTTTGCCAATTGTCTCAAATAGATCGGCGATCTCATCATCCCAGGAAGCATAGTGCCGGCCAACCGGCATCGCGAGAGCGCCATAGAAACGGTCATAGCGGGCCTGGCGTGCGGCGCGAAAAGGAACGCGGGTCGCCGGCCGGGCAGCCACTACCGCCAACGCTCCGGCCACCAACGCCGGGCCGATGGCCGGCCGCACAGGGGAGCGCGTCGGGGCAGCCAGGCGGGCCAGCCGGCGTACAGGCGCCCGGAAACGCACCGGCCGGGCGGGCTTGCCCGCAATCCTGCGCGGGATAGGCGCACCACTGGACTGAGCGCCCGAACCACCAATGGATCGTTTGACCGTCGGCCGGGAGGTGCTGCGCACGGCCGATTTGACAGCTCGCTGCGCCGGCCGGCTGGCCGGTCGTGACACCGATCGGGACACAGACCGAGAAGGCCTCGATACCGACCGCGACGGCCGCGATGGCGCTCGCCGCCCGACTGAGCCCACAGAACGCTTGATACCCTTTGGCATGATTCGTCTCCCGTTAACGCTCCCCGGCGGCGTAACGCAGGTACGCTTCCATAAAGTCATCCAACCGGCCGTCCAACACGGCGGTCACGTTGCCGGTTTCGTGATCCGTCCGGTGATCCTTAACCATTTGATAGGGGTGGAGCACATATGATCGGATCTGGTTGCCAAAGTTAGCGTCCACGTACCCGCCCTTGAGCGCCGCCACCTCGTCATCCTGCTTTTGCTGCTCTATCGCCAGCAACCGCGACCGCAACACCTTGAGTGCCGATTCCAGATTCTGTTTCTGCGACCGCTCATTCTGACACGTCACCACGATCCCGGTGGGTAGATGGGTAATACGGATGGCGGTCTCGTTCTTTTGCACGTGTTGGCCGCCGGCCCCACCTGAACGGTAACGATCAATCTGCAGTTCGCTTTCGTCAATCTCGATATCAACCTCACCGGCCACATCCGGCCAGACCTCCACCAGCGCAAAGGATGTATGCCGCCGGTGTGCAGCGTCAAAGGGCGACAGGCGCACCAGGCGATGCACGCCCCGCTCCGCCTGCAGATAGCCATAGGCGTACTTGCCCACCACGCTCAACGTAGCGCTCTTGATGCCCGCTTCCTCGCCTTCGGTGAGGGATAGGATCTCGGCCCGGAAATCACTGGCCTCAGCCCAGCGCAGATACATGCGCTCCAACATGGCCGCCCAATCCTGCGCGTCTGTGCCGCCCGTGCCGGCGTGCACCGCCAGGATAGCATCTTCCCGGTCGTACCGGCCGGAGAGCATGCTCTGAAAGTCAAGCCGCTCCAGCTCGGACGTCAGCGCCTCCACTTCGGCCGTCAGTTCTTGAGCCAGCCCCTCATCGCCCAGCTCCACCAGCTCGCGTGTGTCACGCAGGCGGGAGGATAGCGCCAGCAGGTATTCCACATCGCCACGCAACGCCGACAGCTCGCGCATCAACCGTTGAGCGCGTTCCGGATCGTCCCACAGATCCGGCGCGGCCGCAGCGACATCCAATTTCGCCAATCTTTCCTGCTTGCCCAGCAGGTCAAAGACGCCTCCGCAACTCGTCTCCCATACTGTCCAGATATTCGATTTGCGCTAGTAATCCTTCCATCAAAACACTATCCTTCAAACAGGCCGTTCACAAACTGATCAGCGTCAAATTCGGCCAAATCATCAATCCCTTCGCCAACACCCACAAAACGCACGGGCAATCCCAGTTCCTGATAGATGGCAAAGACCATCCCACCCTTGGCTGTGCCGTCCAGCTTGGTCAGGATGACCCCGGTAGCGCCTACCTCTTCCTTGAAATGTTTGGCCTGCAGCAAAGCATTTTGGCCGGTTGGTGCGTCTAGCACCAACAGGACCTCGTGCGGCGCGCCGTGGATGTTTTTCTCGGCCACGCTGTGAACCTTGGCCAATTCCTTCATCAAATTGTACTTGGTGTGCAACCGGCCGGCCGTGTCCGCAATGATCAGATCCGCACCGCGGGCGCGGGCCGCCCGGATCGAGTTGTACAGCACCGCCCCGGGGTCACCGCCCGGTTGCCCGGCAATGACCGGCACGCCGGCCCGTTCGCCCCAGATCTGCAGTTGCTCAATCGCAGCAGCCCGAAAGGTGTCCCCGGCCGAGAGGAGCACTTGGCGGCCGCGGTCCTTGTATCGTTTGGCCAATTTGCCAATAGAGGTCGTCTTGCCCGACCCATTGGAGCCGACAATCAACACCAGCGTCAGCAAACGGGGTTCGTCAACCATCATTGGCGGTGGATCAGGCAACAGTTTGCGCAATTCCTCTTTCAATACCAGTCCCAACCGATCAGCCTTGACAATGCCATCCTGTGCAACGCGTTTCTGCAGGCGTTCCACGATCGTCTCGGTCGTTTCAACGCCAACGTCGGCCTGGATCAGCAATGCTTCCAGAGCTTCCCAGGTCTCTTCATCAATCTCGCCTGCCCCGAGTATGTTGACAATCCGGCCAAAGACCGAATTCCGAGTGCGGGCCAGGCTGCCACGTAGTTTCTCCAGCAAGAAGGGCCTCCTCGTCCAAATTCCGCCCGATTATAACATAGCCAGCGCACAGCCGGAAATTCCCCCCGCACAGGGAGTGCTCAGTACCGAGGATACAGGGCTGGAGATCGCTTCGCCGACTGGCGCCGGCTCGCGATGACAAAAGTTGCTGTGACTGCGCTGTTAGACACTCCCCCTCGCATAAGGGCAAATCCCGCTGGGCTTGGGTTGCGCAAACAGAGTGGATGGGTGTGGGCTGGCCGGCCGCCGGACCCGGCTACCGACGGCCGGCCATACCCGTTCGTGTGCTGCCGTCGGCCGACGTTACTCCAGCACCCCCAGATCGTGCAGTCGTTGTTGGCCAGGCCGGCCGGTTTCGTCCCAGCCACGGAGCCGGTAATAGATCGGCAGCATCACGCCCAGGTCGGGCAATACCCCGGCCGCCTCGCCGGTCGGCCGGGGTTCCTCCAGCAATCGTTTGGGCAACGTGTCGTCGGCGGCCGTCACGCCCAACTCCAGGTTGATCAGCCGCTTGAGTTGGAAAATCCGCTCGCCAACGGTGAGCACGTCCTGCGGGCTCCAACTCCAGTCCAGAGCCGCGTTGACGATTTCCGCCAACCGCTCTGGACCCACCCACGACTTGATGATAAATTTGCACAACCCCAACGGGTTGTACGCGCTGGCATAGTTCTGAAAATCGCAAGCCATCCGAGCCTGCGCCTCGTTCGATTCGTGATGCGGGACGATATCCGGATACCCCAAATCCGGCAACAGCAAACCATACCCGTTCCAGTAGCTGGCCGCCTCTAGATGGCATCCGCCGCGATTGGCGGTAGCATAGTTGACCGCCATACTGACAAATGCACGAGGGTCGTGATAGGCCACTTCCATCCCTTTGACGTGAACAGCCAGTTCGGCCGCCCCACTGCCCAGCGCCTGAGCCGCGATCCGCGCCCCTTCACCCAGCAGCCGGCCCACATCCTCGCGCAACGCAATCTGGTGGACCATCGCCAGCATCGCGGCCGGGTCGCCAAAGCGCAACGCCACCCCACCCGTGTCGGCCGGGCCAATCAGTCCGCGCTCATAGGCCTCCATGGCAAAGGCGATGATGGCTGAAGTCGAGATGGTGTCCAATCCGTATTGGTTGCACAGCGAATTGGCCAATGAAAGCGCCCCCAGATCGGAGACCTGACAGTTGCCACCAAAACCGGCAATCGTCTCGTACTCCAGTCCCTTGCCGCGCGGGCTGCGAAACTCACCCTCCGTCACCTCTTCTTCGTGGCCGCAACCAATGGGACAGGCAAAGCAGTGGCTGTGCTTCAGCTTGATGGTCTGGTGAATCGTCTGGCCCGAGACCTTTTCCGCCTCTGGCCAGTTGCCCAGGCTCCAATTGCGCATTGCCATGTCGCCTTTGATCTCGGTCGCCATCACACCGCCGGAGGTGCCATAGGTGCTCAGGCCAATCCCGTGCTCTTTGATGAACGCGTTTTGCTCCTTGACCGCGTCTCTGAAGCGGCGCACATCCGGATAGGTTGGCTTTTCCTTGCCACGCACCACGATCGCTTTCAGGTGCTTGCTGCCCATCAACGCGCCCATTCCGCCCCGGGCGGCCGCCCGCACATAGGTGGACGGGCCGGACATGACGCCAGCAATCTTGACCAGCCGCTCTCCGGCCTGGCCTATCCCGGCGACCTGCGCTTTGGGGTCGGTCTCCTGCACCAGCAAATCGGCCGTCAGAAAATAGTCCTGCCCCCACAGGTGGGATGCATCGCGCAATTCGATCCTGCGGCTCGGGCCGTCAATCCAGAGGTAGACCGGCCGCTCAGCCCGGCCGGTGATCACCAACCCATCGTAACCGGCGAAACGAAGTTCCGCACCCCAAAAGTTGCCCAGATTGGCCTCGTTCCAGATTCCGGTGAGCGGCGAGCGGCCGCACCACGAACTGCGACAACCGGTGGGGGCAAAAGTCCCGGTCAACACCCCATTGAAGACCAGCAACGGGCTTGATGGGTCCAGGGGATCGAGTTGGGGGTCCATAGCCTGATAGTACAACTTGGCCGCCAGGCCAGAGCCCAGCAGCCAGTTCCGAACGTCCAGTTCATCGATCGGGACATCGGCCCAGCTTCCGGCCGTCAGGTCAACCTGCAGGTACTTGCCAGCGTATCCGAACATAAGCTCCTCTCAACATCCAGCGTGCCAGATTCTATCACGCGCCCGGCCGTATGCAACCGCCGCCGCTACAGCATTTCGGTCACGCTCACCTGGGTGTAGATCTCGCGCTCCTCCAACTCCTTGAAAAACGGGACCGGCTCCAGCGCCAGCTCTGGCGGATGAACCCCCGGCCGGACCCGCCCTTCCGCCAGCCAGATGGCGGCGCGGGCCGGAGCAACTCCGGTCGGCAGCGCCCCTTTGCAGGTCAACGTGCCCAATCGGTAGGTTTCCTCCCGGCCACCTTTTGTTCCGCGCACCTCGGTGACGATCTCTTTCACCCAGTCAGGCGGTTTGTTCCTGGCCGGGGCCAGAAAATCGGTGATTGGAGGCACGTAACCCGCCATCATGGTTACCAACAGGTCGCGCGGGACCACTGGTTGACCTTTGACAACCACCGGCTCCCGGCCGGCAAAACCCAAGTCGACCAGCACGCGAATCTTTTTCACCGTCTCCCTGGACATGCCCCAGTAGTTAATCTTGAAAAAGCACTCCCGCACCCCCATGTGCCCAAAACTCACCGGCAGCGTGGCCACCTCGGAGTGCAGCGAAAGGTGCATGGGCAACAAACCCAGCGGCGGCGCAAACCAATAATCCTCAAACTCGGTCAGCGGTTCGCAGGCGATAAACTCGCCGTCACGAAAGACCATCGGGGACTCGGTTAGTTCGTCGACAATGGTGGGCACGGCGTAAGTAAAGCGGACGTCATCGGCCGGCGGGGGCTTGATGCCGTCATAGATGCGGATGGACTCCACCGTGTCCAGCCGGTCGGCCGCATAGCGCGCCTGCAAGTTGGGGACGCCGGGCGCAGAGCCCATCCCCAGCACGGCGCTCAACCCGGCCGCGGCAAACCGGTCGCTCAACTTGAGCTGCTTGCGGGTGGTGTGAAACAGCCCGCCCATGTCGGTGTAGTGCACTCCGGCCGCCAGACACGCCTCCATCACGCCCAGGTTGAAATAGTACACGGTGGCGTTCAAACAGGCGTCCGCTCCTTTCAGGGTGCGGACCAACCCATCGTGATCGGTGGCGTCGGCCGGGAGGATGTTTACCTTGTCACTGCCAATCGTTTCTGCCACCACGCGGGCCTGTGCCAGGTCCGCATCGGCGATCACCACTATTTTCACCCGCCGGTCGCCGGCCAGGTCCTGCGCCGCGATGCAGCCCATCTTGCCCGCTCCGCCCAAGACGACGATTTTCATCCACGGTCTCCTTTGTTGCTACAAGCCCAGCTCATCTGCCAACCAGCCCAACGCCAGCTCTTCCAACTTGGCGCGCGTCGGCCGGCCGTCTGCATCCCAGCCCGCCATCTGGTAATAGCCAGCCTTGGCTGCAGCCACCTCGTCTTCCGTCACAGCGATCCCGTCGCTCCGGCCGCCCTGTAACGGCGTCAACAGCTTGGGAGGGACCGTGTCGGCCTCAGCGCAAGCGCCATCACGCACGTTGAATACCCGCATCATGTTCAGCCGGCGCTCGCCAACTTTGAGCAACTCCCACAGGCTCACGTTCCAGCCGGTCACGGCCCGCACCAACTCCACGATCTGGCTGGGTCCATACAACTGCCAGGCCGGCCCCCAGACAAACTGGCAGAGGTCGCCGCTGTCCAGAAAGCTATACAGGTACTGGGTATAAAGGGTAAAGCGCACCTTTTCGGCGTTCAGCAACTTGGATGGCTGTGGATCCTGCAGGCCCAACTCGGCCATCCGGTCCGGGTACTCCCGGTAGGACGGGTCGTGCTCGTGGGATTGGTGATCCGCGCCAAAGGGATTGACCGCATAAAGCAGCGCCAAGCTGCGCTTGACCTGCGGCATGTGGGCCGGCAACTCGTGTTTTTTGACCGCCACTACCAAATCTCGGCCTACGCCCAGCGCCTCGGCCGCGCGGGTAGAGCCCTCCCCCAGCATCCGGCCAAAGCCTTCCCGCTTGCCAATCAGTTCGACCAATTGGACCATCGCCTGCGCGTTGCCAAAGGTCAACTCAATCCCGCCGGTCTGCTCGCGGCCGATCAGCCCGCGTTCAAAACAGTCCATCGCCCAAGCAATAGTTGCTCCGCAGGCAATGGTATCCATGCCGTACATATTGCAGAGTTGGTTGGAATAGGAGACGGCCGCCAGATCAGAGACGCCACAGTACGACCCCAAAGTAGCCAGTGTTTCGTACTCCGGCCCGCCATAACGCGGGTCCACCCGATACGGGCCGTCCTGCACCTCCACCACGCGCTTGCAGCGCACCACACAGGCATAACAGGTATCCCGCTCCTTCAAAATGGTATCGTACATGGTCTGGCCACTGATGGCCTTGGCCTCTTCAAAATAGCCACTGGACCAGTTGCGGGTGGGCAAACCACCGGCCCGGTTTTGAGGGAGGACCACCTCGGCAGTGCCCAACAGGCCAAGCCCGGCGACATCGGAATCCTCCAGGTTTTCAGCGCCCCATTTGGCCAGCGCCTTCACCCCATCGGGATCGGCCACGCCCGGCCGCTGCCGGCCACGCACGGCCACCGCCTTCAGGTTTTTGGAAGCCATCACCAGCCCCATCCCGGTCCGGCCGTTGGCGCGATTGCTCATGTTGATGAGCGCACTAAAACGCACGCCGCGCTCGGCGGCCGGGCCGCACTGCATCACCTGCACCCGCTGGTCGCCCAACTCTTCGCGGATGGCGTCATCCACATCGGCCGTAAAACGCCCCATCAGGCCGGCCGCGTCGCGCAGTTCAGCCTCGCCATCGTGCAGCCAGAGATAGACCGGTTTCTTGGCCCGGCCGTGGACCACAATGCCATCATAGCCCGCGTTCTTGAGTTCGGCCGGCCAGATGCCGCCTGCTTGCGAATCACCCACCAGGTCAGTCTCCGGCGACTTGGCGGTAGCCGTAAAACGCGACTGGCCCGAGACCGCAACACCGGTGAGAACGCTGTCCATCAGGCAGAGCGTGTTTTCCGGACCCAACGGGTCGGCCCCGGCCGGGGTGTATTTGAGCAAGTAGTACATCCCCATAGCGCTGCCGCCCATGTATTGGCGGTAAAAGGCCTCAGCTGGCTCTTCAACCTCCAAACCGCCAGTCGTCAAATCAACGTGCAGTATCTTTCCATGGTATCCGTTTGGCATCATTCACCTCTACTTGATCGCCTTGACCGTATCTTCCAGAATGCTCAATGTCTCGTCTATCACCTCATCGGTATGCTGGTAACACAGGAACCACGGCTCGCGGCCGTCGCAATCTGGCATCACGCCGCGTTCAATCAGTTCCATCACCAGCCGCTCGTACAGCGCATCGTCACCGGCGCAATAGGCCCGAAAGTCAACCGGCAACTCCTCCACACCCAGGATAAAGCCCAGGATGGGCGGCAGCCCGGTCATACAATGCGGGATGTCAGCGCGGGTCAAGATTCCGTCGATTCCGTCCATCAACCGCTGACCGCGCTGGAAAATGGTCTGAATGATGGGCTCTCGCTCCAGGATTTCCAGGGTTGCATCGGCCGCGGCCGCCCCGGCCACATTGCCGGTATAAGTGCCACCATGTGCCACCGCGGCCGGCTCGATGGTCATCATCACCTCCTCCTTGCCGCCAATGGCGGCAATCGGGAAACCATTGCCCATCGCCTTGGCGTAGGTGACCAGATCAGCCTTGATCCCAAAGAACTCCTGCGCACCCCCGTTGGCTATCCGAAAACCCGTCTTGACCTCATCAAAGATCAGCACAATGCCGTACCGGTCGCACAACTCGCGCAGCTTTTCCAGCCACCCCGGCCGGGGCATGATGCCGGCCGCATTGCCCATCATTGGCTCAACAAAAATCGCCGCCAGCTCATGCCAGCGAGCCTCCACCGTCTCCTCCAGCCGCTCCAGGTCATTGTACGGCAATACCACCACGTACTCGCTTATCCCTTTGGGCACCCCGGACGAGGTGACGGCCGGGATTGGGCTGCGACGCGACCCCAGCGCGCCGGCCGGGCTGGAAGCGGTGCTGAACAGGACATAGTCATGCATGCCGTGGTACTGCCCCTCAAATTTGATAAACTTTTCCCGGCCGGTGTGCGCCCGCGCAATACGCAGCGCGTGCATCGTCACCTCGGTGCCGGTGTTGCCCAGCCGCACCTTGTCCACCCCGGTCAGCCGGGCCACCCGTTCCGCCACTTTGATCTCCCATGGCGTGGTCCAGGCAAAAAGAGTCCCTTCTGTGATGGCCTGCTGGACACGCTCAACTACCGGCCGGTAGCCGTGCCCCAGGATGATGGGGCCAAATGCCAGCCGGTAATCAATATACCGGTTGCCATCCGGGTCCCAGATCCAGGCCCCCTCCCCTTTGGAGATCACCATAGTGTGCTCCGGTCCCCAGTAGCGGAAGTTGGAATTCACTCCGTAGGGGATGTGCTGGGTGGCTCGGTTATACAGTGCTCGAGTTTGTGTTAGCTTGCGCGACATGAAATCCTCCATTTCTACACAGAAAAAAGGCAGGGCCGTTGCGGTCTTTCCGGCGTTCCCCGCATGCTTGTTTATGCCAATTCGCCTTGTTCCACAATCGTCTCTTCAACCGTGACCTGGCGACGTGCCAGCTCTGCAAAAAAGCGCTCCGTCGGGAACGCCAATTCCGGCGGCCGGACACCTTTGGCTACACAGTGTCCCCCGGCAATCAACTGCGCACCGATGGAGAGCGGAATGCCCACATTCTTGAAATAGGCCGATTTGCCGCCCCACTCATCTTGAGGCGGGTGCTTGCTGCGGTAGGTGCACCTGACCTGCCGGCCGTTGCGCATCCCCAGCACCTCCACCACCAGGCCATACGCCCAGACCGGGTTCTCCTGCGAAATTGGGCTTTCGGCCAGCAGCTTGCGAACCGCTTCGATGGTGGGCATTACGGTCTCACCAAAGCGCACCGGCCGGGTGGAGAGCAAGCCGCCGCGCATCAGCGCCCCCATCAACGCCATCACGTGAGCCGGAAAGCAACCTCGCACGGCCGCCCGGCGCAGCGTGGGGTACGAGTGCGGCAACGTGTTCGACTCATCGTGGGGTACGTAATACACCCTTTGCACCCCAATCTGATCGTGGAACCGGACCGCGATCTCTCCCGACATGGGCGGCGTGGCCCGCCAGGCCCCGTCTTCAAAATAGACCTCGTCCCGATCCTCTTCCTCCGGGTTAAACTCCCACAGCGTGGTGGCCAGCAGGCCCGGGGCGGGAGCCAAGCAACGGAACGCGGCAAAAAAGACCTCCACCTCGTCCATCCGGTCCAGTTGCCCGGCCGCGCGGCGCACCATCATATTGGTGATGCCGGGAGTCGCCCCCACGCCAGGGACAAAGATCATCCCTTTGGCCAGCGCCTGATCGTGGAGCGCAAACTGGGGATCGTCGCTCGACAGGTCCAGCCCATTCACCCCTACTTCCACACACGCCTGGTTGACCGGATAGTCATACTTGAAGGGTAATCCGTTCACCACCACGTCAAACCCCGGAAAGAGCGCCAACATCCCTTCATACTCATCGGCGTTAAAGAAGAGCGGCTTGAGTCGCTGATCACCAATCGAGTTCACCAGCCGGGTGACGGCCACCAAATCATAGTCCGCCACTACAATTTCGTCAAAATCGCTGAATTGGGCCAGGTCGCGGGTTGTCTCCTTGCACACCGCGCCAGCCCCACCCAAAACCAATGCCCGCATATTCTTGCTCTCCTCTCAATCCGTTAGTCCACCATTGGGTGTTGTTGGAATCTCACCGCCGAGAACACCGAGTCCGTAGAGAACTTTCGGCATATCTCGGCGATCTCTGCGCGCTCTGCGGTGCAAACTCATCACCGTGCCAACAACACTCGAAAGGGAGACTTTCCAATCCCAGATCCAATTTACGCCACGGCCGCAGCCACAGCCTCGCCAAAGATATCCAACGCCTGCCGTACCTGCTCGGCGGTCACCACCAGCGGCGGGATCCAGCGAACCGTGTTGTCCCACGTACCGCAGGTGAGCAGCATCAGCCGCCGCGCCAGGCACTCTTTGACCACCGCTTTGGCCACATCGGTCGCTGGCGAGCCATCGGCCGCGGTGAACTCGGTGCCGATCATCAAACCCAGCCCCCGCACGTCTCCGATGATCGGGTGGCTCTGCTGAACCTGTCGCAGCCCGTCCATCAGGAGCGCGCCCATTTGCCGGGCGTTCTCCAGCAGATTCTCGTCCTGAATCACGCGCACAGTAGCCACTGCGGCCGCACAGGCGACCGCGTTGCCGCCGTACGTGCCACCGTGGGAGCCAGGAATCCACCGCTCCATCAGTTCGCGCCGCGCCACCACCCCGGAGAGCGGCAGGCCCGAAGCCAGCCCTTTGGCCAACACCATGATGTCCGGCCGGATGCCCCAGTGCTCAACCGCAAACCAGCGGCCGGTCCGCCCAAAACCGGACTGAACCTCGTCGGCGATCAGCAAGATGCCATGCTCGTCGCAGATCTTGCGCAGCGCAGCCAGAAAGCCGGCCGTTGGCACCACATACCCCCCCTCGCCCAGCACCGGCTCCACCAGGATGGCAGCCGTCTCCTGCGGCGCGGTCTGCCCTTTGAGCATCGTTTTCAGCTCCCGCAAGCAGAACGCCTCGGTCTCCTCTTC
Source organism: uncultured Chloroflexia bacterium (assembly GCA_963707345.1). GTDB lineage: Bacteria > Chloroflexota > Anaerolineae > Promineifilales > UBA4811 > CAVPPE01. Next base: position 522,563 of record CAVPPE010000002.1, read on the forward strand.
ATCCCAGCCGTAACGGTACGCGTAGGGATACGGAGCAACAAAGATGCCGGCCGGCAGGGGCTGGTAGCCCACCCGGTAGATGGTTTTGGAGGTGGTAAGTCCCATGGTGAGCGCCGTCCGGCCGTGGAAACTCCCTTGAAAGACGATCAGGTTGGTGCGGCCGGTGGCGTGCCGCGCCAGCTTGACCGCCCCTTCCACCGCCTCTGCCCCACTGTTGGAAAAGAAAAAGCTATCCAGCGTAGGCGGGACGATCGGCCGGAGCGCCTCCACCAGCTCAAGCAGCGGCCGGTGGTACACAATGTTGACTTGCCCGTGAAGCAGTTTGGATGCCTGCTCCTGGACCGCCTGCACCACCCGGGGATGGCAGTGGCCGGTGTTGGTCACCCCAATCCCACAGGTAAAATCAAGATACTCGCTGCCATCCGTGCCGTACAGGATGGCGCCGGCCGCGCGTTCGGCTACGATGGGCGTGATGCGGCTCCACACCGGCGAGACCAGCTTGTCTGCAGTTTTGCTCATCAACGCTCTCCCAATCGAAAATGGCTAATACGGATACCAATACTCCTTGATTCCGCCTTCAATATCCCAGTGGACGTGCTTGGTTTGCCAGAACTCCTCGATTCCTTCAACCCCCAGTTCGCGCCCCATGCCGCTCATCTTCATCCCGCCAAAGGGGCCGGCATAGTTATCGGTCAGCGGGTCGTTGATCCAGATCGTCCCGGCGTGGACCTCTTCGTAAAACTGGCGCACCCTGCGCGCGTCGTGGGTGCACAGACAGGCACCCAGGCCATACTCGCTGTCATTCGCCAGCCGGATGGCCTCGTCAAAGGTGTCGTAGGGCATGATGGGGATGGTGGGGCCAAAGGTCTCTTCGCGCATGATGCGCATGGAATGGTCCACACCCATCAGCACGGCCGGCTCCAGGTAAAAGCCTTTGCCAAATTGCGCCGGCCGGCGGCCGCCCACCAATAGCTTTGCCCCCTTGGCTACCGCATCAGCAATGTGCTCCTCCACCCAGGCGCGGTCCGGCGCGCCAATCATCGGCCCAACGTCTGTGGTCGGCTCGATCCCTGGCCCCAGCCGCAACTGGCTCACGCGGCCGGCCAACTCTTCTGCAAACTGGGGCATCATGCCCCTGGGCACGTAAACACGCTCCGTGGAAGTGCACACCTGCCCAGCGTTGATCAGCGCGGCGTAGGCAATCGCCTCCACCGCCACGTCCAACGGCGCGTCTTCTGCCACCACAAAGGGGTCCTTGCCGCCCAGCTCGAGATGCAGCTTTTTCATCATCCCGGCCGTCAGCCGCGCAATGCGCTGCCCCACGGCGGTGGAACCGGTAAAGGCAATCACCGGCACATCCGGGTGCGCCACCAGCGTGTCCCCCACCTCGCTGCCCCAACCGGTGACGACGTTGATCACCCCGGCCGGAAAGTGGTCAAAGGCCAATTCGATGAGCTTGAGCACGGTCAGCGGGGCCTGGCTGGGCGGCTTGATGACCACCGTGTTGCCGGCCGCCAGTGCCGGAGCCAGCTTCCAGGCCAGCAGCAGGATTGGGTAGTTCCACGGCACAATGCAGCCCACCACGCCGTATGGCTCCTTCAACACCAGCGAAAGCTGGCCCACATCCGGCGACGGAATCACCCGGCCGCGGATGTGGCGACCCAACTCGGCGTAATAGTCCACCGTGTTGAGCGACCAATCCAACTCTTCCTCGTTCTCCGGCAGGGGTTTTCCCTCCTCCAGCGTGAGCAGCCGGGCCAGATCGTCAAAATTCGCCCGCATTTTGGCGGCCGCTTCATGCAGCAGGTTGGCCCGCTCCACGGCCGTGACCTGCCGCCAGCTAGCAAATGCCTCTTTCGCCGCCGCTACCGCCTGTTGCATCTCGGCCGGGGTGGCGGCCGGAACCGTGTCAAGCGGCTCCTCCGTCGCCGGGTTGACAACCTCTATCAGATTTTTGGACCGGGTGCCGACCCACTTGCCATTGATCAGCATTTCCATTGCTTTCCTCTCATCACCTTTTCGTTGCCGTTCCGCGGTTGACAACCCCTATGCCAGGGTTACAATATGGGCATGAGAAACAACCAGCCAGAAAGGCCCGCGGACGGTTCAGCCAGTCGAATAGCCATGACCTCGGCCGGGGGAACGGTACTTATCCAACCACAGGCCGAGCGGGATTTCAACCGCGCCCGGCAACGTGCTGCTTTTCAGGACTTGCTCTCTTTCCTGCGCCACGATTCACCCAACCTGCTGCCCTTTGAAGCCGTGCGCCAGCGGTTGGGACTGGGTGAAAAGGTCTACCGGGGTATCCAGTCCATCCCAACCAACCAGGTCGTGGGCAGCGTCGGCCGGTACAACGACTTTACCCGCACGTTCCTGCCCCGCAGTGAGACCGTCCGTACCCGCTGGCAGAAAATCGGCCAGCTCACCTCCTTGCGCGGCATGCCCCCCATTCAGGTGTACCAGGTGGGCATGGTCTACTTTGTGCTGGACGGCAATCACCGCGTCTCGGTCGCCCGCCAGACTGGAGCCGAAACCATCGACGCTCACGTTTGGGAATACGAAACCCGCGTTCCGCTGGAACCAGATGATGCCTTGGAAGATGTTCTGGTCAGGCAAGAGTACCTGGAGTTCCTCGAGCGCACCCAACTGGACCAAAGCCGGCCGGATGTCTACATCATCCTCACCCAACCCGGCCGCTACCGGGATTTCGAGGAGCAGATTGCCATCCACCGCCACTACCTGGAGCTGGAGCGGGGCAGCAACATTTCGTTCACCGACGCGGCGGTTGACTGGTTCGATCACGTTTACTTGCCGATGGTAGATGTCATCCATCAAGACCGTCTGCTGCGCCTATTCCCCGGCCGGACGGAGGGCGATCTGGTTAACTGGATCGTCCGCAATCAGGGCCGTTTGCGTCAGCGATATTGCCACAACCGCACTGCCAGCAGGCTGGCCGAGGGTGTGGCCAGCCAACTCCAGCGCAACCCGTGGCAACGGTTCATCTCCTGGTTCCGCCGAAAGATCCTGCGTTGGCCGGTTTACACCGGTGAGCCGTGGCAACAGTAGCCAAACCTCCAGCCACAAGCTGATCCACAACCGCCCAGGCAGCGGCCGAGGAATGGCTGCCAGGGATCCGCTATCAGGCGCAGACCCCTGACAACCTGCCACAGACCAGCACTACGGTCCGGCCGCTTTCACCTCCGTCCACATTCGCTCGTAAAGAGGGGTTGCCTCGCCGACGTCTTCCAGCCACTCCAGCCGGGCCATCACCTCCGGTGGCGGGTAGATGGCCGGCTCTTCCAGGACTTCTGCGTCAATAAAGTCGGCCGCGCCTGCGTTGGGGCTGGCGTACCAGGTAAAGTTGGAATTGGCGGCCGACACCTCCGGCCGGAGCAGGTAATTGATAAACACCTCGGCCGTGTATTGGTTTGGCGCGCCCTTGGGGATGCACAGGTTGTCCGCCCAAATGGTTCCGCCCTCCTGTGGGATAGCGTACCAGATTCTCTCATCCTCCTCGGCCACCATGAAAAAGTCGCCGCTCCAGCCGTGGGCGATGACCGTTTCGTCCGAACTCAACAGATCCTCGTATTGCTCGGCGTCGTAGGCATACACCCACTGCTTTTGCTGGATCAGCAGATCGCGGGCGGCCGCCAGCTCCTCCTCGTTGGTCGAGTTGAGCGAATAGCCCAGGTACTTGAGCGCCGCTCCCATGGCTTCCCGCACGTCATTCAGCATGGTCAGCTGTCCGCTGTACTCGGCCGCCATTTCTGGATCAAACAGATACGCCCAACTATCCGGAGGATCTTCAAAAACATCCGCATTATAGCCAATCCCGGTGGTGCCCCACAGGTAAGGCACACAGTAGATCAACTCGGGGTCGTAAGGCGGTTTGGCAAATTTCGCATCCAGGTTCTTGATGTTTTCCAAGTTCGCATGGTCCAATTCAGCCAGCAAACCCTCTTCAACCATAATCTCAACCATATAATCAGAGGGAACAATCACGTCATACCCTCCCGCGCCCGCTTGCAGCTTGGCCAATAGCTCTTCGTTGTTGGCAAAGGTATCTTCAATAACCTTGACGCCGAATTCCTCCTCAAAGTCCGCCAAAACCTCAGGTTCAATGTACTCGGACCAGTTATAAAGATGTAGCTCCTTGGCCAGTTTTCCTTCCTTTTCGCCCCCGCAGGATGCCATCACGCCCATTACCAGAACCAACACCATCACAAGCCAGATTGCTTTTTTCATCGCTCCTCCTCGGTTCCATCCAACACACCAACCTACTACTCCCCCTACATAATCTCGATCGTCTTGCCACCACCTCCTTTTTGCAGCACCAGCGAGACAAAGACCAGCAACATAGAAAACAGCATCATCATGCTGGAAAGCGCGTTAATCTCAGGCGTGACGCCCAGCTTGACCATGGAATAAATCCGTAGCGGCAAGGTGGTTGAGCCCGGACCGGCCGTGAAAAACGTGATCACAAAATCGTCGATTGAAAGCGTAAACGCCAGCAGCGCGCCACCCAGGATACCCGGCATGATGAGCGGAAGCGTCACGCGCCGGAACGTCTGCCACTCGTTGGCATACAAATCCTGCGCCGCTTCTTCTAGCGTCGCGTCGAAATTCGCCAGCCTGGCCCGCACCACAATCGCCACAAACGAGATGTTGAACGCCACGTGCGAGACAATAATCGTCACCAGGCCCAGTTGCGCGTGTGCGAGGACATAAAACAGCAACAGCATCACCGCCATGGCAATGTCCGGGATGATAATTGGCAGGTAGAGCACCGCGTCAAATGCCAGCTTGCCCCGGAAATCAAACTGCTCCATGCCCAGCGCGACCATCGTGCCAAAGACGGTTGAGATAAGCGTGGACCCACCGGCCACCAGCAAACTGTTCTTGAGCGCCGCGCCCAACCCGGCGTCAGCAAAAAGGTTTCTGTACCAATCCAGGGTAAAGCCCCGCCACGAAGTGGCGTATTTGGAAGCGTTAAACGAGAAAACCACCAAGATCACAATCGGCAGGTACAGAAACAGATACCCGGCCACCCCGTGCGCCGCCAACAGGCGATTGAGCCACTTTCTCCCGCCTTTTTGCCTGACCTTTGCTTTCATTTGAACCCTCACCTTAATCCACACCGGTGCGGAAGTAAACCAGTGTCCCTACCAGCATCACCGTCATCAGGACAAACGAAATGGCCGCGCCAAACGGATAGTCGCGGGCAGACATGAACTGCGAGTAAATGACGTTGCCGATCATGACCGACTTGGCGCCGCCCAACAGGTCCGGAGTTACGTACGCGCCCAAGGACGGAATAAAGACCAAGATTGAGCCCGCCACAATGCCGGGCATTGTCAACGGCAGGATGACTCGCATAAAGCTCCGGGCGCGGTTGGCATAAAGATCTTGCGCCGCCTCGACCAGGGAGAAATCAAACCGTTCGATGGCCGCGTAGCACGGCAAGACCATGTCCGGCAACCAGGCATACACCAGCCCAACGATAATGGCCAGGTTGGTGCCAAACAGCGGCAGGGGCGAAGACGTAGCCGACAGCAGCGGCTCCCAAATGGTCAGCGGCACAACACCGGCCGCCCAGACCAACCAATCGTGCAGCGCCCCCGTCCAAAGCGTATTGATGAACCCCTGGTCACGCAGGATCAGCAGCCAGGCGTAGGTACGGATGAGGAAATTGGTCCAAAAGGGGATCATCAGCAACAATAGCAGGCTGTTGCGCCAACGCGCCGGCCGGGTGGCAATAAAGTAAGCCAGCGGATACCCCACCAGCAAACAGATGACCGTCGTAACCAGCGCCACCACCAGCGTGCGGCCAAAGATGCGCAGATAGAGCGGGTCGAAAAACCGGCCGTAATTCTCCAGCGATAGCTGCCACTCGACCCCCCCGTAGGTGCCGCGTTGGCCAAAGCTAATGGCAAATACCAGAACCAGCGGCAATACAAAAAAGACCACTAGCCAGAAAAGGCTGGGGGAAATGAGCACCAAAAGCCGAACAGTATCGCGCCGCGAACGGGGTCTAGCTGCCATCCAGGCCTCCTAGGCAGTCAACAAGCGGGACGATTCCGGGTCCCACCCCAGGTACACCTGGTCCCCGGCCGCCACGCTTGCCGCCGCTCCCCCGCTGACGTTCTGCGCGGCGCACGGTTACGATGGATTGGGCGCTGAGCCGAACCAGATAACGCGTATCCGTGCCGGTATACACCACCTCCTCCACCTGGCCCGGCAACGTGTTTCCTGCACCGGGTTGATCGGCCAACGTGATCCTCTCCGGCCGGACAGCAATTGTCACCGGCTCCCCGACCGCCAATTCAGCCTCGCTGACCGCGCGGATTTGCAGTTGGTTATCCACCAGCACCAACACCTCGCCGCGCCCACCCTCTTTAACCCGCCCGTGCAAAAAATTGGATTCGCCAATAAAGTCCGCCACAAATCGGCATGCCGGCCGGTCATAGATCTCCGCGGGCGACCCAACCTGCAATAGATCGCCTGCGCTCATCACCGCAATCCGATCTGACATGGTCAGCGCCTCTTCCTGGTCGTGGGTCACGTAGACAAAGGTGATGCCGAGCCGGTGTTGCAGCGCCTTGAGTTCCAGTTGCATCGATTTGCGCAGCTTGAGGTCCAGCGCTCCCAACGGCTCATCCAGCAGCAACACCTTCGGCCGGTTGACCAGCGCCCGCGCCACCGCCACCCGTTGCTGCTGCCCTCCCGAAAGCTGGCTCGGTTTGCGCCCCTCCATGCCGGGCAGTTGGACCATCTCCAGCGCGCTCGACACCCGCTCCTTGATCTCCGCCTCCGGCACCTTTTGCATTTCCAGCCCAAAGGCCACATTCTGGTAGATGGTCATGTGCGGGAAGAGGGCATAGCTTTGAAAAACGGTGTTGACCGGCCGGCGGTAGGCCGGCTTTTCGCCCTGCAACTCGCCGCCGATATAGACCTCGCCGGCCGTGGGTAGCTCAAATCCGGCAATCAGCCGTAGGGTAGTCGTTTTGCCGCAGCCAGACGGCCCCAGCAGCGAAAAGAATTCACCATCGCGGATGGCAAGCGAAACACCGTTGACGGCAACCACCGACCCAAAATGCTTGCTGACCTCAATCAACTCGACAGCGTGTCTCGACATCGGCACTCCTGAATCGGTCAAAACTGACTGGTCTGGCTTTACTCCCGTAACATCCCCCAGCGATAGGTCTGTTTGTAGGTTCGCAAGGTATAAAAGGTCTCGGTCCGCTCAACCCCTTCCACTTGCAGCAACTGCTCGCTCAGGAATTGAGCCATCTGCTCCGTATCCCGGCACAACACCTCCACCAGCAGGTCAAACGCGCCGGAGGTCATCACCAGGTAGGAGACCTCTTCGAATTCGGCAATCTTTCTGGCGGCCGTGTTCAGGTGTGGCGGGCGGATGACCACCCCAATGACGGCCGTGGCCCGCAGGTCGAGCAGGTGCGGATCCACCACCCCCACCACCTGCAAAATGCCCTCTTGCCGCATCCGAGCCACCCGGTTGCGCACCGTCGCCTCGGACACCCCGATCAGATCGGCAATGGTTGTGAACGGCATCCGGCCGTCGTACTGCAGTTGCGCAACGATCTCTCGGTCAACCCTGTCCAGTCGTTCCATTTGCCTCCCGCTCCTGTGGATTACCCCTGTAGTATATTCGGATTTCGCAGAAAAATCAAGTGTTCTCCCGAATGTCACATCATTTTCATTGTTTGTTTCGCTTTTCGCAAATTTTCCGGGGCTGCTGTTTCGGCGAGCAGCCCAGTGCGCCGTCGTGACTAGGACAGACGGCCCACTGGAGAGGCCCACGTTTTATGCTATACTCTCACACAGGATCTGCGCCGGCCGTAGGGTCGGCCGCCATCGAGCGTGAAGGACATGAATGCACTCATACTGATCGCGGAGAGGGACCCCCAACTGCTCCAGTCAACAGCCCAACTGCTCCAACGCGACGGGCATCGCACGCTGGCCGTTTCCACCGCTCCCGATGCAGTCCAGCAAGCGCTGGCCCACCGGCCGGACCTGATTCTGCTGAGTGCCGACCTCGCCGGCCGGGAGGAGGCAAGCCTCTGCGCCACCTTTAAAAACGAGCCGACGCTGGCCCACACGGCCGTGGTCCTCATCTCCAGCGGCCAGACCGCCTCCCTGGAACAAGCGAGAGGGCTGGAAGCCGGGGCAGATGACTACCTGGTCCGCCTGATATCGGAGCGTGAGCTGTTGGCGCGGATCCAAGCGCTCCTGCGCATCAAGCGGGGCGAAGTCGCGCTCCGGGAATCGGAGCGGCGCTACCGGGCCGTGTTCGAGAATTCGGCCAGCGGCCTGTACCGCACCACCCCGGACGGCCAGATCCTGATGGCCAATCCGGCCCTCGTGCAGATGATGGGGTACTCCTCACTGGAGGAGTTGGCACAACGTAATCTTCAAAATGAGATTTACGTGTCCAGAATCGCGCGCGCCGCGTTCGTGCGCGCCATCGAGCGGGACGGCGTGGTCCAGGATCTGGAAACGGCCCTGGTCCGGAAAGATGGCAGCACACTCTACGTCCAGGAAAGCGCCGTCGCCATTCGCGACCCGCAGGGCAAGACGCTCTACTACGAAGGGAGCGTGCAGGACATTACCGAGCGCGTCCAGGCCAAAGCGGAAAAAGAACGTCGCGCCAGACTACAGGAGAAGCTGGCTGCGCTCTCCACACGGTTCATCAACCTGCCTCCGGACGAACTCGACGCCGCTATCCAGCAGGCGCTGGAGCTGTGCGGCCGGATTTCCGGGGCCGGCCGAAGTTTTTTGTTTGAACATGCGCCCGATTACGCCAGCACCAGCAACACCTTTGAATGGTGTGCAGAAGGCGTCCCATCGCTCAAGGCTATTCGCCACAATATCCCCAGCCGCGCATTTCCCTGGTGGTCCAAACTCCTGGTCCGGGGGCGCGAGGTCCACATGCCCGACGTCGCCAACATGCCGGCCGAGGCCAGCGCAGAAAAGAAGGTGCTGCAAGCCCAAGGCGTCAAATCCGCCCTGGCCGTCTCGCTGACCTACCAAGGTAAACTGACTGGCTTTGTGGGCCTGGACTCCGGGACTCCCCGGCCGGAATGGGCGGCCGATGACGTCCGGCTGCTGCGGATGGTGGGCGAGATGGTGGTCAACGCCTTGGAGCACCACCGATCCGAGCAGCAAATCCGGCAGCACACCGCCCAGTTGGAGGCCTTGCGCCAGGTCAACCTCAAGGTAACCAGCGAACTGGACCTGCAAACCTGTCTTTCGTCTATTGTCACTTACGCGGCCGAGCTGATGCAGGCAGCCACCGGCAGCCTGTTCCTCTTCCGGCCGGAGTTGGACCTGCTCGAAGAGACGGTCTCCTTCGGCAGTTACGCGCCACCCATCGGCACCACCCGGCGCCTCGGCGAGGGGCTGGTCGGCAAGGTGTGGGAAACCGGGCAGCCGATCAACGTGGAAAACTATCAGCTTTGGGACGGCAGGGTCGCCGACTCGGGCAACCTGCCGCCCGCCAGCATCCTCGGCGTGCCCGTCCACTGGCAGGAGCAGTTCCTGGGCGTCCTGACGGTCAGCACGTTGCGCGACGGCAGGAACCCATTCACCCCGGCCGATACCGAACTCCTCACCCTCTTTGCCAACCAGGCCGCCATCGCCATCCACAACGCCCGCCTGATGCAGGAAACCGAGCAGCACCTCCTGGAATTAACTTTTTTACTGGAAATCAGCACAGCCTTGAGTGGCTCGCTTGACCTGGATCAGGTATTGCGCGTCGTTGCGGAAAGAATCACCGGCGCGTTGGATGCTGAAGCGTGTGCCATCTCGTTTTGGGACCATGAGTCTGACACACTGGTCACGCTGCTGGACTATGCTCCCGACCCAGATTGGGAGCCCGAACCATCGGGAACCATCTACCCGCTCGACAGGTTCCCCGCCTCGCGCTCGGTTCTGGAGTCGCGCCAATCATCAACCATGTGCGCCAGTGACCCAACGACCGACCCGGGTGAACTGGAGTGGATGAGCGCCGACGGCATTCAGTCTGTGCTGATGGTCCCGCTGGTGGCCGGGGACCAGACCATCGGCATGCTAGAGGTGATGGAAACCAAGAGCGAACGCAATTTCACTCCCGACGAGATCCGCCTCTGCCAGACCATAGCCAATTTGGCCGCCACCACCCTGACCAACGCCCAGCTTTTTGAGGAGACCCAGCGCTACGCGGCCCGACACCTAGCGCTCAACTCGATCATCAAGGCCGCCGCCGAGGCAACCGATCTGCGAGAACTGCTATCGGCCGCGCTGGAACAGCTTCTCCAGGCTACCGGGTTGAGCCAAGGTGCCGCGTGGCTGGGAAAAGCGGGGGTCTTGCGTGGCCTACCGGCCGATGCCACAGCCACTCTGTTCAAGGCCGCCGGTGCGGCCGGCCTCGAACTGGAGCATGTCTCGGCCCCGCTGGCTGTTACCGATTGGGAGCAGGCGATTGAGGGTAATCCAGTCAAAGCGTTTCAACCCTGGCTGCTCCGCTTTGGGGTCCGCGCTTCCCTTATGGCCCCCCTCCACGCAAGTGACCTCCCGCACGGCGGGCTGGTGCTGATGCACACCGAGGCTCGCCGCTGGTCCGACGAGGAGACCGCCCTGGTGCAGGCCTGCGCCCAACAACTGGAAGGGTCTATTCAGCGTATTCATCTGCTGGAGCAGACCCGGGTGCAGGCCCAACAGGTTCAGCAGATCATCAACACCGTGCCAGAAGGGGTTTTCTTGCTGGACGCGAGCAAACGCATTGTGCTGGCCAACCCGGCCGCCGAACGCTACCTGGGCCTGCTGCACGATACCGCGGCCGGCCAACCCCTCACACACCTGGGAGACAGCCCCATCGAAGACCTGGTTCTGTCACACGCCGAGGGCCCCTGGCAGCAGATCACTGCCAAGGGCCGCACCTTTGAGGTGGGGGGGCGGCCGGTGGAGGCGGGGCCGTCGGCCGGTGGCTCGGTGCTCATCGTCCGCGACGTCACCCGGGAACGGGAAATGCAACAACGCGTGGAGCAACACGAGCGGCTGGCGGCGGTGGGGCAGTTGGCGGCCGGGATGGCCCACGATTTCAACAACATCATGGCGGTCATCCTGCTGTACGCCGAGATCTCCACCCAGGCCGAAATCCCGGCGGCCATCCAAAAACGCCTGGCCACCATCATCGAACAGTCCAAGCGCGCCTCCGAACTGATCAACCAGGTTCTCGATTTCAGCCGCAGCTCGGTGCTGGAGCGCCGGCACCTCAACCTGGAAACGGTGCTCAAGGAACAGGTCAAGCTGTTCAAACGCACCCTGCCGGAGACCATCCGCATCGAATTCTTGTCCGAACTGGGTGACTATACGGTGGACGCCGACCTGACCCGCTTGCAACAGGTGATCATGAACCTGGCAGTCAATGCCCGGGACGCCATGCCCAGCGGAGGCCGGCTGCGCTTTGTGCTTTCCAGAACCCATCAGGACGCTTCAAGCCGTTGCCAACTCTGCAACCAATCCCTGGCCGGTGAGTGGGTTCGACTCCAGGTTTCCGATACGGGCACTGGCATTCCGCCAGAAGTGCTGCCGCACATCTTTGAGCCGTTTTTTACCACCAAAGCACCCGGCAAAGGGAGTGGTTTGGGGTTGGCCCAGGTGTACGGCATCGTCATCCAGCACAACGGTCACCTGGCCATCGAAACCGAGTCCGGCCGTGGCACCACCTTTTCCATCTACCTGCCCCCCTTGCCCATTGCGGAGGCTCCACCGGAAGAGGAGGAAGAGCAACAGATACCGGCCGGTTCCGGCCAGTTGGTGCTGGTGGTTGAAGACGACCCGGCCGTGCAAGAAGTACTCGTCACCTGCCTGGAATCCCTCGACTATCACGTTCTGTGCGCGGACAATGGCGTCGAGGCCTGGTCGCTGTTTCAGGAGTGCGGTGGTGAGCTGGACCTGGTCATCAGCGACCTGGTGATGCCAGAGATGGGCGGGCTGGAGCTTGCCCGCGCGTTGACAAAACAGGACCCGGCTCTACCGATCGTCCTGCTCACTGGCTACCCCCTGGACGAGCGCAAGGCCGAGCTTGAATCGGCCGGTTCGGTGACCTGGCTCAGCAAGCCGGTGGACCTCTTCCAACTGGCCCGCTTGGTGCACCACTCGCTCCGATCTTCCGGGGTCCCTGCCAGCCCGATGGGGGGGGCATAGCCCGGTGCCCGAGCTGCCCGATCTGGTACTGGTCCGTGAACGGCTCGAGCCGCGCATCTACTCGCAAACGATCGCCTCGGCCGAGGTGCGCCGGCCACTGGTGATCCGCAACCTGCTGGGCGGCGATCCAGTGGACCGTTTGGCGGGGCGGCAGTTCACTGCGGTCGGCCGGCGGGGCAAGTTCCTCATGCTCCAGCTCGACGGCGGGCTGAACCTAGTGGTGCACCCCATGCTGGCCGGCCGGCTGCACTACGGCCCACCCCTCTCCCGGCCGCGGGTGCGAGATGCCCTCATCCTCCACCTGACCAGCGGGGATGCGCTGACCTACCACGACGCCAAGGACATGGGCAAGGTCTACCTCACAGATGACCCCAGCAAGGTGCCGGGCATGCAGGATCTGGGACCAGAGGCTAACAGCCCCGACCTGACCCCGGCCGCCTTTGCCGAACGCATCCGCCGCTACCGCGGCGAGATCAAAACCGTCCTCACCAACCAGACCTTCCTGGCCGGCATCGGCAACGCCTACGCTGACGAGATCTGCTGGCGCGCGGAACTCTACCCCTTCCGCAAGCGGGCCAAACTGACGCCGGACGAGGTGCTGCGACTGTATCACGCCATGCGCGACACGCTGGCAGAAGCGATCGAGACCCTGCGCGGCCGGGTGGGTGATGACATCCACATTGAGGTGCGCGATTTTCTGGCCGTGCACGGCAAGCCAGGGCAGCCCTGCCCGCGCTGTAGAGCCGCAATCAGTGAGGTCAAGCGGGAGCGGAGGGCGACCCACTTTTGCCGCCAGTGCCAGCCGGGGCTGCTGGTGGGCGGCCGCTAGCGCAGCGCGTCGCGCTCCCCGGCCGAAAGCGGCCGGTACGCGCCTTTGGGCAGGTCGCCAAGCTCCAACGTCCCAATCGCCACCCGCACCAGCCTCCCCACTTTTACACCAAGCCCTGCCAGCAGGCGGCGGATGTGGCGGTTTTTCCCCTCGTCCAGCACCACTTCCAGCCAGGCGTGGCGCATGCCCCGCCGCAAGACCCGCACAGACTTGGCTGTCAGCAACTCGCCACGCTCCTGCACCCCCGCCAGCATCCGGCCGAGCAGTTGTTCGTCTGGCAGGCAGTCAATCTGGACGTGATAGACCTTGTCCAGGTGCGCGGCCGGGTCCAGGATGCGCGCCGCCCAGCGGGTATCGTTGGTGAACAGCAGCAACCCCTCGCTCGCCTTGTCCAGCCGCCCCACGGGAAAGACCCACGGCAGCGCCGGGTCTGAAAGGCATTGGTACACCGTCGGGCGGCCGCGCTCGTCCTCCAGCGTGGTGACCAGGCCGCGTGGCTTGTTGAGCATCAGATACACCTGGCTCGCCGCGTTCACCGGCCGGCCATCCACGCTGATCCCAAGCAACCGCATATCAACCCGCACGGCCGGGTTGCGCTGGGCGATCCCATCCACCTCCACCCGGCCGGCCAGGATTAGTTGGCGCGCCCGAGCGCGCGAGCAATACCCAAACTTGGATAACGCCCGCTCCAGGCTGACACCGGCCGGCTTGGTCAATTTTCCACTTGCTCCTGCACCCTTTGCCATACTGAGATTATACCGGCCGGTCCGCCCGCGCCAAAGGGCCAATCGCAGGGCAATTGCATCTTGGTCAATTGCTCCCACAATGGGTGGAAAAGTGGCAGGTAAGAACCAGAGAACACAAGGAATCCAAATGGTCAGTTGATGCGTATGTTTCACTGTGAATGCTCCCCGCCGCAAGCGACGGGGCTTCTAGGGATTTGAACCCAAGCACTGCACAGTGCTAGCATATTCAGGGCCGCGTTATGATCTCTGTCGAGAACAAGGCCACCGTGAGGACATTCATGGATACGAACAGACGAATCTTTGGGCTCAATCTGACCGCAGCCAGAGCATATTGGTGTGGTGTTACGCGGCTCAACTCGTGGAGACAGCCTACCAGCATTGGCAGCTTGATAGGTTGTGAAATCCACGAATTGACGCCACGCGGCATCACCGATACTCTTTTTCATGCCGCGCCAATTCCCATCTTTCATTTCTTGGATGTCCAAGTCTGCGCAGGCCATGATCTGATACTCGTTGACCAACCGCCGACTGAGCTGGTGCGCAAAGTCCTGGCGGCGATTCGCGATGCGGTGATGAATGTGTTGCATCACACGTTTGTGCTTGCGGTATTCCGGTGTGGCCTTCGCCAACACGCTCTCGTCCTTGCGAAAGAAGCGCCGGTTCTCGATCTTCTCGCCAGTAGAAAGGGTAGCGAAGTGAGTCAGGCCCACGTCAACACCAACGACTTGATGTGTCGGAGAGAGCAAGTCGGGCTCAAACTCGACGATGAAACCGGCATACCAGTCACCGAGGGTATCTCGCTTAACAATCAGCCGTTTGACCTGGCCCTCGATGCGACGATGCAGCTTGATCTTGACGTTGCCGATCTTGCAGAGGTAGAGCTTGCCATCATCGGTGAAACTAAAGCCATTCCAGGCTTGCTGGTAGGCGAAGGACTTGTACCAGTCGCCCTTGAAGCGAGGATAGCCAGGTTTCTCTCCCTTCTGGCAGCGGCGAAAGAAATGTTGCAAAGCCAAATCGATGCGCTCCTGGGCCTCCTGCAAAGATTGGGAGAAAGCCCGAGACAACCAGGGATATTCCTGTTTCCATTGAGTCAGCATCTTGTTGGTATCATACAGCGAGAGAGATTCTTGCCTATCTTGCCAAGCATCACGGCGAACTTCCAACGTCTTGCTGTAGACCCAACGGCAGGCATCGAGCGAGACTTGCATCGCTGTCCTTTGAGCCTTGCTAGGGTAGATTCGGTACTTGAGAGTTTTCGTCGCCATGCTCAAATGATGGCACATGACGGAATGTCCGTCAAGCGTAAGGGCCATTCATCCCCACCGCAAGCAGTGGGGCTT
This sequence comes from uncultured Chloroflexia bacterium, assembly GCA_963707345.1. Classification (GTDB taxonomy): domain Bacteria; phylum Chloroflexota; class Anaerolineae; order Promineifilales; family UBA4811; genus CAVPPE01. The sequence goes on from CAVPPE010000002.1 coordinate 537,688, forward strand.
GCTGGCCTTTAGGAGTAAAGCGGTCCTGCCGGCCGCAATTCCATCATTTCACACGAGGTTTTCGATGAAACGACTGATTATCCTGGCGCTGTTGACGTGGGTGCTCGCTGACTGTTCGGCCGGGGCGACACAGCCACAAGAAGTGGCAGAAGTAGCGCCCGTGACCAGCTCGGATGCCGCTCCGGCACCGGCCGAAACACAACCGCAGCCCGCCATGACGGCGACCTCGCTCCCTACGGCCTCACCAACCCCTACTCCGACCGCTACGGCCAGCCCAACCGCCACACCAACCGCAACCGCTACCCCTCTGCCCACCCCCACTCCAACCCCGCTGCACCCGCTCTCCATCGAGGCAATGCGCCTGGGCGAGTACCCCGGCAGCGAAATCACCATCGAGCAGACGCTGGACCCTGGGGCGAATTACGACCGCTATGTCGCATCCTACCTCTCCGAGGGGCTCAAGATTTACGGCTTGCTGACCGTGCCACGGGGCGCGCAGCCGGCCGGCGGCTGGCCGGCGATCATCTTTAACCACGGCTACATCCCACCAGAGGTGTACCGAACCACCGAGCGTTACGTCGCCTATGTGGACAATTTCGCTCGCAACGGCTACATCGTGTTCAAGTCCGACTACCGGGGGCACGGCAATTCAGAAGGGGAGTCCCGCGGCGGTTACGGCTCACCGGGCTATACGATCGACGTCCTCAACGCTGTGACCGCTATCAAGGACTACCCGGCCGCCGATCCCAATCGCATCGGCATGTGGGGCCATTCGATGGGCGGCTACATCACGCTCCGCGCAATGGTCATCAACCAGGATATCCGCGCCGGTGTGATCTGGGCCGGGGTGGTCGCCTCCTACCCGGATCTGATTTCTCGCTGGCGGCGCACACCGGAAGGACAACCCACGCCGACCCCCAACCCCCGTTGGGGAACCTGGCGGCAGGACATCATCCAGACCTACGGCTCCCCGGCCGATAACCCCACATTCTGGGCCTCCATCTCGGCCAATTCGTACGTGGATGACCTCTCCGGGCCGGTCCAATTGCACCACGGCACGGCCGACGAAAGCGTGCCGCTCGAGTTCTCATCGATCCTGTACGATCAGATTCAGGACGTGGGTGGAACGGTCGAGTTCTTTACCTACGAAGGCGATGACCACAATCTGGCTGGCTTTTTTGGCCTGGCCATGCAGCGGTCGATTGCCTTTTTCGACACCTACGTGAAAAACGTCTCTCCGTAGGCGGCTTGCCCATTCCTATTGCAGGTCGTTCGCGCGAATCGGCAGTCGCCGGATGCGCTTGCCGGTGGCGGCAAAGATGGCGTTCGCCACGGCCGGGGCGATCGGCGGCACGCCCATCTCGCCAATCCCCTGTGGCAGCTCCTGGCTGGGCACGATATGGACCTCGATAACCGGGCTCTCATCCATGCGCAGGATGGGATAGTCGTGGAAATTGCTCTGCTGCACCCGGCCGTTTTCCACCGTGATCTCTCCCATCAAGGCGGCCGAGAGGCCAAAAATGATCCCGCCTTCCATCTGCGCCTCCACCATATCCGGGTTGATGACGATGCCACAGTCCACCGCGCAGACCACCCGATGGACGCGCACAGCGCCGGCCGGGGACACCGAAACCTCGGCCACTTGAGCCACGTGAGTCGCACCCCAGGTGGAATGAAACGCAAGGCCGCGCCCCCACCCGGCGGGCAAAGGAGTCCCCCAGCCCGCCTTCTCGGCTGCCAACTGCACGACTGCCTTGTGGCGATCCGGTAGCATTTCCAGCCGCAATTCGTATGGATCCCGGCCGAGTTCGGATGCCAACTCATCCAGGAAACACTCGTGGGCAAAAGCCTCTGGGACGTTGGTGACGGAGCGCCAGTAGCCGGTCGGCAGGCTGCCTTGCTCCGGGTACGGCCGCATCGTCAGACGGCCGGGCTGGTCCAGGTTGGCGCTCACGCGATAGACGCTGAGCGGGTGGTAAAAATCGTGCTGCATGTCATCCTGGCGAGTCCAGACCACCTGGACCGGGGCGCCCACAGCCTGGGAGATCCGCACCGCTTCACCCACGTAATCGACCTCCAGCCGCCGGCCAAATCCACCCCCGATCAGAGGAACGTGAACGGTCACCGCATCACCAGCCAGCCCCGCGATGGAGGCTGCCCGTCCCTTTGCCGATTGCGGGTCCTGAGTCGGTGCCCAGACAGTGCAGTGGTCTTCCCGCACATCGGCGGTGCAGTTCATCGGCTCCATGGTGGCATGAGCCAGAAATGGCATCTCGTACAGCGCTTCCAATACCCCCGCGCTGCCGGCGCCGGCTTGCGCCCGCTCCTTGAGCCTGTTCACCATATCATCGGTGCTCAAATCGGCATTCCGGCCTTCATCCCAGATGCCCTCCAGCGCTTGCCGGCCCTGGATGGCCGACCAGGTATTCTCGGCCACTACAGCTATCTTGCCTTCCACTTCGAGCACGTGTCGCACGCCGGGGATCGCCTCGGCCGGCGCGGGATCGTAGCTGGTCAATTTCCCGCCGTACACGGGCGGCCGGGCCAGGACTGCGTACAGCATGCCGGGAAGTCGGACGTCCATCCCATAGACGGCGCTTCCATCCACCATCTGCGGTTCGTCAATCTGCCCTTTGCGCGTACCGATCACGCGGAACTGGCTGAGGTCCTTTAAAGACACGTCCCGCCGGTCCGGCAGCGGGATACTGGTGGCAATCTCCACCAGTTCGCCATAGCCAAGCCGCCGGCCGGTCGGTTCGTGGATCACCGCCCCAGCTTCTGCGTAGCAGTCCTTCGCTCCCACCTCCCACACCTGCGCAGCGGCGGCAATCAGCGTCTCGCGGGCCACCGCGCCGGCCTGACGCAACGGCCGGAACGAGATGTAGATGCTTTCACTGCCGCCGGTGGACTGGTCGCCAAAAGCCCGGTCGGCCGGGGCTTGCTCTACGCGAATCCGCGACCAGTCCGCCTCCAACTCGTCAGCCAGAATCATGGCCAGCGCCGTGCGAACCCCCTGGCCCATCTCGGACCGGTGCACGGTGATCGTAATCTCGCCGGTGTTGGCGATTTTGACAAACAGGCCCGGCTCAAACCAGGCAGTCGGCTCCGACGGGATGACCGAGTTTGCCGCTGGTGTGGCGGCCGCTCCCGGGGTCGGCGTGGCAGATGGCACCGGCGTTTCATCCGGGGTTGGAGTGGGCGTCGGTTTGCAGCCGGGTAAGGCAACGCTGACCACCAGCCCCACCCCGGCGACGGCCGAGACCCGCAAAAACTCGCGTCGGCTGATCTGATTTGGGGCGCTCATCTCACACCTCCGGCCGCCTGATGGATGGCGCGACGAATCCGCTGGTAGGTTCCACACCGGCAGAGCGTGCCCGACATGGATTGGTCAATGTCCTCGTCCGTGGGGGTTGGATTCGCCGCCAGCAGTGCGGCCGCCGTCATGATCTGGCCAGGCTGGCAGTATCCGCACTGCGACACGCACTCTTCAATCCACGCCTCCTGCAGCGGATGTAAACCGCCGTCGGCCGCCAGCCCCTCAATAGTGGTGATCTGCCGGCCGGCAGCTTGGGATACCGTCACCGAACAGGAACGGCTCGCCTCCCCGTCCAGATGCACGGTGCAGGCTCCGCACAACCCTTCGCCACAACTGTACTTGGTGCCAGTCAAACCCAGTGTATCGCGCAGCACCCAGAGCAACGGTGTGTCCGGGGCTACATCTACCTCGCGATCAATGCCATTGACGGTCAAGGTGAAAAACATCCGCCACCTCCTACTATGCCATCGATTCAAAAATCGAGTTGAAAAACTGCTCGGCCGGACCGGCCGTGGTTCGTTGCAGTTCCTCAAACAGGTGCTGCGCCACCGGCCGGGGCCAATCGGCCGGCAGCAGAGTTGCCGGCAGTCGCGGGTCGTCCAGTGCCAGCGTGACAAAATCGCACAGGCTCTGCATCTGGGCGGCAAAACAGCCGCCATCGTCCATTTCCCCAGCCTCAAGGCGGGCAAGCACCGGTTGGTATTGAGCGATATAGGCTCTGCAGCGCTCCTCAAGCGCGGTTAGCCCCGGCCATGCGCGGGCAACCAAAGCGGTGGGTTCGCTGGGCCCCAAGTGCTCCACCCGAAAGACCTCCAGATAGTGCCAGATGTCCAACTCTCGCCACTTTTGCTCTACCTCCGGGGAGACAAGGTGCGGGGAGAGCCAGCTGCCGGGGGCCAGCGCGCCAAATCCGCACGCCTGAAGCAGGTGCCGCAACGTGTTTCGCCGGGCGCGCTGCTCTTCGGGCACTGAGTAAATGACCAACGTCCAGCGCCCGTCCCATTCGCCTTCGGCCGGGGCAAACGCCTGCCCGCCCCCCCAGCTCACCTCTCGCAGTCCCAGATCGGTCAACTCGTAATAGCTGCGCCGGCCGCATGGACGTGCACCCAACAGCCCCTTGCGCTTCATCCGCGAGACCAGCACCCGAACTGCCCCAGGGTTGAAACCCAGGCCACCCAAAGCCTGAATCAAAGTGCCGGTCCAGACGTTGCCGCCGCGCGGTAAGATATACCGCCCAAAAAGCGAAAAGACAACGGTGTGTGGATTAACTCGCGTGCCCAAACGGTATCCCAAGAGTGTGCCCGCCAATGGATGGCACATCAGTTATTATAACGTTTTGTGGACGAACGTATTAATTACGTCATACATTGTACGACAGAGCGCTTGCCATGTCAATCAGCAATTCTGTGTGCATGGCTTACAAACATGATCCGAGCACCGCACATACAAGACTTGGCAGATTATGGACAGCCTGACAAAACACGGTGCAATGGCCTGATACGAGTTCAACCATCAAATCAAAGTAAGGAAAAGACCCACCTCGATTGGTGGGTCCTTTCCTTATCCTATCTCTGCGGAGTTGGGCTTGGCCCCGGCGGGGGAAGCAAGGGGGGCGGTTCAATGCCAGGTTCGCCAACGCGGCGGTATTCCACCTGCCGCTCAGGGTCATCGGGTTAAACGAGCGTGAGGTCTTGGCCTCTCAATTGAAAGCTGTGAATGTGTGTGCAACTCTCCCAGTCGGTGGCTCCCCAGCATCGGCCGCTTACACTGATCTGGCCAGCGGCCGGGAAGCGGTATTCGCCGCCGCCAATCTCCCAAAAAGCGGCTTTGCTTTCGTCGTACAGCAAGGTGATCAATTGGCCGTCCGGCCGGAGCTCGAGATACTCCGCCATCAGCGCCATTGGCCGGTCCAACCCGGCCGGGCTGGATCGCTGCCAGCGGCCGAGGATATAATCGGCAGGGTCGCCGGCCGAGCAGCCAGACAGCGCAACAACCAGCAGCAGGATGGCCAGATGACCGGTCAGGATGCGGTTTACGGCCAGCCCTTGGTCACCTCGCCACTGGTCAGATCTAGCACCCAAAGCCGGCCGGAGGCGGTCAGGTATCCGCGGTTGCCATGCCAGACGGCCGCATCCAACCCGGCATACTCCAGTTTGACTGACGACTGTTGAGCGACAGTACCCATTTGCGGGTCAATCAACTCAACCAGCATTTTGTCAGGCTCGCCTTCCAGGACCTGAATGAGATACAGTCCATCCGGCCCGGCAACCATGACCCCTTCAGCCCAATGCTGGTCCACGTTCAGCAGGTCTTCAACCTGAGCGGCGTAGCGCCAGGCCGGCTTGCCGGCCGGAGACAGCCCCCACAGCTCGTAGCGGGCGGTGCCGCGCGTGCGCTCGGCCCAGGCAATCAGCCCTTCCCCTTCTTCCGCCAGCAGGCTGATCTTGTGGTCGGGGTCGATGGGCTGAGCCAGCAGCCGGCCGGCCCCGTCGTTGAGCGCAATAGTCACCAGGTTGCCATCCTCCACCAAATACAGGCTGCGCCGGCCGAACAGCACGCTATCCGGCTCACCCCGCACCCCCTCAGGCAGGAGTGCCGACCAGGCCAACTCGCCCGTGCGCAGATCCCATTCCTGTACGGCCGGCTCACCGCACTCCACCAGCAGGATGGCCTGGCCGTTGCCGGCAACATCTTGCCGGAAAAAGACCTCGTCGGCGTCAAAGCGGGGGGACTGGTAGCCATCGGGGCAGGTTGGCGGCAGACGCCGGATCAGGCTGCCGTCGTCGGGGCGGTACGCGTAAAGCGCCGGCCGGTTGTCCTCCGCGTCGCGGTCCACCAGCACTACCTGCCCATCCAGCTGCCAGAAACCCCGGTGCGCGGTTGACGAGTCGTTTAGCCGCACCTGCCAGGCAATCTCGCCGCTACCGGGGTCAATCCCGTGTAGGGTGTAATCGGCCGTCAGCACCACCAGCCGGTTGCCCATCAACTGCAGACAATGGGTGCAAGAGGTGCTGGTCAGGTCGGTCAGGGAAATCTCCCAGGCGATCTCGCCATCCTCCCGGCCGAGCGCCAACAGCCGGTCACCGGTGATCGCATACACCGTGCCCTCGTCATACACAACCCGCGGCTCGTACCAGCCATCCACTTGCGGCCGCCGGATTTCCCAGCGCGGCCGCCAGCCCTTGCCGGCCGGGGCCAGATAGGTGAGGTAAAAAACCTCGTCTTCTTCGGTTGGCTGCCAATTGACCGCCAGCAAATCGGGCGCGCCGCCGGCCGGATCGGCCGGGAGCACCACGGCCGGCCCGCGCACCCGACGCCCGCTGAACTTGCAGCCCCCCAGCAGCGACAGAATGAGAATCACAGAGACTATCGCCCAAAGGGGCCTATTAGGAAAATCGCTATTCCTCAGGTCAAACACGCGCACCTCGCCTCTTCCACCAGCCCGGCAGCGTCTCTATTGTCCACGGCCGCTACCGCGGCCTCGCTTGCGCTTGGAACGCCTGGCCACCAATCGACGGAAGTTGATCAGTTGCGGGTCCTTGGGATCGACCGACTCCCACATATCCAACCACATGCGGGCGGCATCTTGTTGACCCTCCGCCAGATGCAGCTCAATAAAGGCAGCACTCAGAGCGCAAAACTCGGTAAAGTGCAGTTTCTTTCGCTGCAAAAGCGGGAGCAACTCATCGCGCGCTCTCTCCAGTTCCCCATCATGAATAGACAGCCGGGCCAGCGAAACTCGCGCAAAAAGGTAGTTCGGATGGCGCTGATTTATCTCCCGGGTGATTTCAATTGCTTCCTCACCCCGCCCCTGTATCTGATAGATGAGTGCCAGGTTGTTGAGAAGGGTTGGGGTATCAGGCCGCAACGCCAACCCCTCACGGATCAGCCGTTCGGCCGTTTCGTGATCATCGTCAAGCAAGGCCAGAGTAGATTCTTCCGCCAAAAGCGCCAGGCGTGGCGGCAAGGGGTCGAAATCTTCAGATTCGTCTCCAATTTCAAAGCCCCGCAGCATCAACTCCTGTTGCTTGCCCTCCCGGAAAAGATGCACCAGGCCGGCATCCAACACGCCTTTGTCTGCCAGAAAATGGGCAGCAGAGAGACGCATCTCGTCGGGCCCGTGTTGACTTAGGGCGAATTCCTTCAGCGCTTCCAGCAATTCGGGTGTGCCTCCAGCGCGAATGAGCCGCACTGCCATCTCCCGCCCGGCCGGATCGCCCTGTTGCAGCAGGAACGGCAGACGCGAGGTTATTCCGGGACGAGCCTTTAAAAGGCGACGCAAGTCGCGCTGGAAACGCGCATCGTCTGTGTAATCCCCCCGCGTCAACAAGTTCACCAGGCTCTTCACATCCTCGGGGCAAACCCAACTGGTCCACGGGAACGGCCAGGGTGCATGGCGCTGGCCTGCCGGTTCTCGTAAATCATTCAGGTTTTCGCGGGCCAACCCAAAATCCGGCTGAATTTCGAGCGCCCGCTGCCAGGCATGGCGGCCCTCCTGCTCACGCCCCAGACGAAGCATGGCCACGGCCGCCAGGTGATGCACCATCGGATGCTCTTGATCGACCTCGTCTCCTGTCTCATACAACGCAAGCACCGCATCATCATCGCCCAAAAAGGCAAACGCTTCCATCTGCTTCAGCAGCTTGTCGGCCGCCAGCGCGGTCGACGCCCGCATCCGGTCAGCATACACCTTGGCCTCCTCGGTGCGGCCGCCCAAATGTAAAAAGCGCACCAGATTGGATAGTGCGTGAACGTTGTCCGGCTCAAAGGTCAACACCTGCTCCGCCTGCTCAATGGCGCGGTCCGTATATCCCTCAAGCCAAAAAGCCAGGCTCAGATTGCTACGCGCCGCGGAAAAATCAGGCTTGAGTTCCAGTAGTTCTTCAGCCGTTTCTCTCGTCTGTTGATACTCATTTGCCGCCAGATGTGACTGCACTTTTTCATGCAGTAGCGTGATTGTTTCCCCAATGCTGCGATCAGCCACTCCCAACTCGGCATAGATCTCGGTCATCATCGCATCCAAATCGGCGACAGTTTTGCGGGCCCGGGTTGCCTCGCTGTGGCGCGGCCACCGTTTCACAAATTCGCGCAGCGAGCGCAAGGCCATCGCCGGCCGTTCATTGGTGAGATAAACGCCGGCCAATGCCAACGTGTTTTCAGCATCATCTGGATCGGCCTGTACCAATCGCTCCGCAGCCCCCTGGTAACCTTTCATGTCCCCCAGCGCCAGGTACACATCAGCCAGGTCGTTCAAGAACTCCGGGCGACCGGGAAAGCGTTTATCCAGCGATTCCAACAGATCGCGGGCCTCTTTCCACTGTCGTCGGCCAATCAGTCGGGCCACTTCCTTCAACCCCTGGTCCAGGCGACCCGGCGGGGATGTCCGCGAGCGAGTTCTGGGAGCTTTGCGATGCTTTTTAGCCATGCGAATCACTTCGGGTTATACTTTGCCGCGCTGGCGACGGGCCAGATCGGCCGGCTCCAGGCTGTAGCGGTCCTCCTGGTACAGCTTTTCCAACCCCACCTTGGGCTGGTCCAGCCCTCGCTGCTTGCGCTCCTCGCAGATCTGGCACTTGGGCGGACAGCCACCGGCTTGCGCATCGGCCGGCTCCACGTATTTGGCAATCACCCCTTCATAGTTGCGGAAAATGTAGGTGCGCTCGCTCTGGCTGATCATGTACGACGGATTGACCGGCGTCTTGCCCCCGCCGCCCGGCAAGTCGACCATGAATTGGGGCACGGCAAAGCCAGAGGTGTGGCCGCGCAGGTGCTCGATGATCTCAATGCCCCGGCCGATGGTCGTCCGATAGTGGGCAATTCCCTGCGAGAGATCACACTGGTACAGATAGTATGGCCGGACCCGGTTCTCCACCAGCCGCTGGCATAGCTCCTTGATGATGTACGGACAATCATTTACCCCCCGCAGCAGCACGCTCTGGTTGCCCAGCACAAAGCCGGCATCGGCCAGCTTGGCCAGCGCCTGTCGTGCCCGTGGCGTGATCTCCTTGGGATGATTGAAATGGGTGTTGATCCACACCGGCTGGTACTTTTGCAGCATCTTTACCAGCTCATCGGTGATCCGTTGGGGCATTACTACCGGGATGGCGGTGCCGTAACGGATCACTTCCACGTGTGGGATGGCCGCCAGCCTGGAGACCACGTACTCCAGCCGCTCGGTGGACACGGTAAACGGGTCGCCGCCGCTGAGCAGCACGTCCCGCACCTGGCGCGTATCGCGGATGTAGGCAATCGCGTCGTCGATCTCGCTGGTGGAGCGCGGCTGGTCGGTCTCGCCGGCGATGCGCCGCCGGGTGCAATGGCGGCAATACATGGCGCACTGATCGGTAATCAGGAACAGCACCCGATCCGGGTAGCGGTGGGTCAGGCCATGGACGGGCGAATCCGTGTCCTCGTGCAGCGGGTCCAGCAGGTCCTCGGCGCTGATCTTCATCTCGGCCGTGGTCGGCACCGCCCGAGAGCGAACCGGGCAGTAGGGATCATCCTTGTCCATCAGGCTGGCATAATAGGGGGTAATCGCCATCCGCAGCGTGTTGAGCGAGCTGTCAACGACCTTTTGCTCATCCTCGGTCAGGTTGATGACCTTGCCAAGCTCCCCAACCGTGGCAATCCGGTTGGCCACTTGCCAGCGCCAGTCTTCCCATTGAACCCACGGGACGTCCTGCCAGGGGGCCGGCGGGGTGTCGGTCCGCGCCACGTGATCTATCTGCATCGTCTTGTCCTCCTAACAGATAAGCTCAGCCGCCCGCCGATATTGGCCTTTTTGGGGCCCCGGTTGTCCCGCGCCAGGTGGGTCGGCTACAGCGAATGTTATGTGGCCTATATTGCTTCTTTAGGCCATTTGCCATCCAGAAATCTATCAACCGAAGGGAAAAAAGTTTCGGGAGTCTCTAAATGTGGAAAGTGTCCGGCTCCCTCAATCGCGAGAAGACGGGCTTGGGGTAGTATTTCTACCCACTCGCGCGATGAATCCAAAGGAATCAGATCCTCTATTCCGTGAACAACTAACGCAGAGGCAGTAACCTGACTCATCTGGTCGCGCCAATCGTAATTGCTCCGCGTCTCGGGCGGAGCATGGATCTCGTGATGCTGGTGGAGGTTGTGCCACCACTCGTTAGGGTGGGCACAAGGGTCGCTCTTCATGCGAGCCAAGGCCTCGGGGCGGCCCATCTGGCGCGGGACGATCACTCGCTGGAACTCGCGGCAGAACCATTCAGGGTCCTCTATGTGTTGTCCACTTGTCATCATCTTTCGTAATCCCGCGGCTGCAACCGGATCAATGCGAGCCTGTTCCTTGTGTTGAGCCACCTCGGGGTCGTCATAGGGGGCCGGACTACGTGGAGAGAGCGGACACATCATCACCACCCGGCTGACCCGTTCATTATGTTGTCCAGCAAAAAGAGCTACTACCCCACCCAGGTACGACCATCCCAACAGTGACATTTGTTCCAGTCCGAAATGCTGGCGCACGGTTTCCAAGTCTCTTACTTCGTAGTCTGTCCATATTTGCTTCGGATCTGGGTCACGGTCCGATTGACCTCGCCCACGCGGATCGTAGAATATCAGGCGGCGATCTTTAGCTAGAGGGCGCAGATCCTCCAATAACAGGCTTGCTCCAGGTATGACGACAGTAACTGTACCATCTCCCAGTAGGTGGTAATACAGTCGCACTTTGTCGACGGTCAAGATATAGCCTTCGCTGTCCTGCAACACAATCCTCCTTAGCTCGTCATCTCAGGATAGGCCACATAACAGAGATAGAGAGAACGCCGTCCCTCTATCTTCTTCTCCATCTCACTGACTCTACCCGATTAGGGCAAGGGGGGCAAGTCCTCCATCCCGGCCGCCTGCGCCGCCCTCCGAACGATCGCGGCCAGCTCTCGCTCAAGCTCGGCCGGGGCTTGTGGCCGTTGGTAGGCAGCCAGCAGCGCCGCCGCCCGCGACCTGGCGCGCGCAAACGCATCGGTCCGGCCGGCTTCCTGCCAGCCGCGGATCGAGTGGCGGTCAATGACTTCCGACGGGAGGTATTGCTCCTGGCGGAACAGCTGCCGGGTGATCTTTTGCTTCAGAAAATCCCCCTTGAAATTGATGCCGGTAAAGAATTCCAGCGCCAGGGTCGCGGTGTGCTCGCGCATGCCGCCCAGCAAGCGCTTGGCCATCCCAATCGCCTCGGCGTCCACCACGAGCTTTTCCGGGCTCTGGCAGGCCAAAAAGTCCAGCATGCCGGCCCCGGAGATCATGTTGATGCCCGCCAGCGCGCCGACCAACGCGGTCATGCCGCTCTCCAGGCCGGCCTGGGCGTCCACCAGCTTGGACTCGCTGGCACCCAGGTAGGTGTGGGTGGGAAAGCCAAACGACTTGCCCACCTGGGCATAGGAGGCATCGATCATCGCCGTCTCGATGGCACCCATCGGCGTGCTGCCGGTGCGCATGTCAAAAATCGCCGGCGCGCCGCCCCAGACGATGGGAGACCCCGGCCGGGCCAACTGGTGGATGGTCATGCCGCTGATGCATTCGGCCGCGTGCTGCACCACCGCACCCAGCAGTGTGACCGGCGCGGCCGCACCAGCCAGCGGCATGGAGACGATCTCGGCCGGGACGCCAGCGCGGGCCAGGTCCATCAGGTTCTGGGCGCCAAACTCGCTCCAGATCAGCGGCGGCGACGGGCAAACGTCAAAGACCGCCCGCGGCTTTTCGGCCAGCGCCTGCCGGCCGCCGGTTAAGACCGCCAGCATGTCAAACATGATCTGCGTGGTGCGGGTGGAAAAGGCGCCCGTGATGATTGGCTTGGCTGAGTAGGAGAGCACCAGATAGAGCCGGTAGAGGTCGCCGATCTCCTTGGGGATCTCGTTGCAGACGACGGCCGTCGATTGGGCATCGTACTGCGGCAGCATCTCTGCCACCTGGATAATGCGAATCAGATCGGCCGCGGTGGACGGCCGGTGCTCCAGCGTCTCCGGATCCAGGACATGGACGCCGGATGAACCGGGGTCGAAATGGACCGCGTCACCACCATAGCGCACGGCTGGTTCGCCCAGGCGGTTGTGGACGAAAAACTCGCGCGGCACCGTTTCCAGCGCCGCGCGCGCCACGGTTTCCGGGATGTGCGCCACCTCGTTTGTTTCATCAATCCGGGCCCCGGCCGCCGCCAGCAACTGGCGCGCCTCGGCCAATTGCACCTTGATGCCCGGCTTCATCAGCAGCTGGAAGGCTTCGTCCAGGATGCGCTGGACCAGTTCGGCCGACAGCAGCTCCAATTTTGGTTGGCTGCTCATCACGACTTCTCCACGCTGGTGATAATGCGGTCCAATTCGGCCGACAACTGCGGGTCCAGCGGGTCGGGCTGGTGCATGGCCAGGATTTTGCGCGCGTCCGCCAGCGCCCAGTCGGCCGCCCCGTCACGTTTGGCCTCCCACTCGTTGTACGGCCGGCGATCCATGTACTTGGGCAACCAGAGCTCGCGCATGTGCTTGCGGGTGTGTTTCTGGGCCAGGAAATTGCCGTGCGGCCCCACCGCATGAATTGCCTCCAGCGCCAGGTTCTCGTCGTCCACCACAATCCCCTGCATCATCTTGTAAACGATGTCATAGATCTCGCAATCCATCAGCATTTGGGCGTAGGACCAGATGCGGCTGCCGTGCAAAAAGCCAACACCCAGCAGCATATCGGACATGACGATGGAGGCCATGAAACAGGAGAAGCTGTTATCGATGCCCGCCTGCCAGTTGGGCTCCTTGGCCCCGGTGGCAAACGCGCCCATCGAGAGCGGAAGGTCGTAATAGTCGGACAGCACGTTGGTGGCAGCGCCAAAGAGGAAATCCTCCGGCCCGCCGCCGGTGTAGGCTCCGGTGCGCAAATCCGACGCGGTCTGCGCGGCCGCGTAAAAGACCGGTGCGCCGGGGTAGGCCAGTTGCAGCAACGCGGTCGCGCTGATGACCTCGGCGTTGCCCACCACCAGGTTGCCGGCAAGCGTCGCCGGGCCGGTGGTCAGGCAGGAGGCCATGGTCATAAAGCCGGCCGGGATGCCCGCCTCGGCCGCAATCAGCGCCGCGTCCAGGCTGCCGCCGTCGTGACCCAGCGGGGGGGCGGTACACTGCATCATGGAAAGCACCGGCCGCTGGCGCAGCGCATCCCGGCCGCCCGCGATGGCAGCCGCCATCTCGACGGCCGCGTGCGCCTCTTCCACCGAGTAGACGCTCTCGGTCTGGACGTGTTTGGTCGAACTCTCCCAGACCGCCTTCAGTTCGTGCAGGCCACGCGTCTCCGGCGGCCGGTCTTGCGCCGAAACCGCCACCCAGTGGAACGCCACCTGCTCCAGGTGATCCGCCACCCGTGCGATGTCCGCCACGTCCTGCAGACAGGAACGGCGCCGCTCGCCGGTTTGGATATCCAGCACCTCCACGCCACAGCCATCGGTGCCCAAAAAGACATGATTGCCGTCCATCGGCAAATCCTGCGACGGATCGCGGGCCGCCAAACTGTACGCCGGTGGCGCGGTCTTGAGCGCCGCCTCGATGATCTCCGGCCGGACTTTGACTACCATCGCCTCACGGTCCACCGTTGCGCCGTGCTCCTGCCAGACGTCCAGTGCGCGTTGCGATGGGAAGCGGATGCCGGTCTTTTCAATCACCTCCAGCGTGGCCTGGTGAATTCGCTCCACGTCGGCCGGGCTGAGGATGTTCAAACTCAGACGGGGGTTGGTAATGGATTTGATCTTGCCTGCCATGCTCCCTCCTACCCCGCCCCGACCAGTCTCTTTGCCACCGCCACCGCGCCGATGGCGTCTTCGCTGTACCCGTCCGCGCCGATCTCGGCCGCCCATTCCCGGGTCGCCGGCGCGCCACCCACCATCACCTTGACCCGCTCGCGCAGGCCGGCCTCCTCCAGCGCCTCAATCACGGTCCGCTGCACCACCATGGTAGTAGTGAGCAAGGCGCTCAACCCCAGCAGGTTGGCGTTCTCGTCCCGGATTTTGGCGATAAAGGTCTCGGCCGGCACGTCCACGCCCAGGTCGTGCACCTTGAACCCGGCCGCCGCCAGCATGGTACCCACCAGCGTCTTGCCGATGTCGTGAATATCCCCTTCCACCGTGCCCAGCACCACCGTGCCCAGCATCTGCCGTTCCGCGCCGCGACGGGCCATCTCCGGCTCCAACACCGCCACGGCCGCTTTCATCGCCTCGCCCGCCAGCACCAGGTCGGGCAGGAACATATCACCACAACTGTATTGATCGCCAACGTGGTTGACCCCCAGCACATACCCTTCGTTGATCGCCTTGAGGGGGTCCAGCCCCACTTCAATCGCCTGATGAGCCAGCGCCTCGGCCGACTCGTCGTCGCCATCGATGATACTCTGTGCCATTGCCTTTAACAATTCAGCGTGCATTGTCTTTCTCCTTGCAAGGTTTCAAATCAATTCTGGAATTTGATCACCCGGGCTGCCTGAATGCGTGAGATGCGGTGCGCTTCTGCCTTGCGCCCACCTGCCCCACGGCAACACGCACCTGCCCGGGCGGCCGACTGTGAACAACAGAGAAGCAAAAAGAGGGAGATTGGGGGTTAAAGGCCACTGGCCAGATTGGGCCAGGCGGTTGCGGTAAACATCGATGTGCGTTTCCCTCGATGACGCCGGCCGGAGCCGGCCAGCAACTGGCGCGGATTGTAGCACGAATCGAAATGGGTGGCAAATCAGGGCCGGCATAAATACGGGGGGCCAACCACGCCATTCAGCGCGCGTCAACGGCCGACTTCCCTGTTATAGTGAACAGAGTTTTAGTCAGGAGGAATTTACATGACCAGACAGAGACGAAAACGCGGGCCATCCCGCAAAACGCAGCGCTGGCTGCCAATCACACTTGGCTTGCTGGCGGCCGTATTGATCGGCGGGGGCATTTGGGCCGCCACGGCCAATTCCCGGCCGGTTGCCGCACCCGTCGTCAACGGCGCACCGCGCGTCGCCGTAGCGCAGAAAGTGCTCGACTTGGGCGACGTCAAGGTCGACACCCCGGTGGAAGCAGTTTTCCGCATCCGGAACATCGGCGACCAGCCGCTGTCGATCCTGGAAAGCCCCAGGGTGGAACTGGTCGAGGGTTGCTGACCGCCTCGCGCCGTCGTCAGTTCGACGACCATCGAGCCAGGCAAGGAAGCAACCGTCACTGCGCGATTCACCATGCACGCAGGCATGGATGGTTTTCACGACTTTCGCATCCACCTGCTGACCAACGACCCGGTGGAGCCGCAGAAAGAGTTGACGATCCTGTCCAACTGGGTACCGTAGGAAGGTAACCCAGTCAAAATCAACCATGTTCAAGGAAAAGAGATGAAGACATTCGCAATTGCTTTAGGGGCTGTGACGCTGGCAATCCTGCTGGTTGCTGTCGGAGTTTGGCTGGGCGCCAGCGTGATCCGCAACGACTGGGGGTATGGAATGATGGGGTCCGGCATGCGCGGGCCCGGGATGATGGGTGGCTGGTTGAACAGCAATCCGTCCAATTCAGGTGACCAGGCGCCTTGCGGGAACGGCTGGAATATGATGGGAAACACCTGTGGTGGGACATTCGGCCGGGCGGCCGGCGAGCCGGTTGCCGACTTAAAGGAGGCACATCAGGCCGTGGAAGACTACCTGGCCCAACTGGGCTACACGGACTTGAACGTAACCGAAGTGATGGAATTCGAGCGCAACTTTTATACCATCGTTGCTGAAGACGATACCGGCATTGGCGCCATGGAGTTGTTGGTCGACGCATCGACCGGCGCGGTTGGGCCAGAACCGGGGCCCAACATGATGTGGAACGCCAAGTACGGCATGATGGGCAGTGGTGGCGCGATGATGGGCATGATGAGAAACCCTGCAACCGACGAGATGACCTTGTCGCCCACAGAGGCCGAAGAGGTTGCCCAGCGCTGGCTGGACGCCAACCTCCCCGGCCGCGCGGCCGGGGAAGCCGATCCGTTTTACGGTTACTACACGCTGCACTTTATGAACAACGGCGAGATCGAGGGTATGTTGAGCGTACACGGCAGCAGTGGTGACATCTGGTACCATAGCTGGCACGGTGACTTTTTCGCCATGGTCGGCGAGCACGACGGTTAGTAGCGTATTATCGGAGGCGTGAGGACAAGGCGAGTCTTCACGCCTCCGATTGAGCCATCAAGTTAGGGTGCGAAACCAAAGCCCCGCAAGTACGCCACCAGCGCCCAAACCTGATCGTCTGTGTACACCTCTCCCCAGCCCGGCATCCCGGTCCCCATTCCGCCGCGCACGATCTTGCCATGCAGTAAAGCATCGGAAGCGCTCATCAGATAGACCGGGTCGGTCCAGTCATGCGGGGCTTCCGGCAAGTCGCGGGCCATCACTCCGTCTCCTCGCCCAGCAAGCCCGTGACAGGCGGCGCAGTCCCGGCCGTACAGCGCCTTCCCCTGGGCCAGCGCCCAGTCCGACGCTTGCAGGGACCAGGCATAGGCAACCAGCCCCCACAAGTCGCCATCCGAGTGGGTTGGATAGGCGGCACGTAGTGCTTCAAAGATGGCAGACGGCGTATCGGCCAATCCGATGGCTGGCGGCTCCAGAGTCAGTGAGGCACCTTGTTCGGCCGAGGGAGGTGCGGCCGGCGTAACGACCGCCGATGTTTGATGGGCATCGTGCCCATCGCCGTGCGCCAGCCAGGCATCCAGCTCAATACCAAGCTCAATGTAAGGGGCAGGCTCCCCGGCCGACATCGGCAGCGAGCCATCGGGGTTTCTCACCTCAATCGTGCCCCGCATGCGCCAATGGTTGGTGCTGCACCAGCGGGTGCAGTAAAACGTATACACCCCCGGCTCGTCGATGGTGAAATCGATCTCGGTGACCTTGCCGGGGAGCACGTCCACCGGGCTAACCTCGGTCTGCCCGATGGCAAAGCTGTGCAACACGTCCGGGCTGTGAATCCGCAGCCGGACCGGCTCGCCGGCCGTCAGACGAATAACCTCCGGCCGCCACCCCCCATCCTCCGGTAACCTGGCATCCAGATCGATGACTCGCACCCCGGCCGCGGCCGTGCGCACATGCTGGTACCCAAATGCCGCGGCCGGCAGGCCAATCACCAACAGCACCAAGACCGCAAGCGCCACAAGCTCACCTCTTGTGCCTTTCCCTTTTGTCATGGCAGAAATCCCGCTCCCCATTTGACCCACTCAACCCAGATAGAGCCACATAAAGCCAGCCGTCAGGGCGACACAAACCCCAACCACCGGCAGCGCCGAGCCGAGCCGGGCCGACTGGTTTCTGGCGGTCTTGAACGCCAGGTTGATGGCGGCCGCCAGCCCCAGCAGCAAAACCGGCACTTGCAGCAACGGCACCGCACCGCTCAGGTAGGGCGTCCAGGGCATGCCGGCCGTGCCGAACAGGTCCCACCCCCAGCCAAAGGGGTCGGATAACAACGGCCAGACGTAGCTAAAGTTGATCAGCACAAAAGCAAGGCTAAAGGCAACCCAGACCGCCAGCCCCAGCGGCACCAGGACGTAGGCATACTCAACAAAGCTCTGCCGGAGCGACAACGTTGACGAATGTCGCCCGGCCCACCAGCGGCCGAGCGCCACCGCACCCAAAAAGATTCCCGGCACCAGCACCAGGTTGGCGAACAGAAACCCGCCGGCGTAGAGGAACCACGGCCGGCTAAAAACGGTGTAGGCCGCCTCCTTGAGCGCTGCCCAGGGCCCCAAAAAGACGGCCGAATAGAGCAGCGCCGAGCCGGCCATGATGAATCCCTTGTAGGCTTCATCCAGCTTGCGCTTGCCGTGCCCCGGAGTCAAATCAGCGCCGGGCGGCCGCAGGTTGATGGCGACGTTATCCAGCGGGCAGGTGCGCAGGCACTCGCCGCACAGGCCACAGTAGGCGTTGCGGTCCAGCGTCCCCGGGTAGAGCATCCATGGGCAGCCATAGCCGTTTTCGTTGCCGGTGCAGCAATCCTTGCTCTTGTGCGCACGGCAGACGGCCGGGTCCTTGACCCGCACCTCAAGCGGGGCAGCCAGGCTGTAGAGGCCGATGAACCCGCCCACCGGGCAAAAGTAGCGGCAAAAAACGCGCCGCTCAAAGAGCACGCTCAAGGCCACGGCCGCCAGCGCATAGCCAGCCATCACCAGCGCGGTGATGCGGGCGTGGGTGAGGACCACCGCACTAGAGATGGCGATTGCCACAAAGACCCCGTTTTGCAGCCAGATGTTGTTTAGCTTGCGCGGCCATTTGAGGCCCAGCGTGTGCAGTCTGGAACCCGGCCGCACACGGACCAGCGCGCGCCGCTGCAGCCACTCGCCCGGCAACGGCAACGGGCAGACCGCGCACCAGAGCCGGCCGGCCAGCGGCACCAGCAATGTGATGATCGCCGCCCACCAAACAATCCAGACAAAGATGATGCCAAAGTTGCGGCTGCCCACCGGGGTGCCAAACAGGCCGGTCAGGATAGCCAGCACAAACCCGGCCAGCAGAAAAACCGCCACGAGCCACTGAAGCCAGCGGCCGCGAACCACCCGCATCACACGCGGGGAGCGGGTCAACTCAATCCGGCGTAACTTTTCAGCCATTGCGCCGACCAAAGAGCCAGATTGACCCCAGTGTGACCACGCCTAGCGCCGCCAGCGCCCGGCGCAAGGGCAGGTTGGGCCCCACCTTGAGCTGGCCGATCATAAAGGGATGCAGGTTGCCGCAGGCCACCGAACAGCGAAAGCGAAAGCTGCCAGCCTGATCGGCCGTGAATTCCAGCCGCGCCGGGTGCCCTGGCTCTGCCTCCACACTCAACTCGTAGCCGTCCAGGTAGATGCCATGGGTGGCGTCAATGGACTCCAACTCGATCACCACCCGGTCGCCCCGGTTGACCCGCACCACTTCCGGCTCAAAGGCAAAGCTGCGGGCAGAGATGTGGATCACACGCTCGGAACTGCCACCGGCCGCGGCCGGGCCGACCAGGGCCAGGGTGGACAGCAAGAAGAAAAGCAGACGAGCGACAACCGACGAAAGACGAACGACGGATACTGATTCCCGTTCGTCGCCCGTCATTCGTCTTTCGACAATCAGTGACAGGCGCTTACACACCGCTATCCGTCGAAGGCCCATACTGGCTGTACTTGCTTACCACGTACGCGTGGATCGCGTCAATCTCCTCGCCTTCGCCATACATGCGCATCACGTCCCGCGTGATGTCGACGCAAATCGTTCAGCCAAAGGCGTGGCTATCAAACACAATCGTGCCATCAGATTGGATCTCCTGGACGTAACATGCCAGGTTGCTTGTGTGCCCCACGTTGACACAACCACAGTAGCAGGGGAACTGGCGCACCAGGTCGGGGTTGGCGACGGCAAAGCGGTATGCTTCCTGCACGGTGACGGGGGCCTGCCGGACCTCGGCCGGCATCTCCGACAGTGGGGCCAGCTTGATCTCCCGGCCGGCGGCCGACCCGCCGGCGCAGCCCGCCAGGCCCAAGGCGAGCCCGAACAGCAACAGCGGGATCATCAATCGCGGAACAAATCGTGCCATACTCTCCTCCTGCAACAAACAGCAACAACTGGCTCAGTATAGGGGAATACCTCGCGGTGACCAAGCGCCATCCTGCCCGCGCCGGGCCCCGCCATTTGGCGGATGCCCCTCACGCCAGCGACATGCCAAACATCATGCGGTTTCCGGTCGGCGGTGCAAGCATCCGACATCCCGCGTTGCACACAGCGTCGCTTTATGGCATAATCAACGCCATCACACCGCAGGGCTGCCACCCGGTCAACCCATTCCCCTAACCGCCCTGACGGCTCTAAATGCTAACATCTGGTCCCGGCATGGCGGCAATTTCAATACGCTAGGAGAAGACAATAATCGCGATCGAACTGGCCAGAAACATCGCCGTGCTTCTGGCACTGGCGCTGGTGTATAGCCTCATCGCCCGGCGCTGGGAGCGCGACACCTTACCAGGGCAACTGCTGGCCGGGCTGGCATTTGGCGTGGCTGCGATCATCGGGATGATGACCCCGCTGACCCTCCGGCCGGGGCTCATCTTTGACGGCCGTTCCATCCTTATCAGCGCCGCCGGCCTCTTTGGGGGCGGCCTGCCGGCCGCCATCGCGGCTGTCATCGCGGGCGTGTACCGGCTATCCTTGGGTGGCAGCGGGACCACCATGGGCTTGGGCGTGATTGTCACCTCGGCCGCCCTGGGTGTCGGCTACCATTACCTGCTGCGCAAAAGGCACGTTGATGCCTTCAAGACTTCTCACCTGCTGGTGCTTGGCTACGCGGTCCACATCGCCATGCTCCTTTGGACGCAAACATTGCCAGAGGAGATCCGCTGGGAAACGTTGCGCACCATCGCCGTTCCCGTGCTGACCCTCTACCCGGCCGGAGAGGTGCTGGTCGGGCTGCTGTTGATCAGCCAGGACGCCCGCCAACAGGCGGTAGAGGCGCTGCGCGATAGCGAGGCGCGCTACCGCGTCCTGTTCGAGCAAGCCAACGACGGCATCCACCTGGCAAATGGCGACGACGAAATCCTGGATGCCAATCCACGCCTGTGCAAGATGATGGGTTACAGCCGCGAGGAGCTGCTCACCATGCGCATCCCCGACCTGCAAGCGCCCGAGCGCCGCGGCCGGGCAGGGAGCGTGTTGAAAGTAGAAACGGCGCACCACGGCAGAGCCACTTTTGAGGGCCTAAATCTGCACCGGGACGGCCGGCGGATACCCGTCGAAGTCAGCATTGGCCGGGTGGACACGCCGGAAGGAGAACGGTACATCTCGATTGTGCGCGACATCACTCGGCGCAAACAGGACGAGCAAGCGCTGCGGGAAAACGAAGAGCGATACGCCCTGGCCCAACGGGCGGCCGGCATTGGCAGTTGGGATTGGGACATCGAAACCGGGACCCTCCACTGGTCGGAACAGATCGAATCGATGTTTGGCTTTGCCCCTGGTGAGTTTGGCCGTACCTACGAGGCGTTTCTGGAATCGGTCCACCCCGATGACCGGCAGCGCGTCATGGACGCGGTGAACGCCAGCGTCCAGCAGGGGGCCGAGTACGCCATCGAGCATCGCCTAATCTGGCCGGACGGCACGCCGCGCTGGGTTTCCGAGATAGGCGATGTGATCCGCGATAAGACCGGCCGGGCAATCCGCATGCTCGGTGTGGTGCAAGACATCACGCACCGGGTACAGACGGCAGAAGAGCTACAACAACACCGTGACCGCCTGGAGAAATTGGTGGCTGAGCGGACGGCCGAACTGCGCGAGGTGGTTAACCTGATGGCCGGCCGCGAGTTGCGCATGGCCGAATTGAAAGAAGTGATCGGCCGGTTGCGCGCCCAACTGGAGGCGGCCGGGCTGACGCCGGCGGCCGACGATCCGCTGGCCGCATGGCGGGACGGTGAGTCATGAGCATTCCCATGCTCCATGGCAGGAGCGAAACATGGAGCCGGTGACCCCATCCGACCAGGCATTGCAGGAAAGCGAGGAACGCTTCCGCGCCCTCTTTGAGCGGGCCGCCGTCGGCGTAGCCCAGATTGTCTCCCATACGGGTGAATTTGTCCTCATCAACCAGCGGTACTGCGATATTGTGGGCTACACCCGCGAAGAGATGACGCAGCGGACTTTTCAGCAGATCACCCACCCGGACGACTTAAAGGAGGACCTTGACAACGTGCAATTGCTGTTGGCCGGCGCCATCCGCGAGTTCTCGATGGATAAACGCTACTTCCGCAAGGATGGGTCGATCGTCTGGGTGAACCTGACCGTTTCGCCGATGTGGGAGCCCGGTGAGGAACCGGACTATCACATCGCGGTTGTGGAGGACATCACCAGGCGGGTGCTCATAGAGGGGGTATTGCAGGAGAGCATGCGCAATTTCCGGGACCTCGTAGAGAACTCTCCTGACGGCATCATCATTGCCGACCAGGAAGGCCACCACCTGTTCGTGAACAGGCGGGCAGCTGAACTAACAGGCTACAGCGTTGACGAGCTTCTGAACATCACTATCCAGGAAATGACACACCCCGATGAACTGGCCAAGTACCAGGAGATGTACGAGAAGCGGATTAAAGGGGAGCCCGTTCCAGATCGCTATGAGCGTCTTGTGCTCCGAAAAGACGGTACGCTTTTGCCGACCGAGTTGACGACCACAAAGACGCTGTGGCAGGGAAAACCCGCGGGCATGGCCACCATACGCGATATCAGCGAGCGCAGGCAGGCGGAGGCAGAGCGGGAGCGCCTGCTCGTACAAGCCGAGGCCACCCGTCGAGAGGCCGTCGAGGCGCGCACTCTGCTCGACAACGTCTTTGAGCGAATCAGTGATGGCGTTGTGGCCTTGGACGAAGACTGGCATTATACATATGTGAACCGGCAGGCTGCTCAGATGCTCAACCGTGAAAAACCGGCGGACCTGATCGGCACCCACATCTGGACACAAAATCCCGAAGGGATTGGGCAGCCCTTCTACAAAGCCTATTACAAAGCGATGGAAACGCAGCAGCCCATCCACCTTGAAGAATACTACAAGCCCTGGGACCGCTGGTTCAAAAATAGCATCTATCCCTCCCCCGATGGCCTGACCATCTACTTCACTGAGATTACAGGGCACAAGCAGGCAGAACAGGCGCGGCAGGAGAGCGAGGACCGGTACCGCCTGGTCTCCGAACTCACCTCTGATTTTGCCTACGCCTTTCGAGTGGAGCCGGACGGCAGCCTGGTCCGCCTTTGGGTGACCGGCGCGTTGCAGAGACTGACCGGCTTATCGGCCGACGAGCTGGCCGAGCGTGGCGGCTGGGAGGCGCTCATCTTCCCCGACGACCTGCCCATCCCCTGGCAACAATACGCTGCGCTGGTGGCCGGCCGAAGCCAGGTCGTCGAGTACCGCATCCGGAAAAAGGACGGCACGGTGCGCTGGATGCGGGACTATGCCCGGCCGGAGTGGGATGATGCTCAGGGCCGCACCGTCACCATCTACGGCGCGGCACAAGACATTACCGAGCGCGTCCAGGCGGAGCAGATCCTCCGTCAACGAGCCCAAGAGATGGCGGCTCTCAACTCGGTGAGCGCTCGGATCAGCCGCACCCTGTCGCTGGGGCAGGTTATCTCGGAGGCCGTTCAGGGTGCGCTCTGGGCTACCCAGGCCAGCGCGGCCTTTCTTCTGATGAGAGAGGGCGATGAATTGATACCAGCCCAAATCGCCTTCTCGGAGCCCGGCCGCGAGTTTGCCGAATTCCCCAGCCACAAGCTGGGCGAATGTCTGTGCGGGATGGCCGTCACCGAGCGCAGAGCAATTTACTCGGCCGACATTTACAACGATCCGCGCTGCACCTGGGAGGAATGCAAGCATGCCGGCCTGAAATCCGCGGCCGCCTTGCCGCTCTTCCGCGGGGAAGAGATCATCGCTGTCCTGGGCTTGGGCACCGATTCTATCCACGACTATGAAGCGCAGGCCGAATACCTGGAAACCCTGGCCAGCCAGGTCGCCACTGGTCTGCAGAACGCCCTGCTGCACCAGGAGATCGGCCGCAACGCTGGCCAACTGGAGCAGCGCGTGCGCGAGCGCACGGCCGAATTGGGCGCCCGCATGGCCGAAGTGGAAAAACTAAACCAAGCGATGGCCAACCTGCTGCAGGACCTGCAAGCCGCCAATCGTAAATTGGAAGCCACCAGCGAGCGACTGGCACGCGCCAACCAGGAGCTGGAGACCTTTGCCTACTCGGTGTCCCACGACCTGAAAGCGCCGCTGCGCGGCATTGACGGCTACAGCCAATTGCTGCTGGAAAACTATGCCGGGGAACTCGACCAGCAGGGGCAGCAGTTTCTGCACACCATCCGGCAGGCGGCCGGTCAGATGAGCCAACTGATCGAGGACCTGCTGGCCTATTCCCGGCTGGAGCGCCGCCCCTGGCAGACGGCCGTCATCGACCCGCGTCCATTGGTCGAGTCGGCCGTCGCCGAGTGGGCAGAGCCCATCCGCGAACGTGAGGTAGTGCTCACCGTAGACATCCCCTGCCAGCGGGTGGCGGCCGAAGCCGACGGGCTGCTGCTGGTCTTGCGCAACCTGCTCAGCAACGCGCTCAAATTCACCGCCAACGTCCCGCAACCGCGCATTGAGATTGGTGGGCAAACGGCCGAGAATACGTGTGTACTATGGGTGCGCGATAACGGCGTAGGTTTTGATATGCGTTACCACGACCGGATCTTTGAGATCTTTCAGCGGCTGCACCGCGCCGAGGACTATCCCGGCACGGGGGTCGGCCTGGCGATTGTGCGCCGGGCGATGGAGCGCATGAACGGCCGGGTGTGGGCAGAAAGCGAACCCGGCCGGGGGGCCACCTTTTATCTGGAAATCCCCAGGAGCGAAACATGACGCAAGCGATCCGCCCTATTCTGCTGATAGAGGATAACCCGATGGACGCAGACCTGACCGTGCGCGCCTTTCAACGCCGCCACCTCGCCAACCCGGTGGAGGTGGCCCGCGACGGCGAAGAGGCTTTAACCTTTATCCCGCGCTGGGAGGCTGGCGAACCACTCCCCATTGTGATTCTGCTTGACCTCAAGCTGCCCAAGGTGAGTGGGCTGGAGGTCCTGCGCCAGTTCAAAGGCCATCCCAAACTGAACACCACCCCGGTCGTCGTGCTTTCATCTTCGGCCGAGGACAACGACGTGCAGACCGCCTACCAACTGGGCGCCAATTCGTACATCGTCAAGCCGGTCGATTTTGACAAGTTCATCCAGGTCGCCGAGCACATCGAGCTTTATTGGCTGATGCTCAACACCCCGCCGAGGTGAAAGATGAGAATCCTGTATATTGAGGATGACGCCCGGGACGCTGCCCTGGCGCAGCAAGCGCTGGCCAGTCAGGCACCGGAATTCCGTTTGGACACGGTCGCCACGCTGAAAGAAGCAACTGAGCGGCTAGAAGAGTTGGACTATGACCTGATCCTGACCGATTTGCGCCTGCCCGACGGTGACGGGTTGGAGCTGGTGGCTCAGATCCGCGGCCGCGGCCTACCCGTGGCGGTGGTGGTGGTCACCGGCCGGGGGGACGAGCAGAGCGCGGTTGCCGCGCTCCAGGCCGGGGCGAACGATTACGTGGTCAAACGCCCCGATTACCTGGCTCGCCTGCCCAACCTGCTCGAAAACGCACTGCGCCGCTTTCGGGCCACGGCCGCGCGGCGCACCAAGCCCATCCGGGCCCTCTACGCCGAACACAACCTGCACGACGTCGACCTCACCCTGCGGCACATGGCGCGGTACGCGCCCTACATCCAACTGGAGGTGGTGCACAGCGCCCACGAGCTGTATCAACAGCGACCGTTCCGCGGCCGCTTTGACCTGCTGCTGCTGGACTACCAACTGCCCGGCACCAACGGCCTGGAGGTGTTGAGCGAACTGACCCAGGAGGAAGGTTTTGACCTGCCGGTGGTGATCGTCACCGGCCGGGGCGACGAGGAAGTTGCCGCCCAGGCGGTCCACCTGGGAGCGGCCAACTATGTGCCCAAATCACGGGATTACCTCCACCGTCTGCCAATCGTGCTGGAAAATGCGGTCACCCTGGTGCGCCTGGAGCGCGAGCAGCGTGCGCTGCAAGAGAGCGCGGCGCGCTACCGCGCCGTCTCCGAGCTGACCTCCGACTATGCCTACGCCTTTCGGGTCGCACCGGGCGGCGCGCTGGTGCTTGAATGGGTCACCGGGGCCTTTGCGCTCATCACCGGCTACACCCCGGCCGAACTGGACGCCAAAGGGGGCTGGAGGGCCCTGATCCACCCCGACGACCTGCCCGTCACGCAACCCCGCCACCAACGGCTGATGGCCGGCGAGACCGACACCAGCCAATTCCGCATCATCACCCAGGGCGGCGAGGTGCGCTGGCTGCGGGACCACGGCCGGCCGGAAATAGACCCAGAGACCGGCCGCGTGGTGCGGCTGCTGGGCGGCGCGCGGGACGTCACCAAGCAGGTGCAGGCCGAAGAGGCGTTGCGCCACTCGCTGGACCTGACCGCCTACAGCAACCGCCAGTTGCTGGCCGTCACCAATGCAGCCCAGGCGATTTTGAGCGCCCGCACGCAGGAAGCTGTGTATCAGACGGCCGGTGAGGCGGCGCTCGAGCTGGGATACCAGGCCGCGATCCTTGCGCTGACCGAAGACGGCACCCAGCTGACCGTCCCCCACATCACATTTGCGCCCAAACGCCTGCGGGCGGCCGAAAAGTTGGTCGGCGCCTCTGCAAAAAACTACCGCTTCGCGCTGATACCGGATGGCTTCTATCACCGGATCATCACCAGCGGCCAGGTAGTGTACTCCAAACAGTCGTTGGAGCCATTTACCGACGCGCTCCCCCGGCCGGCGCGCCCGCTGGCCAAACAGTTGGCCGGCATCATCGGCTTTTCACCCAGCATCGTTGCCCCGCTAACCGTCAGTGGCAAGGTGCACGCGCTGCTGGCCCTCTACGGCGATGACCTGACCGAGGCCGACATCCCGGCCGTGACCCTGCTGGCAAATCGGACGGCCGCGGCGATCGAAAACGCGCAACTGCTCCTGCAGACCCAGCAGTCGGAGCGGCGCTTTCACGGCATCTTTGAAGGGGTGCAGGACGCGATCTTTGTGGAATCCCCGGACGGCCGGATTCTGGACGTCAACCAGTGCGCCTGCAAGATGTTTGGCTACACTCGCGAGGAATTCCTGACCAAAACGGTCCACGACCTGGTGCCGGAAGGAAGCCTGGCGCTCCTGCCCGAGGAGGATGCCACCCCCCTCCTGCCCGGCCAGTTGATCCGGACCGTCAACCTGCGGTCCAATGGCGAGCTATTCCCAGTCGAACTCAGCGGGCAGGTGCAGACCATCGGCGACGAAACCGTCTTACTGGTGGTGCTGCGCGACGTCACCGAACGGGCAAAAGCCGAAGACGAACGGGCGCGGTTGCTGGCGCAGATCCAGGATCAGGTCCTGCAAATCCAGCAGATCATCAGCACCGTGCCGGAAGGGGTGTTACTGCTGGACGCCGACGAGCGGGTCATGCTGGCCAACCCGGCCGTCGAAGCGCTGTTGCCCTTGCTGACCGACGCCGAAATCGGCGGCCCGTTGACCCACCTGGGAGATCAGCCGCTGGCCGAACTGCTCACCTCGCCCCCGGCCGGATTGTGGCATGCAATCCAGGCCAACGGCCGCGCCTTTGAGCTGATCGCCCGGCCGATCGAGACCGGCCCGACGGCCGGCGGCTGGGTGCTGGTGATTCGCGACGTGACTCGCGAGCGGGAAATCCAGCGGCAGGTCCAGCAGCAGGAACGGCTGGCGGCCGTCGGCCAACTGGCGGCCGGTATCGCCCACGATTTTAACAACATCATGGCGGTCATCGTCCTGTACGCCCAACTGTCCCAGATCGCCCCCGACCTGCCTCCTGCGGTTGCGGAGAGGTTGCACATCATCGACCAACAGGCGAGGCGCGCCACCGACCTGATCCAGCAGATCCTGGACTTTAGCCACAGCGCCGTCCTGCAGAAAAAACCGCTCAGCCTGTTGACCCTCCTCAAAGAGCAGGTGAAACTGTTGGAACGCACGCTGCCGGAAAGCATCAAAATCAACTTGACCCATGGTCAGAAAGAGTACACCACGCTGGCCGACTTGACCCGCATCCAGCAGGTGCTCATGAATCTGTCCGTCAACGCGCGGGACGCCATGCCCGACGGGGGAACCCTGCAGATCGGTCTGGCCGAACTGGACGCATCAAGCGCGGTGAGCTGTGCCACCTGTGGCCAGGTATTGAAACCGGGCCAGCGGTGGGTGCAACTGACGGTGGCCGACACCGGCACAGGCATCCCGGCCGACGCGCTGCCCCACATCTTTGAGCCCTTTTTCACCACCAAAGGGCTGGGCAAGGGAACAGGGCTGGGCCTGGCGCAGGTGTACGGCATCGTCAAACAGCACGAAGGGCACATTGACGTGACCACCACCCCCGACCGGGGAACAACCTTTACCGTGGTTCTGCCGGCGCTGTCGGTCCCCGGCGCGCCCATTGTGCAGCGCGAGCAGGCCGACCTGACCCAAGGGCATGGTGAGATCATCCTGGTGGTGGAGGACAACCCCCAGGTGCGGGCCGCGCTGGTGGAAGGGCTGGAGGGGCTGAACTACCGCACGCTGCAGGCCAGCAACGGCCGGGAGGCGTTGGCTCTGTACGTACAGCGCGCCGCCGACATCGCGCTGGTCATCAGCGACCTGGTGATGCCCGAGATGGGCGGCCAGGCGCTCTTTCACGCGCTGCGAGCCAAGGACCCGGCCGTCAAAATGGTGCTCCTCACCGGTCATCCCATGAAGACCGAGTTGGTCAAGTTGCAGGCGGAAGGGCTGAGCGGCTGGCTGCTCAAGCCGCCCGAACTGGACCAGGTAGCCGAATTGGTGACGAGGGTGCTGGAAAAGCGCTGAGCCTGAAGTATTCGTGCCGCTTTTCCACCGCAGAGTACGCAGAGACCGCTGAGAAATAGAAGCTCTGCGAACTCGGCGCGCGTGCGTCACCGGTAAAATGCCAGGCAACGCTCTGCGGGGAGCCAACCCGCAACTGGGAGCGGCTTTCATCAGTCGGGGCGCCCGGATTTGCCGCAGGCGGTGACCTCTCAAAACAAAAGCCACCAAGTGACTGGTGGCTGTTGTAAGTCGGGGCGCCCGGATTTGAACCGGGGACCTCACGGACCCGAACCGTGCGCGCTGTCCGGTCTGCGCTACGCCCCGTCCAACCGCGCGGGATTATAACAGAAACACTTTAGTTGACAAGCCGGATTCCCGGCCGGCTCTACCCGCGTTCCCAATCCGCCAGCCGCTCCAGCATCTGCACCAGCGCCACCTTCCAGTCCCGCCCGGCCGGCAGATCGTCGGTGCGCAACCAGATCGCCTGCTTGCTCACCCGCACATCGTTGCCCAGGTAACGCTGCAACGCCGGCCGGTCGGCCCCCTCCAGTCCATCCACCCGGACGGAAAGCTGGCCGTCAAAGGTGACGATGGACAGCACGCTCGCCCGGCCGGCCAGCAACTTGACCCGCAACTGGTAAAGCAGGCGATCCACCTCATCCGGAATAGGGCCAAAACGGTCGGCCAGTTCGGCCGCCATCTCGTCCACCGCTTCCAGGGTGGTAAGGTTTGCCATCCGCCGGTAGAGTCGGAAGCGGAATTGCGCGTCCGAGATGTACCCCTCCGGGATGTAGCTGGCCAGCGGCAATTCAATGGTCACAATATCCGGCAGCGGGGCCGTGACCGGCCCGCCGGGCGCAGCTTCGGCCGGTTGCCCTTCCTTGTCGCGCTTCAGTTGCACCGCCCGCGCCAGCAGGCGCGTGTACAGGTCAAAACCCACTGCCGCAATGTGCCCATGCTGCCGCGTGCCCAAAATCTCGCCCGCGCCGCGAATCTCCAGATCGCGCATGGCGATGCTATAGCCGGCCCCCAAATCCGCGTGCTCGGCCAGCGTCTCCAGCCGGGCGCGAGCATCGGCCGTCAGCCGGGCGGCGTTGCGATAGCAAAAGTAGCCGTATGCCCGGCGCGCGCCGCGCCCCACCCGGCCGCGCAACTGGTACAGTTGCGAGAGCCCAAACAGCTCGGCCCGGTCCACAATGATGGTGTTGGCGTTGGGGATGTCCAACCCGTTTTCAATAATGCTGGTCGAAATGAGCACGTCGACCTCGCCCTCCACAAAGGCCAGCATCACCCTTTCCAGCTCACCCTCGTTCATCTGGCCGTGGCCGACGGCGATCCGCGCCTCCGGCACCAGCCGCTCCAGGTGGCTCGCCACGCTCTTGATGGTTTGCACCCGGTTGTGGACAAAAAAGACCTGCCCGCCGCGGTCGAGTTCGCGCAGGATAGCCCGCCGGGCTAGTTGGGCATCGTACAGGCCGACGTGGGTCTGCACCGGCAGCCTTTCCTCCGGCGGCGTGCTGATTACACTAATGTCCCGCACACCGGTGAGCGACATGTAGAGCGTACGCGGGATGGGGGTGGCGGTCATGGTGAGGACGTCCACTTCGGTGCGCAGTTGCTTGAGCACCTCTTTGTGCGCCACGCCAAAGCGCTGCTCTTCGTCCACAATCAGCAACCCCAGATCGTTGAAAGTGACGTCCTTTTGCAACAGCCGATGCGTGCCAATCACAATGTCTACTTTGCCGGCCGCCAGATCACGCAAAATCCGGTCCTGCTCCCGCCGCGACCGGAAGCGGGAGAGCATGCGTACCTCGGCCGGAAAAGTTGCCAGCCGCTGGCGGAAGGTGTTAAAGTGCTGCTGGGCCAGGACGGTGGTCGGCACCAGCACGCCCACCTGTTTGCCATCCATCACCGATTTGAAGGCAGCCCGCAACGCCACTTCGGTCTTGCCATACCCCACGTCGCCGCACACCAGCCGGTCCATCGGCCGGGGCCGCTCCATGTCCCGCTTCACCCGCTGGATGACCTGCAACTGGTCCTCGGTCTCCACATAGGGGAACGACGCCTCCAATTCAGCCTGCCAGTCGGTATCCGGGGAAAAGGCATATCCCTGGACGGTGGCGCGGGCAGCATACAG
This sequence comes from uncultured Chloroflexia bacterium, assembly GCA_963707345.1. Lineage (GTDB taxonomy): Bacteria > Chloroflexota > Anaerolineae > Promineifilales > UBA4811 > CAVPPE01. The sequence goes on from CAVPPE010000002.1 coordinate 568,530, forward strand.
CTCGAGCAACTCGTCGGCCATCTCTTCCACCGCGCGCTGCGCCGTGGCTTTGGCCTGCGCCCAACTGATGCCACCCAGGCGGTGCAGCGACGGCGACCGCTCGTCTGCGCCAACGTAACGGCTCAACCGGTCCGCCTGGTGGACCGGCACGTACAATTGGTCAGTTTCGGCATAGGTGACCAGCAGGTATTCGTGCGACAGGCCGCCAATGAAGCGCGACACCAGCCCCTCAAACCGGCCGATGCCGTGATCGATGTGCACCACATAATCGCCGGGAGAGATGTCTGCAAAATAGGTTTCCGGCGCGATGGGGCGCGGCCGCGGCGCTTGACGCGGCTCCGGCCGGGACCAACCGAAAATTTCGCCGTCGGTGAACAGATGCAGCAGGGAGACGATCTTGCCAGCTACCAGCGTCTCCGGTTGCGTGGCACACGCTGGGGACCGGCCGCGCAACTCAAAGCCATCCGCCAGCGTTCCGCGCACAAAGGTAAGCGTGCCATCGGCAGGAAGAGCAGACAGGCCATCCACCGGCCGCTGGGCCACGCCGTGCTCCCGCCACAGGTCTGCCAGGCGTGGCGCTTGCCGGCTGACAATCACCACCCGCTCGCCGTTCAGTTGTAGGCGGGACAGGTTCTCCATCAGCGGCTTGATCTGCCCGCCGTAGCGCGGTCCCGGCCGGAACGCGGCCGAGAGCGGTTGTGCGCCCCCTTCCACCAAACCACCCAAGGTCAACGCGTTGCGGCTTTCCAGCCGGCCGGCCACGGTCTCCCAACTCAGGATTGGCGATGGGTAGTCCGGCGGCAACACCCCGGCCGCGTCGCGCTCGGCGCGCAGCCGGCTGGCGCGGCGCTCCATCTCGCTCCACTCCCCCTCCAGCGCGCTCCAATCATCCACCAGCAGCAACGCGGCAGCAGGCAGAAAATCCAGCAGGCTGGCCCCCTCCTGGTAGAAATAGGGCAGATAAAACTCAATACCCGGGAACGGGGTCCCCTCAGCCAGCGAAACCAGATCGCCGCGCCAGTCGCCATCCAACGGGACGGCGCCATCGTCCAACTGGGCAGCTACACGCGGCCCGTGGCGCGGCAACGCCTCGCAGGCTGGCGGGATGAGCGCCTCTTCCATCCCCCCCAGCGTCCGCTGCGAGGTGAGGTCAAAGCTGCGCAAACTGTCCACCTCGTCGCCAAACAGCTCCACCCGCACGCCGGTGCTGGCCCCGGCCGGGCAGATGTCCACGATCCCGCCCCGCCGGCTAAAGGCACCCGGCTCTTCCACCACCGTGGCCGGCCGGTAACCGGCGTGCAACCAGGCCTCCAGTAGCTTTTCCAGCCGGACCATCTGCCCAACCTTGAGCCGGCGAGTGTGCGCCAGGAATTCGCGCGGCGGCAAGGTGCGCTGGGCCAGCGCGCGGGCGCTGACCACGATGATGGGAAAGCTATCCGGCAGGCCGCCACTCAACGGGGACGCGTCATCCATGGCCTGCAACTGCGCCAGCAACGCCAACCGGCCGTTGCGCGAATTCTCGCCCCAGGGTCCGCGGTCGTAGGGCAGCGGGGTTGGCTCCGGAAAACGCTGAATGGCTTCCGGTGCGGGCGACCAGGCAGCGAGGTCTTCTGCCAGCCTTTGTGCTTGGTCCACCCGTGGAACGACGATCACCACCGGCCGGCCCAGGTCGCGGTGCAGCGCGGCCGCCACGGCCGGGCGCGCATAGCGCGGCAACCCCAACGGTTCGCGGGGGTGCTCGCCATGTTTCAGGGCGGCCGCCAGCGCCTGGAACGCCTCAACCTGGCCTATCAAATCCAGCAACGGTGAGATGTCCATCACTGCTCCACTGCACGGGTGGCTGGTGCGGCCTCGCTTGCTTCCAGCGGGCCATTGTGCCGGCTCATCGCCATCGTAATCCCCTCCTGCAAAAAGGTCATCACACCGGCCGCCGCCTCAGCCAGAACCAGGTCCCGCAGCGCCTCTTCCTCAGCGCGAAAAGATTGCAGCACGTAATCGGCCGGGTCCATTTGCCCTGGCGGCCGGCCGATCCCCAGCCGCAAGCGGGCAAACTGATCGCTGCCGACCTGCTCCAGGATCGACTGCACCCCCTTGTGCCCTCCGCTGCCGCCGGCCGACCGAAAACGCAGGCTGCCCAGCGGCAGGTCCAGATCGTCGTAGGCCACCAACAGGTTGCTCAGCGGGATTTTGAAAAAGCGCAACAACTGGCTCACCGGCCGGCCGCTGGCGTTCATAAACGTTTGCGGCTTGGCCAGCACCACGGCGCAATCCGCCATCCGGCCGGTGGTCACCAGCGCCTGATGCTGCACCCGGCTGAAGGAAAGGTTATGCCCCTTTGCCAGTTGTTCCAGCAGCATAAAGCCCACATTGTGCCGGTGTGCGCGATACTCCCGGCCGGGGTTGCCCAATCCTACCAGGAGAACCTTGTCATCCGTCATCGTGAAAACCGGTCTCGCACTCGCTCCGGGATTTCCCAGTCCCTCCAGCGGGCCAGCACCAAGCGGAGCGCGCCGCGGAAGAGCAGGTACAGCACCAACGCAGCAAAGAACCAGACCGCCAATTTGATCCCCAGCAAAACGCCGCCCTGGATCTGGTCAAAGCTGAACTGGCCTTCCAGGCTAAATGGGGAGCCGCCGGTCTGACGTGGTGGCTGCTGATCGGTCGTTTCCGCTGCGCCACCCTCGGCCGTTGGCCGTGGCGTGGCGCTGGGGAACGGCGTCAGCGTTGGCAGCTCGGTCGGGACCAGGATCGCTGAGGTAGGCCCGGGTGACGCGGCGATCTCGGCCGTCGGAGAAACCTCCACCGTCGGTGTGGGCTGGGCGTTGGCCAGCGAAAGCCCCAGGACGTAATACTCGTCATAGTTAGAGTCCTGGCGCACCACCCGCAGCCGCAACCGGTAGGTGCCGTCCGGGTAAAACGGCGCTCCCGCATCCCGGCCGATGGTCGTGTCCCAGGTCGTCAACACGCCGTTGACTACCGGCCGGTCGCCGGTGGCGAACACAATCCAGTCGCCCAGGGGGTCAAACTCTTTAAAGAAGGCCAATTCGTAGCGCAAAAAAGCGGGATCAGTTGCGGTCCCCTGGATAATGGCCTGCCCACTCACCACCGCATTGTCGCGGGGCGAGGAGATGCCATTGCCATTCTGTGCTTGCGCCACCCCGGCCGCCAGCCAACTCATCGCCAGGATGACTACCACCAAACGCTTCATAGTATGCATTGTAATCGAATTCCTGCGGGTCACTCGTGCCAAGCAACCTATTCTATCGTGAAAGATTGGCACGAGCAAGGGTTGACACGGCCGGGCATTTGAGGTACAAATAGCCCTACGCGAAAATCAGCCAAAAAAGGAGAAACTATGGACCAGCCACAGCCATCCCCTCTGTTCCCTGGCGGCACAACCGGCGGCGAGGAACAGGGCACTTTGCGAATCACGGCCGACACTTCCCTCAAGGGCGCGATAGGGGCCTTTAAAAAGCACATGCGGTACGAAGGCTTTAGCCCACACACCATCCAGGCATTCAGCAGCGACCTGAACCTGCTGGGAAAATACCTGGGCATGGGCCAGCCGGTCGGCGAGGTGACCACCAACAACTTGAATGATTTCCTCCACTGGATGCTGGAGGAGCGCGGCGTCCCGTGCAGCCCCAAGAGCTACGCCCGCCGCGTGACGACGCTCAAGGTCTTTTTCAAATGGCTGCACGGGGGTGGCGTGCTGCAACTGGACCCGGCCGCGCCGGTCATCCAGCGCTCGGTGCGCAGCCCGCTGCCAGTCATCCTGACGGAAGAAGAGGTTTCGCGGCTGATTGAGGTGGGAGAGCGGGTACGGCAGGGCACAGGCGACAAGCCCGGTGACGCCCGGCCGCTGCTTCTGCTCCAGCTCTTGTTACAGACCGGAATCAAAAAAGGCGAGGCAATGGGCATCGTCCCGAACCATATTGACCGCACAGACCCCGACGATCCCACCCTGTTTATTCGCTACCGCAGCCCGGCCAAGCGCTACAAAGAGCGCAAGATTTCGCTGGACCCAGAGTGGCTACTGCTGCTGGATGAGTATCTGGAGCAATATCAGCCGCCGGATACGCTGTTCACCTGCACGCCGCGCAATCTGGAATACATCCTGCGCGACCTGGAAGAGTTGGCGGGCGTCGCCAAGCCGGTCTCATTCGAGTGCCTGCGCTGGACCTCGGCCGTGCACGACCACATGTGTGGGGTGGACGCCGGCAAACTGCGCCAGCGGATGGGGCTCTCCGAAATCACCTGGCGTGAAACGTTTAGCAAGATCGAGCGGCTGGTTCAGACGCTGAAGAATCCGGCCGGCTAGCTCACCCTCCGCCGGGTGATCTCAGCCGCCTCCCCCCGTGGCGGCCGGCAAATAGAGCCGGTTGGGCAGCGTCTCAAACGCCTGGTTGACGCTCAGGTACCGGCCGCCCTGCCATCCGCCCATCGCGTACACCCGCGTCCCAATCGCAGCCACGCCGGGGTTGAGCCATTCACCCCCGGCCAGCAACAGCGGGGTCTCCAGGTTGTTCCAGACGCCCGACTGCGGAGAAAAGCGCTCGCTGAAAGTGACAAAGGAGCGCCATCCCCCACCAAAGACATAGACCCGGCCGGCCACAGCCGCTATCCCGACCCCGCCGCGGGGCGTGGACATGGACGGGCAACTATCCCAGGTTTCCAACTCCAGATCCATCGCTTCACAGACAGCATACTCGCGCTTGCCGTCGTAGCCGCCCACCAGAAATAGCAGGTTATTGTGCACGGCCGCGCCGGCAAAACCGCGCGGGGTGGGCATGGGAGGCAACTGCTTCCAGTGCTCCTTCTCAGGATCATAGACCAACACATTTCCCGTATAGCTCACGCCGTTGTATCCGCCCACCACGTAAAGCTTGCCTTTCCAGGCGACGGCTGCATGGGCTGTCTGGGCGGCCGGCAGCACGGGCGCAGAAGTCCAGGTCCCTATTTCTGGGTCAAAAATCTCTACTGCCGAAAGCGGAATGCCCTGCTGCGTGCTGCCGCCAATGGCGTAAATCCGGCCGTCGAGCACAACAGCAGCCAGATTGGCAGCCGGGGTGGGTTTGTCGGCCGCGGGGCTCCAGGCATCCTCCGTGGGATTGTAAACCACCACGCTGCCGGTGACCCCGGCCGGCGTTTCGCCGCCGATGGCATAGAGCCGACCATCAAAAGACACCAGCGCAAACCGGCCGCGGGGCTCTGGCAGTGGCGCGCCGTTAACCCAGAGCGAGTCGGGCTCCCGCACTTCGGTCCCGGACACCGCAGAGACACATTCTGAGGTAAACTCGTTGACGCAGGACTCGTCGGCCGGAAATGCCCGCGGCCGGGGCCAGGCAAAGGCAGTCACCAGCACCACGGCCGCCACACTGCCCAGCAAATACAGTCGCTTGAGCCACGGGAGCGGGGGCACAGGGGCCGGCCGGGGCCCCTCTTCCGGCACCCGTTCTTCTGCCACTTCCCGGGAGTCGGCCATTCGCTCCGTGACCGAGTTCAGGCATGTCGACCCAGCCCTCCCGGATGGCTACCACAGTCGCCTCGGTGCGCGAACTGATCTCCAGCTTGGCAAAGATGTTACGCAAGTGCACTTTGACCGTGTTGGGACTGATAAAGAGTTTGTGCGCGATCATCCGGTTGGTAGCGCCCGTTGCCACCAGGGCAACAATCTCGCGTTCGCGCTCGCTCAAAGGTTCGCCGGGTTCTGCCATGGCTAGGATTATAAACGACCAGCGGCAAAGAGCAAGCGCTTTGCAACAGGTCTTGTATGGTATAATTCTGCCTCGATGAATCCTGCATGGAGGCAACTGCCGTGCGGTGGAATCTTTACACTGCCTGCGCAGTTACGTATGGAGATTCGAATGGACATTCAATGCACCAATCAAAGCTCGATCGCGTTGCCCGAACCGATCAACCGCCTGAATGAGTTGGTTTACAATCTGTGGTGGACCTGGCAGGCTGACGCTCGCGAGCTTTTCCGGATGTGGGACTACCCGCTCTGGCGCAGCACCGGCCACAATCCGGTCAAGATGTTACACAGCATGACCCCAGAACAACTGGTTGAACTGAGCAAAAACATCCCGTTCCGCCGCAAGCTGGAACGCGTGATGATGCAATTTGATGCGGAGATGAAAAACGGCTACAAGTGGTTCATCCAAAAGTACCCGGACCTGGCGACCAAACCGATTGCCTACTTCTCGGCCGAGTTCGGCCTGCACAATTCGCTGCCGATTTACTCGGGCGGCCTGGGCATCTTGTCGGGCGACCATTGCAAGGAAGCCAGCGATCTGGGCGTGCCGCTGGTGGGGTTGGGCTTTATGTACCCGCAGGGTTACTTCCGCCAGCGGATCCCATCGCACGGCTGGCAGGAGGCGGTGTACGAGGAACTTGACTTTCGCGACACGCCGGTCTGGCCGGTCACCGATGCCGATGGCGAGCGCATGATTGTGCAGGTGCAACTGGATACCCGCCAGGTTTTTGTGGAAATCTGGTGCGTCAAGGTCGGCCGCATGCGAATTTTCCTCATGGACACCAACATCGAGAAAAACGCCCCTTGGGACCGGGAATTAACCGCCCGGCTCTACGGCGGTGATCAGGAAATGCGCATCCAGCAGGAGGTCATCCTGGGTATTGCCGGTGTGAGGGCGCTGCGCGCGCTGGGCATCCAGCCGGCCGCCTGGCACATGAACGAGGGGCACTCGGCCTTTCTGGTGCTAGAACGCATCCGTGAGTTAGTCCAGGCCGGCAAGAGCTTTGTAGAGGCGCAGGAGATCGTCTCCACAACTTCGGCGTTTACCACCCACACCCCGGTCCCGGCCGGGCATGATGCCTTTTCTTTTCACTTGATGGAAAAGTACTTTTGGAACTTCTGGGAGCAGATGGGCTTAGATCGCCAGCAATTCATGGCATTGGGCGCATATGGCGACAGCGGACAATCAGCCTTCAACTTGACAGTCCTCGCCATGCGCAACGCGGCACAGATCAACGGAGTGAGTTGGTTGCACGGCGAGGTTTCCCGTAGTATGTGGCAAAACCTCTGGCCAGACCAATCGGTGCCGATCACATCGATCACCAACGGGGTTCACGTACCCACCTGGATTTCGGGCGAAATGGACAACCTGCTGGTGCGCTATCTGGGCCCGGACTGGTTGGAGCACCACGACTCACCCGCCCTTTGGGAGCGCATTCAGGATGTCCCTGACGGGCGGTTGTGGGACGTGAAACAAGATCTCAAACGCAAGATGTTTACCTCTATCTGGGATCGCGCCCGGCGGCGCTGGATTCAAGGTGAGGCAGACCCAGTGCAGTTGTTCATCAGCGGCACTCTGCTGGACCCGGAGGCGCTGACGATTGGCTTTGCCCGGCGGTTTGCCACTTACAAACGCGCCACGATGATCTTCCGGGACATGGAGCGGTTGAAGCGCATCCTGCTCGACAATCGCCGGCCGGTCCAGATCGTTTTCGCCGGCAAAGCCCACCCGGCCGACGAGCCCGGCAAGCACCTCATCCAGACCATCGTCAATCTTGCCAAGGACCACAACCTGGGCGGCCGGATCGCCTTTGTGCAAGACTATGACATGAACCTGGCTCGCTTCCTGGTCCAAGGGGTAGACGTATGGCTAAACAATCCACGCCGGCCGCGCGAGGCGAGCGGCACCAGCGGCCAGAAAGCGGGTCTCAACGGCACGCCCAATCTGTCGGTGCTGGATGGTTGGTGGCCGGAAGCCTACGATGGAGCCAACGGTTGGGCCATCGGAAACTGGCAAGATTTTTCCGATCCCAACGAGCAGGACGCGCACGATGCTGAAGCACTCTTCCGTCTTCTGGAAGAGGAAATTGTGCCCCTTTACTACCAAAGGGATGCGGATGGCGTGCCTCGCGGGTGGGTGCAGGTAATGAAAGAGTCAATGCGCACGGTTGCGCCCACATTCTCCATGCGCCGGATGATGAAGGAATACGTGGACCAGATTTACGTGCCGCTCATTCAGGCGGCCGTGGAGAAGGGCGCAGGGTAGATATCCTCACCGGGTGGCGGCGGCCGGTGCTGCCGCTACCCGGTTTCTTTTTGTAGCATTTCCAGCTGGGCCACTACAATGGTGTTTCCCAACACCACCAAAAAACCCACCGTCACCAGCGCAATCAGCACCTGCAGGAGCACCGCGAGCGAGACCGCGATGACGCACAGCGCGGCCGCCATCAGCGTCAGCCGCACATTCTTCGCCTGAGTTACCAACCCATTGCGATAAGCCACCAGTAACCGCTGATCCTCCTGCTCCAACCAGAACGGGAACGCAAATAGCTGATTGAATAACCACCAGGCCAGCAGCAGCAGATTGATCCACATCAACGCAAAGCCCGTCGGTTGCGCCACCTCTCCAAATCCGTAAAACACGGCCGCGTAACCCACCACCAGGATCACCAGATAGTTGAGCGCCCCCCACTTCCAAGAAATCCAGAAAAACCGCCTGAACCCTTCGAGAAAATCCGCCACCCGCGCAAAATGGCCGTGCGCCACCCGGTTGCCCACGTAAAACATAGCGGCCGTGGCTGGCGGCCCCGTGACAATCAGCAACTGGGCTGCCGTCCAGAGCAGGTTGCACAGCATCAGGTTGAACATCTCGTCCCAGAACTCGCGCAGCGCTTTTCCTATCACGCCAAATGGATTCACACCATACTCCTCTTCCGACCTGGAAAAACTGGCGTCGGTATTCTTGACACGCCCGGCACGCATGGTACAATGTCTCGCGTCCTGCCCCCATCGTCTAGAGGACTAGGACACTGGCCTTTCAAGCCGGCGACAGGGGTTCGAATCCCCTTGGGGGCATTTCCGCGTTATTGGCCCCATTGTACACACTCTTCCCCGCGTGACAAATCCCCACCGGTCGGCGCGCCACCGCCTCGGTATTGCCTCGCCAGCACGCCCATTCTTATCCTCCTCATATCATTCTTTTGCAAATGTCATACACCCCGCCCATACAATGGCGGCATCGTTGTAACAGTACAATCTGTATCAGGAGGTGAAACAATGGCTAGTAACTTGAGTCGTTGGGATCCCTTGCGGGACATGATGACGTTGCGGGAAGCGATGAACCGGCTTTTTGACGAGAGCTTTGTCCGGCCGCTGGCAGGCGCAGAAGCGCCGGTCGCTGGTAGCACATTGGCGGTTGACATTTATGAGAAGGGCGAAGCCCTGATTGTTAAAGCGGCCGTGCCCGGCATCAAGGCGGATGAACTGGACATCACCGTAACCGGCGATGTGCTCAACATCAAGGGCGAGACCAAGGTAGAGGAAGAGGTCAAAGAAGAGCATTATCATCGACGCGAGTTCCGCTATGGCTCTTTCTGCCGCAGCGTGCGCCTGCCCGTCGATGTGGACACAGCCAAAGCCGAAGCAGCCTTTGAGAACGGGATACTGACGCTTACCTTCCCCAAGCCGGAGGAGAAAAAGCCTCAGGCCATTTCGGTGAAAATCAAAAAGTGACTACTCAGGCAGTGTGAAGATTCTTGGGGGGGTGTGCGGGCGCAGAGCGCCCGCACACCCCCCAAGTTACCCCACCCAAGCCTATAGGGTGAGCAGTTACAAAGTAGAACCAACAGGAGGTCTTTGAGATGCGAGTTGTACGATGGAACCCAAATCGAGATTTGGTGAGTTTGCGCGAGGCGATGGACCGCCTCTTTGAAGATAGCTGGGTTCGCCCCGCGCGCGCAGATTGGGAAGAGCGGGAAACCGCTCGCGCCTGGCGGCTGCCGGTAGACGTCTATTCCACTGAGGAGGAGATTGTGATTCAGGCGGCCACGCCGGGTATCGACCCGGAAGAGGTCGAAATCACTATCGAAGGCGATACATTGACCATCGGGGGCGAACTGCCCGGCCACCTGGAGAACGTCAACTATTTGTTCCAGGAACGGCCGGCGGGCAAGTTCATCCGCGTGCTCAGCCTGAACATCCCGGTGGACGCGGCCAAGTCAGAGGCATCATTCAGCAACGGCCTACTGACGCTGGTCATCCCCAAGGCGGAAGAGGTCAAGCCGCGTCAGATCAAGGTCAAAACCGGCTAACAGATTCACACAGACCTCCGAGGCGGCGGGCCTCGGAGGTCTGTGGCTGCCCCTGTCAAGATGCCAATCTACGAATATATCTGCCAGACCTGCGGTCGGCATTTTGAACGCCGGCTGCGGTTTGATGATCCTCCTCCAGATAGCTGCCCGGCCGGACATCATGGCGTTCGGCGACGGATTGGACAGCCCGCCGTACATTACAAGGGTAGTGGTTTTTACGTGACGGACAACGGGGAAGGATCCAACTCTAACAACCGCTAGCCAGACCGGCCGCGCAACCACACGACTGCGGCGAGAACCAGCACCAGCCCCCCCAGGCCCAACAGCCAACCAAGGTCAAGTGATGACTTCGGGATCGATTCCTTCCTGGATGGCAACCAGGGTGGGATTTGCGGCTGCAGTCGGGGACGGCGAGGGCACGGCCGTCAGCGTGGGAGCCAGCACGATCTCTACGGCCGGGGTCGGAGTCTCCAGACTATCACCAGATGCCGCGCCCTGTGCCTCGGCTGCGGGCGTCGGGGAGGCGGTCAGCGTCGGCGTTGCGGTTGGCAGAATGGCGATCACAATCGACTGGCCAATTGACAACAGCGAATTGGCGTTCAACCCGTTCAACGCCAGTAGATCTTCCAGCGTAACCCCATACCGGCCGGCGATCCCTAGCAACGTATCCCCGGCCGCCACCGTGTGAACCACCGCGCCGTCCGGCCGGGCCGTGGGCGAAGGCAACGGGGTAGCCGTGGCAGTAAAAGTAGGTGATGGGCCAGGCGTATACGTCGGCGCTGGGGTTTTGGTGGGCGCAGGAGTGGGAGATGGCCCGGCCGTGGGAGGGGGCGGCGCGACCGGCACCCCACCAGCCTTGTACGTCGCCGCGAACTGGGCCGTGAGATTCAGGTAAAAGTTCCCATAGCTTACGCTAGGCTCAATCATCGAGCCTTCCATCCACTCATTAAAGCTGGTGATGATAATCATATCCGGCCCACTGGCGACCGCACCAGCCCAGCATTGCTGGTAGTAAGCCCCGCCCGCCCGGTCGCGGACAAACGAATCGGTCCGGCCGGGAATCCGGGTGTCGTCCCAGCCCGGCATCACCGTGGCAGCCCAGTATTTGTAGCTCCCCAGCGCGGCCGCCTGGGCCCGCACCTGCCCACCCCAATTGGCAAGCGTCCCGGCCGGATTGGCCGACCAGGCAATATTGTACAGATGCAACCCGTCAAACACAGATAGATAGGCCGGATAGCCTCCTTCCGCGATCCAGATTGTGTTGTACCCTGGGTCCACTTGCAAACGGATCGCCGCCCAATCATCCACCGAAAGCAGCCAGGAAGCCCAGAAAAAGATCACAGGCCGCCCGTCCACCCGCAAATAGGATGGGTGGTTGGCGTGAACGGAGATCAGGTGTTGCAGCGCGGCGATCCGGTCCGCCCCACTGCCAAAATACGGGCTTCCCACCTCAAAATCCACCGCTGCCCGTAGCCCGTACCCACCGGCCGTGTTGAGCAGCATCTGGAAGTTGGTTTCGGTCTGGTTGCCGCCCCCGGGACCGTACCAGGACTGGACCAACGCATCAATGCCGGCCCGTTGAGCCTCGCCCACGTGCCGGGCGATCGTCCCGGCATCGGCCGAGACGTACTGTTGCGCCGGCAGGTCCGATGACTGACCCGAACTCCAGGTGTTCATGTCGTACCAGGCATAGTATAAGGCCAGCACCAGCGGCCCGGCCGCCTCGGCCGGTTGGGCCGGTCCAGCCAACCCCAACAGAAGCAAAACCACCAGCGCTAAAATTCGCCTCTTCAATTCACACCTCGCTCAAGGCGCACGATTTTACCAGATAACGGCAGGATAATTGCATCCTGGCCAATTGCTCACACAAAGGGTGGAAAAGTGGGCAGGACTGAACCGCCAAGCCATCTCAAGGGTATTGAAAGAGGCATAGGCGCGGTTGTACACCAGACCAACATCACGTATAATTCGAATCCTGACTATGACGAGCACAAATCACACCGGCCCCCGTTTCCAGCCGCGCTGGACCGTGCAGGTCACCCTCAAACGCTTGCTGCACCAGTGGCGCAGCCTGCTCACCATGATTGCCGGCGTGCTGCTGGCGGCCGTCATTGGAGCCGGTATCCCCTTGTACACCGCGGCCGTCGGCCAGGTGGGGCTGCAACAGACACTCGCCAACGCTGCCCCGGCGCGCTCGCACCTGGCCCTGCGCACCGGCGTCAGCGGCCTGGCCCGGCCGGCCGGCGACCAGTTGGACGGTGAGGTTCGCATGATCCTCTCCGACCGACTCGGCCGGTGGCTGGACAGCATCGTACGCTACGAGGAGACCCTCCCCCTCCCGCCCGAGCGCGACGGCGAGGTCATTCCCGCCACCCGGTTGCGGCTGGGTTACTTTGAGGGCTGGGAAGAACACGCAGACCTGGAAGATGGCGCGTTCCCTGACCTTTCCCCCCCGGCCGGCGCGGACGTGGAAGCCGCCATCAGCCTCGACCTGGCCCAGGTCCTCAACCTGGCCGTTGGCGATGAGATCGTGCTGCGCGAGGGCCGAGCGTCCAGCACTTCCATCCGCGTGGTGATCAGTGGACTGGTCCAGGCAAGCGATCCGGAAGACCCGTACTGGCCAAACAACACACCCCCCATGCAGCCGGCCGAGCCAGTTGCACAGTGGGAGGTACAGGGAACCCTGTTGATCGCTTCCGGCGCGTTCTACCCGCTGGTGGAAAGCTATCTGCCGGAGACCACGACCAACATGGGCTGGCGCGCCTTGATGGACCATCCGGCCGTCACCCTGCCGGAGATCCCGGCCGTGCTGGAAGCTCTGGCTGCGCTGAACCCGGACCTCGAACGGGCCGGTGCCAGCTACGTCACACTGGAAACTGACCTTGGCCCCCTGCTAAGCCAGTACGCTCACGAGGCAGAGCTGCTGGGCGCACCCTTTGGCCTGCTCATTGTGCAAATGGGCGCGCTGACCCTCTATTTTCTGCTGATGACGGCCGAACTGATCCGCCACAGCGAGCGCCGCGAGATTTCGCTCATGCGCAGCCGCGGCGGCATGGCCGGGCAGGTCTTTGCCCTGCGCGGGCTGGAGGCGTTGCTGATCTGCCTGCTGATGGTCGCAATCGCCCCCTGGCTGGCGCGGGCCGGCCTGCAGCAAGCCTGGCGCGGCATGAACCGCGCCGCGCTCCCCCTAGAAGTGACCCCGGCCGTTTACGTCTATGCCGCCGCGGCCGGGCTGGCAAGCTGGGCTGCCCTCATGCTCACGCTACGCCCGGTGCTCAAAGCCTCGCTGGTCACAGCGGCCGGCGTCTGGGATCGGCCGGAGAAACAGGCCTGGTGGCAACGCACCTACCTCGACCTGGCCCTGCTGGTGCTGGGCGGCGTCGCCTATTGGCAGTTGTCATCCTACGGCGCGGTCATCATCCAGCAGATCCGGGGCGAGCTGGTCATTGACCCGTTGCTCCTGCTGACCCCCTCACTGCTGATGCTGGCCGTCGGAGCGCTGCTACTGCGCCTCTTTCCCCCGGCCATGAACCTGATCGCCTTCCTGCTCTCCGGCCGGGATGGCGTTGCAGGGCAGATGGCGGGCTGGCAAATCAGCCGCCGGCCGGTCCATTACGGCCGGATCGCCCTCATGCTGGCGCTGGCCATCGGCATGGGCTGGTTTGCCACCGGCTTTAATGCCACCGTATCCCGCAGCCAGACGGACCGCGCTGCCTACGCGGCCGGCGCGGACCTGCGGCTGGCAGAGGTCGACACATTGCTGGGCCGGCCGCGCAATCACCCCCAGGCATACTACACCAGCCTGGAAAACGTCTCGCAGGCCAGCCTGGCTTTCCGCAGCCGGATCAACGCTGCCACCCGGCCGGGGAATTCGGTCTTTGGCGAGATTCTGGGGATTGACTCCGCCACGTTTGGGCTGACGGCCAACTGGCGCGAGGATCTGGGCGTGCTCTTTCTGCCCGGCGCCAGCCGGAGCGGCAGCGACCCGGCCGGGCGACTGCTTGCCCCCACCCCCTATCGCCTCGGCCTGTGGGTCCGGATGCCCGGCGAGCGCCCGCACGATGTGGTCAGCCGGCTCACGCTGGCGATCAAGATTGAAGATGACGATGGCACGCTGGTCAATATCCCGCTGCAGTTCAACCTGGCGGAACAGGACCTTTTTGCCAAGATTCCCGACCGGCCGGACCTGAGCGGCTCGGTCTACGCCCCCACCGGCTGGCTGTACGCTGAGGCCGACCTGACCCAGACCAAACGGCCGCTGGTGGCCCCACTGCGGCTGCGCTCTATCCACTGGACCTACCGCTCCGCAGTCCAGTTTGGCGGGGCAGCCCGCATCCTTTTTTCCGACCTGACGCTGTACGATGGGTGGGGCAATGTGACCGATCAGGATTGGCTCAATTCGCTGGTTGGCTGGCGCTTTCTGGACGATGGCATCAGCCTCTCGCAGGGCAGCCTGAGCGCCAACGGCACCGGCCGGGGGAGCTGCCGCCGCTCAACGTGGACTGGGTCCAGGAGAGTCGAACCTCGGCGATGGGCATCGTGCTGGACGACCGGCCGCCGGGCTCGTTGCCGGCCGTGGTCAGCACCAGCTTTCTGGCCGCCAACGGCCTCACCGGCAAAGAGCCATTCCAGATCAACGTGCTCGACTCCAGGCTCACCTTTCGCGTGCTGGCAGTCATGGACAACTATCCCAGCCTGTACTCGGGCGAGCGGCCATTCATCGTCACCGATCTGGATCAACTGCTCCAGGCCCTCAACCTGCGCCCCAGCGCAACCTTTTTTCCCAACGAAAGCTGGCTAAAACTACGGGACCCGGCCGGAGCCGATGCAATCATCCGGGCAGTGGAACAAAACGGCGACGGCTATTCTGCCAAGACCACCTGGCAGACAGAGGTGCTGCGCCGGCGGATGCAGGCCAACCCGCTGACCGTCGGGTTGACCGGCCTCTTTTTCATTGCCTTTGGCGTGGCACTGGTGCTCAGTACAGTCGGCCTGCTTTCCTACGTGGCGCTCACCGCGCAGGCCCGGCGGGTGGAATTTAGCGTGCTGCAAGCCCTGGGCATGGCCCCCCGTCGCCTGCTTGTTAGCCTGGCCCTGGAACAATTGCTGGTGCTGGGGACCGGCGCGCTGGTTGGAGCGGTGCTGGGTGCGCTGCTCGGCCGGCAAATCCTGCCCTTCCTCTCCGTCACCGAAGCCGGCCGGGTGATTGTGCCTCCCTTTGTGGTCGAAACCGGCGTGGACTTGCTGTTGAGTTACGCATTGATCATTCTGGCCATCTTTGCGCTGCTCCTGCTGTCTAGCCTGTGGCTGCTGCGCCGCCTGCCGCTGGCCCGCACACTCCGCCTGGGGGATGAGTAGATGTTGATCCGTTTCGCCATCCGCCGCATCACCCGCCACTGGAATCTGCTGCTGGTGCCGTTGCTGGGCGTCTGCCTGGCGACCGGGTTATTTGCTCTGGCTCCACTGTACAGCCGGGCGATCACCGAACTGGGGCTGCGCTACACGATGGAAACCGAGACCCATCCGCGCGTCAACATCCGGGTCATTGAGAGCGTGCCGTTGCCCGAGGAGCTGTTCCGGCAGGGCACCGCCCCGCTGGGCGATCTGTTTGACTACAAGGCGGACGTGGCCTTTTCCACCCGGCACAACGAGTATCGCGGCGGCCGGCCGCGCCAATTCCAGAGTGAGGGCTGGTTCTTTTACAGCTTTTCCGAACTGGACGAACACGCCACACTGATCGCCGGCCGCTGGCCGCGCGACAAGCTCCCCTATTTCGTCCCCAGCGTGGGCGGCCTGCGGGTGGATGATGGCACCGAGCCCGACGGCCGGCTGGCCGTTCGGCGCGCCGCGGCCGACATCGAGGCCGTTGCCACCGCGCCGGTGCTGAAAGAGATGGGCATCGTCTTTCCCGACCGGGTTCGCGTGATCCGCTTTGGCCCGCAAGAGTTGGCATTGCGCGTGCGAATCGTGGGCGTCATTGCTGCCAACGACCCTGGTGAAGCTTACTGGATGGGGCAATCCCAGCCGCTGGACGGCACCATTGTTATCGGCCCGGACGGCGAGCCCCTCTTCTTTGGGTCGCTGTTCATCACCCGGCCGGCAATGGAACGCGTGATCGACGGCATCCAGGACGAGCCAACGCTAAAGGACGCCGAGTTGTACCACCCGGGCAGCGCCGAGAGCCACCTCGCTTTCCGCGGCTGGCAACGGCTTTTCCAGCAACCGGTCGCGCCGCAAGTGGCGGATAACATCTACCGGGACGCGCAGAAGCTGGGCTTCCTGGCCGGCCGGCTGGCGGTCAACGTCAGCTATAGCTGGCACATAGTGCTCAACCGCGAAGCAGTGACCGCCGGAACGATGCGCGACGCGGCCCAGAACGTGCTCCGCATGGGCGAGATCGTCACCTCCCAGCGGCCGGATGCGCAGGTCATCACCGGGCTGGTCTCCATCATCCGCGTGTTCCTGGACCAGATTGCGGCCGTGCAGGCGCCGGTCACTTTTTTGACGGCCGGAGTGATGGTGTTGGTGCTCTACTACGTGTTGACCACTACCAGCCTGGCGCTGGAGCAACAAGCCAACGAGTGGGCCACAGTCAGCAGTCGCGGCGGCAGCAGCTTTCAATTGCTGTTCATGCACGGGGTGACTGTGCTATTCCAATGTGCAGTAGGACTGGCCGTGAGCCTGCCGGTGGCACAGGGGCTGCTCTACCTGCTGCGCCGGGTTGGGCCACTGGCGCGGCTGGCAGTGGGGCCACAACTGCACATCGCCGCGCCGCCGGAAACCTGGGACTATGCCATCATCGCGGCGCTGGTGGCGGCCATGGCACTGCTGCTGCCGGCCATCCCGGCCGCCCGCCGCACCATCATCACCCTGCAACAGACGGTGGCGCGCCCGCCCCACCGGCCGGCGTGGTCCCGCTTTTTTCTCGATATCGTGCTGCTGGCACTGGGTGCGGCGCTGCTGGTGCGCGCGGCGCAACTGGGCGACCTGCGGGCCGAAACCTTTACCGGTCAGGCCACGCTGGACGCGATGACCGTGCTGGCTCCCTTGCTGATTCTCACCGGTGGCGCGTTGCTCTGGCTGCGGCTTTTCCCGCTGCTGATGCGAATCATCGGCCGGGCGGCCGCTGCCCGGCGTGGACTGGCTGCTCCGCTGGCGCTGTGGGGCATCAGCCGCAACCCCGGCCACTACGCGCAACTGGTTCTGCTGCTGTTGGGGGCATTTGGCCTGGGCGGGATGGCCTCCACCCTGGGGGCAACGCGCGACACGGCCGCCTGGGAGCAAGCGCGCCTGATCACCGGCGGTGCGGTGCGAGTGGAGATGGAGGAGCGTACCGACCTATACGCTACCGACTGGGCAACTTTGCCGGATGTGACGGCCGTCTCGCCGGTTTTCCACGGCTACACCGGCGATCCGGACCGACCGACCACCATCCAGATCGTCGGCGTGGAACCAGAGGCACTGCCGGCCGTCAATCCCGCCTTTGCCGAACTGATGCCCGACCTGCTGGCGGGCACGCCGGCCAATCAGGGCGGCATCCCTCTGCCGGCCGAGGCCTCCAGACTTGCCATGTGGGCCTATCACCAGGCCCCGGCCGGGGCAACTTTGTCGCTGTTTGCCGTCCTTGGCGACCGCTGGGGGCGAATCCAGCCGCTTGAGATGGCCGGCGACGTAACCAGCAAGGACGACTGGGTACGATGGGAAACAGGGGTTCCGGCCGACGACGGCCGCCCCCCGTGGCGCTTGCTTGGCCTGGCGCTGGTCAGCCAGCGAGGAACGGCCGGCGTGATACAGGGGCAGGTCTTTTTCGACGACCTGGAGGCCATCCGGCCAGACAACTCGGCCGTCGCACTGGAGCAATTTGAAACCGACGACCACGAATGGATTCCGCCCAAGGACATTGACAACATGGGCGAGACAGCGGTCGGCTTGAGCGATACGCTGGCGCACAGCGGCGGCCAGTCACTCAAACTCGGCTACAGCGCCATCGAGACCGAACGCTACGGCACGGTCCCGGCCGGCACCTGGGTAGACCGGGTGGACCCGGCCGCCATCCCGGTGCTGGTCTCGCGCACCTGGGCGGAATTCCGGCGCTACCAGGTCGGCGATCCGTTCCACATCGAGGTCATCCTGCCCCCCAACATCCGCCGGCAGCGGGTGCTGTGCGAGATTGTCGCACTGGTCGATACTTTCCCCACCCTGGGCAGCAACCCCAAGCCGTTCGTCGTCGGCTCGCTGCACCACCTGCTGCCTGCCATCAACCTGGGTGCCACGCGCTGGCCGCTGGAACCCAATGAGGTTTGGCTGAGCTTGGGCACGCCGCAGCCCTCGGCCGGATTGCTGGATACGTTAACAACCCCAGGAAATGGCATCAGCGCGGTCCACACAGCCTACGAGCGCCAGGAAATCCTGCGGCGCGAACCGCTCCCCAACGCCTTTTCCGGCATTCTGTTTGGCGGCTTTTGGGTAGCGCTGGCTCTCAGCCTGGTGGGGTTGGGCTTTTATCTGATGCTGACCGCACGCCGCCGAATGGTGAGCTTTGGCGTACTGCGCGCGCTGGGCTGGTCCGGCCGGGACGTGTGGCGGCTGCTGGTGCTGGAGCAGATCGCGCTGGCGGTGCCGGCCGTGGTGGTTGGCTTGCTGCTGGGGGTAGAGTTGGCGCAGGTGGTGAGCGCCTTTATCCCGCTGGTCGCCGACGCCCAACTGATTGTCCCCATCGGTGAGTTGGGCATGATGGTGCTGGGGCTTGCCGTCGGCCTGGCGCTATTACTGGCCCTAACCGGCCGCTGGCTGCAGCAGCGCCAACTGGCCCGCACCCTGAGATTGGGAGGAGAGTGAGATGAGCAGACCATTCGTGCATTGCGAAGGCTTAGTCAAAATCTACAAGGTAGCCGACATCGAAGTGGTCGCCCTGCAGGGGCTGGACCTGACCATCGAGCAGGGTGAAATGCTGGCGCTGGTCGGGCCATCCGGCTCTGGCAAGTCCACCCTGATGAACATCCTGGGCGGGCTGGATACCCCCACGGCCGGCTCGGCCTTTGTGGGCAACTACAATCTGCTGGAGATAAAGGGGCGGGAACAGGTCCGCTACCGCTCGCATGAGGTTGGTTTTGTCTGGCAACAGACCACCCGCAATCTGCTCCCCTATCTCACCGCCCTGGAGAATGTGGAACTCCCGATGGCGCTGGCCGGGATGCCGGCCGCCAAACGTCACGAGCGCAGCCGCGAACTGCTGGAGGCCGTTGGCCTGGAGGAGCGATCCGACCACCGGCCGGAGCGGCTGAGCGGCGGCGAACAACAGCGCGTGGCGCTGGCAGTGGGGATGGCTAACCGGCCGCGGCTGCTGCTGGCCGACGAGCCGACCGGCGAAGTGGACAGCGAATCGGGAACCGCCATCTTTGAAAGCATGCGCCATCTCAACGAAACCTACCGCGTAACCATCGTCATCGTCACCCACGACTTGAGCGTGGCCAAGCGGGTGGACCGGGTGGTGGGCATCCGCGACGGCCGGACCAGCACCGAGACCATCCGCCGCCGCGACGAGAGCGGCGAAACCATCCACGAGGAAGAGTACGTTATCCTGGACAAGGTCGGCCGGCTGCAACTGCCCAAGCCGTACATCGAAAAGCTGGGCATGAAAGACCGCGTCAAAGTGGTGCTGGAAGAGGAGAACGTCTCCGTCTGGCCGGACGCCAACAACAATAAAAAGAGCAGGGAACGCTGATGGAAAACGTGGACGAACTGTTGCTCAAGGGAATCCAGGCGGCCAAGCAGGGGGATAAAAACGAGGCCTGGAGTTATCTGGCCCAGGTCGTTCGGCTGGACCCGGCCAACGAAAAGGCCTGGCTCTGGATGGCCGGGCTGCACGACAACCCGGCCAAGGCGGCCGCCTGCCTCTCCAAAGCGCTGGCGGTCAACCCCGACAACGCCGAGGCTCAGGCCGCGCTCTTCCGACTGCGAATGCAGGCCGGCGGGGACGTCTGGCGTGCAGCCAAACCGGCCGAGCCAACCCCCGATGAGGAGCCATTGGTCGCCGCGCGCGACCTGACCCGCATCTATCAGGTCGGCGCCGGGGAGGTGCGTGCCGTCGATGGGGTGACGCTGGACGTGTGGCCCGGCCGGATGACCGCGCTCATGGGCCGCTCCGGCTCCGGCAAGACCACTTTCCTCAACCTGGTGGCCGGGCTGGAAAAACCCACCTCCGGCGAGATCGTGATCGAGGGCAATCTGCTCCACCAGATGAGCGAGGACGCCTTGCTCAAGCTGCGCCGCGAGCAGATCGGCTTTGTCTTCCAGACCTTTGGCCTGCTGCCGCTGCTAACGGCGGCCGAAAATGTGCAAGTGCCACTTCGTATGCGCAACACCCCGCGTGCTGAGCGGGACCGGCGCGGGGCGGAACTGTTGGAGTGGGTCGGCCTCTCGGAACGCGCCCGCCACCGGCCGTACGAGTTGAGCGGGGGCGAGCAGCAGCGGGTCGCCATTGCCCGTGCGCTGGCCAACAACCCCAACCTCATCCTGGCCGACGAACCGACCGGCCAACTGGACACCCAAACCGGCGCACAGATTCTGGGCGTGTTGCGCCGGCTGGTGGACGAACAAGAGGTGACCGTGTTGATCGTCTCCCACGACCCGACCGTCCGGCTGACGGCCGACGTGGTCCACGAGTTGAGCGACGGCAAACTGGTCAGCACCACCTGGCGCAGCCAGGCTGAAGCCGAAGCGGCCGCACCCCCCGAGTGATGGGTATCCTACAGGAGCAAAGCAAGCAGACAGTCGTCCGCGCAGAACTGGAAGCGGCCCGTGAGGCGTTCCACGCGCTGCTTCGCGCCATCCCCGACGAGGTTTGGCGGCACAAAGCGGCCAACTCGGCCTGGACCGTGAAGGAAGAGTTATGGCACATCACCTGGGGGGCACAGTTTATGCTCCAGCTTATCCGTAACGGCCGGCGCGGCCTTGGCCTGCCCAAGCCGCCCGCGCTGCTGGCCGACCGGTTGAATGCACTTTACTCCAAGATTCGATCTGCTTTTGCCACGCGCGAGTCCATTGGCCGGCGGTACGACCGCACCCACGCGGCCGTGTTGCGGGAGCTATCCACCATGCACGATGACGAGTGGGACAAAGCGGTCCGTGTGTTTGGCGAACAGCAGACCATCGACTACCTCTTTCGCGGCCTCCCCCATCACCTGGAGGAGCACGCCGCACGCATCCGGCCGGCCTTCCATAAATAAGCAAACAGCTATTGCTGGTGCTTTCGCACCCAACTGATCGACTATTCACTCTTCCTGCCAGTAGTGTTGCGCAGCCAATAGAAAGGGGTGGGCTCAGGCCCACCCCTCTGGTTCGTACCATTTGCGCTCTTGCCATGGCTGGCGCGCGGGCCAACTAGGGCGTTTTGTCTTTATCCTTGTCCTTGTCCGGCCGCGGCACCTTGGTCGGTTTGGCATCGGCCGGTCCCAGCAGGTCTTTTTTGACGTTGCCCCAGCCCATGCCCGACTGCTTCATGGCAAAGATATCGGCGACCGGCATCCCCGTCTGCTCGCTCAGGCTGTACGCCAGATCGATCTCTCCAAAACCGAACCCGCTGCAGAACCAGGCCATAATCTCATCGTAACTGACCCCGTAGCGTTCCGCCAGCCGGGTACCCGTCGGGTGCGGGTCAGCGCCGGTGCAGTCGCCCCCGCCCGGAGTCGGGGATGGGCCGGGTGTAGCGGTCGGCGTCGGCGTCAAGGTCGGCGTGGGCGATGGCGTGGCCGAGGGAGTGGGTGTCTCTTCGCACTGCGAGACAATGGTCAGCGTCAGGCGGGTGCGATGGTGCCCCGGCCGGTTGGTCTCGCCGGCAATCACAATCCGCAGCTTGACCTGTGCCTCATCGGGCGCGATGTTCCAGCTCTCGCCAAGCCGCACAACCGCGCTGAATTCCACCGATTCCCCGGCCGGGATGACTTCCCAGAAAGATGGGGAGAGGATGACCGCCTCGACATATTCCGCGCCCAGGACAAACAGATAGCCCAATTGCACGTTGGCCGCATAGGCATCCGGCTCCTCGCCTTCGTTGTACAGCACCCCAACGAACTCGAACTCGTTGCCGCACCCGGCAGTCTCCAACTCATCCGGCTCGAACGAAAGGCTGGGTTGTGCCTGTGGGTCAGGTGTGGCGGTCGGGGTTGGGGTCTGCTCCGGTGTGTCGTCGACCCGTTCGATGCGCAGGGCATGCAGATCGCCGTTCTCCAGCACGGTAAAGCTGGCTCGAACTAGCGCCCCCAACTCCAGCCCATCACCCAGCTGTGTCTGGCTGTCCACCAGCAGGGAAACGCCGCCGATCTGCCAGTAGAGATTGCCAAATGCCTGCAACGGGCCCGAAAAGCTAAAGAACGCCTCCCCGCCGGCGGCCGGGTCAATGCGGTCCGCCAGCCAGATCGTTTGATCCATAATGCGGCCGGCTACTTCGACATGGTCGCCCAGCCCCGGGTTGCCCGAAATCGCGGTCTGGTCAATGACCGTGACCGGCAGCCCGCCAACGATCCAGGTGGTCCCGGTCATTTGGGTAATCTGGCCCTGCCCACGGAACTGGTAGGCCGCGGGCTGCAGCGCCTCCCCCGGCGCGGCAACCGTCGCCTGCCCGACTCCCAACAGAACATTCTCCCCGGCCGCCACCACCTCAACGACGCCAGAGTCGACGGCAAACAGCGAACGGCCGTCCAGATCCACAGCCACGCTAAAAGTGGTGCCGTGCACGCTGGCCGCGCCAGCTGGGGTGTGAACCGCAAAGAAAGCGTCTGTTCCCTGCAGTGGCACCACCTGGTGGGTCGTTTTGCCGGCCGATTGCGTCAGACCTACCCGCAGCGTTTTGCCCCACCCACCGTCCAGCTTGGACAACACCAGTTCGGTGTTGGGGCCTAGGCGGGTGGTGGTCCCTTCGAAAAAGACCAGCGAGGCGCTTGAGGCGCTGCCAGTGCGGATGCGCTGCCCGGCGCGCAGGGTCATCTGCTCGCTGACCATTGCCCACTCGGACCCGTCCTCTGCCAATGCAACCTCAACCAGGCCCGCCACGTCAGTCAGGGTTACCGCACCCGCGCGGCGAGCGGTATCCGCCAGTCGCCAGCCCACGAAAGCAAACGCAAACGCCGCAATCACCAGCACCGCAGCCAGCCTGCGGCCGGCAACGGGTAAACGCCACCACGGCCTTGGGTTGGCAGTCCCGCTCGCTGGCCGAGCTTGTCTCAACGCAGCCGCCACCACCTCGCCCCGTTGGAGTCTGGCAACTGCCACATCCATCTCAAGGTGCGGCATCTCCCTCAGCCTGGCGGCCAGAGCGCCCAATTCCGCCAGTTCACCGCCATCACTGGAAACGGCTTTGGAAACACCGAGGTGCGTACCGTTTTCCAGTTCCTGCAAACTGTTCTGCAGTCGATCATCTAACTCACTCATAGCCAACCTCCCAACTCGTCAGCGTCTTTCGCAATGCCTGTAACCCGCGCCGTTGCAGCGCCTTGACCGCACTCTCACTCTTGCCTGTGACCTGGCAGACCTGCGCAATGGGCATCCTGACCACTAGCCGCAGGGTGACCACCTCGCGCTGTTCGGCGGTCAGGGTTTGTAACGCCCGGACCAGCAGATCAGCCGTCAAACGCCGCTCGGCCGCCGCCTCGGCCAACTCGTCTTGGACGACCGCCGCCTCGTCCCAAGCGGCATGATTGCGCACACGGGCACGACGCGCGTGATCAACGACCAGGTTGCGGGCAATCCGGTAAACCCAGGCCGCAAACGGCGCTTGGCCCGGCCGGTAGCGAGGTAGCGCCTTGACCAGTCTCAAAAACACTTCGCTGGTCAGGTCTTCGGCCGTCTGGCGATCGCCCACCTGGTAGCTCAGGTAACGAAACACACCCGGGTGCAGCTGGTCGTAGAGCGCCCCGATAGCTGAGGCATTGCCAGCCTGGGCGCGAGCGATCAACTCGCCGTCCACTTGATGCAAGCCGTTGCCGAATTCCAATGAACCTCGCTTTGAAGATACAAACGCACCGAGTTGGGAAAAAGACTCGCGTTCCTCCAAAATCCCCGGGGAATAAAAACCTCCCGAAAGCTTGGCCCTTCCGGGAGGCAGCGACCTAACCGCCCTTGAAAACCCGCCAGCGGTTGCCGCGTTCCTGCTCATGGGGGTCCATCAAAATGATCAAGCCCAGCAACCCCATGTTGGTAAAGAGCAGCGGCGCCATCACCGGCGCGCCCTTGATCAAGCGCTCAACAACCACCTGCCCCGAGGCTGTCAGGTCCGCCTGGATGTGCAACAGCGCACCGACCGGCCCGGCCAGCGTCATCAACGCCAGCCCAATCGCGTACAGAATCAGGTCGGACCGGCCGGGTTTTTCGATAAAGCCGGTTACGGTGGTGATGACGGTGGCATAGATGCCAATCGCAGTCGGAACCCATAGCCACGGATTCTGAAAGCTGGCCCGCGCGTGGTCCAGCACGCTGCTGATGACCGTCGCCAGCATCGCCATCCCCACCCAGAGAAAGTAGGCGCGGGTTTTGCTGAGCGGCAGGTGCAGCTTGCGGCCGCCCAACAAGGTCAGCACGCCGCTGTCCGCTGGCTCTTCCAGCCAGACCGCGCTCAACCCCAGCACGCCGATCAGCGCAAACATCAGCGGCGCAATCACCGGCGGGGCCCAGATCAGCAGGTCCATGCTGATCTGTTGACCGGCCGGGGCGGCCGGCAGCCACGCCCGTCGCAGGTGAAAGAACGCGCCCAGCAACCCCACCACGATGCTACCCAGCAGTGTCAACGAAGCCAGCACGGTGGCCCTCGGCCGGTTCTTTCGAGCCATCAGCCCGGCCGCAATCAGCAGCGCGCCCGCCAGCGGCCCGTAGATGATGGGGATCCACTCGTTGGGCACAATCGTCCCGCTGATCTTGTGTCCGGTGTACACCTCCACGCCCATCCCAATCTCCATCACCGCCAACAGGATCAGCATCGCCTGATCGCGGGAGAGCGGCACCCGCACGCGGCGCACGGCCGGGAACAGTTCAGCCAAAAGGTACATGGCTAATCTCCCAATCCCGCCGCGTGCAGTCTCTCGGCCGCCATCGCTTTCAGTTCGGCCATGTCGCGCAGAATCTCGTATGCGCCGTGCCACTGCACATAGTCCGGCCCCTGCATCCAGGAGCCAAACTTGGCGGTGCGGCCCCAGTGGTGCCAAAGATCAAAATAGACATAGTCAATCGGCTCGTCAAACGGCTCGGCCGTCAGCAGGCCATTTTCCTTCAGCGGGGCCATCACCTGGTCGCTTTCGGCCACCCAGGCGTTCACCGCCTCGGTCGCCGCATCGGCGTCAGCGTACAACTCGGCCACAAACGTCTCGTTGTGGCACTCCTGGCAAACTGCTTGCATCTTTGCCATATTTGCTTCCCAATCCGGCCGGCGCTTGCTGATGGGCGCAAACAGGTACCAGGTCAAACGATCACCCACGTCATGTGTGGTGGGGGCGGCACCAAAACCGCTCATGTGGCAAGTGGCGCAGGTGGCGGCCGGAAAGTCGGTCACATCCAGCGTACCGGGCTCCCCTTCCCAGTTCCAGTTCTCACCCATCGTCATGTAGGCAATCCCGTGCGGTGATTCCTGATAGATCTCCCATTGCGGGTGGTCCGGCCCGATGTGGCAATGGTTGCAGGTCTCTGGCTTGCGCGCCTGCTCCAGGCTGAACTCGTGGCGCAGGTGACACTTTTGGCACTGCCCGGCCGAGCCATCCTCGTGTGGCTTGCCGATGTCGTGGCATCCTTCGCAGGCAAAGCGGGTGATTGCCTCACCTTCCAGTTTGTGCAGCGCGTTGCGCGACTTGTCCGGCTGAAAGCCACCTTCAGGGATCGACTCGTAGAGCGCCAACTGGGCCGGCGTCAGCGGCTCGGTTCCGGTCATCGCCACATAGGCGGGCAACGCGTGACGGCTCTGGTTAAACCCGGCCACCTGCTCCTCGTGGCACTGGTTGCACATTGCCGTGCTGGGGGAACGCAGCACGTAAAGGCCTTCGTGCTCCACAGAGCCCGGGTAGCCCAACTCGACGACGTGGCAATCCTCACAGGTCACCTCGGCCACGGCCATGCTGCTGTGCCCGTACTGCTCAATGATACCCGGCGTCTCCTCCCGGTGACACTCCACACACTCATTGTCACTGCGGGCCAGCGCGTTGACTCGCGCCCGCTCGGCCGGCGTGGCCGCCCGGCCGATAGCCAGCGCCATCAGCGCCAACCCCAGCACCAGAATGACCGCCACCAGGCCGATCAACAGCATTCGCATCGAACGAATCAGGGAATTGCTTTCACTCATGTTTCATCCTCCACATCAGACTGACCACTCGCAACCTCTTCCATCAACAACTGATAAACAGGCTCCAGAGCCTGCAACAACGCCTCGCGCTGAAGGGAGTCCAGGCGGGAAAAGACAGCCTGCGCGGCCTTGGCCCCGGCGCAGCGGATTGCCTGGATCCGCTCCCGCCCGGCCGCCGACAGCCGAACCACCACCCGCCGCCGGTCGGCCGGGTCGCTCTCGCGCTCCACCAATCCCTTCTCAACCAGCCGGTCGATCACCCCGGTTGCGGTCGGTTGCGCCACGCCCAGCAGATCTGCCACCTCCCCCATCACCACGCTTTCCCGGTAGTGCAGCCGGAACAGCACCCGCAACTGGTTCAGCGTCAGCTCGCTGTCCTGGCTCAACAGCAGGCCAAACACGCCCAACCGGCCGACGATCGAGAAAAAGCGGTGGACGAGGGGTTCTTCACACAGGTTGTCTGTCATTCCGTTTTACTCCTAAAGGCCAGAAAGCCCCACTGCTTGCGGTGGGGATGAATGGCCCTTACGCTTGACGGACATTCCGTCATGTACCATCATTTGAGCATGGCGACGAAAACTCTCAAGTACCGAATCTACCCTAGCAAGGCTCAAAGGACAGCGATGCAAGTCTCGCTCGATGCCTGCCGTTGGGTCTACCACAAGACGTTGCAAGTTCGCCGTGATGCTTGGCAAGATAGGCAAGAATCTCTCTCGCTGTATGATACCAACAAGATGCTGACTCAATGGAAACAGGAATATCCCTGGTTGTCTCGGGCTTTCTCCCAATCTTTGCAGGAGGCCCAGGAGCGCATCGATTTGGCTTTCCAACATTTCTTTCGCCGCTGCCAGAAGGGAGAGAAACCTGGCTATCCTCGCTTCAAGGGCGACTGGTACAAGTCCTTCGCCTACCAGCAAGCCTGGAATGGCTTTAGTTTCACCGATGATGGCAAGCTCTACCTCTCCAAGATCGGCAACGTCAAGATCAAGCTGCATCGTCGCATCGAGGGCCAGGTCAAACGGCTGATTGTTAAGCGAGATACCCTCGGTAACTGGTATGCCTGTTTCATCGTCGAGTTTGAGCCCGACTTGCTCTCTCCGACACATCAAGTCGTTGGTGTTGACGTGGGCCTGGCTCACTTCGCTACCCTTTCTACTGGCGAGAAGATCGAGAACCCGCGCTTCTTTCGCAAGGACGAGAGCGTGTTGGCGAAGGCCACACCGGAATACCGCAAGCACAAACGTGTGATGCAACACATTCATCACCGCATCGCGAATCGCCGCCAGGACTTGGCGCACCAGCTCAGTCGGCGGTTGGTCAACGAGTTTCAGATCATGGCCTGCGAAGACTTGGACATCCAAGATATGAAAGATGGGAATTGGCGCGGCATGAATAAGAGTATCGGTGATGCCGCGAGGCGTCAATTCGTGGATTTCACAACCTATCAAGCTGCCAATGCTGGTAGGCTGTCTCCACGAGTTGAGCCGCGTAACACCACACCAATATGCTCTGGCTGCGGTCAGATTGAGCCCAAAGATTTGTCTGTTCGTATCCCTGAATGTCCTCACGGTGGCCTTGTTCTCGACAGAGATCATAACGCGGCCCTGAATATGCTAGCACTGGGCAGTGCTTGGGTTCAAATCCCTAGAAGCCCCGTCGCTTGCGGCGGGGAGCATTCACTTTCGCAAACCCAAACCTTTTGCGATATGCTAAATTATAAGGCAGAATAATGACACACGTTTGATGATGTTAATCATCACAAGCGCATGACATTTGTCACATAAGGGCATGCGCGGACCGCAATCATGGAAGGGTGAGACTTTTGTCGCAGACCAGGCCTCGGCCTTGTGCTATAGTTGTCACATTCATCGGCCGGTCTATTCCGGCCGGAGACACACCGATCCGAAAGGAACACGACCATGACTGATGTGTTGATCATCTCAGAAAAGCCACAGGCCATCCAGCGGCAGATCGTGCGTATTGACGAGGCGCTGTGCAACGGCTGCGGCGCGTGCGTTACCCCGTGCGCCGAGGGCGCAATTGTAATGGTAAACGACAAGGCCAAGGTGGTGCGGGAGGAGCTTTGCGACGGCGCCGGCTTTTGTCTGGGCGTCTGCCCGACCGGCGCTCTGACCATCGAGGTGCGTGACGCTGTGCCGTTTGACGAGCACGCGGCCGAGATAGAGATGGAAAAACGGGGCAAGCTGTACATCACCCAGCGCTGCCACCTGTGCGGCACAGGCGAGGACAGCCACGTGCTGCTCCCGTGCCGCACAGACGGGGCCAGCCTATGGGTCTGCACCCGCTGCCTGCCCCGCTTGATCCACGGATAACCGCCATGATCCGAATTCACCTGTACGGTGATTTGCGCCGTTACTGCGAACAGTCCCGGCCGGATCGGGACAGTATCATCAACCTGCCGACCGACGGCGACACGACCGTGGCGCAGGTGTTGCAGCGGGCCGGCATCCCGCCGGCCGAGGTGGCACAGATCTTTTTGAACGGCCGGCTGCTTCAAACCACCAATTCGATGGCGCCCTGGCTGGGCTACCAGACCGCCCAGGAAGGCCCGCTGCAACACGCCAAGTGGGATACACCCGTCCGCAGCGGCGACCGGTTGGGGCTTTTCCCGGGCCGGATGGCGATGCTGGTGGTATGAGAGCCAGTGTGACGCCTACCCCGCTCTACGACGCCTTTAGCTCCGATTACGACCGCTTTGTCCACTGGCCCGGCCGGCTGGCACACGAACTCCCCTTTCTCCAACAGCAGTTGGTAGCGGCCGGGGCTAGCCGCGTGCTGGACGCTGCCTGTGGCACCGGCATGCACGCCATTGCGCTAGCGCAGCAGGGCTATGCTGTCACCGGGGCAGACATCAGCGCTGGGATGATCGACCGGGCGCGGGCCAACGCGCAATCGGCCGGGTTGGCCTTGCACTTTGTCGTGGCCGGCTTTGGCGAGCTGGCTCAACAAGCAGGGGCCAATTTTGACGCGCTGCTTTGCCTGGGCAACAGTTTGCCCCACGTGCTGACCGAGCAAGAGTTGGCACTCACACTGACCGATTTTGCGACCGCGCTCCGGCCGGGCGGACTGCTGCTGATCCAGAACCGCAATTTTGACGCCGTGCTGGCCGGCCGGAACCGTTGGATGGAGCCCCAGACGCATTGTGAGGGCGACCGGGAGTGGCTTTTTGTCCGCTTTTACGATTTCAACCCCAACGGCACGCTTGCCTTCAACGTCGTCACCCTGCAGCGGGACGGCGAAGCGAATTGGACAAGTAGCGCGGAGGCCACGCTGCTCCGGCCGTGGTGCGCGAGGGAGTTGCGGCCGGCACTGGCGGCGGCCGGGTTCGAAGCGATTACAGAATACGGGGACGCGACGGGGTCTCCGTTTGACCCCCAATCCAGCGGCAACCTGATCTTGACCGCCTTGAGACATAAGTCGTTTTCACCCCCCGGTAAGGATGCTACAATAACCGCATAACAAACCTTGTTTCTGTGAGGAGGTTGCCATGAATCTGTTTGATCGTTTGGTCCTGCTTGCCACCGGGCTGGTGGCCATCTATCTGCTCTTCCGTTTTTATGAGGGCAGCCAGCGCGCGGCCGGTGTGCGCAAACAAAACACCTATTACATGGTCTCGTTTGCCGTGTTGTTGGTGGCTGGCCTGCTTCTGATAGCCTTTGGCTACGACGCCCTGGCATCACCGCTGGTCGTTATCGTCGGGGCACTCATCCCGCTGGGCATTGCCCTGGGGCTAATCACCGAGTTTTACCCTCAATTCGAAAAGGCATACCTGGTGTTTGCGCTGGTGGGAGTAGTGGCAATTGCCATCACCCGCTTTGTGGGCCCGGCCGGGTTTGCCACCGTGGTGCTGGTCATCTTTCACGCTATCTCTGGCGTCATCATCCTGGGCCTGCCGCTGCTCGAGGTCAGCCAGGACAGAGCGCCGGGCGGATTTGCGCTGGTCGCTGTAGGCGGTCTGTTAATTGACGTCGGCGGGGTTGCACTGGCCTTTCTCAAATCTGGCTCACAGCTACTCTTTTTCAGCGAAACAGTGGTCTTTGCCATCCTTGCCCCGCTGCTCCTGCTGATGACGCTGGCCTTTACCTGGGGCTTTATGAAGAACATGGTGGCAAAGCAAAAGGCATAGAATCATCCCTGAGGACGCCATGCAGCAACAACTCGTCGACCGCTTCAACTACTTTTTCCGATCCACCAAGGGACTGATTCTGGTTGCCGTGGCGCTCATCTCGCTGGTGACCGCGATCTGGGGCACGCTTTCCGGCCCGATGGTCGAGTGGGGGGTCAGGGACATCACGGTCAAGGCCCTGGGCTTGGACCTGGTGGAGGCCGAGCGCGAGGGGCGGATTATCATGCTCTACCATGCCATCGCCATCGCCGTGGTCGCTGTTGAGGTTTATATCATCACCGCCATCGTCCCAATGAAGCCACACCAGGCATCCACCATCAATGGCACAATCACGGCCGGGTACATCATGACCCTGTTCTTTGGCCTGGGGTTTGCCTATTTCGGCCACAACTGGGCTTTTCACGGACTCTACTTGGCAGGGTTGAGCTTTACCTTTTTTGCCGGCGTGTTGCTGGCGGCCGCGCTCTGGCCGTGGCGCAGGGAACACCGCGTGCAAAACCGCGACTATGCCGCTACCAAAAATGGGGTGGACCTGGAGCGGGTGGCGTTCTTTACCATGGCGGTTGCCACGCTGGGCTCTGCCATGTTTGGCGCGGTGTCCGGCTCGTACTGGGGCAATGGCCACGAGACCTTTTTGGCCGAGGACCTGATCCGCGAACCGCACAAGACCGCGCTGCAACTGGCCGTCATCGGCCATCTGCACATCATGCTCACCCTCATTGCCGTGGCGCTGACGCTGATCATCGGCCGGTGGTTCGACTTTAAAGGGCGGCTGCACAAAATCGCCATGCCGCTGATGATCTCTGGCACCATCGTCCTCACGCTGGGCGTCTGGTCTGTGGTTCCCGTACGAGCCCATCGCCCACAAGATCATCTACGGCGGCTCTGTGCTGGTCATGCTGGCCGCGCTGATGCTGGTCATCTTTGGCTGGGACAAGCTGATCCGCGGCCGGCTGGCCGAGTTGGGCATCCAGAAAGGCAGCCGCCTGGCAAAAGATCAAGGCGCTGCTCCATGACCCTCTCAAATTTGGCTCGCTCTGGCAGATGGTCTACATGAATTTCACCGTCAGCGGGGTAGGCATCTTTATGGCGGTCAAGCTGGACGAGATCTTCCGCGTCTGGCCCGCCCGCGAGGAGCGCATTTCCCTCACCGGGCACTGGCACATCCTCTCCGGCATCATCGCCACCATCATCCTGCTCTACTATGCGGACCTGGCCGGGCTAAAAGGCAAGACTCGCCGCTGGTTCGGTTGGCTGGTCATCATTGGCTCGGACATTGCCTTTGGCGCGGTGACCGTCTTTTCCATGAAGCGGCTGTTTGTCAGCGAGTGGGCGCAGCAGGCCGTGGTGAACTGGGCCATTCTTTTTGCCGATGTCGGTCTGATCACCGTACTGGTGGTGCTGGCAGCGCTGATGGGCTGGCGGCTGATCGACCTGTTCAAACGGCGCGGCCGCTGGACGGAAGAGCTGGCCGAGAGTGAGGTGACGTGATGAAGCGCTTCCTGCACCCTCTCCTCGTGGTGCTGTTCCTGGCTGGTTGCGCCGCCGAACTCCGAGACTGGCCGGCCGCCTGTGGTAGATACCGGTGTGGACCCGGCCACCTGGGTCACAGTCCCGGCCGGCGAGTTCCTGATGGGCCAGCACGAGCACCCCACGGCGGTGGAATACGACTACCAGATCATGGTGACCGACGTGACCAACGCCCAGTACGCCGCCTACCTGAACGATGCGCTGGCGGCCGGGACGGTCCGGCTGGATGGCACGGACGTGGTGGGCCACTATCCGGGCGACACATTCCACGGCGGCGGGCACGAGTTCCCGATCGAGGGTGGCGAGTGGCTCCACGTCCCGCTGGGCAGCGAGGCCGTCCGCCTGAAGCTCAGCGGACTATGACGTTTCCGTGCGACCGGGTTATGAGAACCACCCAATGACGATGGTGACCTGGTTTGGCGCCCGGGCCTACTGCGAACACGATTGGCGGCCGGTTGCCAACCGAAGTCGAGTGGGAAAAGGCCGCTCGCGGCACGGACGGGCGACCGTTCCCATGGGGCGACCAGATCGAACGCAACCACGCCAATTACTACAGCAGCCACGATCTGTTTGAAAAGCTGAACAGTGGCTTTAACACCACCCCGGTGGGTTTTTTCAATGGCCGAACATACGATGGCTATCAGACCCTCGACGCTCGCAGCCCTTACGGCCTTTATGATATGGCCGGCAACGTCTGGCAGTGGACCGGCGACGTGTACGCGATGACCCACCTGCGCTACATGCGCGGTGGCAGCAAAGCCGATTATGGCTATAATCTGCGGGTCTGGATGCGCAACAGCGCCGGGCCGGACTTATGCCAGCCCCAACGTCGGTTTTCGCTGCGCGAAATAGGACAGGAGAACACGCATGAACAGAACGGGTGCCAGGATATCTGCGGACAGGCGCAGTTGCGCTGCTGGGCCTGACGGCCGTCATGACCCTGTTGGGAGGTGCCGGGACCACCTGCGCTGCCTTTCGGCCGGAGCAATTCGAATCGATGACTGCCCTGATCCCGTACCAGTGGCTGTACCAGATTCTGGTGGTGACCACCCTAGCCGCGTCGCTGGTTGGTTTTTGGGCCACCTACGCCCTGCTTCGCGGCCGGCCCAAAGCATTCGGCGGCGCGCTCGCCTTTTTGGCGGCCGGGCTGGTGCTGGGCGGGATTCAGATGGTCGCCTCCTACAACCTGCGCGGCAAGACCGCCCCCACCAACGTGCGGGTCTACCTGACCGCCTTCACACTGCTGGTCATGCTGCTGATGCGGCTGCCCAGCATTCGGGACAAAGTGTACTTGCCGGGCAGTGGGCCGGGCACCACGGCCAGCGCGGCCGGGCTCACACTCTTTCTGGCTGGGCTACTCACCCTTTCCACCCCCATGTGGGCTGGCCCCAGCCACATGGAGGGAGGATTCAACCTGGTGACCGTGCTGAACCTCCCGCTCATGCTCGGTGGTGGCGCGATGACGCTGATTGGATGCGTGTTGCTGGCCTGGGCCACCCTGGAGCTGCCCATTCCCCCAATTGTGCGCCGCTCTCGGAGCGCACTCGCTGAATCCATCCGCCAATAACTCGAACAAGGATCGCGCATGAATTACCAGCCAGCAGTCCACACACCTACCACCGGCCGGCGCACCATTCGTCGCCAGCCTGCGCCTCTACTGGCCGCTCATCAAAAGCCTGCAGACCATCCTGCTGGTCATCACCGGCCTGGGAGGGTACCTGAGCGCGCACCCGGCCGGGCTAAACTGGCGGATCCTGCTGGCGCTGGCAGGCAGCCTGTTCCTGGCTATCAGCGGGAGCACCATCCTTAACATGGTTTTCGACCGCGACATTGACGCTCACATGAAACGAACCTGCTGCCGGCCGCTGCCATCCGGCCGGCTGGCCCCGCGGGAAGCATCGCACGTGGGGCTGGCTCTCTCCTGGCTCGGCATTGCGTGGTCATTCGCGTTGAGCCCGCTGTATGGCACAATCGTCTCGGCCGGGCTCTTGGTGGACGTCGTGGTATACACTTTGTGGCTCAAACGCCGAACACCGTGGTCCATCCTCTGGGGCGGCATCTCGGGCGGAATGCCGGTGCTGGCCGGCCGGGTGCTGGGAGCCGGCCAGGTTGACCTGATCGGGATTCTGCTGGGGTTGGGTGTACTGACCTGGATTCCCTCGCACATCATGCCGCTCACCATCAAATACCAGGATGACTACCGCCGGGCCGGCGTGCCCACCTTCCCCAGCACTTACGGCGTGAGCGCCACGCGCGCGATTGTCAGCGCGGCTGCCGTCACCACAGCGGCTGTCATGCTGATTGCTGCCAGCCTGAGCGGAGTGGCTGCGAGCTATGTGCTGGCCCTGGGTTCTCTGGGGCTGGTGTTGCTATTCCTGGCTATTGCCAACATTGTGCGTCCCACGGCTACGCTTAATCTGGGGCTGTTCAAATACGCCTCGGTTTACATGCTGGGCGCCATGGTGCTGATGGTGATGGGGTAACGAATTTCACCTTTCGAGTTAGGATATGAGTGATTACATCGATCGAGCAAAACGACAAGAAACCCTGAAAGGGTTGATCCAGGACTTGCACGCCGGCAAAACGGTAGACCAGGTCAAAGCGACCTTTGCAGAGCTGCTCCAGGACGTCGGCGCGGCCGAGATTGCCGAATTGGAGCAAAACCTGATTGCCGAGGGGATGTCCGAGATGGAGGTCAAACGGCTGTGCGACGTCCACGTTCAGGTATTTCGCGAATCATTGGATGCCCAGGCAGAAACCCGCCCGGAGACCATCCCCGGTCATCCCGTCCACACATTTCTGGCCGAAAACGCGGCTGCGGGACCGGTGCTGGATTCGCTTGGGGCGACCCTGGCGCAGCTCAGGGACAGCCCCACCCCCACCGCCCTGGTCAGAGCGCATCAGGAACTGGATCATCTGCGCGAGTACGAAAAGCACTATCTGCGCAAAGAGAACATCCTGTTCCCCTACCTGGAAAAGCACAACTTTTCGGGGCCATCCACGGTGATGTGGGCCATCCACGACGACGTTCGCGCCAACTGGAAGGCACTGGCGGCGCTGCTGGCGGCCGGGCCGGGAGGTGATCCGGCCGGGTTTGCACAGGAGATCGACGGTCAGTTCGCCACACTCCGCACCGCCATCAGCGAGATGTTTTACAAAGAGGAGAACATCCTTTTTCCCACCGCACTGCAGAAATTGAGCCACGAGGAGTGGGTTGCCATGCGGAAGCAGGAGCCCGAAGTGGGCTACTGCTACGTGAAACCCGGCGAACGCTGGCTGCCAATGGAACGGGTCGAATCCGATGCTGGCGAGCTATTGACACTGGGGGCGTCAGCTCCGCCGGTTGCGGCCGAACCGGCCGCCGATGGCAAGCTAAAATTGGACACCGGCGTACTCACCCCGCAACAGGTCAACCTGCTCCTGACCCACCTGCCGGTGGAGATCACCTTCGTGGACAAGAACGACCAGGTTGCCTACTACTCGCAAACCAAAGAGCTGATGTTCCCGCGCTCGCCGGCGACCATCGGTCGCAAGGTGCAGCACTGCCACCCGCCCGGCACCGTCCACCGGGTACAGCAGATTCTGGATGACTTTCGCGCCGGCCGGCGCGATGTGGCCGAATTCTGGATTCGCATGAAAGGACTGTACATCTTCATCCGGTACTTTGCCATCCGCGATGCGGCCGGGGAATACCAGGGCACCATGGAAGTGACGCAGGAGATCACCCGCATTCAAGCATTGCGCGACGAGCGCCGTCTGCTGGACGAAGGAGAACAGCCGTGAGGGTTCTGGCAATCATCTCCGGCGAATATGGCCAGCGGCACGTGGACAACATTCGCGCCCACAGCCCGGCCGACTGGGAGCTGGCAATCTGGCGGGCCCCGGCCGTGTTGCCGCCGGTGATTGACTATCCGGAAGATTACTTGCCAGAATCCCTTCCCCCGGCCGATTTGATCCTCTCGTTTGGCGAGCACAAAGGGGTGGCTGAGCTGGTGCCGGACATTGCGGGGATGTGCGGCGCGCAGGCAGTCATCGCCGCCATCGACAACGAAGCCTGGCTACCACGTGGGTTGGCGCGGCAGTTGCGGGGCTGGCTGGCGGACATGGATGTCGCGGTCGCCACGCCCAAACCGCTCTGCGGGCTCACCGAAACCGATTACCTGGTTGCCGGCCGGGAGCGACTGCCGGTGACCCACCCGCTGATCGCCGAGTTCGCCCGCTACTTTGGCCAGCCACAGTTTGCTATTACGGTGGACCCGGAAACCCGCCGGATCACCTCGGCCGAGGTGCTGCGGGATGCCGTCTGCGGCTGCGCCCGTTTTGCGGCCGAGCGACTGGTGGGGGTCTCGGCTGATGAGGCGGGCGAAAAAGCGGGCTTGCTTCACCATCACTACCCCTGCCTGGCCAGCATGGGAACGGATCGGGACTTTGGGGACACGCTGATGCACGTCTCGGGCAACCTGCTGAAAGACGACGTCGAGCGGCAGGTCCGACCGTACCGCCAAATCCAGCGCATCACCCCCCACGGATTGGTCACCGCAACCGGCGACGACTAGAGCAGGCTCTCCAGCCCCTCCCGGTCTTCAATCTCGATCCGGTGCCGGCTGAACCGGATCAATCCATCCCTCTCCAGGTTGCGCAGCGCACGCCCCACCATCTCGCGCACTGTGCCAATGTGCGCCGCAATCTCGTCTTGCGTCCAGCGCCGCCGGTCGAGCATAGTCTGCGGGTCGGCCTGTTCCAGCAAAAAAGCCGCCAGCCGGCCGGTCACAGACAGGAAGGAGAGGCTGTACACCTTGTCCACCAGCTCCCGGCACCGGCCGGCCAGGCTGTGGATGATCGTTTCGTTCAGTCCCTGAATCTCGTGGCGCAGCCGGTCCATCCCCTCGCTGGACCACACCCAGACCACAGCCGGCTCGACGGCAACCAGGCTGGCCGGATTATGCCCGTTGTCCACCACGGGCACCTCGTTGCAGGAATCCCCCGGCCGCAACAACGCCAGAACCTGCTCCCGGCCGTCGGCCGACATGCGGAAAATCTTGGCCAGTCCGCTCACCACCAGGTGCAAGCCGGCCCCCGCATCGCCCTCCAGGAAAGCGATCTGCCCTTGCGCCAGCTGGCGTTCCACCATGCAATCCGCCACCGCCGCCAACTCCCCCTCAGTCAGGCGGGAAAAATAGGGGACCTGCCGCAGCAACGTGGCCGTCTGCGCTTTGAGTCTGGACAATCCATCACCTATGCGACAAAAGTCGCTGCCAATTCGCCAAAAATCGTCTAGTATCATACTCGATAATGAGGCTTTGTCCAACGGAGAAACAGCCATGGTTGACAAGATTCCCCTCCCAGGGTTTAATTACTCACTCTGTACCGCATGCGAGGTTTGCGTGCAAGTCTGCCCCGAGGGGGCATTGGCGATGGACAACGGGCTGCCGCAGGTGCGGCCGGGCAATGCCTGCACCTACTGCGGGCTGTGTGAAGACTCTTGCCCCACCGGTGCCATCTACCTGAGCTACGAGATTACGCTGGGGATTGAATGATGCAGGTGAACATGGAACGCGTCCGGCGCGCGCAACAACTGATGGCCCAAAACGGATTGATCGGCCTGATGGTCATGACCCACGATGACTTTCGCTACTTTTTTGGCGAACTGCGCCGCCAACCGCGGGCCATCATTCCGGTCAGCGGGGCACCGATCATCATCGCGTTTGCGGCCGAGGAGCCCGAGTTGCGCCAATCTCTGGCAGAGATGCCGGTAGAGATTTTCCGCGACGTGAGCGGCCAGATGAGCGATGTCCGGCACGCATTCCGCCGCCAGGCGGCGGCCGAACTGCCGCCAGGCTTTGCCGCTCCGCCGGACGGCCGGCCGCGGGTCGGCATGCAGTTCTGGTTTGATACACCCGCCTTATTGGTGGACCTATTCCGCAAGCTCAACCCGGACATCGCGCTGGTCCCCTCCGACCCGGTGATGGACGAGTTGCGCATGGTCAAGGAGCCGGCCGAGCTGGACAAGATGCGCCAGGCGCAAGAGATTGCCGCGCTGGGTATGGAGCGGGCGCGCGATCTGATCCGGCCGGGAATCAGCGGTCACCAGATCGCCACTGAAACCCTGTACACCATGATGAAAGCCGGGGCTGAAGGCACCAGCACCCCTATCCACGTCAACACCGGCGTGCGCAGTTGCTGGATCCACGGCAAAACGGACCGCCAACCCATCCAGGCGGGCGATCTGGTGGTCGTGAACCTCACCCCGCAAGTTGACGGCTATTGCGCCAACCTGGCCCGCACCTTTGTCGTCGGCCGCCCGGCCGGATGGCAATCCCAACTCTACCAGACCTACCAGCAGTTGCGGGAAGCGACCGTCGCTATGCTCAAGCCGGGAGTCAAGAGCATTGACCTGGACGCGGCCGGCAAA
Source organism: uncultured Chloroflexia bacterium (assembly GCA_963707345.1). Taxonomy (GTDB): domain Bacteria; phylum Chloroflexota; class Anaerolineae; order Promineifilales; family UBA4811; genus CAVPPE01. Next base: position 607,002 of record CAVPPE010000002.1, read on the forward strand.
AAGCTTTGCCAGGCGGCTGGGTTGGGCGAGCACCACATCGACGGCATCGCGCACGGCATTGGTCTGCGCTTTGAAGAGATTCCGGCTTCCACTATCGTCAAAGCCCACCGACGCGTCCCGCTGCGCGAGGGGATGACGGTGGCGGTTGGCCACACCATCCTGGCAATCCCCGGCCGGGGTGGTGTGAGGATCGAAGATGTGTACCGGGTCACGGCCGACGCCGGGAAGGTCCTGTTTCGCTGTCCCAGCGACAACTGGGTCATTGGCACCGACTAGCCGGGCTCCGCCCTATTTCCACGACCGTAATCTGGTAAAATACCCCCGGAGATAATAATGACCGAAACCTTGCCGACTGTTGCCATCGTGGGAGCAGGCTTTGGCGGATTGCGCGCCGCGCAGGCGCTCAGCCGCGCCCCGGTGCATGTAGTTTTGATTGACCGACGCAACTATCACCTCTTTCAACCGCTGCTCTACCAGGTTGCCACGGCTGGTCTTGCCCCCGGTGAAATTGCCTACCCGGTCCGGGCGGTGCTGCGCAACCAGCGCAACCTGCAATTCCGCCTGGCGGAGGTCACCGCGGTGGACCTGGCAAACCGGCGACTGGACACTTCCACCGGCCCGCTGGATTATGACTACCTGATCCTGGCCATTGGAGCGGAAACCAACTACTTTGGCCTGCATTCCGTAGCCGAGCACAGCTACGGCCTCAAGGATTTGGATGAAGCAGTCTCGATCCGTAACCACGTCCTGCGCATGTTCGAGCTGGCTACGCAGGAAAAAGATCCAGAGGCGCGCCGGGCGATGCTGACCTTTGTGGTGGTGGGGGGCGGCCCTACCGGCGTGGAGAGCGCCGGGGCGCTGGCGGAACTGACGCGGCTGGTGCAACTGAAGGACTTTGCCGAACTCCAGCCGCAAGATTTGCGCGTGGTGCTGCTGGAAGCCTCCAACCAACTGCTGGCCGGCCTGCCCGGGACGCTGCAGGACGCCACGGCCGAGACGCTTTGGCGCAAGCATGTAGAAGTGCGCTTTGGGGCGACGGTCACCGGCTACGACGGCCGGCAGGTGACGCTCAAGAGTGGCGAGATCATCCCCGCCCGCACCATGATCTGGGCGGCCGGGGCCAAGACCGCCCGCCTGGCAGACAAGTTGGGCATCCAGCAAGCCAGCCTCGGCCGGGTGGTGGTAGAGCCCACGCTCCAGATCCCCGGCCACCCGGAGGCGTACAACATCGGCGATGCGACCTACTGGGAGGTGGACGGCCAGCCATTGCCAATGGTTGCACCGGTAGCCATCCAGCAAGCCCAACTGGCGGCCGAGAACATCATCCGTGACCTTGCCGGCAAGCCGGCCAAAGAATTCGTCTACAAAAACCCCGGCGCACTGGCGACCGTCGGCCGGAACGCGGCTGTGGCCCAACTGGGCCGTTTCCAGTTCCGCGGCTTTTTGGCCTGGATGATCTGGCTGGTGGTCCACATCATGCGGCTGGTCGGTTTTCGCAACCGGCTGGTGGTGCTTATCAATTGGGCGTGGGACTATCTGTTCTACGACCGCGCCATCCGGCTGATCATGCCCGACGGCCGGTGGCCATGGACCCTGCCCGACAAGCAGTAAGCCGCGAGCCTCAAGCAATCAGTCCGAAATAGTCGGCCGGCCGGGGCTCAAATCCTTCCGCCCAGCACTGCCCGCTGGCCTCGTCCTGTAGGTATCGCCCCCGGTACCCACCGTGGACCACCCGCTCCAACACCTCAATAAACCAGTCAACCTCATCCTCGGTGTTGTAACACCCAAAACTTGCCCGTACCAGACCCGGCAGGTTCTTTTTGATCCCCCGCCGGATTTCTTCCTGATAAGCCTGGGCGGCCTGCGGCGAAACCTGCATCAGCTCCAGCAGATAGGGGTGGGCGCAAAAACAGCCATGCCGGACGCCAATCCCGCCCTCGGCGCTGAGCACGGCCGCCACCAGATAGTGGCTCATCCCCTCCACGTTGAACGGCACCACGCCCACCTTTTCGGCCGCGCGGGCCGGGTCGGTGATGCCGTAAACGTGCACCCCCTCAATCTGAGCCAGCCCGCTCAGCATGCGGACCGTCAAGCGTGCCTCGTGTTCGGCCAGCGCCTCCATCCCAATCTCCTGCAAGCTGAGCATCGCCTGGGCCATCGCCACGCCGCCCACCACATTGGGGCTGCCGGCCTCTTCTTTATCTGGCAATCCCGCCCACATCACCCCTTCCAGCGTGACTATGTCCACCGTGCCACCCCCCACCATGTCCGGGTCGCCCTGCAGGAATGTGTCCCGCCGGCCGACCAGCGCACCACTGCCAAAGGGTGCGTACATTTTGTGGGCGGAGAGCACCAGATAGTCCAGATGGGCGGGATCGTCCAGCGGCCGCATCTCCACTGCACGATGGGGTGCCAGTTGGGCCGCGTCCACCAGGATCTCCGCCCCGGCCGCGTGTGCTTTTTTCGCGATCCGATGGATGGGGTTGATATAGCCGGTCACGTTGGACGCGCCGGTCACGGCAACCAGCCGGACCCGGCCGGCGGACCTGGCAAGCAATCGGTCCAGATGCGCTTCGTCCAGCGAGCCGTCCGGCCGGATGCCAACGTGCTCGATCTGCGTCCGGTAACGCCACGGCAGATCGTTGGAGTGGTGCTCCATCACCGTGGTCAATACCACCTCCCCCTCCTTCAGCGGCAGGCGGCGCGCCAGCTTGTTGAGCGCCTCAGTGCTGTTCTTGACAAAGATGGCCGTGTGTTCGGCCGGATTGGCCCCCACAAACCGGCAGACCACCTCATGCGCCTGCTCGTATGCATCGGTGGCAACCTGACTCTTGAAGCCGGTTCCCCGGTGCACGCTACTGTACCAGTCCATCAGGGCAACCACCTTGTCCAGCACCGGCCGGAGCGCGGGTGTGCTGGCCGCGTTGTCAAAATTCACATAGGTCCGTGTGGTGCCGTCCAGCAGGGGGACTTGCTCGTCCACTCCCACTATCTGCTGGCGGACATTATCAATCGTCAGGGAGACCAATTCTGTCATTCTCAACTCACTTTGGCAAGCAACGATTACCGCAGATACCACTCAACAATCTGGCTGCCCCACACCAGCGTAATCGCGGCCCCAATCAACAAGAATGGCCCGTAGGGCACTTTGCTGCGCATGCGCCGCACGCGGGTGATTAGCAGGACAATGGTCACCAAACCGCCGGCAAGGATGCCGATGAGCAAAGCCGCAATCACCAGCGGGAAACCCACCGCTGCGCCGATCAGCGTCGCCAGCGTCACATCCCCAAACCCCATCGCTCCGGCGCCAAACACCCACGCACCCAGCAAGTAAATCAGCCAGAAAAAGAGGAAACCCACGGCCGCGCCCAGCAGAGCAGAAATCGGGGTCACGGTGAGCGGGCTTGCCAGCAACGCAAACAGGATGGCGGGAAATGTCACCGCATGCAGGATGAGGCGGTGCTCCATATCGGTGACAAAGATGAGGATAAACACCGCAAAATAGACCGACGTGGCCAACAACGAGAGGGAAAAGCCATCAAACCGCCACCAGAGGAAAGCAAACATCAGCGCGGTGCCCAACTCTACCAAACGCGGCCGCCAACCGTGCGGGCGCTCCCCACAAGCCGGACAGCGCCCCCGCACAAGTGCCAGCCAACCGGCCGGCGGATATGTCTGATCACAATGGAGGCAAAACGGGACTCGTGGCCGGCGGCGATGCGGCAGGACATCAGCCAATACGTTGATCAGCCCGCCGACGGCCAGGCCAAACATCGTGTAGAAGACAATTGCTATCAATCTCACCATTCAATCGAGGCCGCTCAGACATCAAAGGTTTTCGACCCTGTCTGAGGGCATGGTCCATTCAGGAAAGCCGGAGCCGATTATAGCACCTGGCGGCCGGTTGACAACCGAATTGACGCTGATACAATCGCGCTCAATGGACGAGAAGGGCATGGACACTGACCGTCTAAGCGTGCTGCTGGGCGGCGCGGCCGTCGGCTTTACACTGAGCCGCGTGGTTCAGTTGCCAGCACAACGAATCGGCATCCAGGCGCTGGGCTCCCAACTGGGACTGGAGCTCACGACAACCTGGTGGGTTACTGCATTCGTGGTTGGCCTGACAATTGTGGGATGCCGGTTGCTGTTCGTGAGCCACCCCCTGCACGGCCGGGGGCAAGCTGTCGCTGCAGCCATCCATTGGATCCTTCCCGGCGAGACCGCGCTGGTCAGCGGCGCGGTCCTGGCCCAACTGGACCACATCCAGGTCTGGCTGCCAACCCTGCTCGCCAGCATCGCGATTCTGGGGCTGGTAATCGCCAGCGAATACCGCTGCCTTGATCCGGCCCAACGGTCCCGGCCGGCAGAACAATTGCTGTCCGCCATCATCATCTATGGACTGGCCCTAATCCTGCTCAATCTACTGCTGGCGGCCCGAGCGCGCGCCCTGCTCTCCGTCCCGGCCGCGCTGGTGACGATTGGACTATTGGTCGTGCGGCTCTTGTGGAATAGCACCCCCAATCCACGTCAGGCGTTGCTGTACGGTGGAGTCATGGGCTTACTCCTCAGCCAGGCGGTATGGGCGCTCAACTACCTGCTTGTATCCCCTCTCACTGGGTCAATGTTGCTGCTGCTGGTCCTGTATGTGACGACCGGGCTCGTACAGCAAAGCATCGTCGGCCGGCTGAACCGCAGGACATTCATCGAACTGGGCGCGGCCGCGCTGGTGGCCGCCCTGCTTTTGGCTGCATTGCGATAACCACAGACTGGCACAAAAAAAGCCGCTTGTTGTCAAGCGGCTTTTCTGTTTCTCAGTGCGTCACCCACCTGAGGCCGGCGAGGGCGCAGCGGCCGGGGTCAAACCCGGCACAACAGCCTCAGTAGGCGTCGGTTGGGGCAACGGGGTCGCAGTGGGCTCTGGCGGCAGCGGGGTGGGCGTGGGCTGCACGCGCCGGCCGGTGCCAAAAAACGGCACCAATACTGCCAGGATCATACTCACCACAATCAACACGCCAATAATCTGCATAATGCGCTGAGACGCATTGCCGGAACGCCGGGACCTTCGCTTTGCCATACAATAACCTCATCCAATATACGGGTGTGGGCAGGACAGGACTCGAACCTGCGACCTCCTCCTTGTAAGGGAGGCGCTCTAACCAACTGAGCTACCCGCCCCAACGAGGGAGATTATACCAACTGCGCCCGACCCGTCAACCGCCCGTATCTGATGGTGGTGTACCCGTCGCAGCACCACTCAGTTCAAGCCCCTGAATCAGGAAGAATGGGCTTGCCGGGCAAAACGAAAAAGCCCACCCCGACCAAAAATGTTTCGAGATGGGCCTCGTTTGGTGACCCACCAGGGACTCGAACCCCGAACCAATTGATTAAGAGTCAACTGCTCTGCCAATTGAGCTAGTGGGCCACTTACCGGCGCGAATTGTACCAAAAACCGGCCGACAAGCAAGACCGGTTGCTTGCTCGGTCAACCTCTCGTATAATTCTGGCATGATACCGCTGCAAGATGCCAACCCGCCCCGCATCCGGCCGTACGTCACCTGGACGTTGATCGGGCTCAACACGCTCGTGTTCGCGTTGGAATTGGCGCTGGACCAGACCGGGCAATTCGAGTTGGCGATTTTCAACCTGGGAGTCATCCCGGCCGCCGTGACCGCGACTCCGTTTTCCGGCCAACTCATCACCCTGTTCACCTCCATGTTCCTTCACGCCGGCTGGACACATCTCCTGGGAAACATGCTCTACCTCTGGATTTTTGGTGACAACATCGAGGACCGCATGGGACACCTGCGATTCCTGATCTTCTACCTGTTGGGTGGCGTGTCGGCCGCCGTTGCGCAGATCGCCATCGACCCCCAGTCCAACATCCCCATAATAGGTGCCAGCGGCGCGATAGCGGCCGTGCTGGGAGCTTACCTGATCGAGTACCCTCGCGCCCGGGTGCGCTCCCTTCTCTTGCTGGGCTATTTCGTTCGGATTGTCAACGTACCGGCCGTGATTGTCCTGGGGATGTGGTTTGTGCTCCAGTTCTTTAACGGGTTCCTCTCCCTTTCCGCAATGACGGCCGGGGGAGTGGCCTATTTTGCACATATTGGTGGATTTGTGGCCGGATTGTTGTTCATCAAGCCATTCACCCTCGGACGGCCCAAGCAGTATGATTGGAATAGTCACTACCTCCGGGGTTAGCCATGCAGCAAGAGTTTCTCTCCTGGTCAGACGTTGAAGCCCTGTTGGAGCACCTGCTGCCGCAGTTCTACGGTTCGTTTGACGCGGCACTGATGATTGCCCGTGGCGGGATTGTCCCCGGTGGCCTGATTGCCGAGCGGCTAGGGTTGACCAACCTACTCACCGCCACCATTGCGTTCCCGGCCAATCGCGATCGCCGGTTTGGTGCGCCGCTGGCGGACCTCTCGGTGGGCAGGCTAGAGACACCCACAGAAACCGAGGCCCACTGGGGCCTGCCCACTTTTGTGCAGTTTCCACCCGACACCGCATTGCACGGCCGGCGGACTCTGGTCATCAACCACATCTGGAACCACGGCCGGGCGGTGGTTGCTGCAGCCGGCCGGGTGGCGGCCGCGGGGGGAATACCAGAAACCTGCGTGCTCCACTTCAAGCCGGGTAACTCGCTTTTCCCGCAGCGCAAGCCCGACTATTTCGCGGCCGTGACCGACCGATATATCATCTATCCCTGGGAGGCGGCTCAGCGGCTGGAACCTTACCGGCCGATGCCCGAGTTGCGATGAAACGACTGCTAGCCATCTTTGCCCTCACTGCCATCCTGGCAAGTTGCACCGCTGCGCCCACGCCTCCTGCTTCCGTCACGCTGCCGCATCTTTCCCACACGCCCAGCACCACGCCAGGCCCGCTCTCCCGCTCCACGCTTCCCGCCACCTGGACTCCGGTACCGGACGCGACGAATGCTGCTTTGCCTGCTTATACCCCGGCCATCCAGGCGACCCACACGCCCACGGCGCGGCCCGGCCGATGGGACCCTAACCAGATTCCTGATATCACCCTCACACCTACCCCCACCGACTGGGTGCCTGCCGCCGCCCAGCGTGCCCACACGGCCGCCCGCAGCGCTTTTGTGTTGGGGGATTTTGAAGGGGCACTGGCCCACCTGGACCAGGCGCTGGCATTGGCACCGGAGAACAGTGATTTTCTGGCATTGCGCGGGCAGGTCTTGATCGCGTTGGGACATCCACTGGACGGGGAAAGCAACCTGAGAGAGGCACTTGCGTTTGACCCCTTCCACGCCGGCGCGCGCTGGGCGCTGGCCGAACTGTACGCCAGCTATCAGTATTGGCGTTACGCCGAGGCCGAGTACGGCCGCTATCTGATGCTGTCTCCCGCCGACCCGGCCGGTTGGTTCGCCATTGGCTGGTCGAGAGAAAAGCTTGGGCAACCGCTAACCGCCATCGCCGCCTATTCCAGCACCCTGGAGTTGGACCCACAATACCTGGACGGGCTGGAGCGGCGGGCAGCCCTCTGGCTGCAACAGGAGTCTTTCCAGGCCGCGTGGGAGGATTATTCGGCATTGATCGCGGCGGCCCCCAGCGCAGCTGCCCACGAGGCCCGCGGCAATATCAACCTCGAGCTGGAGCAGCCGCTACTGGCAGCACTGGACTTTGAGGCAGCACTCTCCCTCTTGCCGGCCGGAACGCCCACCTTTACCTTGTTGATGCAGGCCGGGCAGGCCTACTTGACTGGTGGCGCGGCCGCGCAGGCAGTGGTCAACTTTACGTCGGCCATCAGCCTCACGACCTCCGTGGAGCCGCGTCTGCTGCTAGGCGAAAGCTACCTGGCGCTGGCCGACTTTTCGGCCGCAAAGCAAGTCTACAGCAACACCCTGGCACTGGCCCGGCCGGTGGAGCTGGGACAGGTATTGAGCGGCCGGGGGCGTGCTTGGCTGGGAGAAGGGCAATTCGATCAGGCCATCGGGGATTTGACCGCAGCTTTGAGCTACGCCAAATCCCCGGCCGAACGTGCCGCCATGTTGGCGTGGCGCGGTGCCACCTACGCCGGGTTGGAGCAATACAGCAAAGCCATCGCAGACCTCACGGCCGCCTACAAGTTGGCCCCTGACCCGGTCTTTCTGTACCAGAGAGGGGTGCTGTACCAATCGGCCGGTGACGTGGAGCGCGCGAGTGCAGATTTGACCGCATTTCTGGAAGCCGATGAAGATGATCTCGACCCGGATCTGCTGCTGGATGCTCAGTCACGGCTGGACGACCTGGCGGCCGCTTCCCCCTGAGCTATTCCTCTTCTTCGATTGCGACTTCGGACCAGGGTTCAAGCCCCTCCAGCAGGGTTTGGGCAGCGTGCCACGCCTCATCGGCCGTGACCCCCTCTTCCCAGCTCCAGCCGGCCGGCGGCCCCTTGTCCACGCCGTGCACCATGCCAGAGATGGGGTGCCAAAGGGCGGCTGCTTGACCCGGCTGGGCGTACGGCCCGTACCGCCGCGGATCGGATGGGCCAAACACGAAAATCGTTTTGCAGCCCACTGCCACCGCCAGATGTGTCGCACCGGTGTCATTGCCCACGCAAAGCGTGCCGCGTTCCAGCAAAGCGCCCCAGATCCCCCACTCCACCTCGCCGGCCAGCGCCAGCGCCTTGAACGCAATCAGCCCCTTGACGGCCTCCAGCAACACTTTGTCCTGCGGACCGCCTAGCAACAGCGCCTTGCCGCCGTATTCTGTCAGCAGGCGGTTGGCCAGCAGCGCATACCTTTCGGGAGGCCATCGCTTGCTGACCATCTTCATGCCTGGGTTGCGCCCACCGGCCGGATGGAAGACAAAGAGCGGCTCGTTTTCGACCCACCCTAATCGCTTCTCCAACAATTCGGCCGCAGCCGCCCGGTCCTGCGCGGTGGGATAAAACTCGGGACGCACACCCTGCGTGCCCGCGTTCATCGCCCGCACCACGTCCAGGTAAACCTCGGCTTCGTGGCGGACGCCCTGCACCGGCACGCGAACGTGATGGCAGAACCCCCGGCCGCTGCTGTCCAACCCAATCCGCTGGGGAACGCGGGCCAGCCAGGGGATAGCCGCCATAAGCGGAGAGCGATCCAGCACCAGGCAGGTGTCATAGTTCTCGGCGCGAATGCGTTTGACCAGCCGATTCACCTGTGCCCAGCGCAATCGGCCGGTGCCCACCTCTTCCGCGTTGATGATCTTGCCGATGCGGGGATTGGTGGCAACCAGGGGGCGCGACCACGGCCCAACAGCCCAATCAACGCGCGCGCCTGGGAAGGCGCGTTGCAGCGCGGCTGCCACCGGTGTCGCCAGCAGCGCGTCGCCAATGCAGCACGGTTTGAGGATCAACAGTCGTTCCGGTGGGTCTAGTTCGTGATTTCGGTTGAACAGTCGAAAGGGTACGCTTGCCAGGTAGCTCAATCCGCTGACAAGCCAATCAATTACGGCAGGCGCCATCGTTGTTTACTCTCCGCTCCATTCACCAAGGTTAGCTGGCCTGATTGCCGGAGCGATTATACCGCGCGCAGGGTGGGATGCAAAACGCTCATTGACCATTCCACAGATGGCGCGTACAATACGGCGCATGGACCCAACAATGCCCGCTGCCTTGCCCCGTCGCAACCTGGGTGCCCGGGTGGCAGCCCAATGAGCGCAACGGCCATGCTGGGTGTGGCGGCCGCCCTGCTGGCGCTGGGCGGCTTGTTGTACTGGCTGCTGGTCGTTTCCGAAGGTACCTACCTTGGATCGCAGGTGGTAGCGCTGCTGTACGACTGGTATGCCGGTCGCTATGACCGCACCAAGGGCTTTGACCCCGATTATGAACAGTTGTTCCTGCTGCGGCCGATGCTGGCCGCGGTGCGCGGTCGCCGTTGCCCGGTGGCGTTAGACATCGCCACCGGCACCGGCCGGGTCCCCCTGCTGTTGCTTCAGGCCCAGGAATTCTCCGGTTATGTGGCAGGGCTGGACTATGCGCGACGCATGCTGGCAGTAGCGGCCGACAAGCTGGCCGGCCACGAGGGGCGGTTTGAACTGCTGTGGCAGAACGCCATGCAACTCCCCTTTCCTGACGACAGCTTTGACCTGGTCTCTTGCCTGGAGGCGCTGGAATTCATGCCCGACCCGGGACATGTTTTGAACGAAGCCATCCGCGTGGCGCAGCCAGGCAGCACTGTATTCCTCACCCGGCGGCGCGGTTGGGAGCGCCGGCTGATGCCAGGCAAATGCTGGTCCCGGCCGGCGTTCCACCAGTTGCTGGTCGAGCGCGGCCTGGAGGGGGTCCAAGTGGTTCCCTGGCAGAAGGATTACGACCTAGCCTGGGGACGCAAGAGTGGGGCCATTCCGGCCGCTTCCACTCCAACGAACCCCCTTGCTGGGAAATGGCTGGCGCACCTGCTGCGCTGCCCGCAGTGCGGCCGGGATGGAACTGTGAGCGCCGCTCCGGCCGCGAGCGCCTTGCGCTGTGCATCGTGCCATTGGTGCTATCCCAAGGCAAGTGATGGGCCAATAGAATTGGCCCGGCCGGTCCGCTGCTGATTTGGACAAATCGCGCTTGCTGGTATATCATACTGGCAGGTGACTGCCCAAGCCGACAGTTTGGGTTGAGTTGGTGCACCAACCGATTAAGGCGGGACAAAGGGACGGAAAGATGGAAGAACCAATCATACTCCTGGTAGAAGATGACCTGGCATTGCTGGACGGGATGTGCGACACGCTGGAGATGATGGGATACAAGACCATCCGGGCTACCAACGGCCGGGAAGGGATAGACGTGCTGAAACAGGTCCGGCCGGACCTGATCATCTCGGACATCATGATGCCGGAAATGGATGGGTACGCGTTTCATCAAGCGGTGAGTTCCGAACCAGAAACCGCCACTATCCCATTCATCTTTCTCACAGCTAAAAGCGACCAGGCCGACGTCCGCAGGGGGTTGCGGGATGGGGTTGACGCCTATCTCACCAAACCTTTTGACTTGGAAGACCTGCTTATCCACGTGCAAAACAAGCTGGACAGGTTTGCCACAATTCGCAAACAGGCATTGGCCCAACTGGAGAATCTTCAGCACCAGATCGTCACCATGTTCAGCCACGAGTTGCGCACCCCTCTCACCTACATCCAGGGCTACACCGACCTGTTGACCGATGTACCCGGGGGCAACATCAGCCCGGATGAGATCACGCTGTTCCTTGAGGGTATTCGCGCTGGATCGCGTCGCCTTAATCGACTGGTGGAGAACCTACTGGCGCTGGTCCAGCTTGACACCCATGTGTACACCCACGAATTTGTGCGCTTTGCATCCCCCGACACGCACATCGACCGGCTGATCCTCTATTCTGTGAAATCACTGGAGCCGGTCGCTGCCAGCAAAGGTATCCCACTGGAGGTCACCATCGCAGATGACCTGCCCCCGGTGCGGATCATTTCCTCGCACTTTACCCAGGCGCTCAACAACCTGATTGATAACGCGATCAAGTTCACGACCATCCCCGGCACGGCCGTTCGGATCGTGGCATCGTGCCAGGACAACCAGGTCTGCGTCGACGTGATTGACCAGGGTATTGGTGTTTCAACCAGAGACCTGCCACACGTTTTTGAGCGATTCCGGCAAATAGACCGCGCCAAGCACGAGCAGCCGGGCATCGGCGTGGGGCTCGCCATTGCCCAGGGTTTGGTTCGCGTCCAGGGGGGGGACATCCTGGTGGAAAGCAAGGTCAATGCGGGCAGCACATTCACCATCTGCTTGCCTGTGTATGTCGAGCACCAAGGCTAGATGAAGCGATTAGGTTGGGTATGCGCACTGCTGGCGCTGTGCGTAGCGTGCGGTCAGCCTGTGGGAGCACCTCCCACTTTCCCGGCCGCCACCCCTGCGCCGGCCGTTGTCACGCTCAAACTGGATGATGACACCTACCTGGTAGGCGACGGTGAAATCCAACTGATGGTTGAAAATGCGACGGCCGAACCGGTCTATCTGCCCCTCTGCGGCCCGTGGACAGTGATGCGCTTTGTGGGTTCAACCCGTCTGTCGGCCTGGCAGATGCGCTGCGAGGTGGATTACCTGGCCTACGAACTTCCCCCCGGGCGGTCCGTAATCGGCGTCATCAGCCTGAGCGACCCGGACGCAGCCCCCTACTACCTGGATGCCCAACCCGGCCTCCACGTGGCCGAGGTGACCGTGTACACAGGCTGCACTGTGGGCGAGCCGGTAATGGAACCGGCCGGGCCCAAGTACGGCGAACTGGATGCCTGCACAAACAATCGGAAACTGGCATCCCCCAGGTTTGAAATCCTGGGCGAGACCAAACCACCAGCCAGCCAAACAGCAGAACCAGGCGGCCCGGCCGGGCTGCGGTTGGTGGGCCAAATTGGCGGCGTGGTAGAGACGGTGGCCGCCAGCCCCGAATTGGTGGCGGCGGGAGTTGGGCCGCAACTGTTCCTGTTGAACCCGGATGACCTGACGCCACTGGGCCGCTCCGGCCCGTTGCCAGCGCTGGTGCGTGATGTGGCATTGGAAGCCAACCGCGCCTATCTGGCCCTCGGGCCGGCCGGCGTGGCGATTACCGACATTGCCAACCCCTCCGCCCCGGTCGTGGTGGGAACCTTCCGGCCGGATGGCGATGTACTCGACGTGGTGCCCGCCGGCCGTTACCTGCTACTGGCGGCCGGCAACGCCGGGATGTGGATTCTGGACGTCGACAACCCGGCTAACCCGACAGCCGTTGGAAGCTGGCAGACTCCACAGCCGGCCGGAGGGCTTTTCGTTTTGCCCGGCCGGGCGTATCTGCTGGCTGACAACACGCTGCACATACTGGACGTCAACGACCCTGCTGCTCCCATCCTGCTTGGATCAACCACCCTGCCCGATAGCGGCCGGCGGCTGGCAGTTGCCGGCTCGGTCGCCTACGTCGCCACCCAGCGCGCGGGAGTGACGGTGGTAGACCTCAGCAACGAAACCGCTCCGACCGTGGTTGCCACCGTTCCCACGGACAAGAGCGCTATGGACCTGGCGCTGCTGGGCGACACCTTGCTGATCGCCGACTATGGGGCCGGCCTGACCGCGATGGACGCCGCCACGCGCGCGATCACCGGCCGACTGGGCACCCCCGGCGTGACTATGGCGCTGGCGGTGCAGGGCAACCGCGCCTACCTGGCGGATTACGCCGGTGGCGTGCGTCAGGTCGATCTGTCCATCCCCTCCCAGCCGCAGCCAGGCAACGCATCCCTTGGGACTTTGGGCTGGGTCAACCGGGTGGTTGTGCGCGACGGGCTGGCGGCCGTGGCTGGCACGGCCGGCCTGGGGCTGGTTGACCTGACCGACCCGGCCGCTCCCGGCCTGCACTGGCTGCTGCCAGACATCCCCTGGGTGAGTGAGGACGTAGCGCTGAGCGAGAACCTGGCCCTGGTGGTGGAGGGCCACGGGGGATTGCACCTGTTTTCACTGGACGGTACGCCGGCCGAGGTGGCGAGCTACCCGATAGAGGGCGCGCAGGCACTGGACGTGGCAGGCAATCTGGCCTACCTGGCCCTCCGACGCGGGCTGTTGGTGCTGGACATTTCTGCCCGGCCGGTAGCCCAGGTAAGTTCCATCGTCAAGGAATGGGACCCGGCCGATGTGCTGCTGGAGGGCTCGACCCTTTACGTCGCCGACCGGAACGGGTCAATCTGGGTGCTGGACGTTTCCAACCCTGCCCAGCCGGTGGAAACGGGCCGCTGGGGGCAGCCCGGTCACGGGCTTGCGCTGGGGGATCAAATTCTGCTGGCGGCCGCCGGCGACCAGGGTCTTCGCACGGCCGCCATCGCCGAGCCAGCCCGGCCGATCGAACTGGGGCGCTTCCTGACCGGCGATGCCCGTGGCGTGGCGGTACTGGGGTCGGTGGGCTACCTGGCCGACGCGGCCGGCGGGGTGCACGTGATTGACCTGCGCAATCCGGCCGAACCGGCTCATCTATCGACCGTCGAAACCTTTGGCTCTCCCGTGGGCGTAACGGTCGCCGGTAACCGGGTGTACGTGGCCGACGGGGCCGGTGGGCTGCTGATCTTCGAGCAGGAGTAGTTCGGTCAAATCGGCCGGGCCATGTAGAGTTGGCCCAGCGCAAAGTTGTGCCGGCGATAATACTCCCTCGTGCCGACGGCCGCAATCACCGCCATTTTGCTGAAACCCGCCTGCCGGGCAATCCCAACCGCTTCCTCGATCAACTCCTCACCTAGCCCCAGGTGCTGCGCCTCGCCGCGGCTGCTGCTGTCGATTGCCAGCGCCGGGCCATAGACGTGGACCTCGCGGATCATCGCGTGGCCGGCCAACTCGGGCAGCACCGGCGCAACGCCGGCCGCCGGCAGCGATAGGCGCAGGAATCCCGCAATCCGTCCCTCAGGGGTGCGAAAGCGGAGAAAGTGTTCTTCCGTCGCGTCGCTGGCGTAGCGCAGGTTGTGCAGCGCCAGCTCATCCCGCGCCACCGGCCGGCCGCGCACCTCCGAGCAGCGCACGCAGCGACAGCGCCGGCCCTGCTCCGCCAGCCGCGCCTGCACGATCTGTCGCAAGTTGGACTTGGTAGTTCCTTCGACGATATTGCAGGCGGGGATGTCCCGCATGACCCGGTTGATGCGGCAATAGGGCTGTACCATCATCTTGCATTCGGCCACCAGATCAACCAGTTCCGACTCCGGGTAGGGGGCGTACAAACCACGTTGCCAGAGTTGGTGCAACTCGGTCTCTTCCAGCAGCGAGGTGGGATAGATTTTCATCTCGTCCGGCCGCAGCGCGGGGTCACCCCACCAACGGGCAAAGTCCGCCCGGTCGGAATCGAGCGTGGCGCCGTACAGGTTGGGCATCCAGTGAACGGCGATCTTGAAACCGGTCAGCCGCAACAGCCGCATCGCCTCACGAGTCCGCTGGACGGTGTGCCCGCGCTGGTTGAGCGCCAGGATGCGATCATCCAGGCTCTGGGCACCCAGTTGCACCTTGGTCACGCCCAACTGGCGCAGGTGGATGATCTCGGCCGCCGTGATCATGTCCGGCCGAGTTTCGATCACCAGCCCCACGTTGCGATGGGGGGCGATCTCGTTGGCCTGCTGGGCGGCCGCCAGCGTGGGCGAGTCCGAGCCATTCATCGCGTCCAGGCAGCGCCGGACAAACCAGCCCTGGTAGTCGGCCGGGTAGGCCGACCAGCTTCCGCCCAGGATCAGCAACTCTACCTTTTCCGCGCTGTGCCCCAGCTCCTCCAGCGTGCGTATCCGGCCGGCGGTCTGCGCAAAGGGGTCAAAATCAAAGCTGGCCGCGCGGGCTGCGCCCGGCTCGTCCGGCAGGTAGCTCTTGGGCTGACCCTCCACCTCCGGGCAAAAGATGCAGCGGCCGGGGCAGGGAGCGGGTTTGGTCAGCACGGTGACGGGCGCGACGCCGGAGATGGTGCGGGTCGGTTTCATCTGCAATCGGCGCAGCGTTTTGCGCTCAAAGGGCAAAACCCCTTCGGCGCAGAACTGGCGGTAGGCCAGCACCAACTGGTTCTTGTTAAAGGTGTACTTGCCGTCATACGGATGCCGCCGGACGATGTGGTTAAAGTCCTCCGGCGTGAGCGCGTCGGCCGAGCGCAATGCCTGAATAATGGCCAACAACTGCTCGCGGTAGGGGGCCAAGTCGGCCAGTGGCTTGCGGGTAGCCTGCCAGTGTTGCTCCCACGCCGGCCGGGGCATGCGCTCCTTCTGCTTCATGGCCCTATTGTAACAGCTTCCAGGGTAATTGCATCCTGACAATCACTCCCAAAGGATGGACGAGTGGGGGGGTGATGGTTGGGCTTCGCCCAACCATCACCCCCCGTCTCCCTTGTTTTGAGAACAGCTTGCAGCAATCGCTTCAAACAGCTTCCGGCCGGCTGTGCAAACGCCGCGATCTGTGGTTTAATGTGGGCATGGATCCGGAGCTGGCCCAACGCCTGAATGAGATCAACCGCGCCTTTTACACCCGCTTTGCGGCCGAGTTCGCCGGCAGCCGCTCGCTGGCGCAGCCCAGCCTGCAACGGGTGCTGGCGTACGTGCCGCCGGCCGGACGGGTGCTGGACGTGGGCTGCGGCAACGGCCGGATGGCGCACCTGCTGGCGCAGCGCCTGCCGGGCGGATGTTACCTGGGGTTGGACCTGAGCGCCGAGTTGATCCGGCAGGCGCGGGAGGCAGCCGCGGCGGCCGGGCTGCCGGCCGAGTTTGCAGTGGCGGACGTTCTGCAGCCGGGCTGGTCGGCCGCCCTGGCCGGCCGGGCGTTTGACACCGTGCTGCTGCTGGCCGTGCTGCACCACCTCCCCGGCCGGGAGAACCGTCTGGCGCTGCTGCGGAACCTGGGGGAACTGCTGGCCCCGGCCGGCCAATTAATCCTCTCCGCCTGGCAGTTTACCAGCAACGCGCGGATGCGGCGCAAGATTGTGCCGTGGGAGCGCGTGGGGTTCGCGAAGCGTCCGGCCGGGCTGGAACCGGGCGACTACCTGCTGGACTGGAAGCGGGGCGGCCTGGGCTACCGTTACTGCCACCTGATCGGCGGGGACGAACTATCCGAATTGGCGGCCGGGAGCGGGCTGCGCCTGCTGGAAACCTTTCGCGCCGACGGCAAGGAGGGGGACTTGAGCCTGTTTGGCGTGCTCCGGCCGGCCTAGTTGGGCTGGCCGGCCCCTGCTCATCTCATGATGCATCCGGGGGCGTAGCGCAGTCGGTCGCCGTGTCATGCGAGTCTCCGTCGTCCGTTTTGCTCCAACGGCCGAACCATGTTACACTGCCATCAGTTGACCCACACTGCGCTGCAGGAGGCAAGATGGTTCGCGCTGAGGATGTGATCAGCATCTACCAACGTCTGGTGGAACATGGCATTCAGGTCTGGCTGACCGGTGGCTGGGGGATTGACGCCTTGCTCCGCGAACAGACCCGGCCGCACAAGGACCTCGATGTGCTCATGCCACTGGACGATGTGGTACAAATGCGCGAACTCTTGGCCCAGGATGGGTATGGTTTGAAAGAGCTGTGGTCCGAGAACTGTTGGGCCGTAGATGCGCACGGGGTTGAGACAGCATCAGCCTTTGTCTTGCAGGATTCAGAGGGGCGCGAGTTGGATGCGCACGCCATGCGTCTGGATGATGGGGGCAACGGGATTCCGGCGTGGGCAGCGGCCGAGGGGTTTATCTTCACGAGGCAAGACCTGGCTGGCGCAGGCGTGATCGCCGGGTTTGCTGTCCAGTGTATCACGCCCGAAAAGCAGATGCTGTGCCATACAGGTTATGAGCTTCCAGACAAGCAATGGCGTGATTTGGAGTTGCTTCGTGCCAAGTTTGGATTCGAGTACCCCGATGAGCATGCTCATCTCCGGCCGCCAGGCAGTTGAGATTTTGGTCTGCGCGCGACGGCGACTAACAACTCGCTGGAACGAGCGCCGACCGTGAGGCCTTCGGATTGGACGGTGCAGACCGTGGGGAAAGAGTCTATGATTGAATCGAGCGGGGAGCGCCGTCAGTTCGAGACCGTTAGCTCTCCGGCCGATACGTGGCCTGCGTCATGTCGCCCACAAACTCGGGCAGGTCAGTGTGCCCCAGCAGTTGCCGGATGGCAAACGCCTCGCCGGTGTGAAACCAGTAGTGGTAGATCACCCGCTGCAGCATGGTGCCGGCGCTCTCGGGCCGGGGCTCGCCGCGCCATTCCAGGTGAGACTGCAGCGCGTCGGCCGTCAAGGTGTCGAGGAACGCATCGGCCGCGGCCGTGATCTCCCGCCAGGCGCTCCACATCTCCTCCAGCGGCGGGGTGCTGGGTGGGCTGCCATACCCCACCTGTTTGTACAGCTCGGGATGCAGCCGCTGGTCCTGGGCAATCATCACCCAATAGGCGTTCTCCTGGGCCGCCAGGTGCCCCACAATCCAGGCAATGCAGTTCATCGGCTCAAAACGACGGGCCGCTTCTTCGGCCGTCACGCCGGCCAGGCAGCGCGCAAACTCGCTGCGGGCAAATCTCAATTGAGCGACCAGTGGGTGCGACATGCTGCCTCCTTACGCCAAATAGGAACAACGGTGCCTTGTTCCAGAGTTCGATCATTGCTATTATAGGCGGAAACTGGCCAGGCCCCAAGGCCCAAGGAGGCAGTCGTGAACTTGCGGGAATCTGAAAGCGGTGCTTCACTCACCGAATACGCCCTGATCTTTGCGCTGGTGGCGCTGGTTGCCATCGTGGCCCTGGTGGCAGTTGGGCTGAGCACCCGCGATTCTTACGAAGAAGTGGGCGACGCCCTGGTCGAGGGTGCGCCGGGCGAGACTGAAAGCACACGGAATTGTGACTATCTCTCTTTCCAGCGGGTGGTCGTGCAAAAGGACGATCTGCGGATCCGGGTCCGCAACGACGCTGCACACACGGTTGAGCTGGTGAACATGGTCATCAACTGGCACGCTACCCCCCAGCAGGCCCCCCAGTTGCGGCTGGACAAGGTGTGCGCCCACGAGAAAAAGGATACGGTGACCTGCATCAGCTTTTGGGGCGGAACGGGAAAAAACCGGCCGCGCAACTATGGCATTGGCGGCCGGCACCAGCCCAACGGGCCGTTCAACGCGCAGGAGCTGAGCGCCGGCTACCATGGCCCCTACACGCTGGGCGGCAACGGCGACATCACCTACTTTAACCTTGACTGGGCCGGCAATCCGGGCAACCGGCCGCTGTCCGATTTTGGGTATTCGGTCAGCAGCTTCAGCGGCAGCGCCTTTTACTTTGCCAATGGCTGCGTGCTGGAATTGAACTGATCTTGTGAGGTTCCGATGGAATGTCCACAATGCCACGCCACATTGACCAGAGTCGAGCGGGTTTGCCCGTATTGTAAGCACGAGATCCCGCTCGAACTGCTGCCGGATGAAGCGATCGTGTCGGCGTTCGAGTCGGCGCCGGTCGCTCCTGCCCGGGGGATGGGGGCCAAAGCAGCGGCCGGGCTGAAAGAGATTCCCTGGCGCACGGTCATTCTGGTCGCCTTCCCGCTGATCGCGTTGCTGGCGGCCGGCATCGCCTGGCTGCTCTCCTCGCGGTTCATGCCCGGCTACAACCTCTCCCGCGGGGACGCGCTGTACGCCGAGGGGCAGTACGAGGAGGCGCTGCAGGCCTACGAGCGGACGGTCAAGGCGGAGCCGGATTCGGCCGAGGCGCACGAAAAGGCGGGCTGGGCGCGGTATCAGATGGGGCAGCCGGCCGAGGCGGCCGAGGACTTTTACGCCGCCGTCTACCACAACCCCGACGCGGCCGGCACTCATTTGGGCCTGGGGCGGGCCTATTACGACGAGGGGGAATACGAAGATGCGGCCGAGGAATTTGAGCTGGCGCTGGAGCTGGGCATGGTGAATGCTGAACCGTACGCCTACCTGGGCCTCAGCTATGCCCGGATGGAGGCCTGCCACCTGGCGCACGAATCGCTGACGGCCGCCCGAGCGCTTGACCCATCCCTGACCATCGTCGACGAAGGATTCTTGCTCTGCGCCGACCAGTAGCGCGTTGAAGCCCCGGCAGGGTAAAAAAACCGGTTGTGCCTATCCCATTTCCTGGCAGAACGCTACTCGCCTCATGCCGCGTACAGGAATGCCGCAACTTGCCCATAGATTGGATAACGTGATACACTATCAGCCAATGTCACAGGACCTCAGGATCTGATTGGCACGGTTTCTGGATGATACCTTTACCGGCCGATCACTCCGATGGGTGACTGCAAGGCACCATCTTTCAGAGTTCTGCGGTGGATAGGGGGGTGAGACTGCCCACTATTGAGCGAACTGCGAGAGGACACACTGATGAGACTGATTCGATTCCTCGACACACTATCCAGGTCCACGCTGATTGCAATGAGCCTGCTCTCGGTTCTGCTATTGGGAGTGGTTGACTACCTAACGGGGCCGGAAATCTCCTTCTCGATTTTCTACTTGCTCCCCATCTCGTTGATCGCGTGGTTGGTGGGGGAGAGAGCGGGGGGAGCGATATCCCTGACAGGCGCCGGCTCGTGGCTGGCGGCCGACCTGCTTGCAGGGCACGATTATTCGCATCCAACAATACCTTTTTGGAACGCAATCGTAAGATTGGGATTCTTTCTGATCGTCACCCACACACTGTCTGGACTAAAGGCCGCCCGGGAACGGCAGCAGGAACTGGACCAGTTCGTTGTTCACGACCTGCGATCACCATTGGGCAATGTGATGACCGGACTTTTGACCATGGAAGAGATTGCGGAGGAGACCAATGACCCCATACTGGTAGACCTGATTCAGACCTGTCTCATCTCATCCAATCGGATGCTGACACTTATCAACTCCTTGCTTGACCTAGCACGCCTGGAAGGCGAACGTATGCCGTTGCAGTTGAGCGACGTTCAAGTGCAGGACTTGGTGGACTCATCGCTCGGTCAGGTTACAGTATGGGCAAGACACAACCACGTAACCCTGGATCGTGACCTGGCCGCAGACCTTGAGACGGTGTACACCGACGAGGAGTTGACAAGGCGGGTGCTGGTCAATCTATTGAGCAACGCAATCAAATTCAGCCAGCCCGAATCGATGGTCACTATCCGCGTCAAACAATCAGATAATGCGACGCTGGCTTTCAGCGTCATCGACCGCGGTCAAGGCATCCCAAAAGAGTGGGCGGACAGGGTCTTTGACAAATATGCCCAGGTTGAGATTCACAGGACGAAGGGCAAGGCAATTGGCAGCGGGCTCGGGCTGACTTTCTGTCGCCTAGCAGTGGAATCGCTTGGTGGATACATTTGGCTGGAGAGCATTGAGGGAAAGGGCACGACAATTACCTTTACATTGCCCAGGAGTACCCGAGCCAACGTGGCTGACGCGGGCTGAGCTTGACGGCCGGTGATTCCATGCTCACCCCCTGGTAAGGCCAATGTTGCTCATCGTTTTGCCAGGTGATGCTCAACTCATGGCGCGATCAGCGGCGCAACGGCGTTGGGTTGCTGCATGAGTGAGATTCCAGAACCGAGTTTACTCCACCGGCCGAACCGTGCTACACTGCGATCAATTGCACAAACCCGGTGCGGCCCTTTTGCAGACGGTATCTGGCATACCCGACACCTGGCTGCTTCTGCAGAACCTGTCTCGATAACCACCCAATAGGTGCGTTTTGTGCACAGAAGTCCTGCAGGAGTATATGTTGGACCGCAACAAGGATGCTTTCGAGAGTGTAGGTGTTGCCATGAAGATTCCATCCGAAATCCGACAACAAATTCTGGAAGTTCGGCGGGACAATCCACAGTTAACGACCAATATGTCAGATGAAGATATCGTTCTCCTTCTTCAGCAAGCTGATCTGACGCTCGAACATGGCAAGCCAATCACTTTTCTTGTCCAGCGTCCAGAAGAGGCTCAAGAATCAGTTGATAAACCAGACCCGTTCACAATGTCTGCGCACGAATGTGGGATGTATGGCGAGCAACAGCTCGTCGCAGGCCGCTGGTTCGAAGCTGAACGATTCTTTTTGGCACAATTGGAAAGAGGCAAAGAAGAAACCAATCTTGACCAGCAGGCGACGGCATATAGGTCACTGGGATTGATCGCTTGTTTCCACGGTCATATGGACCAGGCCATGATGCTCTATGGTCACGCACTGTCACTGGCCGAACAGGTTCACGATCTGCGCCTGGGTGGAATTATCTGCAACGATATGGGTGAGGTGTATCGTAAGCAGGGCGACTATCCCCAGGCATTCGTATACTACACCAGAAGCCTGGAAGTTGCCGCAAATATGGGCAATGAGGAAAGTCTGGCGGTCGTCTATGGCAATCTCGGGATTGTCTACAAGAACCAGGGACAAATCGAGCAGGCCATTCAGGCCTATGAGAAAAGCCTCGTGTACAGCATCAGACAGGGGATTGACCGCTTGACAGCCAACCAATACGGTAACCTCGGTGTAGTCTACGGACTGGAGGGCCGCTATGCCGAGGCCATCGAGATGCACGATAAAAGCCTGGAGATCTGCCTGCGTATTGGGCAAAGGAAGGGTGCTGCCGATGCTTATGGCAATCTTGGTAATATCCAGATTGAACTCGCCAACTATCCTGCCGCCAAGGAGAATTATCAAAAGGCGCTGGACATCATGCAACGCATGGGCGATGAGCCAGGTATCGCAATTGTATATGGCAATCTTGGCGTTCTAAACCAGAGGACAGGGGATGCGGGACAGGCAGCGGAGTGCTATGAGCGGGCATTGACGATATTCGATCGCATTGGTGATAAGCACAACGCTGCCCGGTTCCACAACAACCTGGGATTGCTTTACTATGATCAAAAGCTGCCCGCCCAGGCTCGCGCACATTTGCAGAAGGCTCAAACCCTGTTTGAAATGGTAGGCGATGAACAGAGCATATGGGAAAGTAGTACAAGAATTGCAGAGATGTAGGTGAGGCAAGAACATGGCAATGTCATCCATGATCCAATTACGCAGCCCAACACAGTTTGCAGGCGACACGACTGCGCCATGAGGGTACGAGAAGGGTTCCGTCAAAGATGGCTCTGGCTCAAGCAGCTCTCCAGGCCAATACGCCGCGTGCCTGAAACCCACCATCACACTGCCTGATCGCGGTTTGAAAAACCGCCCGAGTTGGCGAATTTGCTTGACCAAAAGCGGTGGAACGGTGTACAATGACGCATGAAGTTTATTGGCCCTCTGCAGATCAAAGGAGCCATTTATGTCGCTTGTGGACCTCTTTAAAAGCGTAGCCCTTTTTTCCGGTTTATCGGTGCAGGAACTAAACTCCATCACCGCCATCTGCGAGGAGCGGCACTACCCGGCCGGTAGCACCATCATCCAGCAAGGGGAGACCGGCGAGGAGATGTACGTCATCCAGAACGGCCAGGTGGAGATTGTGCTGGTGGGAACCAAACCGGAACGGCCGGTGGTGGTGCTGGGCAACGGGCAGATCCTGGGTGAGATGTCCCTGCTGGACTATGGCTATCGCTCTGCCACGGCCCGCGCGGCCGAGGCCACCACGGTCCAGGTGATCGAGCAGGGAGACTTTACCGCGCTGTGCGAGCGTGACAACCACATCGGCTACGTGGTAATGCGCAATCTGGCGGCCGACATCTCTTTCAAATTGCGCCACCGCCACCTGGCTGCGATGTAACCGGAGGGAACGGACATGATCTACAAAGTCAGTTACGTCGTCCGCGGCGGGTCCCATCCGGGCGCTATCCTGGATTCCGACGAGTTGCCAGAGGTGGGCCAGGTGGTGAGCTTTGGCGGGTACAAATTCCAGATCATCGAAGTGATGGAACTGATGCCGGCCAGAGGCGGCTTTGGCTTCCTCCACGCCACCTGCGCGCCGGTGGAAGAGCAAGAAGAGAAATAAGGAAATAACGCGGCCTAGCCGCCCCAAACCCACGTCACCACGGCCGGCGTCACCAAGGTCTCCAGCAACGCGGCCGCTACCAGCAACGGCAGGGTAAGCCCTAGTAAAACGCGACAGAAATCCGCGGCTGCCTCCAGCCAGACCTCTCCCAGGCTCCGGCCGGGCGGGATCGCAATCGTCGTCGCCCCCCAGTGGAAAATCGCCGTTGAAGCCAGCAACAAGGCCGGCAACTCGAGCACGCCGTGGGGAACCACAAAGGGGGCAATCGCCCAGGGGCTTGCCCCGGCCAGGCCAAACTGCCCCGCCAGGTAGCCCACCAGCCCCCACGGCAGCATGAACACCATCACCGCTACCACCCCAAAGGAAAAGACGCCCAGCACCGCCTCAATCAGCAGCGCCCGCACGTTCTGAAAGATAATCAGGCCCGAGATGCCGGTCGCGAGCAGCGGGTCGTCGGCCGTCCCCAGGTGAATGAGCTGGATGTTCTGCGACATGGTGGCGCGCAAATCCTGTAGCATCTCCGGCGGGAAGGCAAAGCGGCCGGCCTGCTGATACCCCAGCAGAATGGCGGCCGCCCAGACCACCAGCAGCAGCCCAAGCGGCAACCGCCAGGCCGTCACCCGGCCGAGCGTAAAGCGATACCAGCCCAGGCGGCCGGGTGCTTTGGCGCCGAAGCGGCCCCAAAAGACCCGCCACCCCTTTTTCAGGTCCAATTGGTCAATGTCGCGGACCAGCAGCTCTTCCCGATCAAACATGTGGATGCCCATGCGGATAAAGATGGCCGCCACCAGGATGAGCGCAAAAACAAACCCCCACAACCACTCTGGCGTGGACGAGATGATGACAAAGCTTTCCGCCAGGATTAGCGCGCCGATGGGCAGGATAATAAAACTGGCCAGCAGACCTGCCGCACGCACGCTGGTCGTCTGGCTGGAGATGACGACCGCAACCGCCACCATCACCCCCGCCTGCACAGTCGCCAGCACCAGGACCAGAATGTACAGGCTGGCCGGAATCCGCCAGTCGGCCAGGAAGACCAACCCAACGGTGTAGATAGCCATCCCCATATAGGCTGCCAGCAATGACGGGATGACGGTGCCGGCAAATTTACCCAGATATAGTTGCCAGTCACCCAGCGGCGTGACCAGCAGCGGCTCCAGGCTCTTGCTCTCCTTTTCGCCGGCAAAGGAGCCCAGCGCGGTGTACAGCGACGCGGAAACCGGGAAAAACCCCACCATCAGCAAAAGGAAAGGGACAAAACGCTCGCCAATCACCTCGCCGCCGTACTGGGCGACAAACTCCAACGCCCGCTGGGCGCTGAAATCCATCAGCAGCGGAAAGCCGAGCGCCAACAGCAGCGTGGGCACCACCTGACGCCAGTCGCGCATCGTGTCCAGCATCTCGCGGCGGGCAATGATCCACACCGGCCGCAACGCCTCCTGCATTCTCATCGCCGGTCCTCCCCGCTGGTAACCACGCGCAGATAGACCTCTTCCAGGCTCTGCGGCACCTCGCTCAGCGTGACCACCTCCAAGCCCAATCCGGCCAACTGGCGCAGCACCAGCGGATTGGTCACCGGCGGTTCGGCCGCATGGTACCGGAACCACCTCTCGCCGCTGGCCTGCACCACCGCCACGCCGTTCAGGTCCAGTTGCCGGCCGTCCAACGGCCGGACCAGTCGCGCCTCCATCAGCGGCTCGCCCAGCAATTGCCGCTTCAGGTCGGCCGGACTGCCTTCCGCAATGATGCGGCCGCGCCGGATGATGGCAATACGATCGGCCAGCATCTCGGCCTCAGCTAGGTTGTGGGTACAGAGCAGGATGGTGCGGTGCTCGTCGCGCAGTTGGGTAATGGCATCGCGTACCACCTTGGCGCTCTGCGGGTCCATGGCCGAGGTCGGCTCGTCCAGCATCAAGACAGGCGGGTCGTGCAGCATGGAGCGGATGATGGCCAATTTCTGCCGCATCCCTTTCGAGTACTCGCCAACCCGCCGGCCAGCTGCTTCGGCCATGTCAAACTGCGCCAGCAGCATAACGGCCCGTTGCCGGATGAGCGCGGGCGACATGCCGTGCAACTGGCCAAAGAACTCGAGGTAGTCGATGCCGGGCATGCGCAGGTACACGCCGGGATTCTCAGTCAGCAGCCCGACATGCCGCCGCACTTGCATAGGATGGGTCACCACGTCATAGCCCGCCACCCGCGCCGACCCACCGGTCGGCCGCAGCAACGAGACCAGCATCCGCACCGTGGTCGTCTTGCCCGCTCCGTTGGGACCCAGCAAGGTCAGCAGCTCGCCCTCGCCCACCGTCAGGTTGGCATCGATGACGGCCGCAAAATCGTCAAAGTATTTGCTCAGGTCCCGCGTTTCAATCATCCTGACTGCCCCTGCCTGGCCCGGCCGCGCCGCACCGCCAGCACAATCGCCACCGCCAGCGCCGTGACGGCCGCCAGCGCGGTGGCAATGTTGATGCCCGATCCAAAGCTGGGGCTATCCAGACGCACCATCTCCATCAGTATCCGGCCGACCGGGTACAGGATCAGATACCCGCCCAACAATTCACCCGGCAGCAACTTGTCCCGAAAGCGAGTCGCCAGCGTGTGCAAAACTAGAAAGGCAAAGAAATTCCACAGTGATTCGTACAGAAATGCAGGGTGGAACGTGTGCTGACCGGCGTGCTCGGGCAGCGGATACTGGATGTAGACCGCCCAGGGCAGATCAGTAGCCTTGCCGTACAATTCCTGATTAAAGAAATTGCCCCACCGGCCGACCCACTGCCCCAACGCCAGCCCGTAGACTCCCAGATCAGCATAAGCCAGCCAGTCAATCTTGTAGCGCCGGCCGTACAGGTAGATAGCAATAATTGCGCCCACAATAGCGCCATAGATTCCCAACCCACCGCTGCGAAAGTCCACCAGCCGGGCTGGGTCCTTCAGATAATCCAGTGGCGTGCAAATCCCCAGCGAGGAACACATGCTGGGCGGCGGCGTGAGGATGTGATAGATCCGCGCCCCAATCACCGCCAGGATCACTGCCCAGGTGAGCCCGCCCCAAACGTGCTCCGGGTCCATCCCGCGCTCCTGGACCTCAAAGGTGACCGCATAAGCGCCCAGGATGATGCCTCCTACAATCAGCACGCCGTACCAGTAGACCGGCAGGTCCACAATGGGCAGCGTAATCGCCACCCGGCCGGGCGTTTCGTGGGTCGCCAGATGGTTGGCGTAGACAGCCGCCATCGCCACGGCAATGACAAAGATGATGTACCAATAGGGCCGAAGTGAGCGCAAGCGTTGCACCATGATTTATCCTTTCACCAGATGAGGGCGGGATTTTGACTTGCCGGCCGGGTTCAGTTGTTGCCGGGTATACAGCAGCCGTTGCACAAACGTGACGTGCGAAATGATCCCGATCAACGTGATCGCCCACAAGATAGCGCCCGGCAGCTTGAACCAGCCCTCCAGCCCCAATCCCACAAACAGGATGATGAGCTTTTCCGCCCGGCCGGCCCAGCCCACCGTGCAACTTTCCAGCCCACCGGCCGATTCTGCCTTGGCCCGCACATAGCTGGCCATCACGATGCCGAAAACGGTGGAGTAAATCAGCCAGGCCGGCACATGCCCGCTCAGCAGAATGCCGCCCAGCAGAATGAATTCCACGTACCGGTCCACGCAGTGATCCAGCACCGTGCCGAATTTGGATGTAGTGCCCCGGGCGCGAGCGGTCGCGCCGTCCATGCCGTCAGCCAGATTGGCCAGCATGGCGACGACCAATCCCCACCCCCACGCCTTGTTCGCCAACAGGCATGCTGCCCCCACACTAAGAACCACGCTAAAAAAGGTCCAGAAATCGGGGCCCAACCCCAGCCGCACGCTCCACCGGCCGAGTGGCATCATGATCTTCTGATAGGTTGCTCGAAACCTTGCTAACATATTCTCTTTCCCGTCACGCTTGCTGCAAAAGATACTCGGTCCGGCGTTCCGCCTCCTCCAGTGTGAGCGGAAAGTCCGGCCCGGTGTTTTCCACCATCACCGAGGCCACGGCCGAGGCAAAGCAACCGGCGCGGCGCAGGTCGCCGGGCGCTCGGCCGAACTGGAACATAAAGCCGCCGCCATAGGTGTCACCCGCCCCGGTGGGGTCCTTGGCAACCGTCCGATAGGCTGGGATGCGGATCACCTCCCGCCCATCAAAAATCACCGACCCCGCTTCGGCGAGGGTGACAATTGCCAGCGGCCGGCCCTTCGGCGGCCGGCGCTCGCCGGCCGCCATCAGATCGTACAGCGCCTGGACGGCCGCCTCCGGCTGCTGGCGGGCGTTGATCCCGGTGAGGATGCGGGCCTCGTGCTCGTTGGGCTTGACGATGTCAAACAGGGGCAGGACCGCGATCAGGTCCGGGTTACGGTAGTGTTCCACCCGGCCATCTTCGATGCGGCGCATCATCCCCTGCGGGTCCAAAAACAGCGTGGCAGCGGTCGTGGCGGCAATCTCACGGATCAACGGCGCTGGCACTTCACCCAGGATGGGGCCCACTAGCACAAAATCCGCGGATGCAAAGCGGCCGGGGAACTTGATCAGGGGGTCCGCAATTCCCAGCACATCCAGCGTGCGGTCGCCACTCTCGTCGTAGATCAGGCCAAAACCACCGGTCTCGGCCGTCGGGTACAGTTCGTACTCGATCCCATACCGATCCATATCCGCCCGGAACTGCTCTCCAAAATCCGGTCCCACCCGGCCGACCAGTGCGGCCCGGTGGCCCAGTTTGCGCACGGCCAAGCAGGCATTGGTGGAGCAACCCGAAAGAACCCGCGCGTGCGTGGAAATGTGAGGCGTCTGTATGAAATCGTAAACAGGGTTCCCTATTCCAACAATCATCATTCCTCTCAAGAATGCTACAGAAAACCGGTCGCGGCGTCAATGCGCCAATCGTACCGCTGGGTTACGGCGCACGGCTGATGGGGCGCACGGCCGTGCGCCCCTCATTGGCGTTTCCACTGATAAAACCTCTCAAGCTGTTCCACCTGGCCCGCCTTCGGCCGGATAAACGGCCGGCGGCGCCGGATTTGAGCCCAGGCCTCGGCCGGGGTCATGCCGATGCTTACCAGGTAGGCAGCGGCCGTGGTAGGCGCCCGGCCAATGCCTGAAGCACAGTGCACATACACACCCCGCCCATCCTGGATCGCCTGGCGAACAAACCCGGCCGCCTGGTCCAGTTGCTCCAGCGCGGGTGGGGTGTCGTCCACCGTAGGTAACCAAAGGTGCCGCTCCAGCGCCACCCCGCGCTCGGTATCGTCCGAACTCTTGCCGCAGGCTGACGCTGGCAGTGATGTTGAGCGCCGCCAGCCGGCCCAGTCCGTGCCGGGCGTGCTGTCCGCCCACATACAAACGCTGCGCCACACAACTGGTATCGGCCGGGGACATGCCCTGGATGCGGCGCAGCAGGTGGTCCCGAATCCACAGGATGACCACAGTAGGCCCCTGCTCGTGCAGGCGGGCAAGCAAAATACCGGCGCCCTGAATCACCTTGCGCGCCACCCTGCGGGCTTTTTCCGAGGCGAACAGCAGATAGACGATGCCAGCCGCCAGCATCGCACCGGCAGCAAAAAAACCCCACCGCCTTTTCATGGGAGCGTCTCTCTAGCAGGTTTGTCCAATTGCATTGCACCCGGCCTTTTAGCCAAGGCTAGATTCTACCTCACGGATTGCGTTACGAAAAGCCCACCCAGGAAAAGTGTGCACTCAAATGTTGCGAGTGACCCAACTCTAGCAGGATGATGAACGGGGGGGGATAGCACCCGGCCGGCAGTTACCGTTGCAGAACCAGCACATTCGGCCGGCCGGTCCCGTCCTCGTCAGCCAGCGCCAGCCGGACGGCCAGCGCCAGCGAGAACGGAATCACGCCGGCCGCCAGCAGCCCCAGAGTGGCCAGTTCGCCCTGCCAGGTGCTGCCCTCAGCCGGCCGGCCGCGCAATCGGTCGCGAAACACATCAAAGGTGTTGCCCGCCAGGTTGCCCAGCGTGATCAGCCGGATGACGGTCAGAACGTCGCGGGCCATGTCGGTGCCATAGGTCAATTCCAGCCGGGAAGCCATTTCCGGCTCCGGCCGGCCGCCGGTTTCCGCATAGTGCACGGCAAAGGCTAGCGCCACCGCTTCCTCCGGCGCCACCTGCCCCAGGTCCCCGCTGAGCAGTTGAGCCACCTCTTCTTCGCTCACACCCATCTGAGCGGCCGCCCGTGCATGCCCATAGCTGCAGTAACGGCAACCATTGACGCCGGTCACAGCCAACATGATCCGCTCGGCGAAAGCACGGCTCACCCGTTTTCCGGAAAACGCCGCCTTGAACTCCTGCGGATGGTTGAGCAAGTAGTCCATCTCCTGCCGCAAATGATCCGGCCCCTGGAAGATGCGGCGGGCCACACGCCCAGCGCCATCCGGCCGGCCAGTCCACTCGGACAATTGCGCGTCAAAACCACGTTGCCCCTCCAAGTAACGGTTGACCAGCCACGCCGCCAGGGCCGTCCCGGCCGTTAAACCGCCCACGACCCACCACCAGTTTTTTGCTTTCACCCTTCCACCTCCGGCAAACAATTTCGCCAATGCTCAGGCAGTTGCAAATTCGTGCTCACACCCAAAAACCTGGGCTGAACCATCTCGCGCCAAGTATAACTCACCGGCGCTAGCGGGCCAACTCGCGGGCAAGCTCCAGCAGTCGCTCACCATCCACCAGCGTGATCGGTTTGCCCTCGGCCCAACGACGCGCAGCCTCAGAGATCACGCCGGCCGTGGCCAGATAGGCATGGGCCGCCCCCTCGTGTAGCATTGTCCCGTACAGGTCGCGAACCACCACTTCTCCGACGGTGGAGCGATAACGCTTGCACTGCACGACGCCCAGCCGGCCGCTGCGGGTGAAAACCTCCAGGTCCACCCCATGGTCCCCGCTTCCGCCGCGATGGCGCACCTTGAAGCCTTTGTGGCGAAAGATGCGCCCGACGTGCTTTTCGAACTGCTGCGGCTCCAACTCGAGCAGTTCGGCCGGGCCCAGCAGTGCAACCGGGGCATTCCACTCTCGCCACCTCAGCCAGATGGCCGCCCCCCACACTACCGCCAGGGTAAAGGTCAACGTCCCGCTCAACACCGGCAACAAACCGGGCACCAGGCGGCCCAGCCGATGGTACCAGCCTTCGCCGGCAACCACGGCTTGCAGCCAGCCGGCCGCGCCGACCAGCCAGATCAGCGTCAGACCGCCGATCACCAGCCAGCCAAATCGCCGGCCGTCCCAGAAACCACCACGCTCGCCCATGGCGCTCAAAACTGCCAGACGTGCAACACAAATTCCTCCCGGCAAACAACCTCTCGCTCCAGCCCGCCAAATTCACCGGCCGCCCAGCTGGACAGCTGGCACAACAGCCCTTCCAACTCCCCGGCCGGTACCTGCCAGGCGCTCCCCTGGGAGCGGGCGCCGACTCGCTCGATCTCCCGGCCGGGGGTCGTGCGCCACGGGTGCTCGGCAATTGGCACCGGCCGACAGGTAGCACCCAGCGCCCGCAATTGCGGGTTGAGAGCATTGTCATCCCGCGCGCCATGCCGCTGGACCAGGCCGCGCTCGGCCAGCAGCACTTCCCAGCGAGCGCGGATCTGATCCGGCAACTCGGTACCCTTCGATTGTTCGCTCCGCCGCAGGTAAACCCCACCCGGCCGGAGAATGCGCCGGAATTCGCGCATAGCGCGCGCCTGATCCCGAACCAGATGCATCACGTGCACGGTCACCAGCGCATCAAAACTCGCATCAGCGAACGGGAGATGGCTGGCGTCGGCCTGCGTCAACGGAAGGGGTGGATGTGTCATGCCGGATGTCAACTGTCCCAGCTTGTGGCGGGACACATCCACCCCCATCAATGGGACGCCCTGAGCGGCCAGCGGACGGGTCAACCGGCCGGAACCGGTCCCTACCTCCAAAAAGCTACTCCCCCGGCCGCGGGGCGCGGCTCCCACCAGCGCCGATGCAAAGGCGTCCAGAATCTGCGCCGGCCAGTGCTCACTCAATGAAGCCGTGCTGGCGCAGCCAGCCCGTCAACTGCTCTTCCGATGGCTCGGTAATCATCGAACCCCGATTGATCCCCCGCGGGCCCTTTCCGGCCGGGAGCGTGGCCGGCGGCTCAATCGGCCCATCCTGGCCTTTGTCCGCCACCACAATCGTGGGGACCGACTCAAACCCGGTCCAGCCAACCACCCGCTGCTTGGCGGCCGGGTCCCGGTTGACATGGATTTCGCGATACACAACCCCGTATTGCCGAAACACGCGCTCGGCCGTGCGGACATAGGGGCAGCCATAGGTGCGACTGTACATCACAATCTCTTTTTCCATGCAGAAACCTCGGCTAGTAGTGAATATTGACCACTGTTCCAACGCTGGCCCAGTTGTAAAGCCATTCCGCCTCCGGCAGCGGCAAATTGACGCATCCATGGCTCATCGGCCGGCCAAAGTTGTTGTGCCAATACGCCCCGTGAAGTCCGTACCCCTGGTAAAAGTACATGGTGTGCGGCACATTGGGCAGGTAATAGTCATCCCCGGACATCAAAGTCGCCTCATACTTGACGTAGATGCGGTACCGCCCCACCACGGTTGGGGTCCTGGGCAAGCCGGTGGAGACCAGCACCCACTGCACCGGTGTGTATCCCTCGTAAGCTATCAACAACTGCTCGGAAAGGTCCACGTCAATCCAGCGCTCGCCGTTGCTGCCGAGCGGAACTGGGGTGGGCAGTAGTGTTGGCACCCAGGTTGGGGATGGATACACCGGGGTGGGCGTGATGGTGGGAGATGGGGTGGGCGTGGAGCTTGGAGTTGCTGTCGGCGATGGGGTGTGAGTTGGCGTAGGGGTCCAGGTTGGCGGCAATTCGCGCGTGCGGGTTGGCAGTGGGGGGATGGTAGCCGTTGGCAACCAGACGATGCGGCTGGTCACAGTCGGAGGCAGATCGGCGGCCGCCAGCGCAACCAGGTCCGGCACCAGCACAGCCCCCAGAACACCCAATATGATCAACACAAGGGCCACGCCCGCTAAACCGGCCGCCCAGGTCCACGCCGGCCGGCGGCGAACGGGTGGCCCGGCCGGTCTAGCCGGTGTTGTCACCAACGGCCGGTGTTCGGCCGCCAGCCGGCGCGCCCAGCGCAAACCGGCCTGGGCCTGCCGGTTGTGCGGCTCCAGCGTGAGCGCCCGCGCCAGATACCCCATGGCTGCTCGCGGTGAGGGCGCTACCCCCGCCAGCCAGATCCACAGATCAGCCCGGTCGGGTTCCAGTTGCAGGGCAGCCCACAGCAGCCGGCGAGCTTCCGCCTTGTGGCCGGCGCGGGCGGCCGCCTTGGCGAAACCAAACAGCGCCTCTGTTGACTGCCCGGCCGTCATCGCTCTAGTTGCCCTGCCCCCTGCTGGCGTTGAAAAAACACTGCAATCCATCCACAATCCCCCGTGCCAGCAATTCCTGGTGCTGGGTCAGCAACACCCGATCGTCATACATGAACCCTACCTCAATGATCGCACCCGGCGTTTGCGGAGAGATGGTATCAAAGACGTGGTATTGGGTCATATCATAGGTGATACTGTTGGCGTGAAACGGCAAGCCGGTGCGCTCGCCATACGCCTGAACCAGGCAATCCACCAGCAATCGATTGGCCGGATTGGTGCTCCCTTCCAAACTGGCTACTTTAAAGCCGGAAGCAGGCGGGTTGGCATCCGGATAGTGCTCGCACGAATCTGTATGGATGGAGATCAAAGCGGTAGCCGCATAGCCCACCTGGCGGTCGTCAAACTCGTCCAGCAGATCAGTGCGGATGCCGGCCGCTTCCAGCAACCGGACCACCTCTTCCGCCACGCCAAGGTTGATGGCCGCCTCAGTCAGCCCATCGGGGCAGACCGCACCAGGGTCGTCCCAGTTCCCCTTGTGTCCGGCTACCACGCCAACCCGCAGCCGGCCGTGCGATTGCGGCGTCCGGCGGCTGGCGACCGTGGGTTCAGCCACCACCGGGGCCGCCTTGGGTGGGTTGATGGCCAACCGATTATCCCTGCCAGCCGGGGAATCGCCCGCCGTCCGTGGAGAGAACCAGAAGTAGATCACCAGCAACGCGGCGGCCGCACCTAGCAGGTAGATTAGGTAGAGCGGATTGGTCGATTGTCGTTCTTCCATCTGGCTAGCCCTGCGCTGCGAATTTACATGCCTCTATAATACTCCAAGTTTCCCCGGAGGCAATCTTTGTTGACAGGAGAATTTTCCTGTGGTATCAATCAGGCAAGGAGCCTTGAATGTCAAGATTCACAAATTTGATGGTCCACGTTTTGGCAGCGGTGATCGCTTTATTGATCGTGATCGGCGCCTTGCTGCTTATTGCCTATGCTTACGATATCTACACACCCCCTGAACCCCGCGCCGCCTCCATGCTGGCGATTACCGGCGCAACCCTGATCTCCGGAACAGGCGACCCGCCTGTGCCCAACGCTACCATCGTCATCGGCGGCGACCGCATCCTGAGCATCGAAGCGGCCGGCGCGATCCCCAAATCGGCCGAGGTGCTGGATGCCGACGGCCTATTCGTGGCCCCTGCTTTGCTGGACGCGGCTATCTATTATGAGGCACCGGCCGGCACTGAGGTCAACTACCTCTCTGGCGAGTGGGCCTGGGAAATTACCCGCTCCCTGCCGGACCACCGTCGCGCACTGCTCGATGCGGGAATCACTACCATCCTCGACCTGGGAAGCGGCGCAGAGAGCATCTTGCGCACCCGCTCCTTGCTGCTGTCGGGTGAACTGGCAGGTCCGCGATTGTACACGGCCGGCCCGGTCTTGACAGCCCCCGGAGGCTTTCCCGGCCAGGCCCACTATCCATGGCGACGAGATGAGACCACGGTTGAAATCCAGACCGCCGAAGCGGGGAGGCAATGGGTCCAAACGCTGGCCGGCCGGGACGTGGACCTTATCAGCATCAGCTACACCACCTTGGGCACAGCCTTTCCGCGGATGGAGCCAGAGATATTGCTGACCATCATTCAGGAGGCACACGCCTTTGGCCTGCCTGCACTGGTTCACACCGCATCTCTGGAAGAGGCGCTGGCAGCGGCCGCTGCCGGCGCCGACGCGCTGGTGGGCGGGGTCACGTTGTTGGGCGAACAGGTAGATGGAGAGCTATTGCGCCTGCTGGCGGAGCAGGGAACCAGCTACATCCCTACCCTGGCGGCCGTGGAAGCCCGCCGGCAGGAAAATGTCGGTGCTGAATCGTTGGCGGCCGCCCAACTCAACCTCCGTCTGGTGCATCAGGCCGGTATCCGTGTGGTTGCCGGATCCGGCACGGCCGGCCAATGGATGGAACCCGGCCACAGCCTGCACGCGGAACTGGCGTTGATGGCAGCCGCCGGATTGGCACCGGCCGAGGTGCTGCGCGCGGCCACGGTGAACGCGGCCGAACTGCTGGAGGTGGAAGACGACCTGGGCACGCTGGAGGAAAACAAACTGGCCGATCTGATCTTGCTGGACGACAACCCGCAGCTCAGCCCCGACGCCCTGGCACGGGTGCGGGGCGTGATCCAGAACGGGTCGGTGCTATTTGCCACCATCTCCGAGCCGTGAGAAAGTCCATTACCCAGACCACCCACCCGAATACGCTCAACAGCAGCCCCCATCTCACACTGGCCGGCCGGTAGCCAAACACAACCCGGTGTGCGCCAGGCTCCAGGTGGACTGCACGAAAGAGCAGATCCGCCCGTTCCAGCGGCACCGGCCGCCCATCCACTGTCGCCTGCCAGCCGGCGAAGTACGCATCGCTCAGCACTAGCCAGCCGCCCGTATCCGACTCAACCCGCAGTTCTACTTGCTCCGGCCGGTAGGTTTCCACTGTTGCTTTGCCAGCCGATTGGGCAGGTTCATTTGACGATCCGCCCTGGCCGTGCAGCACCACCTCGCCGGCCGGGTCAAAATCGGCTGCCTGCATCCGGGCCAGCGCGGCCTGATCGTCCACGGCCCAGCTCGCCCGGCCGACCAGGAACGCACGCGGCATCACCGCCAGGTTCTCGTAAATCTTGACGTCCCCCGAGTGGACCAGACGGTACCGGCCGCTGCCCGACAGGACCAGAACTTTGAAAAGAGCCATCGCGCTCGTCTACCAGGCTCAACCCCCGGAAGTGCACGGCCGGAAGAGTCGAGTTGGCCGGCCGGGCCGCTGCAAGCGCAACCGGGGTGCTAGGACTATCCCAATCCAGCCGGGCTACGTACAGACTCAGCCCATCACCCTCAATTCGCAGTGGCGCGGCATCACGGGGCAACGTCACGGGCAACGCCTGCGCCGTTCCGTCCGAAAACGCAACCCGGATTTGCGCCAGTTCCACCCCGGTCAGTATTTCGTTCAACCCCAGCACCAGCCCCAGACCAGTTGCCTCAAACGGCGGAAGATAGGCAACCTCGGCCGCGGGGTGGTCGGCGTCCAGCACGGCCGCGTGCTGCAAGTCGTAAAACACTCCGTCCGCCCAGGCGTCGCCCACTTTGTCGGTGATCAGATAGCGGACGTTGAACAGGTTCAGCCAGCGGCCGTCGGGAACACGGTCCAGATTCTCGCGCAGCCGGCCGTCGATGCTCACCGCCTCGGCCGGGAGCAGCAATGGCTGCAGCGTCACGTAGTGGGCCAGCGGCAGCACACCGCCGTCGTAGCCATCCACGGCCGGCACGCCCAAGGCCAACGGCAGGTTTGGAGCCAGAATCTCCTTTTGCTTGCTGGCAATGATCAGATCGTACAACGCGGCCTCGTCCAGTTGGTCCCCGTAAATGGACTCCAGTTCAGCCGTATCGCCGGGATCAAAAAAGATATCCGAAATGCTGAGGAAGCGGCCGGGCGGCAGGATATGATCGTAGTTCACGGCCGCCTGCAAATGCGCCGCGGCCGGGCGGAGCGCGTGATACGCTTCGGGCGCGGTAGGGTGATTGTACGGCAGAGCGCGCGACGCCAGGAACAGGCTGGCCAGCGCCAGCGCGGCCGGTGGCAGACAGCGGGCCGGCCGCGCCAGCCACAGCGCGCCCCCTGCCAGCGCCAGCTCAACCAGCCAGCCGACCAACGTGGCAACCGATGGGGGATCGACCGGGGCTTCTGGCGGCGCGGGCAGTTGGCCGGTGAGAAGCGGAGCCAGCAACGCCCATCCTGCCAGCCATACAACTACACCCAGCCAGGCCAGGATCACCGGCCGGCGGGGCCACGGCCGGCGCGCCAGTAAAGCGTCCACCCCCAGCCCGGCGAGCCCGGCCGCGCCAAAGGCATACAGCACCAACCAGCGGGCCGGCGCGCGAAAGAGGCCAAACCCAGGGAGGTACCGGACCAGCAGATGATAGGCCGGATTGGCAGCTCCCAGCGAAAAAAAGAGTCCCACAGCCCCAATCAGCGCCAACGCCACCACCAAACGACGCCCCCGGCCGGCCCACAGCCCAATCAGCGCCAGTCCAATGGCGCTCAACGGCACAAAGGCAACGTACTCGCTGAAAATCGTCTCCCCGTAGCCAGGCAGCAGCGCCCGGCCGAGCAACAACGGGGGCAGCGAAAAAGAAACCGCCTCCGTGAGCGGCAATCCTCCCCCGCCCCGGACAGAGTGCTGGCTGAGTTCCAGCGTTGGCAAAAGCTGGCCGGCCGACAGCACCAGCGCCAGCAGGCCAGCCAGCACCAGCCAGGTCAGTGGTGCGCGGGCAAGTTGTTTCGTGCGCAGGTGGGGCCAGGAGAGCCACGCTGCGTACACGGCCGCGCCGACCACAGTGATAAACGCGGCTTGCGTGTGGCCAGCCAGGAGCTGCAGCGCAAGTACCCCACCCAGAAGAAGGGCGCGCGCGGGGCGACCCGGGCCACTCAATAGCCAGAAAACGGCCGGCAGCCACGCCATCCCCTGCAACTGGTTGATATGCTCCACCTGCGCCGTCAGGTAGCCCCCCAACGCAAACAGAACGGCCGCCAGCCAGGCCGCCGGCCGGCGGAGCTGCAGCGCCGAGCGCGCAAACCCATACGCCAGCCCGGCCGCCAGCCACAGGTGGAAAAGAATGCTCAGGCTGCCGGCGGTCGGTGTGTCCACCAGCAGCCAGAGCGGCCAGTTGAGCGGGTACAACAACCCTACCTGGCTGTTGGCGAAAAAGGGCGCACCCATGAACAGATCGGGGTTCCACAGCGGGAACCGGCCGGCGCGCAGCGCCTCGGCCGCGGCCGACCAGTACGGGTAGATGTAAAAAAAGGTGTCGCCGCGCGCCAGGATGAGGTTGGTGAACAGCAGTTTCCAGAAAAAGATGGCCACCGTTGCCCACAAGGAGGCACCCGCCAGCAGGTCGCGGCTATCAACCGGGCGGGACATGCTCACCGTTCCACAATCTGATAAACCACAAAGGATTCCGTCTCATCCGGCCGCCTGGCCGTCAGCACTGGTTTCAGCATAAACCCAGCCTGCTCGACCGCCCGCCGGGCTGAATCTGTTGATTCCCACAGCGGCACAACCAAGTAGCGCTTTGACATGCGGCCAAATACCTCCAGATCATCCACCAGAGCGGCCGGGCTGGCAAACCAGGAAATGTGCACCCGACTGTCAAACATATAATACCGCAATTCCCAACTGAGCCAATGGTCGTACAGAACTGTGCCGTATGGATGGCGGCTGAAAAACCCGGCGACCTGGTCGATGCCATCATAGAGTCCGTGATCGCCGCCCACAGGTAGCCTGCCGGCGGCCGCCTGCCCCGCGGCCGGGAGCATCAGCACCAGCATGGTCGCCAAGGCGAGGGCGGGAACCCACCCAGCCATTCGCCACGAGCGCAGTCGCGCAACTATGCCTGCGGACAATAGCGCCACTATCGGCACGGCCGGCAACAGATAGCGATCCCAAACCTGCACCTCCAACAGCCAGTGTGCCAACGCGTATCCCGCCAACCAAATCGCCAGCCAAGCCAAGAAATCAGACCGCCTGCCTGTCTGCGCCTGCCTGCCTCCGCAGGCAGGCGGGCCGGAACTGCGCCGCACAACCAGAACAACCAACGCTCCAATCAACACTGCGTTGAGCCCGGCCGACCCGGTCACGTACCGGCCGAGCCGCCACCATTCCCGCAGGCGAAACCAGAGCGCCTCTCCCCACACCAGACTCAACCCACCATAGCTCCGCCATTGCGTGGAGAGCAGCTCAAACCGGCCGGCCCGCGCCAAATCCCACAGCAGGACGGCCGCAGCCGGGCAGGCCACGCCTGCCGTCCAGCGCACCCAATCACGCCGGCCGGCCCCGTGGATTGCCAGCGCGGCCGCTGCCAGCGGGACAAAAAAAGCGGCCTGATACTTGGTCGCCAGGCCCAGCCCCAGCCAGAGACCCGCATACCCCGGCCGACGGCCGACGGCCGCCAGCAGCGCAGCAGTGCACCACATCACCGTCAGCGGGTCAGTAAAGGCTGTCGCACCGAACGCCACCGCCAATGGCGAGAGCGCCACCACACCGGCCGCAATCACTCCTCCCACCTGATCTCGGAAGAGCAGCGTCGCGGCCCGGCCGGTCAGCGCCACCGTCACCAGCGAGGCAAACAGGTTGGGCAACCGCGCCGCCATCTCTTGCGGACCAAGGAAGGGGTAGCAGAGCGCCTGCAGGTAGAAAAGCAGCGGGGGCTTGTCCACCGGCACGGTCCGAAGCAGAGGGTCGCGCCACACCGCTATGCTGCGAGCAAAACTGGCAAACAGCGCCTCGTCGGGGTGAAAGCGGGGGCCGTGCAAAAGGGGAACACGGAGCAACCAGGCCAGCCCAAGCAGCGCTGCCATGAGCCACATCCATCGCTGGCCCATCGCTTCCTTACCCACGGCCATTCTCGCCATGGGCGATGCACGCAAGTAGCTTATTTGACAAAGCGATATTTGAGCAACGTCCACAAAACGGTAAAACCGTCGCGCCAACCTATCTTCTTCCCTTCGTCAAATTCGCGGCCGGCGTAGCTAATGGGTACCTCGTAAATCCGCACCCCCTGGCGCAGGATTTTGGCCGTGATTTCGGGGTCAAATCCCCAGCCCGGCGATTTGAGATTGAGTTTGGCCGCAATGTCCGCGGTGAATACTTTGTAACAGGTTTCCATATCACTGAGGATTGTGTCATACAGCACGTTCGTGACCAAGGTGAGAAAACGGTTGCCCACCATGTGCCAGAAGAACATGGTCCGGCGCGGTCCACCCAGAAAGCGGGACCCATACACTGCCTTGGCTTTGCCCTCTTCAATCGGCCGGATCAGCGCCGGGTAGTCGCGAGGATCGTACTCCAGGTCGGCATCCTGCACAATCATCACGTCGCCGGTTGCGTGGCCCAAACCGGTGCGCACGGCCGCGCCCTTACCCTGATTACGCTCGTGCAAGATGACCTTGACACGCTCACTGCCATCCATCTGCACCAGTATGTCGCGCGTTCCGTCGGCCGAACCGTCATCCACGACGATAATCTCGCGCACCAGTTCTTGTGCCCTCACCTGCCGCACGATCTCCTCAATCGTCAAACGTTCGTTATAGCACGGGATGATGACCGAGACTTTAAGCATACTACACCTCGCATCTCAAGATGGCCTAGTATAGCCGTCTCAACTCCACGCGACAAGAGCTGTGCTATAATTGCCCGGCTGGCAAAGGGTGATCGTTGTGATAGAGTTGGATGGCCTGATTCTGGACATGGACGGCGTACTCTGGCGCGGCTCGCAGCCGATGGAAGGGTTGACCGCCTTTTTCGAGTTGCTAGAGCGGCTGGGCATTGGCTACGTGCTGGCGACCAACAACGCCACCCGCACGGTCCAACAGTACGTAGACAAGCTGGCGGACTTGGGGGTGCAGGTCCGGCCGGAGCAGGTACTCACGTCAGCCTGTGCCACGGCTGAATATCTGGTCACGGTGGCGCCACCAGGCACGGCCGTGTTTGCCATCGGGGAGGCCGGCCTGATCGACGCGCTGGAGTCGCGGGGGTTTCGCCTGACGTCGGATGGCGCTCAGTACGTCGTCGCCGGGCTAGACCGCGATTTTGATTACCACAAGCTGTCACAAGCCATGCAGTTGATCCTCAACGGCGCCCGGTTCATCGGCACCAACCCGGACCGAACCTTTCCGGCACCGGAAGGGCTGCAGCCGGGGGCCGGGGCGGTGCTGGCGGCCATCGGCGCGGCCGCCGGCGTGGAGCCGCTGATTGTGGGCAAGCCGCAGCCGCTGATGTTCCAGATGGCAACAGCACGGCTGGGGACCCGGCCGGAGCGCACCGCCATGGTGGGCGACCGGCTGGACACCGACATTTCGGGCGGGCAATCCGCTGGCCTGCGCACCGTGCTGGTCCTGTCCGGCGTGACCGGCCGGCAACAGTTGCAGGCCTCTTCCATCAAACCGGACTGGGTGGTGGACGACATCCGCGCCCTAACGGCCGCATTGGAGGGATAGATGGCACGAATCCTGCTGGCGTTGGCTTTGTTGCTGGCCCTGCCGCTCCCGGCCGCACGGGCGCAAAGCCCTATCCAATTTGGGCCCACCCGGCTGGAAAACGAGTTCCCGGACCGCCTCACCTTTGAGGTGGAGGTCAGCACCTCGCTGGCGGCCGGGGAGATCGTGTCGGCCAAACTATATCACGCATTGCTCAATGCCAACTCCACCGACCAGGAATTGCTGACCGTACAGCCGGACGGTCGGGTGACGCTGCAGTACACATGGGACACCAGCAACCTCACCATCCCACCCAGCGCGCCCGTGCTGTTCCACTGGGAAGCGACCGATTCGGCCGGCAACCGGGCCAGTAGCACGGAAGAGTTGTTCCGCTACGACGACGTGCGATTTGACTGGTCAATACTGGACGATGAGCGCATTGCAGTTTGGTGGCACGACCAGCCGGCCGAGATGGGCGAGCGGGTGTTTGAAATCGCACAGAGAGCGATCAACAAACAGTATGGCCTTTTCCAAGCCGAGTTGGATTATCAGATCCGGGTCATCATTTACAACGATTTTGACGAGTTTGCTGGGTGGCACGCCTTTGTTCACGAGTTTGTGGGCGGGCAGGCCTTCACCAGCCTGGGCATCACCGCACAGATTGTGGATGCCTACGCAACTGCTCAGGAACAATGGCTCAACGATGTCATCCCCCACGAAATTGCCCACCTCTACTTTTTTCAGGTCACCTACCATCCACTTTCCGATCCTCCGCTCTGGCTAAACGAGGGAGTGGCGCAGTACAACGAGTTCCGCGATCACCAACGAACCCTCGACTGGGTTCACGACGCGATACGGGATGGCAACCTCATCCGACTGAAAACCATCTCCGGCAGCTTTGGAAGCGATGTAGGCCAGGTGAGACTATCTTATGCCGAAAGCCTGAGCGCGGTCACTTATCTGGTGGAGGCGCACAGCGCGGCCGGGCTGGCCAACCTGATGAAGGCATACGGCGCAGGTAAATCAAACAGCCAGGCATTCCAAACTGCGCTCAACCTGACGCCTGAAGAGTTCGAGCTGGCGTGGCTGGAATGGCTGGGCATCCCGGCCGACATGTACCCCACCCCGACCCCCTGGCCCACCCTGGCACCTCTGCCCTCCCCTGCACCCCCCACTGGCCGCCCTCCAGCCACGGCCACACCAACCACTACACGGCCTCAACCTACCATTACGGCGGAAAAAACAGAGGCCGAGGGCCGCGCCCTGCCTGCCACGCCGCCCGGCGCGGGCAGGAGTGTCGGTCTGTGCGCGTCGGCCGCACTGCCGGCCGGCCTGCTATTCCTCGGGGCTGCTGTGCCGCTTGCCCGCCGCAGGGCCAAGCCATGATCACCCTCTACGATCTCTCCTTGGATGCTCTCAACGCGCTGCTGACTGACTGGGGCGAGCCAGCATATCGGGCCCGGCAAATCTGGAGCTGGCTCTACCGGCAATTGGCGTCGACGCCGGCCGAGATGACCAGTCTCCCCGATTCGCTACGCGAAAGACTTGCAACGCAGTTTGGCAGCGCCGCGCTTGACATAGCTGCCACCCAGTGCTCGGCCGATGGCGAGACGGAAAAGCGTCTCTTTGCCCTGCCCGATGGTGAAACCATCGAGACGGTACTGATGAGTTACGAACGGCGAAACACGCTTTGCATCTCCAGCCAGGTTGGCTGCGCCATGGGGTGTGTCTTTTGCGCTACCGGGCAGATGGGTTTTCGGCGCAACCTGTCAGCCGGGGAGATTATCGCCCAGGTACTTGGCTTTGAGCGGGAACTGCGCCAGCGGAGCGACCGGCTGACCAACGTTGTGTTCATGGGCATGGGCGAGCCCCTTCACAACTATGACGCCACGCTGGAGGCCATTCGCCGGCTAACCGATCCGGCCGGGTTCGCCATGGGAGCCCGACGCATTACCATTTCCACGGTCGGGCTGGTGCCCCAGGTCCGCCAGCTGGCAGGCGAAAAACTACAAATTGGCCTGGCTATCAGCCTGCATGCCGCCACCGACCAAGGACGCAGACGGCTGGTGCCGGCCGCCCGACGCTGGCCGCTGGCCGAGCTGATGGCGGCAGCAAGGGAGTATGCCGAGCTGACCGGCCGAAGGGTGACGTTTGAATGGGCGCTCATCCTTGGGCAAAACGACACCCCGGAACAGGCACACGCGCTGGGAAGACTGATTAGCGATATCCTCTGCCACGTCAACCTGATCCCGCTGAACCCGACCATAGGGTACGCTGGCCGGCAGTCCGACCCCGGCCGGGTGCAGCAATTCCAGGCCATTCTGGAACGCTATGGGGTTCCGAACACCGTGCGGATGCGGCGGGGAATTGACATTCAGGCTGGCTGCGGCCAACTACGGCAACAAACGGATCAGGAAGCGTAGGTTAGATATCACACCCTGCATTTGCCCAATCGCTAGCTACAAGGTATCATTGACCGCATGTCAGGCCAGATTAACGGGCAAACAAAAAGACCAGCGAGTTTCACCTGCTGGCCTTTTTCGAGCAAATCGCGTCAGCCACTACGCAGAACGGCTAAGGGTCTTGATGCACTTGGCGCAGAGGTACTTGCGCACCTTTTGCCCACCCTCGAAAACCGTCACCCGCTGGATGTTCGGCCGGAATTGCCGTTTGGTCCGCACGTTCGAGTGGCTCACATTGTGTCCAAAACTGGTACCTTTTCCGCAACGTTCGCATTTGGCCATTGTTTAATCCTCTAAGAACATCCCCTTAGGGGAGATTTACAACATAAAGGCGACCATTTCTGGGTCGCCGGGCAAAAGTTTACCACAACCCTTGCAATCACGCAAGAGTAGCGAGGAAAAGTTATGTCAATCAAACAGGAAAGCTTGGGGAGAATCGAGGTCGCGCCGGCCGCCATTGCCAGCATCGTCAATCACGCTGTGCGTCAATGCTACGGCGTGGTTGGGATGGCCAACAAGAACCTGGCCGATGGTATTGCTCACTTGTTGAGCAAAGATAGCCGACAAGGGATTGAAGTCACCATTGAGGGCAAGGAAATCACCGTCGACGTGTACGTGATTGTTGAGTATGGCATGCGGGTCTCGGCCGTCGCCAACAGCGTCAAGAACACCATCAGTTTTCATATCGAGGAAGCGCTGGGCATTCCAGTGGCAGCCGTAAACGTTTTTGTGCAGGGTCTGCGATTCAGTCAGGATGACTGAAAAAA
The DNA here is from genome assembly GCA_963707345.1 of uncultured Chloroflexia bacterium. GTDB lineage: Bacteria > Chloroflexota > Anaerolineae > Promineifilales > UBA4811 > CAVPPE01. The sequence continues at coordinate 650,958 of CAVPPE010000002.1, forward strand.
GGATGGAAGCGATGGAGGCCCAGACTTCAGAAAAACTACCAACGCCCCGGCCACCAGTTGGGCGGGTGGTACTCTGTGAGGGAAAAGGGCTCAAGCGGCTGTTGGAAGCCGGCCTGGCCTGGCTGGATCACAATCACCAGGCGGTTAACGCACTCAACGTCTTCCCGGTGCCCGATGGTGATACGGGCACCAACATGCTACTAACCATGCGCTCGGCCTTTCACGAGATTGCCGACCAAGATCTGGAACACGCGGGCAAGGTAGCACAAAAGGTGGCCCACGGCGCGCTGATGGGCGCGCGGGGCAATTCGGGCGTGATCCTATCCCAGATTTGGCGCGGTTTTGCCCGCGAGATAGAGGAGCTACCCGCGTTCAACACCAAGCAATTTGCGGCCGCCATGCGAGAAGCGGCCGATACCGCCTACAAGGGAGTGGTCAAACCGGTGGAGGGGACCATCCTCACCGTCGTCCGACAGGCGGCCGAAGCAGCTGAAATCAGCGCCCAATCCACTGACGACCTGGGCGAGGTGCTGCACCAGGTTGTCAAACGCTGCCACCAGGCCGTGGCAGAAACCCCACGCCTGCTCAAGGTACTGGCCGATGCGGGAGTGGTTGATGCGGGGGGAGAAGGCCTGACCGTCATCCTGGAAGGGATGATGCGCTACGTCCGGGGCGAGGGATTGCGGGTGGCCCCGGCCGCGCCTGCTAGGGCCGAGTTTGACGTGGCCCTGGCTCCGCACACCAGCGAAGAGGAGTATAACTATGACGTCCAATTCCTGATCAAAGGGTACAATCTGGACGTGGCCGCGGTACGCGAGACAATTGACGCCATGGGAGACTCGACCTTGGTGGTGGGTGACGATAATCTGATCAAAGTTCACGTGCATGTGGACGATCCTGGCGTCCCCATCAGCTTCGCCGCCAGCCGGGGGACCCTGCTGGACGTGGTGGTGGAAAACATGCACGAGCAGTATCAGGAGTTTATCCGAGCGCGCGGCCCAGCGGATGCATCGGGTCCGCGGCCGGCCGAAAAACCGGCCGTCGAGCCTGGCCAGATCGCGGTTATTGCGGTAGCGCCTGGCACAGGCATCACGCAGGTATTTGAAAGCCTGGGGGTTGCCCGGGTGGTTTCCGGCGGCCAGACGATGAACCCCAGCACCGAGGAGATCGTCGCCGCCATTCACGCCGTGGACACAGACCGGTTCATCATTCTGCCGAACAACAAAAACATCGTCATGGCGGCCAAGACGGCGGCCGAGTTGTGCGAAAGGCAAGCACGCGTGGTGCCCACCCGCACAATTCCTCAGGGAGTGAGCGCCCTGTTGGCCTGGAATCCGGATGGTGATCTGGACGATGTGGCTGAGAAAATGGATGCGGCCGCCGCGGAAGTGGCGACCGGCGAGATCACTACCGCCACCCGTGACGTAGAGTTGAACGGCGTGGTGGTGCAGAATGGCCACATCCTGGGACTGGCCAACGGCCTGGTATGCAGCGCCGCACCGGATATTACAACCACTATCCGGGAGACGCTCGAAAAAATGGAGATAGAGGAGCGCGAGTTGCTGACCCTGTACTATGGGGCCGATACCACCGAGGTTGAGGCAGACGAGACTGCACACTGCATCCAGCAGTGGTACCCACACCTGGAGGTTGAAGTTGTGCCGGGTGGCCAGCCGCACTATTTTTACATCATTAGCGCTGAATAAATCGGATGGGCCGCATCTTTATCGTCACTGATAGCACCTCTGACCTGCCGGCCGAACTGGCCAACCAGTGGGCCATCCGGGTAATCCCTTGCTACATCAATTTTGGCACGGCGAGTTATCTGGACGGAGTTGACCTGACCCGGCCAGAGTTCTACCAGCGGCTGGAGACTGACCCAATCCACCCCACCACGGCCGCGCCCCCGGCCGGTATGTTCGCCGAGGTTTACCGCGAGCTGCTCTCCGATGAACAGACGGCCGGCATCATCTCCATCCACCCCCCCGCCCGACTCTCTGCCCTGCAGCAGTCGGCGCTCAACGGCTGGGAACTCGTCAGCAGCCAGGTACCCTACCTGGCGCTGGACGGAAGTCAATTGGGGATTGGATTGGGCTGGATTGCGCTGCGGGCAGCGCAGGCGGCCGCGGCCGGGGCGAGCATGGTCGAGATTGAAGCGCTGGTGGCCGATCTGCACGGCCGGACCTTCCTTTACGCCGCACTGGATACCATCAAATATCTCCACCGCAGCGGCCGGGTTGGTTGGGCGCGCAGCGCCATCGGCCGCTTGCTTCACATCCGGCCGGTGATCGAGTTGCACCAGGGAGAGATCAACTCGTTGGGTTACGTCCGAACCCGCAGCAGCGCTTTCGAACGCCTGCGCAGTCAAATTGACGCGCTGGGAGATCTGGAAGTGCTTACCGTGCTACACAGCAACGCCCCAGAACTGGCGGAGCAATTCATGCAACAACTACCACCACTCAACCTATCCGAACCGGTCACGACTATTCATGTTACGCCAATTTTGGGCACCCATGTGGGGCCCGGTGGGATTGGCTTTGTGGCCATCCAACGCAAAAAGGGCTTGTGAGTTCATGGAAACCGCGCTTCAAAAGCTGAACAAGATTCTGGACCTTGAGCGCCAGGGGAGTTACCAAAACCGAGCAGTCATTGGGGGCATCCAACGGTACATACCGGTCTGGATTGAGGAGGCACGCGGTCAGGCCGAAAGCGAGTCCGAAAAGGTCCTGGTTGAACAGATAGCCGAACTGTTGATGGACTATGGCCAGTTGTCTGGCGCGAGCGCCCGCGCCAAGCTGGTCATGTCCGTCCAGGAGCGGTTGGAGAAGACCATTGGCACCGAGGACGCTCCACCTGTACCGGCCGCAGCGCCGCGCAAAAAACCGGCCGAACGCCGCCAGCCACCACGCGAAAGCGCGCCCAAGCCCGCGCCAGCGCCCACGCCGGTGGCCCCGGCCGAGCCAGAGCCGGAGGAAGCCCCCCCACCCGCGCCGACCGAGTTGCCGGCCGGACTCTCAGCATCTATCACCAGCGTGCGGGGCATCGGCCCGCGCACCGCGCAGCTGCTGGAAAAGCTAGGGCTGAACACCATCCACGACCTGATCACCTTTTTCCCGCGCCGCTACGTGGATTACAGCCTGCTCAAGCCCATCAACCGGCTGGCGCTGGACGAGCAGGTCACGATTATTGGCACGATTTGGGAGACCAGCGTCCAGACCGGCCGCAACCGGCAAAAGGTGGTCCGCTCCATCATCGGCGATGGGACTGCAACCATCCAATGCACCTGGTTTAACCAGCCGTGGCTGGCAGACAAGCTCAAGACCGGCGCGGCCGTGATGGTCAGCGGCACGGTCAGCCAATACCTCGGCCGGCTCACCTTCAATTCGCCCGAGTGGGAGTTGGTGGAAAAGGAACAGTTGCACACCGGCCGGATCGTGCCGGTCTATCCGCTGACAGCCGGGCTGTCGGCCAAATCGCTGCGCACCCACGTCAAACGGACGGTGGACTATTGGACGCGGCGCATCCCCGACCATTTGCCGGCCGGGATCCGGCAACGCCAAAGGCTGATGAGCCTGGAAATCGCCCTGCAACAGGTTCACTATCCAGACAACTGGGACAGACTAGCGGCCGCTCAAAACCGCCTCGCGTTTGACGAGCTGTTCATACTGCAACTGGGTATGCTCCGCCTGCGCCAGCAGTGGCAGGCAGAACCAGGCATCCCGCTTCCGGTGGAAGATGAATGGCTGGCCAATTGGACGGACCAGTTACCTTTCCCGCTGACCGGCGCGCAGCAACAATCGCTGGAAGCAATTCGCCAGGACCTGGGCAAAGAGGTTCCCATGAACCGCTTGCTGCAAGGGGACGTTGGGTCAGGCAAGACGGTGGTGGCTGCGGCCGCCATTGCTATTGCGGTCCAGGCGGGCGCGCAGGCTGCGCTCATGGCGCCAACCGAAATCCTGGCAGAGCAGCACGCCCACAGCCTGGCGGGCCTGCTGGCAGGGATGCACATCCGGCTGCTCACCGGCAGCACACCGGCCGCGGAAAAGCAGGCCATTTACGATGAGCTGGCGGCCGGGGCCATCGACGTGGTGGTGGGCACGCACGCGCTCATCCAAGAGGGCGTCTCGATTCAAAAGCTGGGGCTGGTCATTGTGGACGAACAGCACCGCTTTGGGGTTGAACAGCGCGCTGCGCTGCGGCAAAAGGGCCACAACCCGCACATGCTGGTGATGACCGCCACCCCCATCCCGCGCACGCTGGCCCTGTCGCTGTACGGCGACCTGGACATTTCAATCATTGACGAGATGCCCCCCGGCCGGCAGGCGATCGAAACCTATTGGCTGAAACCCGGTAACCGGGAGCGAGCCTACAACTTTATCCGCAACCAGGTGGCCGAAGGTCGGCAGGCCTTCATCATCTGCCCGCTGGTGGAGGCAACCGACAACAGCGAGGAAAAGGCGGCTACCGATGAGCATAAAAGGCTGCAAAAACAGGTGTTCCCGGACCTGAGGCTGGGCTTGCTGCACGGCCGGCTGAAGAGCGACGAAAAAGAAGCCGCCATGTCGGCTTTTTACCGCGCCGAAACCGACGTCCTGGTTTCCACCTCGGTGGTGGAAGTGGGCATCGACGTGCCCAACGCCACCGTCATGCTGGTCGAAGGGGCCAACCGGTTTGGCCTTTCACAGTTGCACCAGTTCCGCGGCCGGGTCGGCCGGGGCAAGCACAAATCCACCTGCATCCTGCTGGCCGACTCGACTACCGCCGAGGCCGAGGAACGATTGACCGCCATGGTGGCCACCAATGATGGCTTTGTCCTGGCCGAAAAAGACCTGGAACTGCGCGGCCCCGGCGAATTCTTTGGCACGCGCCAGAGCGGCCTGCCCGACTTGAAAATGGCCAGCGTCACCGACGTCAAAATCCTGGAGCAAGCCCGCGCCGAGGCGCTGACCCTGTTCGAGCATGACCCTTCACTTGAAAACCCGGAGCACCGTCTGCTGGCCCAACAGGTGGATCAGTTTTGGTCCGGCCGCGGGGATGTGAGCTAGACCATGATTCGTGCAGTTTACCCAGGCACTTTCGACCCGGTCCACTACGGGCACATGGACATCGCCCGGCGGGCGGCCGCCATCTTTGACGAACTGGTGGTAGCGGTTTACGCCCGGCCGATGAAGAACCTGCTTTTCTCGGTGGATGAGCGGGTAGCGCTGCTGGAAAAAGCGCTGACGCACATCCCCAACGCCCGCGTTGACCGCTACAACACACTGACGGTAGATTATGTATCGGCCGTCAACGCCCAGGTCATCGTCCGGGGCTTGCGGGTGTTCTCGGACTTTGAATTCGAGTTCCGCATGGCTCTGACCAACCAGCGGTTGGCGCCCAAAATCGAAATGGTCAACCTGATGACCAAAGAAGAGCACACCTTTCTCAGTTCAACCACGGTCAAGGAGGTCGCCGCGCTGGGCGGCGACATTTCCAGCATGGTTCCCCCCCACGTGGAGGAGGCCATGTCGGACCGCAAAGCTGGCCTATTGCAAACGTCCTGAGTAGTGAAAGTTATGGGAGGCACCCAATGGACATTCTTCATCTCGTAGACAGATTGGAATCGCTGATCACTTCAAGCCGCCTGCTCCCCTTGACCGCATACCGCATGGTGGATGAGGACCGGACACTGGAAATCATCGACCAGATGCGCATCTCAATCCCGGAGGAGATCAAACAGGCAAAACGGATTCACCAGGAACGGGACCGGGTGATTGCCCAGGCCCACGAGGAAGCAGAGCGGCTGGTGGCACTGGCCCAGGAAGAGGCGGAGGGCTTGGTACAGCGAGACGCCATCTCGCTGACGGCCGAGCGGCGGGCGCAGACCATCGTCGAGCGCGCCCAACGGGACGCGCAGGTTATCAAGGCCGACTCGGATGAATATGTCATCCAGGTATTGAGCGAGTTGGAGGCGTCGCTGATGCGCACGCTGACCGTGGTGCGCAACGGCCTGGACAAGGTGGCGCTGGAGCAACAGGAAGCAGCGGCCGCTTTGGCCAAATCGGAAGAGCAGGCCACGGCCGGCGACCAGGAGAAACCGGCCGCCTGACGATGGCAGGCCACGACACGAGGAGAGTACGATGGAATACTATATCACCGGCGAAGTGATGCAGACGCTGGACATCCGCCTCAAGGCCGGAGAAGCGGTCTTTACGGAATCGGGCGGGATGGCGTGGATGACCGGCGACATTGCGATGCAGACCGATACGCGCGGCGGGCTGTTGAAGGGTCTCGGCCGGAGCCTGGCAGGCGAATCGCTGTTTATGACCACCTTTCGTTGCAACTCGGGCACGGGGATGGTGGTCTTTACCCCGGAATCGCCCGGCAAAATCCTGGCCTTTGACCTAGCAGACGGGCAAAGCCTGATCTGCCAGAAGGACGCCTTTATGTGCGCGGCCGACACCGTCAAGCTGGAAATGCACTTTCGCAAACGACTGGGGGCGGGGCTCTTTGGCGGCGAAGGGTTTATCCTGCAAAAGGTGACCGGCCCGGGACTGGTGTTTGTGGAAATCGCCGGGGAGGTGCGCGATTACACCCTGACACCGGGGCAGGCGATGAAGGTAGACCCAGGACACATCGCCCTCTACCAGCCGACGGTGGATTACAGCATCGAGACGGTCAAGGGGGTGAAAAACATTCTGTTTGGCGGCGAAGGGCTGTTCCTGGCCACACTGCGTGGCCCCGGCCGCATCTGGCTCCAATCAATGCCCCTTTCCAACCTGGCCGGCAAACTGGCTCGCTACCTGCCTACCACCAAATCGTAACCGGCCGGCAACTGCTCAGGCGGGGCGAGTAACTACACCGGCCGGCGCGCTGCCCGGCCCAGTCGGACGCAAAGCGCATCTATATGGATGGAAGAACGATCCATAAAGACGGCTAATTCGAACACGTGGACCGCGCTCCAATCCCAAGTTCCCCTTCAACAAAAGCCACCCAATGGTATAATTGTCCCCCATGAGTCAGGAACACATCCGTAACTTTTGCATCGTTGCACACATCGATCACGGCAAGTCCACCCTTGCCGACCGGCTGCTGGAGATTACGGGCACCATTTCCGAACGGGAAATGCAGGACCAGGTGCTGGACTCCATGGACCTGGAGCGGGAAAAAGGGGTGACCATCAAAGCCAGTGCGGTGCGCATGCGGCACACGGCCGCCGATGGGCAGAGCTACCAGCTCAATCTGATTGACACGCCTGGCCACGTGGATTTCAGTTACGAAGTCAGCCGGGCGCTGGCTGCCTGCGAGGGAGCAATCCTGGTGGTGGATGCCACCCAGGGCGTCGAGGCGCAGACGCTGGCCAACCTCTACCTGGCAGTTGACGCCAACCTGGAGATTGTGCCGGTGGTGAACAAGATTGACCTGGCCTCGGCCCGGCCGGACGAAGTGACCCAGGAGATCTGCGATCTATTGGGCTGCGACCCAGATGAGATCATCCACGTCTCGGCCAAGGACGGGACAAACGTGAAACAGATCCTGGAGGCAGTGGTGACACAGGTGCCGCCGCCATCCGGCGACCCGGCCGCGCCCACGCGGGCACTGATCTTTGATTCGCACTATGACTCCTACAAAGGGGTGGTAGCCTATGTGCGGGTCCTGGACGGTGGTTTTTCTTCCACAGACCAACTCCGCCTGATGGCTACCGCGATCTCAGTGGACCCCATTGAGGTCGGCGTCTTTGCCCCGCAGATGAAACCGGTAGTGCAATTGCAGGCTGGCGAAGTCGGGTATATCGCTACCGGGCTCAAGACGGTCCAGGAGTGCCGGGTGGGCGATACGCTCACGGGCCGGGCCCGGCCGGCCATCAACCCTCTGCCCGGCTATCGCGCCGTCAAGCCCATGGTCTTTGCCGGCATCTACCCAACCGAAGGCGAAGACTATAGCGACCTGCGCGATGCACTGGAAAAGCTCCAACTCAACGACGCCTCACTAACCTACAGCCCAGAGACATCCGAGGCGCTGAACTTTGGCTTCCGGTGTGGCTTTTTAGGTCTGTTTCACATGGACATCATCCAGGAACGGCTGGAACGCGAGTACAACCTGGATATTGTCGCCACCGCGCCCAGCGTGCAGTACCAGGTGCTGCTCAGTTCCAGCGAAATCATCACCATAAGCAGTCCGGCCGACCTGCCCGACGAGAACCTGATTGAAGAAGTGTTGGAACCATGGATGCACATCCACGTTTTTACGCCGGATACCTATTACGGCCCGGTGATGGAGCTGGTAACGCGACGGCGCGGCATTTTTACCGGGCAGGAATACCCGTCGCCCGGCCGGGTGGTCCTCCACTTTGACATCCCGCTGGCAGAAATTGTGGTGGACTTTTACGACAAGCTCAAGTCGAGCACGCGCGGGTATGCCTCGCTGGATTACGAGTTTGCCGACTATCGGCCGGACAAGCTGGTCAAGGTGGAAGTGCTAATCAACAAACACCCGGTGGATGCGCTGGCCATCATCGTACACGAGCAGGATGCCTACCACCGGGGACAGGCGCTGGTCAGCAAGCTCAAGCGGCTGATTCCACGCCAGCAGTTTGAAGTGCCAATCCAGGCGGCCGTGGGCAAGCGGGTCCTCAGCCGCGCCAACGTCAAGGCAGTGCGCAAGGATGTGCTGGCCAAATGCTACGGAGGCGACGTAACCCGCAAACGAAAACTACTGGAAAAGCAAAAAGCTGGCAAAAAACGCCTCAAGATGGTGGGCAACGTTGTCATCCCCCAAGAAGCATTTTTGGCTGTGCTACAACTGTCCGATGACTGATTTTTACGCCAATTTTACAGTCGCTGGGGGACAAATGGATATGATTGGAATCGAACTGGCCCCTTAACAAGCCTTCCTGCACATCAGGAAGGCAAAAAAGCCATACGTTGAGGAGCGTGTGGCAGCTTGTTAGCAGCTCGTAAACCCTCCCGTTAAGCTGGCTGATATTTTGACGAGTGGCTATCCACCCTCTGGGTAGCCATGCTGGCAAGCTCAATCCTGCACAGCCCCGCAGTACCCGGCAGCGGGGCTGTTCCTTTGTGCCGGGCTAGCAGCGGACAATGCCATCAGGCAAGGCCAGATAATCCATGCGGCAATCATGCTCCTCACATGGAATATCGCCCTGGAATAACCGGTAAGCTACTCCCACCCGGACCGCGTTCAAATGTGGCAACAGCCGGTCATAGTATCCAGCGCCAAACCCCATCCGGCCGCCACAGCGGTCAAAGCCCACACCCGGCACCAAAACCAATTCTATCTCGTCGGCAGCCACCAGAGGTGCATCGGCCGGAGGCTCCAGCATGCCAAAGCGGTGGCGTACCAGCCGGCCGGGCTGGTAGCGATGAAGCGTCAGCCGGCCGGCCGGCAATGTGCGCGGCAGCACCCAGCGCTTTTCCGGATGGCCATCCAGCAGAGATTGCAGCGAGATCTCGTTGCCAAAAGCCAGGTACGCCATCACCGTGCCTGCCGGCCGGAACACATTCCAAGCAGCCAGGTGACGGCAAACGGCCGCACTGGCGGCCGCCACCTGATCCCCTGTTATTGCTGCTCGTGCGGTGAGGAACTCGTTGCGCAGAATGCTCTTGTCCACAGCGAGCAATTCTACCACAAACACGCCCAACAAATCGTTGGAAAAACTCGCAACAGCCGTTGACAAACCCGACAAAGGCGGTATAATGTTTTGCGCCTGGAAACAGGCGATTAGCTTGAAAGGAGTACGGACTACGATGGTGTTCATGATCAATGAAAATGGTTTCTCCCCTGCACCTTATCGTAGTGCGCCTGCTCACAGCTAGCTCTACATAACCTGTAAATTGCTGGCCGCGGCGCACTCAGCGTCGCGGCTTTTTTGTTTCTCTTTTCGGCCGCGGCACGCACCGCGGTCTTTTTTTGGCAAGAGATAATCGAGGTACGGAAGAACATCATGAATCAGAAACCCGAATTTGACTTGAGACACGCAGTCGCCCCCAACCGTTTGGTTGGCCTGTGGCGCATGATGACTGGGTTTCGCCTGCTTTACCTGGGCGCAGTGGTCAGCATTGCGGTGGCGGCCGTGGCGCGCACCAGCACCTTCCTCTTGCTGCGCTATCTGGTGGATGATATGCTGGGCCTGGGGCAGAACCTAGACGCACTCTGGTTGATCGCCCTGGGGTTTGTGGGCCTTGCGACCATCGAAGGTGGAGCCACCTTCCTGCGGGGCAAGCTGGCAGCCCAATCGGCCGAAGGGATCACCAAGCGCCTGCGGGACTATCTCTTCGACCACCTGCAGCGGTTGTCCTTCACGTATCACGACAAGACCCGCACCGGCGAGATGATCGAGCGTGTGACCTCTGATGTGGACGCCATGCGCCGCTTCTACTCCGAGCAGGCAGTGGAGGTCGGCCGGATTGTAGCGCTGTTTGTCTTTAACCTGGTCGGCCTGGTCAGCCTCAACCTGCGGCTGGGCTTGCTTTCGGTGGTGATGATGCCGATTATCATTGTGCTCTCTGTCTGGTTTTTCAAACGCATCTCCAAAGCGTACGAGCTTTACCAGGAGCAGGAAGCCAAGCTTTCCGCCACTTTGCAGGAAAACCTGACCGGCGTCCGTGTGGTGCGGGCTTTTGCGCGGCAGGCGTTTGAACGGGACAAGTTTGAGGATGACAACATGGAAAAATACCGGCGCGGCCAGCGACTGATCATGATGCACTCGACCTATTGGCCCGCCTCGGACATCCTGTGCGTCATCCAGATGCTGCTGATTTACTACACAGGGGCGCGGATGGCCATCGCCGGTGAGATCACGGTTGGCACCTACCTGGCAGTCGCTGGGATGATCATCTGGATTATCTGGCCGATGCGGAACCTCGGCCGGATCATCGTCCAGGCATCATCTGCACTGGTCTCCTACCGCCGCGTAGCGGACGTACTTGCCGAAGAGCGCGAGGACCTGGCGACCGGGGAGACCAACGGCCGGCTCCGCGGCCAACTCGTCTTTGACAACGTCTGCTTTGAGTACGACCATGGAGACCACGTACTGGACAAGATCACCTTCCAGTGCGATCCGGGCGAGGTAGTAGCCTTGTTGGGACCAACCGGCTCTGGCAAGTCCAGCCTGGTCAACCTGCTGCCCAGGTTCTACAACTATAACTGTGGCAGCCTCACGCTGGACGGCAAAGAGTTGACCGAGTATCCCAAGGGCTGGCTGCGCAAAAAGATCGGGATTGTGGAGCAAGAGCCATTCCTCTTCTCCCGCACTATCCGCCAGAACATCACCTACGGCGTCGGCCGGGAAGTGACGCAGGAGGAGATTGAAGAAGCCGCCCGCGCGGCCGCGATACACGATGTGATCCTCTCCTTCCCAGAGAAATACGACACGTTGATTGGCGAGAAGGGTGTCACACTCTCCGGCGGGCAAAAGCAGCGCGTGGCCATTGCCCGCACGCTGCTCAAGGATCCGCGGATCCTCATCCTGGATGACTCGACCTCATCGGTGGACACCGAAACCGAGGCAGAGATTCAGGGAGCGCTGGACCGGCTGATGGACGGCCGCACAAGCTTTGTAATTGCCCATCGCATCCAGACCATCATGCGGGCAGACCGGATTCTGGTACTGGACAAAGGACGCATCGTCCAGCAAGGCAACCATCACGAGTTGATTGCGCAGGATGGGCTATACAAACAGATCTATGAGCTTCAGGCTCAGATTGAGCAGGAAGTGGTAGAGGAATTGGACCATGTCGGATAAACGCTTTCAAGAAGAAGAATTCACGACCAAGTTCAACGGCAAGACGGTGAAGCGGCTGGTGGGATTGGCCCGGCCGCACTGGCCCATTGCGGCCGGTTTCCTGGCCTTTATCGCCATCGTCTCTTCGCAAGACGCACTGTTCACCTTTGTCAGCAAGTTGATCATTGACGAAGGAATCGTGGCGCGTGACCAGAGTAGGCTGGTGGAATTGCTGACCATCTACGGCGGAATGGCTCTTTTGCAGGCCGCGGCCGTCTTTGGCTTTATCGCCCTGGCCGGCATCTTGGGCGAGCGCATCAACTATGACTTGCGCAAGGCCATGTTCAACAACCTGCAAGAGCTGTCGTTCTCCTACTTTGACCGGACCCCGGTGGGTTGGATCATGTCCCGCGTCACATCGGACGCCGGCCGGATGGCTGACCTGGTGAGTTGGGGCATCCTGGACGTCACCTGGGCGATCATGAACATCACCACGTCGATGTACTTTATGCTGCGCATCAACTGGCGGCTGGCATTGATCGTGTTGGCAGTGCTGCCCATCATGCTGATCATCGCCGTCCGCTTCCAGCGGCGCATCATCGGGTACTTTCGCAAGGTGCGCAAACAGAACTCCAAGCTCACCGGAGCGTACAACGAAAACATCACCGGCGTGCGGGTGGTCAAAGCGCTGCGGCGGGAAGAGCAGAACCTGGACGAGTTCGGCGAACTCTCATCCGAGATGTATCGGGCTTCCTATCGGGCAGCCTGGTGGTCGGCGCTCTTTCTTCCCGCGGTCCAGATCACTGGCTCGCTGGCGCTGGGTGCGGTGGTCTGGAATGGCGGGCTGCAGGTCCAGCAGGGCGGCATGACGGTAGGAGGCATCCAGGCGTTTGTCTCGTACATCGCCTTTATGATGTGGCCCATCCAGGACATGGCACGGGTGTGGGCCTCTATGCAGGAGGCTGTCTCCTCGGCCGAGCGTGTTTTCTCGCTGGTAGACGCCAAGCCTGAAGTGGCGGACCGGGAAGGTGCTATTGACCCCGGCAGCATCAAGGGCGACATCGTCTTTGAGAACGTGAGCTTTTTCTACGAGGAGAACAACCCGGTGCTGACCGATTTCAATCTGACGGTGAGACAGGGTGAGACGATTGCGTTGGTCGGCCCGACGGGCGCCGGCAAGTCAACCATCATCAACTTGCTCTGCCGGTTCTACGAGCCGACCAAGGGTGTGATCCGAATTGGTGGACAGGATTATTCCGAGTTCACATTGGAAGCCATCCAGTCCCGCACTGGGATCGTGCTGCAAACGCCGCACCTCTTTTCGGGCAGCATCCGCGACAACATCCGTTACGGCCGGCTGGACGCGACCGACAAAGAGGTGGAGACAGCTGCCCGGATCGCACGCGCACACGAGTTCATCGTCAAGATGGAAAAAGGGTACGATGAAGAAGTAGGCGAAGGCGGCAACCGGCTCTCCGTCGGGCAGAAGCAACTGGCAAGCTTGGCCCGCGCGGTGCTGGCGGACCCGGAGATCTTTATCATGGATGAGGCAACCAGCTCGGTCGACACACTCAACGAGGCGCTGATCCAGCAAGGAATGCACGCCGTGATGCAAGATCGGACCAGCTTTGTGATCGCGCACCGGCTGTCGACCATCAAACGGGCGGACCGAATCCTGGTCATCGAAGACGGCAAGATCACCGAGCAAGGCTCGCACGCGGAGCTGATCCGCGCCCGCGGTCACTATTACTCGCTATACACCAATCAGTTCCGCGAGGAGCAGATACTGGAACGCGCGCGGCGGATGGCCCTGCTGGCGGCCGGCGGCTTGGCGCAGGAGGACGATTCCCTTGTGCCAGTGGCAGTATGACAAAACAGAATAGATTGACACTTTTAAACGAGGAACATCATGAGTACCAATGGACGATCAAGCTCCCTTCCTGACGGCTACACGCTGCGCCCGGCCGAACTGGCGGATGCCGCGGCCGTGACCGGGGTGGTGAACGCGTGCTCCATCGAGCGCATCGGCAAGCCGGATTGGGAGGTGCAAGAACTGATTAGCGACTGGCAGAGTCCACACGTCAACCTGGACCGGGATACCCGCGTGGTGGTTGGACCTGATGGCCTGATCGTTGGCTATACGGACGTCTGGGATCCCCCGCCCCATGTGCGCATCCACAGCATGGGCGAGGTGCACCCAGACTATCGCGGCCGGGGCATCGGCTCGGCCATGGTGGGCTGGCTGGAACAGCGCGCCCTGGAATCGGTATCCGAAGCGCCGGAAGGCGCGCGGGTAGCGCTCATGCAGGGCACGTTGAGCACAGATAGGCGTTCGCAGCAGATACTCGGCGACAATGGCTTTACCGTTGCCCGTCACTACTACCGGATGGTCATCAAGCTGGAGCAGGAGCCACCCAAACCGGCCGTGCCCGATGGCATCATCTTTCGGCCCTACAACCCAAAGACTGAGCTACCGGCCATCATCCGCGCAGTCCAGGATGCCTTCAAGGACCACTGGGGCTACGTGGAAACACCATTCGACAATATGCTGCAGACCTGGTCGCACTGGATCGAAAACGACCCGGACCACGACCCTTCGCTCTGGTTCCTGGCGATGGACGGCGACGAGATCGCTGGCCTCTCCTTGTGCAAAGAGCGGATAACCGAGGACCACGAGATGGCCTGGGTGAACACGTTGGGCGTGCGCCGGCCGTGGCGTCGGCGCGGCCTGGCGCTGGCACTGCTGCACCACTCCTTTGGCGAGTTCTACCGGCGGGGCAAGGTCCGGGCCGGGCTAGGCGTGGACGCAACCAGCCTGACCGGTGCAACCCGCCTGTACGAAAGAGCCGGGATGCATGTTGCGCGGCAGTACACCAGCTTTGAAAAGGAACTGCGGCCGGGCGAGGAGCTGGCAACCCAGTCCGTGCCAAACTAGCCCGATTGCGGTACAATTTCTCGGTGCTTCAGAGGGGCGGTCGCACAGACGACCGCCCTTTTGCTGAGATAGAGAATGAACGACGCGAACGAATCGTGGACCTATTGCCGTAACTGCGGAGCGCCCAATTTGCAGTCGGCCGCGATTTGCGGCCGGTGCGGCACACCGCTGCCCGGCTTCCAACCCACCCCACTGGTACCCCAGCCGCAACCGGTCTATCTCCCATTGCCGGTCAACCGCGGCCGGCCGTACCTCAGTTGGGGGCTGATGGCGATCAACGTGTTGGTCTGGCTGGCAATGACGGCCGCCGGCGGGTCTACTAACCCACAGGTGCTGCTGGACTTTGGCGCAAAATACGGCCCTGCGATCCTGGATGGCGAGTACTGGCGGCTGCTGACCTCCATGTTCCTGCACATCGGGCTGATGCATCTGGCGTTCAACACCTACGCGCTCTATGCGCTGGGGCCAGAGGCGGAGCGCTTTTTCGGCCGGGGGCGATTTGCGGCTATCTACCTGCTGACCGGCGTGTTGAGCAGCGCCACCAGCTTTGCCATCTCCAGCAACCTGGCGGCCGGGGCCAGCGGCGCGATCTTTGGGCTGGTGGGCGCACTGGCGGCCTTTTACCTGCACGAACATGACGTGCTGGGCGCGATCGGCCGGAGCCGGCTCAGCAACCTGATCACCGTCATCGTACTCAACCTCTTTATCGGCTTTACCGTGGCCAACATCGACAACGCCGCCCACCTGGGCGGGCTGGCGGCCGGCTTTGCCATCGGCTGGTTCCTCTCACCGACCTACGAGGTGATCCCTGCCGGCCCGGCCGGAGCTGCGCAGGTGGTGGATCGGGTATCGCTGGCCGGCCGCTGGTGGGTGGTGCCGGCCGCCGCGCTGGCAACAGCCGGGCTGGTGTTGCTGGGCGGCCTGCGCGAAGCGGGCACCGCCACCGGCCACTACCTTCGCGGGCGGGACTTGCTGGCGCAGGGGGACTGGAACGCGGCGGTGGAAGCGTTCTCGACCGCCATCGACAAAGAGAGCGACTACTGGAACGCCTATCTCTACCGCGGAGAGGCGTACCTGCAACTGGACGACGTCCCCGCAGCCAGCGCCGATTTCGAGGCGGTCATCCGGAACGCGAGCAACGCGCAGCAACTGGCCATCGCCTACAGCGGCCGGGGGCGCATCGTGATGCTATCCGGCGACCCACGTGCGGCGCTGGTCGATCTCAATCAGGCGGTCAACCAGGCTCCCAACGAGCCATTCCCCCGCTTTGTGCGCGGGTTGATCTACTACCAGTTGGGCAACGCGCAACTGGCGCGCTCGGATCTTGCGCTGGCGCTGGAAATCGGGCTGGACGACGAGCAATCGGTGGCGGTTGCAGAGCAGGTGCTGGCTACTCTGAACCCGTGATGGGGGCCGGGCCGGCATCGCGCCAGCCAAACAGCAGCGAAAGCGGCAGCAGCACAAACACAGTCGCATTGACAAATTGGTCGGCCAAATTGGCCGGCCAGGGAAAGGGGTGGATCATGAACCAGTCGGTCGCCCGGCCGGTGAGGACCACTTCAATGGCGTTACCCATCGCTCCAATCAACGTGGCGATCATCAGCCAGTAGACGGTCCGGACGCGGCCGGGCCCCATCCTGCGCAGGTCCCGGCCGATAAAGACGACCATCCCGACCACGGCCACAGCCGCCACCCCCATCACTGCACGGTACGGCAACCAATCCCCGATCGCGCCAAAGAGGTAGTGGCTGCCGGTGTTGTATGTCAGGCGGAACGAGAAAAACGGGACGGCCGTGGGGAGCAGTTGGTCCAGCGGCAAGCGGGCGTCGGCCAGCGCTTTTGTGGTAAAATCGACCGCCAGCAGCAATATTCCCAGCGTCACCGCCGCGCCGGCCGCGAGTCGCGAGGTCGGGACCGCAGGGTCGGTTGCGGGAGCCGATACGATTTCATTTTCCATGCGGCGTATTCTACCAGTCTTTGGCCGGTTGGGTAAGGCATGACATCTAGCTGGACTCCGGGATTGCGCAACAAACTGATTGCCGGCTTTGTGTTCGGGCTGGTGGTGGTCATTGCGCTGCTGTTGGCCAGCGACGCCCGGGCCCTGGGCCGGCAACTGGAGGGCTTTAACTGGGTGGTGCTCCCGGCCGCGCTGGCGCTGACGCTATTCAACTATGCGCTGCGCTTTCTCAAATGGCACTATTACCTGCACGTCATCGGCGTGCGCGGGATAGGCGTGGTGGAGAGCGCAGCATTGTTTGTGGGCGGTTTTACGCTGGCGGTCAGCCCCGGCAAGGCGGCCGAGGTGCTGAAAAGCGTGGTGCTGAAAGAGATGACCGGGACGCCGGTCAGCCGCAGCGCGCCGGTGGTGCTGGCAGAGCGGTTGAGCGACGGGCTGGCGATGCTGCTGCTGGCCTCGGCCGGGGTGCTGGTCTACCCCCGCTACTGGCCCGCGTTTGCGGCCGTGCTGGGCGTGCTGCTGCTGGGGATCGTGGTGGTGCAGATTCGCCCGCTGGCCCGGCACCTGCTGCAGGCGGCCGGCCGGCTGCCGCTGCTGCGCCGCTTTGCCGTCGAGCTGGAGGCGTTTTACGAGAGCAGCTACGACCTGCTGACGCTCAAGAATCTGGCGCTGGCCATCGGGCTGGGGGTTGTCTCCTGGGCCGGCGAAGGGGTCGCCTTTTACCTGATTCTGCAAGAGCTGGGGCTACCGGCCGGGGGCGAACTCCTCTTTCAGGCGGTCTTTATCCTCGCCTTTGCCACCATCGTCGGCGCGGTCTCCGGGCTGCCGGGCGGGCTGGGCGCGGCCGAGGCCAGCGTGGGGGCGATGCTGGTGGCGCTGGTGGGGCTCGATCGGCCGACGGCCGGGGCGGCCACGCTGCTGATCCGCTTCTGCACTCTCTGGTTCGGGGTGACGCTGGGGCTGATCGCGCTGCTCGCTTTCCGGCGGCGTTTGTTCCCGCAGGCCCGGCCGGCTGACGGCTACTTGCCCGAACTGAACGAATAGACAATCGCCCCGCTGGGGCAGCCATCGATGCAACTGCCGCACAGGATGCACTCGCTGTGCTCCATCCGCCCTTGCTGGACCATCCCGTTCACGTCCAGGCTCATCGGGCAATTGCGGGTGCAGCGCTGGCAATCGGTGCACTGGGCGGCGTCCGACTGGAGCCGCAGCGACGGCCAGTTGCCCAGGTTGCGCAGCTTCCGGCCGAGGATCATGAACGGCGCCATCCAGCAGCCATAGTGGCAAAAGGCCCGCCGGCCGGCGGTCAGCGAGAGCACAAAGATGGTCCCGACGACGATGTAGTAGATCAGCAGGTAAAAGATGATCTGGTTGGCCGGCTCGCTGGGCGAGACCAGGTCTTCCATCATGTGGAACGGGTTGACGGTGTGGTACCCGCCGGCCGCGACGGCCGCCGCGACGATGATGGCGATCCACGGAATCCAGATGCCCCACTTGATCCAGTCGTAGCGGCCGCCGCGGGCCGGGGCCTTGTTGAGCGAGAAACACAGCTCCTGCAGCCCGGCGGCCGGGCAGGCCCAGGCGCACCACAGCCGGCCGACGAACAACGCCGAGAGAAAGAGCAGGCCAAAGAGGATCATGCTGCCGTTGACGATCCCTTGCGACGCGCCGTCGATGATCAGGTAGGGCGAGAAAAAGTCCAGCGCGAGGGGAAAGAGCAAAAAAGAGATCACGATGATCGTCAGGCGGGTCTTTTGCCGCCTGGGTCGCGGTTTAGCCATGATAGTGCCTCCGTGTCAACAAGCTGGTAGTCAAAACCGACCACAGTACGCGGCCGCCCGGCCGGGGTTGTAGCGGCCGGTCAGCCGCCAGGTGATTGGCTCGGGCTCAGACCCGGTTTTCACGATCCACCTCCCACCGGCCGGGGTTGTTGCGGATGTACCGCTGAACAGCATCCAGATGGCGTGGATTGCGGACGATCCGTTCGAAATAGTTGCGTTGCCAGACCGGGACGCCGGGCCGATCGCGCATTTGGTTGATCCGTTTGGTGACGGCCGATTTGTACCCGGCGATGAATGATCCCAACGATTTGGGTGGGCGATACAATGGAAGAAGGGGCGCACGGCCGTGCGCCCCTTCCAATTTGCCGTGCATCCCTCCCGGTTCGCCGTGCGCCCCATCCACCTCACCATTCGCCGCTACGATCCACACAATGCCATGAATGTGATTTGGCGTGACGATGAATTCCTCCTCGAACAAGTCAATCTCCCGCTGAATCCCGGCCGAGCGGAACCACTCCTCATGCGCCACGAGGCCATACGCTGACAGAACCACTTCGCCTGCCACCACCTCCCCAAAGAGCCATTCCCGGCCGGGTGTTGCCAGCGTCACGAAATAGGCCCCCGGCCGGGTGTAATCGTACCCGCGCAGCCGGCCGGAACGACGATGGTGGCGGGCGGGATCGTAGCCTATCATTCTCCCACCGGCCGGACAAACGTGTGCAGCGCCCGCCGCGGCCAAAAGCCGGCCGACTGATAGAGCCGTTGCGCGGCCGGGTTGTCGCTCTCCACACAGACCATCGCCCGATCCATGCCGGCCTGCTGCATCCGACGCAGCCCGTCCAGCAGCACCGCTTTGCCCAGGCCGCGACCGCGGAAATCCGGCCGGGTTCCCACCGGCTCGAACAGACCGATCCGGTTGACCGGGTCCAGCCAGGCGATGCAAAAGGCGGCCACCGGCCCGGCCGAATCTCCGGGCGTGGCAACCAGGTCCCAGCCGGCCGGGTAGCCGGGCGAGCGCACAAAGGCCAGGTAGCTTTCCAGATACTCTGCATACGGCCGGCGAGGGCCAAACGCCTGATGCGAAGCCAGCGCGCGGGTCTCCAATTCCGCCTCGCCCTGCACCGGCCGAACCTCCCATCCCGGCGGAGGCGTTTGCGGGCCGATGGGATGGTCCAGTGTCCTCTCCAGTTGGAGCAGAAAGAGGTCAGAGCGATGGAAACCCAGTCGTTCCAATAGGCCTACCAGCTCCAGATCCTCTTCCGCCACCCAGATGGTCTGCACCACCCGGCCGCCGGCCGAGCGGACCTGCCGGGTTATCCTCTCCACTGCCCAATCCACCATCTCCGCCCGCCGGCCAAGCGCCGCCGGATGGACAAACACGTCAAAGGCCTGAAAGCGCGGGGAAAAGAGCGCCCATCCAGCCAATCCGCCCGCCTCATTGTCCCACAGCCAGATGTTCTCCTCGCGGTCCAGCCCTTGCAGGAGAAAAAAGATCCACCAGTTCAAATCCCCCACGTGGACATAGTAAACGGGACCACCCGCCTGACGCCCCGCCACCAGCAGGGCGCACATTGCCTCCAGGTCCCCTTCGTCGCGGTACGGCCGCCAGCCCATGCCCCTGTCCCAGAATCCAGTCAACTCGCGCGGCTGCTAGATGCGCAACTCGACCACATCGCCGTCGTGCAACACATAATCGCGGCCGACCATCAGACCGTCGTGGGTCACGCTGCCCCAGACGCGGGCGGTTTTGAGGTTCGTGTAAAAATCCTGGTGGACGGCGGCCGCAAACTCTTCCACCGTGCCCCCCTGCCGCAGCACAAACGGCGACTCCAGGTTCGGCTCCCGGCCGGGAGGCTTGGAATACACGCGGATGATCTCCAGCAGGTCAAACACCGCCCGCCGGAACCGGTCCAGGTTGCGGCCGGTGACGGCCGAGATGGAAAGCATCGGCCACTCTTCCCCCATCAGCTCCTGCAGCACCTCAAACTCCTCACACAACCCTTCGTGGTCGCACTTGTTGGCCAGCACCAGGAACGGCTTGAAGGTCAGTCGGTGCGCGTCGGGGAACTGGTTCTGGCGATGGCGGGGAAGGATGCGGTGCTCCTCCAGCAATGCGGCCGCCCCCTCCAGTTGCTCCAGGGGAAAGCCCTGCAGGTCCACCATCAGCAACACCAGGTCGCAGCGACGGACCAGGTCCATCAGCGCCGGCTCGATGTACTCCCGGTTGAGCGGTGGCGTGTCGATCAACTGAATCTGGACGTTCTCAAACTGCATCATCCCCGGCGTGGGCGACCAGGTGGTAAAAGGAAACTCGGCCACTTCCGGGCTGGCATTGGTGAGCGCCACCACCAGCGCGGATTTGCCCACGTTGGGCATGCCGACGATCACCGCCTGCCCGGCACCTTCGCGGTCGATGCGGTAGGCCGAGTCCTGCCGGCCGGCCTTCTTTTTGGTCTGCGCGGCCACTTTGAGCTTGGACAGTTTGCGCCGCAGGTCGGCCCGCAGGTGATCCGTCCCCTTGTGCTTGGGGATAGTGCCCAGCAACTCTTCCAGCAGCTGCGCCTTTTCGCGCGGGTCGGTGGCTGCGCGATAGCGCTTGTCTACTGCAAAGTATTCCGGCGGCAGATTGGTAGGCATTGCCCTCTATCCATCTGATCTACACACCTATTGTACTTCAAAAACGGCCGCCGCGGTCCCGGCCGAATGGCACACCATCAACTTTGAAAGCGCTCGTCCGATTGCACCCGGCCGGCCGCTTCCACCTTGCCCGCCAGCCAGCCAATGCGTTCGACGGCGGGCGCGTCAAACTGCGGCACAAAGGGCTTGATGTCCAGCAAGGGGGTGCCGTCCAGCACGTCCACATCCTGTATGCGCAGCGTGCAGCCATCCACCTCCACCAGTCGGACCACTGAAAGGCCAATCGGGTTCGGCCGGCGAGGGGCGCGGGTGGCAAACAGGCCGCGCGGCCGGTCGTCCAGAAATGGCACCACCGATAGCGAAAATCCGCTAGCCTGGTGCAGATGGTACAGCAGGATGATGTGCGAGAACCCGTCCAGGTCCTGCAACCCGGCCGCATAGTGCGGCCAGACCTCCACCGTGCCGGTGACGCCACGTGCCCCGGCCGGCTGGATGGGCATCCCGTCCAGTTCCGCAAAAGGCGACCGGATGACGCCGATGGAACGCAGGACAATGGGCTGGTCCACGGCCGGCTACAGCTCCAACACCAACTGGATGAAATCGAGCATCAACTGCAAAGCGTTGGGCTCCACGGCCGGGTCCACCAGTTCCATCCCGTGCCCGCCCCCTTCATACTCCACCGTCCGGTAGTCGGCCCCCTCGGCCGACTGGCACGCCTCGGCCGAGGCGCTGTCGCCAACGGCGTACAGACACCAGACCGGCCGCGGGGTCTCCTGGTCCACCAGTGCAGAGACGGCATCGGCATAGAGCATGGTCAGGTAGGAGCCCGGCGAGAGGGAGAACGCGCCCAGGCAGCCTCCGCCATCCTGGTTGTGTAGCCCGCAGCCATCCGGCGCGCCGTCGGCCCCAATGCTGGCGCCAATCGCCACCATCCGGCCGGGGTCAATTCCGTCCAGACCGGCCGCTGTCTCCATCGCCGCCCGGGCATCCAGCAGCCACAACTCGCGCTCGAAACTGGCGCAGCCTCCCTCGCAGTTGCGGAAGGTAAAGGTAAAGATGGCCAAGGACTGCCCCTCCAGCATGGCCGGGAACCAGGAGGGGTCGAGCCAGGGCACATCGCCGGCCGGCGACTTGGCCCCCAGGCCGCGATTTTGCAGCCAATAGGCAATCTCCACCCAGTCCTGCTGATCGCCCGGCGCCCAGTGCATCAGCACAATGACCGGCGCGGAGTTGGCCGCGGCCGGGTAGTAGCGGCCGATCAACTCCTGCCCGTCGCTGGCCTGGAAGGGCACCTCGACCGGCTCGGCCGGCAACAACTCCGGCTCCGGCGCGGGCGACTCCGGTGTAGCAGTGGCGGGCTCTGCGGTCGCGCTGGGCGGGAGCGGCGTCGCGGTGGGCGGCTCCGAGGTCGGAGCGGCTTCTGTTGGCTCCTGCTGGGCGGCCTCTGGCGCGGTCGTGGGAACCTGGCTGGGGATTGGCTCCGGCTCGGCCGTGCAGGCCGCCAGGCAGAGCGCCAGCAACAACAAGGGTACGATCCGCCAGAAAGGTCGCTTCATGATTTCTCCTCTCCCGCAACCAGTGCGGGATGTTCCACGTGGTGTGATCCGTCAGTGCGCGGCGCTATTATACCCGACTGGGCAGAAAAAAGGCAGATTCACCACGGAGACAGAGCGCACGGAGCATCCTGCAGGATAGCACAGAGCAAACATCCATGAGACATGCAAACTCGGTGTTCTTTGTGTCTCCGCGGTTCAGTTGACTCAAGCCCGGTTAGACAAAAATCGCAGCCTCCCGGCCGGCCAGCGCATCGCGCAGGCGGCGGATAAAGCGCTCGGGCATCTCCGGCAGCGCATCCGGCCGGAAAAAGCGAGCCCCCAGCGTCTCGTCACCATCCGGCCGCAGCGTCCCGCCCAGGAGCTGGCAATCGAACAGGGCGCTGGCCACCTGCACCTGGTCGCCGTTGGGATAGCGCAGGCCGTAATCCGGGCCGGAATAGACCCCCACCAGCCGGGTCGGCCGGACCCGCAGCCCGCTCTCCTCCCACACCTCGTGGACCACGGTCTGGTCAACCCGCTCACCCAACTCGACCGCCCCGCCGGGCAGCACCCACTGACCGGAATCGCGGTTCAGCACCAGCAGCACCCGGCCGGCGTCGTCCCGCACAAAGCCCACCCCGGCCGCCACGATCAGCGGCGCGGATCCCACAAAGCGGCGTAACTGGCGAAAGGTCGGCTCGGCCGGGCGGCCGCTGCCCGGCTTGCCGCGCCGATAGCTGGCCCCCGGCCGCCCCAATAGCGCGTCGGCCAGCATCGCCCGATACCAGGGCGCGGTGGGCGGCGGGTAGTGCGGCCGGAACCAGCCCAGTTCCAGCGTCTCACTGCCATCGGCGCGCAGCCTGACCGCATCGAGCGGCCAGCCGCTCACCCGGCACTCCAGGCAGACCGAAAACTGCTGGATCTGGTCGCCGTTGGGATAGGTCACGTCGTAATCGGGCGAGCTATAGATCCCCACCAGCCGGAACGGCTCCACCGCCAGCCCGGTCTCTTCGCGCACCTCGCGCACGGCGCATTGCGCCAGGGTCTCGTCCAGCTCCAGCACTCCGCCGGGCAGCCCCCACCAGCCGAAATCGCCGCGCCGCCCCCACAGCACCCGGCCGGCGTCGTCGCGCACCAGCGCGCTGGCGTACACCAGCAGTATCTTTTGCCGGCCGACGTGCCCCCGAATCCAGCTCAAGTAGGACATACCTTGTCTCCCGAAAGGCGCTTCACCGCAGAGCACGCCGAGATCGCTGAGGAACAGAAAAAACCCTGCCAACTCGGCGGTTCAAGAACAGCGCCGCCCCTTCAGCAACGCATCGGGGGCCAGGATCGTGCAAAAAAGAGAGCGGCCATTCAAGGTGTTCGAGTACTGTCCCCTACTTGCAGGACCTGCCTGCAAGTCGGCCGCTCTGCCGGTATTATGCCCCAACCCCGGCCGAAAGGCAACAAAAAAGCCGGCCGGTGCAGTTATGGCACCGGCCGGCCTGTTCAGCATGTCAATCGGCTAATTTCGTCCCGCCCTCTGAGGGCGAACGGGCGGTCAGTTGAGCGGGCAGAGCAGTTCGTTCTGCGCCTCAAACAGGTTCTTGGCGGCCTCAAAATCGCCGCTGATAAAAGCGCCCTGAACCATGCTAATGACTTCAGCCACGCTATAGAGGTAACTGACATCCGGATTGGCTGCATTCAGCAATGCGGCCGTGGCGTGGCGCATCAGCGCGTTTTGCCCGCCGCCCTTTGCCTTGAGCGCGTCCAGTAAGGAAACGCCGGGGCCGGTATTAAAGACATCGTAATCGGCAAAGCCCTGCGTTGGTGTATAACCCACCCACGAATCAAAGTGCTGGCTCTGCTTCCAGTATCCAGGGGTACAGCCTTCCCCACCCTGCGGCTCACAGGTGTAGACATTACCCAGCACCACCGTTGCACTTTGCCCAGGCAAAAGGGTAAAGAGGGCGTAGTGGCCGCCATCCCATGTGTACGAACTGAGGTTGGGAGTGGTCGGCTCCCAGCAGACGTCATCCACCTCCCAAACCTTGTAACGGGTCGGTACCAGATCCGTAAAGGTCACCGTCCCATCGGGACCGGTAAGTCCCTCACGAACCTTGTACAGGCCGGTGCTGTCGAACCGGTAGAGCCGGATCAGCCAGTTCGCGACGCCTGCTTCGCCGGCATCTTGCACCCCGTTGCGGTTCAGGTCGTGGAACTTGAGCACGGTGATGATACCGGGATCGCCGCCCGGCGGCGGGTCACCCGTCGCACCGGCCAGGCTCACCGGCAGCAGAACCAGCGCCAACAGGACACCAATCGCAATCACTCTCCCAATCTTCATTATCAATACCTCCTAAAAAAGAAATCCGAACGGTAAACGAATCCCGGATTCTAATGTAACAGAGGTATGTAAACAGCAGGTAATGAAAAACTGCGAAAACTGAAAGAATCCCAAACCACACCCGCCTGGGCTGTCCTGGCTCCTGGCAACAAAAAAGCACCCGTCATAGCGGGTGCTTTTTTGTTTTCTGCAAAGCGGCCGCTCTGCCGGTATTATGCCGCAACCCCGGCCGAAAGGCAACAAAAAAGCACCCATCATAGAGGGTGCTTTTTCTACTCTCTGCCTGAACGGGCTAGTAGCTGACCTTGCGCGGCAGCGTTTTGGCCTGCTCCACCCAGCGCGTTACCTGCGATTCCACCGGCACCTGACGCACCAGCTTTTTTTCCGCGTTGGCGGCCACCATGGCAGCGGTCAGGTTGGCCGGGTTGCGTTGCGCCAGCTCGATCACCGTGTCCACCCCGGCCGCTTCCAGCAGGTCGGCGTACTCTTCCGCAATCCCCTTGATGCGGAACAGGTCGGCCATGTTCACCCAGCGCAGGACCAGCTTGCCGCTGATCCCGGTTTGGGCGGCGATCTCATCGCGCCCCTTGGGGGTGCCGCCCTTGTCCAGCAGCGCCTCGGTGGTGCGCAGGCCGATGGCCGCCAGCTTGTCTGCGTACGTAACCCCAATCCCTTCAATCTGGTTCAGACTCGACATTTCTTTCTCCTATTTTCTTGATAAAAACCAACCTTTAGATGCAACAGTCGCCCAAAGGTTGCATCCCGCCACCAACATGGTCATTCCGGCCGCCCGTGCCGGCAAGCGGCCGGCGTTGCTCCCATCACACACCCAAAAGATAGCTATCCTTTTGGAAAAGATAGCTATCTTTTTCCCAACTCGTCGGCATCACTTCTCGAACTCGATTCGAGCGAGGGCCTGGCGGAACGGCTTGCCGGGGTGAAAGCGCACCAGCACCTTGTCCACCTGCCGCGGGGAGAGTTCGGCCGGGGTTTCCACGCCGCTGCTGCGCAGCCGCAGGCCAAAGGAGCCAAACTCGCCCAGTTGCACCAGCCGCCCTTCGGCCAGCTCCTGGGGGATGAACTGCAACAACGCCTACACGGCCGCCACCAGGTCGATCGAGCTGACGGTGGAGACGGCCGCTGCCCGCTCGGCCAGGTCGCGCAGTGTGACGGTGCCGCGGCTGACCGGCACCGGGTGGTAGCGGACCGGATAGTTGGGGTCGCTGGGTTTGCCGCGGGCCGCGGCGCGGATTTTCACGCTCATAGACTAGCCTTGCGTCGAAAGGGCTTGGTTACTCTTGCTGTATTCGAATCCTAGATCGGACTTCAGTTTCTCCAGGCCCTTTGCCGCCAATATGATTCTATGCTGAACCATTTCCTGTTCTTTTTCGAGCATCCCCATGATCTGGGACGTACTGGGCTAAGCTTCAGGCACCTGACTAGAGACAAAAGCGATCAGCCTACCGAATCTTTGCTTCCTCGCGGGAAGCCCATTCCCAGCTCATTGGACAAAAAGAACAAGAGGGAAGCAAGGCCGAGCAATAGGACCCATTTGCTCCAGCCTCTTCGCGTTTCCTCAGTGTTTATGTGTCCTATCTCGAATTCTAGAAGGTCTATCAAACGATCGAAGACTTCAGAACTCGATTCTTCCACCCATCATTTCTGTCCCCCTTCGAAACCACCAGCAAGGAGATTGGTGACAGCCACCACGGGCTGTCACCCCTTCTTCCAACTAGCACTCGCTAAAGCCGCAGTTGTAGCACTTGCGGCAGCCCTCCTCTTTCACCACCGCCGCCTGGCCGCACTCGGGGCACAGGTCGCCAATGCGGAAGGTCAACTGCCCGCCCACACCCTGGGCCGGCGGCGGCTCGCGGTGGTTGCTCCCCTCGCCGGCCGCGCAACCGCGCAACTGCGCGGATGGGCCCTCGTTCAAATAGTCGTCCAGCGACTGGGCGATCCCGTCCGGCAGCGAGTGGACCCGGTAGGGGCCAAAACCCAGCGAGCGGCCGCCGCCGATGCCGATCAGTTGGTCCACCACCTCGGCCAGCCGCTCGCGCGGCGGGACTGGCGAGGCCAACCGCAGGATGTAGGAGAGCAACCGGCCGGTCGCCTCGGCCACCGCGTTGGTCTCCGAGCCGGCCTTGGAGGTGTGGATAAAGACCTCAAAGGGCTGCCGGCCGCCGTTCTCGTTGACGGTGATGTAGGTGGTCCCGGACGGGGTGCCGACGCGGTAGGTTTTGCCGGGCAGTAGTTGCGGGCGGGGCTTTTTCGCCTCCGGCCACAATGTGACGGCCTCCTCGCGGCCGTTCTTGCTGGCGGCCGTCTCTTGCGTCTCCAGCACCACCTTTTCCCGCGACCCGGTGACGTAAATGGTGACCCCTTTACAACCCTGCTCCCAGGCCAGCAGGTAGGCCTGCTCCACCTCTTCCACGGTGGTGCCGGTCGGGGCGTTGACCGTCTTGGAGATGCTGTTATCGACAAAGCGTTGCAGCGCCGCTTGCATGCCAATGTGCTCGCGCACGCTCAGGTCGCCGGCTACCACAAAGGCCTGCCGGATCTTGTCCGGCACGTCGGGGATGGCCTGGCAACTGCCGGTCTTGACCACCTCGCGGATGATGCGCGCCTTGGTCACCTCGTCCAGTTCGGTCCGGTCCAGCGCCTCCTGGAACAGCGGGCTGACGTAGGTGAGTTGCAGGTCCTGCTCCTTGTCGTTGACGTGCCGGATGTAGGCCAGCGCAAAGACCGGCTCGCAGCCGTACGCCTCACAGCCGGCCACGGTGGCGATGGTGCCGGTGGGCGCAATCGTCGTCTGGGCCGCGTTGCGGATGCCGTGCGCTTTGATGCCATCCACGATGGCGTCCCAATCCAGCTCCGGCCGGGCCCAGTCGCGGCGATGCGGCTTGAGTGGGGTCGGCGGGGTCCAGGTCATATTGGCGGGGTCGTAGCTGCTGCCCGCGATGGCCGGAAAGGGGCCGCGCTCGCGCGCCAACTCGATGCTGACCCGCATGGTGTGATAGCGGACGTACTCCATCAACTGGGCGGCAAACTCTTGCGCGTCGTCGCTGCCGTAGCGGATGCCCAGGTGATACATCAGGTCGCCCAGCCCCATGATGCCCAGCCCAATGCGGCGG
Source organism: uncultured Chloroflexia bacterium (assembly GCA_963707345.1). Taxonomy (GTDB): domain Bacteria; phylum Chloroflexota; class Anaerolineae; order Promineifilales; family UBA4811; genus CAVPPE01. Next base: position 678,982 of record CAVPPE010000002.1, read on the forward strand.
GCGCTGTAGGCCGCCTGCTCCAACTGCGGCACGGCCGGGACGTAGGCGTTGGCGTTGACCACGTTGTCCAGAAAGCGGGTGGCTTCCTCAATGGTCCGCCGGAGCAGCGCCCAGTCGACGGCCGGGTCGCCGGCCGGGCCATAGCCAATGTGCCGCGCCAGGTTAATCGAACCCAGGCAGCAATTCTCATAGGGCCCCAGCGCCTGCTCGCCGCAGGGATTGGTCGCCTCCAGCTCGTACAGATGCGTCACCGGGTTGTCCCGGTTCATGGCATCCAAAAAGAGCACCCCCGGCTCGCCGTTGTGGTGCGCCTGTTGCGCGATCATGCGGAACAGTTCGCGGGCCGGCACCTGGCGGTGCACCTGGATGGGCAGCCCGGCCTTGAACGCCTGGTTGAGCGTCCCGCGGAACCCCGGATAGTCCGCGTGCTTGACGTCCGGGAAGCAAAGCTGCCAGACCTCGTCGTTTTTGACCGCCCGCATAAAGGAATCGGTGATGCCGACCGAAATGTTAAAGTTGGTGATGGCGTTCTCGTCGGTCTTGCAGGTGATGAATTCGATCACGTCTGGATGCCCCACGCCAAGAACCGCCATGTTGGCCCCGCGGCGGACGCCGCCCTGGGCAATCTCGCCAAAGGCCTGGTCGTAGACCCGCAAAAAGCCAACCGGCCCGGTGGCCTGCCCGGCGCTGGAGTGGACCAAGGTGCCCTGCGGCCGGAGCCGGGAAAAGGAAAAGCCATTGCCGCCGCCGGTCTGCTGGATGAGGGCCGCATCGCGCAGCGTCTGGAAAATGCCAGCCTGGTCGCGCCCCATGTCATCCTCGATGGGGAGCACAAAACAGGCGGCCAACTGACCTAGCGGGGTGCCGGCACCGGTAAAGGTGGGGCTGTTGGGGAAAAAGCGAAACTCGGTCAATAAATCTACAAAGTTCGATACCTGCTCGGCCGGGTCGCCACCCAGTTCCTCTTCCACCAGCGCAATGTGGTGCGCCACCCGGCGAAACATCCCCTCCGGGCTCTCGATCGGTTTGCCATCCTGACCCTTCCGCAGATAGCGGCGTTCCAGCACCGCCCGGCCGTTTTCCGTCAAAGGAATCCGCTCCCTGGTCGCTATTGTGGCTGTAGACATTGAAGCTCCTCCATACCTCCCGTTAAGCTAGATGAAAAGGACTGTGAAAATGAAAGTGGAAAGGAAAAGGTGAACTGGCTTATCCCTCCAACAGGCGGTCAATCTCGGCTCGCAGACTGACCAGATCGTCCAATTGCAGATAGACAATAGCGTACCGGATGTAGGCGATGTGATCCAGCCCTTTCAGGCCGGAAATCACCTTGTCTCCAACTACCCGGCTGGAGACTTCCAGCTTGCCAAGCAATTGCAATTCAGCCTCGACCTCACCCACCAACCGCTCGATATCAGCCGCGGCGACCGGCCGTTTGGCACACGCCACCCGGATGCCCCGCTCCAGCTTGTCACGGTCGAATGGCTCCCGGCTGCCATCCTGCTTGACGAGCAATGGGGTTTCCATGATGGCGCGCTCGTAGGTGCTAAAGCGCTGCTGGCACTTGAGGCACTCGCGCCGCCGCCGAATCCCGCGCGGATCGCGCGTGGTATCTATGACCCGTGTTCTGCTGCTTTCACAGTAAGGACATCGCACCCTGGTTTGCCTTTACACCGAACTGGTTCCCCTACCGCCACTTTGGCACAAGGCCAAACAAACAGGCGTTCTACGCCAGATATGGGGGTTAACCCAAGAGTAACCCCACATATAGGTCTCAGGGGAGCAGTAGTATAGCACAGCCATTTACTTCCGACAAGAGCACTTGAGAAACTTTAACCTTAAAAAATAGGTTGCTACTCAGCCCAAGGGCTTGGGCGGGTTTAGGTGGAGTGCTCCCTCAGCCTATGCGCCTCAAGCTGAGGGAGCCCAGTAGGGGTACGGGTCTGGTTGGTTACCCGGCCGCCAACCAGAAACCGGAAAGGGGTTGGGTACGAAGCGAGTTTTGACGCCTCAGCGCCTGCGCAAGAACGCCGGAAGATCCAAGTCGTCCGGATCGATTTTCCTCCTGGTTTGATCAAACGCGGTCCGCAGGGCGGAAACCTGCACCGATTTGGCCTGCTCGCCCCGAACCGACTCCCCGCGGGGGACACCAACGGGGTGCACGCGCTCGGGTTCAGCACGCTGATACTGGGTCTGCGGCCGGGACTGGGCAAGCTGGCGGCGCGGCACAGTGTGCTCAAAACCGGTCGCAATCACCGTGATGCGGATCTTGTCCACCATGGCCTCATCAATCACCGCGCCAAAGATCATGTTGACGTCCGGATGGGCGGTATCCTTGATAATGGCGGCCGCCTGGTACACGGCGTGCAAGCTCATGTTCGGCCCGCCGGTGATGTTGAAAAGGATGCCCCGCGCGCCATCAATCGAGATGTCCAGCAAGTTATTGTTGATGGCAGCCTGGGCGGCCGTGACCGCTGCCTCATCGCCCTCACCCTCGCCAACCGCCATCAGCGCCGCGCCCCCTTCGGACATGATGGTCTTGACGTCAGCGAAATCCAGGTTGATGAGCCCCGGCACGGTGATCAGTTCGGAGATACCCTGGATGCCCTGGCGCAACACCTCATCCGCCAGCTTGAAGGCATTGGTCAGTGAGGTGCGCTTGTCGGCCATCTCCAGCAGCCGATCGTTGGGGATCACGATCAGCGTGTCCACCTCTTCCTTGAGGCGGTTGATGCCATCCTCGGCCGTCAGCGCGCGGTGCGAGCCCTCAAAGGTAAACGGCTTGGTGACCACACCGATGGTCAGCGCCCCTGCGTCGCGTGCCAACCGCGCGATCACCGGGGCAGCGCCGGTGCCGGTGCCGCCTCCCATCCCGGCCGTGATGAACACCATGTCCGACCCGGTCAGCACATCGCTCAACTCGTCGGCGCTCTCTTCGGCCGCTTTGGAACCCATCTCCGGCCGGCCGCCGGCCCCCAGGCCACGCGTGCGGCCGTCGCCCATGCGCACCCGCACCGGTGCGCTGGACAGCATCAACGCCTGCGCATCGGTATTGGCGGCGATAAAATCGACACCCTGGATGCGCTCCGCCACCATCCGGTTGACAGCATTGCTGCCGCCACCCCCCACCCCAACCACACGTATCTTGGCAAATCCTTCTCTTTCCGGCATTCTCGTAACCATCTCAAACCCCTTTCATTACTCAGTACTATCTGGAAGTAAGGCGCGAATAAAACTCTTGATCCGCCGGCCCCACTCGCCGCCCTGGCGGCGTTGTGGCTTTAACGGCGCATGTTCCTGCAAGCCCCAGCGCAACAGGCCAACACTGGTGGCAAAAGCCGGATTGTGCAGCGCGTCCACCAACCCCTGCAGATCGCGCGGTGATGCCACCCGCACCGGCATATCCAGCACATCCTGGGCCAACGCGGCCAGGCCGGGCAATTGGGCCGCACCACCGCACAGCACCAACCCGGCCGAGAGCAGCCCATCGTAGCCCGACCGTTTGGCCTCCTGCAAAATCAGGCTAAAAATCTCTTCCATGCGGGCCTCGATCACCTGAGCCAGATCGTGCCGCGCTATGCGCACCACCCCGCCATCAGCCAGCGGCTGCAGGTCAAAGGTTGTGCTGGTATCCACATCCGCGGCCCGGGCATGGCCGCGTTCGATTTTGACCTTCTCGGCCGTGTTGAACGGCAGGCGCAGCCCAATCGCCACATCGTTGGTGACGTGGTTGCCGCCCACCGGCAGCACCTTGGTGTGCCAGATCATCCCCTCAATATAGATGGCAAGATCTGTGGTACCGCCGCCGATGTCGGCCATGATGACGCCCATCTCCTTCTCGGTCTCGGTCAGGACCGCCTCGCCGGAGGCGACCGAGTTGAGCACCATCTCGTCCACCTGCACGCCAACGCTCTCCACGCATTTGTTCAGGTTTAGCAACGCGGTAAGCGCAGCTGTGACAATGTGTGCCTCCACCTCCAGCCGGAAGGCGTGCATCCCCAGCGGGCTGCGGACGCCGTCCTGGCCATCTACGGTAAAGCCGCGCGGGATGATGTGGATGATCTCCCGGCCGTGGGGAATCGAGACCGCCCGCGCGCTATCCAGTGCGCGGTCCACATCTTCGGCCGCGATACCCTCGTCTCCGCTGATGGCGACCACCCCGGTGCTGTTGGTGGACGAAATGTGCTCCCCGGCGATGCTGACGTGCGCCCGGGTAATCTTGTAACCAGAGGTGCGCTCAGCCTTTTCCACCGACTCGGCTACCGCCTGGGCCGTCTGCTGGACGTCAATCACGACCCCTTTCCGCATCCCACGGGATGGGGAAACGCCCACGCCTACCACCTTTAGGTCACCGCGGTCGTCCACCTCCCCCACCAGGGTGCAGATTTTGGTTGTACCCACGTCTATCCCAACGATTGTCTGCATTCCCATACTCCCAATCCGCCGTCCCGAACGCGCTTAGCCAGTCGATTCGGCCGCGCGATAGAACGGCTTGTCCTTATTGATCACGCTGATGTACTCCGGCCACAGGCCCCGTGCCAGCAGGTCTTCCACTAGAGTCTCGTACACGACCAGTTTCTGGTTCATGTCATTGCCGGTTCCAAAAAACGCACGCCAGTTCCGGCCGTCCTGGTAGCTAAGGCCCGTGCTACGCTGGTAGAAGAGCGCGTTGATATTGGGCCGCAGCTTGCGCAGTTGCAGCGCTCCCGACACCACCTCTGGCGGCAGGCTGTCGCCAGCCTGGAAATTGTCGTCCTCTTCCTGCGAAAGAACCACCAGCAGTTGAGGAATCTCTTGCCGCGCGTGCATCAGCTTGCCTTGGGCGTCCACCCAAAAGCGCCGGCCCTTCTGATCCCAAACCATCACCGGGGCGCGCTCTTTGATCGCAATCTCCACCCGGTTTGGCCAGGCAATCTCAACCGTAGCGGTCAACACATTGGGCATGTTTGCTACCCGCTGTGCAGTCTCGGCCGGGTCCAGCCAGAACATGTGCGCACCGGTCACGCCGCTGGCGCCGATCACCGCGTCGCGAGCCAGCGTCACCGTGCCACGCACCCCAACCTGGGAAACGTAATAGGTCCGCTCCCGGCCGACGAAAAACACCACCAGCCCTACCACCAGCAGCAGGACGAAACTCGCCCAGCGAGGACTGGTCAGCAGCGCCGACAGCGCCGCCTTGGCTCGCATCCGCCAGGAGGTGACGTGCGACCGCGGTCGCCGCTCCCGCGCCGGCCGGGAAGCTGCCCCGGCAACGTTTTCCCAGGTCACCGGGACGGTCAGCTTAAAGGCTGGCCGGCGGGTTGAGCGGGCATGTTTAAAGTTGGGTCGGCGGCGTTTCGCAATCATACGCTTCACCTCATGAACCATCGTAAGAAGTCTTGGTGCGTTGTTTCTCGTCGTGGCGGTCCAACGCCAGGTCAATCAACCGGGAGATCAACTCGGGATACGAAATGCCGCTGGCAGCCCACAACTTGGGATACATGCTGATAGCGGTAAAGCCCGGAATGGTGTTGATCTCGTTTATGAACAGCCGGTCATTGTCTTTTTCCAGCAGGAAATCCACCCGCGCCATGCCAGCGCAATCAATCGCCTGATACGCCTGGATCGCCCACGCCCGCGCCTGTTCCATCAACTCCTCAGAGATGGGTGCGGGGATGAGCAGGCCAGAAGCTTCTTCGCCAGCGTCCAGATATTTAGCCTGGTAGTTGTAAAACTCACGACTCGGAATGATTTCGCCAGCAATGGAAGCGATAGGGTCATCATTGCCCAGCACACTGCACTCAATCTCGCGCGCCTCGATCCCCTGTTCGGCAATCAGGCGGCGGTCAAAGCGGGCTGCTTCTGCCAGTCCGGCCTCTAGCTCGGCCGGGTTGTGGCACTTGCAGATACCCACGCTGGACCCCAGGTTGGCCGGCTTGGTAAAGATAGGGTAGTGCAAATCGGCCTCAATGCGGGCCACGACGTCGGCCGGGTCCCGCTCCCACTCGGAGCGCAGCACCAGGTGATAAGGCAGGATGGGCAACCCTTCCGCCTGCATCACCTTTTTAAAGATGACCTTGTCCATCGCCACGGCCGAGCCCACCACGCCAGCGCCAGCGTAGGGCAGGCCGGCCAACTCCAGCAATCCCTGCAACGTGCCATCCTCTCCATAAGGGCCATGCACAATGGGAAGGATCACATCCAGCTCGGCCACGCTGGAGAGCGTGAGCGCCCGGCCGCCGGCATCCTCCACCTGCATCAGGGAACGGCTGCCAGGCTCACTCAGCAGCGCGGCCGGCTGGTACGTTTCGCCCTGGGCCAACGCGCGCAATGGGTCCCGGCCGGTAATCCAATGCCCCTCCTTGGTGATACCAATCGGAATCACCTCGTATCGGTCGGGGTCAATGGCGTTCATTACCGACCGGGCCGACTGCAGCGAAACCTCGTGCTCGCCAGAGCGGCCGCCGAAAATCAACCCTACCCGTATCTTTCGCCTCTTGGTGTTCATGTTACGTCATGCCAATAGCGTTGCCGAAATCGTGCCAGATTTGGGCACGGTTCAACTCCAGTCACCAATCAACTCCACCTCCGGGTCCAATTCCACGCCAAACCGGACGCGCACCATGTGCCAGGCCTGTGCCATCAGCCGCCGTACATTCTCGGCCGTGGCGCCACCCTCGTTTACAAAAAAGTTGGCGTGCACCGTGCTGATCTGCGCCCCGCCCTCGCGGGTCCCTTTCAATCCAGCCTCGTCCAGCAGCCGGCCGGCATAATCCCCAGGCGGATTCTTGAACATGCAGCCCATTGAAGCGCCGGGCGGCTGAGTCTGCTTGCGGTGGGCCACGATCTCCTCAATCCGGGCCTGCAACTCTTCCACCGGAGCTGGCTTGAGCTTGAATTCGGCCGCCAACACCACCTGTTTGCTCTCGCCATCGCCGGTGTGCGCTTTTTTCAGCGCCGAACTGCGATAGCTGTAACCCAATTCGTCGGGGGCCAGGTCCCGTATGGTCAGCTCGTCGTCCAGGATAGTTGCCAGCCGAAGCGAGCCGGCCACGTCACCACCATGAGCGCCGGCGTTGCCAACCACCGCTCCGCCAACTGTGCCGGGAATCCCGGCCGCCCACTCCAATCCCGCCAGGCCGCGGCTGGCGCACTGCCGCGCCAGCCCGGAAAAGTTGGCTCCAGATTCAGCACGCAGCACCACGCCCAACCCGTTGTGGCGAAAGTTGACCGCCTGGGCACGGTTGCGTATCACCAGCCCACGCACCCCGGCATCGGAGACCAGCACGTTGGAGCCGGAGCCCAGCACCCAGTACCGGATGCTCTGCCGGCTGGCCAGCGCCACTGCCTCGGTCAGCTCGTCGGCCGAGTACACCGTGAGAAAGAAATCGGCCGGCCCGCCCAGCCCGGAGGTAGTGAAACGGCCCAACGGCTCGTTCATCCGGAAGGCGTCGCCAAACGATTCACCAAAGCGGGCAACTATTGCGTCGTGCAAGGTCTTGGGCCGATCCATCAGCGGCGGTTCTTTTCCTCGTCCAGCTTGGACACCATCTTTTTCACCGAGCGGGGGTCAATGCCCCGGCCGAGGCGGGCGTTGGCCCGCTGACGGATGCGGTTCAACTCGTTGATCAGGTCGACCGAGCACGCTCCGCCCAGATAGTTTGCCAGTTGTTGTGATTCCATTTCACGCTCTCCTTCGCGCGCTGAGCGCTTCTCGCGCCCGCAGCGCATCCAAAACCCACTCGCCTACCATATAACCATCACCAGCGCCCAACGTGAGCACCACATCACCAGGCTGCAAGTTGCCGACCAGGAAATCGGCCGCCTCGCGCCGGCCGCCAATGTACTGCACGGCCGGATGACTCATCCTCTCGACCAGCTCCACGGCCGACACCCCCAGGGTGTCGCGTTCGCGAGCCGGGTAGATATCCAGCACCACTACCTGATCGGCGCCGCCAAACGCAGCAGCAAATTCCGACAGCAACGCTTTGGTGCGGCTGTAGGTGTGCGGCTGGAAAACCGCCCACAGCCGCCGGCCGGGGTACCGCTCGCGGGCGGCCGCCAGCGTGGCCGTCACTTCGGTTGGGTGATGGGCATAGTCGTCCACCACCAGCACAGCCCCAACCTCCCCCTTGACCTCAAAGCGCCGCCCCACCCCGCGAAACTCGGTGAGGGCAGACCGTGTGGTTTCAAACGGGATCTGAAGCCAATCCGCCAGGGCGACGGTGGCCAGCGCGTTAAGCACGTTGTGCCGGCCGGGCACGCGCAGACGAATCAGCCCCACGGTCTCGCCTTCCCGCATTACGACAAAATCACTGCCGCCAGCCCGGTTCGGGCGGGGATCGGTTGCGCACCAGGCCGCCTCGCGACTGAAACCATACCAACGAATCTCTCCCCCGGCCACCTCCCATTCCTGGCCCAGCAAACGCGCTCCGTCGTCGTCGCGGCAAGCTACCAGCAGCCCGTCCTGCGGCAGCCGGCCGACGAACTGCCGGAACGCCAGGAGCATTTCTTCAAACGTAGGGTAACAGTCCGGATGGTCATGCTCGATCACGGTGAGCACGGCCGCCTGGGGTTGCAGCCCCAGGAACATCCGATCATATTCGTCCGCCTCGATCAGAAAAACCTGGCCCCGGCCGGCCCGTGCGTTGGTCCCCAGGTCGGCCAGCACCCCGCCTACAATAAAGGTGGGGTCCAACTCGGCCGCCAGCATGACGGAGGCCAGCATGGCAGTGGTGGTGGTTTTGCCGTGAGCCCCGGCCACAGCTACGCCAGTCCGGCCGGTCATCAACGCGCCCAAGAAATCGGCCCGTTTGACCACCGGGATTCCGGCCGCCCGTGCCGCCAATACTTCGGGGTTGTCCGGCGGGACGGCCGAGGAGATTAGCACCAGGTCTGCACCGCCAACGTTAGCAGCCGCGTGGCCGATGGCCACTCGCACCCCTTCGGCCGCCAGCGCTGTGGTCAGGTCAGAGGCAACCTGGTCGGAGCCGGAGACGGTGTAACCCAACCCCAGCAGCACGCGGGCGATGGCCGACAGACCAAAGCCTCCTACCCCAACCAGATGAATGTGCATGCCTTCCCGCAACATCGCTCGACCTATCATCCTGGCCTAGATCATGGCAATAATGACAAACAGGAACAGAACCACCACCAGGAACGGTAGCCAGCCCTCCAGCAAGGGCAGCGGCATCTTGGAGATCATCTCCCAGGTCCGGCTGCCCACCTCCGGCCGGATGAGCGTGGCAAAGGGATACGCCACACCGGCATCCACCGGCAGTTTGGCAACAAAGTTGTACTCCAAAAAGGACCACAGCGTTCCCACAATCAGATACCCGTTGACGGCGCCAACGACAAAGCCTAGCAATGACTCTTGAATCGCGCCGCGTGCTCGCTCCCCAAACCGGCCGCGCGATACCTGGCGCATAAACGCCGGCCCCTGGTAGGCAAAGAAAGCAAAAACCAGGTGAATCGCCGACGCAACGTAAAACTGCATCTTGACCCGATCCTGGGGTGTTACCGCGTCGGCCGCCAGCGGATTGATGAGGTAATGTCCAAAGGTCAGCAAGGCAAAGAGGGACAGCACCAGAGCAGCGGTGACCACAATCTCCTTGGTCCAGCCACGCATCATGCCGATTATTCCAAACAGGCCCACCATGATCCAAAACCAAGTATCCAGTGTAATCATTGGCTATCCCTTTCCAGCCAGGCTCACCAGCAAATCTGCCACGCGTCGCGCGGCCCCCGGCCGATCCAGCGCCTGCATGGCAGTTCGCATCTGCCCCAGCGCCTCCGGGTCTCCCAGCAGCTGCTGGAGTGTGGGCAAAAGCTGGCTTGCCATCTTTTCGTCGTCCAGGCGGACGGCCGCGCCGGCCTCCACCAGATAATCCGCGTTCACTTTTTGATATCGCCAGGCAAACGGGTAAGGGACCAGGACGGCCGGCACCCCCAGCGCGGGAAACTCGCCCAGTGTGGCAGCGCCAGCGCGAGAGAGGACCAGGTCGGCCGCCCGGAGCGCCGGTCCCATCTCTTCGTGCAGATAGGCAAACGGCCGGTAGCGCTGGCCCAGTTCGGCCGGCAACTCTGCGCTCCGCCGGGCAACCGTGTCCCAATCCAGTTCCCCGCTGATGTGAATCACCTGGCAGACCGTCAACAGATCCGGCAGGATGGCCGTCAGTGCCGTGTTGATCGTGCGTGCGCCACGGCTGCCGCCAAAGACCAACAAGGTCGGCCGATCCGATTGCAGGCCAAACGCCTCACGCGCCTCGGCCGGACTCATGGCTGGGACCAGCCCCGGCCGGACCGGGTAACCGGTGGCGACCGCCTTGCCGGCCGGCAGGTAAGCGCGGGAGGCTTCGGCCGTACACGCAATGCGGCTGGCCAGCCGGCTGAGCGTTTTGATCGCCAGGCCTGGCTCGATGTCGGGCAGGAAAATGACCATCGGTGTCCGGCGCAACCAAGCAGCCAGCGCCACCGGGCCGTTGGTGTAACCGCCGGTAAGCAGGATGACGTCCGGCCGGAAGCGGCGCAACACGCCCCGCGCCTGCCACCAGCCACGGGTCAGTTGCACGCTGTTGCGAGCCAGCTTGGATACTCCCACACCATGCAAACCGCCGCCGGAGATGGTCTCCAGCGGCAGGCCGGCGCGGGGCACCAGCGTCTCTTCCATCTCGCCGGCCGTGCCAACCCAGAGGGTCGCTTCGGCCGGCGTGGCGGAAGCCTGCAACTCAGCGACGATGGCCAGCGCGGGCGAGATATGTCCGCCCGTCCCGCCGGCCGACACCAACAGCCGCATTGACACTCCTTTTCACAGTAGCGGGCGCTCGTTTGGAACTGGCCGCTCCATTGGCGCGCTGAGGCTTGACGGCCGGGCGAGCCCGACCCTCCTCCAATCGCCTATTATGCTGCGAGATGGACAGCAACACGCCCACACCCACCACGCTGGTTGCCATCGACGAGCCGCCAGCACTTACAAACGGAAACGGCGAACCGGTGAACGGGATGATGCCTACCATCACGGCCGCATTGACCAACCCCTGATAGACCAGCCAGGAAGTGATACCCAATGCCAGCAGCCGGCCGTAGGTATCTTCCGTCTGTTGGGCAATCCGCAAACCCCGGAAGCCGATGTACAGCAGCAGGCCCAGGACAAACAGGCAGCCAACCAGCCCCAGCTCCTCCCCTATCACGGCCACAATGCTGTCATTATGAGGCAGCGGGAGTGGACCGGTCTTTTGAAAGCTATTGCCCAGCCCCTGGCCAAAAAGACCGCCACGCGCAAAGCTGTAAATAACTTGCTGGGTGTGATACTCCAACTCGCCAGTGGGGTCCTGAAGCATGGTCCAATACTCGTCCCAGCGGTCGGCCGCGTGAGGGAATATCGTGATCAAAAGGACCAGCGCAATCACACCGACCAGCAGAATCAGGAGAAAGTGCGAAAACCTGGCGCCGGCAACAAAAAACATAGTGAACGCGATAAACGCAATCAGGGCAGCCTGGCTGATATCTGGCTGGGCTGCAATCAAGCCACCGACAATCCCCACCACAGACACAAAGGGGACAAACCCCATCCCAAAATCCCGGATGCGCTCGCCTTTGGATGAGAGCCAGTCGGCCACGTAAAAGATGGTGACCAGCTTGGCCAACTCGCTGGGCTGTACCGCACCACCAAACAGACCACGGGTTGCGCCCAGCGACTCGGCGCCGAAGAGGAGCACCACAAATAGCAGGGCCAATGTGATCAGCATGGCGACCGTTGACAGCTTGCGGATCAGATGATAATCCACCAGCAACAGCACCACCAGGCCGGCCAAACCGAGGCCCGCACCCAGCAACTGTCGCGTGAAGTAATAAGTGATAGGTGAACCCTCTTGAAAGCGAAGGCTGACAAACAACGAGGCGCTGTACACCATCATCAGGCCAACCGCCACCAGGGCCACGGTGGCAATCAGCAAAGCATAGTCCATCCGGCCGGGCGGCCAGGTGACATTCGCCAGCAATCGGGTTGACGTTCCTGATTTTCGAGCCATGCTTACAGTTGCCATCTACTACCACTCCCTCGACAATTCACAGCGCTTGCACCAACGCCTGAAAATGATCACCTCGCTCGGCAAAGTCCCGGTAGGCGTCGTAACTGGTGCCGCCGGGAGAGAGGAGCACGACATCACCCGGCCGGGCCAGTCGCGCGGCCGCCTCCACTGCCTCACTCAAGGTATTCACTTGCACAATCTGTTCCAGTTGCCCTCGGTCCAGGTATCCGTGGATCAACCCGGCCGCCTCCCCGAACAGCACAATGTCCCGCACCCGCCGGCCAATCAGCTCGGCCGCCTGCTCCCAGGGCAGGTCCTTGTCCCGGCCGCCGGCCAGGAGCACAATCGGCTCGCTGAACGAGCGCAAGGCAGCCATCATCCGCTCCGGCGCGGTAGCAATCGAGTCATCGTACCAGCGGGCCCCGCCCAATTCCCGCACCGGTTCCAATCGGTGTTCCACGCCAGCAAAGGTGCGGGCCACCTGCGCAATCGCCTCCAGCGAGACGCCGGCCGCGTCGGCCAGGGCGGCCGCTGCCAGCACGTTGAGCACGTTGTGCCGGCCGCGAAGCTGCAACTCCTCCGTCCGACAAACCGTGTGCTCGCCGGCCGGGCCGCGGAGCACAATTGTCTCGTCGCGCAGGAATGCCCCGTCGGTTACCTCCAGATGTTGGCTAAAGGCTCGCACCCGACCGCGAGCCTCTAGCCGAAGCGCCCAAGCGCCGGGGTCGTCTTGTCCCAGCACCGCCACACCGCCGGCCGGCTGATACGCAAGCAGGCGGGCCTTGGCGGCGGTGTACACTTCCATCGTCTTGTGCCGGTCCAGATGGTTTGGCGTCACATTCAGGATGGCTGCCACATCGGTACCCAGGGTCATGATCTCAAGTTGAAAGCTGGACAACTCGACAACCACCAGGTCGTCCGGCTCAATTTCTGCCAGATCGGGGAGCATGGAGCGGCCGATGTTTCCGCCAACCCAGGTGCGACCCGGCCAACCCTGCCGGCACATCTCGCCCACCAGCGCGGTAGTGGTGGTCTTGCCGGCCGAGCCGGTAATCCCAATGGTCTTTGCTGGGCAGGCAGCCAGGAAAAGCTGGGAATCGTTGCTGAGTGGAACGCCTCGCTCGGCCGCCAGCCGGACAATCGGTGCGCTGAGGGGCACTCCACCGCTCAAAAAGAGTTGGTCCGCGCCATCCAGTAGGTTTTCCGGGTGCCCGCCCAGGGCCGTTTCCACAGACAGGCCAGCCAGGAGCGCCAGTTCATCGTGCAACGCGTCGGCCGGGCGCAAATCACTGACCACTACCCGCGCACCGCGCTCTGACAGGTAGCGCGCCAGGGCTGTCCCCTGCCGGGCCAACCCCAGAATCACGACGCGCTGATTATTCCAATTCCCGGTCATCCTTACACCAACGCCAACGCCACGCCAATCATGGCCGCCAGCAATCCCACAATCCAAAAACGCTGCACCACCTGTGTCTCCGACCAGCCTTGCAGTTCGAAATGATGGTGTAACGGCGCCATCTTGAAAATCCGCCGGCCGCCGGTCAGCTTGAAATATCCCACCTGCAACAACACCGAAAGGACCTCTGCCACCGGCACGATGGCGATGATGGGAAGCAGCAACCATTGGCCGGAGAGGAGCGCCACAACACCCAGGGTAGCCCCCAGTGCCAGCGAGCCGACATCGCCCATGAACACCTGTGCCGGGTGGGCGTTGAACCACAGAAAGGCAAAACAGGCTCCCACCACAATAAAACAAAATCGGGCCAGGTATTGCTGATCCTGCAAGGCGGCGATGACCCCATAAGCGCCAAACGCGGTCGCGGAAATGAGGCCGGCCAATCCATCCAGCCCATCGGTGATGTTGACCGCATTGGAAAACGCAACAATGATGAAAACAGCCATCGGCAGATAAAAGAGCCCCATGTTTACCTGAGTCAAGATGGTAGGGATGGCAACGCCGCGCAAACCGAGCCGCCAATGGAGCAGCCCGGCCGCAACAGAGGCAATAATGACCTGCCAGAGAAACTTGGTGCGGGCAAACAGCCCTTCGCCTTCTTCTTTGCGCCGGCCGCGCAGGCCCGCCCAATCGTCCGCCCCACCTAACACGCCGAAGGCCATCATGATGACCAACGGGATAACAATGGCCTCGGCAATCTCTTGCTGGCGCAGGATTTGCACAATGTTGGCGACCACCGTGACGACCAAGACGGCCGCCAGGACCAGCACGCCGCCCATGGTGGGTGTGCCCATCTTGGTAAAATGAGATTGGGGCCCCTCCACGCGGATGCGCTTGCCAATTCCCCACCGACGCAACACCCGTACAAGCGGCCCGCCCCAGATGATGGCCAACATGAAGGAGACTCCGCCTAGTGTCAGTGCCAGGGCCATCCGACGCTCACTCCTCCCCCGTCCGGCCGTGCGCCAGCACGTTCACCAGCCGGTCCAGCGCCAGGCCGCGCGACCCCTTGATCAACACCGCATCGCTCTGTTGGATCATGCCGGGCAGTTCTTGAATGGCTGCTTCCACATCCGCCAAAATGACAACTCGCGACGGGTCCATCCCGGCCGCCAGCGCCTCTTCAGCGATGACCTGCCCCAGTTCGCCCACCGTTACCAGCAGGTCGGCTACGGCGGCCACCCGCCGGCCGACCAAACGGTGGCCAGCCTGTTGATAGCTGCCCAGCTCCAGCATGTCGCCCAGCACCGCCACGTGCCGCTGGTCCAATTCATCCAGCAGGTTGAGTGCTGCGATGGTGGAGGCCGGGCTGGCGTTATAGGTGTCATCCAGAATCAGTGAGTGGTTGGGGCCCTCCACCGCCACCAGCCGCAACTGGGCCGAGTCTCCCTGCAGCCCGGCCACGATGTCGCTCCAGCTCAACCCGGCCGCCAGCGCCACGGCGGCCGCCCGCAACGCGGTGTGCACGCTGTGCCGGCCGAGCAACGGGGCACGGATATGCACTGAATCGCCGCCGTAGTGCAGCGTAAACCGGATTCCCTCCAGGCCAAGGCCTTCAATCTGGTCCGCCCACAGGTCTGCTTGCGAGGTCAATCCATAAGTAAAGACCCGTGCCTGGGTACGGCCGGCCATCGCGCGGACCAGGGGCTCGTCATGGTTGAGAATGGCAATACCGTCCGGCTTGGGGGGCAACGCTTCCACCAGTTCTGCTTTGGCATCGGCAATCGCCTGCAGGCTACCAAGCCGCTCCAGGTGCACCGGCCCCACATTGGTGACCACGCCCACCTGCGGCCGGGCAATGTCCGCCAGGGTGGCAATTTCCCCGCCGGCGTACATGCCCATCTCCAACACCACCTGTTGATGTACGGGGTTGAGTCGCAGCAAGGTTAGCGGCAACCCAATCTCGTTGTTCAGGTTGCCGGGGCTCTTGAGCGTCCGAAAGCGAGTCTGCAACACTGCAAAGACCAGCTCTTTGGTAGTCGTTTTGCCCACGCTGCCGGTGATGCCAATCACCCGTGGATGGTAGCGGGCGCGCCAGAACTTGGCGACCCGCTGCAGCGCCAGTAGGGTACTATCAACCACCAAACAGGCGGGCAGTCGGATCTCGGCCGACAGCTCTGGTACATCCGGCCGGCGCAGGTCGACCGTCTGGTGCTCGCCGTCCACCGGTCGCTCCACTAGGGCTGCCACCGCGCCTCGCTTGAACGCGTCGATCACGTAGGCATGCCCGTCCGACTGTTCGCCCGCAAAAGCCACAAACAGGGAACCGGGCGAGGCGCTGCGCGAGTCGATCACCACATCGCTGATCGACTGCGCGCCGGCTGATGCTTCCCTGCCTGTCAGCCCTTCAATGACATGCCGCAACTGCAACATCGCCAATTACTGCCCCATTCTTGCCATCTGGTTTTGCACTCGCGCCGCGTCCGGTGGGATATCCAGCAGCACCACCAGTTGTTGCATCAGCTCAGCAAAGGTCGGCGCGGCCGTCATCGAACCCCAGCGCAGGTCCAGCGAAATCTGCGGCCGGTCGATTTTGACCAACACGATCACCTGCGGGTCATCGGCCGGCAGAAAACCAATAAAGGTGCCGATCACGTCTGTTTGATGATACACAACGCCGCCCTCGGCGATCTGGGCCGTGCCGGTCTTGCCGGCCACCGAGTAGCCGGGCACGTTGGCGGTGGGAACCTCGCGGGCCACCGCCTGCTCCATCATCTGGGCCACGGTCCTGGCCGTCTCCGCGCTGATAGGCTGGCCCAGGACCACCGGCTCCACCTGGTGCACCGCGTCGCCATCGCGAATCTCAGATACGAAATGCGGCCGGAGCATCACGCCACTGTTGGCGATAACTGCAATCGACCCCAACTCACGCAGCGGTGTGATGGCAAACGCTTGTCCAAAACTAGTGGCTCCCAAATCTGCTTCGGTCCAGTCGGTGTCATTCGGCCGGCGTAGCACTCCACCCACTTCGGCCGTTAGGTCAACTCCGGTTGGCTCGGCTAGCTTGAAAGCATCCATGTACCCGTAGAACGTCTGCTGCCCCATCCACCGCGCAATGGTGGCAGCACCAACGTTGAGCGATTTGGCCAGCAGCGTGACCATGTCGGTGACGCCATGAGAGGCGCGGTCCCAGTTGTAAAACTCGACTCCCCCAATTTGCACGACCCCCTTGTCTTCATAAGTCGTGCCGGGGGTAACAGTGCCGGAATCAATGGCCGCCGCCATGGTGAGTACTTTGTGAATGGAACCCGGCTCAAACCGCTGGCTGACGGCCGGGTCCACCATGTACTTGGGGTCTTCCTTGTAGAATAGATTGGGATCAAACGTGGGCAGGTTGGCCAGCGCCAGGATACCAAAGGTGCGTGGGTCCATCACAATAATCGTCCCAGACGGGGCGCGATAGCGGGTGAGCGCATCTTCCAGCACACGCTCGGCTACCAATTGCACAGTGCGATCCACCGTCAGCACCAGGGCGGCGCCATTGTGCGGCCGGGGCGTTTCCAACTGGCCGAACAGCATTGGGTACTGCCGGACGGTGACCCCCTCGCCCTTGAGTTCCCGGTCATAGTACCCCTCCACCCCTGACCGGCCGTTCATGTCAATATCCACCCATCCCAGCACATGGCTGAGCAGTTGGCCATGCGGGTAATAGCGGTGCTGGATCGGCTCCAGCGCAATCCCCGGCAACTTGTTCGCTTCGATACTCTGGCGCACCTCATCAGCCACTTCCGATGATATCCGCGGCGCAACCACCGAGTAAAGCCGTGGTGTGCCATCTTCGTGTGGCGGAGGGTCTAGCAGCGGCATCAGGGAATAGGTCCGGGTGACAAGGGCAGTGGCGAGCACATCCGCCACACTGCGCACATCGTCGATGTTGGGCGGGCTGGCCGAAATGCGGTATTCAAAACCGGTCACGGCCAGAACCGACTCGTTGCGATCGAGAATTGGGCCGCGGATCGGCTCCAACTCTTGCGTGCCACCATATTCAGCCTCATGCTTGGCCTTGATCTCTTCACCGCTGACAACCTGCAGGTCCACCAGCCGAAAGCCGATGGCCAAAAAGGCCAGCACGACAACCATTATCACCAGCATCAACCGACGATTGAAATTTAGCATGTTATTGCCCCCCAGTTCCGGCCGTGGCCTTGGTCCATCCCCTGAAACCGCGCGTCAGGCTTTGCCACCAGCCCGCCAGACCACCGGCCGGTTGAGGTGGTGTCGCTGGCTGTGCAATCATTACTTGGCCTGGCACAGGGGGATAGTTGTTCACGGTCAGGTACTCGATATCATCAGGGCCGGCCGGCAAGAGCCCAAGCTCAATGGCCCGGTTCCGAAGTGTGCCCACCGACTGGGCAGTAGCAATCTGTGCATCCAACTTGGCGTTTTCCTGCTGCAGGATGCGGAGATCCCAGGTCCTGACCTGGATGTGGTAGCTGGAGACAATTGCTTGGCTGCCCTGCGTAAGGTAAATCACCCCCAACAGCGCAAGCACCGTCACCACCACTCCCCAACCCAAGGCAGACTGCGCCTCAAACAGCGAGGGCGCTCGTTTAAAACCATGTGATAACCAATTTTCCTTGTCTGGCATTTTTTCAACCTGCAATACTCTTTGGTACCCACTTGACACTTACTGGTAGTGATGTACTGTGCAAGTATTGTGCCTAAGCGAACCGGCGAACCTTGGCGCAATCGCTCAGAACCGCTGCGCCGCCCGCAGGCGGGCGCTCCGGCTGCGCGGATTGGCTGCGATTTCGGCCGCCGAAGCTCGAACCGGCTTGCGCGTGATGGCGCTCAACGTCGCGCGATGCCCACATTGGCATACAGGGACCTGGGGCGGGCACCAGCAATCCTGCGCCTCCCGCCGGACAAACTGCTTGACAATGCGGTCCTCCAGCGAGTGAAACGAAATGACCACCAACCGGCCGCCCGGCTTGAGCAACCGAACCGCTTGCGGCAGGGCATCTGCCAGCGCCTCCAGTTCGCGGTTCACCGCGATCCGCAACGCCTGAAAGGTCCGGGTGGCCGGGTCGATGCCGCGCTTGCGTTTTCGTACAGCGCCCCGCACAACCGAGGCCAGCGCACCGGTGGATCGCAGCGGCCGGGCTGCCACAATCGCCCGCGCAATCCGACGACTGTCGGGTTCTTCGCCGTAGCGGTAGAGTATGTCCGCCAACTCTTCGGCCGGGAACTCGTTGACCAACACGGCGGCCGTAACCTCAGCGGCCGGGTCCATCCGCATGTCCAGCGGGCCATCCTGTTGGAACGCGAACCCCCGTGCCGGATCGTCAAGCTGGAGAGTGGAAATCCCCAGGTCGAGCAAAACGCCATCCACGTGACCAAAGCCACAGGTGGGAGCCAGTTCCTCCATGCGGTCAAACGAAGCATGCAGCAGGGTTACTCGCCCGCTGTGGGCCGCCAGCCTTGACCCTGCCACTTTCAACGCGGCCGGGTCGCGATCCAGCCCTAGCAACCGGCCGTCTGGGGCCGATCGCTCCAGGATTCCGGCCGCATGACCGCCCGCCCCTACCGTGCCATCCAGGTACAGGTCGCCCGGCTTGACCGACAGATGCTCAAGAACAGATTGGTAAAGTACAGGAACATGTCCAAAATCGGGACCTGCTGGCCGCGCGCCCATCCGGCCGGCTCAAATTCCCAAGTAGCTGGCCAGCCGGCTGGCGTTCTCGCTGTTGTCGAGTTCGTCCTCCACCGGTTGCCACCGATCGGGCGACCACAATTCAATCCAATCCTGGACGCCCACCACAAACACCTCTTTGGTTATCTGTGCAAAATCCAGCAGATAGGAGACGATGTTTACCCGGCCTTGTTTGTCCATCTCCACATCACTGGCACCAGAGAATACCAGCCGGCGGAAATTTCGTGCGCTGGGGTCGCCAAACGGGAGCTGCCGGATGCGTTCGACCAGCTTGTGCCATTCCTCTATCGGATAGATCATCAGGTTGCCGTCCAACCCGCGAGTGATGACCATGCCATCCTGCAGCGGCCGGCGAAACTTGGCCGGGATGGTCAGACGCCCCTTCTCATCGATGTTGTATTGATGTGTTCCTAAGAACATAGGTTCTAAATCCGTCTCCCACTTGGCCGGTTTTTTATGGTGGGTTGTGGCAAAACTGTCCCACTACCCCCCACTTTCCACCACGACTTGCCACAGTATAACCCAATCCCCCACTTTTGACCAGTGGATAGGGAAAACTTTAAGGTAAAAACCCACAACTATTCAGTTCAGTGGTCTGGAGAAGAAAGATTGGGGCGGCGAAAATCGCGCCGATTGATTGCGGCGTGGCCGGTAGGCAACCCGGCCGCACTGACTGCTATTTGGTCATGTTTTGAAGTGCGTGGTACGCCGGCCGGACCCGGGTATGGGGAAAACTGGGATAGGTGATGGACCACCAGTACTCCTCATTCTCCGTGGTCCAATCGTACTTGGCAACGTAGACAGTGGTCATCAATCCCACCCAGGGCCAATGATCGCGCGCATAGGTGTACGCGCGCACCAGGAAATCCGCTTGTTGGGCCTCTGTGACCGCATGCCAGTGGTAGGGCGACTCCGGCCGGGCGTCCGTGGTCCACCCCATCTCCAATATGGCGACCTGTTTCGCGGCATCCCCATTGGCCTCCATGATGGCGCGCATCTCTTCCACATGCCGAAAGGCAAAGGTCCGATGCCCGCCCCATTCGTTGCCTGGGTCGGCTGCCTCGGCCGGGCTGGTTTCCGGCGGAGCCTTATAGCCCGACGCGTTCAGGCCCAGCACGTCGAAATGCGCAGCCGCGCCGGCGTCGTACATGGCCTGCAGAAACAGGTCATCCGGAACTGCTTGCGGAGAGTGGACCCCGGTGGGCGCCAGCCCGGCCGAAATCACAATGGCATCCGGGTCGGCCGATTTGATACCGGCATAGCACGCTTGCAACAAAGCCACATAGTCGGCGGCACTGGGCGGCCGGTTGCCCCACTCACGACTCAAGTTCGGTTCGTTCCAAACCTGATAGGCAGCAATCCGGCCGCGGTACCGGCCGGCCAGCACATGGCAGAAATCCTCAAAATCGCCCAGGTTCTGCGGGGGGCCATTCTCCACCAGGCTGGCACCTTCTCCCTGAGACCAAAAGGGCTGACGGTCAATCCTCACCAGTAGCTTCAAGCCGGCCGCTTCCACTTCATCCACAATCAGATCGGGAAAATACCAATTGTAGTGACCCTTGGCAATGTCCTCGATATCGCGCCAGGCAAAATTCTGCTTGATCCAGCCAAACCCCATCCCCTTGATCAGGTCAATATCCCGCAGTGCTATTTCCGGCCGCCACCATAGAAATGCCTGCACAGCATATGATGGAGATGGGAGATGCGGCCAGGGAGAAATAAACCCGCCAGCATCCTCAACCACCGGCGGGTTGGCAAACCTTGGGGAAAATGCAGCGGTTAGGCCCAACACCGCACAGGACGTCACCAGCAACAGCACGGCCGGCCAGCGGTGGAGCCCGATGCCAGCTCCCGTCACGGCTTGGGCATAGCCTCCAACGCCTCAAAAGCCGGCCGGGGGCTCCCATCCAGATTCAGGATGCTGTACGGAACGTTGTTGTCCTCTGGGCCCAGCCCCTTGGGGCCGAAATCCAGATTCCACAGAAAAGCCAGCCAGGTAATACCCCAGTCCCGCTGCAACTGAAAAGCCTGGCTAATCCAGTTGGCCTGCTCTTGCAGCGAGTTATCGTCGGCAAAGCCAAAGCCTGGAGGCGTGCCGCCCGTCGCTTCCGAGGAAGCCCAGCCGAATTCGGTCACGCACAACTTTTTCTGCCCGGCCATCATGTGGTAGTAGCCCCACAACGTACTCTTAAAGCTCCAACTGTGGTGTACGTTGTCAAATGGACCGCGAAAAGTGGCACCGGCCGAATCAGGCAGGCTCGGGGCGTCCTCGGCCGTCACGTCCGGGCCGATGTTGTAGCCATTGTGATGTGCGCCGACACAATCCGCATAGTTGGTCAACCCGCTCTCCAGCATCTGCTGAAAGTAGACAAAATCATCGATCGCCGTCACCCGGCCGTCTGGTTCTACCCAGCCGCCGGTCGGCGAGAGGGCACCACTGATAACCACAATGTTGGGATCTTTGGCCTTGATTGTTTCATGGGCCATCCGCAGCATTTCCACGTACCGGGCTGCTTGCAACCCATCCGAAGTCTGCCATTCGCGCTCCAGGTTTTGCTCGTTCCATACTTCAATCGCGCCGATTTGACCTGCGTAGTGATCGATTAACTTGGATAGAAAGGCGGTGTACTGGTTGAGGTCATCAGGCGGGCCGTGGGTGTTGCCAGCAGCAGGTCGGGTCCATGCAGGCGCGGTTACGATACTCAGCATCACGCGGATTCCCCGTTCCTGCGCGGCTGCCATCAGGCCATCCAGCATTCCCCAGTTCAGGTCACCGGGCGAAAGCTCCAAATCGCCCCAACGCACCTGCTGCTTGATCCAGCCGAGACCCAATCGGTTGACCAACTCGGCCGCCACGGTTGGATCGCCCACCGTGCCATGCACCTGGATGCCATAGCCAAAGGCATTGATAGGCACCAGCGTCTGGCCAGGTGGGTTGTCAGATTGGCCGCTAGCATCGCCCGACTGATCTGGCGGCGCGAGGGTGACGATCTGCGGGGGCACGACGGGGCCGGCGTGCGGCACGGCCGTTGCCGGCAGCGGCGTCGGTTCGATGGCGGCTGCCCTCTCCCCCCGGCCGTAGGCCAACAGAGCCACAACTACGACTAATGCAATACACAACGAGGCCACAACCCACAACACAGCCAGATTCCGCAACCGACGGTTGCGGGTCCACACGTCTTCATGACCCACCATGACCGACTCCTCAAGCAAAGAGCCGCCAGCGGCTTGAAAATACCAGCCGCTGGCGGCCCAACCAAACCAAGGACTATCGACCCATTACAGCGCCCAGCGAGGCACAGGCGGGACAGCTCCCGTCCGGCCGGATGATGGCATACCCATCCTGCGGGTCAGCGCCGTAGCGAGCAAAATCGATATTCCAAACGATCAGGCAGCGCACCATGCCTGTAGAGCTACTGAGACTGGCAGCCTCTGCCAACCAGGCTGCTTGATTCGCGTTGGTAATTCCTCGCGCCCAGGCAAACCAATCAGAAAATTCCGGCACCCCTTCTTGCGAGGCATACCCCATCTCGGTGTAGAACAGTTTGCGCGCCCCACCAAAGACATTGTAGTACAACTGGGTTTGCGGCAAAAAGTACCAAGAGTGGTGACCACCGCCGCCATCGGCCGGGTGACCACTGGTGGCCGACGGCCGGGTAGCGCCCGCATTGTGGTGTGCACCGATATAATCCATACAGTTCGCCGCCCCAGCGTTTACCAGCCCTTGCAACCAGGGCAGGTCATCGCAGCCGTTGCCGCTGCAACCGCCAAAGTAGCCAGTGGGCGCGGGGGCCGCGCTGATTACCGCAGTACCCGGATTGGCCGATTTGATGGCATTGTAGGCAGAACACAACAACTGTGTGTAAGCGGTCGGGCTGATCTGCCCCAATGGCCATTCTGCGTCAATGTTGGGCTCATTCCAGACCTCAATCGCATCCGCACCCGTGGCCGCCATCGCCGAGACCCAAGCGCCATAGTTGGCATGGAAATTCGGCTGACTGACCATGTCGCGGGAGCCCAACGCGCTCAACTGAATCTTGAACCCGTTGCCATGAGCCAGGCCGACCAGGCCGGAGGCGTCCTGCCCATAGTGGACCTGCACCTTGACCCAGTTCATCCCGGCCGAAGCCATCTGGCCGAGGTAGTTCCAGGTACGGATGTGGCCGCCCAGTTCAAAGCTTCCGCCCGAAACAGGTGCCACCACCGGTGGAGGTGGCGCGCCACCCTCCGGCGTGGGAGCAGGAGTTGGGGTGGGAACATCTTCCACTGCCCGGTCGGACAGGCTGACATTCACGGTACACAACTGTCGGAAGATCCAGCCCACCGTGCCATCGGGCGCCTTGATCTTGAGCCAGGTGCTGTCCGGGTTGACCGCCAGAATCTGCAGCGCGGTGCCGCCTTTCAACTGGCCGACCGTGCGGAACACAGTGCCCGGCCCCTCGCGCAGGTTCACCAGGCTACCAGAAACCACCGCATCGCCGGAGCCGGCCTGCGTGCCACCAGAAGAGCCGCCACTGGCAACCACCTGCGGCGTCGCCGTTGGCTCCGGGGAGGGCTCAAGCGTGGGAGTGGCGGCCTCTTTCACAGAAACCTGCACCGCGCCCAACTCGGCCGTCTGCTGGCCGATGGCCAACTGGCCTTTAATGGAATAACTACCCGGCGCGTCAACCGCTTGCCAGGTGTACTGCGGGTTATTCAGGTCGCCCGGAGATTGGCTTAGCGCCTGGCCGTCCGCGCCCGTCACTACCCAGGCCAACGAGACGGGAGGAGATGCCGGGGGAAGCGCCGCAGCCAAGTAGGAATTGACCGCTGCGACCAACTCGCCGGCCATCTCCGAACCAGCCAGCCCATTGAGCACCAACCCGCCCAGATAATACTCGCCGAAGACGCGCAACCTGGAGGAAAGCGCGGCCGGGCTGGTAAGCCAACTGGTTGCCATCTGCGCACCCACTGGATAGGTGACGCGATAAGTGCCAATGGCCGCATCCTCCATCACAAATCCCACCGGCACGCCAACCACCACCTGATGGCCGGGCTCCAACTCGCCAGGCCCAGGGTCCATGCGCACCACCGAACTCGCCAGGGGGGCCAACGCCTCGGCCGTGTGGACTGGGGTAAAGACCCCATTGACTTGCTGTATACCGATGGTGTTGATGCCAGCCATCAGCTTGTAGCGGTTAACCTGAGTAACGGCCCAGGTCAGCAGCTGGTCCACCAGACCGTTTTGAGCATAGGCTGCCGGGTTGAGCGGCAGCACCACCACCAGGCGATCAGCAATTGCACCCAGCGCAATCCAGTCGTAACCGGCCGTGTCCCAGCCGCCGGACGCCGGGGCTGGCGAGGGCACAGTCACAACCAGTTGGCGGCCGGTGCCGTGCAATCCATCCGCCAGTTGGCGCACGAAATTGGAAAAAGCATCGCGTTGCGCGGCCGGCACCCCCGCATAGTCCAGGTTGAGGCCGGCAAAGTTACCAGCCACCACAGCATTCACCAGGGTTTCGGCGTGAGCCTGGCTGGCGGCCGCATCACCCAGCAGCGCCTGAACCAAGACCGAGTCGGATGAAAGGCTGATGGGGATCTGCAACATGCCGGCTCCGCCATTCAGCCCGACCGGTTGACCCAACAGCGAACCGGCCGGACCAAGCGCCATGCCGGCCGGGTAGAGTTCAGTCACCAGACCGCCGGTCTCCGGGGGGACACTCTCGCCCAGGTTGGCGCTCATACCAACCACCGGAGACAGCGCAGTGGCCTGCAACAAAGCCAACGCCTTGGGTGTGCTCGTCAGATCGGCAACAACCAAGCCACCGGCCGAATCAACAGTACTGGGCACCCAATGCCAGGCCGAGCCGTCCCAGGCATACATATCCAGCAGCCGGTAAGGTTCAGCCTCGTTGGGAATCACCACCTCTACATGCGCCGGCAGGTCGGTTTCATCCTCAAAAGCAATACCATAAAGCGGGCTCTTGAGCACCAAGTAGGTTGGCAGCGCGGCCGCAGCCTCGCGCCAGTCTTCCGGTGACTGCCCATCCACAACATTCAAGCGGGGCACGGAGTCCAGCTTGACCCGCACTGCCTTAGCCAGCAGCGCGGGATCCACGGCCAAACTAAATCCATCCGGGTGCGAAACCCGGGCATTATCGGCATCCAGTTTCACAAAGTCAGAATTCAACAGCCGCTTGCCCAATGAAATGGGCGGCAGCAGCAAACCGGCAACCACCAAGACCACAACCATCACCCACAGCAGGGCCGATGCAAGCGGCGATCGGCGTTGGTTATGCAACGGTTCATTCATAGCGCAACCTCCTGGTTGAAGCTTTAAGCCCAAACACACAAAACGGCGGCCCCACGACGCTGCGGCCGCCATTCCGTGAGCGGCGAGAAATCTATCTCCCTCTCCTCGGGCGTAATTCTAGCATAGGGGTATTTTTTTGCCAAATGGTAGTTTCCCCCAGGCTGGCCCATTTCTTGCACTCATTTATTGCTAAGGTATAATACTTATAGTCAAGTTATCTTGGAGGGTAACTGCTCAGGCAATGTAGGATTGTTGGGGATATGCGAGCGCGGAGCGCCCGCATACGCCCATCTTTCCGCAGCCAAGCTCTTGAACTGAGCAGTTGCCTTGGAGGACCATTTGAGAATTCGCGTTGGATTGGCCCTGATGGTGGTATTGGCGTTAGCAGCTTGCAGCGATTCATCGCAGCCGTCGCCAACCCTGATGCCTACCGCCCAGGTTGTGGCACCAACCCCGGCCGCTGCGCAGCCCACCGTCACGCCATCACCCATCCCCCCTACTCCCACGTCCACGCCTGAGCCGCCGGCGGCCGCCCGGGTCAATGGCCAGATCATCACCCTGGAACAGTTCCAGCGCGAGTTGGCTCGATACGAAGCCGCCAGACAAGCCCTGTCGCAGCCCGCTTTGGCGGGAGACCAGGAGTATCAGGCCGGCGTGTTGGACGCACTGATTGAACAGGTGCTGGTGGAACAAGCGGCTGCAGCCGAAGGGCTTGCCGTGTCGGCCGAAGAGGTAGAAGCCGAGCTGCAACGCTTGATCCAGACCACTGGCGGTGAGCAGGCCTTTTCCCAATGGTTGGAAGCGAACCAGTATCTGGAAGACGAATTCCGTGCCGTCCTGCGGGCACAAATGATCACCCAAGCTATGATTGGCAAAATCACCGCCCAAATAGGGAGTACGGCCGAGCAGGTCCACGCCCGGCACATCGTGGTGGATTCCAGGGAAACGGCCGAGGCCGTTCTGACACAACTCCAAAATGGCGTGGACATGGCAGCACTGGCAGCGGCATACTCACTGGACGAAAGCACCCGTCAGAACGGCGGTGATCTGGGCTTTTTCCCGCGCGGCCTGTTGCTGGCCCCGGAAGTGGAAGAGGCCGCCTTTTCACTTCCAGTTGGCGTGACGAGTGACTTGGTAGAAAGCGGCTTTGGGATTCACATCGTGCAGGTGTTGGAGAAGGATCCCGCCCGGCCGCTAACGCCAGAGATGCAACAGCGTTTGCGCGCCATTGCATTTGAGAGCTGGCTGCGACAATTGTGGGAAAACGCAACTGTCGAGCGCACTATCTAGCAGAGGAGGCAGCGACATGTCAGAGTTGGATAGGGACTTTGAAATCGAAGAAGAACAGCCAGGCCGCAGAGTCAATCTCTTTGGCGTTCTCACACCACTCCTGTTGATTTTGACCGGTCTGTTGGTGGTATGCTTTGCCGCCGTGTTTGTTATGCCTGGCATCCTCCCGGCTGCCTTCCAGCCCAATGACGGTAGCCAGACTGTGCAACTGCTGAACACGGCCGCACCGGCCCCGTCGGTCACTTTGTCGGCCACCGTGTTCAACGTGGTGGCCGAGGGCGTACCCCCGACCTGGACGCCCTCCGTTACGCCAGAGCCATCCGGCACACCTACACCGCGGGGCACCGCGACCCACACGCTCACCCCTTCCCTGACCCCGACTTTCCATCCGACCAAAACCCCCACCCCAACCCCCACCTCTACCCAGACACCCACCGAGACGCCCACACCAGGCCCATCGCCAACCCCAACCAGCACCCGCTCGGCCTATCCGTTTACCATGGAGCCCGCGGTTTACACGGCCAACTATGCCAACAACGCGGGCTGCAACTGGCTGGGGGCGGCCGGACAGGTCTTTGACCTGGAAGGTCGGCCGGCTTCTAGCGGTTCCTGGATGGTCTGGGTGACAGAAGGAGGGGTCAACTACCAAACGTATGTGGGAACGGCGCTGGCCTACGGCCCGGCCGGTTGGGAGGTCTTTTTGTTCGACCGGCCGCGGGTGGCGACCCACCGCATCCAGCTCTTCTCGCCTAGCGGGACACCAGTCTCGGCCGTGTACGAGTTTTCCACCCGGGCCAGCTGCAACCAGAACCTGGTCATCCTCAACTTTGTTCAGAATCACTAGCTCACGATGAGACAGCCGGCTGGCACGGTATCCGTGCCAGCCGGCTGTCCAGCTCCCATAGTACCATGGGTACGCTATACCTGGTGGGAACCCCCATTGGCAACCTGGAAGATATCACACTGCGCGCCCTGAGGATACTGCGTGAGGTTCCGCTGATAGCGGCCGAGGATACCCGCGTCACCGGCCGGTTGCTGGAGCGCTATCAGATTGCCACTCCCATGACCAGCTATCACGAACACAACAAGCTGGACAGGCTCCCCGGTTTGCTGGCACACTTGGAGAGCCAGGATCTGGCACTGGTGTCGGACGCAGGCACGCCCGGCCTCTCCGATCCGGGTTACGAATTGGTGCGTGCGGCCGCTGACCAGGGTGTGCCAACCGTTCCCGTCCCTGGGCCATCGGCCGTGGTGACGGCGCTGGTGGTCTCTGGCCTCCCCACCGATGAGTTTGTCTATTTGGGGTTTCTGCCCCGCCGGGCCAAAGCTCGCCGCCAGTTGCTGGAGAGGGTTGCCCCGGAACAACGCACGCTGGTCGCCTACGAAGCCCCTCACCGGCTGCAAGTTACGCTGGAAGATATTCTGCGCATCCTTGGACCTCGGCCGGTGGCTGTGGGCCGCGAACTGACCAAACTGCACGAACAGGTCCACCGCGGAGAGCCGGCCGAGCTGTTGCGCTACTTTGCTGAACGTCCCCCCAAAGGGGAAATCACCCTGGTGATTGGCGGGGCAAGCGCACCCGTTGCCCCGAATTGGGACTATGCCACTGTTGCGGCAGCGCTGGAAGAGCGCCTGGCGGCCGGAGATAGCCCGGCCGCGGCCGCCAAAGCGGTGGCCAAACTCTCCGGCCGGGCACGGCGAGAGCTTTACACCCTGGCAACCAAAACGCACTTGCCAGAGACACCCATCAAAAACAAACCCGGCCCCTCAGATGAGTCCGAAGGGCCGGGCAAGAACCAGGACCGCAAGAGCAACTAACCCGCCTACTCCAGTTCTAGCAGCAGCGAGTAAACGGCAAACACCTCCCAATACTCGGCCACCGCTATGGAATAAGTGCCGGTGCTGGGAAGTTCATAGCTGAGAATAGTTTCGATCTCATCATTCGCACCCTCATCCAAGTCAAACAGGAACTCGCCATCGGGGTCGATAAGTGCCAGTTGCAGGTCAGCCCCGCTGGTGAGCGGTGAAAGGATGATGGTCACAACATCTCCGGCCACGCCTTCAAAGTCCCAAGAGTGGACATACTTGCCTTCCTCAATGTTCGCTTCGTGCTGCTCCCCATAAGCAATTGCGCCCATCGCAACCCACTCGTATTCGCCATCTTCGGTGGTTCCACTGCTGCCGGCTTCTCCAACCTCAACCAACAGGGTATAGCTCCCGGAGACGTCCCAATACTCTTCAACGATGATGATGTACTCGCCCGCCCAATCCATTTTGAGCCCATATGCTTCCTCGGCCTCATCGCTAAAGGCTTCGTCGTACACATCCAACAAGTACGTACCGTCTGGGCCAATGACAGTCAGCGCCATGTCCATGCCGTCGTCCAATGGGGTGAGAATGATATTCACATATTCACCCGCCTCCGAGTAAAATCGGTAGCCGTGGTTTTCGGTTTCTGCCAACAGACCAGCGACCTCTTCACCCAATCGAACCTCACCCATGTCCAGAGTACCGGCCGGCATCATCATTGAGGTGGGGCCATCCCCGCCCAGCAATTCCAGCTCGTATCCGCCCGGCTCGTCCCAGAACTCGAGAACCTGAATGGTATACTCGCCATCAACCGGCAGTACATAGTTTTGCAGCACCTCGGGCTCGCCGGAAAAGCCATCGTCCATTTCTTCCAGCACGGTCCCATCAGGGTCAACCAGCTTGAGTGTGACGTCCATTTCTGCACCCAGTGGGGTCATGGCAATCGTCACATACTCGCCGGTGAGGCCGTCAAACATCCAATTGTGCACGTCCCCGCCAGCAAATTCGTCGGAAACCAGATCGCCGTAGACCAAATAGCCGCGCCACTCGCCTTCCACCGTACCGCCCAAGTTAAAGTCAAAGCCAGTGCCCTCAAATAGTTCGATGGTTTCCAGGATGTCGTCCACCGTGTCGGCGTAATCATCCCATAATTCATCTGGGGAAGCCGCTACCACCACGGCCGCCTGTTCGCCATTGTTGAACACAGCAATGATGCCGTGAGCCACCATGTCATCCTCGGTGGACCGGAACTCGATAATCTGAACCGGCACGCCATTGATGGTCTCCTGTCGCGGGCCGCTGACTATCTCGGCATCGGGCGAGTCGGTCATTTCGCCCATCATCTCCTCAAAGAGTTCCTCTGGGTTGGCGCCCATTTCCATCTCCTCGGCCGGGCCGGCGATAACAAACATCACCACACCGTCGGGGAGTTGTTCCATGTCAGCAGCCATCGGGTCCACATCGGGCACGCTGGACAAGATGATGAAAAACGACTCTTGATAAAACCAGCCATCTGGATAGGCAAGGCGCACTCCGTGCAACGTGCTTTCGACCTCTACCAGATCTCCCGATGTGACCGGCTTTTTGGTTGCTTCCGGAGCCGTGGTAGGGATCGGGGTCTCAGTGGGTGGAACCGGGGTTTCCGTTGGCGGCACAGGAGTAGGTGTTGCCTCTGATGGCAGCACAGGAGTAGGTGTTGCCTCTGAACCCAGGTTGCACGCCAGGCTTGCCACCATTAACAGGACCAGCAATACTACAAACCAATTCAACATTCTATTCATGACTGCCTCCTAGTCTATTGTCACGTGGCCCTGCAAGCGGAACAGAGCGAGGTGAATTTGAGAGAATCTACCACAAGAGGAAAGAAGGAGCAAGAGGACTTGCGGACTGTTTATCCGGCCCGGTCGAACTCGCGGTGCTTTACGGAAGCTGCCAGTCCGCGCCCAAGATCACATCCACGTCATAGTCACTGGCCATGCCCACTCCGCTGAGGATATTACTGGGGGTGACATGAAGCACCTGTGCCAGATAGTTAACCGTCGCCGGCTTGCCACTGTAGTCAATAATCTGGGTCTCAGTTTGGCCTTTGGTGTCCGCATCGTCCGCCTCAACGAGTTTGAATCCATGTGACACCAAGTACTCACGAGTGTCGCCAGCCAATAGATTGGTGCTGGTGCCATTACGAACCCGGATGGCGGCTCCCTCCATCAACATTAGCCCCGCCAGATCCTGCGGCGTGGCCACGGGCTCCGACGCCAAAAAGGCATCCCGGAGTTCACGAATCCGCTCGCGAATGGGGACCAGAACCCGCGCCCCATCCGGGGCTGTATAATCCCGCACATAATTGTAATCAATGACGGCACGGAATATTCTGTCACCGGAGCTATCTTGGGCCAGTATGTCCTGTGCCAACAGGGCCAGGCCAATTGCCTCCTGATAGGACATATCGGTAGTCACATTTTCGGCAAAGGTGTTCCAGATCTCTGGCGCGCGGGTCAGCAGCGCGACGTTTTGTGCCAGCACCCTTTCCATGGCAGCCATGATGACCGCTTGCTGCCGGCCGGCGCGGTCAAAATCCACCCCAAACGTCGCACGGGTGCGGGCGTATTTGAGCGCAATCTCGCCATCCAGATGATGCTGCCCGGCTGTGATGTAAAACGGGTCATAGCCGTAACATCGGTCTGGATAATCCGGGTCATTGATCGTTTCCGGCACATCCATGTCGATGCCGCCAATCAAATCAATCGCCTCAATGAACCCGTCGTAGTTTATGGTCACATAGTGGTCCACCGGAATGCCAAAATTGTACTCGACCGTCTCCACCGCCAGCGCTGGCCCACCTCCAGGGTACTCGCTGATCTCCCCGTTGCGATAGGCCGTGTTGATGCGGTTGGTGCCAAACCCAGGGATAGGAACCCAAAGGTCACGCGGAATGGAGAGCATGGCTGCCTTCATGCTCAGGGGGTCAACGGTGACCAGGATCATCGTGTCGGACCGATACGGCTCGTGCACAAACTCGCAGGGTTGGTCAATTCCCATTACCAGCAACGTTACCCTGTCTTGCGGCCGAATGCCTTCGGGCAGTGGCTGGACGGGGTCGGAAACCACTTGGTCATTGCCCCCCTCGGCCGGCCCCTGCGAAGGCGCTTGCGGATCTTGTCCCGATTGGTTCGGGGAGGGCACCGTGGCCACGGCAAAGGGACCAGTGGCCACAAAATCCTCGACCACCTGGAAAAGAACAACACCGGCGAAAATCGCCACGCCAACAAAAACCAGTGCAATTACACCCAGAGACCACAGAGGCAAGGAGAAACTTGTCGAGCGGCTCGCGCGCGGCACACCGCGCCGGGCTGTTGCGTGTCCGGTACCAGAAGTTCTATCGGTCCTATTCATTCTGTCAGGTTCACCTCAACATGCTGTAGCACGCTGTTTCTGTGCCGGGGAGAATTATACCGCACGTCAGATGGGAAACCAATGGCCAACAATCCGGTTATTCCTGGGCGTTACCAAGTCGATTGCTCTACGCCTAACTCCCGACGGGCCACGTGACCGTGCTGTAGCGTCAAGCGCCAGACATGCGGCTGGAAAGCTGCATCACCGGGCTGGCCCTAGCCTTGCCTACGAACCACTACCAGATAGTATCCCAGGTAGATAATGACCGCGGCCAGGGCAACGATTCCCCAGATGGGAAGGCCAGCCTTGATGATAGTCCAGGTAGTCGCCCCGGCCGGCCGAGTCCAGATTCCAATATAGGCCGTAATCGAGGCAAAAACCACCACCACGGTAGAGAACAGCCAGTAGGCCAACAGTCGCAAATTCCTTTGCTTCTCTTCAGACATTGCTACCTCCTCTCATTGTCCACGCAAAGATATGAGATGAATCCGGCCGTCTTGCAGCCCGGAACGTGACCGTCCACCTCGTTTCAAGTTATAACACACCAACTGCATAGACGTTTCCGCTGCGGCCGGTCTACTCTGTGCTAGCCACAATCACGCTGTCACCACTGGTCGCATAAATGTACAGCGCCGGCATCTCCTGCACATAGAAATCTCGTATGCCAGCAAAGGGGTCGGCCAACTCTGCGCCCCTGGCCCGGTATTGGGCAATAAACAGGCCCTGGTGAGTGGTCCTCACGACCCGGCCGGAGCCTGGGTCCGCAATATAAAAGAACGGATTGAGCCCCGTACGGCTGCAAAAGATAGCGCTGGGAGCCGCCAGTGGCTCTTTCAGGTCCGTCAACTCGAACAGCTTGCGCTCCCCGGCGTGGAACTTGAGAATCTGCCCCTCGCTGCTCAGCAGGTACAAATTGCCGTCGCGGTCAATCGCCAGGTCAATCATTTGCCTGAGGTCAATGTCATTGGATGGGTCGCCATCTTCATTGTCCAAGAACCGATACGTGTCAGAAGGATGGGGGAATTCATCGTTCTCCGCCTCAAACTTCCACAACCGGCCGGCCCCTGTGTCCAGCACATACACTGTGCCGCGATAGGTGTCGATCGCAACCGGCGTGCTCCACTCCGGCGGGATGGTCAATCGGTTTGGTATCAACTCCCCACGATCAGGGAGATAGCGCAGCAGCAATCCCGTGTCATCCAGGACTGCTACCGCGTCGTTTCGCACCAGGCCGGTGTCGCTTTGCGCGAACCAAGTCATCGCCAGCATTTTGCCAACCGACTGGTCCGCGACGGCTTGCGAATTGAACAGCAGCGTGCGCGGCTTGGCATCTTTGACCAGGCTCACCTCATCTTCCAGCGGGTGGCTGTACAAAAAGCCAAGGTGCGAGTCGAGCACGTACACGTCCAGATTGGACTGCACGGTCAACCCGGCCGGGGCGGAGCCAGATTGATACTGATACAGCGACCGCACCGTCAGGCGAGTGACCTCATCCAACGCGTCCAGGTGGTCAATCGCCTGCTCGCGGAAATACAGAACCGTCTCGTGAGAAGGGCGCAGTTTGAGCGCATCATCGGAAAGGTCCAACACCTGCTCCCAGTGTCCCCGCCCGGCCGATGGCTCGCCGGCCGCCAACGCCAACCGGGTCTCCTCATCCATCCGGGCCAGCAAATCCTGGAACTGTGCCGCCCGGCCGCGCTGCATATAGACCGTCACGGCGATCAGCGCCACCAGCACCGGGATCACAATGGCCAGAAAACCCAACGCAACGGGTGGAGGCCCCTGGTTCTTTTTCACCGCCTGCCCGCTGACCGGCGTTCCGCCAAACAAGCTATCAATCAACCCACTGATGCCACCGGTGATCTTTGCCAGGCCCAGCATCAAACCAGAGGCTGCCTTGCGCGCCTCCCCCTTTACCTCATCCACATCCACCGACGGCCGTGGCAGTTGAATCGAGGGCACTGCAAGAGGCGGTCGCTCCGCAGGCTTGGATGGCTCTGCTTGTGCCAACGCGGCCGGCTGCTCCGGCTTGGCGTCCGGCCGGACCTCTGGAATGCTGGCGGAAAACTCAACCAGCAGCAAGCGGGCTTCACTGCCCTCCTGTGCCAGCTTTTCCAGCTTGACCAGCGCGCTGGTCACCCCTTCGTAAATCACGGCCGATTCAATCGCATGGTTGCCGTGCCGCTCAAACGACGGGTCAGCCAGCAAGAGCACGTCGCCCGGGTGAACCCAGCTGTGGTAAAACCGTATGTCCACCCCCACAGCCACACCCAACGGGGTCACGTGGCCAGGTTGGCGTGGGGGCAGCCGCTCTACCTGTCCCTGGTGGGCCACAAAGGCCAATGCGTGACCGGCCTGCGCGGCAAAGATCTCTTCGTCACGCAGCACCGCGCAGGTGACCCCGCCCTGTTGTTTAGCCACCCCCTCCACCCGCGTGTTGTGGCGCATCAGGTATTCGTTGGCCGCGCGGACAGATTGACGCAAGGCAGCCGTCACGCTGCCGCTGGTTTGAAAAAAGGCATCGGCCAGGGCTTCGACTGTCTCGTGAAACAACGTGGCAGATGCGGACTGCTGGCTGCTCAGGGTCAGGTGAACAAACAACGTGTCGCGGTCCCGGCCGCGAGCCGAGCGCGCAGGCGCCCGCGTCACCGTCACCCCTGGGGCCGCTTTATCCTGTCGCTTGCCATCACGCCGATGTAACTGGCCGTAGGTTGCCTCAAGTTCCATAACGCCTCTCGTCACCTTTTTTGGTAGCAAGAAAAACAATGCTGACTGCCGTAACAGTCTTGATAACCAAGTTACACAGAGCGTGCCGGTTGCCCAATGGGTCCCAACAGCGAGTCCAACTCGCCTGCCACGGCCGCCAGGGAGGGGAAAACCCAGTCGGCCGCGCTGAAATCGAGTTCGGCCGTCATGGGGCCCGGCACCGCCACGCAACGCATGCCGGCCGCTTTGGCTGCCCGCACGCCGTGCGGCGAATCTTCCAGCGCTAGGCAGGCCGCGGGGGCTACCTGCAGCGCAGCGGCCGCCGCCAGGTAGATATCGGGGGCGGGCTTGCCCCGTTCCACATCATCCCCGGTGACCAGCGCGGCAAACCCATCTACCCCGATGGAGCGCATGGCCATCGGCGCGTACTGCCGGCCGCTGGAGGTTGCCACCGCCCGCGGCAAACCGCGAGCGTCAATCGCCTTCAGCAACACATGCAAACCGGGCATCGGCCGCATGCCCTTATCCTGGATGATTTCCCACATCAGTTGCCGGCGCTGGGTCAAAATCTGCTCCGGTGTGCCCGGCAACCCAAGCCGCTGGTGAATCACCTGAGCGCTATCAACCGGCCGCAGGCCAAAAATCTCGTTCATCGCCTCCTCGTCCAGCACCCGGCCGTACTGCCCCAGCAGCGCATGCCAGGATTGCTTGGCCAACGGCTCGCTGTCCACCATCAGCCCATCCAGATCGAAGATGATTGCGCGAACGGACATGTTTGCTCCAAGGATATGAAACCCGGCAACGCTATTGTACCTTCGGCCGCTCGGCCGTCAACCCGATTGACTCTTCCGCCGCGGTCTGATACCATCCGCCCATGCGCATCAAGCAGACACCGGCCGACTTTGTCGTTGAAGAGCAATTGGGCCAGCCAGTGCTCCCTGCCGGCCCGTACGCCATCCTGCGGGTGGAAAAGCGGGACGTGACTACCGCGCAGGTACAGGCCGAGATGGCGGCCGCGCTGGGGGTGCCCCGCTCGGCGGTTGCCTTCCCGGCGCTCAAAGACCGCCGGGCGTACGCCATCCAGCACGCCACGGTGAAGGGTAACCCTCGGCCGCACCTGGAAGGCGACAAGTGGCACGCCACGCGCGCCGGCCAACTGGACCGGCCGCTGCGCCCCACCGACATCGCCGCCAACCGCTTTGCCATCACCCTGCGCGATTTGAGCCCGGGCGAAGCCGGCCGCATCCCCGGCCGCCTGCGCGAGATGGCCGAGGGCGGCCTGCCCAACTATTTTGACGCCCAGCGGTTTGGCTCCTGGCACCCGGAGGATGGCCTGATCGGCGGGCACATCCTGGCGCGGAACCCGGAACGGGCATTGCGCGCTCACCTCGCCCTGCCCTACCCCGGCGACCCGGCCGCGGTGCGGGCGTTCAAGCAGGAGGCAGCCGCCCACTGGGGCGACTGGCAGCGGCTGTTTGACGCCGCCCCCCGGCCGTCCAACTATCGCAGCGTGCTCACATACCTGCGGGACCACCCGGCCGACTGGCGCAAAGCGCTCAACCTGCTGCCGCGCCAATTGCTCTCGCTCTATTTGGAAGCGTACCAGAGCCACCTCTGGAACCGGATTGCCGGCCGCTGGCTGGTGAGTTTGCTTGCCGGGCAAGAAATCGAGTTGGACTGGATTGAGATTGCGGGGACCGCGCTGCCGCTGGGGGCGCTACCGGCCGGGCTTCGAGAGCAGCTCCGGTACAAGACAGTAATCATGCCCCACCACCGGGCCGCCTACCGCGAGCCCGGATTGGCAGAAGCAGTCACCGCGGTGCTCCGGGAGGAAGGGTTGGCGCTGGCCGACCTCAAAGCCCGTATCCTGCAAAAAGCCTACCTCACCCGCCACGCCCGGCCGCTGCTGCTCTTCCCGGCCGATGCGACCACCGACCAGCCGCAACCCGACGACCGTTTCCCCGGCCGGCTCAAGCTGGCGGTTTTCTTTACCCTGTCGCGCGGCAGCTATGCCACGTTGGTTGTCCGTTGCGCCGACCGCGGGTAAACTAGCGGCCGGTTTACCATCATCCAATTCTGACCGAGGAGAATCACATGCGATCCATTGCAGGTTTGAGTCTTTCCCTGGCCCTGGGACTGGGGATGCTGGCACTAGTGCTGGTGCTGGCAGTCGCGCCCCCTTCGGCGGCCGCGCCGGCCAGCTCCGACACACTGGTGATAAGCGAAGTGCAGACCGGTTCTGCCACAGATGCCAGCCTCGAATTCATCGAGATCTACAACAAGACCGGCGACGCCATTGCGCTGGACGGCTACAAGGTGGTCTATCGCTCGGCCACGGGCACCACCGACGTCAC
The DNA here is from genome assembly GCA_963707345.1 of uncultured Chloroflexia bacterium. GTDB lineage: Bacteria > Chloroflexota > Anaerolineae > Promineifilales > UBA4811 > CAVPPE01. The sequence continues at coordinate 715,940 of CAVPPE010000002.1, forward strand.
CGTGTACACCTTTGGTGCCGGCGATGCGATTCCCGCACAGGGGCACTTTTTGCTGGTTCACACCGGCTTTTCCGTGGGTGTCGCGCCGGACGCCACTTTTGGCGCGTCGTTGGCCCGCACCGGCGGCGGGTTGGCCCTGCGCGACCCCGGCAGTGCGATTGTGGACAGTTTGGGCTGGGGCAGCGCGACGAATGCGTTTGTGGAGGGCACAGCCGCCACATACTCGGAGAACGACCAAAGCATGGAGCGCAAACCGGGCGGCGCGCTGGGCAACGGCACCGACACGGACAACAACCTGGCCGACTTTCAGATTCTGACCACGCCCAACCCGCAGAACACCAGCAGCCCGGCAACGCCCCCGCTGCCCACCCGCGGCCTGAGTATTGAAAAAAGCGCCCCGGCCGCGGTCGAGGTAAGCCAGCGCTATACCTACACCCTGGTCGCCACCAACCGCATCTCGGACACGGCCGTCGGGCTGGTGATTACGGATGCGCTGCCGGCCGAACTGGAGATTGCCACTATCAGCGACGACGGTATCCACCTCGGCGGCAACCTGATTAGCTGGACGGTGCCCAGCCTGGCCAACGAGGCCAGCGTCACCCGCACGGTGGCGGTGACCGCCCCGGCCGCGCCGGCCGTCTTGTGGAACGCCGAGTACGGCGTGCGGGCCAGCAACTGGCTCACCCCGGCGGCCGGCACGGCTGTGCAGACCCGCATCAACCTGCCGGGCGGGCTGACCGCCATCTACCAGATTCAGCACACCACCGACCCATCTGGCAACTCTCCGCTGGCCGGCCAAGTGGTCACCACCACCGGCGTGGTCTATGCGGTCTACGGGCAAGGCTTTGCCATTGCCGAAGCCAGCGGCCCGTGGCATGGCATCTACGTGTTCAACCAGGCCGCGCCCAAACCGCAAGTGGGAGACCGGGTCCAGGTGCGCGGGACGGTGCAGGAGTACTACAACATGACCGAACTGGGCGCTGGCCCCACCCACCTGGTGCTCAGCGGCGGCCACACCCCCTACCCTGCCAGCGTGGTGCAAACGGCCGACATCGCCACCGGCTCCCCCGCGGCCGAGCAATACGAAGGGGTGCTGGTGGCAGCCTACGACGTGACGGTCACCAACGCCGACCTGGGATACGGCGAGTGGGAGATCACCGACAGTTCCGGCACCGGCGCGCGGGTAGATGACTGGGCCAGCTATGACTATGCCCCGGCGCTGAACAACTCGCTCTTTATGGTGCGCGGGATGCTGAATTACAGTTTCGACGATTTCAAGCTGGAGCCGCGCGGGGATGAGGACATCGTCGCAACCCGGCCGATCGGCCTGCAATTGAGCAAGAGCGGGCCGACCAACGTCGCGCCGGGGGCAGAGATGACCTACACCCTGTCGCTGGACAACTATACCGGGCTCACCGTCACCGCGGTCACCGTGACCGACGTGGTGCCGGCCAACGCTGCGTATGCCCGCGCGCTGGACGGCGGGACGCTCAACGGGGACACGGTGAGCTGGACCATCCCCAGCCTGGCTGACATGGCCAGCGCGACGGTCCGGCTGGTGGTGACGGCCGCCAATAGCCCCGGCGAGTCGATCGTCAACGATGCCTACGCCGCCTGGGCAAGCAACTGGCCCACCCCCACGGCCGGCAGCCCGGTCTATACCTTTATCGGCGACTATACCCCGATCTATTTTATCCAGGGCGACGGCCCCCTCTCCTCGCTGGAGGGCAACACGGTCAAAACGGCCGGCGTCGCGGTCGGCTTTTTCCAGGGCAACTACCCCGGCTCCGGCACTTTTGACGGCTTTTTCCTGCAAGACCCGGCCGGTGATGGCCTGTCAGCCACCTCGGATGCCATCTTTGTCAACCACGGCACGCTGGCGGTCAGCGTCAGTGCAGGCGACCGGGTGACGGTGACCGGCGTGGTGCAAGAGTTCAGCGAGTACGACGGCGCAGCCTGCCCCGGCAGCGAGTGCATGACCCAGATCGCGGTCAGCGCGGCCGGCAACGTGCAGGTCGGCGAACCGGAGATGCTGCCCGCTACATTGGAGCTGGACCCGCCCGGCGACCCGGACCTGGCGTCCCTATACTGGGAATCGCTGGAGGGGATGCCGGTTACCTTGCCCAGCACCGCCACCGTCGTCGGCCCCACCAGTTTTGGCACCGTGATGGCGGTGCGTAGCGACCTGGGCGTGGAGCGGGTAATCCGCACCGGCCCCTACGCCGGCATGCCGGTAGGGGTGCGCCACTGGGAGCGCTACGGCGAAATCAACGGCGCGGACCCGGCCAACCTGATTGTGGGCAGCGTGATTGACAACGCGGCCGGGCCGCTGGCCTACAGCTACGGCGCATACCTGGTCACCACCCAGGCCGGCGACGAGTGGCAGGTGATTACCAGCCAGCCACTCCCGGCCGAGGTCCCCGCCTGGCCCGCCCCAACGGCCGACCAGTTCTCCGTGGCCGCTTTCAACGCCTACAATCTGGACGTCACCACCGACCCCCGGATGGCCAAGGTGGTCGCCTCTATCGGCCAGATGAACGGCCCCACCTTTCTGGGGATGGAAGAGGTGGACCAGGATGCGGTGATGGCCACCCTGATCAGCCGGCTGGCGTCGGCCGGGTACGCTTATGATTACGCCTATTCGCCGCCCGATTCCCGCGGCTTTGGGGTGGTGGCGCTCTGGCGCACAGACCAGGTCACCAGCGTGGCAACCTCGTCGGATTACCAGGGTTGCTCACCGTACGGCAGCCCCTCGTCCACGGATGACCCGTTGTGGGCTACCTGCCAGGCCATCGGCCAGTACCCGCTCTTCCCGCGCCGGCCGATGATTGTCACCGGCACCGTCACGCTGGGCGGCGAACCGACCCAGGTGGTGGTAGTTGCCAACCACCTCAAGTCCAAGCTGGGCGGCCTGCCGTCCGACTGGCAGCGGCTGGAGCAGGCCCAATTCCTCAACGACCTGGTCCAGCAACTGGCCGCCAATGGCTCCAGCAACGTGGTGGTGCTGGGCGACCTGAACGATTTTGAGGACGCGGCCCCGCTGCTGGCGCTGTGCCAGGACGACGCGCTGGTCAACACCTGGTTCACCCGGCCGGAGAGCGAGCGCTACAGTTACATCTACCGCGGCGTGTCGCAAATCCTGGATCACATCCTGGCCACGCCCCCGCTCTACACCCGGCTGGTGGCGATGGACGCGCTACACATCAACGCCGACTTTCCCTACAGCTACAGCGCGGACGGCAACGTCGTTTGGCGAACGTCCGACCACGACCTGATTGCCGCTACCTTTGGCAAGGAAGTGGGCCTACCCTGGCTGGGCGGCTCCAGCAAGACGGTCACGCCGGCAGAGCGCGTGGTGAGCGGAGCTCCGCTCACCTACACCATCACCCTCAGCAACGGCGGCGCTACGGCCCCAATCACCATTACCGATACGCTACCGGTGAGCGTGACCGTGGACACGGCCGACCTGCCGGCCGGCATGACGCTACTGGGTGGCCAGTTGAACTGGACCGGCGTGGTCACCGGCGGGCAGAGCGTGGAACTGGTGATCCCCGCCACGGCCGGGGCGGTGCAGAGCACGCTCACTGTCACCAACACGGTGGCCATCCACGATGGCGTTTACCTCAACCCACTGGTGATTCACTCACCGGCCGTCAGCATCAGCCCGGCCTACCGGCTCTACTTGCCGCTGGTGCGCAAGTCGTAGAAGGTGAGCCTGGGCGTGGGGAGGGTTCAGAATTGCGGACTTGGGAACGCTTGGCCCCCATCCCCCTTCCCTTGGGGGATGGGGGATGAGAAACGGGATATGTTGCGGGCGCTTTGCGCCCGCAACATATCCCAACACTCCTCTCCCCCGGTTTCAGGGGAGGGCCGGGGGTGGAGGCCATGCCTGGACGCAGTGCTGCTTGACAAGCACTTTTGTTCTGCTAGTATTAGCCCGCGTCTGAGCAACAAAACAAGGAGTTGACCAATGGCAAACATTGTCGAGATCACCGACCAGAACTTTCAAGACGAAGTGACCAATTCGGACCTGCCGGTGCTGGTTGACCTGTGGGCTGTCTGGTGCGGGCCGTGCCGGATGGTTGCCCCGGTGGTTGAACAACTGGCCGAAGAGTTTGACGGCCAACTCAAAGTAGGCAAGATGGACGTAGACGCTAACCCCACCACCCCGGTCCAGTTCGGCGTCCAGGGAATTCCCACCATCCTGCTCTTCAAAGGCGGCCGGGAAGTGGACCGGATCGTCGGCGCTCGCCCCAAGGGGCAGTTTGTCAAGATGATTGAAACCCACCTGGGCTAACTCCCAGGCAGTTTGACCCCCACAACAGGACAGGCGCTCGCATGGAGCGCCTGTTTTTTTGTTTCAGCCAGCGGCCAGCGGCCGGAGCCAGGTCAGGCCCGTGGCTTGATGAGGGATTGCCGGATGCGGCCGTCCAGCCCGGCCGCAATCAGGATCAACTGCACGGTATCGATAAAGCCGTGGACCAGAATCACCAGCCAGAGGTTGAACCCGGCCACCAGAAAGACGGCCCCAATCAGCCCGCCGACCAGCGTGGCGCTGATCGCGCCGCTGGGGCCCTGGTAGGCGTGGGCGATGCCAAACACCAGCGAGGTGAGCAGCAGGTTGGCCCCGGCCGCCAGTAGCGAGTCCCCCAGCAGGGTTGCCAGCTCGCCCATCATGTAACCCCGGAAGATGATCTCCTCCGCAAAGGCGACCACCACCCAGACCAGCAGCAGCCACTGAACCAGTGCGAGCGGGTTGCCGCGCAGGCCATCCACAATGCTCAGGTCGTGCGCCTTGCCGGTGATCCGCTCGGCGGCCGGCTCGATCACCGCCAGCGCCAGCAGCGCCATGCCCACCCCTAGCAAAAATCCCACCAACAGGGTGATGAGCCAGCTTTCCTGCCCACCAAAGCCAAGCTGCTCCAGCCCGCCCGGCCGGAGCCAGACCAGTCCGGCGATGAGGAGCAACGCGGCGATGATTCCGATCCCCGGCCGGCGCAGCCAGCCGCTGACCGCCAGCGCGGCCGATACGACGATCAAAACCAGGAGCGTGACAATCTGCGAATCCATCGTTCCTCCGCATGTTATGATCCAGCGAGAACTGGCCTAGAACTCGAAATTCGGCCACCTCAGGATGAGCACTGCAACCAGGATCGCCAGGTTGATGAGAACCCCAACCCCACCCTTGTTGGCAAGTTGTCCCTGTTCGCCATCCCAGAAAAGCACATAGAGCAGCGCAGAAAAGGCGGCCGAAACCACGGCCAGCGGCCGCCGCCCACATGATAGCACAATTTGGGGATTCGGCATAACCCGGCCGGCGTTTGCTTGTGGGGATTCTCTTACCGGGAAATCAGCAAACTCTTTCCAAGAGCCGAGTCACATCTCGGTAAGGTTTTGCCGGCCGGGGTTAGACCGTCTTGAGGTATTCGCGGACCAGCAGCGCGGCGGTGGCCCCTTCGCCGGCCGCCGAAGCGACCTGTTTGGTGCTGTTCGCCCGCAGGTCGCCGGCCGCAAAGATGCCCGGCACGCTAGTCTCCAGCAGGCGCGGGTCGCGGCCGGCAAACCCGGCCGGGCGCTCGCCATCGTGCACCAGGTCGTGCCCGGTGACCACAAAGCCCCACGGGTCGGTGTGCACGCCGGAGCCGGCCAGGAAAGCGGTGTTGGGCACCAGCCCGATAAAAACAAAGACGCCGGCCGGATGGATCTCCTCGCTCGTGCCGGCCGCGCTGTCGCGCACCGTCACCGACGAGAGCTTGCCGCCCCGGCCGGCAAAACGCTCCACCTCGGTGTGAAAGCGGACGTCAATCTGGGGATGGCGCAGCACCTTTTCCCGCAGCACCTGGCTGGCCTTGAGTTCGCCGCCGCGCACCAGCAGGGTCACCCGCTCCACAATCCGGGACAGGAAGAGACTCTCCTCGGCGGCGCTGTTGCCGCCGCCCACGACGGCCACCGGCAGCCCCTTGTAAAACGGGCCGTCGCAGGTGGCGCAAAAGTGGACCCCAGCCCCAATATAGCTCTCCTCGCCGGGGACATTGAGCCGCTTGTAGCGGCTGCCGGTCGCCAGCAGCAAAGCGCGGGCGCTGTAACCGCTGCCATCGGCGGTCTCCACCCCATGGTAGTTGTCCTGGCTGTAGACGCGGACCACATCCTGCGCCTGCAACATCTCCACCCCAAAGCGCTCCGCCTGGCGGCGTAACTGGTCGGCAAATGTTGTGCCTTCAATCCCTTCGGCAAAGCCGGGCACGTTGTCCAGCCATTGGGTGGCGGCCGCCTGCCCACCCAGCGCGGCCCGCTCGATGACCAGCGTGTCAATCCCTTCGCGAGCCGCATAGAGCGCGGTGGTCAGCCCGGCCGGGCCGCCCCCGACGATGATCAGGTCGTAGTGGCTGCGCTCGGCCGTCAGCTTGAGTCCCAGCTTTTTGGCCAGTTCGGCATTGGACGGCTCCACCAGCATAGTCCCATCGGCAAACTCGATGGTCGGGATGATCCGCTTGCCGTCGTTCTTCTGCAGCACGTGCTGCTCGCCGGCCGGGTCCTGCTCGATGTCCACCCAGTTGTAGGGGATCTGATGCTCGCCCAGGAACTGCTTGCTGCGGCGGCAGTCCGGGCACCAATGCGCGCCGTACACGGTGATCTGGGGCTCTCTCATGGCACTCTCCTGTGGCATTTGATCTGGGGCCTGGGAACAGAAATTCCCACCCATCCCGTTGACGGGGTCAGTGCGCCTGCTCTTACCCTCCCAACGCGGCCAGCACCTCCTGGCTGTGGTTTTTTACCCTTACCTTGGGAAAGACCCTGGCGATCCGGCCATCCTCGTCAATCACAAAGGTGGAGCGGATGACACCCAGGTAGGTCCGGCCGTACATCGACTTTTCGCCCCAGGCCCCGTACAACTCGGCCACCCGGTGCTCCGGGTCGCTGAGTAGCGCAAAGGGGAGGCTGTGCTTGAGCTTGAACTTGTCGTGCGATTGGACGCTGTCCGGGCTGACGCCCAGCACCACCGCGCCGGCCGCGGTGATTGCGCTGTGGTCGTCGCGAAAGTTGCAGGCTTCGGTGGTGCAGCCGGGGGTGTCGTCCTTGGGATAAAAGTAGAGCACCACTTTTCTGCCGCGAAAACTGGAGAGCGTCACCTCGCCGCCGCCGTCGGCCGGCAAGGTAAAGTCAGGAGCCATCGTTCCTTCAGTCAACATGCAAAACCTCCATACATTAATTATCGGTGAGCAGTGTTTTCAACTCGTCGGGCGTCGTCACCGGCCGCTGGCAGACCGCGTTGCGGCACACATAGGCGGCCGTCCAGCATTGCCCGGCACCTGGCAGGCCAACAGACAGATGCGGGCAGTTGCGCATTGTCGTGGAGCATCTTAACAAAGTGTCCTGTACAATCCAATATGCGTGGAAAGCATCTTGCGGCGCCTCGACTGACCTTGCACAGCCTATGCAAGCTCTTCCCGCAGCGCCTCGGCATCCTGCAGATCAGGGGTGTCGAAGCCCTCCGTGAACCATCCGTAGGTTTCGGCCAGCAGCCGTTGAGCCTCTCTGTGCTTGCCCTGCTTTTGCCAGAGGCGGCACAGGCTAGTCGTAGCTCGTAGTTCCCAGGATTTGGCTTGCTGTTGTCGGGCCACTTGGATGGCACGCTGGAAGCAGTTTTCTGCTTCAGGCTCCGCCTGCCCCTGCATGAGCAGCAGTTCCCCTTTCAGTCGGTGTACCTCCGGTTCATCCATTCTGCACCCCGTCGCGTGAATGAGTGCCAGCGCCTTGTCGATCGTAGCCAGTCCCTCTGAAACCTTTTCCGCCCTGCGATAGGCCTCGGCCAGCAGGGGGAGAGCCTGTAGAGACCCCAGTTCTACCCCTATGGCCTGTAGCATCGCCTGTCCCTGAAGGTGCTGGGCGATCCCCTCGTCCAGTTTGCCTTCCTCGGCAAGCACCCAGCCCATTTCGCTCATCCCGGCTGCCAGCCAGAATGCCATTCCCAGCTCGCTTGACAGGCCTATCGTCGCTTCCGCCCTCTCACGGGCAGCTTGTGCGTCCCGCCGGTAGATGCACGACTGAGCAGCGAACATGAGGGCAAAGCCCAGGACAAACGGATGACCCATCTCCCTGGCCAGGCCTACGGCTTCCTCGCTTCGTTGTCTGGCCAAGTCAGGGTACCCCAAGAACCAGGAAGCCCACGCGGCGTGCGACAGACTGGCAACCTGCGGGTCAAACCCAAGCTGGTAGACCATCGCACAGTCCCGCTCGGGGTCGTAAAGGGCCAGCATCCGCTCCCGCTGCTCAAAAAAGTCGTGCGCCCGGCCCAGGTACACCAGGGTGGTGCTCAACTGGTGGTGAGCAAAGGCAGCAAGACCCGTGTCGTTTAGTCGCTGGGCCACGCGCACCATCTCCTCGCTCACCTGTTGCGCCATTTGCAGCTCCAGGCGCAGGTCATAGTAGCTCTTCAGACCCGATAGCGCCTGGAACAGCTCGGGAGACGCCTCGACGCTTCGGGCGAGTACCGTGGCTCGGCCGTGGGTTTGGGCCAACTCGGCGTCGCCAAAACCCCGGGTGGCGAGCAGGGGAACGCCCAGCGCCACCTGCAATCTGAGCTCCGTCTGGACTCGTTGTGGCGTGTCCGCCAGCGTCCTGGACAGCTCGATGCCCCGACGATAGTGGGAGATGGCCTCGTCGTTGGCGAACAGGCGCACGGCGCGGTTTCCCGCTTGAAGCAAGTATTCCACGGCCTTGACCGTCATACCAGCCGCTTCAAAGTGCCGGGCCAACGGCACGGCCAATTCGCCCGCTTGTTCCCCGTGCAGCGTCTCCAGCGCATTCCCCACGGCCTCGTGGAGATATGCCCGCTGCACCGGGTCGAGCTTGTTGTACAGGTATTTCTGGAAGAGGAAGTGGCGAAAGCGGTAGCGGGATAGGCGCCGACTACCCAGCCATTGGGAACCCTGGGCGTGTACCAGATGGTGCTGCCAGCTCAAGGGGCCACTCAACCGCTGCACGACCTGCCCTTCCCCTACAGCCTGCACACGGGCCACTGCCTCGGCGGTGAACTCTTCACCCTCGACGCTGGCCGTAGCCAATATGGACTGCCAATCTTCGGGCAGCCGGCCGAACCGCTCGGCGATCACCGCCTCGACGCGCGGCGGCACGGTTTCCCAATCCAGGGCAGGACCCTCCATCCAGCGTCCCGAATCGTCTTTGGTCAGACCGCCGCGTTCCTGTAGGCCTCGCAACAACTCAACGGTGAAGAGGGGATGTCCGCCTGTGTGCCGATAGAGCGTGTTGCGGAACACGGCGTCCAGGCAGTTAGGCTCGGTGTCCAGAAAAGCCTCCACAAACTGCCGGCCTTCGGACTGAGCCAGGTCGATGTAGATATCGCCGAGGTCCCGCTGGAATTCGTGGATGATCGGCTCCAGGGGATGCCGTTCCCATCCTGAGCCCGCCAGTTTACGTCCTATGGCGACGTCTCCCGGCCGGAAAGCGCCTACGAGTAGAATCCGGCTCCCTGCCAGCCGCCGCCCCAGATGAAAGAGTAAACCAATGGAGCCGACATCGGCCCATTGCAGGTCGTCCACTACAAGGATGAGAGGATGTTCACGCGACAGGGCCTTTAACACATTGGTGTATTGCTCAAACAGGTCCGTCTGCTGCAAGCTGGCTGCGCCAATCTCAGAAGCCGCCCTGCGGTCCAGAAACTCGGCCAATCGAACGACCTGACGGGGTGCCCCAGCTCGAGCGCGCGCCAGCAGCGCTGCCCCAGGCACAAAGCGGTCGATCAGTTCGAAGCCATCCCCAACGAGTGCCTCCACCACATCGGGCATCAGAGCCCACAGGCGGCGGGCGTGGTCGCTGGTGATCGTGCCTCCGGCCCACCTGGCCTCGACATCGCCGCTGAGCATCTGCATCATCTCCAGGAAGGGCAGGTATGGGTCGCCGATGCCGGCGTAGGCGTTGCACCGGCCGGTGACAGCCACCAGATCCGGGTGCGAGTCCATCGCCTGGCGGGCGAGCTCTTGCACCAGCATACTCTTGCCACTGCCTGGCTCGCCAATGACAAAGGCCACCCGACCACGGCCGGCCAGTGCCCGGTCGAGGAACGCGCCCAGTTGAGCCAGCTCGCGCTCGCGGGCGACAAAGGCAGATCTTTCGGCAGCGCCCGCCTGTGCTTCTTCGCTGAGGAAGGTGGGTGGAGGTAAAATGAACGGAGGGGCGACCAGCGTCCCGTCGCGAATACTCTCGTAGAGCGCCGTTGTCTCCTGGTCTGGCTCAACGCCCAACTCCTTCGCCAACAGGCTGCGACAAGCTTCATAATGGGCCAATGCGGCGTTGCGCTGGCCGCTGAGAGCCATTAGCTGCATCAGTTGCCGGTGTGCCTGCTCGTTCCATGGATCCAGACCGACCTGTCGCCAGACGTGGCGGCGGGCTTGCTCGTACTCGCCGCGCCGCTCGTAGGTGGTTGCCAGGCGGCCGAGCATCTCCAACAGATGGCGTTCCAGTTGCTCCTTCTTCAACAGCGCCCATTCCTCAAACGATGGAGCATCGCTGACCGAGAAACCTTCCAGGAAACCGCCCTGGTACAGAGCGACGGCCTGTTCCAGGCCTACCAGCCCGCCTGCCGGGTGTGTGAAGGCATTGACGTCCAGCCAATAGTTGCTGGCTGTGTTGAACTGGATGATCTCCCGCGTGGTCTGGAGGTAAGGTAGCGTCGCCTGCTGATCACCGACTGCCTGTCGCAGATCGGCCAGGGCACGGCGGAGGTTCGCTCGAGCAGATGCCTCGGTGTAGTTGGGCCACAGCATCCCGGCCAGCTTTTCGCGGCGGTGGGCCCGGTCCGATTCAACGGCCAGGTACGCCAGTAGGGCAAGCGCCTTGTCCGAGCGGAGGTTGGAAACCAGTTCCTGATCCAGTCTTACCTGGGGAGGGCCTAGCAGCCAGATTGATAGAGCCATCCTATTCTCCTCTGAACCAAACCACGAACCCATGCCCAAGCACTCGCTCTTGGCAGCGAGTCGAGAAAGAAGTATCCAATCTGTGCCCGAATTGTATAGCGGCTGTGACACGCACGCAAGCTTCACGTTACTCCGGGGTGCCCATCTTTTCAAGAATTGGGGGCAGGTTTCATTACGATTGTTACCAGTGCGAGGCGCTACGCATCAAGGAACAAACCCATCTGGCGTCATGGCGAACCGCTCCCGCGCTTGGCTTGGGACAGACTCCAGGCGTGAAGCAAGCCCAATACTGTACGAGGTGTATGCCTTCGTTCGCTTTGCTCAGGGCAGGCGGTCGGTCTTTCTCGTGATGACAGAAACGAGTTCCTTGGCAGATCCTGTAAGGGCAAAGCACTGTGGTCCTGACTGCTAGGCGAGGGACCTCCCGCCAGCATGGCGGGGGCTCGCTTCGCCGGCTGGCGTCGGCTCACGATGACAAATGCAGGGTTTGCCATGACCGCACTTTTGGGCGCTCCTTGTTCCGCCCCACTTGTGGGGACGTTTCTCTCACGCACGATTGTTACACTGTGGATATAACCAGGTCACGTGGCAAAGATGAAAGAGAAAGCAGGACACGCAGGAGGGCAACCGGTCTATCAATCGTATCTTTTGCGCCTGTGGCATGTGAGTGCGAGCGAAGGTTGGAGAGCATCGCTGGAGAGTGCCCAGACTGGCGAACGCAAAGGCTTTGCCACCCTGGATTCCCTGTTTGACTATGTTCGGTCGCAGACTCGTATCGGATCAAGCATACAGCCGGGCGAAGAGGGAGGGAGGCAGGAAGGAGGAGAGACACAAGAGGAGGTGACGACTTGGTGACCGTTCAAACAAGATAGCAACGCCCACTGCAAGTGAAAAGACGGCAATCGGTAGTAACGACTAGGCCAATCGTTTGTTGAATCTAGAATAAGGAGAAACAACTGTGAGAGCACAATGGAAGAAGCTAGCCTATATCGCGCTTGCGCTAGTGTTGATCGTGGTTGGATGTGGCCCCAGCGCGTCTCAATCGCCGCCCACTTCAGCGCCGACGGCCGCGCCATCAACGCAGACTCCAGAACCCACGCCCGTGCCACCGAAACAGACTGCAGCGCCCACGGCAGCCACGGCGTTGGCATTTCCAACAGGTGTCTTTGCCAAAGCAAGTCTGACGTGGGAGTTCAAATCCGATGGCACTTACATCACCGAAGGCCACACCCAGGCAATGGACGCCAAATTCAGCGGCACCTACACCGTGACCGGGGATCAGGTTGTCATCCAGGACGACTATCATCCGTGCAGAGATGTGGTAGGTACCTACGCCTGGACCTATGACGGCGAGGTGTTGACCATCACGGCGGTCGACGACAAATGTCGTGACAGAGCAGGGATGACACGGGGTAAATGGCGGAAGAAACCATAAAGGAGGCAAAGCATAGTTGGTCGCGGTGATGATGGTGCTGCTCGTGCTCCCTTTGTCGCTCCACACCCAGGAGGCCGATCCGATGCCCATCATCAATGTCTTGGATTGTGGCAATGGCACCGGCGCTAGGAAGACTAGTTCTAGCGGGCAGGCCCAAAGGTACGGTAGAGGGAGCCTGGTATCCAGCTAGGCTCCCTCATGGCCGAAAGCACACTAACACTAATGGGGGGCCGCGAAGCTGAGGAACCTATTTACCGTTACTTGAGCAGCGCCTTGAGTTCCTCTGGTTGGGTAACCGGGACCAGGCAGGCGGAATCGCGGCAGACGTAAGCGGCAGGGCGGCCATCTAGTGCGCTCCGGCCGGCCAGCAAGGGCACGCCCGCCTCCGGCCCGCCGGCAGCCACCACCTGGTGCGGCCGGTAGCCGTCACGAGCAACTGCCAACAGCGCCTGGGTGTCCGGCGCATCCAGGTCGCCCACGATGGCGATCTCCCTGGGCCGCTCAAGCGCATAGTTCAACGCCTGCAGCCACTGCGCAAAACCAAGCGGAAAGCGGGCCATCAACTGCTGCAGCGGAGCCAGCGCTGCTTCGGCCAACTCTGCGAAGCGGGGCTCGGCCGCCAGCCCGGCCAGCTTGAGCAGCACCGTTGCCGCCATGCCGTTGCCAGAGGGGGTGGCATTGTCCTGCAAGTCGCGCGGCCGGGTCACCAGTTGTTCGTGGTCGTCGCTGGTGTCGAAAAAGCCGCCGTCCGGGGCGCTAAAGCGGGCGACCATCGTCTCGGCCAGGTCCCGCGCGGCCTGGTACCAGCGGGGCTCAAAGGTGGTCTGGTATAGTGCCAGCAGCCCCTCGACAAAGAAAGCATAATCCTCCAGGTAGCCATTGAAGCGCGCCCGGCCGTCTTTCCAACTATGCAGCAGCCGCCACCCGTCGGACCGCAGCTCGCGCAGCACAAAGCCCGCGTTGCGTTCGGCAATCTGCCGGTAATCGGCCCGGCCGAACACCCGCGCCGCCTCGGCAAAGGCAGCCAGCATCAGGCCGTTCCAGGAAGTGAGCACCTTCTCATCCCGGCCGGGGTGCACCCGACCCCGGCGAGCCTCGAACAGCTTGCGCCGGGCGTCCGCCCACGCCGGCCGGTCATCCAGCACGCCCACGTACTCTAGGATGTTGCGGCCCTCAAAATTACCCGGTTTGGTCACGGCGTGCGCAGCCATGAATACCTCGGCCTCTCCGCCCAGGATGGCGCGGATCTCGGCCGGGGTCCAGACAAAGAACTTGCCTTCCTCGTCTTCGCTATCCGCATCCTGGGTAGAGTAGAATCCACCGGCCGGGTCGGTCATCTCCCGCACGACGTAATCCAGAATCTCCTCGGTGATGGTGCGGAAAAACGGCTCACCCGTCGCCTGCCAAGCATGCAGATAGACACGGGCAAGCTGCGCGTTGTCGTAGAGCATCTTTTCGAAATGGGGCACCAGCCAGCGTTCGTCCACCGAGTAGCGGTGAAAGCCGCCCCCCAGTTGGTCGTACATCCCGCCGCGGGCCATCGCTTCCAGCGTCTGGGTGGCCATCGCCAGCGGCTCCTGGTCGCCGGTCGTGTTGTGCAGCCGCAACAAGAGTTCGAGCGCCATCGGCTGGGGGAACTTGGGCGCCCCACCCCAGCCGGCATGGGTCCGGTCAAACTGTTGGCCCAGGTTCTCCAGCGCGGTCTCCAGCGTGTCCTGGAGAAATAGGGCATCGCCGGCCGCCTCCAGCAAAGCGCCCGGCCGGGCAATGTTCTCCACCAGCCGCGCCCCGCTGCGCTCCAACTCGCTGCGCCGATCCTGCCACGCCTCGGCGACCGCGCGCAACACATCCTGGAACGAAGGCATGCCATACCTCGGCCGGGGCGGGAAATAGGTGCCGCCGTAAAAGGGCACGCCGGCCGGGGTGAGAAAGACCGACATCGGCCAACCGCCGCTGCCGGTCATAGCCTGAACCGCGCTCATGTAAATCTGGTCCAGGTCCGGCCGCTCCTCCCGATCCACTTTGACGTTGACAAAGTGCCGGTTCATCAGAGCGGCCGTTTCCCGGTCCTCAAACGACTCGTGCGCCATGACGTGGCACCAGTGGCAGGCGGAATACCCAATGGAGAGAAAAATCGGTTTATCGTCGGCGCGGGCCTGCGCCAGGGCCTCATCGCCCCACGGGTACCAATCTACCGGGTTGTCGGCGTGCTGAAGCAGGTAGGGGCTAGTTTCCTTGGCTAAACGGTTTGGCATGACAGGGCCTCGCTTCCATTTTTATGATAATAATCATAGATATTATACCGGAAACGACCCTACCCGACAAGAAAAAACCCCGACCGCCGGGCCGGTCGGGGTTTACATTTGAGCGAGAATTGCTGTCACGGCAGCAGGTAAAAGCTCCCCAGGAACAGCTTCCAGATGCGGTCGACGTCCGGCCGAGCCTGTGGGAAGGCCTCGTCAACCGGATAGAGGGACACCTTGAACAACCGGTCGGCCGCAAGGAAAAGCAGCAGGTTGAAACCAGTCCGGCCGGGCAGCCCTTCCAGCAGTTCGGCCGACACACCGCTAATCTCCAGCGAGGAGCGGGTGACGACCAGCGATGGCATCACTGCCAGGTGCTCTGCTACCACATCGTCAACAATCTGGTCGAGTTGCTGTCCTGCAGGAATTGACTCGATCTGGATGACCAGCGAACCGGACACCGGCTCGTAGCTCTTGTCCAGCGGCGGGCCATAGAACCCAACCACGTTGGCCGCCTCTTCCTTGATGACAAAATCATCTGGAACCAGCAAGCAGTACCCGCCCGACGGATTGACGAACTGCGCCTGCCCACCGCTGCCCGTGGGGCATTGCGATGTATCCGGCTCCAACGGGACCTCCTGGCCAAGGACGTTGTCCACCGCCAGCTCAAAGGTGGCCTGCAGGCCATTGACCAGGACACCATACTCCCCGGCCGGCAGCCCGACCACTTCCAGCGAGACGGCCTGTTCAAACGGCACCAGAACCGTGGTGCACATGGCATCGGCCGGGCGGGAAGTGGTGATGGTCACAGTAAACGTATTACCATTGCGCTCCTGGAAAACCTCGCCAATCTGGGTGCAACCATCCGGCAAGTTTCCGGAGGCCACCACCTGAATCTGAATCGGGAAGGATTCAAGGATCACAATGTTCACACTGTCTACCACAGCCTGGCCGCGTCTGACCGTTCCAGCCTTGGGCGGGGCCGATGGCGGCACCAGCGTGGCAGTGCTGGCCGGCCGGGTGGGCAGGTCAGTCGGCGCAGTTGTCGGCTCGGAATCAGATGCGCCGCAAGACACAAGCCCCATCATCACAAGAGCTATCAACAAATACCTGATCTTTTTCATCTCATTGCCTCCTGGTCTTAAATCACCCTTGAGACGAACCGAGAAGGTGATGGGTTCCCCGGCAATCGCGCGGGCTAGCTTGACAGGAGTTCAGCGGCTGGCTATACTCGCCGCATAGTACGCGATTTCAAGGAGCGAACAATGTTCAACACACCCCAGGAGCTTTTCGATGCGATGCCGGCCGCGTTTCTGCCCCAAAAGGCGGGCCAGGTCGAGCTTGCGCTGCAGTTCAGCCTGAGCGGCGATCATGGCGGGGATTGGGCAGTGGAGATCAGCCAGGGCGTATGCCGCACCCGGCCGGGCGAAGTGGAGCACCCGCTGGCCGCCATCCGCAGCAGCGGCGAAGACCTGGTGGCGATCTTTAACGGGCAACTCAACGCGGTGGCCGCCTACATGAACGGCCGGGTCAAGGTGACCGGCGACGTGACGGCCATCATGAACCTGGTGTCGTTTTTCGACCTGCCCGGCCAGGGCTAGTCGCTGAGAAACGAGCGGTTGCGCGGCCGGACCAATTCCATCACCTCGGAAGCGGTTTCTTCAATCGACCGGTAAGTCACGTCCACCACCGGCCACACCCCCCGCCGGAGGATGTGGCGGAACAGTTCGATTTCCTCTGTGATATGCTTCTTGGTGGCGTAGCTGAACGCCAGGCGGGGGAGAGTCGCTTGGCCCGCGCCTGGCGGAGGGACATCAACCGTTCCGGTTCAATCGTGAGTGCCACCACCCGCTGAGGATCGACTCGAAACAGCTCGGCCGGCGGGTCGATGCCCAGCACGATGGGTACATTGGCTACCCGCCAACCCCGGTAAGCCAAAAAGACGCTCAGCGGGGTCTTGCCAGTTCGTGACACTCCCACCAAAACCAGGTCGGCCTCATCCAGGTCGCGCACGTTGCGGCCGTCGTCGTGGTTCACTGTGTACTCGATGGCATCAATACGGGCAAAGTATTCCTCGTCCAATTGCTGGAAAAGGCCGGGCACTGCCTTGGGGGAGATCTGCAGCGCCTCGGTCAGCCGGGTGAGAACAGGCCCCAGCAGGTCAATGGTGATGATCCCTTGCCGGCGGCCGGCTTCCAGCATCACCCGGCGCAATTGAGGGCTGACCAGTGTATGCACTACCAGCCCGCCAGTGCGGGTTGCCTTTTCCACCACCCGCTTGACGGACGCTTCATCCTGGATACCACCCAGCCGTTCCATTACCACATCCGAGGTATCGAACTGGAGCGCGGCCGCCTGCACCACCCGCCAGCCGGTCTTGCCGGTGGCATCGGAAACAACGTAGATGTGAAACGGTTTGGAATCGGTCACGGCACAGCCTCCGGCCGCCAATTGCGGGCCTGCCAGACAGCATAGAGGGCGACCGAGCCAGCCACGGCCGCGTTGAGCGATTCGACCTGGCCGCGCATCGGCAGACGCACCAGCCCGTCGCAGGTCTCTCGAACCAGCCGCCGCAACCCCTCACCCTCGCTGCCCACCACCAGCGCCACCGGCCCGGACAGGTCGACCTGATGGTATGGAGAAGCGTCCACCCCACCCTCCAGCCCGTACAGCCAGACACCATCCCCCTGCAGCCGGCGCATTACTTGCACCAGATTGGTCTCTTGGGCAATCAGCAGGTGCTCGGCCGCGCCGGAGGAGGCGTTGACCACGGCCGGGGTGACCCCCACCGCGCGACGCTCCTGCAACACCACCCCATGTACGCCCACCGCCTCGGCCGTGCGGAGCAACGTGCCCACATTTTGCGGGTCCTGCAACAGGTCCAGCAGGAGAAAAAAGGGCGGCTCGCCGGCCACACGCGCGGCAGCCAGCATGTTGGGTAGATCAGCATATGGGTATGGGCCGGTCTCCAGCGCAACCCCCTGGTGATGGCGGTGGCCGACCAGCCGGGCCAACTCATGCTTGGAAACGCGACCGAGTGGGACACGCGCCCGGCCGGCTAGCGCCACGATCTCGGCTACCGAGCCCTGCACCTGCGCCCCCTCAACCAGATAGAGCCGCTGCGGGGTGCGCCGGCCGGCGCGCAGCGATTCAAGAATCGGGTTGCGGCCAAACAGTACGTCCATACCCTGACAAAAAGCGCGGGGCGGTTCTCACTTCGCCCCACGCCCTCAACTCACCCGTCCCGGCTAACCGGCAATGCGCCAGACAGTGCCGTCCGGCCGGTCCTCCAGCGCAACGCCCAACTCGGCCATCCGGTCGCGAATGCGGTCTGCTTCCTCCCAGTATTTGTTGGCACGCGCCCGGGAGCGCATCTCGATCAACAGCTCGATCAGCCCGCCTTCCCGCTCGGCGCTGGTGGCGGCGCCGGCCTCGTCCGCCAGAATGCCCAACACGTCGCCCGCCAACTCGTTGTAGAACTGGGAAATGGCATCCAACGTCCCGCTGGTGACCGGCTCATCCGAATTGAGCAGCGTGTTGACACCGCGGGTAAAATCATGCAACACACCCAAGGCGGCTGGGGCATTGAAATCGTCGTTCATCTTTTCCGAAAAGGCCATCCTCTGCTCGTCCAAAAACGCGCCAAACCCGGAATCCATGTTGCCATCCGGTGCTGTCCGCAACTGCTGACGAGCGAGATTGGCAGCGCTGTTGATACGCTCCCAGCCCTTGCCGGCCGCGTCAATCGCCTCGGCGGTAAAGTCCACCGGGCTGCGGTAGTGGGTGGAAAGGATAAACGCGCGGATCACCTGCGGCCGCCACTTTTGCAGCGCTTCCTGGATGGTGACCGAATTACCCAAACTCTTGCTCATTTTGACGCCGTCGATGGTTAGCGAGCCGGCCAGCAACCAATAGTTGGCAAAGGGAGTGCCCGTGGCTGCTTCCGCCTGGGCGATCTCGCATTCGTTGTGCGGGAACATATTCTCCAATCCACCACCGTGGATGTCAAACGGCTGACCCAGGTACTTGGTCGCCATGGCGGTGCATTCGGCATGCCAGCCCGGGTAGCCAGGGCCCCAGGGGCTGTCCCACTGCAGAATGTGCTCCGGTTCGGCTTGTTTCCAGAGGGCGAAATCGGCCGGGTGCCGCTTTTCGTCCAGCACAGCCACCCGCGCTCCGGCTTCCATATCATCCACCCGCCGGCCGGAGAGTTTGCCGTACTCCTTCCAACTGGTCACGTCAAAATAGACCGAACCGTTGATCTCGTAGGCATGTCCCTTCTCAATCAGGGTCTGGGTCAACGCAATCTGTTCCGGTATGTGACCGCTGGCGCGCGGCGAGATGTCCGGCCGGGTCACTCCCAGCGCGTCCATATCCGCAAAATAAAGCCGCGTGTAGCGCTCCACCAGTTCCATCGGCTCCACCCGCTCCCGGCGGACCCCCTTCATGATTCGATCTTCGCCCGTGTCCAACAAGTGCCCCACATCGGTGATGTTTTGCACGTAGCGGACGCGGTAACCCAGGTAGCGCAGGTAGCGGACGATTACATCCATTGAGATATACAGCTTGGAGTGCCCGACGTGGCTATAGTCGTACACCGTTGGCCCGCACACATACACGCTGGCCTGCCCATCCACAATGGGCTTGAACTCTTCTTTTTGACGCGTCAGCACGTTGTAAACCTGGAGCTTCATTCTTAAATTCCTCTGTAGCGTTTTGCGGTTTAGCTGTCCTCACCATCGGCAAGGCGAGCGAAAACCATGCGGCCGGCCGAAGTCTGCAGAACCTTGGTCACCACGGTGTCCACTTTTTGATCGATAAAGTGCTGGCCATCTTCCACCACCACCATGGTCCCATCTTCCAGATAGCCCACGCCCTGACCGCGCTCTTTGCCCTCCTGGATGATACGAATCGGTAGTGGCTCACCGGGCAACAGGATCGCCCGCACGGCGTTGGCCAGTTCGTTGACGTTGAGCACCGTGACGCCCTGAAGTTCGGCCACTTTGTTCAGATTGTAATCGTTGGTCACAATGGGACACCGCAACTGGCGCGCCAGCAAAACCAACTTGTCGTCCACGCCGTGCACCCCCTCCACATCCATATCGGTGATGCGCACCGGCACCAGCGAATCCTTTTGCATCCGGTTGAGCAACTCCAGACCACGCCGGCCGCGGTTGCGGCGCATCGTCTCCGAGCTATCGGCAATGTATTGTAGTTCGTTAAGCACAAAGTTCGGCACGATGATTGGGCCGCTGATAAAACCGGTCTGGCTGACGTCGGCAATCCGGCCGTCAATGATGACGCTGGTGTCGAGCAACACACCCGGCCCAAGATTGGAGCCTGGTTCGGCTCCAGCGCGGAAGGAGAACCCATTGCGAGCACGCAGGTAATTCATCACATCCATCTGCCGCAGTGACATGATGGCGACCCCGACATAGCTGAAAACTGCGGCCGCAATGATGGGGAGGAACTGGCCAAACGGATCGGGCATAAGCGAAAGCGGCAGGGCCACCAGCGCTCCAACAACCAATCCCACCACCAGCCCGATCAGAATGGCAAACATCCGGTGAACGGGGGCCTTTTGCACCGCACGGCGCATGCGACCGGCCGGTGCAACAGTGATGTATGGGGTCAAAATCAGGCCAACCAACGCACCTACCAGGCCAAACAATACGGTATAGGCCAGTTCGGACCCATCCAGCGGCCGGGCAAGCGCTGCCCCACCCCAACCAGCCAGAATAGCAAAGACGATCATGCCCAATAATCGAACGACGAAATCGACGCTCACAATGACTCCTGTTTGAATTAGTGCATGGGGGCCGCGCGACACTCGATAGGTGGGCCTGCCGGGTTTAGAAGAGCCTGCTTTTCAAGGGGAAGCCTGCCTAATAAGTTCTCGGAGCGGCCGGGAAAAATAAAACCTGAAAATGGTCGGGGCAGTTTACCAACTGCCCCCGGCTCGAATCCTTGTGGGTCATCTTAGCACAGCCGTATTGAAAAGTCAATGGCGCAACGGCAGCGGCCGAACCCACCCAGAACAGTGCTTTCCCACAGCGGCGTCCGGCCGCGACCTTGGATTGTGCCCGTCTTTACGGTATAATCCCGTTAGTCACGGCAGGCGACCCATTTGCAGGCGGTTCGACTGTCCGTGTAACAGGTGGCGCATGAAGGCAAAGATCACCGTCGAGCAACTTGATTTCTACTACGGCACGGTCCGTGCGTTAAGCAGTATCACCGTCCAGATCCAGGAAAACCAGATCACGGCGCTTATTGGGCCGTCTGGCTGCGGCAAGAGCACCTTTCTGCGTTGCCTAAACCGGATGAACGACACGATTGAAGGAACACGGATGGTGGGAAAGGTCTTGCTCGACGGCCAAGATATCTATGCCCCCACGGCTGATGTGGTTGAACTGCGCCAGCGGGTCGGCCTGGTGTTCCAGAAGCCGAACCCTTTCCCCCAGTCGGTGTACGACAATGTGGCATTTGGCCCAAGGGCTTTGAGCATGCACCGGAACGGCAACCTCGACCAGATGGTAGAGGAAGCCCTGAGCAGAGCCGTGTTGTGGGACGAAGTAAAGAACGACCTCAAACGGCCAGCCCTCAACCTCTCCTTGGGCCAACAGCAACGGCTGTGCATTGCGCGCACACTGGCGGTCCGGCCGGAGGTCATTTTGATGGACGAGCCTTGCAGCGCGCTGGACCCTATCGCCACCCTCAAGGTAGAAGAGGTGATGCAAATGCTCAAGGCCGATTACACCATCGTGATCGTCACGCACAACATGCAACAGGCGGCGCGCGTGTCGGACATGACCGGCTTTTTTTGGTTGGGCGAACTCGTCGAATACGATGAGACCAATCAGATCTTCACCCGGCCGGTGCACAACCTGACCGAAGAATACGTCAGCGGCCGGATGGGATAGCAAGGAACAAACAATGACACACACAAGAGGAACGCTTGATCGAGAGCTGGGTCAGATTCAGGACAACGTGCTGCGCGTTGGCAGCATGGTTGAACAAGCCGTTCAACTTGCAGTCCAGGCGCTGAAAAATCGGGATGTGGCGTTGGCTCAACGGGTTATTGATGACGACGTCAAGATCAACGCGTTGCGCTACCAGACCGAGGAACTCTGTTTGGCGGTAATCGCCACTCAACAGCCGGTGGCCGGAGACCTACGCTTCATCATTGCCGCCATGCACATTGTGATCGAACTAGAGCGCATGGGCGACCACGCCGAGGGGGTCGCCCACCTGGTCAAAAGAATGGCTGACGAACCGTTGCTCAAACCGCTGATTGACATCCCGCGCATGGCTGACATCGCATGCGACATGCTCAGGAAGGGTCTGGACGCCTTTGTCGCTCGCGATCTGAAGGCTGCCACCGCCATACCTGAAAGGGACGATGAAATCGACCTACTGTATGAACAGGTGCTGCGCGAGTTGCTGACCTACATGATCCAGGATCCTACCACAATCAACCGCGCCACCTACCTGCTCTGGGTTGCGCACAACCTGGAACGCGTCGGCGACCGATCCGTCAACATCAGCGAGCGGGTGATGTTTATGACCACCGGAAAACTACAGGAATCCAGCGGGAGCTGGCGCAAACCGGATTCGCCCGTCTCCCACAACTAACGCCTGTCTGCCTGGCCGGTTTGCCCGGCCGGGAGAAGCAGTCCGACGTACACCTTTGCGCTGGCCCTCGCGCGGTCCATCCAATCCCGATCAGGATTCTCATCCATTGAATGCACGTATCCTTTGTGGTAGAATAACGTTATAATATTATTTTTTATTACCGATTAGGAGTGTGCTTTCATGACAAACCTGGATGACTATGAGTTGCCCCGCAGAACACTGGGCGATGCCTGGAACGGATTCCTGCAGGTCAACGGCCGGCGCGTCTTTCTTGGTCTGGTGCTGGCGACCGAAGTAGCAATTGGCTTTCTTTTAGCGCTGATTCTTGGCCAATAGTCAGCGCCAATCCTATGTGGGAACAGTGGCTGGCTGACCGGAAACGCTGGCGCGGTCTGTCGGCGGCCATGTTGCTGATTGGCGTGCTGGCGATCTGGGCCGGCCGGGCCAGACCTCTGTCGGGTGAAACGAGCAGCCCACGCCATGCACCGCAGCGCGGTTTCTTCCCCCCTCCCTTCACGCTGGCAACGCTTGACGGGGAGACCGTCACACCGGCAGACCTGCAAGGCCAGGCGGTAGTGGTCAATTTCTGGGCCACCTGGTGCGCGCCGTGCCGGGCGGAGATGCCAGCACTGGAGCGGGTCTGGGAGCAGTACCGCAGCAGCGGCTTGACTATCCTGGCGGTCAACCTTCAGGAAAGCCCCGGCCGCGTGAGCCAGTTTGTAGAACAACACCAGCTCTCTTTCCCCATTCTGCTGGACACCGACGGCCGGGTTTTTCAGGAATACCACGTCCAGCTATACCCCACCACGTTCTTCATCGGCCGGGACGGCGTAATCCGGGATGTGGTTTATGGCGGACCGATGGCCGAGACGCTGATTGCCAGCAAGGTAGTCGAGCTGCTGGAGGAATAGAGGTTATGTTTCCCGTCATCCACCTTGGCCCGCTTGCAATCCAGGCTCCAGGTCTGATCATGATCATTGGGTTTTGGCTGGCACTGGAGTTGGCCGGCCGGCAAGCCGCCCGCCTGGAGATCAACCGCGATCTTGTCTCAAACACCGGGCTGTACGCTGCGCTGGCCGGCGTGGCAGGCGCACGATTGGGCTACGCTGCCCTGCACTGGCCTGTCTATCGCCAGAACCCGTTGGGGTTGTTGGCCCTCAACCCGCAGACGCTGAACCCGGCCGCTGGCCTGCTGGTCGGGCTCCTGGCGGCCGCGCTCTACGCCGGCCGGCAGAAGCTTCCCGGACGTCCGCTGCTGGACGCATTTGCGCCCGCATTGGGCCTGTTTGTTTCAACGCTGGCGCTGGCCAACCTGGCCAGCGGGCAGGCATACGGGGCGGAAAGCACCCTGCCATGGGCCATTGAACTGTGGGGCGCGCGCCGTCACCCATCGCAACTATACGAGCTGGCGGCCGGGTTGGTAATGCTGGCAACCCTGTGGCTCGCCGGCCGCAGCGCCCCACCCGCCCCCGGTCTGTTGTTCCTGCTATTTGTTGCCCTCTATGGAGTTGCGCGGCTGATGCTGGAGCCGTTGCGCGCCACCAGCGTTCAGGTATTGGGTGGCTTGCGGCTGGCCCAGGTTGCCGGGCTGGCAGCTACGCTCCTTGCCCTGGTACTGATGCGGCATTGGTTCGTGCAGCGCCGCGCCGCTACCGCCGGTTAACGGTTGGAGAGCAGCGGCTTTTTGCGCCGGCCGTCCAGCAGGTGTCGCAACGCCAGGATCGGATGGCGGCGGAGCATGCGAGGGCCGGCATAGCGCATCACCTCCCGCACCCGCTCGCGCATATCCGGCCGGTAACAATGGACCGGGCATTTCGTGCAAGTAGTCTTCCCCTCCCGAAATGGGCAACTGTCCAGGCGCTCCAGCGCGTAATCCAGCAATCCGGCGCAACCGGAACAGAGTTCTGCTCCCTCCCAGTGGTGATCCTGACAATAGAGCCGGACCATGGCAGAGATGGTTTTGCGTTCCCGCGCCATGTGAGGATGATCGCGATGATCCAAGCTATTGCCCTTGCTTCAGATTCAATCAACTCACGGCACGGGCAGGAAAAAGAAGGCCATGGCCACAATAATGTACACCACCAGCAACTGCGCCCCCTCCAGCCAGTTGAACTCGCCATCCAGCGCCACCAGAGCGGCAATCAAAGAGGCGCTGACCAGCGCAATCAACTCGAACTTGTTGAACACCAGCGTGAGCGGGTTTCCCATCAGCAGACTCAAAAAGACCAGCGCCGGGGCGACGAAAAGCGCGATCTGCAAGCTGGAACCAACGCTGATCTCCAGGCTCAATTCCATCTGGTTTTTGATGGCAACCTGCACCCCCACCAGGTGCTCCGCCACGTTTCCAACCAGGGGGATGATGATGATGCCAAGGAAGAATTCGGTCCAGCCCAGGTGCTCCATCACCGGCTCAACGGAGCCAACCAGGATCTCGCTGAGCCAGGCGATCCCGACCGTTGCCCCAACCAGCACCAATGCCGATTTGCGGACCGACCACCCGGCTGCCCCTGGCGCATGCGCCGCCGGCCGGGTCAATGGACTGTCTTCCGCTGATCGAAAGGCATAAAAGATGCCCAGAGCATAGATCAGAATCATCACTGTCGCCACGCCCAGGCTGAGTGCCTCCACGTCCGGGTTGACTCCGTTGGCCAGCGACGCGATCTGGGTGTGCGTCTGGCCGTTGGCTTCGGCCTCGATGGTGGCGCTAAAGATGGACGGGATTACCAGCGCAATAACGGCCAGAATGAGCATGGTGGCATTGACCGATGCCTGAGTGCGCTGGAAGCGCTGCCGGCCGTTCTTCAGCCCACCAAAAAGGATACTGGCTCCCAGAACCAGCAGCAGGTTACCCAGGATTGAGCCGGTGATGGATGCCTTGACCAACTCTAACAGGCCTGCTTTGATCGCAAAAATGGTGATGATCAACTCGGCCGCGTTGCCCAGCGTCGCGTTGATCAGCCCACCCAGCCGCTGGCCCGCCTTTTTAGCCAGGTACTCCGTACCTTCTCCCGTCAGCCCCGCCAGCGGCACAATGCCAACAGCCGCCAGGATGAACTGGGCTGTCTCACTCCAGTGCAGATAACGTCCGATAATTGCCAAAGGGACAAGGATCAGAAGATAGTATTGCTTTTTGATGTTTTTCATGCTCGCTCCCACTCGAAAAATGATTGACCCGGCCGGGAAAATAGGTCGGCCGGAGCGCTGTCCGGTGCCAGCAGATGCAATGCCTGCCTCTCAACGGACACGTACAGCGGGGCCTGGCCGGCCGGTTCGCCGTCCAGTTCCACCTCGGTCGACTCCGTCGGGCGGATCAACACACGCCGGCCGCGAAGATGAATGGTATCTTCACTGGTGAGATGGCGGGCAGCGAGCAGCCGTATGGCGTGTCCCAGCGCCTCGCCAAACATCTGCCCTCTGAACAGCCAGATGTCCAATTGTCCATCATCCAGCCGCGAGTCTGGACAGAGTTGGACCATGCCACCTCCGTACAGACGGCTGTTGGAGACCAAACTTAAAACAAAAGTCCCATCTACGGAATAGCCATCCACTACCACGCGCGCCGTCACACCGGTGAACTGCATGGCGGAAGGGACCGCGGTAAACAGGTAGGAGGTCCACCCCAGATGGCGGCCGGTCACCTGCTTGACCCATTTGGGGCGTGGCTCCATCCGCTCCACGATGTAACCATCCAGGCCAACCCCGGCCCAGGAGACAAAACAAAAACCCCCAGGCGGCAAGCTGATGCTCTGCGCCCGGCCAAGGTCGACAAGTTGGATCCGGCCCCTTGCCAGCCGCTCGCAAATCCGCTCAACGTTGAGCCCACCTATTTGCAGTGGGGGGGTAAGATTGAGCAACTTGGCAAAGGCATTGGCGGTGCCCACGGGCAAAACCGCCAGCGCCGTCGGAGAACCGGCCAGGCCATGAGCTACCTGCCCCACCGTGCCATCGCCGCCGGCCACCAGCACCATCTGACAGCCATCCTGCGCCGCCTGCTGCGCCAGTACGGCCGCGTGGCCGGGCCATTCAGTGGCTCGAGCTGCCACCCGCCAGCCGCGCTGTCTCCAATACCGGCGCGCCTGGCTCACGTACCCGCCCAGGCTAACCGGCCCGGCCATCGGGTTGAAAATGACGACCGCCTCACGTGTCATGCGGGAATTATAATCGCCCCGGCCGGCTTTGACAAAAGCCAGCCTCCCGAGTGCAGCCCTGGACCAACGCGGGAACTACCCGCCTGGCGCGGTCGAACTATACGGGGCCTGCCAGGCGGGGCTTTTGTGCACGTGCGCCACCTTCCACCGGCCGTCCAGCCATATCAGCACCCGGCTCTCGTTGTGCACCCGGTGTTGCAGCCCATCGGGGCCGCTGGTTGTGAGCATAAACGTGTAACTCACAATGGCGGTATCGCCAAAGCGTTGCAGCTTGGGCTCCAGTAGGTCATAGCGCCACGCCCCCTCGTCTGTCCCGGCCCACGCATGCTCAATCATAAAGAGGTGAAAATCGACCCCATCCTGGCGGTGCGGCGTGACAAACCATTCGTACAGGCTTGGGTCCGGCGTCACGCTGGCGGCATAGCCGGCCGCATCCCGATCAAAAATCGTGTGCAGATGCTCGTGCAACGCATCCCAGATCTCAGCATGTTCGCTCATCGCTCCCCGCCTCCACCGTGTTTGCCAATACACCCACCCCCTGCACTTCTACTTCCACCAGGTCCCCGGCCCGCAGCGGCCCCACACCGGCCGGGGTGCCGGTCATGATCATGTCCCCTGGCTCCAGCGTCATCACGCGGGTAATGTAGCAGACCAGGTAGGGGACGGTAAAGACCAGTTGGTTGGTGTTGCCACGCTGGCGCACCTCTCCATTGACCCGGCCGATCACATCCAGCGCGGCCGGGTCCAATTCGGTCTCAATCCAGGGCCCCAGGGGGCAAAAGGTGTCAAACCCTTTGCCACGGGTCCACTGGCCGTCCCTCCTCTGCAAATCGCGGGCGGTCACGTCGTTGCCACAGGTAAAACCCAGCAGGTAGGCCAGGGCCTCGGCCGGGTGAACGTTTCGCGCCCGGCGGCCCACGACCGCCACCAGTTCCGCCTCGTGCTCCACCCGCTGGGATTGGGGCGGCAAGATGATGGGGTCGCCGGGGCCAACGACGGCGCTGGGGGGCTTGAGGAACAAGAGCGGTTCCGGCGGAACGTCTGCGTCGTGCTCGGCCGCATGGGCGGCATAGTTGCGCCCTACAGCAACGATCTTGCCCGGCCGACACGGGGCCAGCAGACGGACCTCTGCCAGCAGCGCAACCACCCGGCCGGGCTGTGGATTTGCGTACATATCGCCATCCAGGACGTGGACCACTTGATCCTGCAACACACCCAAGGCAGGCGGGGCGTCACCCACCACAAAGCGCACAATCTTCATGGTCTCTCCCTCCCCACATCGTTGATTGCCCGGCCGCGCCGGCGAAACAATCCAACCGGCAAACAGGCTAGCCCTGTTCCCAGGCCTGAATGGTGTCTTTGATGAACATCACCACCTCGGCGTCAGGAATAGCGTCCATGCCGTCGTAAAAGCGGCCGTCTACCTCAATGCGCAATTCACCGGTGGGCGCGCTAAAGAAATGGATAGAGCGGCCGGCCAGCTTGGGGTGCTCCGGCAGGCGATCCTGCAACAGCGCTTCGATCTGCTCAATGAAACCCTGTGGGCCGGGCGTCTCGCTGGTGGCCTGGCGGCGGCGCGCCGGGCTAAACCCCTGGCGCCAGAATTCAACCAGGCCTATCTCGCGTTCGGCTTCGGCATCCGGCACCTGTCCCTGCAATTGTTCCAAAAAAGCAAGCTGCTCGGGGCTCAGTGATGTTTCGTCCGCACCCGGGCCAAGGGGGCCTTCCAGACGGTGCAATTCCGGCAACATCTTTTTGGCGTGCGGGCCGACAAAATCCTCCAGCTCCTGCACCGCCAGCAGCACCCGCCGGCCGATGATCCCATCGCGGATTTCTGTGATCTTGTGATAATGCTGCCCTTCCACCTCCACTACCAGTTCCCCCCTGGAGCCTACCCGCAGTACGCGAAAGACCTCCAGGCTATCGGCCGGCGACGGAAGGACAGCCGGGGGGGTCAAAGCAGGCCGGGGGGCAATCGAGGGCGGAGGAGCGCCGGCCGGCCAGGCCGGTTCGATGGGCTGCATCTCGGCCGGCGTGGGCGGAGGGGGCGCGGCCACGGCACGGGCCATGCGAGCCATATCTATGCGCTTTCCCTTCGAACGGGGCCGCCGGAACAGCCGGATGAGTATGAAAGCGCAAACCCCCAAAACAAAGAGGAAAAACACCAATAGCGCCGGCAACACCAACTCAGGATTATCTATTCGCATGACCACACCCTCCTACAAATGAACCGGGTACGACCTGTCACTAACCTGATTATAGCAAGGGTGCTCGCTGCCGTCCATTAACCAGGGTACTTGACCCGGCCGGCGTTTTGCCCTGGCACCGTTTGTGCTTATAATTGTCGGCCGGAGGCACAGATGCAAGTACTCACAGTTGACGTTGGCACCGGCACCCAGGACATCTTTTTGTACGATTCCGAGTTGGACCTGGAGAACGGTTACAAACTGGTGGTCCCTTCGCCCACCATGATGTTCCATCGCCGCATCCGGCAGGCGACCGGGGCCGGCCGGCCGGTGGCTCTCAGCGGCGTGCTGATGGGCGGCGGGCCGGTGGCCTGGGCGGCGCGCGACCATTTGCAGGCCGGCTACCAACTGTTCGCAACCCCCTCGGCCGCCCGCACCTTTAACGATGATCTGGAAGCGGTCCAGCGGGAGATGGGCGTGACGCTGGTGAGTGAGGACGAACTTGGCTCGCTGCCGGCCGGGACCGAGCAGTTGGAACTAAAGGATTTCGACTATCCGATGGTTGCGGCCGCCCTGGCCCAGTTTGGCTACCCGCTGGCCCCCGACCTGCTGGCGGTGGCGGTATTTGACCACGGCGACGCACCGCCGGGCTATTCCGACCGGCAATTTCGCTTTGACTTTCTGGAGCAGCGCATCCGCAGCCACCACCGGCTGAGCGGGTTCGCGTTCCGCGCCGACGAGGTCCCGTCCATCATGACCCGCCTGCAATCCGTGGTCCGGTCCGCTGCTGGAATTGACCTACCCCTGATGGTGATGGACACCGCCCCGGCCGCGGTGCTGGGAGCCACACTCGACCCACGCGTCGGCCAGCGAGAGCGGGCGCTGATCGCCAACGTGGGCAATTTCCACTGCCTGGCCTTCCGCCTGGGGCCGGCCGGGATCGAAGGGGTCTTTGAGCATCATACCGGCGAAGTGACCACCGGCCGGCTGGACGAGCTGCTGTCCGCCCTGGCCGACACCAGCCTGGACCACGCCGATGTGTTTGAGGACAACGGCCACGGCGCATTGATGGTCAGCCGGGAACCCCTGCGCCTGCCGGCCGATGACTGGGGAGTCGCGGTGACTGGCCCGCGCCGCAGCCTGCTCCACGCCAGCCGCCACCGGCCGTACTATGCGGTCCCCTTTGGCGACATGATGCTGGCCGGCTGTTTTGGCATGCTGGCTGCCCTGCCCAACGTCTTCCCCGAATTCGCCGGCCCGGTGCAGGAATCACTGAGTGGGGCGGCCGGCCGGCCGCCGTGGGAGCTTGGCTAGATGGCAGGCAAACTGCGGAACAGCGCCCAAAAGGTGCAGGATGCCCTGGCAGCGTTGGGCCTCATCCTGCAAGTGGTGGAATTACCCGCCAGCACCCGCAGCGCGCGGGAAGCAGCCGAGGCCGTCGGCTGCCAGGTGGAGCAGATCGCCAAATCGTTGATCTTCCGGGGGCGGCAGAGCGGCAAGCCGATCCTGGTGATCGCCAGCGGCCGCAACCGGGTAAACGAGCAGACCTTGGCCGCCTGGGTCGGCGAGCCGGTGGACAAGGCGGACGCCGAGTTCGTCCGCCAGCGGACCGGTTTTGTGATCGGCGGTGTGCCCCCGCTGGGTCACAGCGAGCCATTGGAGACCTACCTCGACCAGGAGCTGTTCGAGTTGGACGTGCTGTGGGCGGCCGCCGGCACCCCGCACGCGGTCTTTTGCCTGACGGCCGACGAGCTGGCCCGGATGACCAACGGCCGGGTGGTTGTAATCACCTGAGCCAACTGGGTACACATATGGCTGAATCGAAAGCCGGCAGTTACATCCTCGCAATTCAAGACTTTCGCCGCGCGCGATGGCGGGCCACCGTGGAGCAGGTCGTGGCCGCGCTCACCGGGCAGTCGACCAAGCTGCTCTCCTACGAAGAGGTGCGGCGGCAACTGCGGGCCACCGAGGGGTCAGAGCGCGGGTTGCAGTCAATCCGGCTCGACGCCATTGTGGGGAGCGTGGGGCGCTATACCGATTTCACCCGCAGCTTTTTGCCCCGCGAGGACCGGCAGGAGCAGCGCTGGGCGCGGGTCAGCGCGGCCGTGAGCGGTTTGGTGGGGCTGCCCCCCATCGAAGTTTACCAGATTGGCGAGGCTTTCTTTGTCAAAGACGGCAACCATCGGGTCTCGGTCGCCGGACAGTTGGGAGCGACCCACATTGAGGCCTATGTCACCCAGATCACCAGCAAAGTCCCGCTGACGCCCGACATCCAGCCCGACGAGCTGATCCTGAAAGCTGAATACGCCACCTTTTTGGAGCAGACCGGCCTGGACCAACTGCGGCCGGAGGCCGACCTGACCCTGACCGCGCCGGGCGGGTACGACACCTTGCTAGAACACATTGAGGTGCACCGCTACTTTATGGGGCTGGAGCAGCAGCGCGAGATTCCCTACGCCGAAGCGGTGGGCCACTGGTACGACACGGTCTACCGGCCGGCGATGGAGATCATCCGCCAGCGCGGTGTACTGCGCGACTTTGCCGGCCGGAGCGAGGCCGACCTTTACATCTGGCTGCACCGGCACCGCGCCGAATTGCAGGAGACCCTGACGTGGCAGATCGACCTGAGCGAGGCGGCCGACCACCTGGCCGACGAAGTGGGTCCCGGCCACAGGCGACCAGAAGGCGAGCAGCGCGAACGCGAAGCGGCGCTCGAGCCACACGCGTTCCCAACCCTGTTTTCCGACCTGCTGGTGCCGCTCAGCGGCGAGGAAGCCTGCTGGCCGGCACTGGAGCAGGCGATCGAGATCGGCCGGCGGGAGGGCGGCCGGCTGCGCGGGCTGCACGTGGTGGCGGAAGAGGATGAGCTGGATAACGAACAGGCCGGCGAGGTCCAGGCCGAGTTTGACCGGCGCTGCCAGGCGGCCGGGGTCGACGGCCGCCTGGCGATCCAGGCGGGCAAGGTTGCCGATTGGATTTGTGAGGGCACGCGCTGGGCGGACCTGGCGGTCCTCTGCTTGCAACACCCGCCGGGGCCCAAACCGCTCGACCGGCTCGGCTCCGGCTTTCGGGGCATCGTCCGGCGCTGCCCCCGGCCGATCCTGGCAGTCCCGGCCGCTGCCTCCCCGCTGCGCAAGGCGTTGCTGGCCTACGACGGCAGCCCCAAGGCGGACGAGGCGCTGTTTGTAGCCGCCTACATGGCCGGCCGCTGGGGGACCGAGCTGGTCGTCCTATCGGTGGAAGAGAAAGGGCGGGCGGCCGACGAGCCGCTCGCACGCGCCCAGGGCTACCTGGCAGGGCGCGGGGTCCAGGCGCGCCCGGTGGAAGCCAGCGGACCGGTGG
The DNA here is from genome assembly GCA_963707345.1 of uncultured Chloroflexia bacterium. Lineage (GTDB taxonomy): Bacteria > Chloroflexota > Anaerolineae > Promineifilales > UBA4811 > CAVPPE01. The sequence goes on from CAVPPE010000002.1 coordinate 747,860, forward strand.
GGGAGACCATCCTGGCACAGGCCAAGGCGCAGGCGGCCGACATCCTGGTGATGGGCGGCTACGGCCGCAGCCGGCTGGTGGAGCTTGTGCTGGGCAGCGCGGTGGACGAGGTGCTGCGCCTGGGCACGCTGCCGGTGCTGCTCTGCCGCTAAGTTGCCCCCACCGGCCGGGCGTGCTACAATCGCCCCATGAGCGACACGCCACCACCCAAACGCTCGTCGCTGAAAACCCGGCTGGGGATCGCCGTGGCCGGGCTGCTCTTCATCGGCATCGCGGCCGGGGCGGACCGTTTGGGGCTGGACTATACGCCCGGCTTTGGCCTCTTTCAGACCCTGGGGCTATTGCTGGGGATCACCCTGGTTGCGCTGGCCGCTTTTATGATGGCCGCACGGCGGGAGCCGGCCGGGGCCAAACTCTCGCTCACCTCCGACGTGGGGGTGCGGCTGGGGCTGACCGGGCTGCTGACCTGCTACGTGGCCGGGCTGGCGGACATGCTGGGGGTGGGCACCCACCGCGGGGCGGCGTTCGAGCGGCCTTTCCTGGGCCCGCTGCAACTGACCGGACTGCTGCTGGGCCTGCTGGTTGTGGCGGCCGGGCTGCTCCTCTTCTGGCTGGGGTTCCGCCCCCCGGTGCGGGAGGAGTAGAGCCGGCACGGGCAGTGTCCAGCATATCTGGATGGCATCTGGCTGAGTGAGCCAGGGGAAATGGACATCTCCGATCAGTTCGGTCAGGGCTTGAACTTTGAACAAGGAACGCCCCAGCCCTTCGCGGGCTCGGGCAACAAGAACTTGGCCGTTTTGACAGACAAACAAGGTGGCGAAGTAGGAGAAAAAAATGAGGACGGGGTATGAAGTTAAAAAACAGGGTGGGTTGATAATCATCTCTCTACTGATGGTTTTAATGGTGGGATGCACAGCGACAACGGAATCTTGTCCGCCACAACCACCTGCCGATTTATCAGGGGCACTTGCTTTTGCTAAATATGACCAACTTCCCTTTCGGTTTCCACTCGATGAGCTTGGTGACGATGATGTGCGTCCATATCCGGCAATTTTCTGTACGCACGGCTGCAGCCAGTCAGAATGTGAATATCATTCAGCTGAAGATTACCACCTACCAGCCGGAACCCCAGTAAATGCCATAGCCGACGGTATCATAAGTTTCTCAGGACCTATGGACGGATATGGATGGCTGATAATCATCGATCACCCTCAAGCCAATATTTACTCATTGTACGGTCATCTAAGTCCCAGCCGGTGGCGATTAGAATCGGGGCTTGTAGAGAAGGGAGATCTGATCGCCTATCTAGGTGATCCGGATGAAAACGGTGGTAGTCCCGAACAACCACTTAGGCCCCACCTTCACTTTGGAATACGTGTAGGTCAACGAAATGATTACCCAGGAATGGGTGAATGGCGTTGGCAAGCCGGATGGATCAAGCCTTGCCCCAAGGATCTGGGTTGGATGAATCCATCATTAGTGATAACAAGCCAAGATATTCGCATTGGTGAACAGCACAAACCAACAGCAGGATTTTTAGCCAAGTGGTGGATTGAGGTTTTGTTTTCCGGCATGTATATTTTTGGTGGAATATGCACGTTGATCTTTGCAGAAGCACAAAAGAAACCATTTGTTCTCATTGCAGCTGGTATTGTGTTCATGGTAGCCATGTGGTTTTTTATCAATAAAGGCGTGATATTGAACTACGTGCTCATTACAATGGCTACGCTATTTTTCACCATTGGAGTATATAAACTAATTCGCGGTCGGATAAAGGAATCACAGGTTGAATAGAAATGTGCCGCCTAACCCCCAATTGCACCTGACCTGCCTATGGCAGGAGAGTACGCGGCGCGAATTTGCATTCCAAATTTCCAGTTTATAATAGTTGAGAACCCAAAACGGCAGGTCAGGGTTGAGTTCGCAAGAGAAGGATCTAGTGGCAAAATGATCGAGTGCCAATCCGGCAGGCAGGTGAAAAAATCGTTAGGCACCCGAGGCCACCTTGGTTGAATCTCGCTTCAAATAACCTTTGGCTCGTTCGCGCATCTTTGCCCTCACATCCCTGACCATGCTTGCCTTTGCGGGCAACTCGCTCCTCTGCCGGATCGCACTCAAACACACTGGCATGGACCCAGCCAGCTTTACCACCATCCGATTGACGTCTGGGGCGCTGATGCTCTGGCTGCTGGCGCAACTCGATCGCGCCAATCCCACCGGCCGGGGAAGTTGGCTGTCGTCATGCGCGTTGTTTACTTATGCGGCCGGCTTTTCGTTGGCGTACGCGAGCCTGCCCGCCTCCACCGGTGCATTGCTGCTCTTTGGCGCTGTCCAGGCAACGATGATCGGTCATGGCATTTACGTGGGAGAGCGTCTGCAGAGACTGCAACTCGTCGGTCTGGCGCTCGCCCTCGGAGGGCTGGTCGGCTTGTTGCTGCCGGGCCTCTCTGCGCCACCGCTGGGCGGCTCCATATTGATGCTTGGCGCTGGGGTTGCCTGGGGCGTCTATTCCTTGCGCGGCAAAAGTGCGCTTGACCCCACAGGGGTGACGGCCGGGAACTTTCTGCGTACCGTTCCTATCGCCGCGGTGTTTGGCGTCTTGGCGAATGCCGGCGCTCCTGTGAACAGCGCCGGCCTCTGGTGCGCGGTCTCATCCGGCGCACTGGCTTCTGGACTGGGGTATGCCATTTGGTATTCAGTGCTGCCCTCGCTCACGTCCACCCATGCCGCGGCGGTGCAACTCGGCGTTCCGATCATTGCGGCCGTGGGCGGACTAATTTTCCTCGGCGAACCCGTAACCCTGCGCCTGGCATTGGCATCCGCAGCCATACTGGGTGGCATCGCGCTGGTAACCCGGGAGAAGCAAGATACAGGTGGCGCCACTTTGCGGCGCGGTTGAGGTCATACGTCAAGTTTCATAATGGAGGTTTTTGTGTCCAAAACGAAGGATTATCCCTACGCAACCTTTCTCAACGTCCTGTTCCCAGCCCTGACGCTGATAGATGTTCCCGGGTTGGTCGCCGGGTGCCAGGATCGATGGTACAACCAAACCCTCTGCCAGGTGAACGATGCCGTGGTTCGCCTTGGTATTTTGCAGGGACAGTACCATTGGCACAAGCACGACAACGAAGACGAATTCTTTTTTGTCCTGGATGGACACCTGATCGTTGATTTGGAGAACAGGTCGGTCGACCTCGGGCAGTGGCAAGGCACCGTAGTGCCCAAGGGTGTGGTGCACAGAACGCGTGCGCCCGAGCGTGCCGTCATTCTGATGGTGGAGACCGCCACCATTGTGCCTACCGGTGATGACACGGCCGGCAGTTGACTGCCGCCGCACGGCCCCGGCCGAGCCCAAGGATGCGCAATTCTGTACCAGGAGACTACCAGCATGACCCAAAGCAAATCCAACATCCACGGGCCAAGTTGGTTTGCGTTTCGCGACGTCTTTGCTATAATCGCCGGCAACAATTGAATAGGGCGCGGTAGCGTAAGGGCCCTGTAGCTACAGGGTTGACGAGGTGGAGGTTCTCGCCGGCGACGGCGGGCTAACCCCGTGAAAACGGGGGAAAATCGAAGGATCAGCGGATGCCTCCAGGGCCTGCCACGGCCCTCTCCGTCCCGCAAGCAAAGCGGCCGGGCAAAACTCGCCGGCAACGGTGACGACAAAACCGGCCGCAGTGGCCATCACACGGTGATGACTGCCAACGCGGGGCGCGTCCCAATGGATCAGGTATTGGAAGGCACGCCAAATGGCGTGCCTTTTTTGTTTTTGGGTAGCAAGAGAGGAGGCATAGATGGACAACAAGCAGTTATTGGAACAGGTCAAGGCAGACGGAGTGATCTTTATCAGCCTGCAGTTCACCGACATTATGGGGACGATCAAGAGCGTCACCATCCCGGCCGGGCGGCTGGCGGACGCGCTGGAGCGCGGCGTCTGGTTCGACGGCTCTTCCATCCAGGGGTTTGCCCGCATCTACGAATCGGACATGTACCTGGTGCCGGACACCTCCACCTACTGGGTGCTGCCCTGGAGCAGCCCGGACCGGCTGCGCGCCCGGCTGCTGTGTGACGTGTACGGGCCGGACGGGGAGCCGTTCCCCGGCGACCCGCGCTCGGCGCTTAAACGGGCCACTGCGGCCGCGGCCGGGATGGGCCACGCCTATTACTGCGGGCCAGAGCTGGAATTCTTTTTGTTCAACCAGAACGGCGACCGCTCCACCAAGCCGGTGCCCAACGATGTAGGCGGCTACTTTGACTTTTCGCCGCGCGACAAGGCCCAGGTGGTGCGCTCCGACATCGTCAAGGCGCTGGAAAGAATGGGGATGGAGGTGGAAGCCTCCCACCACGAGGTAGCATCCGGGCAACACGAGATCGACTTTCGTTACGCCGACGCGGTGTCGGCGGCCGATAATGCCATCACCTTCAAGTACACCGTCAAAGCGATTGCCGCCACGCACGGCCTGCACGCCACCTTTATGCCCAAGCCGGTCTTTGGAGAGAACGGCTCCGGCATGCATGTGCACCAGAGTCTGTCCGACCTGAGTGGAAAGAACCTGTTCTACAGCGAGGATGGGCTGTTCAAGTTGTCCGAGCTGGCTCATCAGTTCATCGCCGGCCAACTCAAGCACGCGCGGGCGCTCGCGGCCGTGGTCGCCCCCACCGTCAACAGCTACAAACGACTGGTGCCGGGCTACGAAGCGCCGGTCTACATCTGCTGGGCGCAGACCAACCGCTCGGCGATGATCCGCATCCCCCGCTCCGCCCCCGGCCGGGAAGAGTCGGCCCGCGCCGAACTACGCTGCCCCGACCCCAGTTGCAATCCCTACCTGGCCTTTGCGGTGATGCTGGAAGCCGGGCTGGATGGCATCCGCAATCAACTCACCCCCCCTGCCCCGGTGAGCGACGACGTGTACGAATACTCCCCGGCCGAATTGACGGAACACGGCATCGACACGCTGCCCGGCACACTGGGAGACGCGCTGGAGGCGCTGGCAGCAGACCCGGTGATTCGCGCCGCCCTGGGAGACCACGTGTACAAGGTCTTTCACCGCGCCAAGTCCAGCGAGTGGGATGAGTACCGGATTCAGGTAACCGAGTGGGAACGGGAGCGCTACCTGGACGCGCTCTAACCCCGGCGGCATTGTGATGCGCGGCCGGGCCAGCCGCGCATCACGCAAACTGGCCTTGTGTGGTATAATTTCGCCCGTTCTATTGCCCCACCAGGGTAACTACTTGGGTTGAGCAGTTACCCGCAAGGGCTGAAATCCTGTGAACGGAGAGTGGAATGCCAGAAAACACCTACACCGGCCGGTGGCTGCTGATCATTCTCGCCATCGTTGCCCTCATCATCTGGATTGACCTGCCCGGCACCAGCGCGGTTTTGGGACGCGCGGTGGGCATCCGGCAGGGGCTGGACCTGCAAGGAGGGGTGCAGGTGCTGCTAGAGGCCGACGTGCCGGCCGGTCAACCCGTCGCGAGCGAAGACATGCAGATCGCCCGCACCATCATCGAGAACCGGGTCAACGGGCTGGGCGTCACCGAGCCGGTGGTCCAGCTCCAGGGCGAGCGGCGCATCATCGTCGAGTTGCCCGGCATCCAGGAGCCGGACGAGGCGGTGAACACCATTCAGGCGACCGCGCTGCTGGAGTTTATTGCCGGCGACAGCTTTTTGCGCGAAGGGGACCTGGTCTACACCACGCACCAGGCAGGCAGCACAGTCGCCTACGAGGGCGTGGACCCCGCCACCATCCTGGGCCCTTACGAGACGGTGATGACCGGTGACGCGCTGCGCGACGCGGCCGTGGACCGCGATCCGCTGGGCAAATACGCCGTGGCGTTCCGGATCACGTCGGATATGGCCGGCTTTTTTGGTGACTATACGGCCGCCCATCGCGGCGAATTCCTCACTATTGTGCTTGACAAACGAGTCATCTCCAACGCCGTCATCCGCGACGCTATCAGCGATGCAGGCATCATCAGCGGCGGCGGGGAAGAAGGATTCGAATATGAAGACGCCCAACGGCTGGCAACGCAACTGCGTTACGGTAGCCTGCCGGTGCCATTCCGGGTGGAGGGCACCACCAGCATCGGTCCAACCCTGGGCCAGGAGTCCATTCAAGCCAGCGTCCGGGCCGGCACCATTGGGGTGGCCATTGTGCTCGCTTTTATGATCGTCTATTACCGGGTGCCGGGCTTGTTGGCCGCGCTGGCACTGGTGATCTATGCGTTGCTCAACTTTGCGGTCTACAAGCTGGCCGGCTTTACCCTCACCCTGCCCGGCATCACCGGCTTTTTGCTCTCTACCGGCATGGCGGTGGACGCCAACATTCTGGTCTTTGAGCGGATGAAGGAAGAGTTGCGCGACGGCCGGAGCATGCGCGGCGCACTGGAAAACGCGTTCGGCCGGGCCTGGACCTCCATCCGCGATTCCAACATCTCCACCCTCATCAGTTGTGCCATCCTATATTACTTTGGCTCCAACTTTGGCGCCAGCATGGTCAAGGGGTTTGCGTTGACCCTGGCCCTGGGGGTGATGATCAATATGTTCACCGCCATCACGGTAACCCGCGCCTTTATGCGGGCGGCCGTGGGCTGGGCGGGTAATTGGCTCAAAGCCAATCCCTGGAGCCTGGGAGCGTAGGAGGCGGTCATGTTTAATCTGGTAGAAAAACGACGCTGGTATTTCCTGATCTCCGGCATCACCATCCTCATCGGGGTGGTGGCGATGGTCTATTCCATCCTCACGCTCGACACCCACACCCCCTTCCCGCTCAGCGTGGACTTTCAAAGCGGGACACGTTTTGTGCTCCAGTTTGAGCAGCCGGTCAGCGAGGGTCAAATCCGGGAGGTGTTCGCCCAGTTTGGCGTAACCAATCCTTCGGTGACCCAATTGGGGGCGTCCGACGAACAGACCTGGCAGATCCGCTCCGAGTTCCTGCGCTCGGACAGCGCCCAGGCGGTCAAGGCTGCGCTGGCGGCCGTCGCCCCGATTGACGAGCGCCAATCCGAGATCGACTCGGTCAGTCCAACGGTGGGAGCGGAGGTGACCCGCGCGGCCGCCTCGGCCGTCTTTGTTACCGCTGCGGTCATCCTGTTGTTCATCGTGATCGCTTTCCGCCAGGTGCCCAATGCGTTTCGCTACGGCGCGTGCGCCATCGCTGCCATGATCCACGACATTTTGGTCGCGATGGGTTTCATGTCGATTGCCGGTCTGCTGCTGGGCTGGGAGGCCGACTCGCTCTTTCTCACCGCCATGCTCACCGTGATCGGTTTTTCGGTGCAGGACACCATCGTGGTCTTTGACCGTATCCGCGAGAATATCCCGCGCCGCAAAAACGAGGACTTTGAGACGGTGGTCAACCGCAGCGTGCTGGAGACACTTCACCGCTCGCTGGCCACACAACTCAACGCCATTTTTGTGATGATCGCCCTGCTCTTCTTTGGTGGGGCGTCGATCCAGCAGTTTATTGCCGTGCTGCTGGTTGGGATGCTCTCTGGCACCTACAGCTCGATCTTTAACGCGGTCCCGCTGCTGGTGGCCTGGGAGAAAGGTGAACTACCCCTGCTGCGTTAGGTCCGGCCGATGAAAGCACTGCTCTCTGACGGAACGCTGCGGCTGGTGGAGGACTATCCAGCGCCTGTTCCGGCCGCCGGCGAGGCGCTGATCCGCGTGCTGCTGGCCGGCATTTGCGCCACCGACCTGGAGGTCCAGCAGGGCTATAAAGGGTTCCACGGCGTGCTGGGCCACGAGTTCGTCGGGCAGGTGGTGGAGGCCGATGCGCCGGGGTGGACCGGCCGGCGGGTGGTAGGGGAGATCAATATTGGCTGCGGCCGCTGTGAGATGTGCCGGCAAGCACTCCCCTCGCACTGCGCGTCGCGGGCCGCGCTGGGCATCCTGGGTCGTGACGGCGCATTTGCCGAATTGATTGCGCTGCCCCTGGCCAACCTCCATCGGGTACCAGATGGGATGCCGGACGAGGTGGCCGTCTTCACCGAGCCGCTGGCGGCCGCCTTGCAGGTGATGAGCCTGGTCCAGGTCCGGCCGGAGGACCGCGTGGGTGTGGTGGGCGACGGCAAGTTGGGGCTGCTGGTGGCACAGGCGCTGGCAACCAGTGGGGCATCGGTCACCGTGATCGGCCGCCACGCGGAAAAGCTGGCCCTGGCGGCCGGTTGGGGGCTGCATACCGACGCTCCGGCCGGCCTGCTCGACGTGGTAGTGGACTGCAGCGGCCATCCAGACGGAGTGACGGCAGCGCTGGCGCTGGTCCGGCCGCGCGGCACTTTGGTTCTCAAGAGCACCTACCCCAGCCAGCCACGGGTTGACTTGACCCGGGTGGTGGTACACGAAATTCAGCTGGTGGGCAGCCGCTGCGGCCCGTTCCGGCCGGCGCTGGAACTGTTGCAATCCGGCCGGGTGCGGGTGCAACCGCTCATCGAAGCAATCTACTCGTTGCAGGACGGGCTGACAGCGATGGAACACGCCGGCCGGCGCGGGGCGCTAAAGATCCTCATCAAACCGTAACGCGGCCGGTCCGGTCGCCTTCAGCGACAACGCGAAGCAAAAACAACTCCCCACGCCCAACTCGCTTTCCACCCACATCCGGCCGCCATGCCCCTGCACAATCTGCTGGCAGATGGAGAGCCCCAGGCCAGTGCCGGTAGTATAACCTTCCTCATCTGGCACGCGGTAAAAACGGGTGAAAAGCTGACGGACTGCATCCGGCGAGATGCCCCGGCCGGTATCGCGCACACAGACCTGCACCCCTTCGTCCGAAGGGACAACCGAAATGACAACCTCCCCGTCCGGCCGGTTGTATTTGATGGCATTGCTGATCAGATTATGCAGCACCTGTTTGATCCGGTCGCGGTCCCCCACAACGACTGGCAAACTGGCAGCCACCTCACAATGAATGGCAATTCCCCGCTCGGCCGCCTGCTGCCGTTGCACAGCCACCGTCTCCTGGATCGCCTCCTCCAGATCAACTGGCTCTTGCCTGATGTGCACCCGACCAGACTCCAGCCGGGCCAACTCCAGGAAGCTACTGGTCATCGCGGTCAACCGTTGCGTTTCAGCCTGAATCGTGTGTGCAAACTCGGCGCGCTGCCCGGCCGGTAGCTCCGGCCGGGAAAGCAATTCGCTCATGGCCATCAGCGCCATCAGCGGGGTGCGCAACTCGTGCACCATCTCGGCAATCAGGTCGCTCTGCTGGAACAGGCGGGCATTCTCCACCGCGACGGCCGCCTGGCCGGCCAACGCCGTCAGGGTCACCACATCCTCGTCTACGAACGATTGACCTCCCTTTTTGTTCAACGCTTCCACCACCCCAATCACCTTGCCCTTGGCTTTCATGGGCACCGCCAACAGGGAGCGGGTGGAAAACTCGGTGGCCGAGTCGATCTGGGCAGATACCGTGAACCGCTTGTCTGACTTGACCTCCTGGATGATTTTGGGCTGCCCGTGCTGAACCACCCAGCCAGCCACACTCCCTTCAATCGGCACCTGGATGCGCTTCATGCGCTCTCGCGGAATGTTGGAGGTGGCCTCAAAGAACAGGCTGCCGGTCTGCTGGTCAATCAACAGGATGGAGGCGGCCTCCGAGGAGGTCAGCCTGTTGGTTGCATCCAGAATCACATCCAGCAGCCGCGGTAAATTCAGCGTTGAGCTCAGAATCGTAGAGATCTTGAGCAACGAAGCGAACCGCTGGCGCTCCAGGCTGCCGGTCTTTTTTTGTTCTTCCAGTTCCTGCTGCAGCGCTCGGGCCGTCTCTCTCCACGCGGCGTCGGAGGGAGGGTATTGGGGCTCCGGCCGGGATGAGGTATGCCTCTGCTGACCGCTCATGCTGCTCGCGCCAACCCTTCCGCCAGTTCCGGCAGCACCACCGCCACGTCCTGGCGGATAACTGCGTCAGCCAGCTCGTCCAGCGGGGTGGGTTGCAGGTTGATCAGGATCAGTTTGGCGCCATGCCGTGTGGCAATTTCCGGCAGGCTCATGGCCGGCTCCACGGTAAGAGAGGACCCGGCCACCAGCATCAAGTCGCAGCATCGGGCGGCCTGGAAAGCCAGCTGCAACGCCGCCGCGGGCAGTTGCTCTCCAAACAGGATGACGTCCGGTTTGAGGATGCCGCCGCAGAAGCGGCAGGTCGGGACTCCATCCTCCCGCTCCATCAGAAAGGCCAGCACCTCCGCGCCGGGCGCTGCCCGGTAACAACCAATGCAGGTGGCCGTGCGGAAATTGCCGTGGATCTCCACCACCTGACGGGACCCGGCCCGGCCGTGAAGCCCATCGATGTTCTGCGTGATGACCAGCTCGAGCCGGCCCATCTGCTCCATCCGCGCCAGGGCGTGGTGCGCCGGGTTGGGCGACGCCGCCTCGGCCAGATGAACCATCGGCCGAATCCATTGGAAAAAGGCTGCAGGGTTGCGACGGAAAGCAAAGAGCGAGGCGACCTCCATGGCGTCCACCTTTTCCCATACGCCATCGCTGGGGCTGCGAAAGTCGGGGATGCCGGAGGGCGTGCTGACGCCAGCACCGGTCAGAGCCACAGCGTGCTTGCTGTGGCGCAACAATTCGAGTGCCTTTTGGTGGTTTGCCAACGATGCCATGGAGGCGATTAAGAGCCGGGTTCCTCCAGACGGGCAAGCAGGCGCTTGGCCATCTCGCGGAATCGGTCGGCAATCATTCCGTCCGGCTGCAAGGTGACCATCGGCTTGCCGTTCTCGGCCGCCAGGTCGGCCAGTTCAGGCGCGGCCGGGATATCCCCCAGCACGCTCACCTGCAGTTGATATTCCAGCTCTTGGATGTGCACACCGGTGGGAGCGTGGGTGGCGTTCACCACCACCACACCAATGCGCTCGGCCGGCAGGCCAACCTGCTTGATATACTCCAGCACACGCTGGGCCATGGGGCGCAATGTCCGCTGCGGCGGGAGCGCCACGATCACTTGGTCGGCCATTTTCAGCGCCGGCAACATGGCGTCGCTCAAACTACCCAGATCAAACACCACCAGATCGGCCGCCTGCGCCACCAGTTCCATAATCCGCTGTTGGTTGTTGGCGGGAATCAGCGCAGTTGCCTCGGCCGGATTATACGAAGCCAGCAGGAGGCGCAATCCAGGCGCATAGTCGACCAGCACCTGTTCAACCCGCTCCTTGTTCAAATCGTCCAGGCGAACCTGGAGCAAATCAGACAGCCCCCCGGCTACGTCGCGACCCAGTTGCAGCCCCACCGCGCCCGTCCCATGCTGCAGGTCTGCCAGGATCACACTCTTGCGGCCGGCTTGCTGCGCCGCAATGGAGGCACTCAGGTTGACCGCCAGGGTGGTTACGCCACAGCCTCCCTTCACACCCAAAACCGCAATCACCTTCCCCGATGGCCGCCCGGCGATGGGCGACCGTTCGGTCACCGACCGGGCCAGCAACGCCTTAACACGAGAAGCCAGTTCGGCCGGGTGTGTTGGCTTGGTGAGATAATCGTCGGCCCCGGCCTCGAATCCGGCGATCTTGTCATCAACCCGGGTTTTGGCCGTGAACATGATGACCGGAATGTGCGCCAGCTTGGGGTTTGACCGCAACTCGCGACAGACCTCATAACCATTCATGTCGGGCATCATAATGTCCAGCAGGATCAGGTCAGGGTTCTCGTTGGCCGCCTGAGCCAGCCCCTCCTTGCCTCCCGGCGCGGCCGCAATCTGATACCCTTGCCGCTGTAGCAGCAGCCCGATCAGTTTGAGGCTATCCAGATCGTCGTCAATTACCAGGATTTTCTCAGTCATGGCGCATTCCTTACAAGTGGCGAGTGTCTCAAATGGCTTCGATCCTCAGGGCCTGCACCGCGCCGAGAGGTTGCTTGATACCATGTCAGTGGCGTTAATGTAGCATAAATCACGGCCGTTGGCAAGCTGCGTTGACCGCCCTTCCCTTACCTGTTATAATCTGCGCCGCTTAAAAATGGACAGAAATTGAGGAGATCATGAGCGCATTTGCACCATATTTCCAGATCATCGTGATTATCATTTCCATTGCCCTGATTGCGGCCATCCTGCTGCAGAGCAAAGGCGCGGGCTTGGGCGGCATCTTTGGCGGCGATACGGGCAGCCTGTACAAGACCCGGCGCGGCGCGGAAAAGTATCTGTTCAACGCCACAGTTGGGCTGGCGATTGTCTTTTTCGTCTTTACCATTCTCACCTTCCTGGCCGTAGGCTAGGAGCCGGAAAAGGTCAGATACAGTGCCCCGCCATCCGGTGGGGCACTTTTGTTGAACCGGACCGTGATCCGATACATCCGTTGGCAGATAATACTGGTAGTGCTGGGGATGATCCTGGCGGCCGTCCTGCTCTCCTATCAGGCGGTGGGCCTGGAAGAGGTGTTTGTCCCTGCGTCTGGCGGCGTTCTCATTGAAGGGGTGGCCGGCTGGCCACAAACCCTCAACCCCCTATTAAGTTTTACCAACCCGGTGGACCGTGACATTTGTGCGCTGGTGTTTGAGGGGTTGACCCGCTACGACCGCAACGGCCAATTGACGCCGGCGCTGGCGACGGGCTGGAATGTCTCGCTGGACGGGCTGGTCTACACCTTTTGGCTGCGGCAGGATGTTCGCTGGCAGGATGGGATTACCTTCTCGGCCGACGATGTAGTGTTCACGACCCAATTGCTGCAGGATGCTGGCTACACGGGCCCAGCCGACCTGGGCGCGCTCTGGCGTAGCGTCCAGGTGGACAAGATCAACCGCTGGACAGTCACCTTTACACTGCAGGAACCTTACGCGCCCTTCCTGGACTACACAACCATCGGCCTCCTGCCCATGCACCTGCTGGAGGGGGTTACCGCGGCCGAGTTGCCGTCGCATCCTTTTAACCGCCAGCCGATTGGCACCGGCCGCTTTCAGATAGCCGGTAGCGGTTGGGAGGACGGCAAACTGTTGATGAACGCCAACTTGCTGTACCGCGAACAACGGCCACAGCTGGCCGGTATCGAATTCCGCTTTTTTGCCGACCACGCCAGCGCCCTGGCTGCCTTCGAGCCGGGCGAGGTCCATACGGTCAGCGACATTCAACGTGCTGACATCGGCCGGGCGCAGGCGCTGCAAGAGGTTAATCTGTTCACCTCCAGCCTGCCTCGTTACACCACCATCCTCCTCAATTTGCAGGATGAGGATTTGCCGTTCTTCCAGGACCGGTCGGTGCGGCAGGCGTTGTTGCACGCGCTGGACCGGCCAGAATTGATTGCCAACGCGCTCAATGGCCAGGGGATCATCGCCCACAGCCCCATCTCACCCGATTCCTGGGCATTTTTTGGCGATGTGAGTCAATATGGTTACGATCCCGACCAGGCGGCCGCCTTGTTGGACGCGGCCGGCTGGTCCCTGCCTCCCCAGGAAGCCACTGAGGCCAACTTGGTTGAGAGTGAGGACCTTCCCGACGGGGTGCGCAAGCAAGAGGAGCGTGAGCTATCCTTTACGCTTACTGCGGCGGCCGGGGTCCACGAGCAGGTGGCGCGGGAGGTGGCGCGGCAATGGGCCAAATTGGGCATCCGCGCCACGGTCATTGTCACCGAGCCGTTGCAGATCCAGCAGATCCTGACCGACCGCTCTTTTGACGCCATCATAGCGGACATTGACATGCGCGGTGATCCGGACCTGTATGCTTTGTGGAGCGAAAGCGCCATCCGCGAAGGGCAAAACTATGCCGGCTGGCGGAACCGGGAAGCCAGCGAGTTGCTGGAAAAGGCACGCCAATCCGCCAACCCGGGACAGCGCGCAACCCTATACTACCACTTTCAGCAGCTTTTTGCCCAAGAGGCACCGGCCATTCTGCTGTACTACCACACCTACACCTATGGCGTGTCCAGCCAGGTGCAGCAGGTCTCCATCGGCCCGCTGACCGATCCCAGCGACCGTTTCATCACCGCCAGTGATTGGTTCCTGGTTTGGCGCGAGGTGACCATCCGCAAGACCAAGCGGCAGCCGTAAAAGTCAGGCTACCAGGACAACTGCTGGTCTGCCATGCAAGTGTGTACCAGCGGAACGGCGTGTTTCTGGAGCCAATGTTGACAAGCCTTTGGATTAATGTAAAATTGGCCGCGCTTGCCGAAGTGGCGGAACCGGCAGACGCGCTACGTTCAGGGCGTAGTGGGAGTACTCCCGTGTGGGTTCAAATCCCACCTTCGGCACCAAAAAAGGCAGGCCCGGGATTCCGGGCCTGCCTTTTCTTTTCCCCGCAGTTGTGAATCGTTACAGGCGCTCGGCCGGGCCCACCGACAGGATAGCCAGACCACTGATCACCTTGGGGTAAAAGTCGGTAGACTTTTGCGGCATCTTTTCATTGCCCTCGGTACAAGCAATGACCTGCTCCATGCGGGTGGGATTGAGGAGGAACAGGAACTGCGCCTCCCCAGCCGCCACATTTGCGTACCCCCCATCCGGCTCGCGCAGGTATTCGATGTTTTCCTTGCGCTCGATGCTCTCTTTGGTCAGCCCCATGATGTGTTCCAGCACCAGTTCGTGCAAGATGCTGACGTCCAACACTTGCCACGCCTTGATCCGGCCGGGGACCAGCTTTTCCATCGCCGCCCAATCTATGAGTGACAGGAAATACATTCCGTCGGCGGTTACCAGCCCCATCCGGCCGACCGAGCCCAACGCAGCCGCCATTCTGGCTTCCAACGCCGGCCGATCCGCCACTTGTTCCACGGTGAAATACTGACCGACCTGCCCCAGCAATTGCCTGGCATCCATTCGATCGTAGCCGTAGATCAGGCGATGGGTGGGCAGAATGGTCAGCCCAGGGTTGCTCATGCTCACCAGAGCCACCATCAGGTGATTAAAGCCTGCATTAGGCGGAGCATCCGGGTACTTGGCCCGCTGCTCCTGGCGGTAATTGAGTGCCGTTTCGTAGCGATGATGGCCATCGGCAATAATCAGGTTGCGCTTGGGCGCCAGCTCGAGAACCACCGCATCAATCACTGCCGGGTCCGTCACCACCCACATCATTTGCCGGACGTCCTTTTCGTATATCTCGCGGACGTCCACATCGGGCTTGCGAACCGTGGCGGCCGCCAGCAGCACGTCGATCCGGTTTTCCGGGTCCGGGTAGAGCATAAAGATGTTGCCAAAATAGGCCTCAGTGGCCCGCGTCAACAGAAGTCGATCCATCTTGGGGCCAGAAAGCGTGCGCTCGTGCGGCAGGACAATGCCTTCGTCAAACTCGGCCAACTCAAATGCGCAAATCAAGGCCTTGCGGGTGACCAATTCCCCGTTGGCCAGTGGAAACTGCTGGTGAAATACATAGAGGGCAGGTGTTTCCTCCCTCAGCAGGATCCCCTCCTTTTGCCAGCGCTCAAAGCAATCTTTGGCCCGCGTGTAGACGTTGTTTTCCTCGTCATCGTCCTCGTACTCGGCGCCTTTGATGATGCGGACGACACTGTAGTCGCTCAGAGCATAATACTTTCCCTGCAAACCGTCGCGCACCCGGTCATAGGGCTGGCTGACAACTGTGCTAAGGTCACGAATTTGATGCGGATTGTATCGAACCCCTCGAAATGGTCTGATGGTTGCCATTTTTCCTTCCGATTTCCTCGTATCTTGAAAAAAGGGGTAGTGATCTAACTACCCCCTTTGCATATCACTTGGTGAAGAAGTCTATCACCTTTTCGGCAACTTCACCGCCCACCCGTGCCTGGCCTTCCTTGGTTGCCGCTCCCACGTGGGGCGACCCCAACACCCGGTCAAGGGTGAAAAGCTTGTGGTCCGTACACGGCTCGTGAGAAAACACGTCCAGGGCTGCACCGGCGACCTTACCGGCCGCAATGGCATCGTAGAGCGCATCCTCATCAATTGTTCCGCCCCGGCCGCAGTTGACGATGTACACGCCGGTCTTCATCTTGGCGATGGCGGCCGCGTCAATGATGTTGGCCGTCTCCGGCGAATAGGGCACGTGCAGCGAGATAAAGTCTGACCGAGCCAGCAACTCGTCCAACTCTACCTGTTCAGCATACTCGACTTTGGTCGGGGTTCGCCGGTAAAAGATCACCCGCATGCCCAGGGCGTGGGCGCGCTTGGCTGTTGCCTGCCCAATCCGGCCGAGCCCGATCAAGCCCAGCGTCTTGCCTGCCAGCTCAATCCCTTTGAAGGCCTTTTTCTCCCATTTGCCCGCCTTCATCGAAGCGGTCATCTGCGGAATTGTTCGAGCCATCGCAAACAGGTAGCCAATGGTCAACTCGGCCACCGAATCACTGGAAGCGGCCGGTGTGTTCAGCACCGCAATCCCTTTGGCTTCCGCATGGGCCACATCAATGTTGTCCAAGCCCACACCGCCGCGCACAATCACCCTGAGGTTGGTTGCCACGTCGATCAATGGAGCGCGCACCTTGGTGCGGCTGCGCACCACCATGCCATCGTACTCGCCCAAGATTTCCATCAACTCTTCCGGCGTCACATCCGGCTTGTTCACCACTTGAATTCCGGCCGCAGCAATCGCATCCAGCGCCGACTGCTCGGTGGCGTCACAGATCAAGACTTTCATTTCTCTACCTCTTCTTGTTCTACAAGTAGAAGGGCGATCGACACCTCGGCCCATCGCCCATCAACTCTGCCTTTACTACAGCCCCAAGATCTCTTCAATTTGGGCGGTCACCCACTGGAGGTCTTCCATCTGCAGATCGCCCATATGGGCAATGCGGAAACAGGTCTCCTTCAATGAGCCATAGCCATTGGAGATCATGGCACCACGCTTGCCCAGTTCCTTGTTCAGATTAGCCACGCTAATGCCACGGGTGTTGTGGACATTGGTCACTGTAACGGAAGCGTACTTTTCATCTCCATAGATGGCAAAGTACTTGCGGGCCCAATCCTGCACAAAGGCCGCCATCTTTTTGTGGCGGGAAAAGCGGAATTCCAGGCCCTCGGCCAAAATGCGATCCATCTGCACATTGAGGGCGTTGACCAGGCTGAGAACCGGGGTGGCCGGCGTCTGGTTTTTCTGAGCATACTTGTCCAGCGCAATAAAGTCAAAATAGTGGCCTTTGTTCTTGACATCGGCCGAGCGATCCATCGCTGCCTGGCTGACTGAAACGACGCACAGCCCCGGGGGCAACGCAAAGCACTTTTGCGTGCCGGCCAGAACCACATCCAGCCCCCAATCGTCCACCCGGATTTCCGCGCCCGCCATCGAGCTGACCGCATCCACCAACACCAGCACGTCCGGGTACCTGGCCTTCACCAGCTTGGCAATCGCTTCCAGCGGATTCATAACCCCGGTAGATGTCTCGTTGTGGGTGATGCAGACCGCGTCGAACCCACCCTGGGATAGCTTGGCGTCCACCATTTCGGGGGTAACCGCCTGCCCCATCTCCACCTTGATAACCTCAACCTCCTTGCCGTTATCGACTGCAATCTCTGCCCACCGCTTGGAGAAGGAGCCGCAATCGGTCATCAGTGCCTTGTTATGTACACAGTTACGGATGGCACCTTCCATCATACCTGTAGATGATGAAGTCGAGAGAAAAATGCGGTTCTCGGTGAAGAGCAGCTTTTGTAACTTGGGCACCACCGCGCCGTGCAAGTCCGAGTAGTCGCTGGAACGGTGCCCGATCATCGGCATCGCCGTCGCTTCCAGGATCTCGTCGACTACGTGGGTAGGGCCGGGAATAAAGAGCTTTTTGTACACGTTTACCTCCTCAAACTTAAAGTGACCAAAATAAGTAGTTGCTCAGCCTCAGGGATTGGGCGGGGGCAAGACCCTCACGCTACCTGAGTAGTGACCAAAACAAAAAGAACGCACGCAGAAATCCTTGTGCGCTCCTCTGTTTGGGGACCTGAGAGATTCTCCTTGGCTCAACGCCATTGGATTGCCCCGTCGGTGTCTGCCACATCCCAGTTGATTTTAGACTTTCCAGAGGTTACAGGCCGGAGGTCCTTTTACCTGAGAGTTTCGCCGCAACCTGCACAGGAACTGCGACTTGCCCCTTCGGTGCCCGGGTGGGTCTCTCCCTCAGGCCTGTCTGAATTGTTGCTGCCACATTGTACACTACCGCCCGGCCGCAGTCAACATGACGCTTGACACCTTTTTGACGGGGCCGACTGTCTTGTCTCGCTAACCTGGATGCCACAGCGGTCGGTCACCGCTTGGGTACTTTGCCCTCCTCCTGCCTTCGCTTGACAACCTGGTCGGCAATGGAATCGGGCACCAGGTCGTACCGGCCGAACTCGAGCGTGAACGTTCCCCGGCCGCTGGTCAAGCTGCGCAGATCGGTGGCGTAGCCAAAGGTTTCCGCCAGCGGCACCTCCCCTTCAATGTTGCGCACGTTGCCGCGCACCCGCATCCCCTTCACCAGCCCGCGCCGCCGGCCGAGGTCCGCCACGATGGTGCCAACGTGCTCCTCGGCCACATTCATGTCAATCAACATGATCGGCTCCAGGAGCCCGGGGGCCGCCTCCCGCACCGCCTGCCGGACGCCCATTGAACCGGCCACCTCAAAGTCCATGGCGGCCGAGTCCACCTCGTGGAACCTGCCATCCAACAGCGTCACCTTTAAATCGGTGACCGAATAACCGGCAACGATTCCCTTGCCTAGCGCATCACGGACTCCGGTCTCGGTCGGCCGGACAAACTCGCTCGGGAAATCAGATGGTGGGGCCGCGTTTTCAAAAACAACCCCTCCGCCTGGCTCCAGCGGTTCCACCCGCAGCACGACCTCGGCAAAGTGGCCCCGGCCGCCCGACTGCTTCTTGTACCGGCTCACCACCTCCATCTCCCGCCGCACGGTCTCGCGGTAAGAAACTTGGGGCTGGCTTACTCTGGGCACCACGCCGAACTCGGTTCGCAACCGATCCACCGTCACATCCAGGTGCAATTCGCCCATCCCGGCCACCGTCAATTCGCCGGTCTCCGGGTCAAGCTTGCTGACCAAGGTAGGGTCTTCGGAGCACAGCCGGCCGACTGCCTGGCTGAGCTTCTCGCGGTCATCCACCGTCACCGGCGACAGGGCCACGGCAATGACCGGCTCCGGGAACTTGAATGTCTCTAGCATGATGGGGTGCTCCGGATCGCAGAGCGTGTCCCCGGTGATGGCCGATTTCACCCCGACCAACGCCACCACATCCCCGGCCGCCAGGTGATCTACCTGCTCGCGCTGGACACCGTGCATCCGGTAGATGCGCCCCACCCGTTCCTGCTCGTCGGTGCGTGGGTTGTAAACCGACTCGCGGATGCCCAGCTGGCCGGAAAAGACGCGCACCCAGGTGAGATGCCCAACGTGGGGGTCGGTGACAATCTTGAACACGGCTGCGCAGAGCGGTGCGTCGGAGTCGTCCGGCCGTTCTATGATCTCATCCTCGCCCGGAGCGCAATCACCAGGGGCGCACGGGACCACACCCAACACCGGAGGCATGTCTACCGGGGCGGGCAAATAGTCCACCACAGCATCCAGCAATGGCTGTACGCCCATCCGGATGCGGGACGCCCCGCACAGCACCGGTACCAGCTTGCCAGAAATGGCGGCGCTGCGCAACGCCGCCTTGAGTTCATCCAGCGTTGGCTCAGTCCCTTCCAGGCAGCGTTCCAGCATCGCCTCGTCGGTCTCGCAGATCGAGTCGCGTAACACCTCGCGGGCGGCCGCCACTTTGTCTGCCATCTCGGCCGGGACCGGCTCCACGGTGGGGTTTTCTGCGCCATCGCGCCAGACCAACGCCTGCCCGCTGAGCAAGTCCACCACCCCGCTGAACTCGCCCTCCCGGCCGATCGGCAGTTGCACTGGGATCGCGCGAGGCGTCAACCGCTCCCGCACTTCGCCCAGCACCCGCTCAAAATCCGCTCCCAGCCGGTCCAGCTTGTTGATAAAAATCATACGCGGCAGGTTCTCCCGGTTGGCGTGCATCCACACCGCCTCGGTCTGCGGCTCCACCCCACCCACTCCGCACAAGATGACCACCGCGCCGTCAATCACGCGGATCGTACGGACCACCTCGGCCGTAAAGTCGATGTGGCCCGGCGTGTCAATCAGGTTGATGCGGTGATCGCGCCAGTGGCACGCCGTGGCGGCCGAGGCGATGGTGATGCCCCGTTCCCGCTCCTGCTGCATGAAATCGAGTTGGGTGTCGCCGTCGTCCACGCTGCCGGCGCGGTGGATGCGGCCGGTGAAATACAAAATCGCCTCCGACGTGGTCGTTTTTCCGGCGTCCACGTGGGCAAAAATTCCAATAATCCGCACGCGATTCAAGGGTGCTTCTTTCTTTTTCATGATTCTACTCCTGCTTTTGCCGCCTGGTAGTCACTGTACCCGCCCAGGAATTCGGTCATCCGGCCGTCATCCAGCTCGACGACCCGGTCCACGACCCGGTCGAGGAAATAGCGGTCGTGGGAGATGACCAGTACCGTTCCTTCAAACTCGGCCAGCGCCTCTTCCAGCACCTCGGCCGAGGGGATATCCAGATTGTTGGTCGGCTCGTCCAACAACAGAAAATTGGCCCCGCTGAGCATCAGCAACGCCATCTGTAGCCGGCTGCGCTCGCCGCCCGACAGGTTGCCCACCCGGCCGCGGGCCTGTTCGTAGCTAAAGAGAAACCGGTTCAGCACGCGTACCGCCCCTTCTTCAGAAATGGAAGTCGCTTGCCGCACCGTGTCCAGCAGCGTGCAGTCATAATCCAGTGTCTCGTGCTGCTGGGCATAGTAGCCAATCCGAACACTGGGGCCAATGCGAATCTCACCGCCGCTGGGGGCTTCCTGCCCCAACAGCAGCCGGAAGAGGAGCGACTTGCCCGCCCCATTCGGTCCCACCAGGCCCGCGCGCTCGCCGTGCCAGATGAGCAGGTTTAGCCCGGCCAGGATGGCCGTTTCGGCACGTCCATTTTCGGCCGGGAACGCTTTGGCCAGCTCCACCATCTCCAGCACCTTGTTGCTGCCACGCCAGCCCGCCAGCTCCAGCCCCATCCGCCGCCGCTCCAGCACCGGCCGGTCAATGCGCTCCATCTTTTCCAACCGATTGAGGATATTGCGTCCGCGTCGGGCAAATTTCTCGTTGTCAAACACCTTGCCCCAGGTGAGCAGCCGTTTGGCCGCCTGTTCCAGCCGGTCGATCTCCTTTTGCTGCACCTGGAAAAGCTGCTGTCGGCGCAGCAGGCGGGTCTGTTTTTCAAACACATACTCGGAATAATTGCCCGGATAGCGGGTCAGGCAACCATCCTCCAGCTCCACAATCTCATCCGCCACCATGTCCAGCAGATAGCGGTCGTGGGACACAATGATCACGGCACCCGGGTAATTGCGGATGAATTGCTCCAACAAGCTCTTGCCAGCCAGGTCAAGATGGTTGTCCGGCTCGTCCAGCAGCAGCAGGTCCGGCCGGGTGACCATCAGCTTGGCCAGTCCCACCAGCTTTTTCTCACCACCGCTGAGCACGTTTACCGGCAAGTCCATCTCTTCGTCCGTGAACCCCAAGCTCTGCAACGCGGACCGGACCCGCCCCTCGTAGGCGGGTCCGCCCAGCTCGGCGTAGCGCTGCAGCAACGTTTCCTGCCGGGCCAGCATGCGGCTCAAAGATCGCTTGTCGCCGAACACAGTCGGATCAGCCAGACCCGCTTCCACGACTGCAAGTTGGTGCTCCACCTCCGCCAGCTCGGCCGAGGCGGACAGCGCCTCCTGCCAGACGGTCCGGCCGGGCTGCAACAGCGGTTCCTGGCGCAAATAACCAAACGTCAAGTCTTTGCGCTGGACCACAAACCCGGTGTCGCTGGTCAACTCGCCTGCAATCAGCCGCAGCAGCGTGCTTTTACCGCAGCCGTTAGGGCCAACCAGTCCCACGCACTGGTCACCGTGGATTTCCCAGGACAGGTTTTCAAATATCGGCTCCGTGACATACGTCACGGTCACGCGATCGAGGTTTACGGCAATCATGCTCTTTCAAATCCAATTTCGTTTTTGGCTCGTAACTGCTCAGGCAGTGTGAAGATTTTTCGGGGGTGTGCGGGCGCTCCGCCCCGCTGTTGGCGGGATGTCCCACGCCTGCACACCCCCCACCTCACCCCGCCCAAGCCCTTGGGCTGAGCAGTTACTTTGGCTCAATCTCAACCCGGCAGTCAAACAGGGGGCAACGAGAAATGCTCAGTTGAGACGATCCAATTGTCCCATAAAGCGGAGGAACTTCAAGCCCGCGCCAGTTTTGCATGCCTTGCACGCAGGTGTTATGATTGCCGAAATGTCTAAGGTCAACTGATGCGCCTGGCACTTAACGCCTATTTTTGGAACCGGCCGGATACCGGCAGCGGGCAATACCTGGTCAACCTGGCCCGGCAACTGACCGCGCAGGAGCCAGGATGGGAATTCACGCTGGTCTATCCGCAGTACGGGCCAGATACCAAGCCAGCGGCCGGGCTGCTGCCGGAGACATGCCACTGGGTGCCGGTACCTGCCCGGCCGGGACACTTGGGGAAAGTGGCCTTTGAGCAAGCTGGTTTTCCCCGCGCCTGCCGCCAGATCGACGCGGACCTGGCTCACGTGCCCTACTGGGGCTCACCGCTCCGCGCTCCGGTTCCCACCATAGTCACCGTGCACGACCTGATCCCCCTGCTCCTGCGCGAGTATCGGGGCGGGCTGCTGGCCCGGCTTTACACCGGCCTCGTAGCGGCCGCAGCGCGCGGCGCGGCGCACGTCATCACCGACTCGTTCGCCTCCAAAGCAGACGTGGAAACCCACCTGCACATCCCGGCCGACCGCATCACGGCCATCCATCTGGCGGCCAACGACCACTTCCGGCCGGGGCCGCCTGACCCGGCCGTTGTGGCCAGGTACAACCTGCCGGACCAGTACGTGATGTACCTGGGCGGCATGGATGTGCGCAAGAACCTGGCCAACTTGCTCCACGCCTACGCTTACGCAGGTCCGGCAATCGGCGACCAGTTCCAACTGGTGCTCGCCGGCCGGGTCCCATCCACCCCCTCGCCCCGCTTTCCCAACCTCGCAGCCGTGATCCAAGCCTTGGAACTTGAGCGCTTTGTCCACCAGACCGGATTTGTGGAAGAAGGTGACAAACCCGCACTGTATCGGGGTGCGGCCGTGGTCGCACAGATTTCGCGTTACGAGGGGTTTGGCCTGACGGCACTGGAGGCGATGGCCTGCGGCACCCCGGTCGTCGCCAGCAACCGCTCCTCGCTGCCGGAGGTGGTCGGGTCGGCCGGGTTCACGCTGGATCCGGACGATGTCGAAGGAATCGCAGGCGCCATCATCGCCTGCGCCATCCAGGAAGAACTGCGGGAGGAACTGCGCCTACGGGGGTTGGAACAAGCAAGTCGTTTTTCGTGGCAGCGGGCGGCCGCCCAAACGATCCAGGCCTACCATCAAGCCCTCCGCCACCCTTTTTCGCTTGCCCAGAGCCACCTTGACTAAAGGTACCCCATAGGTTAAAATCCAAAATTGCTACTTTTTGTGTGGAACTATGTTTGAGAGTCTGAGCGACCGGCTGCAAACCACATTCAAAACGCTCACCCGTCGCGGCAAGCTATCGGAGGCCGACATCGATAAAGCCATGCGTGAAGTGCGCATGGCCCTTCTAGAGGCCGACGTCAACTACAAGGTAGTTAAAGGCTTCACGCAGCGGGTAAAAGAGCGCGCCATCGGCGCGGAGGTGATGAAGAGCCTCACGCCGGGCCAACAGGTGGTCAAGATCGTCCATGAGGAGTTGATCAGCACCCTCGGCGAACCCGGCCGGCTCGAGTTGGGCACCCAATCCCCAACCGTCATCATGCTGGTTGGCTTGCAAGGCTCTGGCAAAACCAGCACAGCTGCCAAGCTGGCGCTTCATCTGCGCAAAGAGGGCAAACGCCCCTTGCTGGTCGCGGCCGACACTTACCGTCCGGCGGCCGTTGATCAGTTGGTCACACTCGGTAGACAACTGGACATCCCGGTTTATCAGGAAGGGGTAGCGGCAAACCCGCCCGATATCTGCACCAACGGCATCAAGGAAGCCAAAAAGACAGACCGCACGTTGGTGATTCTGGATACCGCCGGCCGGCTGCACATCGACCCGCAGATGATGGGGGAATTGCAGACGATCAAAAAACGCACCACCCCGGCCGAGGTCCTATTGGTAGCCGATGCCATGACCGGTCAGGACGCCGTCCGCGTAGCCGGTGATTTTCACCAACAAGTTGGGCTCACGGGCCTTATATTGACCAAAGTGGACGGCGATGCACGGGGCGGCGCTTCCATCTCGATGCGCGAGGTGACCGGGGTCCCCATCAAGTTCCTGGCGGTGGGCGAACGAACAGACCAGTTGGAGCTTTTCCACCCCGATCGGCTTGCTTCCCGTATCCTGGGAATGGGCGATGTGCTCACGTTGATCGAAAAGGCGGAGCAGACTCTGGATCAGGAAAAGTCGCTGGCGATGGGCCGCAAGCTGATCAAGGGCGAGTTCAACCTGGAAGATTTCCTGGCGCAATTTCAGGAAATCAAAAAGATGGGGCCACTTGGGCAGTTACTGGACATGATCCCTGGCATGGGAGGCATGGCCAAGCAGCTTGCGCCGGAAAACACCGATCACGAGTTGCGGCGAATTGAGGCGATAATCTATTCAATGACGCGCGAAGAGCGACGCAACCCCAAAGTCCTCAATGCCGGTCGCAAGCGGCGCATCGCACAGGGAAGTGGCACATCGGTGCAAGACGTAAACGCGTTGCTCAAGCAGTTTCGCCAAATGCAGCGCATGATGAAGCAATTCCGAAGCGGCCGGGGAGGCCTGGCCTCGCTTCTGGGCAGGCTTTAAAACTAGCAATCTGAGGAGAATTTAGTCAAATTATGGTTCGTATCCGCTTACGCCGAGTCGGCAAAAAGAAGCAACCTTCATATCGTATTGTCGTCATCAAATCCGAGGCTCCCGCCACCGGGCGTCCGATTGAGAACCTGGGCCATTTCAACCCGCGCACTGAACCCGAAACTGTGGTCATCAATGAGGAACGAGCCCTCTATTGGCTGAGCGTTGGTGCTCAACCGAGCGAAGCTGTGCTGCGGCTGTTGAAAAACCTGGGCATCGTGGACAGACTGGCCCTGATGAAATCGGGGGAGTCTTTTGATACCGCCAAGGAAGAATCGACCGAGCCGGGCAAAGCAGAACCGCCCTCTGCAGGCAAAGAAGAAGCGGCTGTGGAAGAGGAAGAATAAGCAGCGCTCCTTCAATCGCTAACGGCTCCTGTCCTTTGTATTGAGTTTTCTGGTTTCCGCACCATCAGGAGGAGTCGCGATGAAAGATTTAATCGAATACATTGCCAAGTCATTGGTGGATAGCCCCGCCGCCGTATCTGTCACGGAAATCGAAGGGGCATCTGCTGTCATTCTGGAACTACGCGTAGCTCCAGAGGATATGGGCCGGGTGATTGGCAAGGGCGGAAAGGTAGCCAACGCCATGCGCACCCTGCTGCGGGTCGTTGCGGCCAAACAGGGCAAACGCGCCAGCCTTGAGATTGTTGAATAGTTCCCGCATTGGATGGGAATAAAGCATGCTGGAAGACGAGGCACAGAGAGTCATTCTGAGCCTCGTTCCTTGATCATCGGCCGCATTACCCGGCCGCACGGTGTGCGTGGCGAGGTCCGGGTGGAGATTCTGACCGACCGGCCGGAGCGTTTTGCCTGGCTCACTGAGGTCCTGGTAGGGAAGGATAATCCAGTTCCCGTTGCCGTCGAACGGGTTCGCTTGCACAAGACAGTTGCCATCCTCAAGCTGTTGCATCATGACACACGCAGCCAAGCGGAAGCGTTGCGGGGCCAATACCTGCAGGTTCCAATCGAAGAAGCTATCCCGCTCGAAGAGGACGAGTTCTTTCTGTATCAACTGGTTGGGCTCCAGGTACAGACGGAAGAAGGCGAAGCGCTGGGTGAACTGGCCGAAGTACTGAAAACTGGCGCCAATGACGTGTTCATTATCCATACCCCTGGCGGCGAATTGCTGTTGCCGGATATCCCTGACGTGATCCTGGACATCGATCTGGACACCGGCCGGATTCTGGTGCGCATTCCGGCCGGCTTGCGCGACGAGTAACAACCGTGTCCGAGCGACACCACTGGGTGGGGTTCAACATCGTGCGGCGGATTGGGCCAGCCAAGTTCCGCGCTCTGTTGGACTTTTTTGGCTCCGCCCAGGCGGCCTGGCAAGCGCCGCCGGCCGCGCTGGAACAGACCAGGCTCGACGGCCGGGCCCTGAAAAGGTTGCTGCAGACACGCGATGAGTTGGACCTGCCGGCCGTGGTGGCCGAGATCGAAGCGGCCGGGATCACGATCCTCACCTGGGACGACGAAGGCTACCCGCCATTACTCAAGGAGATCGCCGACCCACCGCCGGTGCTTTACCTGCGCGGTCAATTGGCGGTGCAAGACGAGTGGGCCATGGCCGTGGTTGGCACCCGCAAGGCGACCACCTACGGCAAGCATGTAGCTCAGGAATTGGTCGCCGACCTCGCGCGCAGCGGGGTGACAGTTGTCAGCGGGCTGGCGCGCGGGATAGATGGCATTGCACACCAGGCGGCGTTGGACGCCGGCGGCCGGACTATCGCGGTTCTCGGCAGTGGCATCCAGCAGGTTTACCCTCCCGAACACCGGCGGCTGGCGCAACAGATCACCACCCGCGGCGCGGTTATCAGCGATTTCCCACCAGACACCCCACCCGAGCCCGGCAACTTTCCCGCCGCAACCGTATCATCAGCGGTCTCTCATTGGGCGCGCTGGTGGTGGAAGCCGATGAAAAGAGCGGCGCTATCATCACTGCCAATTACGCATTGGAACAGGGACGCGACGTGTTTGCCGTGCCCGGAAACATCAACGCCGGCTCCAGTCGAGGGACCAATCGGCTCATCCAGCAGGGGGCCAAACTGGTCCTCTCTGCCAGCGACATCCTGGAAGAGCTAAACATGACCATGGTTACCGAACAGGTGACAACCCAACTGGCGCTCCCTACCACCCACGAGGAAAGCCTGCTGCTCAAATTGCTTACGGACCAACCCAGCCAGGTGGACGAGTTGAGCCGCGCGGCCGGCCTGCCGGTGTTGCAGGTAAGCAGCACGCTGACCGTGATGGAACTCAAGGGGATGGTGCGCCAGATGGAGGGCATGAGTTACATCCGGGTGCGGGAGCCGGAAGCGGAATGCAAGGTCAAGGATGAGTGAAGAGCTAGCAGCCTACTGCGTCAAATGCCGGGAAAAGCGGCCGTTGCAGAACCCGGAGCCGGTGTTCAACCAGCGCGGCACCCCGGCAACACGCGGCCAGTGTGCCGTCTGCGGCACCGGCCTATACCGCACCGGCCGCACCCAGGCGCACACGGGGCTCTCCAAACCCGAACCCCCTCCCACGCAACGCAGCGGCAAGCTGGTGATCGTAGAGAGCCCAGCCAAGGCACGGACCATCGGCCGATACCTGGGCAAAGGGTACCGGGTAATGGCCTCTGTGGGGCACGTGCGGGATCTGTTGCGCTCCAAGCTGGCGGTGGATGTAGATCACGATTTTCAGCCGACCTACCGGGTTCCCAACGATAAGCGCAAAGTGGTCAAAGAACTCTCGGCCGCGGCCGGCAAAGCGGCTACAGTCTATCTTGCCACCGACCTGGATCGCGAGGGTGAGGCCATCGCCTGGCATCTGATGGAAGCGGCCGGCATCGAGCCGGAGCGAACCCAGCGCGTGGTCTTTCATGAAATCACTGACAGTGCCATCGCGGAGGCATTTGCCCACCCCACCCGCCTCAACATGAGCCTGGTGGACGCACAGCAGGCGCGCCGGGTGCTGGACCGGCTGGTGGGCTACAAGATCAGCCCGTTGCTCTGGCGGCGGGTGCGCAACCGCCTGACAGCCGGCCGGGTGCAATCGGTCGCCGTCCGGCTGGTGGTGGAGCGCGAGCGGGAGATTGAGGCTTTTGTGCCACGTGAATACTGGACGCTGGACGCCGAGCTGGCCAAGCGCAAAGACGATCGCCGGCCGTTCACCGCCACGCTGCACAAGATAGGCGGCGAGCCGGCCGATCTGCCCGACCAGGCCTCTGTGGAGCCCATCCTGGATGCGCTGGAGAGCGGTGAGTTTGTGGTCGGGCAGGTGCAAACCGGCACGCGCCAGCGCAAGCCCAAACCCCCATTCACGACCAGCACCTTGCAGCAATCGGCTTCCGGCCGGCTCAACTTCCGCGCACAGCGCACCATGCGAGCAGCGCAACAACTATACGAAGGGATCGACCTGGGCCAGGGCGAAACGGTCGGGCTTATCACCTACATGCGGACCGATAGTGTCAACGTCTCGGCCCAGGCGCAAAAGCAGGCCCGCGACTGGGTGGCGGGTAAATTCGGCGCTGAATACCTGCCCAAACAGCCGCCCCGCTACCAGACCAAAGCCAAGGGCGCACAGGAAGCGCACGAGGCCATCCGGCCGACGAGTGTCTTCCGCGTGCCGGATGCGATCAAGTCACACCTCAGCAGCGACCAATCCAGACTCTACCGGCTCATCTGGCAGCGCTTTGTGGCCAGCCAGATGGCTCCGGCCGTCTTTGACACCCAGACAGTGGAGATTGAGGCCGGCCCGGCCGGGCAGAGCCGCCATCCATACCTCTTCCGCGCCACCGGCTCCACACTCAGATTTCCCGGTTACCTGGCGGTTTACGAGGAAAAGTCGGACGACGAATCACCCCCGCTGCCCGCGCTGGACAAGGGTGAATTGCTAGACCTATTGCGGTTGCTACCAAAACAGCACTTTACCCAACCGCCGCCGCGCTTCACCGAGGCGACGCTGGTCAAGGCGATGGAGGAGCACGGCATCGGCCGGCCCAGCACCTACGCCCCCACTCTCTCCACCATCCAGCAGCGGGGCTACGTGGAGCGGGCCGAGGGCCGCGCGCTCAAACCCACCCAGATTGGAATCCTGGTCAATGACCTTTTGACGGAACACTTTCCCGACGTCATCTCGGTGGGGTTCACGGCCGAGATGGAGGCCAAGCTGGACGAGGTTGCGGCCGGGAACGCCGACTGGGTCTCGGTGGTGCGCCAGTTTTACGCCCCCTTTGCCGCCCGGCTGGCATCGGCCGAGCGCAACATGCCGGGCCTCAACCTGGGCGATCAGGCCATCGGCCGGGACTGTCCGCAATGCCACAGCGCCCTGGTCGTCAAGTTCGGGCGCTACGGTAAATTCATCGCCTGCAGCAACTACCCCGAGTGCAAATACACCGAGCCATGGTTGGTGAAAACCGGGATCGCCTGCCCCGAGTGCCAGGGTGATCTGGTGCAGCGCCGCACCCGCAAAGGAAAAACGTTTTACGGCTGCTCGAAATACCCCAAGTGCACCTTTTCGACCTGGAAAGAGCCTACACCCACCCCCTGCCCCGCGTGCAGTGGGCTGATGGTTATCCAGCGCAAAGGGCTGGCTGCGTGCCTCTCTTGCGGGAAAGAGATTCCGTTGCGCGAATTGCCAAGGCCGCCCAAGCCAACATGAAGCTGCGGCCGTCGACCAGCACGCCGGCCGGGCTCTGGCTGATCGGCTTGTCCTGTCTTCTGGTGGGGTGCACGGCCGTACACCCTACCAACACGGCCGTACCCGCACCGACAGCCACCGCCGCTCCCACCTCATCACCTGCCCCGGCCGCGCCCGCCCTGCCGCCTCCTGCCACTTCCGGTCAACAACTGACCTTCCTGCAACACGGAGACATCTGGCTGCTGGAGCTGCCTGCCGGGAAACCCGTCCAACTGACCCACGTTGGAGACCTGATCGGGTATGCCTGGTCGCCGGATGGCAACTGGCTGGCAGGGTTTAACGGCCGGGAAATCTGCTTTTTCGATTCAGACGGCGGTCCGGCCGGCCACTGCACCGGCCTGGGCATTGACCGTGCCGCCACGCCGCAAGAGGCCTCCTTGATCTGGTCGCCCGACCAGATGGGCCTGGCGGTCTGGGGTTTCGATGGCTGGTACCTGCTGGCGCTGGATCAGCCCATCACAGTGCAGCATATCACCGACCCGCACGCGTGGGGCCTGCCGGCCGAGAGCGGCCGTGGATTGGTGGGCCAGCCCCTGTTCCTGCCCAACGGAGCGCTGATTGGCACGGTTGCCGATCTGGACCAGTGCGGCGCTTCCGGCAACTGTCGCTACAGCCTGCATCAGTTCGATCTGCAGGCTCAGCGCTTTGTCACCGAGCCGCTGCCCATCGAGATTGGGGACGGCGCGCAACTCGGCCTCTCGGCCGATGGCAAGGCGCTGGCGATTATGGGGACCTTTTGCGCCGGGGCCGCCGCTTGCTCCACCCATTTCAGCCTCTTTTTTCTGGATACCGGCACTACCATCAGCCGAACGTTGAACAGCGAGACCTTTTTCGAGCATGCGCTTTCACCCGATGCGTCGTGGGCATTATTGGCACCGCACGGTGAGCCCGGCGACGACTGGGCCATCCGGTGCGGGCTGGCTGAACTCTTCCCGGTGGCGGCGATGGCGCTCCTTGATTTCGAGACAGGCCAGCGGATGGAACTAGTCCCCGGCCGGTCGCCAGCCTGGGCACCGGACAGCGGCCGGATTGCCTTTCGCTCCTGCCTGGTTCAGCAAGCCGATGGCGGGTGGCAGCCCACCCCGGCCGGGCCGCCCCAAATCTACCTATTGGAACAGGCGAACCAGCGCATTCTCATCACCCCCGTCGCGGAAGGCTCAGCACCCGCGTGGCGACCGATTTCCGCCGGACCAACCCATCTCAGCGGCGCGGCTAACAGGCCGTTTACTCCTAAAGGCCAGCAAGCCCCACTGCTTGCGGTGGGGATGAATGGCCCTTACGCTTGACGGACATTCCGTCATGTGCCATCATTTGAGCATGGCGACGAAAACTCTCAAGTACCGAATCTACCCTAGCAAGGCTCAAAGGACAGCGATGCAAGTCTCGCTCGATGCCTGCCGTTGGGTCTACAACAAGACGTTGCAAGTTCGCCGTGATGCTTGGCAAGATAGGCAAGCATCTCTCTCGCTGTATGATACCAACAAGATGCTGACTCAATGGAAACAGGAATATCCCTGGTTGTCTCGGGCTTTCTCCCAATCTTTGCAGGAGGCCCAGGAGCGCATCGATTTGGCTTTCCAACATTTCTTTCGCCGCTGCCAGAACGGAGAGAAACCTGGCTATCCTCGCTTCAAGGGCGACTGGTACAAGTCCTTCGCCTACCAGCAAGCCTGGAATGGCTTTAGTTTCACCGATGCTGGCAAGCTCTACCTCTCCAAGATCGGCAACGTCAAGATCAAGCTGCATCGTCGCATCGAGGGCCAGGTCAAACGGCTGATTGTTAAGCGAGATACCCTCGGTAACTGGTATGCCGGTTTCATCGTCGAGTTTGAGCCCGACTTGCTCTCTCCGACACATCAAGTCGTTGGTGTTGACGTGGGCCTGGCTCACTTCGCTACCCTTTCTACTGGCGAGAAGATCGAGAACCCGCGCTTCTTTCGCAAGGACGAGAGCGTGTTGGCGAAGGCACAGCGTCGGTTGGCGAAGGCCACACCGGAATACCGCAAGCACAAACGTGTGATGCAACACATTCATCACCGCATCGCGAATCGCCGCCAGGACTTTGCACACAAGCTCAGTCGGCGGTTGGTCAACGAGTTTCAGATCATGGCCTGCGAAGACTTGGACATCCAAGATATGAAAGATGGGAATTGGCGCGGCATGAAACAGAGTATCGGTGATGCCGCGAGGCGTCAATTGGTGGATTTCACAACCTATCAAGCTGCCAATGCTGGTAGGCTGTCTCCACGAGTTGAGCCGCGTAACACCACACCAATATGCTCTGGCTGCGGTCAGATTGAGCCCAAAGATTTGTCTGTTCGTATCCCTGAATGTCCTCACTGTGGCCTTGTTCTCGACAGAGATCATAACGCGGCCCTGAATATGCTAGCACTGGGCAGTGCTTGGGTTCAAATCCCTAGAAGCCCCGTCGCTTGCGGCGGAGAGCATTCACTGGACCCGCACCGGCCGCAGCACCGCACTGGACCTCGACCCGGCCGGCTGGAATAAGCCTGGGTCCACCCCACCCTGCCCCTGCTGGATGACAAAATAGTTGCTGAGGGCATAATCCCGCACCGGCGCAATCAGCAATTGCGCCTGGTTGGCGATTTCGCCATAGCCACCGCCCAGGTACCAGATCGCAGCCCCTTTAACCTGCGGGTACGCGGCGTACAGCCAGGCGGCCCAGGCAATATCCTCCATCGCCGTACTCACGTCGGGGACGCTAAACGCCTCCCAGCCCCATTCGGTGATCAACACGGTCGGCCGGGGAATCCCGTGTTGGTCGCAGAGCTGGAACAGGATCTGGAACCGGCCGACCAGGTAGGGGTATATGTTACCAATGTCAGCGGTGGATAGGCTGTATTCGTGCAACGCAACGGCAAGCTGGTCCGGGTGATCGGCGGCCAGTTGCAGATAGGCCAGCATGCCCAGTGCCTCCCAATGCTCCGGCTCGGGCTCGCCGGTGCTCCAGCCAAACGCGGCCAGCTTGTAACCATCCCGTAACGCCAGCAGTCCGATCTCGTAGGTAAAGTAACCCAGCCAGTCGGCACGCGCCTTGTCCGGTTCGTTCATCACCTCCAGCCAGGTGCGCGCGTCAAACTCGGGTGGCAAGGCCGCCAGAATACGATCCCAATGCTGCTCGGCCGCCAATTCGGGTGATAGGTTATAGTCGGGCAGTTCCAGCGCGCCGCCGGTCATGCGAAAAATGGTGATATTGTCCGGGTTGTAGTTCAACGCCTCGACAATGCCACCATAATCATCGGCCGATTTGACCACGGCCGGGACGCCATGGGCGGCCAACTGAGCCAGATAATCGCCAAAGCCCTGCCGGTTTCCTCCCGGTCCGATGTGAAAGCCGATTTTTACCAAGGCCAGGTCCTGCCCCTCAGCCTGCAACCCGGCGCGAATCGAGGCAAAGTCCAGCGGCGGCGTCCCGGAAACCGGAACCGGCGGCGGCAGCGGCGGTGTATAGTTGCGGGCTATCAGCGGGAGGAAAACCACGCTCCCCGATTCCGGCCCGTTAGGGCGCACGGCGTTGGGGCGCACGGCCGTGCGCCCCAACGCGGTCATGCGGCCCGCCAGGAGCAGCAGCAATACCAGTACCCAGACGATTAATCCGGGGCGCCCCATGATATTTCGTTTCATCAACGATTCTCCTTCCTGATCTCACAAAGGCAGGGGTGCAGAAATCGGGCCAGCGGCCGCTAATCCGTGCCGTACAGCGCCCGATAGATGGTATAGTGCGTGTAGATGCGCTGGATGTAGCGGCGCGGCTCGCCGAGTGTAATGACCTCCAGGTAGAGATCCGGGTTGTCCGGCGCGATCTGAACCCAGCGTGCGGCATTGCCGGGGCCCGCGTTGTAAGCTGAAAGCGCCACGTACACATCGCCACCAAACACGGTCAACTGCTCCGCCAGGTAATCGGAGCCAAACGGAACGCTGACGTACGGCTTGTACAGGTCCTCGTTGCGGTAGTTGGGCCAGTTCAACTGCCGCGCGATATACTCGCCGGTCGAGGGAATGACCTGCATCAGCCCCTGGGCGGCCGCCCAGGAGCGAGCAATGCTCTCGAACAGGCTCTCCTGCCGAATCATGGAGAAGACCAGCAGCGGGTCGAGGCCGCGCTCGGCCGCGGCCGCCTGCACCAGATCCAGGTAGTACGCCGGGTAGCAGAGCCGGGCGATGAACGGCGGTACGTCTAGCTCGGTGGCGGCCGGGGAGAGTTCAATTACCACGTGGGCCGCCAGGATAGATGAGCGGTACAGCCCCAGCTCCCGGAAGGCCAGCGCCAACTGGTAGCTGGCAAGCGCATCGCTCGAAAAATCGTAGCGCAAGCTGTTCAACTCGGTGCGACCATCCTCTGCCAGCCCCAGCTCCCATAGCCGCCGGCCGCGCTCCCAGCGCGGATCGGCCGCCAGCGCTGGAGACAGGGCGTCAACATCCGCCTCGGGGTCCAGGCCAAGCCAGTTCCGCAACCACGCTTCAGCCTCGGCGCGTTCGCCGTCCTCGTCAAACTGCCAAACGTAGTTAGAAGGCGGTTCAAACGGCAGCACGCCGGAGACGATGTCGGTCGCGCGGATGGCGTAATAATCGGTCTGAGGCAACCCGGCCGCCAGTTGCCGGTAGGCCGCCCCCTCCTCGGCCGGCAGCACCTGCATCAGCCAGACCAGGGCCGGCGGGGTCCACTCACTGTTGGGATAGCCAGTCGCCAGCGCCTGCCAATCGGCCGCGGCCGTCTCGATCTGATCGCCCCAATAGGCCATCACGCCCGCTCGCAGGAGTGCCTCCGGAGCATCCTCGTTAGCCGGGTACTCGTCGGCTAGCCGGCGGTACAATAGCCGGGCGCTGTCCCAACTGCCGTTGCCTTCCCGCAGCGCGGCCGCCCACCAGAGCGCAATGGGAGCCAGCCCGTTGGTTGGGTTCGCTTCCACAAAGGCCAGATGGGTAGCCACGGCCAACTCGACGTCACCGGCCGCGGCGTACATCTTGGCCTTTTCCAGCCAGGCGTCATCCCATAACGGCTCGCCTGGATGGGTTTCAATCAGCACGTCCAGTTCCGCGATGGCCGACGTGTAATTGCCCAACGCCTCGTAGCTGCGGGCGGCGTACAGATGGCCGTCGGCCGGATGGTTGAGAGGGTCGGCATCGAAATGACGATAGAACGCGGTGATGGCCGGCAGGTATGCCTTGGCATAATAGTCCACCAGCCCACGCTGAAAATCGTCAATCGGAAAACCCGCATCCACCAGTTCGATCAACGCCTGATAGCTGTCGTATGCGGCCGGATAAAACTGCACGGCGTGGAGATAGTACGGGTAACCCTCCTCCGCCCGGCCGGTGACGATCAAGGCATAGCCGGAGAGGTAATCCATCCGCGCCAGCGTGAGTGCGTCGTCGGTCAGCGCCCGGATGGCGTTGTATTGAGCCACAGCCGCATCCACCTGCCCGGCCGCCAGATAAGCGTTCGCCAGCCGTTCGCGCAGGTCAATTACCTTGGAGGCCGTGGCCGCACCGGTCAGCGCAGTTTCGTAGGCAGCGACGGCAGCCTGGGTGTCCCCCAACGCCAGGTGCGCATCGGCGATCAGGTCACTGACATAGGTGGTCAGCGTCGGGTCCAAGGCCAGGTAGGCCTGATAGGCTTCAATCGCCCCGGCCCAATCCATCTGCTCATGTCGCGTCTGTGCCAGCCAGAATGTCGCAATGGCTGTCTCAGGCGCGGCCGGATACCGCTCAAGAAGAGCGACCAGGCTCGCCTCGGCCTCGGAAAAAGACCCCAGTCTGAGTTGGGCCTCGGCCGCTCCCAGCGCGGCCGCCTGTTGTTCCGGCTCTGTAGCACCGGGTGAGCGCCCCAACTGCTGAAAGGCCAGCAGGGCAGCTTGATAGTCCCCGTTGTGCATCGCCTGCTCCGCCCGTGAAAAGAGCACGGCCGGAACCGGAGTTGGCGTGGCGGTGGGTGTCGGGCTTGGCGTAGGGGTTGGGGTGTGGGTAGAAGTGGCAGTGGGAAGGGGAGAAAGCAGGGCAGGCTCGGACTGCCCCTGCCCTGCAGCCTGACCGTCCGGCGGCGCGGCCGTCGGAATCAGGGTCGGCCGGGGCAAATCCTTGCAGGCAGCCAGCCCCAGGAGAACGATCAAGGCGGCAATTAGCGGGCCGATTCTACGCATGTATGGATTATGCCACAGCCCCCACCTCCGTCAAGCAGCGCCAACCAACGATTTACCATTGATTTGTCGTAGCTACTCAGCCCAAGGGCTTGGGTAGAGAAAGAGGGGGGGGTGCGAGCGTGGGAAATCCCGCGTACAGCGGGGCGGAGCGCCCGCACACCCCCTAAATAAGCATTGCTGCCTGAGCAGTAAGGTTTGTCGGCCTTTGTGCCCGACTGCATCGCGCTACAGCGGTCTGGATTGCCAAGAACACAATGCGGGCCAGACGTTTCAATTGTGCCCGGATGGCGAGTTCAGGTATAATCGGGTCAAAAGCGATTGAGGGGAAAACCGTGAGCGAACAACTGGCCTTATTCATCGACTTTGAAAACGTAGCTATCTGGGCCGAACAAGAATTTTTCGATTTTGAGCTTACCGATTTGATGGAGTATCTGCAAAGCCGCGGCCCGGTGGTCATCAAGCGAGCCTACGCGGACTGGACTCGTTTTTCTCGCTACCGCGACGACATGCTCAACAACTCGATTGACCTGATCCAATTGTATAACGTGCGGGCAGGCAAGAATCGGGCCGACATCCGCATGGCGCTGGACGCGTTTGAAACGGCCGTGACCCGCGAGCAAATTCAGACGATTGTGCTGGTCTCGGGCGACAGCGACTTTGGCCCACTGGTCTCCAAGCTGCGTGAATACGGCCGGTATGTGTTGGGGATCGGCCCACGCAGCATCACCCATCCGCTGCTCAGCAACTCTTGCGACGAGTTTGTGTACCTGGAGA
The DNA here is from genome assembly GCA_963707345.1 of uncultured Chloroflexia bacterium. GTDB lineage: Bacteria > Chloroflexota > Anaerolineae > Promineifilales > UBA4811 > CAVPPE01. The sequence continues at coordinate 784,269 of CAVPPE010000002.1, forward strand.
CGGTCATCGGAGAGGCGGCCGAGCCGGAAGACGCGTATTCGGACCGCGAGCGGGCGTCCGAGTTGTTGCGCAAGGCACTGGCGGTGTTTGGCCAGCGCGGGGAATTGCCAGTGCTCGCCACCAAGCTCAAGCAAACCATGCTCAACATGGACTCGACCTTTAACGAGGCAAATCTGGGCTACCGGCAGTTCAGCGAATGGCTGGAAGACAACGCCGATGAGGTCAAGATTTTTTTCAAGGAGCTGCAACTGTTCGTCACCCCGGCCGACTTTGCCACGCCAAACGGCATCAAAGTAATCCGTGACAAGAGCACGGCGGTCGGCGACGGCCGGGCAGCGCACAAACCCGACCTGCCCAGCCAGTACCGGCGGGTTTTTGGCAAGACCATCTCGGTGGACTGGCGGACCCGGCGCGACGTGCTGCGCGATATCTATCGCGAACTGAGCACCCGGCCGGGCGAGCAGACGGCCGACGCGTTACTGGAAAGCCTGCAACAGCGGTACGAGGCGCAGGCGCTGGCCCGCAGCCGCTCCACACTACTCAAAGTATGGCAGATCGGCTTCCGCCAGAGGGCATACAAATACCTGGGGCAAAGCATCTCCTTCCACACACCGGTCCGGCTGGCAGACAGCATTGACAGTGAGGCGACCTTTATCTGCCGGGCCGAGTCTGAATTTGCTTACGCGATTATCAAGACCGGGCTGCCAGTGGATCACGCTGAACTAGCGGCCGTGTTGCTGGATGACCGTGAGCAGACCGAGTACATCCAGACGCTGATCAACGACCTGTTCCAGCGGCACCTGATCGTGCGGCGGGGCGACGAGTACCGCATCCCGGGCCAGGATTCGATCTCTTTCCGCGACGACCCACACTTGCTGGTGATTATTCAGGATATCCTGGAAATAGACATGCCGGAGGGGATGCCCACGGGCGCAGATTCAGCGCACCTGCACGCCCGCAAAGCCATGTTGCAGCGCTCACAGGATTTTGCGGCCGCGACTCTCAGCTACCTGTTGGCCTGCCGGCTGCAATGGGACGCGGTGGAAAAGCAAGAGTCCGGAGCCAGGCTGGACGACCTGCGCTGGATGCTTGCCTCGTACGCTTCCACCAAAGCAGGCGAACTCTCCCACGTCCAGCATGACTATGTCGGCGCGCGGCCGTACTACCTGGCTTTTTTCTCGCTGGTGCAGGAAGATGACCCGCTTTGGGAGCGAGTGCGCGGCCTCATCAACCCCATGCTCTCGTACTACTGGCTGAATCTCGGCCGGGAGAGGCACATCACACTGGCCTCCAACAAAACACCGGCCAAGATTGCCGCGCAAGCCGCACTTCACCCCGAGTTGCGCGACCATTGGCTGGAGGCTACCCAGGCTCTGGCAGATGTCAACCCAGGCCTGCTGGAACGGGTTGCTAGCCAGATCAAGCTGATTCAAAACGAGATCCCCGAAAGCCTGCAGATAGCCGAACTGATCGAAAAGATGCTGGAAAGCTGAAAGGAGCTGTGGAATGAATAGAATCGTTCCGTTGGTTCTGGCAGCCATCGTCCTGGCCGGCTGTGCCATACCGACCCCGGAATCGCCCCCCACCGGGACGCCAACCCTCCGGCCGGCGGCCACGGCCGAACCGAGCGCGTCTCCCACCCCTCAGCCTGAGCCGTCCGCAACTGCATTGCCGACTCAATCCGCGACCACGCCGGCCGAGCTAACCAAGCAGCCCACCAGCGCCCCGGCCGAGAGCCATCCCGGCCTGCCGTTGCCAAAAGAGCGCGGGGCGCTCTTTTCCGCCTCGGGCGCTTGCGCCATTTGCCACAGCAACATGACCGACCAGAGCGGGAACGACGTATCCATCGACAGCTTTTGGCGCGCCACCATGATGGCAAATGCCGCCCGTGACCCCTACTGGCGGGCCACCATGCGCACGGAAACCATCAAAAACAGCGCCTACCGGGAGGTGATCGAAGACAAGTGCGCCACCTGCCACACGCCGATGGCCCACTTTACGGACATAGTCGCCGGCGGGAGCGCAGCGCTGCTGGACGATGGTTACCTGAACGAGGGCCATGCCTTGCACGCTCTGGCGCTGGACGGCGTCTCCTGCACGCTCTGTCATCAGATCGAGGATCAGGATTTGGGACAGCTCAGCAGCTACAGCGGTCATTACGTGATTGATGACCAGCAACCGGCCGGCGAGCGGGTCAACTATGGCCCCTTCCCAGTGTCCGAAGCCAGCGCCAACCTGATGAAACTCTCGTCTGGCTTTTTGCCGGTGGAAAGCAAGCACGTGAAACAGGCAGCGCTGTGTGCCACCTGCCACACGCTCTACACGCCTTACCTGGACGCGGCCGGAGGGGTCGCCGGCGAATTCCCTGAGCAGACCCCTTACCTTGAGTGGTTGTACAGCGATTATCGCGGCCGCCAGAGTTGCCAGGGATGCCACATGCCCAAGGCGGCCGGCGGGGTGGTTCTCTCCATCACCGGCGGCGACCCGCGCCAGCCTTTCGCGCAGCACAACTTTGTGGGCGGCAACGCATTCATGCTCACCGTGCTGCGCACCTTCCCCGACGAGAATCAGGTGACCGCTTCATCGGACCATTTTGAAGCCACCATCGGCCGGGTGTACGACCAATTGGAATCCCGCACAGCCACGGCAGCGCTGGAAAACGTGCAGGTCAGCGGCGGCACCCTGTCGGCCGACGTGAGGGTGACCAATCTGGCCGGGCACAAGCTCCCCACCGGCTTTCCCGCTCGCCGGGTCTGGCTCCACTTGACGGTCACCGATCCGGCCGGCGCGGTGGTCTTTGAATCTGGCGCAGCTCAATCAGACGGCCTGATAGCGGGCAACAACAACGATACCGACCCGGCCGCCTTTGAGCCGCACTACCTCACCATCACCAGCGCCGACCAGGTGCAGATCTACGAAGCGATCATGCAGGATACCGAAGGCCAGGTGACCACCACGCTGCTGAAAGGCGCTGGATACATCAAGGATAACCGGCTGCTCCCGGCCGGGTTCATCAAAGGTAACCACCTGCCGGACGTGGCGGTTCACGGCGCGGCGTTGGATGATCCGGACTTTGTCGGAGGCGGCGACCTGGTGCGCTACGAGATCGACCTGGGAGGCGCAGGCGGCCCATTCACCGTGCAGGTAGAACTGCTTTACCAATCGGTGGGCTACCGTTGGGCCCAAAATCTGGCCGGCTACGATGCGCCTGAGGTAGAGACTTTTCTGGCTTACTACCAGGCGGTCCCCAACACGCCGCTGGCCATCGCCAGCGCCAGCGCCACGGCCCAATAGGCTAACCGGCCGGCAACCACCGTGATCGATTTCAGGCAATACCAGGTCAGGGGAAACCTCTTTTTTCTTCGCCACGGGCAGAGCACGGGCAACGTTGCCCGCGTGGCGCAGGGCACGGCCGATTTTCCCCTCTCCCCCAGGGGGCAGGAGCAGGCTGCGGCCGCCGGCCACTGGCTGTCAGACAAAGAGGTCGACCTGATCCTCACCTCGCCGCTGCTGCGCGCCCGCCAGACGGCCGAGATTATTGCCACCCAGATAGGTAGCAATGGAGTGGACGCGCGCGACGAGTTGACCGAACTCGACATCGGCCCGTTCACCGGCCTCACCTGGGCCGGAATGGCCGAGTCCCATCCGCACACCTACCGGCGCTTCCAACGGTACAGTTGGGACGGCGTGCCGGGCGCAGAGGCGAGCGACGCTGTGTACCAGCGGGCAGAAGCGGTCTGGGAGTTACTGCTCGGCCGGATGGTGGACGGCCATCACAACCTACTGGCGGTTACCCATTCCGGCCTGCTGCAATGGATCATCAAGGCAAGCCTGGGCAACCGGCACTGGCTGCCCCTCTTTCCCATGCGCAACGCTTCCATCTTTCACTTTCGCATCCAAAACCAAACCATTCCGGCCGATGACAGGGTATCCCAGGCGACCCCGGCCTTTTACTACGCCTGGGAATTGATGGGCCATCAGGTTTGAATGCCATGCAAATAGCCCCTTTTCAGCTGGAACGCTTTTTCGCCCAACACGAGTTCAACGTTCAGCACGTGCTCAGCGCGTCGGACTGTGAGAGCCTCTCGCTGCCAGAGCTGCTGGAACTGGCGGACCGGGAGGGCCAACAGCTCTGGGCCAAACTGGGGCTGGGCTACACCAAGTCGTTGGGTCACCCGCTGCTGCGGCGCGAGATTGCCGGGCTGTACCAGACCATCTCCCCGGCCGACGTGCTGGTGGCCGCCCCGGAGGAGGCGATCTTCCTGGCGCTCAACGCGCTGCTCCGGCCGGGCGACCACCTGATCGTCACCTTTCCCGCCTACCAGTCGCTGTACGAGATCGCCCAGTCGTTGGGCTGCCAGGTTACCCGCTGGCGATTGGAACCCCGCAAGAACGGCTGGGAACTCGACCTGGGTTTCCTGCGCGACCAGATCCAGGAAAACACCCGCCTAATCCTGGTCAATTTCCCTCACAACCCGACCGGTTTCGTGCCACCGCGCGAGTTGCTGGAGGCCATCGTTCAGATCGCGCGGGAGAGCAACCTGCCGCTGTTTTCCGATGAGATGTACTGGCGACTGGAGCACCGGCCGGAGGCGCGCCTGCCGGCCGTCTGCGACCTGTACGAGCGCGGCATTTCGCTCTTTGGCCTTTCCAAGAGTTTCGGCCTGCCCGGCCTGCGGATTGGATGGCTGGCAACGCGCGATCGGGAAACGCTGGCACGGGCGGCCGTGCTGAAGGACTATACCACCATCTGCAACAGCGCTCCCAGCGAAGTGCTGGCCATCATCGCGCTGCGGGCCAGCGAGGTGCTTTTCCAGCGCAATCTGGACATAATCCAGCGCAACCTGAACGCGGCGCGGGCGTTTTTTGTCCAGCACGCCCACCTGTTTGGCTGGTTGGAACCGCACGGCGGCTCGATCATGTTCCCCCGCTACACCGGCGCAGGGTCGGTGGAGCAGTTCTGCCAGCAGGTGCTGGAGCAAGAGAGCGTGCTGATCATCCCCGGCACCTTGTTCGAGTTCCCCGGTCACTTGCGGCTGGGGTTGGGGCGCAAAGACACCCCGGCCGCGTTGGAGAAGGTTGACAGCTTTATCCGCCAGGCATTTTGATTGGAGGAGCTGATGGTCAAGATCATCACCGATACCACGGCCGTCCTGCCAGAATCGGTCGCCCGCCAATACCAGATCCCCATCATCCCGCAGGTCATCAACTTTGGCACCGATTCCTACCTCGAGGGCGTGGACATTGATCGGGCCACCTTTATCGCCCGGTTAAAAGCCGGCGGCGAACTGCCCAAAACGGCCGCCCCACCGCCGGAGTTGTTCGTGGAAGCGTTCAAGCGATTGGTCCCGCTGGGAGAGCCGATCCTGTGCATCCACCCCTCGGCCGAGGTGAGCGGCACGGTCCGTTCCGCCACGGTGGCCAAAGCCGAGTTCCCGGATGCGGACATCCGGGTGATGGACACCCGCGTTATCTCCAGCCCGCTGGCGACGATGGTCCGGCTGGCGGCCGAGTGGGCCACGGCCGGCCTGGACGCGGACACCATCGTGCATCGCCTGCAGGCCATGATCCCCCGCTGGCGCGTTTACTTTCTGGTGCCGACCCTGGAATACCTGGCGCGCGGCGGCCGGATTGGGGGCGCGGCCGCGCTGCTGGGCAGCGTCCTGCAAATCAAACCCATCCTGGCCTTCACCGACGGCCGGGTGGAGCAGTACGAAAAAGAGCGCACCAGGAAACGGGCGCTCGGCCGGCTCAAGAACCTGGTGGAGACGCAGATCGCTCGCCAGGGTGACGGCTACCTCAGCGCGATGCATGCCGAGGTGCCAGCCGAAGGCGACGCGCTGGCCGCAGAGCTGGCCGCCATGCTGGGCCTGACCCAGGTGCCGGTCTTTGACGTCGCCCCGGCTATCGTCACCCACGTGGGGCCGGGGCTGCTGGGAGTCGCATTCCAATCACAGTAACCAAAGGAGACGGCGATGGAAATCCGCACATTGGACACGAATAACCGGCGCGACGTTCGGCAATTTATCGCCTTTCCCTTCACGCTGTATCGCCAGTCCGCCCAGTGGGTGCCCACGCTATGGCCGGATATGCAACTGGTACTCAACCGCCAGAAGCACCCATACTACCAGCACTCCACGGCCGAGTTCTTTGTGGCCGAGGAAGACGGAGAAACGCTCGGCCGAATTGCCGTGCTGGACAACGACCGCTACAACCATCACCACAACACACAAGTCGCCTTTTTCTACTACTTTGACTGTGTGAACGACACGGCCATCTCGCGCCCGCTGTTTGAAGCGGCCTTTGAGTGGACGAGAAAACGCGGTCTGACCACGCTCATTGGCCCCAAGGGCTTTTTACAGGGGGACGGGATGGGTATGCTGTATGAGGGATTTGAGCACCGGCCGGCGCTGGGAATCCCGTATAACTATGCCTATTTCAACGACCTGGCATTGGACGCCGGTTTCGAAAAGGAAACCGACTTTGTCTCCGGTTATCTCTCCGGCACCCATCAGCTTCCACAGCGCTTTTTCGAGATCGCTGAAAAGGTGAAGGAGCGACGCGGCTACTGGATCAAGACCTTTGAGAGCGCCAAGGAGTTGCGCCAATGGATCGGCCGCATCGGCCGGTTGTACAACGACACCTTTGTGGATAACTGGGAGTACTGCCCCAGCACCGACGATGAATTCCAGGTGATCGGTGAGCGATTGATCTCCATCGCCCACCCCCGGCTGATCAAACTGGTGATGAAGGAAGACAAGATCATTGGCTTTTTGTTTGGCTTTGTAGACATCTCGGCCGCCATCCAAAAAGCACGCGGGCGCATCTGGCCGATCGGCTGGATCCACTTACTGCGCGAGTTCAAGCGCACCAACTGGGTGAACTTTAACGGCACCGGCATGCTGCCCGGTTACCAGGGTTTGGGCGGCAATGCGGTGCTCTACACCGAGATGGCCAAGGGCATGCGCGACTTTCAGTTTGAGCACGCCGAGGCCGTGCAAATTGAGGAGCGCAATCTCAAGAGTCTGGGCGATATGCAGGCCATCGGTGTGGATTGGTACAAACGGCACCGCATCTACCGCCGGCCGCTCTAGCCCTCGTCACAAAACCGGAGCCCCGGCCGATCTGTGGCCGCGGGCCTCAATCCGTCGGCAGTTCGCCCGGCACCAGCGGCACCTCAATCACCAGCCGGCCGACGTCCACCGTCGCGCCGCCTTCCACGCGGATAGGATACTCCCAGCCAACATATTTGTAGCCAATCACCAGAATGCGGTCGCCGGCCGGCACACCACCCAACTCGAACCGGCCGTCAGCGCCGGCCTGTGTTTCCAATGCGGTTCCCAGGATTATTGCCACGGCCGGGAGCGGCTGCCCAGTCTCATCCACCACCACCCCCGTGACCACCCCGGTGCCTGCAAAGCGAACCAGGCCACCCTCCTTGATCCATTTAGCCGCGGCCAGACCCAACACAAGCAACAGCAGCACAAGGATCAGCGTCCAAAAGCCACGTCGCTGGCCTTTTGGTTTCGGTGCCTCCGGCGGCGTTCCGTCGCGGGAGGTTTCCAGTTCCTTTATGGATGGCGAACTCTCAAGCGGCATCCACCCAACTCCTGCTAACGGATCGCATCAATCGAAACCCCTTCCACAGACAGGCGGGAGCCCCAGTTGGCCGCCAACCCCACACCGCCTCTGGAAAACGTGCTGTCGGATGCCTGCAACACCGGCCGGTCGGCAAGGTAGGCAGTAAACTCGTCCCCTTGCACAACCAGCTTGATTTCGCCGGGGTTGTTCCAGTCAAACCCCGCCGGGACCGGCACGCTGGCCAATGGGGGCCAGATCTGATGGCCGCGCACCAACTTGGAAAAGACCAGCACACCACGATCACGGCCGCGCACCCGCTCCACCTCGAACAGATAGCCATCCGGCCAGGTGTCGTCCGACGCTCGGAAAAAGACACCAAAGCCATTCCAGATCGGGGCTTCGTGGACCATCTGCGGCGACTGGATCTGAATCACATAGTCTGTCCTCGTCCAGTCGCGTTTAAAAATGGCGGCCGAGCGTTCGCTCAACAACCGGTCGTTGTAGACGGTCCAGTCTCCCCGGAAATAGGCCCATTTGCGCACCTGCCAGTCCGCCAGCCCTGCGTCGAAAGTATCAGTCGCATAGTTGACCGACCCACCAAAGGCCAGGACTACATCGTCCATCAACTCGTGCAGATTGCCACCCAGCAGGCTAAAGGCCAGCACGGCCGCCAGAAATAGCAGCGCAACCACCAGCGCATACTCTACCAAACTCTGGCCGGATTGTCGGCGGAAGCCGTGCATCGTGTTCCTTCTCTGATCGGAGGCTTTGCCTCAGCAGTCGAGCGCCCTGGGTTAGCGCCTCGAACGGCAGCCGATCTGATTATAGCATCCCGGCAATTGTCCTGCAATGACCCCTGGTGCCATTAGCGCCGGCCGGACCGGAGCCACAGCCAGCCCAAGACACCAGCGGCCGCCAATGCTACCAGCGCCAACGCCCAGCCAAACACAGGCCGCCGGTCGGTCGCATTGCCGGCGGCCGCGTTGGGAGTTGGACTGGCCCAAGATGTTGCGGTGGCGGCCGGTGACGGGCTGGCCGTCGCGATGACCAGAGTTGGCGACGGGGTTGAGCTGGACGTGGCGATGAGCGCGGGGGTTTCGGTGAAGGTAGGTGTAGGCTCCGGAGACGGCGTGGTGGTGGGTGATGGCGTCATCTCAGCAGCCGATTCGCCGGCCGCGGACGACGGCGCAGCGGTTACGGCCTCCTGCGTCGGCTGGTTGAGCGCGGGCACACCAACGTTCCCGGCCGGAGCCTCCTCCACCAACAGCACGGTCGGCCCGCCAATGAAGCAGCCCGCGTACGGGTCCGCGCAGCGGGCGCCTTCCAACTGGATGAGGTAGCTGCCGCTGCTGCCGTCCAGCGTCTGAAAGCTGCCGTCCTGCGCGTACAGAACCGCCTGCTGCGCCAGCACCGGCACCACCAGCGATGCCCCGGCCGCCGTGCGTGCCCACAAGACACGGGTGGTGCGGCCGCCCTGATTGAGCGTCACCTGCGCCCAGAGCGGGTCGCGCGCCGCCCGGGCTGAGCCGGTGCCAGCGTACTGCCGGATTGCCAACTGATACGCGTCAAAGGCCGGCCGACGGCTATGATCCGGCCGGAGCAGCCCAAACGGCTCGCCGCCGGCCGGCAAGCCAGCATCCATCAGCTTGTAGACGGCAATGCGTTCCGCCCCGGCCGCCAGGCCCAACGCGTAGGCCTGCAGGATAAACGATGCCTGCTCACGCAGGTCCACCCGCCAGCGCGGCCGCACCACCGGCCACTGGGGGTCCTCATCGGGGGAGGCGTTGGTCTCGTTGATCCAGATCGGCTTGCTCATGCCGGTGGCGTTCAGCGCCGCCCGCGTCTCATTGACGATATAGTCCACCGTATCGGTCTGAAAGTAGATGTGCAGCGAGGCCACGTCGAAAAAAAAGTTGTGGGCCGGCGCTTCAGGATCGGCCGCCGCGATAGCAAGAAAGCGCCGCAGCCAGCCGGGGTCGTGCCAGTAGGTGACCCCCGCCAGATGGATGCGCGCTTCCGGGTCCACCTGTTTGATGGCCAGGTAGGCCACCTTGAGCAGCCGGTAATACTGTTCGGCCGTCCCATGCCATTCCTCGCCGTAGGTCCCGGCCGCAATGTCCGGCTCGTTCCAGATGATCCAGCGGTGCACGCCGCGCGGGCCGTAGTAACCGGCCGCCCGGCGGACAAAGGCGGCCCAGACGTTGCCGGGGTCATCCAGCGGCAGGTCAAGCCCACGCGGTGGGCTGGCCTCCAGCGGCTGATCGGCGTCGGCCGCCCAGGCCGGCGTATTCTTGAGCAGCCCCACCACCTCCCGGCCCTGCGCCTGCGCCGTCTGCAACCACTCGTCCGGCACATGCAAGGTGTTCCAGTCGTCCGGGCCGCCAGGCTGAAGCTGGCTCCAGTAAAAGAGAATCCGCTCCCACCCAACGCCGGCGTCAGCGGCCGCCTGAGGGTCCCAAAATGCTTCCACCGCTCCAAAGCGCGGGTCTGGCGGCCCACCCTGCGCCCCAACGGCCACCGGCCGGTAGCTCCCCCAAACCAAGCAGGCAAGCAGAACCCACAGCAGAAACCGAAATCGCTTCATCGGAAGGTTGTCAACCCCCAACGGCCGCCCGCACGGCAGCCAGCACGCCAAAAAAGAGACAGATGCTTGCCAGACCTAGCAGCAGGCCGGCAATGGCTGTCGCGCGCGGCCGGTTGGAGCCAAATAGCCCTCCAATCCCCAGTGCAAAACTCAACAAGCCCAGAAAGGCGCTGCTGGCTCCACACACGTACATCCCGGTTCCAAACAGGTAAACCCACTGCTGCTGAACTCCCACCAGCGCACACAGGCCTATGCCAAACACCAAGGCGATCGACGCGATGCCCAGCGCCAAACTGGCCTTGCCCAGCGAATTTGTGTCTTGCGATGGCTGATTAGTCATCTTTTCACCTCACCAATTTGCGCACGCTACGAGCATGGGTCGGCGCTGACCAGGATGGCGCTGATGCCGCCCCGCTCATCCTGCACGAAATAGGTGCAAAGGTACAGCACGGCCGGTGCCGACTCCCGGACGGCGCGCCGGCCAAAGTTCACCGTCCAGTAGTGTTTGTAGGTGCTGGAAGCGTTGTAAGCGTACCCCACGCCCAAATCCTCCAGCGTAGGGTGCAGGATCATGTCATGGTGAATGGGACTGTTCATCCACCAATCAAACATACTAGCCGGGTTGCCGCCAAAACCCCAGCCAATGATCTCGGCCCAGTAGAGCCAATCGTAGCCCGCATCCCTCATCCGATCTCCCCCCGAAGAGCCGTCCGAGCCGGTGTGGCTGGTGAAATCATTGTCGGCCATGTCGTTGGCGTGGCGGCGGGCGGCCTGGGTGAGTGCATCCACCAGCGTGTACGGGGGGAGGCCATAGTTGACGCGCTCCTTGTTGATCAGGCGCTGGATCTCCTGTTCGTTGGCCAGGTCATCCGGCGGGATATAGCCATCCGGCGTGGGGCTGGCGGTGGGGGTAGGCTGGCGCATGATAAGCGGCAGGTAGGCATAGCCGTCCGATTCGCCTTCTGCCCCAAGAGAGGGCAAATACAGCAATGCCAAGATCGCCAGCAGCAGTGCCAGTGTAACCGCTACCCTTTTGACCATGATTTCTCCTGCGCACAGTCATACCACGGCCGCGCTAATTGCGCAAACCGGCCGGACGTACCAATCATGCACGGCCGGCCGGTGAGCCATGGACACCCCCTAGACAAAGCCAGAGGCATCAGTTATAATTTCGGCCGGTCGAGTGATGAATGAATTGAGCCGATTCTGGCTCTTGGTACGGAGGCAATACGTTGGCAAACACAAAATCGGCACTCAAGCGCATACGTAGCAGTGCGCGAAAGCGGGAACACAATCACGTGTTTCGCGTGCGTGCGCGGACCTTTGTCAAAAAGACCCGCAAGCTGGTAGCCGAAGGTCGCCTGGACGAGGCTCGCGTGGCAGCCATGCAGGCCGTCAAGACCCTGGACAAGGCGGCTATCAAGGGTGTGATCCACCCAAACAACGCTTCCCGCCGCAAGTCCCGCCTGATGCGCATGCTGGCAGCCGCGGAACGCGAAGCGCAAGCCGAATAGCTTTTTAGCTAGCACTAATTGTGAGGAAGGCATCGCCGACCAGGTCTGGCGATGCCTTTTTGTGCAACACCGAGTCTACCTGGTAAACTAGCGTGAAGTCCATGTGGCGGTCGTTTCCACCCTTTCCCCATCTGGGTTGGGAGACGCCGCCGGCAAAACTGATCTGGCCGGCGCTGGCTCTGGCGGCCGGCCTGGCCCTCGTCACACTCCCCCTGACCCTGGCGGCCGCACTGGTGTGCGGCGCAATTGTCCTGGTCTGCGTGCTTGTTGAGCCGATGATCGGGCTGGCGCTGACCCTGCTGGCCGGCCCCTTGGGCGCACTGGAAAGCGTGATACTGGGGGGCACCTCGGCCGATTCCGGCCAACTGCTGCTGGCCCTGATGTTGGCTTCCTGGCTGGCCCACTCGGCCGCCAAGCGCACCATTCGCCTGCCCCGCCCCTCCAGACCCGTAACCGTTGCCTTTATCGCGTTCGTTGCCATCGGAGCGCTGTCGCTGCTCCGCGCCCCATCGGTGATCGACGGTGTGAAAGAACTGGCCAAGTGGGTTCAGATTGGGCTGGTGGCCTGGTTTGTGGCGGACGTGGCCGGCCGGCTGTCGGCACGGCAACGGTTGATCTGGGCGGTGGCGGCCGTGCTGCTGGCCGGATTGAGCCAGGCGCTGATCGGCATCTGGCAATTTGGATTGCGCGGGCACGGACCGGAACACTTTTTGATCCTCGGCCGGTTCTACCGCGCCTATGGCACGTTTGAGCAGCCGAACCCGTTTGCGGGCTTTTTGGGGTTGGCACTGCCCCTGGCACTGGGGGTGCTGGCCGGCCTGATCTTGTCGCGCGCGGCCGGGGCCAACTGGCGGCAGCTCCCGTCCAGGCTTCTTCCGGCGCTGAAAAGCCCGGTCCTGATCGGGACAACCGCCATTGCCGCCTGCCTGGCGGCCGGTCTGCTGATGTCCTGGTCGCGCGGCGCCTGGCTGGGGGCGGCCGCTGCGGTGGCAACCATGCTCGCCTTCCTGCCGCGTCGCCGCTGGCTCGGCTGGCTGCTGGTGGCCGGAGTGATTGCGGCCGGCTGGTTGGCCCTGCAAGGGGGGTTGTTGCCCGGCTCAATAACCGGCCGGTTGACCGATTTTGCCGAATACACCCGCTTTGAGGATGCCCGTGGCGTGGACGTGGCGCCGGAGAATTACGCCGTGCTGGAGCGGATGGCACACTGGCAGGCTGCACTCAACATGGCCAATAGCTCCCCCTGGCTGGGGGTTGGATTCGGCAACTATGAAGCGGCCTATCCCGCGCACGACCTGCTCAACTGGCCCTATCCCCTGGGGCACGCGCACAACTACTACCTCAACCTGCTGGCAGAGACCGGGGTGCTGGGGTTGCTGGCATACCTGGGGTTCTGGGCGGCCGTGTTTGCGCTGACAGCCCGCGTCATCCAATCGGCCGAATACCCGGCTCGCGGCCTGGCCATCGGCCTGATGGGCGCGTGGGCCCATCTGTCGGTTCATCATCTGGTGGACAAGCTGTACGTCAACAACATCTACCTGCATCTGGGCGCTCTGCTGGGGATTCTCATTCTGCTGGCAGAGCAGGAAAAAGCACATGCTAACGCTCATTGACAACCTCTTCTTCTTCTTCACCAAACCCGTTTTTGCCCTTGCCGGCCGGTTTGGCGTCAACCCAAAAGAACTGGAACGCTTTCTCAAGTTCATGGTGGTTGGCACCATCGGATTCGTGGTCGATTACGGAACGTTGAACCTGCTCCACCTGGGCTTTGCCGTCAAGTTGCTCGTCGCCAACACCATTTCGTTTTCGCTGGCGGTGTTGAGCAACTTTACCTGGAACCGCCTTTGGACCTATCCTGATTCCCGCTCCAAGCCGCTGGGCTCCCAACTGACCCAGTTCTTCGTGGTCAATGTGGTTGGCTGGGGCATCAATACCGGCGTCCTGTGGGCACTGACCCCGTTTTTTACCGACCTGGTCGGCAAGCTGGGCTACAACCTGGCCAAAGCCGTCGCCACCATCATTGTCCTGTTCTGGAACTTTTTCATCAACCGCTACTGGACCTACAACGACGTGGACTAGGCGATGGCGCGGATTGGGATTGACTACACGGCCGCTATCACCCAGGGCGCGGGCATCGGCCGGTACGTGCGCGAGCTGATTGCCGCCCTGCTGCGACTGGATACAGCCAACGAGTATCGCCTCTTTGCCGCCTCGCCCCGGCCAATCAGCCAGGCAGGCCCCCCCGTCAGGCGGTTGCCCTTCCACGACAAGTGGTTGATGCGGGTCTGGCACCGGCTGCGGCTACCGCTACCGGTGGAGTCAATCACCGGCCGGGTTGACCTCTTTCACTCGCCAGACTTTACCCTGCCCCCCACCCTGCCCGGAACGCCCACCATCCTCACCGTCCACGACCTTTCGTTCATCCGCGACCCGAACTCGGCCAATGCCCGCCTGCGCTCTTTTCTCAGCCAGGTGGTGCCGCGCTCCGTGCGCCGTGCCAGCCACGTGCTGGCCGATTCGCAGGCCACCAAGCAGGATCTGATCGAGCTTTGGCAGACCCCGGCCGAGAAGATCAGCGTGCTCTATTGTGGTGTGGACTCGCGCTTCCACCCGGTCACCGACCCGGCCGAGCTGGCGGCCATGCGCGGCCGGTATCAGATCGGAGATCGGCCGTTCATCCTAGCGCTCAGCACCCTGCAGCCGCGCAAGAATTACGTCCGGCTGATCCAGGCTTTTGCGCCACTGGCAGCCCGGAACCCAGAGTTGGCGCTGGTGATTGGAGGCGGCAGAGGCTGGCAATACCAGGCCATCCTGGCCGAACCGGCGCGCCTGAGCATTGAGCATCAAGTTGTGTTCCCCGGTTTTGTGACTGATGCCGATTTGCCCTCCCTGTACAGCGCGGCCGAGCTGTTCGTCTATCCCTCACTTTACGAGGGGTTTGGACTGCCGCTGCTGGAGGCGATGGCTTGTGGCACGCCGGTGATTGCCTCCACCCGCTCCAGCCTGCCGGAAGTAACCGGTGAGGCGGGGCTGCAGGCGGACCCATTGGACGTTGCCGGCTGGACGGCCGCTATGGATCAACTGCTCCACGACCCTGCCCTACGGCATACGTTGATAAATAGAGGTTTTCGACAAGCAGGCCGCTTCACCTGGGAGCAAGCGGCCGTTCAGCTACAAGCCATCTACCAGCAGGTGCTGGCAAACGCCTGACCCACTACCGCTGTCGTATCACCAGCGGCATAAAAGCGTGACTGAGCGATTCGGGCACAAACGCGCTGGTGGCGTAAATATGCGGCTTGGAGCCATCGCGGTAATCTTGCCAAGCCACCACCATTTCCCCGTTGACCGTGACCGCACTGGGGATGGAAAAATCATCCACCGTACCGGCCGGTTGGCTGAGAGTGATCGACCCGAACCAGGTTCTGCCCCCGTCATAACTGGAAGCAAATAGCACGTCGCTGTCGGTAAAGATTGGCGTTATCCAAAACGGATTCTGAATCCAGATCACGTACACCCGGTCCAGGGTATCGGGCACCACGGTCGGGGCACCGTACTGCAACTGCAGGGTCATGTTGGAGAAACGACGCACAGCGGAGACAGCCCAGCTATCACCCTGGTTGCTGCTGCGCGCCACCACCACCTGCTCATCATAACTATCCGCGCCCGTGCTGATCTGTTCGATCCAGGTCACATACAGCGTGCCGTCGGCGGCAACGGCAATATCCGGCTCAAACGCAGACTGAACCGTATCCGAGTTGATCCGCTGATTCGTGGACCAGGTGCCCCAGGGTTCGCCGCTAAGCCAGCGTGAGAAGTAAATGTGCCGCTCGTCGTCGGGGTCATCCCGAGCGTCCTGCCACACCACAAACACGTTGCCTGCCTCATCCACCGCCAAGTTGTGGTTGTACTGATCCGCCCCGGTTACGTCATCGCTTACCTTGACCGCTGCACTCCATGCCGGGCCTGAAGTGTAGCGTGCAATGTAGATATCGCCCTCATCAAACGCCTCATCCTGCCAGGTCACGTACAGGTCGCCGGAGACAACGTGGGACGCAATCCGCGGCCATTTCTGTTCACCCACGCCGTCATGGACCGCCTGACTTGGCGACCAGGTGCTGCCCCGGTCCGCGCTCGTGCTGTAGAGGATATTGCCGGCGTCAACGCCGCTGTCTTCCTGCCACACCACCCAGTAGCTGCCATCGCTCGGCCGGAGCGCGATGTCCGGTGTGTGCTGGCGCGGACAGTCACCCGTGCAGGCGTCGGTCACCAACACATTGGGCGACCAGGTCTGGCCCGTGTTGGCGCTCTTGGAAAAATACACATCTGGGTCGCCAGTTCCATTGCGGTTATCCTGCCAGACAGCCAGAAAATGGGTCTCGGTGCTAACCCCGGTGGAATAGATCTCGATATCCAGTCGGGGATAAAACTTGGCTTCATCGGCCGGGTCATCATCCGCCCGCACGTTGGGCAGCCAGCCGGCCGGGCTCCGGCCGGCTGGTTTGTCCCCAGCACCCACTGCCAGGGTGGTCAGGCAGACTGCTGCCAGGATCAACATCGTAACAGCCACGGCGCGACTATGCCATCTCCACATCTGCCACCTCCGCAATCCGACTAGAGCCTTGCCAGCCGGTGTCCCGGCCGCACCCGATGCAGGCATCTTATCAAGATGTCCGCTTCCCGTCAATGATGCCGATATCCCAATCTACCCAAGCTTTGGATATGCGATGGAGCAATGGCAGCGAATTTTGGCAGCGCCGGTAAATGACTGCCCCCAATCAATGCCCGATCTTTGGTCCGAACCTCAGAATCTTCCCCTCCCCGGCCGGGGAAAATGGGGTATAATCCCGTCAGAGCCAACCTGGAGGATTGGAGAAAGACAGAATATGCAACCCATCTACCGCAGCGATGGTGCGGCGGTGGCAGTGATCCACCGGGGACATCTTTACAACATCGACGGCGAATGGATCGGCTTCATCCGTGGGGCCAATGTTTATGACGTCGCAGGCAGCTACCTGGGCTACCTCACCGATGATCGTCGCCTGCTGCGAAACCGCCGGCCATCCAACGAGCCCGATGAAACCCCACCCGATGCCTTTCCACCACGCTTGAGGGGAATTCCCAGTCATTTTCCGCTGGCGCCGCTGTTCCGGCAGCTTCCCTACGGCATTGTCGACGTCTTTGAAGAGTTCCCCCATCGGTTTAAATACGTCTCCGAGCTCCGGCCGGATATGGAATAGATCATGACCCAACAGCCTTCATCCCTGATGCGCTTGCTGGAAAGTGTTACCTCCAAAGCCATTCTGGCACAGCCGACCGAGGACCTGGGCATTGCGGATACACTTCCCTTCCCTTTCCTGGCGATCGTCGGGCAAATGGAGGTAAAAACTGCACTGCTATTGGGGTTGGTCAATCCCCGCATCAGCGGCATCCTGCTCATTGGGCCGCGTGGTACCGGAAAAACCACGGCTGTCCGCAGCCTCACCGACCTGCTCCCAAGGGTGCCACGCAGCTTCTGCCCATCAGGATGCACAGAGCAAGCCGTCGAGGAATGGGGGATTGACGCCATTTGCCCAGACTGCGCCCAGCGCTACGGCCACGGCGAGCCGCTCACCGCATTGGACCGCGTCCGGCTGATCGAACTGCCCCTCAACGCCCGGTTGGAAGACGTGGTTGGCGGCATCAACGAGCGCATTGCCATTGAACAGCGGCGGGTGCGCCTGGAGCGCGGCATCCTGTCTCATGCGGACCAAAACATCCTCTACGTAGACGAGGTCAATTTGCTGGATGACGTCATAGTGAACGCCATCCTGGACGCGGCCGCCCAGGGCAGGTATACAGTCCGGCGGGGGCCGTTGCGCCTCACTTACCGCTCCCGGCTGACGCTGATTGGTTCCATGAACCCGGAAGAAGGGCATCTCCGGCCGCAGATCATGGATCGATTTGGCCTCCGATTAATCGTACGTGGGGTGGAAGATCGAGAGAAGCGCCTGGAGATCTATCAAAGGTCCCGCGCCTACGCCGAGAACCCGCACGCCATGAGCGCCGTGTGGCTTGATGAAACCCACACCGTGGCGGAAGAGATTGACCGCGCAAGGCAAATGCTGTCGAGAGTGACGCTTCCCCCGGCCGTTGCCCAAGCCGGCCTGGACCTGATCCAGCAGATGCAGATCGATTCACATCGGGCTGAATTAACCCTGTTTGAAGCAGCCCGTGCCCACGCAGCGGCCGATGACCGGGAAGAGGCAACCCTGGACGATTTGCGAATGGTGGCTCCCATGTCCCTCCGCTTGCGTCGCAGCGACTTTATGCGCGGGTTTGTGGAAAACCAGCAGAAGGAAGACCACGAAATCACCCAGGCGCTTGACGCCATTGCAGCGCAGCAGGGCTGACCCTTGGCTCGTTACAGCCGGCAGCTTTCATCCACGTTGATCGCTCTTGGCATTGTCCTGACCTTGGTAGGTTTTTTCTCCCCGTGGATTCCCCACCGCGCGGCCGGGCTGGCCCTGACCGGCTTTGAGCTGGGCGAATGGATCAAGTTTGCGCCGCAGGTGCGCGACGGCACGGCCGGGTTGCGACGCGCGGACTTTCACTTTCCCCCTGTCCTGGCAACACTGGGCTTGCTGGCGCTGGCCGCCGGCCGTCGGCCATGGCGCTGGCATCATTGGGTGCTGACGGCGCTGGCGGCGCTGGTTGCGCTGATCCCCTTCCCTTTGCTGGAAGAGATCAACAATCCGGCCGGCGTACGGGCCAATCTGGCGCGTCTGGCGCTGGTGTTGGGCGGATGGCTGGCGGCCGGATTCGTTGCCGGCAAAAGATACCTGCCAGCGCATCTGCGCGGGGCAACGCTCTCGCTGGCGGCCGGAGCGGGCTTGGTGCTGGTTAGCCTCGCCTTTCGCACGGCCGAGCCGATTATCGAGGGGCTCTACAACCAACTCATGGACCCTGGCGTGGGGTACAATCTGACCCGAGGGGGCATGTTGCTGTTACTTGTTGGGGGAATAGCGCTGCTGTCACCAGAGCAAAAAAACTGAGGTGACGCAGATTGCGTCACCTCAGTCCAATGTTTTGAGCCACCACAGGCTGAACGGCCGGGCCTTTCACACTCGCCAGGCAACCGTCACGACCACAAGCGAGGCCTTGGTCAACCCGGCCCTGCCAGGGTGTTTGTGCGATTGGTTCCGCTGTGGTCCAACCGCCTGCTATGGCATATTCGCCTGAAGGAAGGCAACGGCTTCACCCACCGTGGTCAGTTTCTGCGCATCCTCATCAGAAACCTCGCCCTCGAACTCTTCCTCCATCGCCATGATGAGTTCAACCAGATCGAGTGAATCGGCCCCCAGGTCCTCCCGGAAGCGGGCCTCCGGCGTCACCTCGTCTTCCGAGACGCCCAGCAAATCCACAATGATGGTCTTGACTCGATCAAAATAGTCTGACATTGTTCTCTCCTTGGGGTAAATTCAAAGTAAGCCAGATTTTTCCCATTGTAACGAGTGGTCCAGAATTGTCAATAGAGGCAATCTGCTCTGCTTGACAGTCCCAAACCAGACTGGTACACTCGCCCAACCTAACTGCATTAACACCAAGCCTGTGTATTAGTTACGGACCAATTGCGAGGCGAAATATCCAAGTGTGAACAGGCTTTGTCCCACAGTCCAATCCTTCACCACGAAAACGTGTTACGGAGTTGCGCTTGATTGAGAATCGAAAACTCGACCACATCCGCATCAACCTGGAAAATGACGTCCAGTTCCCACGGTTGCGGACAGGGTTAGGTTCCGTGCGTTTTGTCCACCAGGCTTTGCCGGGGCTGGATCTGGACCAGGTAGATACCAGTACCCAGTTCTTGGGCAAATCGTTGAGCGCCCCTCTGCTCATCTCCAGCATGACCGGCGGCACGGCCGAGGCCCGGGCCATCAACCGCAACCTGGCGGTTGCCGCTCAACACGCCAGCATTGCCATGGGGCTTGGCTCCCAACGGGCCGCGCTGCAAGATCCCGCCCTTATCCCCACCTTTCAGGTGCGTGACGTTGCGCCCGGCATCCTGCTGTTGGCCAACCTGGGCGCAATACAGCTCAACTATGGCTACGGCCCGGCCGAATGCCTGCGCGCGGTGGAAATGGTGGCGGCCGATGCGCTGATCCTGCACCTCAACCCCTTGCAGGAGGCGGTCCAACCGGAGGGCGACCGCGACTGGAGCGGCCTGCTGGGTAAGATCGAGCGGGTCTGCCGCGCGTTGCCGGTCCCGGTGATTGCCAAGGAGGTTGGCTGGGGGCTTTCCGCCCAGGCGGCGCAGGACCTGGCAAACGCAGGCGTGGCTGCGCTGGACGTGGCCGGTGCGGGCGGCACGTCGTGGAGTGAGGTGGAGTCCCACCGCGCCCCAACCCCGCTGCACGGCCGGATTGCAGCCGCCTTTGCCGATTGGGGCCTGACGACGCTGGAATCGCTGCGGGCCGTGCGGCAGGCTGCCCCTCACCTTCCTGCCATCGCCAGCGGCGGGCTGCGCAACGGGATCGACGTGGCCAAAGTGATTGCACTGGGCGCGTCGCTGGCTGGGATCGCCAGCCCGTTCCTCAGGGCGGCCGCCCAGTCGCCCGAGGCGGCGGTGGACAAGGCCACCGAACTGGTTTCCGTATTGCGCATCGCCATGTTTGCGGCCGGGGCAGGTAGCATCTCGCAACTACAGGAAACCCCACTCCTGAAAAGCTGGGAAAGGAACGCCAACGAATGACCGCCGTGCTTGACCCTTTCTACACCACCTTTTTGCCGGCCATCGAGACAGAGATGAAGGCGGTGCTGGCTTCCCGCGACGACGAGGACCAGCTCTACTACGGGATGATGGAGTACCACCTGGGCTGGCTGGATGCCGACTTGGACCCGGCCGAGAGCAAGGCGGGGAAACGGATCCGGCCGCTGGTCTGCCTGCTGGTGTGCGACGCGGCCGGCGGGGATTGGCAGCAGGCGCTGCCCGCTGCGGCCGCCATCGAACTGCTGCACAACTTTAGCCTGATCCACGATGACATTGAGGACAACAGCGACACCCGCCGCGGCCGGCCAACGGTCTGGAAGCTGTGGGGGATCCCGCAGGCCATCAACGCCGGGGATAGCATGTTTTCCTGTGCCTTTGACGCGCTCTCCCGGCTGCAGGAGCGATATGTCCCGGCCGGCACAACCCTGAAAGCCCTGCGAGTCTTTACCAACGCCTGCATTCAGTTGACCAAAGGGCAACATCTCGATATGCTGTTCGAAAACGAACCTGAGGTCTCGGTAGAACGGTACTTGCAGATGATTGGCGGCAAGACGGCCGCCTTGCTGGCGGCAACCACGGAGATTGGCGCCATCGTCGCTGAAGCGCCCGGCGAGACGCGCCACCACTTCGCCGAGTTCGGCCGGAACGTGGGATTGGCCTTTCAGGCTTACGATGACATTCTGGGGGTGTGGGGCGACGAGGCGCACCTGGGAAAATCCACCGCCTCCGATATTTTGACCCGCAAAAAGACGCTGCCGATCCTATTTGGGTTGAACCAGAGCGCAGAACTGCGAGCCGTGTACCGCCGGCCGGAAATCGACCTGGACCGCGCAGTGGCCATCCTGGACCAGGTTGGCGCGCAGGAGTTTACCCAGGCGGCCGCCCAGCGCTACTCGGAAGCAGCTATCCACCATCTGGCAGCAGCCAATCCGGCCGGGCCGGCCGGGGAGGCGCTGCGGGCGCTCACCTCCCACCTCATCCAGCGCAAAAGCTGATGCGAACACGGCCGGCGCAAGAAAAAACAGCCTCCCGGAGACGGGATGTCCCCAGGAAGCTGCTCCATGGTGATGGGCTGTAGCTATTCGGCCGGGGCGATCAGAATGTCTTCGCCATCTACCTTGACCCGGTAGATCGGCACAGGGGAGGTAGCGGGGAAGGTCAGCACAGCGCCGGTACGGATGTCAAACAGCGCGCCGTGGCGCGGGCACTCGATCTCGTGCCCGAAGAGTTCGCCCTCTGCCAGCGGCCCGCCATCGTGCGTGCAAATGTCCCCAATACAGTAGATTTTGCCATCCACGTTGAACAGCGCCACCGGCCGGCCTTCCAGAAAGAGCAGCTTGCGCCCACCGGGCGGCACCTCGTCCACAGTCGCCACATGCGTAAACTCGGCCATCATCAATCCTCGTCGTCGCCCGGCCAAGCGGTCATGCCATATGCGCCGGCCTTGAGCACTTTGAGCGAGAGCAACGCGCATTTGAGCCGCACCGGCCCCAACTCGATGCCCAACATCTCCAGGATGTCATCTTTGCTCAGGTGGCGCAATTCGTCCAGCGTCTTGCCCTCGATGCGCTCGCTGAGCATGGAGGCGGAAGCCATGCTGATGGCACACCCCTCGCCATCCCAGCCAACTGCTTCCACCCGATTATCTCCGTTGAGCCGCAACGTCAGATGGATGCGGTCGCCACACAGCGGGTTGTCGTCCTGGTAGGCGAGATCGGCCGGGTCGAGCAGTCCTTTGTTGCGTGGGTCCCGATAGTGATCCAAAATCAATTCGCGATACAGGTCATCCATCATCCCACCCCAAAGAGTTTTTGCGCCTTGCGCAGGGCGGCCGTCAGCTTATCCACCTCGTCAAACGTGTTGTAAAGGTAAAAGCTGGCCCGCGAGGTGGCCGGAAGGCCCAGCTTTTGGTGCAGCGGCATGGCACAATGGTGCCCCGCCCGGATCGCAACCCCCTCCCGGTTGAGCAGTTCGGCGATGTCATGCGGGTGCATCCCGGCCACGGTAAAGGCAATCGCTGCGCCGCGCTCGCTGGCGGCCGGGCCCAACGTGCGCACGCCGGGCAAATCGTTCAGTGCCTCCAGCGCATAGTCCGCGATGGCGTGCTCGTACGCTTTGATCCGCTGCATGCCAATGGCGCTGAGATAGTCCACGGCCGCGCCCAACCCAATCGCCTGGGCAATGCTGGGGGTGCCGGCCTCAAACTTCCAGGGCAGGTCGCTCCACTCGGCCCCTTCCAGCGTCACCCGGCGGATCATGTCTCCGCCGCCCTGAAAGGGGGGCATGGCCTCCAGCAGCTCTCGTTTGCCATACAGGACGCCGCTGCCGGTGGGTCCGCACATCTTGTGACCAGAAAAGGCCATAAAATCTACGTCCAAATTAGTCACATCCACCGGGGCATGGGGAACCAGTTGGGCACCATCCACCAGCACCACCGCCCCGGCCGCGTGCGCCTTGGCGGTCATCTCTTTTACCGGCGAGATCGCGCCCAGCACGTTGGACATCCCGGTAAATGCGACCAATTTGGTGCGCTCGGTCAACAGGGAGTCGTACAGGCTCAGGTCCAAACAGCAATCCCCGTCCACAGGGAGGTAGCGCAGGGTCGCGCCCTTTTCCTGAGCCAGCAGTTGCCATGGGACCAGATTGCTGTGGTGCTCCAGCTCGGTCAGCAGGATTTCATCGCCCCGGCCGATGTTGGCCCGGCCCCAGCTTGAAGCCACCAGGTTGATGCCCTCGGTGGCGTTGCGGACAAAGATGACCTCCTTGGGGCTGGTAGCGCCAATAAAGGCTGCGATTCGCTTGCGGGCATTTTCGTACTGCTGGGTTGCCCGCTCAGCCAGCGTGTGGATGCCACGGTGGATGTTGGCGTTATCGTGGCGGTAATAATGGTCAATCGCCTCGATGACGGCCGACGGCTTTTGGGTGGTGGCGGCATTGTCCAGGTAAACCAGTGGGATTCCGGGAAAGATTTCCTGCTGCAACACAGGAAAGTCCACCCGGATGGCGGCGACGTCGAGCAGTTCGGCCAGATGGTCGGTCATCAATAGTCCTGTCCTACAAAGCTCACGAAACAATAGCGGGCGGAGCGTCCAGCAGACTCGACCGCCCCGCCCGCGAAATTATAAAGGATTATCGCCCGCACCACAAATGGGCACAAGTCTATCAGACTTTGTCCAATATGGCGGCTTCCAGCCGCTCGCGCACGCTGGCGACCGGAATGCGCTCCATGACGGGGGCAAAAAAGCCGTTGACCACGAGGCGAACCGCTTCCGGCCGGGGCAGGCCGCGGCTCATCAGGTAAAACAGCTCTTCCTCGTCCACCTGGCCGACGGTCGCACCGTGTGTGCAGCGCACGTCATCGGCCTCAATTTCCAGACCGGGGATGGAATCCGCGCGGGCCGTTTTAGCCAGCACCAGGTTGCGGTTGGCCTGATAGCCATTGGTGCGCTGGGCACCCGGCAACACCTTGATCATACCCTGCCAAACCGAGCGGCTCTTATCCTTCAATGCCCCCTTGTACAGCAGATCGCTGGTGGTATCCGGCCGGTTGTGGTTCTGTTGGGTGTCGTGATCCATGTGCTGATTGCCATCGGCGAAATAGAGGCCGGACATGCGAACAGAAGCGCCCTGCCCATCCAGTTCCGCCGTCTGGAAGGATTTGGTGAAATGGCTGCCCAGCGAGGCAACGACCCAATCCAATTCAGCGTTCCGGCCGACGCTGGCCCGCTCATGGGTAAACTGCCAGACGTTGCGCCCCCAATCCTGGATGGAGACATAGCGCAACTGGGACTCGTCCCGCAGGAGCAATTCCACCGCGCCGTTGTGCAGGGCCTGGTCCCGGCCGGTTCGGGAGCCAAACTCGTTGACGAGTGTTGCCTGCGCCCCCGGTCCTAACACCACCAGCGTATGCGTGTACGTTTTTCCGGCCGCGCCCCACAACACGCTGTGCAAAGGAGCCGGCACAACCACCCCGGCCGGCACATACAGGAACGTGCCCCCGCGCCAGAAAGCGGCGTGCAAGGCGGCAAACTTACCGGCCGACGGAGTCACAACCTCGGTCATGAAATGCCGCCGCACCAGTTCGCCGTGCTGTTGCACGGCCGCGTGCAGATCGGTAAAGATCACCCCCGACGCTGCCAGCTCTTCATCCAACTCGTGCCCGGTTGTCGCACCATCAACCTGGATCAGCGTCCCGGCCGTCTCCTCACCCAGCGAGGGAACAAAGAGCCCTTCCGGTGCCTGGCTGCGGCCGTTGAGCGCCGGGCCAATCGCTTCCAGTTGTAGCGGCCGAATGTCGGTCCGCCGCCACGCCTCGTCTCTGAGGGTGGGCAACGGCAACGACTGGTAAACCTCAAACGCGTTCAGCCGAAAATCGCGCATCCAGTCAGGTTCGCCCAGGAAGGCACTGAGCTGTTCTAGCGCTTCTCTCGTAAATCCCATCGTCTTGCTACCCTATCGAACCTTCCATCTGCAACTGGATCAGTCGGTTCATTTCGACCGCGTATTCCATCGGCAACTCGCGCACCAACGGCTCAATAAAGCCACTGACGACCATGGATGCTGCCTGCTCCTCATCCAACCCGCGGCTCATCAGGTAAAACAACTGCTCGTCGCCGATCTTGCTCACCGAGGCTTCATGGCCGATGGTCACGTCGTCCTCGTCAATCTCGATGTACGGATAAGTATCCGAACGGCTAGCCTCGTCCAGCAACAAGGCGTCACAAACCACATTGGACTTGGAGCCGTGGGCGCCGGGGTTGACCTTGAGCAAGCCACGGTACGAGGCCCGGCCGCCGTGCATGCTGATCGATTTCGACGTAATCTTGGAGGTAGTGTGCGGGGCGGCGTGGACCACTTTGGCGCCGGCATCCTGGTGCTGTCCCCGGCCGGCAAACGCAATCGAGAGAATCTCGCCATGCGCACCCGGCTCCATCATATAAACGGCCGGGTACTTCATCGTTAGCTTTGAGCCCAGGTTGGCGTCAATCCATTCCATCGTCGCATCCTGATAGGCGGCCGCGCGTTTGGTCACCAGGTTGTAGACGTTGTTGGACCAGTTCTGGATGGTGGTATAGCGCACCCGGGCCCCCTTCTTGACAATGATCTCAACCACGGCACTGTGAAGCGAGTCAGACGTATAGATTGGAGCGGTACAACCTTCCACATAGTGGACATAGCTCCCCTCGTCTGCAACAATCAGTGTCCGCTCAAACTGCCCCACATTTTTCGCGTTAATGCGGAAATAGGCCTGCAGCGGCATCTCAACCTTGACCCCCGGCGGCACGTAGATAAACGATCCGCCCGACCAGACAGCGCTGTTCAGCGCCGCAAACTTGTTGTCGCTTGGGGGGATAATCGTGCCAAGGTACTGCTTGACCAGCTCCGGGTGCTCGCGCAGGGCCGAATCGGTGTCCAAAAAGATGACGCCCTGGTCTTCCAGGTGCTTTTGGAGACTGTGGTAGACGACTTCGCTTTCGTACTGGGCGCCTACCCCGGCCAGAAACTTGCGTTCAGCTTCGGGGATGCCCAGTTTATCAAACGTATCCTTGATGTATTCAGGAACATCCTCCCAATCGCGTTCCTGGCCCGCAGAAGCCTTTACGTAGTAAAAAATCTTGTCAAAATCAATGCCCGAGAGGTCTCCGCCCCAGGCGGGCATCGGCTTGCGCTCAAAGATCTGGAGCGAACGCAACCGAAAGTCGCGCATCCATTCTGGTTCGCCTTTCATGGAAGAGATCTCCTCCACGATCTGGCGGTCCAGGCCCGGCCGGGATTTGAATACATAGTTTTCCGGGTCGTGGAAGCCGTACCGCTCCTCGTAATCGGACCGGATGGTTTCCAGAGCAGCCTCGTTCATAAGCACCCTCTCCTACTGCCGGCCGTTGCCGTTGGTTTGTTTGGCCCGCAGCCAGTCGTAGCCACGTTCCTCCAGGTGAAGAGCCAGGTCCGGACCGCCGCTCTCGACAATCCGGCCGCCCATCATAATGTGAACGTTTTGCGGCTTGATGTAATTGAGTATCCGTTGATAGTGGGTGATGACCAGCACGCCCAATTCGGGACCATAGAGCGCGTTCACCCCTTCGGAGACGATGCGGAGCGCATCGATGTCCAGGCCGGAATCGGTTTCATCCAGCACCGCGATTTTCGGTTCCAGTGCCGCCAACTGCAAAACTTCAGCCCGCTTCTTCTCGCCACCGCTAAAGCCATCGTTCAGGTACCGGCCGGCAAAGCTATAGTCCATCTGCAACAGGTCCATCTTGGCTTTCAGAAAACGGCGAAACTCGGGGATCGGCACTCCCTTGTCATTGGGGTCTTGCTCCTTGCGCCGGACGTTGAGCGCCATACGCAAAAAGTTGGCCACGCTGACGCCCGGGATGGCAACCGGGTATTGAAACGCCAAGAATAGCCCAAAACGGGATCGCTCATCGGGCTCCAACTCGAGGAGACTTTGGCCCTTGAACACCATCTCGCCACCAGTCACCCGATAATCAGGATGACCCATGAGGGCCTTGGCCAATGTGCTTTTCCCGGAGCCATTGGGCCCCATCAGGGCGTGGATTTCCCCCTGCTTCACCGTCAGATCAACCCCTTTCAATATGGACTGATCCGCAATGCTGACGTGTAAATCCCGAATTTCCAGAGTCGCGTCCATGCGTGACTTTCTCCTCAAACTTGTACCGTAGATTTTGCGACAGCATTATAGCACACCGAAAATTGACTGTCAATAATTCTAATAAATATTAGAAAATTGACAAAAAATGCCGGTCGTGCTATACTTTGGCCCGAATAATCAGCCTGGCGAGCATTTGGAACCAGAAGGGCTTGCAGAGCGAGAAAAATGATGAGCAGTACAGATTCCAGACACGCAACGCGAGACCTGATCCTGCGGGCGTTAAAGGCGAGCAGCGGAACGACCGTGCTCGAATTGGCCAAACGGGTGGAGGTTTCACCCGTGACCGTGCGCCACCACCTGAGCAGCTTGCAGGCTGATGGACTGGTGGAGGCGCAGGTAGAAAGACGATCAGTCGGCCGGCCGCACCACGTCTTCTTCCTGACCGACGCCGGCGAGGAACTCTTTCCCCGCCAATATCTCAGCCTCACCAAAAGGCTGCTCCACCGGCTCAAGGCCAACCTGCCTTCGGAAATGGTCGCTGAACTGTTTGAACAGATTGCCCATGAGATTGTGACCGAACACGCCGGCAAGTTGAAAGGAAAAAACAACGCCGAGCGCATGGCGGTGCTGATTGAAATCCTGGAAGCAGAAGGATTCATGGTCAATTGGAAACAGAAGAACGGCGAATTCCAGATCATTGAGCACAACTGCCCCTACCGCAAGCTGGGGCTGGAGCATCCCGACATTTGCAAACTTGACCAGGCGCTGATCACCGCCATCCTGGACGCCCCGGCCGAGAAGCGCAGTTGCCAATTGAAAGGCGACCCGCGCTGCGTGTACATCGTCAAATCGCCGCCGGCCGAGAATCCGGCCTGACCTGGCAGGAGCAGAATCGTGAGCACCCAGCAACCGGTAAACATACGAGGGAATATGAAGCTGGAAAACAAGAAAGCCGAGGTAATGGAGGCATTGCGCGAGGTATTACGATCCGGAGCTGGGCCTGAACGTGGTCGAGTTGGGGTTGATCCGAGCCATCGAGTTGACGACTGACCGGTGCCGCATCGAGATGATCCTCACTACCCCGTTTTGCCCCTATGCCCCAGCCATGTTGCGGGAGGTGAATCAGACGGCCGAGATTGCGGCCGGTGTCCCGACCAGCGTAGAGTTGGGCATGGAAATGTGGGATCCCAGCATGATGGAAGAGGGCGCGGCCGACGATTGGGGCCTTTTTTGATCAAGTGGTGGCCGGTGGAGTATGCCGGCCGCTCGTTAGGGTGTGGCAACCTGATTCGGGGTATTGCGCAGAGCCACTTCCAACACGTTCAACGCTCTGTCAGTTGCTGGAAACACCTGGAACCAACCGGTGTTCTGTTGAACTGACGCAACCGAGACTCCCTGCCGCGCCTTGTCCGCCAGCGCCAGCCAAACCACACGCTGAAGCTCCTGCGAACGATCGATGCTATCCGACAGAGCTGACACATAATCCCAGGCTTGTTCGCCGGATATGCGCTCATCCCCCACCCAGATTCCCCCATAGGCATCCACCAGCGACACAAACCCATCGTGCGCTAGCAGCACAACCTGGGCCTGCTTGCCAAAGAAGGTAGGATCACAGTCAGTGGGCAGGTGTTGCGCGTGATTGGCCACCCACTTGTCGTCCCCGGACGATCGAGCCAGGCTCAACAACTCTCCCAACGTTTTGCCCTGAGGATAGATAAGCGCATCCAGCGAAGGGATGCAAGCCGACTCGTTTGGCTCGGGTTGCCACTGCCACATACCCATAATCGTCTCGTCGCGATCCTGCAAAAGGATTACCACCCGTTCGGGTAAAGCGGGCGCGGCGGAGGGAGCATCTGCGGCACCATCGGCGGTGAAGCGGGGTTCCAACTGCATTAATACCACAACAAAGACAAACCCCAGCACGCTGCCAATCAACACGGGTATGAACAGGGCCTTTAGCAGAACCATCAGGGTTCGCCGATTTTTCTTCTTACCCATCTGCAATTCCTTCCAGCGCCGGCCGGCGCGCGTACGGCTTGGGATAGGACTGCGGTGCGCGGTTGCGCCCCAAAACTGGCGCGTCAATCCCCGCAAGCATCAGATCTTGATCCTGCCGATAGCGGGCCAATTGCACAAATGCCGGCCGGGCGGACCAGTCGGCGCGCATCAGGCTGTAGCCAGCGGCGTAATCGGCCGGCGCTACTGTGGACAGATTAAAGTTGTCAACCATAGCCACCTGGATAGCGCTGTGCGCGGCCGCGGCCTGCATCACGCCAATCAAAAAGGTCGCCTGTTGTTCCTCACATACCCTTTGCTGCTGGCTTGGGTCACCTAACGGGCAATTCCATCGTACCCGCGTTAGCCACAGCGGGATTCCTGCATAGTCCGGCAGGGCCTGGGCCAGATAGAGGGAGTAATCCCCAGCCGCATTGTGCGCCCCTTCCAGACAGACGCCCAGCGCGTCTGCCCAGGTCGCCGCCCCGGCCGCCAGCAAACCATCTGCATACCCCACATGGTCGGCTTTGGCTGTCGGGCAAAGATCCGCTGTGACAACCACTGCAGTGGGGGCAACCGATTTGATCGCCTCAAAGGCCACTTGCAGCAATTGGACGTACTCGGCCGGGTTGACACTGCTGCCACCATGGGCAGTCTCCCAACGCGCCGGCACGTGCGGATCCCGCCAGATCTGATACCCTGCCACCCGGCCCGCATAACGGCCGGCCAGCGCCAAGACAAATGTGGACAAGGTGCCCAGGTCGGCCGGAGGGCCGTCCAATGCCGGGTCCACACCGGCCGGGCGCGCCCAACCCGGCGTCCCTTCCACCACCAGCAACAATCTCACTCCCCGTGCGCCGGCCTCCTCAACCACCGCGTCCAGCAGGCCCCAATTGTAGTCTCCCGGATCGGGCTCCAGTTCAGCCCAGCGAACGGGCTGCCGCACCCAGCCAAAGCGCATGGCCACAATGCCGTTAAGCAGCGGTGTAATCGGCTGGCCCAGCATCTGGGCGGTGACACCATAGTCCAACATCCCGGCTACCCCCCTGTCGATCGCCGAGGCTATCGTCTGCTGCGGAGCCGGCTCTCGCAGCAGGTCTGACCGCCCTGTATCATCACCGAAAAGTTCGGCTGCCTGCCCGGCCGAGCCCGCTGGCAGAACGAGCGCCAACAGGGCACACGTCACCCATACCACTCGCGCTCGATCTGCCCAGCCAACCATTTCCTATCTTTAACGCCCAATCATCAATATCCCAACAGGCGAGTGAACAGCACAATCGCTGCCAACCCACCCAGGGCGAACCCACCCAGCATAAATAGATACGGGATCGCCTGCCAGGGCAAGTTGCGGCGGTAAAGCCACAACATGATGCGGGAGAGCAATCGCCACTTGATTCTTCCCATCTGCACAATCATCGCCCTGGTTTCAGCTCATCACCGAGAGAGTGTCAGCTTCAGTATCCGGCCGTTGGCGTCAGCCACTACCCGCACGGTATGTGGCAGCTTTTTGCCATCGGGCAGGGAAACCGTTTTCTGAAAGCGCAGCAGAAACCGCTCTTTACCTTCCATCGACTGGCGCTGGACGCGCGGCCGTGCGCCGCGAATGGCGGGATACCGACCGTACACCCGGCGGCAAATGGCGTCAATCTGCTTGGCGCTCAAATCGTCGCCCATGAATTCACCTGCGCAACTGAGCGTAGCTCCATCAACTCGCGGCGGCGCATAAAAGCAGGGACATCCAGCGATTTGCTCAGTGACGTCTCTGGCACTTCGGCCGAGGGCTCTGCTTCCGACTTGGGGACTGGCACACCAAACAACGACTTGACTACAATGGAATCGCGCACCGAGTCCTGAATGCCGGTGGCAATCAAGATAATCTGTGCGCGCCCTTCCATCTCCAGCTCTTCGCTGGCGCCAAACAGGACATCGGCCGCCGGGCTGGCTTCCTGCACAATCTGCGACATGGCCAGGTTAATCTCGGCCAAGCTCAAGTCCGTACCGCCGGTCACGTGAACCAGCAAAGAGGCCGCCCGTTTGATCGCATCGTTTTCCAACAGCGGATGGTTCAGTGCAGCCTGTGCGGCCTGCTGAACCGTCTTGCCGTGGCCAATGGCCATCAGCGCATTGCCGCCTTGGCGGATCACCGACGCCACGTTCGCAAAATCCAGATTGATCAAACCAGTCTGCGTCACCAGTTCCACAATTCCCTGAATACCCTGGCGCAGCACATCGTCGGCCACACGGAAGGCAACCTCCAACTGCAAATCACGCGGAGCCACCTCCAGCAGGCGATCGTTGTGGACCTGGATGAGTGTGTGGGCGTGTTTCTCCAACTCTTTGATCCCTGCTTCAGCCGTGCGGGATCGAAAGGCCCCTTCAAACATAAAGGGGGTTGTGACCACCGCCACTGTCAGCGCACCCAACTCACTGGCTACCCGCGCGGCCACCGGCGCAGAGCCGGTACCGGTCCCACCGCCCATCCCGGCCGCCACAAACACCAGATCCGCACCCGCCAACGCCTCCCGCAGGGCAACCTCGCTTTCCAGCGCCGCCTCCCGGCCGATCTCCGCCTTGCCGCCCGCACCCAATCCCCGGGTCAGGCGCGGTCCCAATTGAACTCGGGCGTGAGCATCCGAGCTGGCCAGGGCCTGGCGGTCGGTGTTGGCTGCAATGTACTCCACCCCGGGGATGCCCACGGTGATCATACGATCCACGGCATTGCTACCTGCCCCTCCCAGGCCTATTACCTTGATCTTGGGAATCCATACCCGGTTTTCTGTACTGTCAGTCAACCCATACTTATCGCTGAACATGTGCCACCTCCCAGTGTAGATCTTTCTACACCTGATGTTGCTTATTCCGTGCCAGGTTCTGCAACAGTTGCTGGGTCTCCATGCCATTCTCGCCGGCGACCCGTACCACCTGGCAACCGGCCGCATTCAGCTCGCGCTCCACGCCGGCGCCAACCCCCTGCTCATTGCCCACAATAGTCACCCGCCGCGCCAGTTTGGCCTCCTCGAGCGAAAAGCCCAGCGTGGGCATGTAGGCTTCCACATACTCCTGGACAATCGAGAGATGCCAATGAGAAACGCCCCACTCAAACACCGGCAGCAGCAGGTAGTGGTCGATGGGCTTGGAACCATTGACCGCCGGCCGCGTCACTGAACTCGCTCCGATCAGCGGCTCTTCCACTGAGGCAACAGCTTCCTGCGATGGAGCGGGCCGTTGCAGGGTCGCGCAATATTCCACCAGCGCCTTGACGGCCGGCAGCCGTGGGCTACCATCGGCATCGAACCAGGCCTGCACGTGTTCCTGCTGTTGCCGCTCGGCCGCCAGCAGCCAAAAAGCGTGATTCATCACCGCGGGGGGCAACGCCTTGTCCACCACCAGCTGTGCCATCTCCACTGCCTGGCGGGCATGGACCTGCGGATCGGTGAAAACGTCCCCCAGCCGGCTGGATTGGGGACCGTTGGCACACGCCAGCAGCGGCAGGGGGTGGCCCAACTCTCGCTGTATCACGTCCAGGTACCACTCAAAGAGCCGAATGCCACGATGATCCTGCCCTTCCACCTGCTCCGTGTACGGCCGGGCGTGCGGCCACGCTTGCGGCCCGCCTGCACCCCAATCCAACGGCCGATTGTTGGCAAAATTACGCATCCCCACCGCCGTGCGCTCTAACAATGCCCCCAGACCGCGTCGCCGCAGGCTGGCCAACATGGTCTGCAAAAAGCTAATGTCCCAGTACGCGCCGAACGGCTCCAATGGCGGCAGCACCGGGATCAAGCCTTCAGCCACCACCAGTTCCAATGCCGGGGCCACAAAATCCACAAAACGCTCCACCAGCGCAGGCTTGCTCCACTCGGACGGCGACCAGCTCTCGCGGTCGTTCGGCCGGTCAAAAAGCACCACGTACCGGCCGCCACTATCTGCCAGGGCGCGGAGCGTACCTTGTAGCACATCCGCCTCCAGCGGCCCAACTTGAGCCGGCTTGAGCATCACCACTGGCTCAATATCTGCCACCATCAACCGCTGCAAAAAGGCATCCGGCACCGGCCGCGTGGGAGGCGTCTGCATCACCAGCCAACTGGCCCGCATCGCCTGCAGCCTGGGCACCCAGACGGCCGCATCTTGCCGCCGATAATGCTCCGCATCCGGAAAATAGCAAAAACCAATGCCCGTATTGCCAAACGGTCGTGGGTAATCCTCAATTTTCATTTAGACACCGCCAATTTCAACATCTGGCCTGCTTCGTTTACCGTCACCTTGACCACCTGCTCATGCGTCGCGCCGCCAATTCGCGCCGATTTTAGCAGGGTAAAGACCATCTTGTCCGTGGCTACCGACCCTTTGGCACCGGCCGGCTGAGATAATTGCTGCCGCGCCACCGAGAGGCTGGCTTGCTCCATCCCCGGCAGATACCCGGATACACGGGCGCGCACCTCGCTGACCAGGTCGGCCGAGACCGACGCCAGAGTTTCACTGTCCGCACCCTTGGCATTGGCCGTGAGGGGGCACATAGCCAGGTCCTTCCAGGTCTTGTGTGCTTTTTTGGGCGCGATGGCAGTCGCCAGTTCAAGGGGCGCTGGCAGCGTGGGGTCGCCATAGTACACGAAACTAATCAATGTCTTTTGATCCTCGCCATCCAGATAGCCCTGCCGGTCATCCAGGTACTTGGCAAAGGCCACCTTGGCCTGCTGCAACGCTTGCCCTCCCGGCCGGCCGGCCAGCAACTCCTGCCAGAAAAAGGACGCCAACAGGTCGGCCGCCTCCAGCGGCGAATTGATACCTCCATAGGCGACGCAGGTAGAGCCAACAAACATCTGCGCCCCCGCATCCAGGAACCGAAGTGAAAGGGCGGTCGCGGGGGTTTTGCCCTCCACGTGCGCCCCGTAGCACGCCTCGGTAAGGACCACCTCGGGAACACAGCCCTGAGCGCCCACATCCTCGGGCCGCAGAGCTACCGGAAAATCAGGATAATCGGCCGGGAAAGTTGGGTCGCGCTGCCCGTACCAGGCTGGCCCATCCACAATACCGTGCAGGTTGAAATAGCCATAGCTGGCCGGACCCAGCGCCAGGCCATTGAATTCGGCCGCGGTGAGCGGGGGCGAGACCCGCAACCGGCGCGCGTTGCCAATCTTGCAAAAGACCGCCAGTGATGCCTTGCGCCAGACACTGGCCGTATAGCCAAAGCTCGCCTCGGCCGCCGGCCGGCGGCGGCGCATCAGCCAGACAAAACGCTTCCACCAGCGCTGGAACCAGAGCGGTTGTGCCCGCCGGGCAGCGTGATGCGCCGCCAACGCGGTGGAGATGCTGCGCAACAACAGGGTCGGGTCGCGATCATCCCCATCCGGAAGCCGGCCGACCACCCGTTGAGGCAAGAAATAGTTTTCATCGCGGCAACCATAGGGATTATCCGAGGGAACATCCCCGTCGCCATCATCGGTGGGGTTGGGCAGCCGGTGGAAAGCAACCACATCCGGCCCGCCAACCAGCAGCAGCCAGCCGATCTCCTTTGCTTGCTCTTCCAATTGGCCATCCAGTTGATCCAGCATGGTCTTGACTGCCCAGGGATCGGCCGGGTCCACCGGCTGCAACCCAAAGGAAGCCAGGCTTTCGGCGTCGTCAATGTACATGGCACCGGCCGGTGCCTGCAAGCGGGTTTCGGCCGCCTTGGCCAGTGCCTGCAGCGCGCCATCAATCTGCTCCCAGCCATCCCGGCCGTATTTGGCCATCAGGCGCGTTTTGCTGGTGATAATCACGTAAATGGGCTGCAGGCGGACGCGCGTATCTCGCACCGGCAACGAGGCAGCGGATTTGCTGCCCTTGATACCCAGCCGGTTAAACTCGGTTTGGATGTTGATCAGCGTCTCCTGCACCAGGCTGATGGGAGGCGGCGGGTCTGCCGCTGGCGGCGGCTCACCCCCACCCGGCCGGACCGCCCGGCCGTTGGTGCGCGGCCTGACGCGCACGGTGCCAGGAGGCACCGGCTCTTCCAGTAAATTCAGGCCCAGCGCGGCCGCCACCGCGTGCGGTAGCGGGCCGGCCGCGCCGGGAACGCGGGCCGGCGGCCAGGCTCCCACGTAGGGCTGCTTGCCGTTCCAGATGCGCAACGCCACTTCCCCACCCGGATCAATGCTGGCAGCCCGATGGATGTAATCCACTGCTCCCACTTCATCCCCCTGTGCCATCAAGCAGTCGGCCAGGATCAAGTGCGCCTTGGCCAACCTGGGATGTTGGGCCAGCAAGCCCTCGGCCTGGACTTGGGCGCGGTCGCGCTCACCTGCCCGCCAGCAGCGCTCCAACTCCGCCAGCGCCGGCACCAGCGCCAGGAATGCGGTCTCCTTGGAAGCCGAAGCTCGCATCCCCTGAGCAGCCACCTGCCGGACAACCATGCGCGCCAACTTGGCTTGCGCCTGCCGGTCAGTCGGGTCCAACTGGCGGATGGTGGCCGCGGCCGCCCAGGCCAGTTCTGCGCTCTCGTCAGTCTCGTGCAGTTGCACCTTGAGTTTGAGCGCCGCCATGTTTTCGGGGTCAGCTGTCAACACCTCGCGCAGGAGATGCCGGGCGCCGCGCAGGTCGCCCTCGGCCAGCAGTGCCTCGGCCAACAGCACCGAGATCCCCAAATGGCCAGGTTGCTGCGCCAGCCATCGGCCGGCCGTCTGCCGCACATAGGCAAATTGCCGCTTTTCCAGTGCTGCCTCGATGATGCTTTTTGTCAATTGGTAGTCCATGTTTACCTGCCACCGGGCATCTGAAGCCCGCTTCCCTGCCCAATCTTGCCGGCCAGCGAGATGGCCAGAACGGCCGAGAGTTGCTTGTGCGCCTCGGCGTTGTTGGGTTCTAACTCGGTGACCCGTTCAAAGGCATTGATCGCCATCTGATACTCTTTGCGCTGTTTGTAGGCCAGGCCCAACTCGTAATGCGCCCGACCGTGCGCCGGTTCCAGGTTGACCGCCCGATGCAGCGCTTCCAGCTGTTTGCCACGCTGGCCCCGCTGCTCATAGATCCGGGCGGCCGCCAGCCAGAGGTCGGCCGCCGGCTGAACGGCAATTGCCTTCATCAACCAATCCAACGCCTGGTCTAGTTGCCCTTCATCTTGCAAGAACTGTGCCAATTGCATCAAATTGTCGGCATTGGCCGGCGCCACCTTGGCTGCCTGCTGATAGGCCTGTCGGGCCAGATCGCGGCTCTCTTGCTCCAGGTAGATGTCGCCCATCAACGTAAAGAGCGCACTGCTGGCAGGCGCGATTTGAGCCGCCCGCTCCAACTCCTGAATTGCCTGGTCCGACGAACCGAGCGCGTGGTAAGCGCGAGCGACGTGGAGCAGATAATGGGCGCGCTCCTCAGAAGACGCCGCCACGCCATTGCTGGCTTGCAAGACGGCCGTCTGGTAACTGGCCAGGGCTTTCTTCCAGGAGCCGCTGGCTGCCTGCCAGTGACCCAGGCAAGCGTGCGCGGCCGGCAAATTAGCATCCAGCTTGAGCGCTTGTTGTGCCAGCCGGCCGGCTTCATCCAGGTCATCCAGGGCCAATAACGCTTGCGCCCGCCCCAGATAAGGAGCAGCGCCTTCCGGCGCCAGCTGGCTGGCACGCGCAAAACTGTCGGCGGCGGCTTCCGCCTGCCCCATGGCCAACAGCAAGTGTCCATACGCCAGCCACCAATCAACTCGGTCCGGCATTTCATCCAGGGCCGCCTGCCAATGGGAAGCCGCCTCATCTGGCCGGCCCAGGTCAGCCAACACGCGGGCCAGTTCCGCCTGGGCTTCCGAATCGCCCTGCGCCTGCACGGCCGCTTCTGCATGTGGCAGCGCAGCAACCGGGTTGCCCACCTGGCGATGCCAGGCCGACAGCGTTTGATGCCAGCGGCCGGTCTCCGGCAGTTGGGCAACCGCCTCCTCCAGCGCTTCCATTGCGCCATCCTCTTCACCCATCTCGCGGCGGGCAACCGCCAGGTGGTACAGCACCACCGGGTCGGACACCGATTGGCTGGCCAGCCGGTCCAGCAATGTGACCGCTGCCTGCAACTGCCCGGCCGCTAAATAGCTTTGGGCCAACTCAACCGTGGTGCGCTCATCGCTAGGGGCGAGCCGCGCGGCCGTAGACAGCGCTTCGATGCTGGCCTCGTGCATGCCCGCCAACCGATAAGCAACCCCCAGTGCCCGCTGTGCGCTCAAATCACTGCGGACATTGGCCAGGTAGGCGTTCAATCCCGCCACCGCCTCGTTGACGCCGCCCAGCATCAGCCGCGCCCGGGCCATGTCGCGCCGGCTCTGCGGGGTGTCCGCCTGGTCCAGCCAGGCAACCGCCTGCGGTAAATCAACCGGTTGATCGGCCGGCACGACTGCCGCGCGCCGCTGATAGTCTTGCCGCTCCGCCTGTTCCACCAGCACGCTGCCCAGTTGCACCTGCACCCGCTCCGCCCCACCCGAGCGGTCGAGCGCGGCACGTAACGCCCGCTCCGCATCCGCAAACCGGCCGGCCCGAGAGTAGAGCACCCCCATCTGCTCCAGCATCTCAACGTTATCGCCCCCTTCCATGCCGTCCACCAGCCTTTCCCACACATCCACTGCATCCAGGTCATGGCCGTGCTTGGTTAGGGCATCAGCCAGTTGAAGCTGGTAGCCGCGCTGCTCCGGCGCCAGTTCGGCCGCTTTGCGATAGGCAGCCAGCGCCTCTTCGGGCCTGCCCAGCTGATCCGCCAGCGCGCCAATCAGGCTGTGGGTCTCCGGGTCGCGGGGGGCGCTCTGCAGGGCATGCGATAGGCAGGCGCGAGCCTTGTCAAACTCGCCCAACGCCAGCGCCGCACGACCCGCCTCGCGCCAGGCGCTGGCAGGAGATTTGCCCTGCTGGATCGCCAGCATAGCGGCTTCTTCGTACGCCACCAATGCGGCGGCCGGGTCGCCCATGCGGGCGTAAGCGGCCGCCAGCCGCTCCCGCATGGGCAGATCGGCCGGGTTCAACTCCAGCGCCACATCCCAGGCTTCGGCCGCCTGGGCGAACTTGGCTAACTGCCAATACATGCGCCCAATGGCCGCATGATGCGCTGGGTTATTGGGCTCTAGCCTGGCGGCTACTTGATAGGCTCCCAACGCCTGGGCCAGATTGCCGGCCGCTGCGGCCGCGTCAGCCAGCCGCACCTGGGCCTCTGTGCTTTCCGGCCGGAGATCGGCCGCGCGGCTGTAGGCACCCAGTCCAGGCTCCAGTTGCCCCATCTCCACCAGCGCCCGGCCGGCCGACCAAAGCACGGCCGGCTGCTCGCAATCGCGCAACAACTCGCGCAGGGTTTGCAGCGCGCCGGCCGTATCGCCGCGGGTTTGCTGCAACAAACCCCACTCCAACTGCACCTCCCGGCTCTGTGGAGCCAGCCGGCGAGCCCGGCCGATGGCTTCTTCGGTCGCCTGCAAGTCACCGCTCTGCCGGGCGGACCGCGCCCAGGCGATCATGCGGTCGGGGTCAGATGGGTTCAGGTTGGCAAGCTGACCGCGAACCACTGCGGACTCGTGCCACCAACCGGCCGCTTCCAGCGCCTCGGCCAATGATTCCTGAACAGCGGGATCATCCGGGAAGCTGTCGGCCGCTTCCTTTAACAGGGTAATAGCCGTCTCGTAGCGGCCCAACTGCGTACAAACCACGCCAATGCGCTGCTGCAGGTTAGCCCCGGCCGGATCAAGCCGTGTGGCAGTCCAGTAGGCATCCAGCGCCGCCTCCCAGTCACCTTCGGCCTCGCAGGACCGCCCCAGCAATTCCCACACCTGCCGGCTGTCGGGCAAAAGGTCAGCAGCGGTGGCAAGCAACTCGGACGCGCCCTGCGAATCCCCCTCTGCCAGCCCCATCCGGCCGGCGTCCAGAAGCACCTGCCCATCGTCGGGCATCAGGGCGGCCGCCTGCCGGGCGGCGGCTGCGGCTTCCAGCGGCCGGCCCGCAAGCTCCAGCGCCAGTGCCAGCGCGTGATAATCGGGCCCACTCGCATCGGGCTGGGAAACGCTTTCCTCCAGCATGGCTACTGCCTGCTGGTGATGGCCCAGCTTGCTCAACACTCGCCCAAACCGGGTGAGCAGTTCACAGGATCGGTCGCCGGCCT
This sequence comes from uncultured Chloroflexia bacterium, assembly GCA_963707345.1. Taxonomy (GTDB): domain Bacteria; phylum Chloroflexota; class Anaerolineae; order Promineifilales; family UBA4811; genus CAVPPE01. The sequence goes on from CAVPPE010000002.1 coordinate 823,379, forward strand.
GATAAGCTCGCTGGAAAGTGATCTGCGCCTCGGTTGGGCGGCCGGTCGCCTGGTACAGCAGCGCCAGTTGCCCCAGCAACTGCGCCCCATTTTCGCCCACCGCGCGCAGGCCCGCTTCCAGCACCTGTTCCGTCTCACAGAGATCGCCCTGCCCCCGGTGGAAACCGGCCAGCGCCAGCCAGGAGGCTTGCTCCTCGGCCGGTTCTGCCGTCAAATCCGTCGCTCGCTGAAGGTAATACAGTGCCTCGTCGTCCTGCCCCTGTGCCGCAAACGCTTGTCCCATCATAATGTGAACCGTCGCCGAGTCGGGCAGGAGCGAGAGGGCAACTTGTCCTGCGCGAAGAGTGGCCTCCCATTGACCGGCCGCGTGCGCAGCCTGCACCCAGCGCAGTTGCGCGGTGCTGTTCTCGGGCTCCAACTGTGCCGCCTCGGAAGCGGCGCTCAATGCGCCGTCCTGGTTCCGTTGTGGCTGCAAAACATCCACCAGCCGAAGCAAGGAAGCCGCCGATGGCTCGAGGGCTGCCCGCTGGCGAAAGCTGGACTCGGCGGCCGGCCAGTCCGCCTGCCGGGCGTACAACTCGCCCAGCTCGGCATGCCAGTCGGCGCAACCCGGCCGGTCCCGCAACGCAAGTTGCAGATGGACGGCCGCCGCCTTCACTTGGCCCAGGTCGGCCATCAGCCCGGCGACCCAGTGATGCTGCTCTGGTGTGGCTGCCAGGTCTGCGGCGTGCCCGGCGGCCACCCTAGCGACCGAGTCCCCCTGCCCGGCCAGCGCGCGAGCCTGTTGCCAGGCAAGCCCAAAATCCTGCTCAACCTGCGCCAGCGGCACCGCCGCCAGGATATCAAGCGCTTCGTGATGCTGCGCCAGGTCATTCAGCACAGCAGCCGTGGCAGCCCTCAGTTCGACGTTGGCGGGTGTCAGTTGCAACGCAAACCGATAGGCTGCCAGGGCCGCGTTCGGGTCCGCGCACGCGTGATGGTTGACCTCTCCCAGTTGTTGAGCCAGCGTTGCCGCTAGCATGCGGCCGCTCTCCCAGGCGGCTTCCAACTGGCAAACCGCATCCCCCGGTCCGGCCACGGCCAACGCCAGCCCGCGGTGCAGGTTCCCGACGGCCGCATCAGCCCAGCCGTCGGGCGTCGTCGTTTCCCCGGTCGCAGGGGGTTGAGGGAGTGATTTGAGCAGATCTCTGGCGATGGTTGCAGCCATCTCGGTCGCGCCTGCGTCGTTCACAGCACGCACAAAGGCCAGCGCCTGAATGGGCGCCAGGTTGGAGGCGAGTTTGCCGGCCGCTGCCTGTGCGCCGGCCGGCATGTGATTGAGCAGCAGGACGCGAGCCGCAGTATCCGGCCGCTCGGCCGCCAGCGCCGTGAGCCACGGCACCCCGTCCTGCCCGGCCCGCTGGCAAAAATCGTACAGGCAGACCAGCACCCCTTCCGCCAGACCAATCCGGTCCAGAGGGTCGCCGGCCGCGTGAATGTAAAGCGCCATGCAGGCATCGCGCACCAGGGTATGAATCAAGTATGCCTGGGCGTTGCTCAATGGTTCTTCGCTCAGGTCCCCGGCCGAGGCTTTGCCACCAGCCAACTCCAGTACAGGACGGCCGTCACTCAACAGCCACTCTTCGGCCGCTTCCCAAGCTGGCAGATCGCGCCAGGTGGCGATGGCTTGCAGCGCTACCCGCGCCGGCCGCCACCAGTGCGCCTCGTCGCGCGCGGCCGATACCAGCAATGCATCCAGCACAGCCGGTTGATGAACCAGCTCCCACACCGGCCGGGAGGCGCACAATCGACGCTGCACCTCAGCAGCCCGCAGCCGGTCGGCCACCGTTGCCTCAATTCGTTCTGTTGGCCCAGCGGCCGCTGGTTGCTCGTCGTGGGTTGGGTTTTCAGGCATACGTCCCATAGATTCCTCTGCTGATTGTTTTCGTCACTCGCAAGCGTTGCTAACCTGCCCTATGAGCTTTGTCCGCTGCGGTCAAATGAACAGCCGGGAGGCCATGAAATAAGCGGCCACCATCATCCCAATGCCGGTCAGGCAGAGGAAAACCCCAACGCCCACTGCGGTGCGCACCAGTTGGTTGACGGCATCGATCAGCCGGGCGGCCGCATCCAGCATAGGCGCAATGGCTATATCGCCCAGCCCTTTCTGGCCAATTTGAGCCGATTGGACAGAGAGCTTGCGCAGGGTCTGTTGGTAATCCTGGGCCAACATGGTTCGCAAGCCCTGGATGCAGGCCACAAAGCCGGTGAGGCCCAAGAGGGCGGAAAGCACGAGTGAAATGGTTCCAGCCGGATCAATCATCGTTAACTCCTTCTGACATACCTTGTTCTTAACTGCTCAGCTCGACAGCTTGAGCGGTGCATGCAGCACACCTTGCTCGTGAAAGGGGTACAGAAAACGTGCCAACGCGGAACTGGGGGCTCAAAAGAAAACTCCCGGCCGGGCGGCCGGGAGTTCCCAATCCACTTTAGGGCAGCGAGTTAATTGCCCAATATCTCGCGGGGTAAATTCGAGAGGTCAATCTGATCACCACCGCAAAAGACGGCCGCGCGCTCGATGACGTTGCGTAGTTCGCGCACGTTGCCGGGCCAGTGATAAGCCTTGAGGGCATCCAGCGCGGCCGGGGCAATTCCCGCAATGTTTTTGCCCAAATCGCGATTGAAAAAATCGATGAACGCAGCCACAAACAAGGGTACATCCATTGCCCGCTCGCGCAGCGGCGGCAGGTGGATGGGCACCACGCTCAACCGATAGAAAAGGTCCTGCCGGAACTGGCCCTCTTGCATCGCCTTTTCCAGGTTCTGATTGGTGGCTGCCAACAGCCGGATGTCTACCGGGATATCGACCGATCCACCCAGGCGCCGCACCGTCCGCTCCTGGATTACACGCAGCAGCTTGGCTTGCATTTCTGTTTTCATGGTGCTGATCTCATCCAAAAAAAGCGTGCCCCCATCCGCCACCTCAAAGAGCCCTTTCTTCTGTCGGGTGGCCCCAGTGTAGGCGCTGGATTCGTGGCCGAACAGTTCATTTTCCAGCAGGTGTTCCGGCAGGGCCGCGCAGTTGATCGGCCGGAACGGTTTGTCACCGCGGTTGCTCTTGCGGTGAATCACCCGGGCCACTACTTCCTTGCCGGTGCCGCTCTCTCCGGTGATGAGGACCGTTGCATTGGTGGGGGCCACCTGCTCAATTTCGGCCGCAAGCCGCCTCATCTCCTGGCTCTGACCAATGATCCAGTCCTCTTCGTCAGCCTGGGTTCGCTGGCGCAATAGGTCCAACTCATCCCGCAAATTGATGGTTTCCGTAATCCGTTCCAGGCGTGCCCGCAGCGCATCGGTGTCCACTGGCTTGGTCAGATAGTCATACGCCCCCATCTGCATCGCCGCCACCGCATTGTCAATCGCACCGTAAGCAGTCAGCATAATCACCGGTAATTTGGGATGAGTTTGTTGCAACTCTTTCAACAGCGCCAGCCCTTCGCCATCTGGTAGCATCCTATCCAACAGGATAATGTCAACCCAATGGGTAGAAAGCTGCTCCCTGGCTGTACCGAGCGTATCAGCTTCCAGCACCTCGTAGCCGTCGCGCCGCAATGTTCTGGAAAGGTATTTGCGCAGGTTGGTTTCGTCGTCGACAAAAAGGATTGTTTTACCCATCAAGTTCATCCTCTACCGGTAGGGTGATGGTAAAGATTGTCCCCACATCGGGCCAGCTTTCCACCGCCAAGGTTCCATTGTGCTGACCCACAATCCGCCGTGCCACCGCCAGGCCAAGGCCGGTGCCCCCCTTTTTAGTGGTAAAGAATGGATCAAAGATTCGCGTCTGCAATTCTGGTGGGATGCCAATGCCCGAATCCCCGATTTTGATTTCCATCACAGAGCGGCACTCTAAAGGGGCACCAGAGGGAGCGGAATTGGTACCGACGGCAATATTGAGGTATCCGCCGGTGGACATGGCGTGGATAGCGTTGACGATCAGGTTGTCAAAAACCTGCTCCATTTGGACACGATCAACATCCACGCGCGGCAAGTTGGGCTGGTAGTTTTTTCGAACCAGAATCCCGCGCTCATCGAGTAGCTTTTTGCGACCGGTCAACAGATCATCCAGCACTTCGGTAATGAATTGCGGCCCAAGTTGCGGCTCAGACGAGCGGGAAACTAGCAGCGCGTCCCGCAGCAACCGGTCCAACCGGCCGATCTCTCCCTGGATGGTCTCCAGATCCTGCAACGCGCCCTCGTCGTGTCCGAGCGTTGGCTGCAGGTATTCCAAGCCTGCTTTGATGCTGCCTAGCGGGTTGCGGATTTCGTGCGCCAGAATGGAAACCATGCGCTCCAGTTGGGCATTCTTTTCCCGCAGGTTCTTTTCCACCTCTTCCATCGGCTCGGAGCGACGGTCGGAAAAAAGCGCGATGGCGCCATACGGCTCCGGCCGGTCCAGCAGGCGCAAGGGCGCGATCTTGAGATGGGCCGCCAGCGGCTCGCCATAGCGATGGTAAAGGATGAGTTGCCGCTCCTCCAGAGCGCTCTCGCCGGTCAGCACCCGCTGGACCAACCGCTTCACGTCACTACGGGAGGCCAACACCCCCTCGGCCGGCAAGCCAATCACCTCATCGGCCGTGTAGCCCAACAGCTTGCCGCACAGCACATTGCAGGAAATCACCTTGCCATCGTGATCCAGCAGCACCACCCCTTCGTTGATAAAGTTCAGCCCGGCCGTGAGCAAATGCTCGATTTCATCCTTGCGCTGGCTGAGCCCATCCACCCTACCCTGCACCTGGTGGTGCCCGGCCGCCAGCGCCAGCGCCCGCAATGCCGGGTTGACCAGTTCGGTGGACAGCTTGGGTGCGGTATCCCGGTACGCCAGCATCAGCCGGCCGGGGCAGCGCGGCAAAGTGAACAGCAACAATTCCTGCCAGCCGGCCTCGCCGGCCGCCACCGACCAGACGCCACTGCCGGTGTCTACCATCCGCATCTGGACGACCGACCGCGAATCAGCACGGCCGTCGGCGATCGTGCCGCCACTTCCAAGGTGCAGCGGGGCGGACGCAGGAAACCCACACGAGTCCAGCAGTTGCATCGGCCGGCCCGGCTGCAAAGCCATAAACAGACCGGCCGCGTCAGCGCGGAAAAAGTGCGCCAGCATCTGCATCGCCTTGGCACGGCTGACAGCATCGGGCGACACCAGCGACCCCAATACCTCCAACAGCCGGTCAAGCGATTCCAGGGCAGGGTTGCCCTCAGTCTGTGAGGTTCCCAGGTCGGCCGGGCGCGAGGATGAAAAGCTCATAACAGAACCTGCTCCTTCTGACGGACACGCAGATGCACCGGGAGGATGCCCAGCATATTGCGGTACTTGGCCACCGTGCGGCGCGCCACCGAGTGCCCCATCGCATCCAGCCGTTCAGCGATCTCGCTATCGCTCAGCGGCGCCGCTTCCTCGGCTATCATCTGCCGAATAGTCTCTTTGGTCGATTTGCCCGACTCAAAAAAGTGAGCCAAAGGAACGATCCGGCCGTCCGGTAATGCTACCGTCTTGCCCATCACCGCACGGCTGACGGTCGCCTCGTGAATCTCCAGCATTTGGGCCAACTGCGTGCGGGTGAGTGGCTGAATGTAAGCATCCCCCTGGCGGATGGCCTGCTCCTGATACGACACCAGCAGTTCAACTGCTCGGCGCAATGTTTGCTCTCGCTGTCCCAGGCATTTGATAAACAGCCGGGCGCGTTCTGCCATCTCCCGCCAGCTATCCTGGCAGTCACCGTTGGCCGAGCGGATCATCTGATGAAAGCTGGGGCTCAACCGAAGCCAGCGCGGCCGGAAACCAAACAACTCGACCGCCAACTCGCCATCCCCATCGTAGTAGATCACCATGTCCGGCCGCGAATAGACGGTAGGCTCGGACGGCCCCTGCCGTTGCGCCAGCTCGCCTTCCCAGCCGGCCAGAGCGGGGTACGGCGTGAGGTTAGCCCGGATAAAGGCCACGGCCGCCATCAATTGCTGGTTTGGGATTGGAATTTCAGCCCAGCGCGCGTGCAGGAATTGCTCCCAATATTCGGCCAGAACCCGGTGCGCCACTGGCTGCAACATGGCGACCCGCTCAGCTTCAGCCGGCAGCATCTCCACCTGCCGCAACAAACACTCACGCGGGTTGCGCGCCCCCACGCCCACCGGGTCCACCCGCTGCAACTTGACCAATACCTCCTCTACCTGCTGAACTGGGACTTTCAGCCCGGCAGCTGCCTGCTCCACCGTCACCGCCAGAAAACCGCGCTCGTCGAGCGCCTCCGCCAGATAGCCAGCAATGGGTAGTTCGGCCGGGGCGAGTTGCGGCCGCAATTGCCCCAGGATATGATCCGCCAGCCGTATTGGTTGAGCCAGCAGTTGGACCGGGTCAAAGTCATCGTCGGCTGGGGCCGCAGCACGGCCGGACCACGGCGCCGTATCCACCTGCACATCCCGGTTGGAAAGCAGTTCCCGCATGCAATCCAGGCACGGCGGTTTTTCAACCGGCGCGCCGCAACGGGGACACCTTTGCTCCGCAGTCCGCTCCAAGGCAGGATTCTCCGCCAACTCGGCCTCAATCTGCGCCTCCAGCTCCTCATTGGTGAGCGTGAGCAGGTTGGTGGTGACAATGATATGTGTTGTAACTGTGGTCGTAGTGACCGGGTATAATCCTAGATACATGGCTGACACCCACGAGTATAGCACCGAGCAGGTTGCACGGCAACTATGGAGGTTACACATTCCATGCCAACCACGGTGCGCTTGCCGAGGATGTACCCTCTGCGGAAGGCCCTTCACCCGGTGAGCCAGGCTGACTTTACCCATTCCCTGGTTGCAGGTAAAATTGGCGACGCATAGCTGCTCAAGCGGTTTAGAGCTTCCCGGCAGAGCAGTACCGGCACCAGGAGAATTAGCTGATGAATTTAACGATAATCGGGGGCGGGCTGGCAGGCAGCGAGGCCGCCTGGCAGGCGGCCGAGCGCGGCATCCGCGTGATTCTGTACGAGATGCGCCCGGCCGTGCACACCCCGGCGCACATCTCGGATCGCTTTGCCGAGTTGGTCTGCAGCAACTCTTTGGGCTCCACCCTGCCCGATCGGGCCCCAGGCGTGCTCAAAGCGGAACTGAAGACGCTCGGCTCTTTGCTGCTGGCTTGCGCCGAGGCAGCGGCCGTCCCGGCCGGCTCGGCGCTGGCGGTGGATCGCACTATCTTTGCCGATACCGTGACCGAATGGATTGCGACCCATCCGCGAATCACCATTCACCGCCAGGAGGTACACTCGGTGCCCGACGGCCCTGCCCTCATCGCCAGCGGCCCGCTGACCTCCGATGCGCTGGCGGCCGACTTGCAGCGACTCACGGGCCAAACCTCCCTCTCGTTTTTCGACGCCCTGGCTCCCATCGTCAGCCTGGACTCCGTAGACATGCGGGTGGCATTCCGCGCTTCGCGGTACGATGAAGGAAGCGACGAGGGAGACTATATCAACTGCCCGATGAATGAGGGGGAATACGACCGATTTTGGCAGGCGCTCAACCAGGCTGAGCGGTCCCCGCTGCGCGACTTTGAGCAGGAGGATGCTCGCTTTTTTGAGGGCTGCCTTCCGGTTGAGGTGATCGCCGGCCGCGGCCGGGAGGCGCTGGCCTTTGGCCCGCTGCGGCCGGTGGGGCTGGTGGACCCGCGCACCGGCGAGCGGCCATTTGCAGTGGTGCAACTGCGGCAGGACAATCTAGCCGGGACTCTGTTCAACCTGGTTGGCTTTCAGACCAACTTGCGCTGGGGCGAACAGGAACGGGTCTTCCGGCTGATTCCCGGCCTGGAAAACACCGAGTTCGTCCGCTTTGGGCAGATGCACCGCAACACATTCCTCAACTCGCCCGTGATTCTGCATCCCACCCTCCAGTCGCGTCGCCGGGCAGATCTGCTGTTCGCCGGGCAAATCACCGGAGTCGAGGGCTACGTCGGAAGCATCGCTACCGGCCTGCTGGCCGGCCTCAACGCGGCGCGACTGCTGGCGGGGCAATACCCGGTCATCATGCCGCCCAACACCATGCTGGGCGCACTGGTGCACTATGCCACCCACGCCGAGGCCAAATCATTCCAACCGATGAAGGCCAATTTTGGGCTCCTTCCACCGGCGGAACACCGACTCAAAAAGCGAGAGCGGTTTGCTTTCTACGCCGAGCGTTCCGAGAGATCGCTACGCCGCTTTTTGCGCGACGCGGGCATTGAGCCCTTGTCTCTACCCATCCCCAATCCAACATGAGAAAAACACACACTATTATCATTGCAACCTTGGTTTCCATCTTGCTGACCCTGGCCAACTGCCGGCCGGTGACCACAGCAGAGCCACCTTCCGCCACGATTCAGCCGGCAACGCCGACGACCGCCCCGACCCCATCCCCCACGCCGCGTCGCACCACCTTTGACGGTCCGGCCGCGTACGAACTGGTTCTCCACCAAACTGACCTCGGCCCCCGGCCGACCGGCTCGCCGGCCGGATGGGCCACCGGCGACTGGATCATCCAGCAGTTGCAGACGGCCGGCTGGCAGGTAGAGACACAGGAATTCCCCTACCAGGGAGTCACCGTCCGCAATGTCATCGGCAAAATGCCGGGCTCGGCCGGTGAGCCCGTTGTGATCCTGGGCGCCCACTATGACACCCGCCGGCTGGCGGATCGAGACACGGAGCACCCGGAGCGGCCGGTGCCGGGCGCCAACGACGGCGCTAGTGGTGTGGCGGTCCTGCTCGAGTTGGCTCAAGTTTTGGAACCTGATAAAATCCCTTACCAAGTATGGCTGGCTTTCTTTGATGCAGAGGACAATGGTAACCTAGATGGCTGGGACTGGATTGTGGGCAGCAGTTACATGGCGGCCCACCTGTCAGTCCGGCCGGAATTTGTGATTATTGCAGACATGATTGGCGACGCTGACCAGCAGGTTTATTACGAACAGAACTCGGACCCGGGTCTGATGCAGGCCATCTGGCAGGTCGCGGCCGACCTGGGCTACAGCGACACCTTGGTGCCTGAATATCGCCACTCCATGCTGGACGATCACACCCCGTTTGCGAGAGCCGGCATCCCGGCCGTGGATCTGATTGATTTTGACTACCCGTACTGGCACACCACGGCCGATACGGCCGACAAGGTTAGCGCGGACAGTCTGGAAAGGATCGGCCGCACGTTGGAAACCTTCCTTGAGGTCGGTTCAGCAGGAGCAGGTGATGGATAAGCTGCGCGAATGGCTGGAGAACAAACAAGCAGACCTGGTGACCGCGCTGGAAGCTGCCATCGCCGAACAGCCAGACGCCCGGCCGCTGACTCATGCCCACGTTTCCGCGTTGGTGCTGGCCCTCTCTGTGGCCACCACCCAGGAAGCCGCCATGTTGGGCAACCTGGTGAAACAGTGGAACGACGATCGGACAACCAGTGCGCCGGCCGGGTCCAAATGGACCGCTACCTTGATGGCCGTGCGGGAACAATTGTGGGCCAACGTCATCTCCGAGTTCTCCCCGGCCAACGCGCTGGCGTGCCTGCGAGAACTGGACAGGCTGTTGGTCGAACTGATCGCCCGCGCGGCCGAACTTGACCAGCACAACCGGGAGCCCGACCCGAAACAACCGGGCAATGAAACCTATCACCAGCTCAGACGGCTTGAGCAGAGCAAATCCGACTTTATCAGCATTGCGGCACACGAATTGAAAACCCCCCTCACCCTGATAGAGGGATACGCCAACATGCTGATGATGGAGATCCCCGAGGATGTGCGAGCCAAGACCGACATCCTGCTGGGCGGGATTGCCAACGGCACTGAAAGGTTGCGCGAGATCATTGAAGGCATGATCGACGTCTCGATGATCGATACCCAGGTGCTGGACATCAGCTTTCAACCCGTCTCGCTGCGCCAGATCACCAGTGTGGTGGTGCGGGAACTTGCCACGGTGTTGCGCATCCGGCAACTGGATATCGGGGTGGAAGGTTTTCCAGAGGATGGCGCTCTAACCTACGGCGACCCCACCCGGCTGCATCAGGCCTTTAGCCACGTGCTGGGAAACGCCATCAAGTACACACCGGATGGCGGACACATACGCATACGTAACACGTTTATCGAGCCGGCCGAAAGCCAGGATGGATTGCGGGGTTACCTCGACATTGCCGTCAGTGACACGGGGATTGGAATTGCGTCAGAAAACCTGGAACGCATTTTTGACAAGTTTGCCGGGTTGGGCAGCGTTGCGCTGCATTCCACCAGCAAATACAAGTTCAAAGGGGGCGGCCCCGGGCTGGGCCTGACCATCGCCCGAGGCTTTATCGAAGCGCACGGGGGCAAAATATGGGCCGAGAGCGAGGGCTGCGACGAGGAAACATGCCCCGGCTCAACCTTCCACATCTACATGCCATTGTGGGATGCGCCTCCGTATCGGCCGTAACTGTGAGATTGCCATGATCGAATTGGATACCACCATTGCACAGGTGACTGTTTACCCCGACCGGGCTCGGGTGCTGCGGCGCGGCGCGGCCGAGTTGCAGGCCGGTCTCCACACATTGCTGATTGCCGATTTGCCTTTGGGGCTGGACCCGGAATCGGTGCGGGCCGCCGGCCGGGGCACTGCGCGGGCGCGCTTGCTGGGCGTCAGCGTGGAGCGGACCATTTACCGGGAGTCGCCGGCCGAGCAGGTCCAGCGATTGGAAACCGAAATCCAGTCGCTGGAAGACCAGGATGCCGCCCATCAAAACCGGGAGGCGGTCATCCAGCGGCAGTTGGCCCACCTGGACGGGTTGGCCAGCCAAACGGAGACCTTTGCCAAGGGGCTGGCCTTCGGCCGGACCACGGTGGCAGATCAGGCTACGCTGCTGGACCAGTTGCGGCAGCGCAGCAACGACTTGCTGGCCGAACAGCAAGAAACTAGGATCGCACGGCGCGAACTGGCCAAGACGCTGACCAAGCTGCGCGAGGAATTGAAGCGCTTGCAGGGAGCCCGGCCGCGCCAGCGCTACGCCGCCAAAATCGAATTGGAGGCGACCCAACCCGGCCGCTTTGAGGCCGACCTGTTATACTCGCTGGGCGAGGCTTCCTGGCGGCCGCTCTACGACCTCCGCCTGTGGGAGGCCACAAGCGAGGATGAAAAGCCTGAGCTCGACGTGACCTACCTGGGCCAGGTGCAGCAAAAGACGGGAGAGGATTGGACCGGCGTGGAACTGGTGTTGTCCACCGCCCGGCCGGCGATCAGCGGCTCGCTGCCGGAGATAAAACCCTGGTACCTGGACGTTTACCAGCCACCGGTGCCTCACATGGCCAAGGTTATGCGGTCGGCCGTGGCCAACCTGTCGGCCGGCGCTGTGCCAGAGATGGAAGCCCCTGCGCCAATGCCCGCCGCCCAATTGGCCGAGGCCGAGGTAGCGGTGGCGCGGGTGGAGGCTAGTGGCACGGCGGTCACGTTCCACATCGCCGGCCGGGCAGACATCCCGGCCGACGGCGAACCACACAAGGTGACGGTCGCCAGCTTTGGGCTGGAGCCGGAACTGGACTATCTCGACTGCCCCCAAGCTGGTGGACGCCGTCTTTCGCCGCGCGACCGTGACCAACACCACCCAAGCGGTCTTGCTGCCCGGCCGGGCCAACGTCTTTGCCGGCGACGAGTACATTGGCCCAACCGACATGGAGCACATCGCCCCCAACCAGGAATTCGAACTGGCATTGGGCGTAGACGACCGGATCAAGGTCAAGCGAGAACTGGCTGCCCGTGAGGTGGACAAAGCCCTGCTGGGCGACAAACGGCGGTTGAACTACGGATACGAGATTGAGGTGGAAAACCTGCGGCCGGTGCCGGCCGCCATCACCGTGCTGGACCACTTTCCCCTGCCCCGCCACGAGCAGATCAAGGTCAAGCTGGCGTCGGTCACGCCACAGCCGACCGAGATCAGCGAACTGAACCTGCTGGAGTGGAAGCTGGACCTGCCGGCCGAAGAGAAGCAGACCATCCGCTTTGACCTGCAGGTCGAACACCCCCGCGCGCTCCGCATCATCGGGTTGCCGGAATAGGCTATGAATAATACCCTCCAACACAACGAACGAGCCTTGCTCGTTGGCATCGAAGTCAAACGCAGCCGCCCGCTGCTCACGGTAGATGAAAGCCTGGCCGAATTGGCTCTGCTGGCCGACACGGCCGGGGTGGAAACAGTTGGGCAGATCACTCAGCGAGTGGACCGGATTGACGCGGCAACCTTTATCGGCTCCGGCAAGGCGGAGGAGGCCAGGCTGCTGGTTGAGGAACTGGAAGCCAACGTGGTCATCTTTGACGACGAGCTTTCCCCGCGCCATCAGCGCGAGCTGGAAAAGCTGTTTGGCGAGCAGGTCAAACTGCTGGACCGCACCGCGCTCATCCTGGACATTTTTGCCCAGCACGCCCACACTCGCGAGGGGCAATTGCAGGTGGAACTGGCGCAATTGGAATACCGGCTGCCCCGCCTGACCCGCATGTGGACTCACCTGGCGCGACAGGCCGGCGGCCGGGCTGGCGGCAGCACCGGCGGCGTAGGTCTGCGCGGTCCCGGCGAGACCCAGCTGGAGGTGGACCGCCGCATGATTGGCCAGCGCATCAGCCGGCTGAAAGAGGAGCTGGAGAAGGTGCGGGCACACCGCGGCCGGCATCGCGCCAGGCGGCAGCAGAGGGACATCCCAGTAGTTGCCATCGTGGGGTATACCAACGCCGGCAAATCCACCCTGTTGAACCGGTTGAGCGGCGCAGATGTACTAACGGCCGATATGCTCTTTGCCACACTCGACCCCACCACCCGCCGCGTCGAGCTGCCGGGCAACCATGAAATACTTGTCACCGACACGGTAGGCTTTATCCAAAAGCTTCCCACAGCATTGGTAGCCGCGTTCCGCGCCACCCTGGAAGAGATCGCCGAGGCGGACCTGCTGCTGCATGTGGTGGATGCCACTCACCCCCACGCGGCCGCGCAGGCAGAAGCGGTGGAGGATACCCTGGCCGAGCTGGAAGTGGACACCATCCCGATGGTGGTGGCCCTCAACAAGATTGACCGTATTGAGGAATTGAGCCGGCTAGATGAGCTGGCAGACCGCCAGAGGCCGGCCGTGCCCATCTCGGCCCTCACCGGGCAGGGTACAGAGGAATTGCTAACGATCATCGAGGAAGCCATCTCCCAGACCTGGATGCGGCTGGAGGTGACGATCCCCTACCAACACGGCGCGCTGACTGCGCTCTTTCACGAGCAAGGTGTTGTGGAGCGGGAAGAACACACAACGGAGGGGGTCGTCCTGAGCGGCCGTATCCCGGTGCGGCTGGCCCACCGGTTCGATGAGTTGAAGGAGTAGCGGCATGTTCAACCGCGTTGTGGACTTTATCGCCCAATACCGCGCTATTCCAACCCTGGCAGGCATGGCGCTTATCCTGCTCAACCTGGTGTTGCAGTTCTTTCCCGAATTGGGCTGGCTGCGTGAGAGCCACCTGTTTTTGCATTTGGGTGTGCTGCTAAGCCTGGCGGGGATCCTGCTAGCGCACGCACTATGAGCCGCACCTGGCTGGCGGCGAATGGCGGCAACGGGCTACTGGAGTCGCTGCTGGCGGCCGGGGAGGTTTGCGTTGATAGAGTCAAGGTGGCCCCGTGGATGGGCAACGCAGCGCTCACGGTGACGGCCGCCGCCCACCCTATCCTGTTACACCTATCCGATGGGGTTGTCTGGCCCCGCTCCGGCCGCTGGGTGGACGAGCAGGTTCACCTCACCCAATGGTTACCCACACCGTGGGTCTCTGCCCATCTGGCGATGGGCATCTTCCGGCTGGGTTATGCCTGGCCGTTGTTTCGACTGGTACGCCGGCCGGTGGCCCTGCGCTGGGCAGTGGGCACAATCAAAAGATGGGCGGCCTCCTCGCCAGTGCGCGTGCTGATCGAGAATATGAACGTCGCACCTTTTGCTGGTCACGCCTACCTGTCAGACCCAGCCTTTATCAGCCAGGTAGCGGAGGAAGCCGATTGCGGTTTTCTACTGGACATTGCCCATGCGCGGATCGCGGCCATGCAACGCGGCGAGTCGGTACAAGCATATATTCAACGCTTGCCGTTGCACCGGCTGGTGGAGATCCACGTCAGTGGCCCCCGCCAACGGAACGGCCACCTCTTCGACGCCCACGAAACGCTACAGGAACCTGATTACCAGTTGCTTGAATGGGCATTGACGCAGGCCCGGCCGCTGGCGGTGAGTCTGGAATACTGGCAGGATAGGGAGTTGCTGCGCGAACAATTGGCTCGCCTGCGCCACATCCTGGACACAGTCCAATGAGCCCGACGGGCCCGTGGTTTTTGTACGTTGTCCAGTGTGCCGACGGCACGCTTTATACCGGCATCACAACAGACGTGAAGCGCCGGGTGAAGGAGCACAACACCGGCCGAGGAGCCCGCTACACATCCATCCGCCGGCCGGTTACCCTGCGCGGAGCTTGGCGCTGTTCGAGCCGGAAGATCGCCATGCAGGCCGAGACGGCGCTCAAACGCAAACGCCGGGATGACAAGCTACGCCTGATCCAGGCAGCGGGGGAGTTTCGCCAAGCAGAGTGGGCGCTGGATTAGGGGACCGGCCGAGGGCTACTGGCCAGCATCAGCCCACGCCCGGTCGAACTCGGCAATCGCCTGCTCGGAAAGTGGATGCCGGGCCATTTCCTTGATGACTTCCAGCGGTAGCGTGAGATGATGAGCGCCCGCGCGCAGCGCAGCGACCGCCTCGGCCGGGGACTTGATGCTGGCGACGATGATCTCGGTCGAGCTGCCCCGCAACACTTCAGCCATCGCCGCGACCAGCGCCACGCCGTCGCCCAGCAATTGGGTGCTGCGGTGGAGGTAGGGGACAACGTACCGCGCACCTGCTTCACGGGCTAAGTAGGCCTGGGCAGGGCTAAAGATGGCGGTCACAGCACAGGGGGTCTCCAGCGACAGGCGCCCCACCACCTGCAAGCCATCCAGCGTGCAGGGGATCTTGAGCACCACCTGGCTGGGGCTGACGCTAAATGCCGCCTGCCCCTCCAGCAACATGGCGTTTAGCGTGCGGCTGGTGAGCTGATAGAAAACCCGGCCGGGTACCAGTTCGCACAGCGGCCCCAGCGCGTCCGATGTAGCTTCGCCGGCCGCGGACAGCAGCGCCGGATTGGTAGTAATCCCCGCCACAAAACCCCACGCCATCGCTTCGCGAACCTGATTCTGGTCTGCGGAATCCAGGAAAATAGCCATCGAACGCTCCAAGCAGAGCTTTGGTTTGTAACCGCCCAGGCAGGGGGTTTACCCCAGCCCAAGTGCGTGGGCTGAACAGTAAACCCCGGCTCTAGCAAGCCGGGGTTCACATCCAGTGGAGATGCCGGGAATCGAACCCGGGTCCGAAAAATTCGGGCACGAACTTCTACAAGCTTAGTCGGCCTATTTGTCTCTCGCCTGTGGTCCCCGGGTCAACACGGTGACTCACCAGCCAGTCGATCTTTCTTAGGCCCCTTTATCGACGTCCGAGGGCCGCATGTCGGTTTTTATGACGCCTGACCGCCGGCTGACCGACCAACAACCGTCGGAGGCGTGGCTCCTCGTAAGGAGCCGGGCTCATCTCTCGCTTATGCAGCGAGTGGGAGAGCCGCGTAGTTGGTGTTCTTGGCACCTAGTTTTTTTGCTCCAGTTTTCCGAGTGTAGAGCGCCTCGGCTTGCCATCCGTGACCAGCCTTCCCCGTCGAAGCCTGTCATCCCCAAGCGCATACAGTATACCAGATTTGAGCGGCGAATAAAAGCCCTCAGCGCCCCAATCTTGTCAACGCCATGGTCGGCTGGTATAATGTCGCCGTGAAAAGCCATCCTAGCTCAATCGGCAGAGCAGGCGCTTCGTAAGCGTCAGGTTATCGGTTCAATTCCGATGGATGGCTCTGACAGCCTCGGCGAGGGCTCGCCGGGGCTTTTTTGAAGGAGCAGACTGGTGACAGTCACTGCAGCACAACGCCCAGACCTGTGGGCCAGAGCCTGGCAGTTTCTTAACTCGAACGGGTTACTGGCCGCTTGGCTGGTGTTGTTCCTTTTCTCTGGTGTGGTATTCCTTTGGTTCCCACAGGCCCCACGCAGCGCTATTGCGGTGGATGGCGGGATGGAGGACTGGTTGATCAGCGTCCGGCCGCGCCTGGGTAACGCCACGGATACGGTGCACGCCCTGGGTTTGCTCTCTGTGGAGCGCGCCATTTGGTTCCGTCTGCTGGTGGCTGGGGCGTCCCTCACCCTGCTGATAAAAACCATGGATGCCGCCGACCGCCTGCTCCGGCCGATACCTTCCGCCGGCTTGACCCGTTCACAGACAATCTCATTGCAAACCCCCGCCGACGCGGTGCCGGCCCTCTTGAAGCAGACCCTTGACCGGCGTTTCCGCATGAACCTATGGGAACAAGATGGCATCTCCCGCCTGGTGGCAGACGTACCGTTGCACTACCTGGGAACCTTGCTGCTCAGCGGGGGAGGTCTGTTGATGGCGGCCGGCTGGCTCTGGGCTCAAACGGCCGGATGGGAAATGGCCCCTATCCGCCTGACCGAAGGCGCATCGGCCACGGTGCAAACTACCGGCCGGGAGTTGACGCTGGACCAATTGCATATCGAATGGGGCGAAAACGCCAAGTTGGCGGCAGCTGCGTGCCACCTCTCGCTCTGGGACGACGGCCAGCAAGTCGCGGCCGGCACTATCAACCTGGCCCAAGATTGGCGTCAGGAGGGAATTACTCACTACTTGAGCGACATCGGGGCTGCTCTGCACGCACATGGGCAAGCATCCAGCGGAGAGCCACTTTTGCTGCAAACGGCCGCCAACCGCTCTCCAGTCGAGGTATTGACGCTCCAGCTCCCGCCGGACGATAGCTTGCGCTCTTTTGCGGTGCCCGACCAGGGCATGGTGGTACAGGCCGAGGCGGTCGCGCCGGGTGGCCAACCTCAGATCCGAATTCGGGTTTACCAGGGGCAGGAAGGCGAACTGGCAACCGACACGACCTTTAGCGACCAGACAAGCATTCTGGTGAACGGCTCACAACTCAACCTGTCTGTCCTGCCCTATGCCGAATTCACGGTCAGCTACACGCCAGGGCGGCCGGTGGTGGCTATCGGCGCATTGCTCGCCGCGGCCGGGCTCGCGGTTGCGGTGGCATCCCGGCCAGATGAATTGGAGGCAACGATCGAGCCAAGCAGTGCCGGCACACGGCTGACGCTGAAGGCATCTCAACGCCCTGGCAATGGCTGGCTGGAGGGGCTGATCGACCGGTTGCAGGCCTCCCCCGCAGGAGAGGGTGACGATGGCTAGAAGCGGATTGCCAGTTGTCTTTGGGGTAGCCGGTGGAACCGGATCGGGAAAAACAACCGTGGCAGAGGCAATCCTGGAACAGGTTGGCGCGGAAAAGGTTGCCTACCTGCCCCACGATGCTTACTATCGAGAATTGTCGAACCTTTCCAAGGATGAGCGCGACAGGGTTAACTTTGACCACCCCGATGCGCTGGAAACCGAACTACTGGTGGAACATGTCCGCGAACTGGTGGCCGGCCGGGCCATCGAGCTTCCCGTTTACGACTTTACGACGCATACGCGCACCCCGGAGACGGTGCGTGTGGATCCCGCCCCCATCGTGCTGGTGGAGGGCATTCTGATTTTCGCAGAGCCTGAATTGCGGCAGTTGATGGATATTCGCATCTTTGTGGACACTGACGCCGATTTGCGCGTTATCCGCCGGTTGCAACGCGACGTGACCGAGCGCGGCCGGACGGTGGAGTCGGTGATCAACCAGTACTTGACGACTGTCCGGCCGATGCACCTGGAGTTTGTGGAGCCCAGCAAGCGGTACGCGGATGTGATCGTCCCCGAGGGCGGCTTTAACCGAGTGGCGATGACAATGATTGCGGCACGGCGTGGCGATGACAATGATTGCGGCACGGCTGAAAGAGTTGTTGCATCAACGATTCGATGATCAGATGGCTTAATGACCATAGTGCATCCTTTTTTGCAGAAACAAAAGGCGCCTTTAGGGTAATGTCATGGTTTTTTCGGATTCAACGCTACTAATCACAGGGGGCACAGGTTCCTTTGGACGAAAATTCGCTGAGGTCCTGTTACGCGAGCATGAGTTTAAGAAGCTCATTGTTTTTAGTCGAGACGAACTGAAGCAGCACGAAATGCAGCAGGAGTTCAACGATCCGCGCGTCCGTTATTTCATCGGCGATGTGCGCGACAAAGAAAGACTGCGCCGGGCAGCGCAAGGTGTTGACTTTATTGTCCACGCCGCAGCACTAAAGCAAGTCCCCTCTTGTGAGTACAACCCATTCGAGGCTGTAAAGACCAATATCATGGGGGCATCTAACTTAATTGACGTATCCATTGATGCAGGTGTGAAAAGGGTCCTGGCCCTGAGTACAGACAAGGCCGCGAGCCCGGTCAATCTCTATGGAGCAACCAAGCTGGTCGCGGAGAAGCTGTTTGTCCAAAGTAACTCATACTCTGGACACAGTGGGACCCGGTTTTCGTGCGTACGCTACGGCAACGTTGTAGGCAGTCGTGGCAGCGTCGTTCCACTATTTGAGAAACAACGCAAAGCTGGTACGGTAACGATCACAGACAAGCGCATGACCCGCTTTTGGATCACCCTTGGACAGAGTACCCGCTTTGTGATTAGATGTATCACACAGATGCGAGGCGGGGAGGTATTCGTGCCCAAGATACCCAGTATACGAATACTGGATCTGGCAGCAGTGATTGCGCCTGATTGTCATGTACAGGTGACGGGTATCCGGCCGGGCGAGAAACTTCACGAAGTCCTGGTACATGAAGATGAAGCCCGCCACGCCGTGGAACTTGATGACATGTTTGTGATCAAGCCTTTGTTCCCGTGGTGGTCAGATCAGAACTGGGACATGGGTAGGTCATTACCGGACGGTTTCAAATACACCAGCGATACCAATCCCGACTGGCTAGCTACCGACGACTTGCGGGCTATGGTGGAACTCGAATGACGCGGCCGCCAACAATAAACAAGCCCGCCGTCAGAGATACGCTGCTGCCATACGGTCGCCAGCAGGTAGATGAGGCCGATATCCAGGCGGTCGTTGACGTTTTGCGTGGAGATTGGTTAACAACTGGCCCACGGGTGAGTAGATTCGAGAGAGCGGTGGCTGACTATGTCGGAGCGCAGGAGGCAGTTGTCGCCAATTCGGGAACAGCGGCACTGCATATGGCGGCGTTTGCGGCCGGGATCGGCCCCGGCGACGAGGTGATTGTTCCGCCAATGACCTTTGCCGCAAGCGCAAACTGTGTCCTCTACCTTGGGGGGCGACCGGTTTTTGCCGACGTGTTGCCTGGAACGCTGAACATCGACCCGGCCGACGTCGCACGCAAGATCACACCGCACACCAAAGCCATCATACCAGTAGACTATGCTGGCCAGCCGTGCAACCACAGTGCCATACGCACACTGGCGGATGACCACGGACTTATCGTCATTGAGGATGCGGCCCATGCCTTGGGGGCCAGGTACCGCGGCCGCCAGGTTGGGACACTTCACGAATTGACCGCTTTCAGCTTTCATCCGGTTAAGCACATCACGACCGGTGAAGGTGGCATGATAACGACCGACAACCCCCTTCTCGCCACACGCATGCCGCGCCTTTCGCAACCATGGCATTGCCACTGACTTTCGCCAGCGAGCGGAAGCTGGATCATGGATATACGAGATGACTGACTTGGGTTTCAATTACCGTCTCCCGGACGTGAACTGTGCACTTGGGTTGAGCCAACTAAAAAAGCTCGATGGTTGGCTGGAACGGCGGCGTGCAATCGTAGCCCAGTACCAGACTGCCTTAGCCGACCTGCCCTGGATTGAACTGCTGGACGTGCTGGCCGACGTCGAACCGGCCTGGCATCTCTTTGTGATCAGGCTGAACCTGGAGCGGCTGCGGGTTGGGCGCACAGAAGTCTTTGCGGTGTTGCGAGCCGCCAACATCGGCGTCAACGTCCACTACATTCCGGTATACTGGCATCCCTACTACCGTCGGCTGGGCTATGAGCGCGGTCTGTGTCCGGTGGCGGAGGCTGCCTATGAGCGTCTGCTCAGTCTGCCAATGTTCCCAGCAATGACCGACAGCGATGTAGAAGATGTCATCCTTGCTGTCCACAGAGCGGCAGAGGAGTGTGCTGCATGAGGGTGGTGGCTGTTATCCAGGCGCGGATGGGAAGCACTGGTCTGCCCGGAAAAGTGCTGATGGATATCACCGGCCAAACCATGTTGGCTCGCGTGGTGACCCGAACACAGGAAGTGCCGTCAGTCGACAGCGTGGTGGTAGCAACGACGACTCAGCCGGCCGATGACGCCATCGTGGCCGAGTGCGACCGGTTGGGCATGCCCGCCTTTAGGGGTGATGAGCAGGATGTGTTGGATCGCTACTACCAGGCTGCGCTGGCCCATCAAGCCGAAGTCGTGGTCCGCATCACTTCAGACTGCCCCATGCTCGATGATGCCGTGTCGGATAAGGTGGTTCGCGCCTTTCTGGCAGTTGAACCGGACTATGCAAGCAACGTGCTGGAACGCAGTTACCCTCGCGGCTTGGACACGGAGGTCCTGACGTTCGCCGCGCTGGAGCGGGCGTGGCGGGAGGCGACTGTCGAGCACCACCGCGCCCATGTAACCCCCTATCTGTATCAGAACCCTCAACTGTTCCGTTTGCTGTCGGTGACCAATGCCCAGGATTTCAGCCGTCACCGCTGGACGGTAGACACGGCCGACGATCTTGCATTTGCACGCGAGGTGTATGCGCGGTTCATTGGCGGCGGCACCTTCTCATGGTCGGATGTGCTGGCACTGATCGACCGTGAACCCGCTCTGATCGAGTTGAACCGCGCCGTTCGACAGAAGGAGCTGCATGAGGCATAACGATTCTGGGTCATGTCAGGAATCGTTCCGGGGGCAGGCAGGTGCGGAGAGGATGGGTAAAGGCTGAACACAGAGACTACACTGATAATACGAGCCGACGCGAACGTCCTCGTGGGAACAGGCCACGCAATGCGTTGCCTGGCGCTGGCCCAAGCATGGCAGGACCTCGGCGACCAAGTGGTGTTTTTGTCGGCGACGCTACCACCGATCTTGGAGGCACGTATCAAAGCAG
The DNA here is from genome assembly GCA_963707345.1 of uncultured Chloroflexia bacterium. Lineage (GTDB taxonomy): Bacteria > Chloroflexota > Anaerolineae > Promineifilales > UBA4811 > CAVPPE01. The sequence continues at coordinate 844,547 of CAVPPE010000002.1, forward strand.
AGAGAATGGACACGCAACTCCTGGCCGAAGAGCCCGGCAGTGCCGCCGACGCCACCCAGACCGCCAACATGGCACACCAGCTTGGTGCCGCGTGGGTGGTAGTAGACGGTTACCAGTTTGGGGCCCAATACCAGCAAATGCTCGAGACAGCGGGATTGCGAGTGCTATTCATAGACGACTATGGTCACGCCGAGCGCTATTCGGCGGACCTCGTGCTGAACCAGAATAGCTACGCCAAGGAAAGCATGTACCCCGTCCGCGAGCAGCACACTCGTCTTCTGCTGGGCACCCACTACGCTCTCTTGCGGCGGGAGTTTTTGTCGTGGCAGGGCTGGCGGCGGGAAATACCAGAGACAGCGCACAAGCTACTAGTGACGCTGGGCGGCACCGACCCATCCAACATGACACAAGGGATTGTCAAAGCATTGCAGCAGGTGCAACTTGACGATTTGGAGGCGGTCGTGTTGGTAGGAAGCACCAATCCTTATGCCAGGACGCTTCAAGCCACGATCCAGAGACCGGCGGCAGATGATCGGCTTCATCGCATCCGTCTGCAGTATGACGCGATCGACATGCCAGGGTTGATGGCCTGGGCGGATGTGGCCGTGTCGGCCGGAGGCAGTACCTGTTGGGAGTTAGCTTTTATGGGTTTGCCCAGTTTGCTTACCGCAACGGCGAGCAACCAGCAGGCAGCGGTCAAAGATCTTTCGGACAGAGGAGTTCTCACTGGTCTTTGACGGTACTTCTGACCACGGGATTCGTGCTATCGCATCGTTGGTCAGCGCATTGGTGGCAGACGCAGAGACTCGACAGGCGATGAGCCATGCAGGTCAGAGGTTGATCGACGGCCGAGGTGCGGCACGGGTCGCCGGGCTGCTCCAAAGACCGTAGAAAGGCAAGCACGTGATCCAGTTGCGAGACATCCGGCTAGACGACCGAGATAGAATCAGACTGTGGCGTAACCTTCCAGAGGTGGCCAAGTATATGTATACAGACCACTTCATCACCCGCGAGGAACACGAAGGATGGTTTGGCCGCATACTGGGTGATCCGAGCTGTCGTTATTGGATCATCGTGTGTGACGAAATCGATGTGGGAGTAGTGAGCCTGTACGATCTTGACAGTCGGAATCAACGCTGCTATTGGGCGTTTTACGTCGCGGACCCGAGCGCTCGCGGCAAGGGCGTGGGAAGTTTTGTGGAATACTGGATTCTGCAGCACGTCTTTGACGAGCTCGGGCTCAACAAACTCTGCTGTGAGGTACTAGCGTCTAATGAGGCGGTGACCAATATGCACAAAAGCTTTGGCTTCCAGCAAGAAGGATTGTATCGCGAACACATCATCAAAGGTGGTCAGGCTCTCGACGTCGTTGCTCTAGCGATGCTGCGCCAAGAGTGGGAGCTGGTCAAACCAAGAGTATGCGAGCGCCTGCGGGAAAAGGGCTTGATTGGTCAAGGTGAGTGAGACGGTGAACATCGCTAGTCGCGAGATCACGGCGGGACGGGCAGTGTGGATTGTAGCGGAGCTGTCTGCCAACCATCATCACAGTTTCGAGCAGGCTGTTCGGTTGATTGAGGCAGCCAAGCATGCTGGTGCAGATGCTGTCAAGCTGCAAACCTACACTCCTGACACGATTACGATTGATTGCGACTTGCCGCACTTTCGAATTGGCGGTGGGACCCTGTGGGATGATCGCACCCTATATTCCCTGTACCGCGAGGCTTACACCCCTTGGGAATGGCAGCCCAAGCTCAAGGCTATCGCCAACGAGTTGGGGATGGTTCTCTTCTCAGCGCCTTTCGATCCAGCCGCTGTTGCTTTCCTGGAGGCGATGGATATCCCGGCCTACAAGATCGCATCGTCCGAAATCGTAGATCTACCGCTCATTCAAGCAGTGGCACGCACCGGCAGGCCGATAATCATGTCGACCGGTATGGCCACTCTTGCTGAGATCGACGAGGCCATAGTCACCGCCCGAGACGCAGGCGCAGCGCAGATCGCCTTGCTGAAATGCACCGCCGCCTACCCGGCTCCGCCTGAGGAAATGAACCTGCGCACCATTCCGCACCTGGCGGAAGCCTTCGGCTTGCCGGTGGGGCTCTCCGATCATACGGTGGGGATTGCGACCCCGGTGGCGGCCGTGGCGCTGGGGGCTTGCATTGTAGAGAAACATCTCACGCTTTCGCGAGAGGTGCCCGGCCCGGACAGCACCTTTTCGCTGGAGCCGCGCGAGTTTGCGGCGATGGCAGAGGCTGTCCGCGTGGCAGAGAAGGCGTTAGGGGAAGTCCGGTATGAGGTCACAGAGCGCGAGGCCGCCAGCCGAATCTTTCGACGCTCTCTCTTTGTGGTGAAGGACATGAGCGCCGGAGAGGTGTTTACCAAGGAAAACATCCGCTCCATCCGCCCCGGGCATGGGCTACACACGCGCCATCTGGGCGAGGTCCTGGGGAGGCGGGCAGTGCAGCGTGTCAGGCGGGGCACGCCACTGAAATGGGAGCTGATCGCATGAAAAGAGCTGACGTGCTGATTCTCTCTTACAACGCGTACGGCCGCGACTTTGAGGCTTTTATGCTACTCAAGTACCATCTGGAGCACGCCTTTAGGCAGACTGTGCATCTGGACTCGGCACGTGACTTGTATTGGATTGACCGGCTCCGCCCCAAGGTCTTGGTGGTTACAGACACCGTGAACCCGCGAAATATTGCCGCGGCCAGGTATGCTAGGTTGTGCGGCGTGTCTGTCGTCACAATTCAAGGAGAGGGCATATTCGAAGCGGGGCTCGGTGAGGAGTTTATCTGGGGCTGGAACGAGTTCAGAGAGGTACTAGAAGACCTGAGACTTGAGTGGAGCGAACGGAATCGGCAGCTCATTGCCTCCTTCGCTCCTGAGCTCGCGAGTCTGGTCAAAGTGACGGGCGGCGGCCGGTTTGACCGATATCGCATCTACGGTTTCAAAGATCAGAGCCAGCTGGTCTCACAGCACGGTAAGAGATGCTACAGCCGCGTCATCGGCTACGCTGGGTGGGGCTTCTCCAATCTCTCGGATCCCACCCGACGGCTACGCCGGAAGTTTCTGGAACACAACACTCCTGAGCAGTTGGAGCAATTGCTCCAAGATCGCGAAATCATTGTCCGCTGGCTAAACCGGGTGATTCGGGCTTTTCCCGACGTGCTGTTTATCCTCAAACACCATCCCGGTGATGACGGTTCGTATTCCGAGATTTCTCTGGAGGCACCCTACGAAAACGCGCTACAGATCAGGAACGAGGAGAAGATCGAAGACATAATCCACGCCTGCGATCTGTGGATCTACTACAATTCTACAACAGCCTTGGAGGCGTGGCTGCTCGGCCGCCCAACCTGCGCCTTTGTGCCCAGTGACACGAGTTTTCTGCGCAAGGGATTCGAGCAGGGTGGGATACGGATACACACAGACCAGGATCTTGATGGGGTCATGCAACACTTCGTTGCGACCGCCAAACTGCCTGGGTTTGACGAGCTGGCCGAAGCCCGCCGGCACCTCATTGAGGAATACGTTGGCTGGGGTGACGGCTTTAACAGCCTGAGAGCCGCCAAAGCCGTTATGCAACTCGCGACGCAGGCCACCGTGTCTGCCGGCCGCCGTTTTCGGATCCGAGCCCGTCTATCCCACCTGACACGCCACCTCGGGCGGGCCATTCTGACGCGAAATGGACGGATCGGATACGGAGGCGACGGACTGATCCGGGGAGCGGTACGTATGCTCAGGGCCCCCAGCACAAGTCAGGAATACCGGCACGACGGATTCATTCGAGGGGTGATTGCAGAGGCTGAGACAACTCGCTACCCGCAGATTCGGTCATTTGTCGCTGCCCATCAGGTCGAACACGACAGGGTACTCGCGACAACTTCTGGTGTGCCGCAGTGGCCTGCACTGGATAGCTCTTTGTGTGGTAGGTAGCGCATGAGCACCAGCAAGGCTCTCGCACCCGAGGACATTACCCAGGGCAGTCTCGTGCGAAAACTACTGCGCCACGGCTCGGTCTACCTCGCAAGCAGCCTCATTCTGGCCCTTGCTGCCCTTTTGTTGCTGCCCGTCAACACTCGGCTATTCTCCGAAGCGGAATTCGGCACGATTTCCACCATTGACTCGGTTGCGGATCTGCTGCTCGCGCTGGTCTCCCTCAACCTCACCGCCGCCTACGTCCGCTTTTATCACGAGTACAAGAACAATTCGCAGGACCTTTGCCGCTACACATCCACCATCTACTGGTCTGTCGTCGGCTGGGGAAGCCTGGTGGTCATTGGAGCCCTGCTGCTCTTCAGGCACTTCACCGCCCTGAACGTACCCGTTTGGCCGGTAATGGTGATGGCGCTTCTGTCCCCCTCCTTATTCAGCTTGGACAGATCGGCACGGGCTACCTGCAGCAGAACCACCGCTCGGGCGCCCAGATCGGTCTCGTCCTGACCAACTTTTTTGCCCACGTCGCAGTGATGCTGCTGCTGGCGGGCATCTTTGGCTTGGGTTTGACCGGCAAGTACCTGGGCGTATTGGTCGGTGCCGGTCTGTTTTCCTTGTTGGGCACCTCTTTTCTCCTCCGGGAGGGATTACTCCGCTTCCAGTTCTCCACGGACATGTTGAAAGAGTCGCTCTTCTTTGCCATTCCGCTGCTACCTAGTGTCCTTGCTGGCTGGATCACCGCGCTTTCAGACCGCGTCCTGCTGGCCTTGTACGGCTCGCTGGCAGAGACAGGGATTTACAGCGTAGGCTATCTTCTGGGACGGGGGATCACGGTTTTCTCGGAAGCGGTGTTCCTGGTCTATGGTCCCATGATCTTTGCCATGATCAAAAAGGACCCTATCTCAGCCAGACACCGCCTTGAGCGGTTTGTGCCCTACTTTTTCATGTTTATGCTGTGGGTCTATGTGGCGCTCTCGCTGTTTGCTCGCGAGATAGTGACCGCGCTCACCCCGGGGCGCTATCTTGGTGCTGCCGTTGTGGTACCAGTGGTCCTGTTTGCCTATTTCCTGGGCGGGCAATACAAGACATTCACCTTTATCCTGAGCTACGAGCGCAAGACCTGGGCCATCTCCTCGGGAAGCATCGTTCAGGCCTTGGTCAACTTTGTTCCTAACCTGATTCTGATCCCCCGCTTTGGTAAGATGGCTGCGGCATGGACCACTGTGGCTGCCATTGCCGTCTTTCTGCTTTGGGTGTTCGTGTGGTCGCAGAGAAGTTTCTTGCTGCGTCTGGATTATCGGCGGATTCTGACGGCCGGAGCGATCCTCGGCGTATCCGGAGCCCTGGCCGGCATGTTGGCCCCATTGCCGCTATTCTCAGCCTCGTTGGTCGCCAGCGCAAGTATCAAGGCGGCGTTTCTTTTGATCGCACTGGTGGCTCTCTGGTTTTCTGGTTGCATTCTGCCGGTGGACAAGCAGCGGCTTGTGGCACGGCTGGTCAGACGCTGATGTGCGGCATAACGGGACTGGCCAGCTTTGACACTCCTGTGCCGTTGGGAAGGTACTACCCAGCGCATCTGCGCCTGCAGCACCGCGGTTTGGACGACGAGGGGTTTTTTGCCACCTGGCTCGGAGATGGTCAGTCTTACCGCGGTGATGACACCATTCCAGAGTTCGCCGACCAGCCCCATGTTCGGCAATTGAACGCGGCAGAGGTCGTCCTGGGCCACCGACGGCTCTCCATTATTGATCTTTCCCCCGGCGGCCACCAGCCGATGATTGACCCGAGCGGCCGCTATGCCATGGTCTACAATGGGGAGATCTTTAACTATATTGAATTGCGGGACGAATTGGCCCAGTTGGGTCACTCGTTCACAACCCAGTCCGATGCTGAGGTGCTCCTGTTGGCTTTTGCCGAATGGGGGCCCGCGTGCTTTAACCGCTTGAATGGGATGTGGGCCGCTGCCATCTTTGACACTCGGGAAAACCGTTTGATCCTGACACGAGACAGATTTGGCATCAAGCCATTGTACTACACTTGGGTCGGCCGGACTTCTGTACTTTGGCTCTGAGGCCAAGTTTCTGATTCCTTTCCTTCCGACGTTGCGGATGAACGAGGCACGGGCGCTCGAGTTCCTGGTGCAGAACCTGGTAGACCACCAGCCGGAGACCATGTTCGAGGGAATCTATCAGGTCAAGCCGGCCCACTATGGGGTCGCAGACAGCACCGGCTTGATCGAATACGCCTACTGGCAGCTGCCAGAGCAGCAGCGCAGCCTAACCATGGACGAGGCCCGGGAGCAGCTGTACGAACTACTCCGATCGGCCGTCGCGCTTCGCCTTCGCAGCGATGTGCCCATCGGCTCGCTGCTGAGCGGCGGCCTCGACTCGACCACCATAGTCTGCATTGTGCGGCAACTGCTTGACCGCCAGATGGCCACCAACCCATTCGACTTTTTCTCGGCCGTCTTTCGCGAGGAAAAGTACAGCGAGCGGCGGTACATCGAAAAGACGGTCAGGCAGACCGGCATGCCCATTCATTGGATCTACCCGGATCCGGAAGAGCTGCCGGCAGCGCTACCACGGTTGCTCTATCACCAGGAATTCCCGTTTCGTTCACTGGCCGTCTACTCCCAGTGGGAGATAATGCGTCACGTGCGCCAGACGCCGATCGTCGTTCTGCTCAACGGTCAGGGTAGCGACGAGATCTTTGCCGGTTACACGGCCCACTACTTTGCCCTCATCGCCGAGTACCTGCGCCGCCTGCAGCCCGGCCGGGCTGTGCGCGAGCTGCGGGCCCTGGTCCACGCCCGCGAGATCGCCTTGACGCAGGGGATTGCCAGCTCCCTGCGCGAGTTGGTCAAGGCATCCCCGCTGCGGGCACTAGCCCGGCGTCGTCCCATCTCCTACCTGACCCGGTCTTACCAGCCTGCCCAAGGATGGATGCGCCAGGGCGACATATTCCGTAATGCGCTGGTGCGCAACCTGACCTTCAGCGCGCTGCCCGAGTATTTGCGCTACGAAGACCGCAACAGCATGGCCTTTACGCTGGAAACCCGCCTGCCCTTTATGGACTATCGGCTGGTCGAGTGGGCCATGTCCTTGCCGGCGGATCTCAAGATCGAGGGGGTGGAAAGCAAGCGGGTTCTGCGCGAGATGGCCCGACCGCTCATCCCCGCCTCGGTGACTGACCGCACGGACAAGATGGGGTTTGTCTCGCCCCAGGAAGAGTGGCAGCGCACTGTGTTGGGGCCGTCCCTGGATGCCGTGTTTTCTCAAGACCTGCAAGCGGTCTTTCCCTTTCTTAACCTCCGGCGGTCGCGGGCGAAATACGAGGCCTACCAGGCCGGGCGCAACAATGACTGGACCTGGGTATGGCGAGTGGCCTGTCTCTACTGGTGGCATGAGACATTGTGGGAGAACTCTTGTGACAGGTGACCGAGTCTACTATATCAACCAGCAACCTGTAAGTCACCAGGAAGCACTGACCTTAATCGCGGAATACCGGAAGGCCGTTCGTCGCCCGTTTGACCGGTATGCGCGAATATCTACTTCACATCCTAACAGACTACCATGTGCTGGACTATGGCTGCGGCTGGGGGTCTTTTTCGCCATGATCCGCCACAAAAGGCGCTGCACGGTGCAGGGAATTGACCTGGATTCCAGCTCCATTGAGGTTGCCCGAGGTATTGTCGGAAAGTCCGTCGGCCTGTCGTTCAGTGTATAGAGGATTCAGCAGATATCAGACGAGACCTACGATGTTGTGACGAGCACCCAGGTGGCAGAGCATACGCCTAACCCTGGTAGTATCTCGGCGAGTGCAACCGTGTTCTCAAACCTGGAGGCCATCTAGTGATCTCGGTCCCGAATATCCTCACCCCGCGCTACCTGATCACCCTTCCGCGCCCCCGTCAAGACCGCAAACTCCGTGCCGTTTGTGAGAAGGCCCAGCGCTCCAGAGACAGAACATCAGATCACGCCCAGGCGTGGGGTCCTCCGACCTTTTGCCGGCTGCTCTGTGCAGTAGGCTTTGAATATGAAATGCACGAGTTCATGGAGGGGTGGGCCCTACTCAGAAACCTCTACTGGCGGTATCCTTGGGGACCATTGAAACACTTGTCGTATACAATGATGTTAGTCGGCAAGGTCGAGTCTGTTGATGTTCGCGCCACGACTAGGGTCGCTCGCCTTCCTCGCTCAACAGGTGCTCCCATGCTCAGGGCGCTATTCCTCGCGTACAGCTTCCCTCCTGCCGGGGGGGCGGGGGTCCAGCGCTCCCTCAAGTTTATCAAGTACCTGCCCGAGTTCGGATGGCAGACCGTGGTTGTAACAGCTACGCCCAGTGCCTATCCTGTTCTGGATGAGTCTCTGTGGGCCGACGTCCCGACCGCGGTAGGCGTTCATCGTGTGAGAAGCTACGACGTCAACAGCCTACGCCCTCGACTCAGCCGCGTCGGGCTCGGAAAACCACTCTCGGCCCTGAATACCGCCCTCATGCTGCCGGATGCAGCCCTCTTCTGGCCGCGCCTGGCGCGGTCCACCGTGCGCCGAGTTGTGGAGCAGTATCGGCCAAACGTGGTCTACTCATCTTCCGGACCGGCCAGCGCACATATGCTTGGAATGTGGACCAAGAGAGCGTTCGACCTGCCCTGGGTGGCCGACTTCCGGGATCCGTGGAGCGAGAACACACTCATTCCCTATTATCCCGGCTACCGGACACTCAACCGGCGGATGGAACGTCGTGTGCTTGCCACCGCCGACCGAGTGATGACCGTTTCCCACCCCCTGGCCGGCGATTTGGATCGTCTTGCAGGCCGCAGCAACGCCCCTATCTTGGTCATTGAGAATGGGTATGACGAAGATGACGTGTCCCCTCTGCCTCCGCGACGCACTGATCGCTTCACCATCACCTACACCGGAACTTTCAGTCGCCTGCGCCAGCCGGCCGCGCTCATAGCGGCCGTCGACCAGTTGACCGCAAGCGGACAGATACCGGTCGACCAGATTCGCGTTGTCGTTGCCGGCAAAGACACTGCCCAATACATCCCAGACCGCCCGCCGTTTGAGCAGTGCGGCTACTTGGCCCACAATGCCTTGAAGGAAATCCGAGCCCGCACCGACTTGTTTCTTTTTCTGCAGGACAACGTACGAGAGAGCCGGGGAGCCTATAGCGCCAAGTTGTTCGAGTACCTAGGATCCAACCGACCAACCCTTGCCATCACCTATCGAGGGAATGTCGGTGCCGCACTTGTGGAGAGCGCACAGGCAGGCAAGACCGCAGGGTATGATCCGGCAGAGATCGCGGCAGCTATTCGCCCCTATTACCAGGCTTGGCGATTGGGCAGGTTCGACTATTCGCCCGACTGGGCTACAATCCAGAAGTACACCCGTCGTAACCTTACGGCCCGCCTGGCGGCCGAGTTCGATCAACTCGTCTCAGAGGCTGAAACATGAGCCGCGTTGTGATGTTCCTCTCCAATGCCTTCCGGCCGGACCCACGCGTGGCGCGGGAAGCCCGCGCTCTGGCAGCGGCCGGGCATCACCTTACGATCATCTGTTGGGACCGGGAGGGCCGGTACCCACTTCAAGTTACCTCAGATGGCTACCGGATTGAACGCGTGCAAAAAGTGCGCACGGTGTACGGTGCCGGCCCAAGACAATTCCTTTACACGCCTCGGTTCTGGCGTGCGGCCGTGCGCCGCGCACGGCCTTTGCAGCCCGACATCATCCATTGTCACGACCTGGACACCCTCCCGGCCGGCTGGTGGCTCAAGCGCCTCACTGGTGCACAGTTGGTTTACGACGCCCACGAAGATTACCCTACCCAAATGTCACTCTACTTGCCACCGGTCATGGTAGGAATTCTCTCCCAATTGGAACGTTTCCTGCTTAGACAAGTGGATTATACCCTCACCGCCAGCACCGTGGTGGCAGACAAACTTGCTGTACGAGGGGTCACCCCGATCACCACAATTGGCAACTATCACTCGCTGGCACCGTTTGACGCTGTCACCCCCCACGAAATTGCCAACACGCGAGCCAAGCTAGGCATCCCGGAGGGATGTCTAACCGTTGCCTACATTGGCGGGTTTACCCGCAACCGCGAACTGCTGCCACTGATCCAGGCGGCCGGGCTGCTTCCTGACGTCCAGGTGTGCCTGTGGGGCGACGGACACCAGCGACAAGATGTAGAAATCGCCGCTGCCAAAACACCAAACGCCCACTACCTGGGTTGGCTCCCGGCCGACCAGGTTCCGCTCTACATGAAAGCCGCTGACGTCATCTTTTACTGCTTGCGGGAAGATTATCCCGGCGCCATCTACAACGCCCCCAACACACTGTCGCAGGCAATGGCCGCCGGCCGGCCCCTAGTTGCAAACGAGGTAGGAGATTTGGGACGCATTGTCCGGCAAACAGGCTGCGGAGTCCTCCTGTCGTCCGTCGCCCCAGACGCCATCCGCGAGGCAGTGGACACCCTGCGAAACCCCGCGATGCGGCAACAGATGGGTGACGCCGGCCGGGCGGCGGCAGAAGCACACTACAATTGGGAGACCGCCCAGCAGCGGTTGGTCCAAATCTATGCCGACCTAACACACAGGTAACCGATGCGAATTCTAAACATAGTGGGCGCACGCCCCAACTTGATGAAGATTGCCCCGCTGGTCCACGAAATGCGTCGGCACGATGGCATTGTGCAGACCCTTTTGCACACTGGACAGCACTATGACGACAAAATGTCGGCGATCTTTTTCCATCAGCTAGATATACCCCAGCCCGACATTTACCTGGGAGTTGGGTCTGGCTCCCACGCGGAGCAAACCGCAAAAGTGATGTTGGCCTTTGAGCACGTCTTGATGGGATCCAGGCCGGACATGGTTGTGGTGGTGGGCGACGTCAATTCGACGCTGGCGTGTGCCCTGACGGCCGCCAAGCTCTGGGTACCCATTGCCCATGTGGAGGCTGGCTCTGCGCAGCTTTGACCGACAGATGCCGGAAGAGATCAACCGAATTGTCACCGATGCGCTGTCCAGCCTACTGTTCACCACCTCGCGGGATGCCGACGAGAACCTACTGCGCGAGGGAGTGCCGGCCGGGAAAATCCACCTGGTAGGAAACGTGATGATTGACACGCTCAACCAACATCGCGCCCGAGCCGAACAACTGAACACCCCGGCCACGTTTGGGCTGGAATCCGGCCGATACGCTCTCCTCACCCTGCACCGGCCGTCCAACGTGGACGACCCCGTGGTCTTTGCCGGCATCCTGGAAGCACTGGTCCACCTCCAAAGCAAACTACCCATCGTTTTCCCTGCCCATCCTCGCACAGCCAAACGCATTTCGGAACTCGGATTGACCGACAAGCTGGAGGCGGCGGCCAATCTGCGGGTCGTGGAACCGCTCGGCTATCTCGAGTTCCTGGGGTTGATGGCGCACAGCCAGATGGTTCTGACCGACTCGGGCGGAATTCAGGAAGAGACCACCATCCTGGGAGTGCCTTGCCTCACCATCCGCGAGAACACCGAACGGCCGGTCACGATCACCCAGGGGACCAACATTCTGGTGGGAACCGACCCGGAGCGCATCCTGGCGGAGGCCAGCCGCATCCTTGCCGGCGAGGTCAAATCCGGCCGCACACCTGAACTCTGGGATGGTCACGCGGCCGAGCGCATCGTCTCAATCTTGGAAAGCTTCTCCGCCTGATGCGCATCCTCTACCTTTCCCAGTATTTTCCCCCGGAGGTAGGTGCCACGCAAACCCGCGCCTACGAGATGGCTCGCAATTGGGTCCGGTTGGGCCACCAGGTAACTATGCTGACCGAGATCCCCAACCACCCGGCCGGGATCATCCCCCCTGCATATCGCGGCAAGCTGTTCGAGCGGGCAGAGATGGAGGGAATCGACGTCATCCGGGTATGGGTCAAAGCATCGCCGGTGAAAAGCTTCCGCAACCGGATGCTCTTCTATCTCACCTTCATGATGAATGCGACAGCGGCCGGGCTCTTGCTGGCGCGGGGGTGGCCAAAACATTCCCGCGGACGACGGGGATATGATCTGATCTACGCCACCTCCCCGCCCCTATTCGTCGGCGGCGCGGCGCTGGCGTTGAACTACCTGCGGCGCATTCCGATGGTGTTCGAGGTGCGCGACCTGTGGCCGGAGTCGGCCGTCGCTCTGGGCGAAATCTCTAACCCGCGTGTAATTGCCTGGGCGACCAAACTGGAAGAAACATGCTACCGCAGAGGCCGCGCCATCGTCGTGGTAACCGATGGAATCCGGGCAACACTGGAAGCCCGCGGCATTCCGCCCGGCAAGCAACTGTTTGTCCCCAATGGGGCCAATGTAGAGATGTTTCAATTCCGGCCGGACGGTAGACAGCGTATTCGCGCCAAGCTAGGCATACAAGACACCTTTGTTGCCATTTATGCCGGCATCCACGGCGTAGCCCAGGGGCTGGAAACAGTAATCGAAGCCGCGCACCTGCTACGGGATAAACCGGAAATCCATTTCCTGCTGATTGGCGACGGCCCCCAAAAGGCACCGATTGCCGCCCTGGCGGCCACGTTACACCTTTCCAATCTGACGCTCCTCCCTGAGCAACCACGGGACGAGATTCCCGATTACCTCTCAGCGGCCGATGTGGCGCTGATCCCGTTGCGGGACATCCCGCTGTTCCACGGGGCACGGCCATCCAAGATGTTCGATGCCTGGGCATGCGAGCGCCCCCTGCTGCTAAGTATCAACGGCGAGGCGCGGCGCACCATGGAAGAAGCTGGAGGTGGGATTTTCGTCCCGCCGGAAGACCCGGCTGCCATGGCCCAAGCTATCCTGGCGCTGCAGGAATCCCCGGCCGAGCGCGCTCGGATGGGGATCAAAGGCCGAGCCTACACCCAAACCCACTTCTCACGCCGTCAACTGGCAGAGACACTGATCGCCGAACTGGAAGGACTGCTATGAAGATTATCAACGTAGTTGGGGCGCGACCGAATTTCATCAAGATCGCGCCCCTCGTGCGGGAAATGGATTCCCGGTCGGATATGGAAAGCGTGCTGGTTCACACCGGCCAGCATTACGACCACGCCATGTCGGATATCTTCTTCGACGATCTCGGGCTGCCCCAACCGGATATCCATCTGGGCGTAGGATCCGGCAGCCACGCGGAACAGACGGCTCAAATAATGCTCCACTTTGAGCCTGTAGTGCTCGAGCAACGGCCGGACCTAGTGCTGGTGGTCGGCGATGTCAACTCGACCCTTGCTTGCAGCCTGGTGGCCGCCAAGCTTCACGTTCCCATCGCTCACGTTGAGGCCGGGGTGCGCAGCTTTGACCGAACCATGCCGGAGGAGGTCAACCGGATTGTCACCGATGTGCTGGCGGACCTGCTTTTCACCCCTTCCCACCATGCAAACGAGAACTTGCGCCGCGAAGGAGTTCCCGCCGAAAAAGTGTACTTTGTCGGCAACATCATGGTGGACACACTGCTCACTGCAGTCAAGATTGCCACCGGCCGGGCAAGCTGGCAGCAATGGGGATTGGTTCCACGCCAATACGCGGTGCTCACTCTCCACCGGCCGGGCAACGTTGACGATCCCACAACACTAACCGGTTTGGTCGGGACGCTCTTCCGGCTGGCGGCCGATATCCCTATTTTGGCGCCACTGCACCCCCGCACTGCCAGGCGATTGGACGAGTTTGGATTGATGGAAACCATCCAGCGGGCACGTGGGCTGCTGATAGTTGAACCACAAGGATACCTTGACTTTCTCTGTCTTTTGAGCCAGGCTGGATTGGTCCTGACAGATTCGGGTGGCATTCAGACCGAGACTTCTATCCTGGGTGTTCCTTGTCTCACGTTGCGTGACAACACCGAATGGCCAGAGACGGTTGAGCAGGGCACAAACGAGTTGGTGGGCACGGACCCAGACAGGATTCTATCGGCCGCTGCTCGAGTTCTAAACAATCCCAGCCAGGTAACCGCCACTCGGCCGGAGTTGTGGGATGGCCAGGCGGCCGGCCGGATCCTCAAGGCCATTGGAGAATCGTTCTACCTCCAAACAGAACCTCAGCGCGTGTGATTTTTTGCCCCAGGGGGATGTGGTATAATCGCGCAGCACATCGCTTTTGAGGACACGACATGCCCACTAGACTTGGTCGTTATTGCGAAGCCGTAATTGAAACCGGCTGGCTGGGCGCCATCATCCTGGTACCCCTATTCTTCAACGTCTATTCAGCCCGCGTGTTCGAGCCCGACAAGTTGACCCTTTTGCGCTCCATCGTCCTGGTGATGACTGCCGCCTGGGCGGTCAAAGTGGTAGATGGTAAAGAGTGGAAAAATCTTCCCCCTGCAAGATCGTGGTGGCGCTTCCCCCTGGTGGCACCGGTTGCCGCGCTGGCCCTGGTTTATTTGATTACCACCCTCTTTTCTATCACCCCACGGGTCAGCCTGCTGGGTTCCTACCAACGCCTTCAAGGCACCTATACCACGCTCAGCTACCTGGTCGTCTTTGTGATGATGCTGCTGCACCTTCGATCCAAGGCCCAGGTGAATCGCGTGGTGACTACTGCGATTGTCGTCAGTATTCCCATTTCGCTTTACGGCTTGCTGCAGAAATATGGCCTGGACCCACTGCCGTGGGGAGGCGACGTGACCCGGCGGATCGCATCCAACATGGGAAACTCGATTTTTGTGTCGGCTTATATCATCATGGTAACCCCGCTAGCCATCGGCCGGATCGTCCAGTCGTTTTCTTCTATCCTCACCGATGAGGAACTCTCCTGGGCTGACGTCGTCCGTGCGTCGATTTACATTTTCGTGGTCGCGCTGCACATGCTAGCCATCCTCTTCTCGCAGAGCCGCGGCCCGTTGCTGGGCTTCCTGGCCGGTCAGTTCACGCTGGTGCTCATTTTGCTGGTCTACCTGCGTGATCACGCCAGCGGCCCCGGCCGCCTCAAGTTGAAAGAACTGGCACTGGCGGTAGGCTCGCTGGTTGCTGCCGATCTGATCGGCGCAGGGCTTTTTTACTTGCTCGGTTTGCTGGCCACCGGTCAGGGATGGATTGCGATCGAAAGCACCAGACTGGCTGCGGATGCATACCGGGCTGCTCTGCTGGGCGGCATCAGCTTCTTGGGTGCACTGGTTGGCGGAATTGTTATCCTGTTTCTGTTTACGGCCGCCCGGAGAGGCTGGCGCTGGCTGTGGCTCGGTTTCATCCTGCAAGCAGGTCTGGTGGCTGGATTTCTCATCTTGTTCAACCTGCCGGATTCACCCATCAGCGATTGGCGGCAATTGCCTTACATCGGCCGCATTGGCACGGCGCTGGACCTGCAGGCAAACACCGCCAAAGTGCGCACCTATATCTGGGACGGCGTGGTTGAGATGCTGGCCCCTCACGAACCGCTGGCTTTCCCGGACGGCCGCCAGGACCCCTTTCACGTCATCCGGCCGCTGGTAGGGTATGGGCCCGAGTCCATGTATGTGACGTACAACCGCTTTTACCAGCCTGAACTAGCCCACGTTGAAAAACGGAATGCATCGCCGGACCGCTCCCACAACGAGACCTTCGATGCACTTGCTATCACCGGGATACTGGGGTTCCTTGCCTGGCAAGCACTGTATGGCAGCCTTTTTTACCTTGGCTTTCGCTGGTTGGGGGTCATTCGATCCAAGACCGATACCATCATATTTGTGGGCTCTGTGCTCGGGATAGGCATCCTCAGTGCTGTCGTATTTTGGCAGTGGCTCGGTTTGTCCTATATTGGCGTTGCATTCCCGTTTGGCGAATTGGCGGGATTATTGGCCTACCTGGCATACTATGCGCTCTTCTCCAAACCGGCCGAACAGCCCACCAGCAATCCCAACTTTGTGCTCCTGACCGCACTGTTGGCAGCCGCGGCCGGGCACTTTGCCGAAATCCACTTTGGGATTGCTATTGCTGCCACCCGCACCTACTTTTTCGCCTATGCCGCGCTGGCCGTGCTCGTGGGCTATGTGTTGCCCAAGGCCACTGGGTCAAGTGAGCACGGCGGTCAGGATCGTAGCAGCCCAGCCGAGCAATCGACCCGGGGCAAGCGTAAACGCTCTCAAATGCGCCGCCATGCCAGCGCCCGCACCGTGGTATCCCCCAACCGCGACTGGGTCAAACCAGTTCTGTTGGGTGGCCTGATCATGGGACTGATGCTGGGGACGCTGGGCTACGAGTTTATCAGCAACCCCCAGCGGCCGGACCCCAACGATCTGCCCACCACGGGACAGATTTTTTGGGATTCGCTCACCAAAAACCCAAAAGAGGACTGGGCCACAACCTACGCTGGACTGGGCTTGTTCGCGCTGACTGCGCTGGTCGGAGGGGCGCTGGTGGTGTCGGAAGCCATCAAAGATGGTGAACTATCAGGCGAACGCGCTGCCACGCTGAAAGGGATTGCGACCTATCTGGGCACGGCCGGGGCTATTGGCACTATGTACATGTTCTTCCAAGCCGGCCGGCTGCGCTTCCTCTCCACCGGCGCTGGCGCACGGGAGGAACATACCACGCTGGAACGCATCCGCATCGCGGCCGATGGCACGGCCGGGGTGCTGACCGCCTTTTACCTATTTGTTTTCCTGATGCTGTTGGCGATGGCCTTTGTATTGGTGCGTGGCCGCTCCGTGTCAACCAAGCCCGCCTCCGGCACTTCCTGGACGGTGCTGCTGGTCAGCGCGGTGGCGGCCATTATTCTGATCAACACCACCAATCTGGATGTTATCCAGGCGGACATCATCTACAAACAGGCCGATCCCTGGGACAGACGTGCGATGCAGGAAAAGAACCCAGTCTTGTGGGGACTCGCCATCGCCGAATACGACCACGCACTGGAATTGGCACCGAGCGAGGATTACTACTACCTGTTCCTCGGCCGGGCGTACCTGGAACAATCCACCGTCATGAACGACCTGGTTGCCCAGCAGCAATTGATGGAGGAGGCCAGGGACAAGCTGCTCCGCGCGGGGGAAATCAACCCGCTCAACACCGACCACTCGGCCAACCTGGCGCGGCTGCACACCCGTTGGGCGGAACTGGCTTCCAGCGATGTGGAACGCTCTACCAAGGCCAACCAGGCTTTTGAATACTATGAGCAAGCTAACAGCCTAAGCCCAAACAATGCCGTCATCCTCAACGAATGGGCCATGCTGATGGTTGGGCTTTTTGGCGATTGCGAGGGTGGCCTTGAAAAGCTCGATCAGTCGTTGGCCATTGATGCCAAATACGAGGCCACCTACCAGAACATTGGCAACGTTGCCCTCACCTGCGGTGACCGGGAGAGCGACGGGGACAGAAGACAAGCCCTCTATCAACAGGCACAGCAGGCTTACACCCAGCAACTCGCGCTGGACAAATGTGATCTGCAGGCACTGACGGCACTGGGATACGCCGAAAGCAAACTGGGGAGCCTGGAAAACGCAATCCAGGCCAACCTGGACGGCCTGGCATGTGTTGCCAGTCCCACCTCCCCCAGCACACTGCAATTCCACCGCAATCTGGCTATTCTATATGGCGAACAGGGAGACCTGGAAAGCGCAGTAATCCACGCCCAAAGCGCTGCCCAGGCGGCCGGCGACAACATCAATTCGCTCGTGGATGCCGGCCGAATCTTGCTGCAACTCGGCGCTCTGGAACAGGCCCACTGGGTAGCGCTCCAGATAGGCTCCCTGGCACCGCAATCCTGGAACCAACTTCGTGATCTGGCGATTCTCTTTGCCCAGGCCGGATACCCAGCTGAGGGGCTGCCCTACGCGCAGCAAGCATGGCAACTGGCTCCCGACGCGGAAAAGCCCGGCGTGGAGGAGTTGATCAATTCCTTACAGGTACAGCCAGCCACACCCTAAAAAACGAGAGATGTCATGTCGACCACCATGTTCGTGTTCGCGTTTGCGCTGAGTCTGGCGTTAGGTGGCACGCCTATCGTCCGTCGCCTGGCGGTCAAGATTGGCTTTCTGGACCAGCCGGCCGAGCGCAAACTGCAAGCGCGTCCCATTCCATTGATGGGCGGGGTAGCCATCTACGCGGGCGTTTTGCTCGCCATCCTGGCTTTCGGTCGCCACTACCTGCCGGAGCTGGCGACCATTTTGGCCGGGGCGACGGTGGTTTCGTTGCTTGGCCTGTGGGACGACCGCGTGGAACTGCCGGCGGCCGTCAAGCTGCTGGGGCAGTTGCTGGCGGCCGGCGGCCTCGTGTTGGCTGGCGTCCAGGTACAACTGCAGTGGCTGCCAGCGTGGGCCAACATCGCCCTGACAATTGCGTGGATTACCGGGATTAGCAACGCCATCAACTTTTTGGACAACATGGACGGACTGGCTGGCGGCATCAGCGCGGTGGCGGCCGCCTTCTTTATGGTCATCGCGGCCATGAATGGACAATACCTGGTTTCCTCGCTGGCTGCGGCCGTGTTTGGCGCTTGCCTGGGTTTCCTGGCCTTTAACTCCAGGCCAGCCAGCATCTTTATGGGCGATGCAGGTTCCATGTTCCTTGGCTTTACGCTAGCCGTCATCGGGATCAAGTTGCGCTTCCCAAACAATATCAACATCGTCACCTGGATGGTGCCGGTGCTGGTAATGGGGGTCCCGATCTTTGACACCTCTCTCGTGCTCCTCTCCCGTGCCCGGCGCAGGGTGAACCCGTTCACCACGGCCGGCAAAGACCACAGTTCCCATCGACTGGTCGCGCGCGGACTGACCCAGCGGGAGGCGGTCTTTGCGCTGTACCTCGCCGGTTGCGCCGGCGGGTTGTTAGCCATATTCGTGATGCAGGCCTCGCTGGCTGAAGGATACCAAGTAGGCGGAGCGGCGCTGCTGGCGGCCGCATTTGTTCTTTGGAAACTGGAAAGGCCATCCAAAAACCATGTCCAAAAAGAAGAAACCAGCCCCCAAATCCCAACACAGGCACTCGCAGACCACGAGTCGGGCTGAGCGGCAAGCAAAACAGACCCGGCCGGTAAACCCTTGGCTGGTTGCCGCTGGCCTGGCGATAGTCATCGTTATCATAGTGCTCGCTGTGACGCTGGGAGGTGGGCCGCCTGATCGGCCGCTCGCTGACGTCGCCCCGGCTGATAGGAACAACTACTATTCCCGGCCGCCCGAGACGGTCATCGACGCCGGCCGTGACTACCAGGCTGTTATCGAAACGGAAAAGGGAGACATCACGGTGGATCTGTTTGAACAGGATGCCCCGGTGGCCGTGAACAACTGGGTTTTTCTGGTGCGCCAGGGGTTTTACGATGGCGTGACTTTCCACCGAGTAATGGATGGCTTTATGGCACAGGGTGGCGATCCCGCCGGCACCGGCGCTGGTGGGCCGGGCTATTCCTTTGAGGACGAGTTCCAGAGCGGCCGGGTGTTCGACCGCGCCGGTTTGCTGGCAATGGCCAACTCGGGGCCCAACACCAACGGCAGCCAATTCTTCATCACCTTTGCCCCCGCCGAATGGCTAAACGGCAAACACACCATTTTTGGCGAGGTCACCCAGGGAGATCAGGTGCTTGATGCACTCACCCGGCGCGACCCCCAGGCCAACCCCACCTTTCGCGGGGATCTGATCAAGCGCATCACCATCCTCGCGGATGGCCAACCCTTCTGAGAAACAGCGTGAAATCCACCCCCTCCCCACCGGCAAAACGCAACTGGCGTTCTGTCGCCGGCCGGTTGCTGGGCATCCTGCTTATCATTGGCATCAGCATCGCCATCTTTTCCCTGCGGGAGCGCATCGAACAACTGAAATCGCTGGGATACGGAGGGGCCTTTATCACCATGCTGCTGGGCAACGCCACCATCATCCTGCCTGCCCCGGGTCTGACGCTGGTGTTTGCCTTGGGTGCAGCACTCAACCCCGTGCTGGTTGGATTGGCGGCCGGTGCGGGTGCGGCGCTGGGTGAACTGACGGGTTATTTTGCCGGCTTTAGCGGCCGGGTGGTGGTAGAAGATCGCGAATTGTATCAGCGTTTTGAAAACTGGATGAGACGTTACGGTCTGGCCGCCATCCTGGTGCTGGCCATAATCCCCAATCCGTTTTTCGACCTGGCTGGGCTGGTGGCCGGCGCACTTCGTTTTACCTGGTGGCGATTTCTCCTCGTTGCCTGGGTAGGCAAGACCGCGCAAGGCATCCTGGTCGCCTACGCCGGGGCTGCCTCGGCCTTCTGGGTGCTGAACTGGGTGCAGTGAGGTTGGCGGCCGAAAAACACGTTATGACAAATGGTGGACAACCAAACAGGCTTGTGGTAAACTAAGCCTGTTGCGGTTAGAAACAGGTGGCCTATCGCCTTCAGGTGAGGGAAAAAGCATGGCTGACACGCCCAAAACAATCGTGTGCATCGAAGACGAACCTGAAATGATCGACTTGGTCAAGCTCATCCTCAGCCGCTACGGCTATGAAGTCATAGGGGCAAACGGGGGGCGAGAGGGGCTCAAAGCCATACAGACCCACAAGCCCGATCTGGTTTTGCTGGATTTGATGATGCCAGATATGGATGGGTGGGAAGTCTATCAGCAGATGAAAGCTGACGACGAGATGAAAGAGATACCCGTGGTAGTGGTGACCGCCAAAGCCCAGAGCATTGACAAGGTTTTGGGTCTCCACATTGCCAAAGTAGACGACTATATCACCAAGCCCTTCGGCCCAGAAGAGTTGCGGTCCAGCATCGAGCGCATCCTGGGCAGCTAATCCCCCGGCCGGAGGGCCACAGCATGGTTTTGCGGGGCTGTCTTGCAGATTTTTTCTGTTAGAGAGCCCCCTTTTTTGTAATGAGCCAAATAAAGTGCGTGGCCATCAAACGGACGGATGAGGAGCGGGTTTTGCTCCCAAAAGCGCGCTGGTGTGCAAGCTTTTTATGCAAGCTGCGTGGACTGACCTTCCGTCGACGCATCTCAGAGCAGGATGCCTTGATCCTGGTGGAAACGGCCGACAGCGTTGCCAGTTCAGCAATCCACATGATGTTTGTTTTTAGCCCCATTGCCGCCATCTGGATCAACTCGGCCGGCCGGGTGGTAGACTGCCAGCTCGCCAAGCCGTTCCGGCTTTTGTATCGGGCCGCAGCCCCGGCGCAGTATGTGTTGGAAGGCCCGCCCGCTTTTCTGGATCTGTTCCACCCAGGAGATCGCATCGCTTTTGAACCGCTCCCTGGCTAAACTCCGCTGGTTATCGACGCTGCTGTGCTTGGTGTTGGCTCTGGCACTCCTTGCCCCGCCCGGCCGGGCGGCAGTGCCGGTATCCAGTGCTGCTCAGAACCAGCCTACGCCGGAACCTACCTCCAGCCCCGAACCAGAGGTTGTTTATTACATCGTTCAGTCCGGGGACACGCTTTTTGGCATTGCACAGCGATTTGGCGTACCGTTGGAATTGCTGGCGGCCGCCAACAACATCACCGACCCTTCGGTGTTGCAGGCCGGTCAGCAACTGATCATCCCTCCACCCCCACCGCCGCCAGAACCGCGCCTAGAACACGTAGTAGAGCCGGGCGAGACGCTGCATTCACTCAGCTTGCGCTACGGCTGGCCTCCTGCCCAACTTGGCCGGCCGAACTATCTCATCCGGCCGGATTTGCTCACTATTGGCGCAACGCTAACCATAACCGGGTTGACCGAGCCACCCCCGCCGTTGCGTGGCCAGACGCACCCGGCCGAGCCGGGCGAAACGTTGGCAGGACTGGCGCTGCAATACGGAGTCTCCGCGTGGGAACTGGCGCTGGCCAATCAACTCCCCTCCCCGTGGGCACCGCTGGCAGTCGAGCGACTGTGGATCCCAGGCACCGATGGCGCGTTTTGGGATTGGCCAGCGCCCTTTGCCGGCGTTGCGCTGCACCCTCTCCCTGCCATGCAAGGACTTGCGTTCGCGGCGCAGATTACCCTGACCCACCCCGTCAGCCTCACTGGCAACCTGTTGGGAGAACCGCTGACGTTTCACCAGCACGCAACTGGCGCGGTGGCGCTGGCCGGGATCAGCGCACTGGCCCCGGCCGGGACCCCCATGCTGGTGATGACCGCCACGCTAAAAGACGGCGACCAGGTTTACTATGCCCAACAGATGCCGGTCGTGGCCGGCGACTATGGCTCAGAGGACATTGTGGTAGCAGACGAAATTGCCGCCGGCATGACGGCCGAGGTAATCCAGGCCGAATTCGATTTGCTAAATGACCTCTTCGCCCTGCAAACCCCTGTGCGCCAATGGGATGGCCTGTTTGCGCTCCCGGCCGAAGGCGAGGTAACCTCGCTCTTTGGCACCCGCCGCAGCTACAATATTCCGAACGGCAGTGCCTACCACACCGGCACCGACTTGGGTCGGGCGGCCGGCACGCCGGTGTACGCCCCGGCCGCGGGTACCGTGATCTTTACCGGCACACTCGCAATTAGGGGCAACGTGGTTATCATCGATCACGGCTGGGGAGTAATGACAGGGTACTGGCACCTCTCCGCAAGCCATGTTTCGCCGGGCCAGATGGTGGAGACGGGGCAACATATTGGAGATATCGGGAACACTGGTCTCTCCACCGGGCCGCATCTGCACTGGGAATTGCGGATTGGCGGCGTTCCGGTGGATGGCCTGCAATGGGTTCGCGAGTTGTTCCCCTAGTTGCTTGTTTTGGAGGAAACCATGAGTATTGTGCTGATCAGCATCGTGCAACTTGCCTTGTCTGTCATCCTATCCGCACTGGCCACTTACCTGGGCATCTGGCTCTTTGAGCGCGCCACGCGCGACGTGGATGAATGGAAAGCGATTGCGGAAGACAACCGCGCCGTGGGCCTGACCCTGGCGGCCGTGGTTGTAGGCCTGGCAATCATCTTGCAGCCGGCCGTAGCGGGTGCATTGCCCACCGGCACCGGCCGGTTTACTCCGGATGTAAGCACCGCCCTCCTTCCACTATTGGCACTGGTTCTCATGCTTGCTCGCGCCCTGTTGGGCCTGATCCTGGGAGCAGCGGCCATTCTCTTTGCCATCTGGCTCTTTTTCCGCCTCACACGCGATCTGGACGAACTGGCAGAACTGGCGCGTGGGAACGTAGCGGTAGCCACCATGCTGTCCGGTGTCATCATCGCCATCGCCTTGCTGGTTTCCCCGGTCGTAACCGATATCACCAATAGCCTGTTAGGTTTCTTTTTGCCTTGACCACGTTTGCGTCCGTCTTCTGGAATTGTTATAATCGTTGCGTCGCCATAACTACTCAGCCCAGGGGCTTGGGTGGGGTAAGGCGGCGGGTGTGCGGGCATTCCGCTCCCACACACTCGCCAAAAACACCCACTCTGCCTGAGCAGTTGCGTGTCACCGTCAAGAGTATCTATCAGGCAGCCAGGTTGGGCTGAACAACCATCACGATCAGAAGTTAGGAGATTGAACCCGTGTTTCACCGGCAGACGCAGACCGACGAATACTGGGAAACGGACTGGGCCATCACCCAAGATGACCTGGATTTCGTCAACAACCTGTTGTTGGAGGAGGAAAGGCCACTTCCCATCGACCACTTGACCTTGGAGGTCATGCGCAATCGCATGCAGCAGGAGGAGAACAAACTCCATCGCATGCTGGCCAAAGGTAGCGTTTACAAACCCGCTAACACCTACCAGTCCGGTGAGACCTTGGTCTTTCCTGGTTTGAACTTTGCCATCGGAAATGTGGATGGCATCCGGCCGGGCTCCAACCCCGAATATGGCCAATTCGAAGTGATTGAAGTCAGGTTTGAACGCCCCAATCGCACACGCGAGTTTGCCCAAGGTTTGACGCAACCCCACCCACTTAACGAGCAGACCGACGCCCTGTTGCAAGGGGAAGCACCAAGGAGCGTGGAAGAACTGTACCGGCGTCACGGCAAAGCGGTGCGCAAAAAGCTGGAGAGCGCGCTGGGCCAGCAAGATGGCCTGATCCAACTGTTTGGCCTCTGGTTCCTCAAGGCGCTGGTAACCGAGGTTGGCCCGGGTTACTTGAACATTGCCGAGGCGATCCTGGACATTGTCGGCGGCGGCCCGTTGGCCCCCCCGCAGATACTGAAGGACCTGGGGCTCACTGAAGAAACCCGGCCGGAGCTACTCGAGTTTTCACTCAACTATGCCCTCTTTAAAGACGAACGGTTCGACGAGGTGGGGCCGGCCGGTCAGGTCCTGTGGTACCTGCGCCGCCTGGAACCGGCGGAGGTGTTGCACCCACCACAGCGTCTCAGATACGCGTCCATCCCATACAACCGTGATTTGCTCAACCTCAACCTCCGCAAGCTGGAGCAGGATCTGGATGATGAGTGGTCCAGCAGTTGGGAACCGGCCGAGGAAGCTGGTCCAGCACCTTTTACCCTCACCTTTCCACACTGGCAGCAAGGGACCATCCCGCTCTCATCCAAAATCGCGCCCCTCTTTCCCACTTCCTATCTGGCTCCGCGCATACGGTGCACCATCATCGATAAACATTCCGGCCAAGAGATGGAAGCCTGGGTAGTGTGGGAAGGGCGATTTGTGCACGGCCTGGGCAACTGGTACCTGGAGAACGAACTACCACTGGGGGCCTACCTCCACCTTTCCCCCGGCCCTGAGCCCGGCGTGGCAATCATCGAATACGAGGAGCGCCGCTCCCAACGCGAGTGGATCCGGGTGGCAGTGGTGGAGGGGAACCAACTGCGCTTTGGCATGCAGAAACGGGCAGTCGCAGCCGCGTACGATGACATGATGATGATTGGGTTGGACGACCCGACCGGGCCGGACACAATCTGGCTGCGCGCTCACGAGCAACATTGGTCCCTGGCCTATATGATGGTTCATATTTTCCCCGAATTGGCCCGCTTGAGCCCCCAAAGCACCGTACATGCCAAAACCCTCTACAGCGCCGTCAACATCATACAACGATGCCCTCCGGGCCCCATCTTTGCCGAACTGATCCGGCAACCCTGTTTCATCTCCATGGGCGAGAACTATTGGCGCTTTAACCCCAGCCTCTGGAGCGGCGATTAGCCGGCAGGAAGGAGTCAACCATGGCAATTCACACACCTCCCAAGATCGGCAAACTTGAGCCTACAAAAATCCGGACCAGATACCACATCGACTACGAATGGTGGCAAAAGAGCGACCGTGACCTGCGCATTTACCTCTACAGCCACCTGTGCCCGGAACATCAGTCGGTCTTTGCCACCTACCAGGGCGAGGACAAAGTGGACTGGATCGACCCGCGCACAGCCGAAGTGAGGCGGGTGGATGGTTTGGAACACACGCTGCACAGCCACTGCAGCCTGCAACCGGAATATATCACCCCCAACACCACGTTGATCAACGCGCTGTTCCGCGTATTTCTGGCCAACGGCAATGCCCCCCTCACGGCCGAAGAACTTGCCGGCCGGACCGGCCGAAGAGCAGAGATCATCGAGCGCACCCTGGGCGGGGACCGGATTTACAAGGGTATCCGGCCGGTAGAGGACGTGGTCTAGCTGGCGGCCGGCTTGACAAGCGGTGCTCCCGCGGTTATCATCCCCCCGCCACACTGGTGCGGCGCCATGCCCCAGTAGCTCAAAGGACAGAGCAGCGGCCTTCTAAGCCGTTGGCTGGGGGTTCGAGTCCCTCCTGGGGCGCAGGTTCTCGGAAGCCTTTGCCAGTGTTGGCAGAGGCTTCTTTGTTCGAATCACGTTAGGGGTATTTCGATTTCGAGGTGATGATTCTGTTCCAGATCTTGAAAAACACTGGAATTCGTCAGAGTCTTTCCAGAATTATCCTGATTCGGCCTAGAAAACCTCTGATTCGGGGTCCGAGTCTCGTTCGAGTCCCCACGCGGGGTCTGAACCGAACCATACTTGTCTTTAGCGGTTTTCCGCAAACCATCCACCTGCACTGTCTGGCCTATGGCCGACAGCGCACGTGTGCGGGAATGCACTGATTTGTAAAAGCCGAGTTCAACTCAAATTCGACTATCTCGCCATCGGTGCGACCTGTAACACGTTTTGCGACAGTCCGCCGGGATAAGGGTCCATATCGTCAGGATAGACACCTCAAGCCGGGTTTTCCGGCTTCCCCATGTGTACAAGGATCCGATGCTTCACCAAATCCCGATGCAACGGTATCACGCCGTCGGGCATGCGCTGACCATCCATCTCCACCCATGACACGCCTCGTTCGCAGCCTTCCGGGTTCTCGACCTGAATCTCGTAGATCGCTTCACCGTGACGATAGCTCAGGTAAAAGCCCTCCCACCACCCGGGAATGACCGGATTCAACTGCATGCGATCCCCACGCACCTTCAAGCCCAGAACCTCTTCAACCCAGGCTCGGTACATCCACGCCCCTGAGCCCGTATACCAGGACCAACCACCGTGACCAATCCACTCGGGCAATCGGTACACGTCGGCTGCAACCACGTAGGGCTCTAGGCCGTAGCGCCAGACTGCTTCCGCATCACGCGTGTGCTCGATTGGATTGAGCATACGTAGTATTTTCGCCGCACGCTCACCATTCCCTTGGCGCGCCAAGGCTATAGCGAACCACAGGGCGGCGTGGGTATACTGGCCCCCATTCTCCCGCACACCCGGAGGGTACCCCTTGATGTATCCGGGTGATGGCTCTGACGTGTCAAAGGGAGGTGTGAAGAGCAGCACCAGACCTTCATCCTCGCGAACGAGATGTTTCCACGCTGATTCAAGAGCAATCGCTGCCCGGTCCGTGTCGGCGGCGCCGCTCAGCCAAGCCCAAGATTGAGGCAAGGAATCAATCATCGCTTCCTCGTTCGCCGAAGAACCGAGAGGTTTGCCATCGTCGAAGGTCGCGCGAATATACCATTCCCCATCCCAGGCTTCTGCCTCGACACGCTGGATAAGCGCATCCCTCTCTTGCTGATAGGTCTGGATCAGATCTGCCCGGTTCAGCAATTCAGACAGCTCGATCATGCCCTGAAGCACATCCACCAGGAACCACGCGAGCCAAACGCTCTCCCCCCTGCCCTCAGCGCCCACGAGGTTCATCCCATCGTTCCAGTCGCCCGTCCCTATCAGGGGCAGCCCATGGGGCCCAATAGTCAGCCCGCGCGTGACCGCGCGCTGGCAGTGCTCAAACAGCGTGGCGCGTTCGAAGGTAACCTCGGGTGTGGAAAAGATCTCGTGCTGATCCTCTTCCAGCGGGGGAGCGCTTAGAAAAGGAATCTCCTCATGCAGGATGTCTACGTCGGCGGTGGTCCGGACATAGTGAGCGACAACGTATGGCAGCCACAAAAGGTCATCGGAAATGCGCGAGCGGATACCCGCGCCGCGGGGTGGGTGCCACCAGTGCTGGACATCGCCTTCCTTGAACTGACGGCTCGCCGCCCGCAAGATGTGCTCGCGCGCCAGAGCGGGATATGCGTGCAGGAAGGCTAGAACGTCCTGCAATTGATCGCGAAAGCCGAATGCGCCGCCGGACTGATAAAAGGCGGAGCGTCCCCAGATACGGCAGCTCAAGCTTTGGTACAGGAGCCAACGGTTGATCATAAAGTCGGCGGCGAGCTCGGGGGTGCGCACTGTAATCGTACCCAACAGATCATCCCACCACGTTTTCGTTTGGCTCAGCGCAATCTCGAACGCCATGCTCTCCCGATAACTCAAGACCCGTCTTTGGACCTCGTCCAACGACCCGGCTTGCCCTAACATACAGGTGAGATCGGCGCTCTCGCCAGGAGCTAGTTCAAGCGCAACCCGCACGGCCGCGCACGGGTCAAAGCCCGCACCTGTCTCGACGGGACAGCCTGGTGCGTTCCATCGCCGCCGGGCTATCCAGCGAGCCGTTGCGCCCGACAAAGGAGACACGGTTCCCGCTGTAGGACATCGCAGGCAAGTTGATGGCTGCGAACGCGACTCGATCACCATACTCAGGGTGATATCGATTCCGAGCGAGCAAGGCCTGGACTTGGTCATCCCAATGGGTCACGATGTGCATCTGGAATGGTTCGCGGCTTTCGCCCAGCGTCCATTCCACATAATAGGTCACCGAGAGCCTGCGATGCCTGGAGGAGTCATTCCTCAACCGCAGCCTCTGCAGCTTGATCGGTTCTCCCCCGTGTTCATCCATCGGGACAAGGACCGTCAGCTCCTGCTCGATCCCGTAGCTGTTATGCTCAAAGACGGTGTACCCCGCCCCGTGCCGTGCCCGATAAGCAGTCTCCTCGCGGATCGGTGACGGTGTGGGTGACCAGTAGACCCCAGTCTCTTCATCCCGTATGTATATCGCCTCGGAAGGTGGGTCCATCACGGGGTCGTTCGACCATCGTGTCAGGCGGTTGCGCTGGCTGTTGCCATACCACGTAAAGCCAGCCCCTGTTTCGCTGAGCATGGTTCCAAAGGTCGGGTTGGCGATGACGTTCACCCAGGGCGCAGGGGTATGGGTGTTGGGGCCCAGATAGATCGCGTATTCACGCCCATCCGGGGTGAATCCACCCAGGCTATTAAAGTAGGGCAACTCCATGAAGGGCAGCGATGGCGAAGGCTCCCGGGGAACACGTTTCTTGGTCATAGGTTCCAGCAGCCCGGGAACCGTCACCGGCACGCCTAATTGCTGGGGCAATGTGCCGCGAGCCGCCACCAGCACCACACTCGCCGCGGCCCTGAGCAGCGTCAGGTCTTCCTCCGGGATTTGAGCCGCGCTGCGCAGGAAAACTCCACCAGGCCGATCCATCCCCGTATACATCGAATGCGTTTGGATCAGGCGCTCGAGTCGTTCGCGCAGCGGCTGCTCATAGCCGCTCGCCTCCTCGTTGAGGATCACCAGGTCTGCCATCAACCCGTGCCTTCGCCAATAGGCATGCGCCTCGAGCATCTGACGGACCAGGCTGATATCCCGCGCCTCGCCAATGGTGACCAGGGCAATGGGCAGGTCGCCCGAGATACCGTAGGGCCACAATCCGGCTTGACCCTTGCGGTTCTCTTCGATGCGTTCGGCGGGAGGGCGCAAAAGGGGATTAGGAAAAAGCAGGTGGCTTGCCAGCTGCTGAAAGCGGCGTGCTTCGTCGGGCTGGATGCGAAGCAAGCGCAACTCGAGCTGGGCAGAGGCCCAGGTGAAATCCATCGCTCGATCGATCGCGTGGGGATCGCGGTACTTGTCCATCAACCTCAAGACACCCTGGCGCGTTTCACCGGCCGCGAGAACAAAAGAAACCTGGACACGCTGGCCCGGACCTAGTGTCACGCTCTGGCGCAGGCTGAGGATCGGGTCCAGGACAAAACCCTGGCTGTTGCTCAGCTCTTGAAAGAGGCCCATCGGATTCTTGAGCGTCCGTCCACGTCCGATGAATCGACGCCGGTCGGTCTCGAACTGCAAGGGGTGATCCTCAGCGCCTTCAAGTGTAAAACGGTGCGCAACATAGATGGGGGGGTCGTCATCACGGCGAGATCGTCGGTAGGCGAGAAGCGCTTGCTGTTCAGGAACTGCTTCCGTCTGGATGAATAGCTTGTTAAAGGCCGGATGCTGCCGGTCGGCGTTGTGGGGCGCCATCGAGAGTTCAACATAGCTCGTGAGGTTAAACTGGCGCGTGCGAACGGATCGGTTGATCAGCGTGATCCGCCGAATCTCCACGTCATCTTCGGGCGAGACGATGATCTCAGTCTCGGTACGGATACTGTCGATCGGCACGGCGGAACACAGCCCGGTCGAGGGCAAAGTCGACCGAATACCTCTCAACCTTCCCGCCGATGGGCTGATAGGTGCTGGACCAGAATCGATCCGAATCGACGTCGTGGATATAGCAAAAGGTGCCCCACGAATCCTGGGTTCGATCCGACCGCCAGCGCGTGATCTCTATCTCGCCCCACTGACTATATCCCCCGCCAGCATTGGTGAGCATCAGACCATAACGACCATTGCTCAGGAGTTGGGTTTTGGGCGTGAGTGGTATGGGGCGTATCGAATTTGCTCACCGATGGCGCGACCTCGCCGACGCTCATCACCGAAGGCATCCCTTCGCGCGTGGAGATGTGGTGCAGCGGAGGCAGGGTGGGGATACGTTCTTGAAGCAGTGGCTCAACGGCACGCACGCGCGCATCGGCATGAAAACGGCGCTGGATCGGATTACCGTGCAGAAAGTTGTTCAGCGACAGGAAACCCATGCCCTGGTGATGCGCCATGTAGGTTCGCACGATCACCCCACGCCGGCCCTCACGGCTCGGTTGGCGACTAAAGTCCAGCGCTTCATAGTAGCCATAATCGCTTCAAGAGACCCAGCCCGGCCAAGCGTCTCAGGTTCCGTAGCGTCTCACGTGGCGCAACGTTCACCGCCAAGAGGGTGGCATATGGCGCCACGACGAGCTCCTCCTCCAGGCCGCGCTTGAGACCCGAGCTCCGGTACGCCAAAGGCCTTGTACTGATAGGTCTTGTTGAGGTCCAGATCTCCAAAGGCAGACTCCGAGATACCCCACGGCACGCGGCGCCTGCGACCATAGTCGATGTGGGTCGCCACCGCTTCCCTGACCGCTTTGTCCAGGAGCGAGTTCCCATACGAGCGCTGGAAAATCAGCGGCATCAGATATTCGAACATGGTCCCGGCCCAGCTGAGCAGTACCCGGCGCCGGCCGATCGCGTTGTAGGGTCGACTCATCGAGAACCAATGCTCAATTGGAACGTCCCCGCGAGCGATGGTGACGAAACTACCAAGCCGCGCCTCACTCGCCAGGAGATCATAGTAGGCTCCATCCAGGCGACCTGCCGAGACATTGTAGCCGATCGAAAACAGCCGCCGTTCAGCGTCATACAGGAAGCGCATATTGATCGATTCCGACAACTCGCGCCCATCCTGGATGAGCCGCTCGGCCAAAGCCAGCATTTCACCCGCCAGCCATTGCGACTTGGCAAAGGCCTGCACAAGGCGGTCAAACCATTCGTAGAGTGGGTCCGCTTCTGATGGAGCCCCTTCTCGGACCGACTCGAGGAACTGAATTTCGCCGATGTGCCCCTTGGCGATGTCCAGAAGCGAAGGTGCCTGATGCAGAGTCTGGCGCAAAACAAGCAGTTCATCCAGACCCAGCTGGGCGATCTCCTCTTCCGTCTTTTCATCGAGGATCTCGATCCAGGTGAGATAACGATCCGCAATCATCAGCCAGGCTGAAAGCTGCCTCTGCATCTGCCTGGCCCAATAGGCCGCACCCGCTTCAAAACCGGCTGACTCGCGCGCCTTGTCGGCCAGAGCCCTCACGTTACCATCCACCTGCCGCAGCAGGCAAAGCGCGTCGGCAATGCGCTCCGGCGGGTCTTCCCACGCGCGCAGCAGTTCGTCGAGGGCGTGACCATCAAGATTGGTAATGCCTTCCTGTTCGAGGGCCTCTTTCAGGATTTCCCCGGTGTCGCGCAGGCCTGCAAAGGCTTTCGCATCCAGGACAGGTGCCTGAATCAGCTCGTCAAGCCCGTGTTCCAGCGTCCATAGGGCGCCGAGCAGGTTTCCGCTGTCCACGGCGGAAACGTAGCGCGGTTCTAACGGGGCCAGGGTTTGAATATCGTACCAATTCAACAGATGGCCCTCATAGCGCTCCAGTTTGCCGATCGTATCCATGGTACGCGTCAACCTTTCGACGACCTGATCCAACGTCAGATATCCAAAATCATTTGCGGCGAGCGCGCTAAGCATCCAGAGACCGATATTGGTTGGACTGGTACGCATTGCCAGCTGGTTCTGATGAGAAACCTGGTAATTGTCGGGTGGAAGCCAAGAGGTCTCATCGTTGACAAAGTCCGAGAAATAGCGCCAGGTTCGCCGTGAAACCTCCCGCAAGAACAGCAGATCCCTTTCGGGAAGCAGGACCTGGTTTGGTTTGGCTTGCGGGCGAAGGTTCAGGAACCAGACGAGCAGCGGGGAGAGGAACCACAACACGAGCCAGGGGCTGGCTATGGCCAGGTTAGATGGCATCCAACGCTGCACCGCCCAGCCCACGATCACGCTAAAGAGACTCACCAGGCCCACGGAGACCACAACCGCTGGACGCAGGTCCGCGGCGCTCCAATGGCTCACCTGGGCCGAAGCCCACTCGAGCAACCTGCGGCGAGAGATGAGGCGGCGGTACAGGACCCGCAGGATGGCATCCAGAGCCAGCCCAGGCCTGGTGCGGAAGCAGCGCAGCATGCGCAACCGCCTGCCGCAGGTCGTGCGCCACCTTTGAGAAGGAGAATCTCTTTAGCCCCTTGCGGGTGGTTGCCATTGTGAAGGGCTGCGCCAACGGGTGGAAGAGTAACTGAATGGCGACCACAAGCGCCGAGATCAACCCGATCGGATGGGAAACCAGCCAGGCGACGGTCAGCAATCCAACGCTGGCTACTGGCAATAGGCTCCGGCGCAAGTTGTCCAAGATCTTCCAACGGTTGAACCAGGAGAGCGGGTTTGGCCCTCGCCGTTTTCCGGGTTGAGGGACACGCGGCAGAATCCAATCCGCTATCTGCCAATCACCACGAATCCAACGATGCTGCCGGCCGGTGTAGCTCAGCGTAGTCCTGCGGGAACTCGTCATAGAGCTCAATATCGCTGGCCAAAGCCGACTCGGACGTGAGCCCCTTCGATCAAGTCGTGGCTCAGCAACGACTCTTCAGGAAACCGTCCTGATAGCACGCGACTAAAGGCGCGCACATCATAGATACCCTTTGCCATGGTACGAGCCTTCGCCGGTCAGATCCTGATGGACGTCGGAAACAGCCTTGGTGTAGGGGTCAATTCCGACCGCGTCTGCAAAGAGCCGGCTGAAAAGCGAGGCGCTCGTGCTCGGCAGCGAAGGGCTCACGCGCGGCTGGATGACGGCATAGGTGCCGGCCGAGATTCTGCCTGCGGCATCGAAGCGCGGCTGGTTCAGTGGGTGTGCCAAGGTTTCGATCATCCTGCGGGCAGTGCCGTGAGGCAGCTGTGTGTCGCTGTCCAAGCGTGATGATAAACCTCACGTTCGAAAGATGATCCGGGTCTCCGAGGTATACCAAACGAGCGGCAGCTTCAGGCCGCGTGCCATCGATCAGGCGATTCAGCTCCTCCAACTTGCCCGCGTTTGCGCTCCCAACCGATGATACTTTTGCTCGGATTCGCTCCATTTGCGGTTCCGATGGAAAAGGAGGAATCGCTCACCACCATACCGATCGTTGAGACTTGTGAGGCAATCGACCGCCATTTGGAGCAACCGTTCGTCGTCCGCACGGTGCGCCTGGTCCGAATCGGTGTAGTCCGTAAAGAGGCTGAAGAGCAGATTGGCTTCTTTGTTGGCCAGGTATCTGATCTCCAGCTTTTCCACCTCGGCCCGGATCGTCTCCTCGTCCACCAGCAGGACGGGCACGACGACCAACGTTCGAAATGCATCGGGAATCCCCAAAGCCTCGAAATCCATCTTTGGAAGCGTGCGGGGTGGAAGCAGCCGCGTGATCAGGTAATTGACTACCTCAAGCGCAAGTTGGCTGGTGGGGATCAGCAAGAGTAAAGTTGATCAAAAGCTGGATCCCAGCCGACTGTCCGCGCAAGCCAAATCGGACGATCAGGGCAGATGAATACCACCGAGAGAAAGCCGAGCCCGATAAAGTACACAGCAGAATGGTGGTGGCCTACCCATCGCAGGGCGCGGACACGTGGCGTTTCACGGCAGCCTATGAGCCGCACAAGATCGTCTCTTCCTTCCCCGATGAGATAGGTCCCGACGTGGCTCCACCGCTCATCCCCCGCGGCTCCACGCTCGGGGTGCGTTGCCATCTCGATGGCGCGTTGGGCGACTTGTTCCTCTGCCTGACCGGAGCCACGGGCACACTCTTCAATCGCCCGGCGATACCGATCACGCGTGTCGAAATCCATCCTGGGGTAGACGCCGGATGGGTCAGATCGCAGCAGCTGCTCCACGCGGCTGAGATGCTCGAATATCTGTCGCCAATCCAACAGAGCGAGTTGCCGCAAGCTGGTAAACGCATTGCCAATCGATATCTGATCCCTCGTCTGGCGGTTTTGCTCACGCAGGTTGAGATCGTCCAAAGGTCTCCGGAGCGTACGCTCAAGCCAGCTCTGGACCGGCACCAGATGCGGCCGCCTCGTCATAGAGATGACCGACCAGCTGAGAACCAAAATAGGGACTCGGGCTGGGTTGGGTTTTGGCAAGCTCTGCCAGGACCGAGAAGAGCTGGTTCGGATCTCGCCGATTGGTCGTAATGAGCCTGTGTCGCCCAGAAATCGGCGATCTCACGCTCTCGCAGCTCTGTCAGGGCTCTTGCGGCGAGATCCCGAACGCTCTCGATCAATGCGGTGCGCAGCATCTGGGGCACAGCCCAGAGTTCGCCAATCGTCAACGTGCGCACGGATTGATAGGCCTTGAGAAACGCAAGGATGTTCTCCCGGTCCAGACGCAAGTCCGTATGGGAGATGAGCTCCATTGCCAGGTCGTAGATGCGCGGCAGACCCTGGCAGGGTCCACTGGCAAGTGCAGGCAGCTCCTGGAGATAACGCCGCGGAAGGTTCCGTTGAACCTCGCGAGCGTTTCCCTCGATGATGTACTCATTGTCGAGAATCCACTCGGCGGAAGGAGTCGCGGTTTGTTCCAGCCGACTCGCTTCGGAAAGATCCGAGCAAACTTGATGGAGCCATCGACGGGCCTGTTCGAGACGATCTAGTGGTTCGGTATTTCGCCCTGGCTTTGGGTTCACCTCGTGGTCGCTAGCCAATCGTTGAGCATGCTCCTCGAGATGTGCGAGTGTGAGCGGTACCCCGAGGCTGCGCACATCACCCTTCAGACGCTCGCGTTTCGGATGCAGGAAAAAGAGCGCGGGCGGGATCTCCCCGCTGTCCCGAAGCAGCGCCACCGGAAGCCGCATAACTTTGATCGGCCCCTGGAGAAGCAGGGCGGTCTCCCCAGAGACCAACAAACGTGCATGCTCCTCAATGAACCTGCGTTCGACGCCGTACCTTGATCGTCGTGTCCACCCCCCGCCGACAAGAGCGCCAACCATTGCACTCGCCAGGATCAAAATGAGAGGAGAGAGGGCCCCGCCCAGAATCGGCACCGACCAGTCGAGAATCAGGGAGGCACTTCCAGCAAGGACGCCGAACAGGATGGCGGCCAGGGTCGCTGCAAGGCCACGGCGCCAAAGGAAGGGATCCCATACGTGTACATCCCCGTCCGCCGTCTTGTGCACTAGTGCGGTGCGGAGGAAACGCCTCCTCCCCAGCACCCGAAGGGCTCTACCGGCGTCCTTTCGATTGGAGAAGTAACCTACGAGAATACCTGCTCCCACTGTCTGTCCCTTCCTCAACCCTTTCCCCAAGCTTTTTTGCTGTGTGATGGCGTGCTCTGGAACTGCGCGTCATGGAGTGGGTAGAGATCAGCTTCGTGAAGCCTTGCATGTCTCCCCAATTTGTATGGGACATAATACCCCATTACCGGTCATTCGTCCAGTCAAGATGAGATTAGATACGTGTACCAAGCGGGGTGGTTTTCGGTCCAGGGTGGCCAAGGTTACGCTAGTTTTGCTTTGAACTTCTCGCTCGACGACACTACCATGAGGTGAATCGGGGTGCGGGAACGGCACAGAAAGCAGTGCCAGATGAATCGTCCATAGCATCCTGCTTGGCGAGCTCGACAGTTGCTTCATGTCGATACCTCCTTGACGCCACTCGGCTCCAACTTCCGTGGGCCGTGGCACCGATCACACAGCATTTGCCCGTTCGGCAGGTTGCTCTCAGATGATGCCATTTTGATGCGTTCAAATCGACCTGATCTCGAGAGATGTCTCACTTATCGGACGCGACCAGTCGCGGTAACCGGAGCACTTGGCAGCAGCCGTGACCCGGATGCGCTTCTCCAGCGCGCGTTCAGGGGAATCAAATTAAGGGTTAAACGAAAGCTCGCCAACCTCTCACCAGTTCGCCGGGCAGTTCCCCGAGCTTGCTACGCTGCTCAAAGCGCAGCGTCGTCAAGAACTGCTCCTCGGCCATGTCTTGTGGTTCATCATTCGTTATATCAAGTAGACATGCGGGGTTCGAACCCGTGTTTCCGGCTTGAGAAGCCGGCGTCCTGATCCCTAGGCGAATGGGCCTTTAGGAAAATGACCGGTATATTGGACGCGACAAGTTGCGATAGACGGGGGTTTCGGCAGCAGCCCTGGCCCAGTGGTTTTCGACGTGGATCAAGCAGTTTCACGTTTGCGCTATTATGGGCGTCTCCCTCGGCGACAATATTATGATGTCACATGCGTGTTCGACCCCCCGTCGCTCCCGCCACTGACGCACCTCAGGGCCCTTGTACAATGGGCCATCGCGACCGATGCTGTTTCTATTCTGATGATCCCGCTGATTATCGGCCGTCGCTCGACTTCAGCACTTCAGAAACATAGCCCGGGGAGGCACCGGCAACTATCGCCACAGAAGACGCTGGCAACTGGGGCCACCGCTCGGCCGTGGCCAGGATTCGCTTTCGCCTCTCCTCAGCGAAGAGTCGGGCGAATAGATCGCCGTCCGCCTCAAACCGCTGTTCGGCCGCGTTCGCCCTGGCTTCGACCTGCGTCAGGTGTTCCTCAACCACTGCCAGCTCAGACCGAAGCTGTTTGACGGTCAGCTTTGCTTTGGTCAGCTCCGGATTCGCTTGAGCTTCAGTCTCGGCCGCGTTGGCCAATATGCGGGCAAACATGAGCGAAACAAGCGGCAGAATGCCACCAAATGCCAGCGAATAAACCAGCGGTGGAACATCGTAACTGCCAAAGATGGCAAAGTCCCGGCCGAATTCCACCGTGTGCCCAAAGTTAGCCAACACAGAAACACCAAGGGCGACCAAAAGCCCGGCCGAAAAAGCGTTTAGGTATTGGTAGGATACTCGCCGCAACCACACGCGACCGGCCGTGTAGCGCGGCGTCGATTCGATGTGTTTCGCCAACCTGTGGGTCAATGCAGCGATGGCAGCTTCGAAGGCAAAAGCGGCCGCCCAAGCAATGACCATGCCCCACTGAATGTTCAACCAACCCACGGCCGGCGATTCAAAGCGGCCGAAAGCTCAAGCGGTGTGGGGTACCAGCACCACGAGAAGGGCTATGTAGATAGCCCAGAGGAGGATGCTCGGCCAGTCATGTTGGCGTTTCATGGTGCTACCCCCTTGGCAAAATCGGCCGTCACTCCTTGGGGGCTATAACGTTGATCCCGAGAAAGTTGTCCCTTACGCAGATGTGCCTCCAGCGAGGCTAGCTTGATCAGCCAGACCTGGCCGATCCTTGTGCCATCGAGCCGGCCGGCTCGAAGGAGGCGCCGCAAATACTGTTCGTTGTAGCCCGAGTATTCAGCGGCAGCCCTGACCGACAGATGCTCTTCCAGCACTGCACCGGCCAGGCTATCGTGAGGAAGAAGAGAAGCCATTGTGAACCTCCATCAAGTCTTGGGGTAGTTCGGCCAGTTTGACGCGATTATCGAACCGCAGCATGGCCAGGAACTG
Organism: uncultured Chloroflexia bacterium; assembly: GCA_963707345.1. GTDB lineage: Bacteria > Chloroflexota > Anaerolineae > Promineifilales > UBA4811 > CAVPPE01. Next base: position 881,838 of record CAVPPE010000002.1, read on the forward strand.
CCCAACTTCTATTGGTGGTGGTTCGGAGCAGGTCCTGTTAGGGGCGCTCTAGCGGGCAGACGGAACGGTCTGCCCGTTTTGTTTTACCACACCCGGCAGATCAACCCCTTGAGGTAAGCTGATTCAGGAAAGGTAATGGAAATGGGGTGATCGGCGCCTTGCGACAGGTGGCCCACGATCTGCACCTCCCTGCCCGCGTCCAGCGCAGCGCCAAAAAGGATCTTTTGGAACAACTCGGCCGTGATAGCGCCCGAACAGGAAAAGGTGAACAAGTGCCCTCCCGGCCGGAGCAACCGCATCGCCAGCCAGTTGATGTCCTTGTAGCCGCGCGACGCACGTTTGACCATGCTCTGGCTATGCGCAAACTTGGGCGGGTCCAGCACAATCAGGTCAAACTCCCGGCCGGAATCACGGTAGCGGCGCAATTGCTGGAACACGTCGGCCTCCACGTATTCGTCCTCCACCCGGCTGTCAAACCCATTCAGCGCCATATTGCGCCGCGCCAGCGCCAGCGCATCGGCCGAGACGTCCACGCTGGTGATCTGCGCCGCCCCACCCCGCGCTGCATAGACCCCAAATCCGCCGGTGTAACCAAAACAGTTGAGAAGTTGCTTGCCGGCCGCAAACGGCTCGAGCCGGGCCCGGTTTTCTCGCTGGTCGAGGTAAAAGCCGGTCTTGTGCCCCGCCGCCACGTCCACCGCAAACTGCAAGCCATTTTCCAGCACGATCAATTCGGCCGGCGGGCGCGCACCGTGCAATTGCCCCACCGCGGCCGCCAGCCCCTCTTTCTCACGCACATCCACATCGCTGCGCTCGTAGATGCCGGCCGCGTCCGGGCACAATTCCGCCAGCAAGGCGACCAGGTCGGTTTTGCGCACCTCGACGCCCAGCGTGAGGAATTGGACCACCAGCCAATTTCCGTAGCGGTCTACCACCAGGCCGGGCAGGCCGTCCGCCTCTGCGTTGACCAGCCGGTAGGCGGTCGTCAGCGGGTTTTGGATGAGTCCGGCCCGGCCGGCGATGGCCTGCACCAGCCTTTGCCGCCAAAAATCGGTGTCAATCCCCCCGGCCGGATCCCAGGAGAGCAGGCGGACCGCGATCTGCGACCGGCGGTTGAGGTAACCCCAGGCCAGCGGGCGGCCGCCAGATGCATGGACCAGCACCAGATCGCCATCGGCCGGATTGCCCTCCACCGCCTTGATCGCGCCGGAAAAGATCCACGGGTGCCGGTTGAGGACCGACTTTTCCCGGCCGGGTTTGAGCGTGACCTTCGCGCTCATACGCCGATCAAGGCCCGCAAGCCCGCCTCATCCAGCACGGGGACGCCCAACTGGTTGGCCTTGGCCAGCTTGCTGCCCGGGCTTTCGCCCACCACCAGATAGCTGGTCCGGCCGCTGACCGAGCCGACCACTTTGCCGCCGTGCCGCTCAATCAGCGCCCTGGCTTCGTCGCGGCTCAACATGGGCAGCGTCCCGGTGATGACAAAGGTCAGCCCACTTAACGGCACATCACCAGCCAACTCCGGTGTCTGCGCGACCAGTTTGACCCCGGCCGCCGTCAGTTTTCCCACCAGCCGCCGGTTGTGATCGCTGGCAAACCACTCCAGCACGGCGGCCGCGGTGTGCGGGCCAATCCCTTCCACCGCCTCCAACTCTTCCTGGGTTGCGCTTGCCAGCGCGTCCATGGAGCCAAACCGGCCGGCCAGCAACTCGGACACGGCCGCCCCCACCCCACGGATGCCCAGCGCGGCCAGCACGCGATCCAGCGGCCGGTCTCTAGAAGCTTTAATGCCAGCCAACAGATTGGTCACCTTTTTCTCTTGAAACCCTTCCAGGGGCAACAGGTCATCCGGAGACAACGTGTAAAGGTCGGCGACATCCTGGATCAGACCTTGCTCCACCAGCAGTTCGGCCGTCCGGGAACCCAACGTTTCAATGTCCATCGCGCCGCGGCTGACAAAGTATTCCACCAGTCGCACCAGTTGCGCCGGGCAACCAGCGTTGACGCAATAGATGGCGACCTCGCCCTCCGGCTGGTGCAGCGGCTCCCCGCAGGATGGGCAAACGGCCGGCCGCTCGATTGGTATCTCCGTGCCATCCCGCAGGTCTGTCACCGGGCCAACCACATAAGGGATCACGTCGCCAGCCCGCTTGACGATGACTGTGTCGCCAATGCGGATGTCTTTGCGCTCCACGTCATCATAGTTGTGCAGCGTGGCGTGCTTGACCACCACCCCGCCCACCTCGACCGGCTCCAGCACGGCCAGCGGGTTGATGGTGCCGGTCCGGCCGACGTTGACCTCAACGCGCAGCAGCCTGGTGGTCTTTTGCTGGGCCGGGAACTTGAGCGCCGTCGCGCCACGCGGGTCCTTGCCCACCACCCCCAACCCTTCGCGGACAGCCAAATCGTTGATTTTGATGACTAGCCCATCCACCTCGTACGGCAAACCGTCCCGCCGCCGGATCCACTCCTCGTAATGAGTGCCGATGGCCTCAATGCTATCAAAATGCGCCACGTCCGGCGAGACAGGAAAACCCATCTGGCGCAGGTAATCCAGCAGTACCAGTTGGGTGGCGAAACTCACCCCCTCGGCCGCCACCACCTCGTAGCAAAAAAGCGATATCGGACGGGAAGCTGCCATTGCCGGATCGAGTTGCCGCAACGCGCCAGCGGCCGCGTTGCGCGGATTGGCAAACAGCTTCTCGCCAGCCTCGGCCAACCGCGCGTTCATCCCCTCGAAATCGGCGATGGTCATGTAGGCCTCGCCGCGCACCACCAACAGCGGCGGCGCGCTATTTTGCTCGTCGCGCAGGCCGGGCAGCGCCATCTGGCCCGGCTCGGGGGCAGATGGCCGCAGCGGGATACGCAAGGGAAGCGTCTTGACCGTGCGCAAATTGGCGGTGATGTCCTCGCCCACCTCGCCGTTGCCGCGAGTAGCCCCCTGCACAAACAGGCCATTCTCGTAGCGCAACACCACGGCCAGCCCGTCAAACTTGGGCTCTACCACGTAATCCAGCGCCACTTCCGGCAGCAACCGGCCGATCCGCTCCCGCCAGGCTAGCAGGTCATCCAGATTGAAGCAGTTGCTGAGGCTAAGAATAGGGGCCGCATGAACCACCTTTTCAAAGCGTTCGGCCGGCTCCGCACCGGCACGCTGGGTGGGCGAATCCGGGCTGACCAGTTCCGGGTGCGCTTCTTCCAGCCGTCGCAGTTCGTGATACAGCGCGTCATATTCGGCATCGCTGACCAACGGGTCGTTGAGCACGTAGTAGCGATAGGCGTGCAAGTTCAATTCGCGGCGCAACTGGACAACTCGCTCGGCGGCCGGCTGGGTCATCTGGTTGTCCTCCAATTCCTCATTGTTTCCTGGCATAACGGCAATCGCTCAACCCATGGGATTGAGATGGCAGTTACCAAACTATACCGCAAAGGCGCAGCTTTTCAAGCCCACAACGCATATAAAAAGGGGTGATGGCCCGCTCCGCGAGCCATCACCCCTCAAATCCACCACGCGGTATGCGTGATGGGTCAATCTGACGAGTTAGGGCAACTGCAAAAAGTCAGCCACCGCCCAGCCTTCGCTGCCGTCGGCCGCGCGCAGGAACCACCAGGTGTAGCCGCCCCCTTCGGTCGGGCCGTCAATCACGTCCAGCAGGTCCCCATCCGGCCGGATGTCCAATCGTGCGTAATCGGTGCCCGGTCCCGCACGCAAACTGATGCCAATGCCATCGGTCCCGGCGACAATCACCTTGACCCCAATGGCGACCTCGGTGGGCGGCGCTGCGGCCGTCGGTGCCGCCTGGCTGGTTGGCTGCGCATCAGCCGGTTGAGTGACTTGCGGCTCTGCCAGTTCCACCGTAGGCGTTGGCGCTGGCGTGGTGGGCACGGCCGTCTGGAAAGTAATGGTCGGCGTCGGCGCGACGTTCAGCGGCTCGACGTCCAGTATCAGTTGCGCCCACAGCACCGCCACGGCAATTGCCAGCACCGTGACTATTGCGCCCAGGCCTATCCACAGCCAGGGGGGAGATGAGCGGGAGCCGCGCCCCGCGATCTTGTGTGCGTGCGGAAGGTTTTCGTCACCTTCACGTGGGTCTGGAGGGACCTGGTATCTTGCCATTTGCATTTCCTCTCTCTGATGATTAGCACTCGCCGTATCATCTCCATCACTGGAGGGGATAGGCGATTGTCAATACCTATTGCCTCTGAGTGCAACAGATGCAAGTTTTGTGCCACCGGCACATTATAACAAGGAACAAAGGGGGTGACAAAACGGCTCTTGCCGGCCGCCAACTAACCGTTATAATCCTGATATGAACGAGCCCGCGGACATCCAATCGTACCGCGCCCTGGTGTTCCGGATTGTCCAGCAGATTCCGGCCGGAACCGTCAGCACCTACGGGCAAATTGCGGCCATGATTCCGCCGCCGGCCGGGATCGACCCGCCGGAATACGAACGGGTGCGCGCCCAATGGGTCGGCCGGGCCATGCGCCACGCGCCGGAAGGCGCACCCTGGCAACGGGTGATCAACAGCCAGGGCAAGATCAGCCTGCCGGCCGGCAGCCGGAGCGGCGCCATCCAGCGGATGCGGTTGCAAGCCGAGGGAATCGATTTTGACCGCCACGGCCGGGTTGACCTGGATCGCTTTGGCTGGAGTGGTCCCGCCCCGGACTGGCTGCGGGCCAACAGCCTGCTGCCGGCGCCGCCGCTGGGAACCGGGCGGCCGGTCCAGTTGGGGCTATTCGGCACAGACGAATAGCCACCGACGTGGCAAGCGAAACTGGAGGAGCGAGCGATGTTGTTCCAACCACTTACCGACGAAGGGCAAGGATTGCTGGAATATGCGCTGGTGATTATGCTGGTCGCCATCATCGTGATCCTGGTGCTGGCCCTGATGGGGCCGGGAGTCGGCAATATGTTCAGCAACGTGGTCAACCAGATCTGATTGCACCCGGTTGTTGACGCACACGCATTCCTCTCTGCGATGCCTCTGGCACCGGTGAACGAGGCCGCGGTTCTTTTCGGTTGACAGGTATGTTTTACGAATACAAAGGCCACCTCCACATCCACACCCCGTACTCTGACGGGGCCAAGCAGCACATGGATATTGCCCGCGACGCGATTGCGGCCGGGCTGGATTTCGTCATTATCACCGACCACAACGTATGGGTGGACGGCCTGGAAGGCTACTACGGCGACCCCAAGAAGGGGCAGGTTTTGCTGCTGGTGGGGGAAGAGGTGCACGACCCGCGTCGGGTGCCCCAGGCCAGCCATTGCCTGGTGTTTGGCGCGGATAAGGAGCTGGCCCCCTTTGCTTCTGACCCGCAAAAGCTGATTGACGAGGCGGAGGCGGCCGGCGGCTTTTGCTTCCTGGCCCACCCGTACGAGTACAGCTCCCCGCTGGGGGAGGGCGAACTGGCCTCGCTGGGCTGGGAAAATTGGGAGGTCAACGGATACACCGGGTTGGAGATCTGGAACTATATGAGCGAGTTCAAGAGCTTGCTCTCCAACAAGGCGACCGCCGTCCGCGCTGCATACAACCCGGAGCAGTTTGTCACTGGCCCGTTCCGCAAGACGATGGAAAAGTGGGACGAACTGCTGGCGGCCGGCCAACAGGTGTCGGCCGTCGCCGGCGGCGATGTGCACGGCCAGGAATACCAGCTTGGCCCCCTCAAGCGGGTGGTGTTCCCGTACGAGTTCCACTTTAGAACGCTCAACAACCACATCCTGACCCGCAAACCGATGACCGGCGAGTTTGAGCACGACAAACAGCTGGTGCTCAACGCGCTGCGCCAGGGCAACCTGTGGATTGGCTACGACGCGGCCGGCGACACGGCCGGCTTTCGCTTCAGCGCCCAGGGGCTCAAAGGGCAGGCCATGATGGGCGAGGTACTGCGGATCAAACGCGGCTCGATCACCTTTCAGGTGACAGCGCCGGCCCCGTGCCACCTCCAGTTGCTGCGCAACGGCGAGGTGGTGGCCGAATCGGCCGGGGTCCCCCACCTGCTCCACCAGATCGGCGAACTGGGCACCTACCGGGCGCAGGCCTTTACCCGCTACGGCGGCGGCAAGCGGGGCTGGATTTACAGCAACCCCATCTACGTACAACTGGCAAGGCGCGAGAAACCGCAACTCTGACCCTTGCCTCCCACGACAGGAAAGGTAGCTTATGCCAGACTTTCAACTCGTCTCTGATTTCCGGCCGACTGGCGACCAGCCTGAGGCGATTGCCGGGCTGGTGGATGGCATCCGGCGCGGGCTGACGCACCAAACTCTGCTTGGCGCGACCGGCACCGGCAAGACCTACACCATTGCCCAGGTGGTGCAGCAGGTACAAAAACCCACCCTGGTGATGGCGCACAACAAAACACTGGCCGCCCAACTGTACAGCGAGTTCAGGGATTTCTTTCCCAACAACGCGGTGGAATACTTTGTCTCCTATTACGATTATTACCAGCCGGAGGCCTATATCCCGCGCCACGACCTCTATATTGAAAAAGAGACCGAGATCAACGAGGAGATCGAGCGGCTGCGGCTTTCCGCCACCACCTCGCTGATCAGCCGGCGCGACGTGTTGATCGTCGCTTCGGTCTCGTGCATCTATGGCATTGGCAGCCCCAAGGCCTACGGCCAGGTGGTGCTGCGGCTGGCAGAGGGCGAGCAGCACCGGCGGGAGACGGTTCTGCGCCACCTGGTGGAAATCCAGTACGGCCGCAATGACTATGAGCTGCGGCGCGGCACCTTTCGGGTGCGCGGGGACACGCTGGAAATCTACCCCGCCTACGCCCAAACCGCCTACCGCGTGGGCTTTTTTGGCGACGAGATTGAGCGCATCACCGAGATAGACACCCTGACCGGCGAGGTGACGGCCGACCTGCCCTCGATCGAAATCTTTCCCGCCAAACAGTTTATGACCCCGGAAGAAAACATGCGCCAGGCGATCCACGATGTGGAGCAAGAGCTGGAAGAGCGGATTGCTTACTTTAAGCAGAACGAGCTGTACCTGGAGGGGCAACGGATCGAGCAGCGCACCCGTTACGACCTGGAGATGCTGCGCGAGGTGGGCTATTGCAGCGGGATCGAGAACTATTCGCGCCACATGGACCAGCGGGCGGCCGGCAGCCCGCCCTGGACGCTGCTGGACTACTTTCCGGCCGATTTCTTGCTGGTGATCGACGAATCCCACATGACCGTGCCCCAGATCCGCGGCATGTACGGCGGGGACCGCTCGCGCAAGGGGACGCTGGTCGAGTACGGCTTTCGACTACCCAGCGCGATGGACAACCGGCCGCTCAATTTCGACGAGTTCGAGCAGCGGATCAACCAGGTGATCTATACCTCCGCCACCCCCGGCCCTTACGAAGGGGAGCACAGCCAGCGGGTGGTGGAGCAGATCATCCGGCCGACCGGCGTGGTCGACCCGGAGATCGACCTACGGCCGGTGCGCGGCCAGGTGGACGACCTGATCGGCGAGATCAACCGGCGGGTGGAACACGGGCAGCGCGCCCTGGTCACCACCCTCACCAAGCGGATGGCAGAAGACCTGGCCGACTATTTGCATGAGACCGGCATCAAGGTCCACTACCTGCACTCCGAGATCGACACGCTGGAGCGGGTGGACATCCTGCGCGACCTGCGGCTGGGGGTCTTTGACGTGGTGGTGGGCATCAACCTGTTGCGCGAGGGGTTGGACCTGCCAGAGGTGAGTTTGGTCGCCATCCTGGACGCGGACAAGGAAGGCTTTCTGCGCAGCGAGCAGGCGCTGATCCAGAACATCGGCCGGGCCGCCCGCCACGTGGAGGGCAAGGTGGTGATGTACGCCGACAAGGTGACCGACTCGATGCGGCGGGCGATTGACGAGACCAACCGCCGCCGCGCCAAGCAGGTGGCCTACAACAAAGAGCACAACATCGAGCCGCGCACCATCGTCAAAGAGATACGCGACCTGACGGCCGCCATCATGGGCGACAGGCGGGTGGCCGAGGAAAAGACCCCCTACCGGGCGGCCGCCCAGCTTCCGCGGCACGAGCTGACCCGCCTGCTGGACGAGTTGGAGAAGCAGATGCGGCAGGCCGCCCAGGCGTTGGAGTTTGAAAAAGCGGCCACGCTGCGCGACCAGATCTTTGAGCTGCGCGGCCAGTTGGACGAGCTGCCGCGCTGAACCCGGCCGCCCAAAACCGCATGGGGTTTCGTAGCGATTAGCGCAACCCCAAAAAGCTGAACCCGCAACCCAATAATGCCCCTACTTGCGGCGGATTCCTATGCCAGGATCCGCCGTTTTTCCTTCCAAAAACGGAAGATTCCTCCTATCCTGTTAGGGAAGAAAATCCCCAAGCGATTGGGTAACCGCTCAACAGCAAACAAGGAGGCACAGAACAGCCCGCATGGTCATCCCTGGATGACAAGTCTAAAACGGGTGACCATTATCCCTAGGATATCCCGCCATTCAAAACATATTATGCGAGGAGGGTAAAACACTGAAAGGTAAACAGTCGGTTTTTCTGGCCTGCCTGCTGGCCTGTGCGGTGGCGGCCGCCCTGGCGGGCTGCGGCCCATCCCAGGCGGAACTCGACGCCCAGGGCACGGCAGTGGTGGCCAACGTGTTGGCCGCCCTGACGGCCGGGGCCCCCACCATCACCCAAACCCCCACCGTCACCGACACCGACACCGCGACCCACACCGCTACGGCGACCGCGACCCGCACCGCGACCCCATCTTCCACTCCCAGCAGCACCGCGACCGCCGCCGCGACCGTGCCGCCATTGCCCACCGCGATTCCCACCCCGGCCGAGACCCCCGAATCGATCGTGCTCTATTACTGATCCAACCCCAACGCAATCCTGGGCGTCTTTCCGATCCACCCCTTTGACGCCCACGCCCTGTAACAACATGCTGGTGTTGCAGCGCTCGCTGGGCACCATGCGGGGCTCGATTGACGGGGCGCACGGCGGCGACGCCGCCTCCTGCACCACCTACGTCAACGCCTACAACACCATCCTCTGCTCCGGCGTCTTTTACGACGACGTCCCGGCCGACTGGCAGGATATCGACCTGTCCTACGTGGTTTCGTTCATCTATTCGCTGGACAGGACCCGGCCGGCCTACCTGTCGTGCATCAACGCCGGCACGGTGGATGACTTTAACTATGGCCTCGCCCTGCAAGCCATCGACCTGACCCAGCAGGTTTTGAACCCGGCGGTCGCCGCGGCCGCGGCCAAGCTGTATCGCCAAGCCGCGCCAACCCGCCAACTGGCGCTTGAAAGCGCACCGGCGGTGGGGTATACTATGCCGGTAGGTCGGCGTACCTGTAGGCAGGTTTGACAGGAGGCAATGAGATGCGTGTGAGCGAGTTGGTTGGCTGTATGACCTTTCCGTGTGCCGATGTCCAGCATGCGTGTTACCGCGTGCCGGACATCCAGGTGGACCCCGGGAAGATCTCACTGGTGATGATCTCGGAGGTCGCGCCGGCCGATCCGGCCGACGATTACTATGCGCCGGGCGACCCGCTGTTTCAGCAGACCACCGTCCAGGCATTCAACGACGCTGGCGCGGACGTCGCCTCCATCCAGGAGATCCTCAAGCTGGGCGTCTACCTGACGACGGCCGTCAAATGCGGCAAGACGGGCTATGGCATCCGGGCCGCCACCATCAACGAATGCTCGTACTTGCTGGAAAAAGAGCTGGCGCTGTTCCCCAACCTGCAAGTGCTCATGCTGATGGGCGACGTCGCCATCAAGGCGGTCAACGCCATTGCCCGGCGAGCCGGTCAGCCACGGGTGATTCCGGCCGGCTCCACCTACAAAATTCGGGGACAGGCCTACCATTTCCGGGGGATGCGAGCCTTCCCCTCCTACCTGCAAGCAGGCCCCAGCTTTTTTATCGAAAAGAGCAAGCGCCGCATGATCGCCGAAGACATTGCGGCCGCGCTGCAGCTCATCGGGTAGGAGCAAGAAATGACGCCGTCAAGGACAGAAACTGGTATTCGCGGCGCGGGGGTGCGGGCGCTGCTCCGCTTTGCCATCTTTTTGCTGCTGCTCCCGGCCGTGCCGCTCATCGCCTACGGCCAGTGGGACTGGCCGATGGCCTGGGCCTACTTTACCACCTTTTTCGTCTCCACCGTGGGCGGCCGGCTGATCGTGCTGCGCAGGAACCCGGACTTGCTGGTAGAGCGCGGCCGGGCCACCGCCGCGGCCGATGCCAAGTCCTGGGACCGCCTGCTGGTGCCGCTGGTGGCCCTGCTCGGCCCGGTGGTGACCGGCACGGTCGCCGGTCTGGACCATCGCCATGGCTGGTCGCTCCCGCTGCCCCTATGGCTGCAACTGACCGCGCTGGGCGTGGTGATCCTGGGCTTTTTCCTCGGCAACTGGGCCATGGTGGTCAACCGGTTCTTCTCATCGGTCGTGCGCATCCAGCACGACCGAGACCACACGGTGGTGACGGCCGGGCCGTACCGGTGGGTGCGCCATCCATCCTATCTGGGCGGCATCGCCGCCTACCTGGTGACCCCCATCCTGCTCGGGTCGCTGTGGGCCTTGATCCCGGCCGGGCTGACCTGCGCCGGGATAGTGGTTCGCACCACGATGGAAGACCGGACGCTGATCGCAGAGTTGCCCGGCTATGCGGCCTACGCCGGCCGGACCCGATACCGCCTCTTTCCGGGAATCTGGTAAAACCTTGAAACCGGAACCCCCTTCCAACTTGCCAAGCCCGACCATGCCGCCGGGCGGTAGTGGTCGTTTCATCGATAGGGTGCCGGGTATCGTCTCCAGAGAATCGGGGCAAAGCTTGCTTTTTCTCCTCGGCCTGACCGTCGCCAGGGGCTGGGCGCAGATAGCTTTGTTTCAGCAGGGATTCATCAGCGTCTCGGCCGATGAATTTGCGCGGGGAATCCGCGCTGCCAGGTGGGCGCTGGAACCAAGCATCGATCTACTGGCCGACGTTCAGGGCGTCTGGCTGCCGCTTGAAAAATACCTGAATGGACTACTGCTCATGGTCTGGCCAGACACCATCTGGGCCCCTCGATTGACAGTCTTTGTTGCGTCCTGCGCGGTCATCTTTGTTTTGTTTTTCTTGTTCCGCTATCTTTTTGACAGCTTGACGGTAGCCATGCTTGCGGCCATGCTGGCCGCAGTCCAGCCCTGGTTCGCCTGGTTGAGTGGAACCCCGATGCTGGAGATGTACTACTTGGCGTTCTTTTTCGGGGGTTCGCTCTTTTTGACCATCTGGATCAACGAACAACGAAAACACTTTTGGCTGTGGGCTGGGATTTGCTTCCTGCTCGGCACCGGCTTTCACGTTCAAAGCTGGACCTACATCAATTTGATCAACTTGCTCACCTTGCCCTACCTTTTCCAATTGGTCCGGAAAAAAGAGTTCGCGCACCTACTGCAATTGATCGCCTTCTACTTGGTTGGCAATGGGCTCATTATTGCTTTTGCAGTCATCGAGTACGCCAACTCGGGACAGATGTTTGCATTCCTGGCAAACCATACCAGTTATTCTCGGTGGTTTTACCGCGGTTATGACGTGCCGACGGTGGACAAGCTCTTGTATTACCCCAGATTGGTGGTCCGGAATACAAGTTGGGCAACCTGGGTTTGTCTTGTTATTGCCTTGGATTTCCTCAGACTGGACCGAAATCGCGCCTGGAAGCTGCTCCCGCTGACATTCACCTTGTTGGCTCTGGCGCTCAACAGCGCCATGAATATCTTCTCCGGCCCCCCTTCTGCAGCGGAGGGCCGGTATTCCTTGGTTCACAGCATGATGCTTTCACCCTATATTGCATACGGGATATCCCGCCTGATCGGGTGGGGGCGACAACGCGCCAACCGGACCGCCACCATCGTCACAATACTTGCCTCCATCGCTCTCTTTCTTGCCAGCCTCTGGTTTGGAATAGCCCGCATCCCGCATTTTCCACAGGGCATGGCGGCCGATTCGGTGAAGACTGGTCGCGCACTCCACCAATTCCTGGAAACGGGATCTGGCAGATATATGGTGGAACTGCATTACTGGGATTTTCTGGGCGTACAGCTCACCGCCGGTTATTACGACTTGGTGGTCTATGATCGACCCTACGATATACGCAACCGCGACCAGCCGTCGCTTTTTGAGGCCGAAGACGAGATTTGCCCTCTGCTACAATTACAACAGGTGCGGTACGTGGTATTGCAGGACCAGGGCCTCAAGGCCCGAGTTGAACAAGTGAGCTGCCTGGCTCCCAAAAGTGAGGTGGGGAGGTGGAAGATTTACGAGTGGTCCTCACTCCATCAAGGTGCGGAACCTCCATTGGACAGGTGCACCGTTGCCTCTTTCCCGGAATCCGGTAGACTTGGGCCATGAGCGCCGACAGCGAACTATGCAAGCTGCTAGACTTTGCCGTCGAGACCGCCCACGCGGCCGGGCGGCTGACGTTGGGCTACTTTCAAACGGCGGTCCGGCCGGATTGGAAGCGCGACCATACCCCGGTGACCGTTGCCGACCGGGAGGCGGAAACGCTGATCCGTTCGCGGATTGAAGCCACCTACCCCACCCACGCCATCGTGGGGGAGGAGTATGGCCAGACCGGTAGCTCTGGGGCCAGCCACCGTTGGTACATCGACCCCATCGACGGGACCAAGTCATTCATCCGTGGGGTGCCGCTCTACGGCGTACTGCTGGGTTTGGAGATTGACGGCCAGATTCATGTAGGCGTGACCTGCTTTCCCGCGCTGGATGAGATAGTAGCCGCTGCCACCGGGCTTGGGTGCACCTGGAACGGCCGGCGGGCCCGCGTGTCACAGACCAACACGCTCAGCCGCGCTTTCGTCGCCTTTACCGATGCGGCCGGCTTTGCCAAGTACGGCCGGACGGCTGCCTGGGAGCGCATCCTGGCTGCCACCTATCACCGCGTCGGCTGGTCGGATGCGTACGGCCATGCACTGGTGGCCACCGGCCGGGTGGAACTGATGCTCGACCCGATCATGAGCCCCTGGGATTGCGGGCCATTCCCGGTCATCCTGCGCGAGGCGGGCGGCTTTTTTGGCGACTGGTCAGGCAACGAAACCATCTACGGCGGCGAGGCCATCAGCACTACGCAGGAACTGCTGCCCGAAGTACTGCAACTGATCCGCGGGTCATGAGCCGGTCGGGCCCAAAACAGAACGGGCTTCTTTGGGAAGCCCGTTGCCTTTTACGCCAATCTGACGACTATTGGTCTTTCCAGTCAGACAAGAATCCTTTGTCGCGTTCTTTCACGCCTGTCCCCAACATAGGATGCAACTCCATGGCCGGGGAGTAGCGGCTGGCGGGCACCGTCCGGCCGAGCGCTTCGGCCATTGCCCGCACGTGGTGGGGGGCCGCGCCACAGCAGATGCCAATGTAACGCACGCCCAGGTCGCGGGCCCGGACGGCAAAATCGGCCATCTCAAAGCGGGTGTGGGTAAAGGGGTCCAGCGCAATGGGGAACCCACGCCCCGTGCCTGGCTCTGTGAGCGCCTGGAAAGTGGGCTGCTCCGGCGAGGTGCGGTAAGGGACCGGCAGCGCCGCAAGGGTGGCCTTGTCACCAATGGCGGCCGCAACCTCCTCGATGATGGGCAGCATGGTTGCCGGCCCGCGGGTACAATTCAGGCCAACCACCTCTGCACCGCGCTCTGCCAGGATGGTAGCCGCTTCCACAAAGGAATAGCCGTCTTTCAAGCCTGCATCGTGGATGGAACCAAAGTTGATCACGGCCGGCAGCCCAAAGCTGTGGATCACCTCCAGCGCAATCAATGCCTCGCCAACATAGTCCAGCGTCTCGGCAACCACAAAATCGACCCCTTCCTCGGCCGCCCAGCGCACCTGCTCCTGGTACATGGCCCGCACCGTTTTGCCGGTGCCCTGCGGGTCGCGGTGATCGTAAACCCAGGTGTTGCTGATGTTGCCGGCCACCAGCGCGTCGCCATCGCGTGCCACCTGGTTGGCCAGTTGGACCGCCTGGCGGTTGAGCGCTTCCAACTGCCCTTCCCGGCCGATGGCCCGCAGCTTGTCGCGGTGGGCATAATATGTTAGCGCCAGCACCACATCCGTGCCTGCCCGCAGGAACTCGCGGTGAAGCTGTTTCACGGCCTCCGGCTCGTCCAGCACCACTTCCGGCACATAGGGGCCAGCCTGCAAATAGCCGCGCCGCTCCAGTTCGAACACATACCCCTCGGCCGCCAGAACCACCCCATCCTGTAGCCGTTCCAACAACCCCTTCTTGCTCATCTGACGCTCCTTCGAATAATTAAAATCATAGTTTTCTGATTAATAAGCAAATAATAACAGAAAGGATGAACTTGTCTACCGTTGGCACACACTCCCACCCAATGGAAGAAAAGTGCGCCATCCCGTTTTGGCCCTCTTTGCGGTACAATTGTGCGGCTTTTGCGGCTGGGACCGGTCACCGGCCCCAATCATTGTGAGGGAGATAACAACAATGAGTTTCGATCAGGAAAAAGAACCTGCCCCGGAGGCGGCCGGCAAGCCTGCCGTTCCCAGCACCATGCTGGTCGAGTGGCGCAAGATTGCTGACCTGAGCGCGCGCATCATCGGCGTGCCCGCTGCGCTCATCAATCGCGTCCATCCAGAAGAGTTGGTAGTATTGGCAGCCAGCTCTGGCGAGAACAACCCGATCCAGAATGGCGACCGATTTCCTTTGGTGGATGTCTTCTGCCGGGAAACCGCCAGGCAACGCACGATGTTTCACATCCCCAATGCCCAGCATGACCCTGGCTGGGCCAACGCCCCGGTTGTCGCGTCTGGCCTGATCGCGTATTTGGGATTTCCCATCATTTGGCCGGATGGCGAGGTATTTGGCACCATCTGTGTCCTGGACAGCAAGGAAAATGCATTTGCCGAGACGTATAATGAGTTGCTGCAACGCTTCAAAAGCGTCATCGAAAGCCACCTCCAGCTTCTGGTAGAGGTGACTGAGCGCCGACGCGCGGAAGAGGCGCTGAGGGCACGCACGGCCGAATTGCAGGCGCTTAACGACGAACTGGATACCTTTGCGCACACGGTGGCTCACGACCTCAAAGCTCCGCTCACCACCGTTGCCGGCTACAGTGCGGTCCTGAAAGAGGATTTGGAGAACATCTCGCAGGAAAAGCTGCGCCAGCACCTGTCTGCCATTACCCAAAACACACTCCGGATGGGCAGCATCATCGATGAACTGCTGCTTCTGGCGACTGTCCGCAAGACAGACGATCTGCATATGGACCCCCTGCCCATGGCCAGCATCGTGGAGGGCGCTCGGGAACGCCTGGCGTTTGTCATTGCAAGCCAAGAGGTGGAAATCATCACGCCCGGCCGGTGGCCCACAGCATGGGGCTATGGCCCATGGGTTGAGGCTGTCTGGACCAACTATATCAGCAACGCCATCAAGTACGGCGGCCGGCCGCCGCGGATTGAGCTGGGCGCCACCCCCTTGCCGGATAACACCGTTCGCTTCTGGGTGCGGGATAACGGGGCCGGCCTCACTCCACAGCAACAGGAGCGTCTCTTTACCCCCTTTGCCCGGCTGCAGAAAGACAGCGAAGGCCATGGGCTTGGGCTCTCGATTGTGCGCCGCATTGTGGAGCGGCTGGGCGGCCAGGTAGCGGTGGAGAGCCACGCCGGCCGGGGTAGCACCTTTAGCTTTACACTGCCGGCCTGGGAAGAGTGACCATGGAAATGAAGCAACAGCTTTTTACCGGACAATCGATCTCGCTGCTGCCATTCGATGCCGGCCGGGATGCCGAGGCGCTGGCGCGCTGGAGCCTCGATGCACCTTTCACCCGGCTGATGGAAAAGGGCCCGGCTCGGCCGCTCAACGTGAGCCAGATCAAAAAACAGTTCGAGCCAAAGGAGCCAGAACACGACCGGATCGGCTTCACAATCTGCACTCGCGGGGAAGAGCGGCCGGTAGGATACGCCCGGCTGGAGGGGATCAGTTGGCCCACCGGCACTGCGTCGCTGCGGGTGGGCATCGGCGAACCGGCCGCACGCGGCCAGGGATACGGCCGGGAGGCGCTGCAGATGCTCCTGGCTTACGCCTTTGATGAACTAAACTTGTATCACCTTGCGGTCGAGACACCAGCCTACAATCAGCACGGGGTTACGATTCTGCAACGAGCCGGGTTTGTGGTGGAGACGCGGCGAAGGGAGGCCGTGCTGCGGAACGGCCGCCGCTGGGACATGCTCCACCTGGGGCTTCTCCGGCCGGAGTGGATAGCCAGAAAGGAGCCACTAGCATGAGCGGGGATCTGTTGCGCGGCGAACTGGTGCGCCTGACTGCTATCAATCCGGAAACTGATTCACACCTATTCGTCCGGTGGGCGCTGGATACCGAGTACTGGCGCTTGCTAGCCAATGACCCTGCCCGGCCGTGGTCCGTCCAGGCAACCCGAAAACTATTCGAAGAGGATTTGGAAAAAAGCGAGAACTTCTTCTTTCTGATCCGCACACTGACCGACGACCGGCCGATCGGCATGGCTGAATTGGATGGCGCCCAATGGACGCAGGGCGAGGCGTGGCTGGGGATTGGTCTGGGGGAACGGAGCTTCTGGGGCCAGGGCTATGGCAGCGACGCCGCCCGGCTGATAATGCGATTTGGGTTTGAGGAACTCAACCTGCATCGCATCTCGCTGACCGTGTTTGAGTACAACCCGCGCGCCATCCGCGCCTATGAAAAGTTGGGCTTTGTCCACGAAGGGCGCGGCCGAGGCCTTTTGCTGCGCGACGGCCGGCGCTGGGATATTCTGTTCATGGGGCTGTTGCGCTCCGAGTGGCAGGCGAAGCAACCCTAGACATCCAACAACGATACGGGATTTCCAGACCATGAGCTTGTTTCGCTCTGCGCGGCCGGTGCCGGCCGACCTGAGATCCAATTTCAACCACCTGTTCCTCGATATCGCCTGGTTTGGCGTGCTGGCTGCCAGCGCCATGTCCTTTGTGGCAGTCTTTGCGGCGCGCCAGGGGGCCAACGCCTTTCAGCTTGGCTTTCTGAGCGCCAGCCCGGCCGTGGTCAACCTGGTCGCCACCCTGCCCGCCGGCCGCTGGCTGGGCCAGCGCAACATCGGCTCGGCCGTTTTCTGGGCGGCCGCACTGCATCGCTTTTTCTACCTATTATGGATTCCCTTGCCACTGCTGCTGGCTCCTCAGGGGCAGATCTGGGCGCTAATTGGGCTGACCTTGTTGATGAGCATCCCCGGCGCGGCGCTGGCGGTAGGCTTTAACGCGCTTTTTGCGGATGCGGTGCCGGCCGACTGGCGCGGATACGTCGCCGGCCGGCGCAACGCATTGCTGTCGGTCACCTTTATCCTGGTTTCGCTGGCAAGTGGGCAAATCCTGGGTAAAGTGCCGTTCCCGCTCAATTACCAGATCATCTTCGGCATGGGAGCGATTGGCGCCGCGGTCAGCACCTACCACCTGCGGTTCGTCACGCCACTGAACAACAACACCGTGCATCCGTCCTCCAGCCACAGCATGGGTGACCTGGCCCGGCCGGGGGTATTGCGGACCCTGGCCGACAGCCTCAAACCCGGCATCGGCCTGCGCTACCTGATGCGGCAGCCCCGGCCGAACCTGCGCCGGGTTAGTCTGCTGCGTGGCACCTACGGGAAAGTAGTGGCCATCCTGGCTTTCTTTCACTTGGCCGTACACCTGGCCATTCCCATTTTCCCACTCCACTGGGTCAATTACCTGCACCTGTCCGACCAACAGATTGGGCTGGGCACTGCGGTGTTTTACGCCAGCGTTTTTGCAGGCTCTACGCAGGTGGCGCGCCTGGCACAGCGCTGGGGAAACCAGCGGGCCACGGCCGTCGGCGCGATGCTGATGGCTACCTATCCGGCGCTGACCGCCCTCAGCCAGGGGTTTGACCTCTTTCTGGTCGCATCTGTGATCGGCGGCCTGGGCTGGTCGCTGGTAGGAGGCACGCTGGCCAACTACCTGCTGGAAAAAATCCCGGAAGACCACCGGCCGGCCTACCTGGCGTGGTACAACCTGGCGCTCAACGCCGCCCTGCTGGCGGGAGCCCTGATCGCGCCACTGGTGTCCAACCTGGCCGGCGTACTGGTAGCGCTGGGCCTCTCGGCCGTGCTGCGCCTGGTAGCCGCCATCCTAATCCTGCGCTGGGAATAAAAAAGGCCAGGCACAAATGCCTGGCCCCATCTGCGGCCGCCCGCATCAACTACCCAAGGCGGCCTGCAAGGCTGCTTCCAGCTCCTCGGCCGACACCCGGCCGGTCCAGCGTTGGAGAACGTTCCCCTGACCGTCCAGCAAAAAAAAGTCGGGCTGGACAAAATAGCCCAAGGTTGCCTTGAACTCATTGTTGGCAGAATCATCAATATCCAGGAAGGCGAATGTGATCTGATCGTGATACTTGGCCTCAAGCCCATGCACGATGGGCGCCATATTGCGGCAAGTAATTCACCAGAACGCAAAAAACTCGACCAGTTGCACATTCCCCGACGCCAACTGCACAGTTGCCGGGTCAGTTGCCTCCAGCTCTGTCCGGGGCGTAAACGGCGCGCTGGTGGGTTCAGCGGTCAACTCGGGGGCCTGCGTTGGCTCAGGCGCTTGCGCCGGCTTGGCCGTGTCAGTCGGTTGTGGTTCGGTAGCGGCCGTAGGCTGAGCAATTTGCCCTTCCACTGCGGTCTCGGTTGGTTGCATGGCCTGGGTGGGCTGGCTCTCGGCCGTGGGTGCCACTGTGGCCGCCGAGGGGGCCTGGGTTGACGTGGGCACGGTCCCGCCACTGCAAGCCGCCAGGGCCAACATCGCCATCAGCAGCACTCCCGCTACTGGACTCCAGAATTTGGTTTTCATCTCCTCTCCTTGCTGGCACAATTAACGCCAAACTCACAGCATCTTTTCCGATGCTATGAACTGAGAGGTTCTTACCCTTCGGCTAATCTCACTTTGATGGCGCGGCTACCTGCGGGAGCAAAGCCTTGAGCCCGTCGATCAACACGTCCAAATCATCCGGGCGGTTATACCCCTGCACAGAAACCCGGATGAACGGCCGGCCGTTCCACTCAATCAACGGAACCTCGACCCGGTATTCATGGTACAGCCGCTCCTTCAGCCCCCCCAGGTCCGCGATGGGGGGCAGTGGGGCAGCAACCATCTGCCAGTACAGCCCCGATTCGGCCGGATAGGCTGGCGGAAGGCCGGTCAGGTCGCAAATCCGGTGCATTGTTTCGGATGCCAGTTGGTGACACCGTCGGCCGATCTCGCGCCAATCGTGATCGGCCTGAAACTGGATGGCGGCCGGTACGGACAGAGAGGCGGCCGGGTCGCGAGTTCCCCCACCACTGCACTCTGTTCACGAACGGCGAATCCGGCCCCGACGGCTCGTCCGCGCCCCAACCCCAACTGATCACCAGCGGCTCCACCAGGTCCTGCCGATGGCGCCGGGCGTAAAGAAAGGCAGCCCCCTTGGGGCAGAGCGCCCATTTGTGCAAGTTGCCCACGTAAAAGTCGGCCGCCAACGCCTCCAAATCAAGTGGAATCTGCCCCGGCGCGTGCGCACCGTCTATCAGCGTCAGAATACCGGCCGCCTGTGCCCGCTGGCAGATCATCTCCACAGGAAGGCGGAGGGCAGTTGGCGAAGTGATATGACTGAGAAAGATGACACGCGTGTGCTCCGTGACTCCGCGCCAGAATTGCTCTGCAATCTCCCCGGCCGAGCCGGCCGGAAACGGGATTGGCTGCCGCACGTACCTCGCGCCAGTCTTGCCGCACAGGTATTCCCACACATGGTTGCAGGCGCCGTATTCGTGATCGGACGCCAGCACCTCATCGCCCGGCCGCAACACCAGCGAACGCGCAACCATGTTGACGCCAAAGGTCGCATTGGGAACAAAGGTCAGATCGTTGGGGTCGGCGCCAAGGTAGGTCCCCAACTCCCTGCGCGCCGCCCGCAAGTGCTCATCCAGTTCCCGGCCGAGGAAGAGCACCGGCTGGCGCTCCAGCCGGCGTTGCCAGTCCTGATACGCCTCAAACACCGGCCGGGGGGTGGCGCCAAACGAGCCATGGTTCAGAAACACAACCTCCGGGTCGAGCAGAAACAACGCTTTGAGAGCTGCCGTCGAGATCATCGTGCCATCCTTCCGCGGCCGATTCTACCACACGGCCGGGGCTTGACCACCCGTTTTGCGGCAAGTGAGGTATAATTTCGCCGCAACGCACCTGCTCAAGCAGTGTAAAGGTTGCACTGGCCCCCACTCGGGGCTGCAACTCGATTCAGGAGAGTGTCATGAACAACGGACAACGACGTGATATGGTGACCTGGCTGGGAATTGGGCTCATTGTGGTAGCTGCGATTGCCCTGGTAGCCCTGATCTGGATCGGCTGGTCGGCGATCCGGCCGGACCGCACTGCACAGGCAACCCTGCCACCGGAGCCCACTTCCGCTCCAGCACAGCCGGCCGCGACCCCGCTACCGCAAGGGCCGCTCCCCACGCCACAGGTGATCGAAGCAAGCCCGCCGCCCACAGAACCCGCTCCCCCCACTGAAGCGCCGACCGACGAACCCGCGCAGCCGGATCCAACGGCTGAACCGACCGAAGCGCCAGCTGCTGCCGCATCGGCCGTCGTCGGGCAGGATGTGACCACCTTCCGCAGCGGGCCAGGGACCAGTTACACGGCACTGGGCTACCTTGATCCAGGCACGGAAGGGGAAATCACCGGGTATTACGGCAGTTGGTGGCAGGTGGTGATGAACGGCCAGACCGGCTGGGTGTACGGCCCGCTGGTGACCGCCAGCAACACGGAGAACGTGCCAGAGGTGGCCCCGCCGCCCGTGCCCACCCGTTCCGCCCCGGCCGCCACCCCTATTCCGCCCACCTCCACCCCCGCCCCCACGGCCGCACCCACCCCCGACTTTCGCGGGCTAATTCCCACTGCATACTGGGTGGAAGGCGCACCAGGGCCTTACGGCATCAACCAGGCGATCTGGTTCAACTGGCGCATCACCAACACCAACAGCGGGTCGTTCCCCTACAATGCCCTGGGAACCTGGGTGGCGGAGACCGGCCAATTCCAGAAGAGCTGGGCGGTAGCCAACTCTGTGCCGAGCGAGTGGCGCGACCACATCGACATCCCGGCCGCCGGCACCTACCACCTGTATCTGCGGATCTGCTTTAACGACGGCTATTGCGTGAACCTGGCCGGCCCCATCCAGGTGGTCGTTCAGTAGCGCACTGTTTGCACAGCGCAGGCCACCGTGCATGTCGCGTGGCCTGCGCTGTCTCACTTCTCATTCAGCCAGGGCCGGCCGACTCCGCTCCCGCACCCGGCTCATGCACACCCCCGCCAGCGCCATGAACAGCGCCGAAAAGACAAACATCACCCGATAGTTTTTGCCCGTCAGGTCGATCAGCACACCCACCACCTGCGGCCCGGCGACGGCCGCAATGCTGGAGGCAAAGTAGTACAACCCGGTGAAAGCACCAATCCGGTCATCGCCACCCACATCGTAGACCATCGGCAGCGAGTTGACGTTGATGAGCGCCCAGGAGATGCCCGCCAGCACCAGCATGCCGATCAACGTGACCTGTGTTTTCACAAACCACCCCAGCGCAAATAGGACCGTCAGCGCCACAATGCCAACCAGGATGGTTCGTTTCCGGCCGTAGCGGGTCGCGATCAACCCGCTGGGCAGCGCAAAGATGACAAACAGCAACGCAAAGCCGCTGGTGATCATCGACATCCGGCCGGGTTCAATATCCAGCGTAAACTTGCCAAAGGACGAAATCCAGGTTTCCAGCGCGTTGAACCCCATGAACCAGCAAAGGATGGCCAGCAACACCAGCAGCCCGGACCGGTCCTGGCTGGTGAGCACCTGCTTGAGGTTGGCGACAAACCCCGCCCCGGCCGGTTTCTTTTCGGCCGGCTGCGCCACCTTGGGTTCGCGCACAAACAGCAGCACAATCAAGATGGCGGCCAGCATCACCACGCTGCCAAAGACAAACGGAGTGATGCGCCCCATCTCGAACAGCGCCCCCCCCACCAGAAAAGCCAGCACCGACGCTAGACCGCCCATCAGGTTGATCACCCCGTTGGCCGTGCTGCGCTGTTGTGAGGGAAAAAGGTCGCCCAGCAGCGCAATGGTGGGCGAACGAAACAGCGCCATTCCGATGTTGGTCAGCAGAATAGCAAACATGATCCCCACGGCCGAGCGCAGCGCGGGGATTGTGATAAAGAACGCGGCCGCGATCGGCGCGCCGACCAGCATCCACGGCTTGCGCCGGCCGATGCGCGTCACCGTCTGGTCCGACAACTCGCCCACCACCGGCTGGACAAACATGTTGAGATAGTTGTCCCAGGTCATTACAAACCCAACCAGGGTGGCGCTCAACCCCAGGTCGGCCAGGAAGATGGGGACAAAGTTGTTGAAAAGGGGCCAGATCATGCTGATGCCGAAAAAGCCCAGCCCCAGCAGGAAGGTCTTGCGGTACGGAAAGCGATCCATCTTTTTCTCCTTGGGAAGCTACTTGTGCGCGATAAACACAACCCATTCGTTGGCGTCGTAAAGGGGCAAGCCATCCCAGGCGGAGTACACCTCCACCCGGCCAAAGCCGGCCGCATCCATCATCCCGCTCATCGTCTCTACGGAATAGGTCTGGTCGCAGAGCTGCACCTCGGTCAGCGCGCCCGTCTCCAGATGCAGGATGAGATAACGCTCCAGCGAAAGCTCTTCATCCGGATACCAAAAGCGCTCGCCCAGGTGCAAAAAGGGGGCATCGCCCCACAAGCCGCTGTCATCGGTGAACCACCAGCGACTGTCCTTTTTGTCGACCCGCTGCTGGTCCAGCAGTTCCACACACAGCCGGCCGCCCGGCCGGAGCGACCGCGCCACCTCCGCCAGCAGGGCTTGCGCCTCTGCCCGGGTAAAGACGGCCAATTGGCCGTAAATGAACAGCGCGGCGTCAAAACCGGCTCCCGCGGCCGCCATCTGGCGCACATCCTGCTGCACAAATGTGCACCGGCCGGACACACCGCGCTCATCCGCCAACTCCTGGGCGTGGCCGATGGCGGCCGGGCCAAAATCGACCCCGGTCACCTGGCAGCCCCGGCCGGCAAACTCGACTGCGTACAACCCCGGCCCGCAGGTCACATCCAGCAGGCGCGCCCCCGGCCGCAACCCCAGCTTGGTCCACAGCCAGTCGATTTGCAGCGCCCGCTCGCGGGTTTGACGCGAGGCGGCCCCGTGCGACTCGTCCAGATGCTCCCTCAACATCCGCTGCGAGAACGCAGGGTCGTCCCAGGGCAGGTTGCCCCCGGCCGCCCACGGCCCCGGCCGCTCCGGCCGGCGGTAAACCTGCCACAGCGCCCGCGCTAGTTGTTCGTTCACGTCTTGCATCTTGCTCGTCAATACCCCGCTTCCAGATTCACCCGGTTTGGCATCTCGTCGCCGCGGGCGGCCGCGTTGAGCAGCGCCGCCAGATGTTCCATCCGCAACTGTTCGGTCCGGTCCGTGAGGCCGGCACGGTGCGGGCTCATCACCACGTTGCCCAGCTCGTGGAACGGCCAATCGGCCGGGGGCGTGTTGGCGCGACTCTCTTCATTGGTGGGATAGTTGTACCACACGTCCAGCCCGGCCGCCAGAATTTCCCGGTCGCGCAGCGCAGCGTAGAGCGCTTCCTGATCCACAATTGCCCCCCGGCCGATGTTGACCAGCACTGCGTGCGGAGACAGCAGCGCCAGTTCGGCCGGGCCGATCAGCCCATCCGTGTCCGACGTGTGCGGCAAGCAGATCAGCAGCGCATCAGCGCGGGGCAAAAGCTGGTGCAACTCACCGGCCGGGTGCAGCTCTACCTCTCCGTCACGGGACACGCCAGCCGAGCGCCGCATGGCCAGCACCTCCATCCCCAGCGCGCGGCACAGTTGCGCCACCTCCCGGCCGACCGCACCGTAGCCCAGCACCAGCGCCGTTTTGCCCGCCAGCAGCAGCGGCCGGGCCGGATTGTAGCGCGGCCTCCAGTCGTGAGAACGCAAAGCACTGTCGGCCGGTAGCAACAACTTGGCGGCCGACAGCATCAGCGCCACCGCCATCTCGGCCACCGGCCGGGCGTTATGGTGCAGGTTGTGAACCGCAATGTGTGGGAACTGGCGCATCAACTCGTGGGTACTCTTGGGCAAGCCCGCCCACGGAATGACCAGCGCCCTCAAGTTGGGGCTGGCGGTAATGTGCTCCTGTCCCGGCCGGCCCATCACCAGGATGTGAAAAACGGCCGGCTCCGGCAACACCAACCCCACGGTGAGGTTGACGGCCGGGGCCAGCCGTTCGCGCAAGTGGGTATGCGCGTCTGGGTCAGGTTCGCACAGCATGTGTACCGACAGGGTCATGGCGTGCGGTGCAGCAAGACGTAAACTACTTCTCGGTGATGACCACCCGGTTCATCACATCGCCCTGGCGGATGGCATTGACCACTTCCATCCCGGCCGTGACCTTGCCAAAGACCGTGTGCCGGCCGTCGAGGTGCGGCTGCGGCGAGTGAGTGACAAAGAACTGGCTCCCATTGGTGTTGGGCCCGGCATTGGCCATCGAGATCACCCCGGTTTCGTGCTTGAGCGGGTTGCTATGCAACTCGTCGCCAAACTTGTAGCCCGGCCCACCCCGGCCGGTGCCGGTCGGGTCGCCGCCCTGGATCATAAAGTCATCAATCACGCGATGGAACATTACCCCATCGTAATACCCTTCGCGGGCCAGGAAGACAAAGTTATTGACCGTGCGTGGGGCATGTTGTGGGTAGAATTCCAGTTCAATGTCGCCCCGGTTGGTTTCAATGGTGGCATGGTAGCTCTTTTTTGTGTCGATCTGCATTGCAGGGACGCTGTTCCACTGTTTTTGTGCCATGTGCATGCTCCTTTTGATGAAATAATCCGGGCCGAATTATACCATTTTCCCGGCCGAGCGCCTGCGCGCCGCCTTGAAAGCGCCAATAAAAATGATATAATCCTTTTTATTTTGCCAGTGTGGGTGCAATAAAGGAGGCACTATGCCAGAAGCGAACATCCCTGCTCTGTTCGTCCAACAGCGGCCAACCATCCAGGTTGACGGCCAGAACGTCCCTGCCTTGACTACGGCGCTGCTCTCGCTGGAAGTTGAAGAGACCACCGCCGGGCTGGCTGTGTGCCGGGCACGATTCATCAATTGGGGCGCGGATGGCCAGCAGGCCGACTATCTCTTCTTCGACCGCGACCTGCTTGATTTCGGGAAACCCTTTAGCGTGCATGCGGGCGAGCCGGACAAGACAGAGATCTTTGCCGGTCGCATCATGGGGCTGCAGGCCGACTATCCCGTGCAACAGCCGCCCGAGATCGTGGTGCATGCCCAGGACCGCCTGCAAGACCTGCGGATGACCCACCGCACCCGCAGCTTTGAAGAGGCAACGCTGGCCGACCTGGTCCGCCAGATTGCAGCCGGCCACGGGCTGGCGGCCGATATCTCCTTGCAAGGCCCAACCTACCCTGTATTGGCCCAGGTCAACCAGAGTGATCTGGGCTTTCTGCGCGACCTGGCGCGCGCCCACGGCGCCGAGATCTGGGTGAAAGGGAGCACGCTGTTTGCTGCTTCGCGAACCGGGCGCGATGCCGGCCGCCTGACACTGACTTACGGCCGGGAGCTGATCCAGTTCACAGCCCTGGCCGACCTGACTGGCCAGCGCACCAGCCTGACAATGGGAGGCTGGGACGTGCTGGGAAAGGACGCCGTCGCCTTTGAAGCCGGTGATTCCGCGCTGGGCAAAGAGTTGAGCGAGTTGCAAAGCGGGGGCGCCATCCTCAGGCAGGAATTTGGCCCCCGGCCGGAGCCGATTGGCGACCCGCTCATTGAATCCGCAGGTGAAGCACAGATGCGAGCTAAAGCCCGATTCCGCAGCCGGGCACGCCGTTTCGTTACTGGCGCAGGTCTGGCGAAAGGAAACCCCCGCATCTGTGTTGGAACACGGGTCAACCTGCGAGACCTGGGGCCCTTGTTCGATGGGGCCCACTATGTGTCGGCGACCCGGCATACGTACAATCCCACCCAGGGATACCTGACCGAATTCCACGTTGAGCGGGCCGGCATCGGCCGGCCGCGCTGAGAAGGAGAAGCAAAATGCCAGTGATCATCAACGAATTTGAAGTGATTCCCGAGAGCGGCACGGCACCGGCCGCTAACTCCCAGGCTGGCCCAACAATCGCCCCCCGGCCGCTATCAGATCCGGCCGGCGAACTGGGCGGCCGGAACGCGCGGCCGCGTGCCCCGTTGGCCGGCGTGTGCCCGGCGCTGGTGGTGAACAACGTGGACCCGGATGCAATCGGGCGGGTCAAAATTCGGTTGCCGTGGTCGCCTGATGATGGGGGGGACCTCTACGAGGTGTGGGCGCGGATCGCAACGCTCTCGGCCGGGAACGGCCGCGGCTCCTGGTTTATCCCGGAGGTGGACGACGAGGTACTGGTGGCATTTGAGGCTGGCGACCCGCGCCGGCCGTACGTTGTGGGCGCGCTGTGGAACGGCCAGGACGCGCCGCCGGAGCAGATGGATAACGCCGGCCACAACAACATCCGATCACTGGTTTCCCGCAACGGGACACGGATCGTGATGGATGACCGAGACGGCCACGAAACCTTGACGCTGGAGACGGCGGCCGGACAGGCCATCACGTTGCAGGCCAACCCCAGCGCGGTCAAACTACTGGATGGCCAGGGAAATCAAATCACCATCGAAAACAACAAGATCACAGTAACGGCCGAGTCAAAGGTGCTGATTAACGCCAACTCGGTCGAGGTATCGGCCGGAATGCTCACTGTGAACGCTGGCATGTCCAAGTTTAGCGGCGTGGTCCAGGCCGACACAGTGATCACCAACACGGTGGTGAGCGCGGTCTACACTCCGGGAGCGGGCAACATCTGGTAGCGCTATTCATCCCCCGGCCGCAGCTCTAGCGCGGCAGAATTGATGCAATAACGCAAGCCGGTCGGCCGGGGGCCATCCTCAAACACGTGGCCCAGGTGCGACCCGCAGCGGCCGCAGTTGACCTCGATCCTCACCATGCCGTGACTGGCATCGTGGGCAGTTGCCACACTCTCCGCGCCGGCCGGCTGCCAAAAGCTGGGCCAACCGGAGCCGGAATCGTACTTGGTCTGCGAATCGAACAACTGGTTACCGCAGGCGGCGCAAAGATAGACCCCCTGCTCTTCGGTGTGATAGTACCGGCCGGAAAACGGCCGCTCGGTCCCTTTTTGCCGCAAAACGTGATACTGCTCCGGCGTGAGAATCTCACGCCACTCGTCGTCACTCCTGATTATCTTGTCTGCCATTTCACCCTCGGGTTGAATTATCGTCGCCAGGTAACTGGCCCTACCCTTGTCAGACGACGCGAAAAGGGCAGACCTTACTCGGCTGGGTTGACGGCGGAGGGCTCTACTGCGGAAGGTTGCTGCCCGAGTTTTCAGAGAAGCTGAGAAAGGTCTCGCTGGCGGCCGCCAGGTCTGCATAGTACCCGCGGTATTCCGGCGGCAATAGCGCCGCCAGTTGGTACATGATCTCGTCCACCATCTGCTGGCGAACCTCGCGAGTCACTCTGGCCCCGTTGGGATGCAAGTGGAACGGCCGGCCGACCGCTACGTTGAAAGGCGGCCGGCGCAATTGCCGCCACACCTGCCGGTAGTTCTCCGCCCCAAAGTAGGCCGCCGGCAGCAGCGGAGCGCCGCTGCGCAGCGCCACCGTCACCACCCCGGGATGGCCGCAACGCAACCGGCCGTCGCGGGAGCGCGTCCCCTCGGGCGCAACTGCCAGTATGTACCCTTCCTCCAGCGCGGCCATCGCCCGGCGCAGCGCGGTCACATCAGCCTCTCCCCGGCGAAGCGGGATGGCACCCCATAATCGGCCGAAAAGCAACCGGCCGTATGGGTTGTCCCAGTTTTCCGCCTTGGCAAAGCCGGTCACCGGCCGCGGCTGAAGTCGCGTGAACATGATGGGTACTTCGAGAAAATTGACGTGGTTGGCGACCAGAATCAACGGCCCTTTCTGCGGGACCCGCGCCAATTGAGAGGCATCCACTCGGCAAAGAATGCCGGTCAGGTAGCGGAAGAAGGTGTTGACACCCCAGCGGGCCAGCTTCACCCTTCGACTCCCAAATCGCTGCCTATGATCTCAACCCGACCGGCCATCAATTCCAACGCCAGTTGCGTGCCGTCGGTGCAGAGCGTCTCGCCATCGGCGTGTGCCGGCAGCACGCCGTCCAGCGCGGTGACTGTGATTGTGCTTGCCCGGCCGGTGGTGATGGCCGGGTGGCCGGCCTGCGTCCCTGCCATAAAACGGCCGATCAGTGCAAAGATTCGCGGCCGGCTGACCTGCCCGGCGATGCAAAGATCAAACAGCCCGTCATCCGGCCGGCCCTCCGGCGCCATCATAAAGCCGCCACCCATCCGCCGGCCGTTCATCACCGAAACCATCAGCGAAGGCTGGACCAGAGTCTGGCTGTCGAACTGAATGCATACCTGCGGGGCGCGGTAGTATAACAGGATGGTTTTGAGCGCGGCGACGAGATAGTTGGGAAACCCGTGCAGCCAGGTGATCTTGAGCGCCTCAAAGCCCACCACCGCGTCAAAGCCGATTCCCACCCCGTTGCCAAAGTAGCGCCCGCCTGGGTACAGCCCGCCCACCACCCGGCCGACATCAATCGTGTGCCGCTTCCCTTCAGCCAGCGCGCGGCAGCCAGCCTCCAGATCGGCCGACAGGCCGGCGCCATAGGCAAAGTCGTTGCCCCGGCCGACGCACAGAATGCCCATTGCCACACCTTCCCCCACCCCAGCCTGGCGGGCTCGCATCAGTCCGTTGAGCACTTCATTGGCCGTGCCGTCACCACCGGCCGCCACTACCGCGCTGTACCCCGCGCCGGCCGCCTGCTCGGCCAGAGCGGCCGCGTGCCACGGCCGCTCCGTGCGCACCAGGTCAAACGCCAGGCCGTGACCGCCCAGCAACTGCTCGATCTGCGGGATCGACCGCTCGCCATTCCCCCGGCCGGAAGTGGGATTTGCTATGATCTTGAGGCGATCCGCCATCGTTTCCTCCTATCGCAGCGCACAAGCCCTTACCGGGTTCTGGCTGTGGCAATTCCGAGGGGGCCACCCGGCCGGCGCTACCCTTGCAGCCCCTCGATAAAGATTTTGATGGCCGGCACGGCGGTCAGCTTTTCGTAGAAAAAGTTATTGACGATATTGATTACCTCGGCGCGGGCCGCTTCCGCCCCGACCGTCAACTCCTCACCGCTCTTTTGCCGCGAAAGCGCATCCCGTAGCTTGAGCAACTGGCGCACGATCTCTGCCTCTTGCGCCCCTTCCAGCGCATCAATCACCGCCAGAATCAACTGGTCCGCTTGCGCCAGTAGATTGTCCTGCGAGATGCTACCGTCGGGCTGGAAGCAATCGTCGATGGTGCGGATGAGCGACCAGACCTGATATAAAACCGTGGTCGGCTCGTCAAACAGCTCGCGCAGGTAGGCGGCCGCTTCGTACTGGCCGGTCAGCCGGAAGATATTGTACAGTCGCTTGGCTGCCTTGCCGTAATTCACGTCCCGCGTGACGTACTTTTTGACCTCTTTTTCCAACTGGCTCACGTAATCGTCCAGCGCATCGGCCGAGACGTGTTTGGCAAGCTTGGAAAAGATGGGAACTGAGGTGGCATCCAGGTAGACCTCCTGGAAATAGGGGTCCAGGTAGCCATCCAACGGCGTGATGCTCCCATCGGCCGCCTCCCAGGTGACATCCAGCATGTTGCTGGCGTTCACCAGTTGCCCGCGGACAGGGTCGGCTACCACCCAGTCCAATTTGCACCAACCAGGGTCCTGCGCCGCCTCTTGCCAGCGGATGGAGATCGGGGTGCCGTCCGGCCGGAAGGCGTCGATCTGCCCGTCCTGCACCTCGGCCGGGTCCCAGGAGATGGGCGAGCCGGCCGAAATGGGCCGGCCGTCCTTGACCACATCCTCCTGGTAATTGCCCATCTTGACCTCAATCAACTGAAAGGTTGGCCCCTTGAAGGTACTGAGAGCCTTCTCGCGCATGATTTCGGCCAGAAGGTTGCAGGCCGCCTGCCAGCTTTCTGCCCGGATATTGACCCGCTCAAAAAAGTCGGCGTCACCAGGATAGACCTGGATCTTGGATTGCGCGGCCGAACCGGAGAGCGCTAGCGCGGTCTCCACCACCCCCGGCCGGTCCTGGAATTCGACCAGCCGGCCGATCTCGCGAAAGTGGGCCAGGTCGGCCGAACTGAAATCAAGCATGGTCACCTTGTGGCCAAAGACGCCACTCTTGACATCCATCACGATCTCGTCGTCGCCCGGCCGGCGGGCAGCCATCGCTGTCAGCCATTGCAGCGCCTCCCCCTCGTCCATCTCCACGCCCAACCGCTGCGCGGACTCGAGGATGCGGCTCAATTCTTCTCTCTCACTCATTGCTATTCTCCTTTCGTCCCAACCGATGGTTACCTTCGGCTAGCATTTTGGCAAAAATCTCGGCCTGGTCCAGCGCATCCCGCAGCGCGTGGTGCGTGAGATGGCGATCATCCAGATAGCGGGTTGCCACATTTCGCATGCCGGTCTCGCCCCAGCGGACGCCCGCCAATCCCATAAAAAACGCCTTGATGTCCAGGGCGCTGTGGCCAAACGGGTTGCGCCCCAGGTAGCGGTGGAAATAGTCGTGGATAAACATCCAGTCAAACGGGGCGTTAAAGGCCACAAAGACCGGCCGCTTTCCGGCCGGCGTCACCTCCTGCACCCAGGCCTCAAACTGTGCCATCGCCTCGGCCGGCGGGAGGCCCCGTTGCCGCAATTTATCCAGCGACATGCGGCTGATCATCAGGGCTTCCTGGGTCGCATTGTCGTTGACCGGCTGCAATTCCACGTAAAAGGTTCGCTGTGGCTCGTCCACCGTGCAAGCGCCGATGGACAGCAGCGAGTACTCGGCCGGGTTGGGTCCGGCCGTCTCCACATCCACCGAGAGGTAGCACTCAAGTCGCGCCTCTCCCATTACCCTTCCACCTGCAGGTAGTCCAACACAGATTGTAGCTCTTCGTCGGAATAGTAGTGGATCACGATCCGGCCGCCCTTCCCGCCGTGCTGGATGTCGACCTTGGTCCCCAACCGCTGGCGCAGTTGCTCACGCACATCCTTCAGTGCTGGAGGCAGCGGCCGGGTTTGCGCCACACGCTTTTCGCCCAGCATCCGTCGGACCAGCTCCTCCGTCTGCCGGACGTTGAACCCCTGCTTGAGCACGGTCGCCAGCGCGGCCGTCCGCATCTCGTCATTGGGCAGCGGCAGCAGCGCCCGGCCGTGCCCCTCACTGATCTTGCGGTTGAGAATCGCGCCCTGCACGGCGGCCGGAAGCGCTAGCAGCCGGACGGTGTTGGCGACGGCCGGGCGGCTCTTGCCCACCCGCTCGGCTACCTGCTCCTGGGTCAGCCCAAACTCTTCCATCAACTGGCGGTAGGCGGTCGCTTCCTCCAGCGGGTTGAGGTCGGCCCGCTGAACATTCTCCACCAGCGCCAGTTCCAGCATCTCCTGCGGCGTCGCTTCCTTGATTAGGACCGGAATCGCTTCCAGCCCGGCCTGCTGCGCCGCCCGCCAGCGCCGTTCCCCGGCGATGAGCTGGTAGCCCCCTTCCACCTGGGTGACGATCACCGGCTGGATGAGGCCATGCTCCGCGATGGAGGCAGCCAGTTCGGCCAATTCCGCTTCGTCAATCGGCGCGCGTGGCTGGTGGGGGTTGGGGGCAATCTCGCCCAGCGGCACCTGTTGCACCTGTGATTGCCGCGGCGCAGCGGCCGGTTCCCGCGTTTCCCACACATTGGTCGCCGTGGACGGAATCAGCGCGTCCAGTCCTTTGCCCAATCCTCGTTTCTTGCTCATGGCACACCTGCCCCTTTGCTCATATTGTCACCCCGCACCAGTTCATCGCACAGCGCCTGATAGGCCAGCGCCCCGGCCGAGTTCGGATCGTAACGCAGGATCGGTTCGCCGTAGCTGGGCGCCTCGCTCAATCGGACGTTGCGGGGGATGATCGCTCGGAAAACCAGCCCGCCAAAATGCTCCCGCACCTGGTTGACTACCTGCTGCGACAGGTTGGTGCGGGCATCGTACATCGTCATCAGCAGGCCGCGGATGCGCAGGTCCGGGTTGAGGTGAGTACGAATCAGCTCCAGCGTGTTGGTCAACTGGGATAACCCTTCCAGCGCCAGGTATTCGCACTGGACCGGGATGATAACGCCGTCCCTGGCAGAGGTCAGCGCATTAACCGTCAGCAGCCCCAGGCTGGGCGGGCAATCGATCAGCACGTAATCGTAGCGCTCCTGCACCGACTGGAGGGCACGCTGCAGCCGGAACTCCCGGCCGAGCAGGTTGACCAATTCGACCTCGGCCCCGGCCAGATCTGGATTGCTGGGGATCAGCGCCAGTTTCAGCCGCGGATTGCGCAGCACCGCTTCGCCCACATGCCCTTCCTCCAGCAGCGCCTGATAGATGGTGGTGGTCACCTGCCGCTTGTCCAGCCCCAGGCTGGAGGTAGCATTGGCCTGTGGGTCAGCGTCCACCAGCAACACCCGCAACCCGCGGTTCGCCAGATAGGCGCCCAGGTTGATAGCGGTGGTGGTCTTGCCCACCCCCCCTTTTTGGTTGGCTAACGCGTAAATCCTTGCCATTCTCAACTCACCGCAAACGCCCCAAACTGTCCAAGCTGTTTTCCTTTTTGTGCACCGGTTTCAGGTTGACCGCGCGCCGCCCGCACCTCGGCCGGAGTCGGAATGCCGTCCAGCCCGCGCCGCGCCACTGTGGGAGCCGCCACCGCAGTGGCAAAACGGGCCGCCTCCCAGGGATCGCCGTTGGTCTCCCACAGACGCACAAAAAAGGCGGCCGCAAAGATATCGCCCACGCCGGTGGGGTCCACTTCGTCGACCTGAACCGCCGGGAAATGGCGGCGCTGACCCTGGAATTGCACCTCGGCCCCGGCCGGGCCATCGGTGACCACCAGCAAACGGCAACAATCCCGGTACAGCACCCAGGTTTCGTCATCCCGAATGTCCTCCCGGCTGACGACGACGGCCGTCGCCAGCGGCAGGAAATCGGCCGCCGCCGGCCAGTGGCAGTAGCCGACCCGACCTTCGCCGTCCCACTCGCGGTGCCAGCCCTGCGGCGTCAGGCCAATCACCTGACCGCCAACGTGATGCATCAGCTCCGGGTCCACCTCGTGAGCCATTGGGCCCAGGTGGAGGATGGCGGGCGAGCACCACGTCGCAGGAACATCTTGCAGCCCCAACGCGCCGGCCGTGCTGTGGAGCACCTGCTGCCGGCCGGCGGGGGTGTAGATGTTCTCAAAGGTGGTCGTCACGGCGGCCGGGACCCGCGCCAGCGGGATGTCGGGCAGAACGCGGCGCAAATCATAATTAGGCTCAGCGCTGGTGACCACGGCCGCCCGCAGTCCCAACGCTTGCGCCGTGCGGCTGCTGTAGGTCGCCGTGCCACCGACCAGCGGTCCGGCCGGCGTCAGGTCGCGGGTCACGTGCCCAACACACAGGTAGTCAATCTGCTCCATCCACTCTTTCCCGGCAATGTGGTGTCGGTCTTGGGCCAGTCGGCCCCAACCACCAACGCTCCGTATTGTAGCACGAATTGGGACAAAAGCTATCCGCCGCGCCCGCCGGCCGCCAGATCAAGCGCCGTCACCCATCCAACAGGTCAGTCAGGGTCTCCGGTCGCAATTGGGTCAGGTCGCGCACCACGCGGTCAGCCTCCGCCAGCATCTCCGGCGGCCGGGTTGTGCCCACGCCCAGGCATCGCATTCCGGCCCGGCGAGCCGCTTCCACGCCGGCCGGGCTGTCCTCCAGCACCAGGCAGCGGCCGGGCGGCAACCGCAGCGCTTCGGCCGCCCGCAAAAAGAGCGCCGGGTCGGGCTTGCTGGCCGGCAGGTCCTCGCCGGACAAAATGGCCTGAAAGCGCGGCCGGATGTCAAACTTGTCCACCAGCAGGTTGATGTTAGCCCACGGCGCGGAGGAGGCCAGCGCCTGAAGCCAGCCGGCCGTTTCCAGCCCAGCCAGCAGCGCCAGCGAGCCGGGCAACATCTGGACAATCCGTCCCGCCTCCAGCCGAAACAGATGCTCCTTGCGGGCGGCGATGGTCCCCAGCTCCTTGGGCTCTGGCGGGCGGCCAAGCAGAACTTCCAGCGTGGCGCGGTTGTCCATGCCAAAAAGGCGGGCAAAGGTCGGCCGGTCGAGCGGAATCTCCCACTCGGCCAGCGCGGTCACCCAGGCGCGATAGTGCGCCTCGCCGGTATCGGCCAGCACACCGTCCAGGTCCCAGATCACCGCCCGTCCGGTCATGCTCCCTCCAGGGGTATCAGCACCGGCTCGCGCCGGCGGAATGAGGTGAGATGGGTGAAACCGGCCGCCCGCGCCAGTCCCACGGCGGTTTCCCAGCCGGCGGCCAGATTGGCGACCGAGTGCGCGTCCGAGCCGATGGTCACCAACTCGCCGCCCATCTCGCGGTACCAGCGGAGCACAGGCAGAGTTGGGCTGGCCTGCCCCACCGGCAGACGCAGCGTAGCGGTGTTGATCTCCAGCGCAATCCGGTGGGCAATCAGCGCTTCCAGGACCGGCCGGATGACACCCTCCAGGCAAGCCTCGTCATAGCCGCCATTCACCTCAAAGCCACACCGCTTGACGACGTCGAAATGGCCCAGCGCGTCGAACCCGCCGGCCCAACACATCTCGGCCAGTTCGACAAAATAGTCCCGGTAGGCGCGGTCGCCCGGCCGTTGGCGAAAGTAATCTGGGTCAAACACCATTTGGCCCTGAACCCAGTGCAGCGAGCTAATTACCACGTCCCACTCGTGCGCCGCCAGTAGCGCGTTGGCTTCCGGCCGGTAGCGATGGGGTTCGCCCAATTCCATCCCACTGAGCACGGTCACCCGGCCGGCAAACAGCGCCCGGCAGCGCTCGATCTCCGCCAGGTAGACGGCCGGGCGAAAAAAGCCAAATCCGACGTCGGCCGGCACAAAATCAACGTGTTCGGTAAACGCCAACTGGCGCAGGCCCAGCGCCACCGCCCGGTGGCAGAATGCTTCCATTTCAGCATCAGAGTCGCAGGAAAAACAGGTGTGGACGTGCAGATCGGTCAGCGGCAAATGCATCCTAGAGCCGATCCAGCAACTCTTGTTTTTTCTTGTCAAACTCGGCCTGGGTGATGATATTGCGCTGGCGCAGCTCATCCAGCTCGGCGATCAACTCGGGGATGTCGCCGGCCGTGGGAGCCTCGTTTGCCAGCACCCGCTTGGCGCGGCTCTCAAAGGCGTCAATCTCACCCATGCTTTCCTTTTGATTGAGCATCTCAGTCTTGAAGGCAATGGGGTGATGAATGCGAAAAAGCTGATTGACGCCAATCTCGCTGCCGGTGAGAATCTCAATGTCACCAAAATCCAGCAGCCGACCAAAAAAGGACTGGTTGAGCACCACGTCGTTTACCTTTTCCAGCGAGGAATCGATCACATGCTTGTCCAGGATGCCCTCAATCTGGATCACCCGCCGGTTGGTGACGATGTACTGCTCGTTCCACCACCAGGTGAAGCGCCGCGCAAAAAAGCCCAATGGCACCAGCGCCGCCAAGATACCCACCAGCAGCGCAATGCTGCCGGTCGCCGGCGCAAGCAGCGCCCCGGCCGCGATCAGCGCAGCCATCAAGGCCAGCGCACCCAAACCAGGCAGGACCAGTTGAATCCAGTGCTGCCGTGTGCACATGACAAACCGCTCGTTGCGCCCCAACAGACTCTTGTTGTATCCCATCGCTCCTCCTTACGCTTCAGTCGATATATTACCTGCACCAGGTTGCCGGCAACCATCGTAACCATCCAGCCAGTGTTTTACCCGTGAATCGGGTGTCCATCCACCGCGTGAGCCGCCTCCATCAACACTTCCGACAGGGTGGGATGAGCATGCACGTTGCGGCCGATCTCGGCCGTGTCCAGTCCGGCCGAATGCGCCAGCGTCAGTTCGGGCAGCAGCTCGGTTACGTCTGGCCCCACCAGATGCGCACCCAACAACTCACCGGTCTGCGCGTCGGATATCAGCTTGACAAAGCCATCCCGCTCGCCCAGACCCAACGCTTTTCCGTTGGACAGGAACAGGGATTGCCCAACCTTGATCTCCCGGCCGAGCGCTCGCGCCTGCTCCTCGGTGTACCCAAAGCTGGCAATCTGCGGATGGGCGTACACGCAGCGGGGCATCATCTGGTAATCGAGCGGGCGGGTTGTGCGGCCGGCAATCGCTTCGGCCGCCGCCATCCCCATCGCCGAGCCAACGTGGGCCAGCATCAGTTTGCCAGTCACATCGCCGACGGCATAGATATTGGGCACGCTGGTGCGCATCTGGTCGTCGATCTCGATGAATCGGCCGCGCTCCGCCAGCCTGACGCCAACTGATTCCAGTCCCAGGTTTTCGACGTTGGGCTGAAAGCTGATCGCCACCAGCGCCTGATCCGCTTCCAGCATCTCGGCCTGCTCCCCGCGCCGGGCCGTGACCCGCACGCCGCCGGCCGTTCTTTCGACCCGCTCGACCCGCGTCCCGGTGAGAACCTGGATTTTGAGCTTTTTGTATGCCCGCGCCAGCACCGCGCTGGATTCCGGGTCTTCCAGCGGCAGGATGCGGTCCATCATCTCCACCAGGGTTACCTGCACCCCATAGCTCCGCCAGATGTAGGCAAACTCGACCCCAATTGGCCCCCCGCCGATGATAACCACCGATTGGGGCAACTCTGGCGAGAGAATGGCCTCGCTGTAGGTGATGACCCGCTCGCCATCCAGTTCAATGCCAGGAAACGTGCGCGGCCGGGCGCCGGTGGCGATGATCATGTTGCGGGTGGCGAGGGCCTCTTCCCCGCCATCGTTGAGCGTCACCTGCACCTGCTCCCGGCCGGTGATCGTGGCCGCCCCCTCAAAAACGGTGATTTCGTTCTTTTTCATCAGCAATTGAACGCCCTTGACCAGGCGCTCAGAAACCTGGCGGCTGCGCTTGTGAGCCACGCCATAGTCCAGCGCCAGATTGTCAAAGGAAAAGCCGAACTCCCGGCCCTGGTTTTGCAGCGTGTGGGCGACCTCGGCCGACTTGAGCAGCGCCTTGGTGGGGATGCAGCCAACGTTGAGGCAGACCCCGCCCCAGTACTGCCGCTCGACGATAGCCACCTTGAGCCCCAACTGCGTCGCGCGAATCGCTGCGACATAGCCGGCCGGGCCGGCTCCAATTACCGTCACGTCAACTGGTTCGCTCATAATCATCTCCTCAGGGTCTACCGGATCTCGATTGTCGTCACGGTGAATAGCGTTTCCGTTGCACCCAAACCGACCCGCTCCAGAGAGGGCCAGTGATAGAGACCCATATTAATCAAATATCGGCCGGCTGCCAAGTCTGGCGGCAGGTTCAAAGCAAAGTGGGTAAGTAACTGGTCGCCCGGCCGCCAGTAGAGCGCATGGACTCCCGGCGCATCATCTTGTGTGATCAGTTGCCCGGCCGTCTCATCCCAAAAGTGGTTGAAAAAGTGATAATGGGTTTCCGGCGGCTGCGCCTGGGTGACCAGCAGGCGGTATTGCAGATGGAGCTGCCCACCGGCGGCCGGGTTCCCCTCGACGGTTGCTTCTAGCAATTGCAGCCCATTGTCCCACACAGCCAGCGGCGCATCGGCCGCCGGCCCGGAACCGGCCGGCACGTAGTAGTAACGCCAGGTATCGCTCTGCGTTTCCACCACCTCTGGCAACACTGTCGCCACCGACCCGAGCCAGCTCTCCAGCCAGGGGTCCGGCTGCGCCACCAGGTACACTGCACAGCCGGACGGCATGATAATGCCTCGGCCGGTTTCCACGTACCGAACCGGCCGGGGGTGGATAAAATCTTCCAGCAGGCCCAACGGGGCGCGCTCCAGATAGCCGGCTGTATCTGCAATGATCAGATCACAGCCTGGCAAGCGATCCAGCACCGCCCGGCTGACCTCGGCCGCCCGGTCCACGTGTTGCGCCTGCCGTTCAGCTTCCACTGGAACCGTGTCCGCCAACTCGAACCGCACCTGAAAGATGTGGAACTGCCAGACAACCAGCAGCACAACCGGCACCAGCAGCGCCACCTGAATCCACCGGCCGAACCTGTGCCGACCCGCGGCCGTCAGCAGGTCGTCCACCAGCAGGGCGGTCAGGATAAATGGGGCCGGAAAGAGATACAGAAAATAATAGTTCTGCAAATAGACAGTGTGGCGCAGGTACGCCAGCACCGGCAGGATGATCCACAGCGCCAGGATTGCCAGCGCGGCCGGCCGGGTGGGCAAAAGCAGGCTGCGGGTAGCCGGCCAACTCCGCCAAATCAGCGGCACCGCAACCGCATACAGTGCGCCCGCAACAAAGAGCAGGTAGGCAAACGGAATCAACGGAAACCAGGGCCACACCGCCCCACGCCAGACCTCTCGCGCATCAAAATCGTGTGCACTGCCAAAGATGTGATCGCCGGTGGCCAGCTCTAGATTTAGCAGCCATGCAGCGTCATTCACGGTCGCCTCATCTACCTGGCCCGTGGCGGACGACCGACCGCCCGCCAAGGCGTCCACCATCGCTCGCAGATCGCCAAACCCGGTTCCACGCTGGTACAGCAGGTAGGGCGCGTAGAGCAGCCAGAAGAGTGCCAACCCAATCAGCCAGGGGGCCAGGCTGCGCAGCCAATTACCCATCCGCCAACGCCGCCAGAACAGGACACCAAGCAGAGCAATAATAGGCCCAAGAATCAGCCCGCTGAGATGCAGTTGGGTCACGGCCGCCAGCCAGAGGAAAGACAAACTGAGGTGGATGGGGTGCCCCCGGCCGGCAAAAAAGGCGAGCAGCGAGCACAACAGCAGAGTCCCAAATAACAGAATCGGTCCTGGGTTCCAGACAACGCGACTATAATTCACAGCCCATGGATTCACGGCAAAAAAGAGCGCCGCTAACAGCGCCACCCGCCATCCAAAGAGCCGGTGCAGGTACCAATACAAGATGGGCACCCCTAGCAGCGCCAGGAAAGCATAGAACTGGGTTGCCCAGAGAACGGTCGCCTTGAAAAAGAGCGGCAGAGCGAGCACGTACTCGATGAGCGGCGGATTCATGATCCCGGCCGACGCCTTGTTGGCCGCCAGGGGGATCATTCCGCCGTTCACCCAGCGCATGGCAATGCTGAACATGATGGACTGATCCGGGCCCACCCAACTGGTTTCCAGGCCACGCAGCCGCAAATAGGCCCCGGCCGCCACGCAGAGTGCAAGGCCCAGCAAGCCCCAGTTCACTCGCTTGATCAGTTGGTTTTGCAGCACTTGGTGGCTCATTGCTGGCACTGCGGACAAAAGTGGGTACCGCGCTGGCCGAGCGTGATCCGCTCCACCGGCGTGCCGCAGGTAACACACGGATTACCGCCCCGGCCGTACACGCGCAGTCGTTCCTGCATGCCGCCATCCGGGTAAACCCAGTCGAAGCTGGTTCCCTGATGATCGATTGCCTCTTGCAGGGTCGCCCGGATAGCAGCATGGAGCGAATTCACTTCCGGCCGGGTCAGGCTATTGGCCGGCCGGCGCGGGTCCACACCCGCCCGGTGCAGGGCCTCATCCGTGTAGATGTTGCCCAGTCCAGCCAGAAAGGTTTGTTCCAGCAATAGCGGCTTGATCGCCCGCCGGCGCTTGGCCGCCTGCTCGGCCAGCCACCCGGCCGTGAACGCAGCTGAGAGTGGCTCCGGTCCCAGTTTGCCCAATACCTCGGCCGGGTCGGAGGGCAGGTAAAGCTGACCGAATTTCCGGGTGTCGGAAAAACGCAACTCGCGGTCGTCATCCAATCCCAGCACCGTGTGGGCATGCCGGTCCGGCGGCGCATCCCGGGGAACCACTTCCAGCCGGCCGCTCATCCGCAGGTGGATCAGCAGCGTCCGGTCGGCCGGCAACAGGGCAAAGACGAGGAACTTGCCGCGCCGGCTCAGGCCGATCACCCGCCGGCCGGGGAGCAGCATCCGCAACGCTTCAGGGTCCGGCGTGTGGCGCAGCCAATCTAGCTGCACCGCGGTAAAGGTGCGGCCGACCAACTCCGGCCGGAGCAAGCGCACCGTGGTTTCGACCTCGGGCAGTTCAGGCATTCACACCCCTCAGGGCTGGACCGCCAACAACGCCAGCGCCTCAAACAGGGCCGCCACCCCATCGCCGCTCAAAGCGCTGGTCTCCAGGTAGGGCGCACCAATGTATCCGGCGAACGCCCGCCCAATCTCCGGCCGGACTGTCCGCGACAGGTCCACCTTGTTGCCCACCATCACCATCTTTTGGCCTGGCACCGCACGCAGCACCTCATCCCGCCAGCGCCGGAGGTTGACCAGCGACTGAGGGGCCGTCACGTCGAACACCAGCGCGGCCGCCCGGCCGCCCCGGTAGAAACCGCTGCGCACCACCTCAAAGTG
The DNA here is from genome assembly GCA_963707345.1 of uncultured Chloroflexia bacterium. Classification (GTDB taxonomy): domain Bacteria; phylum Chloroflexota; class Anaerolineae; order Promineifilales; family UBA4811; genus CAVPPE01. Next base: position 922,289 of record CAVPPE010000002.1, read on the forward strand.
GTCCTGGCCTGCCATATCCCAGATGGAAAGCTTGAAAATCCCGGCCGGCAGTTGCACCCGCTGGGTGTAAAAGTCCACTCCGATGGTCGCCACGCGAGAGGCATGGAACTTGCCCTCACAGTAGCGGCGGATGAGCGTGGTCTTGCCCACTTCCCCATCCCCCACCACGACCACTTTGAGCAGCGGGACCTCGGGCATCACCGCCGCCACTTGCCGAGGTAGTATTCGTGAGGAAAGATCAACTGCGCGGGGTCTGCCGGCCGCTCCGATAACGTCCGCCGGTTGGCCCGTTCGAACAGGCGGTGCAGTTCTTCCAGAAAGGCCAGCTGCCTGGCGGCCGGCTCGACCGTAAAGATGGCCAGCATCGTCGTCAATTCGCCGGGGACAAAACAGAGCCAGCAGCCACCCTCGATCTCGGTGGAGCGCATGCCCGCGCCAAAGATCTCCCGCGTGGCCGCGCGATAAGAGGACAGCATCGGGATCAGCAGCGCCGGGTCCAGCTCAAACTGCCCCAGCGTGCTGAGCGGCATCCCCGAACTCGTTCTCATAGATGGCATATCCCTGCGCCCGCGCAACGTGCTGCCGCCGGATCAGCACGCTTTGCCCTTCCGTAACCGCGTCCATCCAGGCCCCAGAGGCCGGTGCGTTTTCGATCAACCCTTCGACATTGCGGATTTCGCGCTGGTAATGAACATACAAGTTCTGGAATTGAGCGCGGTTGATGCTGCCCGCGTTGAAATCCTCTGCCAGCTTGTCCAACTTGGCCCGCACCTTTACCAGGTATACTCTGGCCTGCTCCTGAGGGTCGACCGCGGGCAGCTGGCTTGGCAATTGTGTGGGGATTGTCGGCCGGACCACTGGCTGCGTTGGCGCATCGGTTCCTGGGCGCAGTGCGCTCCTAATCCGGTTGATGATGGCAGCTATCCTGGTTGCACGTTTCATTTCGCAGATCCCACCGGCCGAACTCGGCGCGATTATATCACACCCCACCAATCATGGGGAGAGAAAAACCGGGACCGTCACAAGTTTGGGACATCAGACGCTTCCAGTGGCCACATAATGCTTTGACCGGACAAGAGGGGCACAATCGGCAATTGACTAATATCATAACCAGCCAACTCCAGAGGACACTTGGCGCGGATTTCGGGTCGGGCGTCTTGCGAAAAGGGAGTGAAGCGATAGACCTTTTCAAAGACGCCCAGGAAGAGCTGGGCACTCTTGATATTCTCAAAGCCGCGGAAGTTTTGGTAGTGCTGGTCAAAGCGCCCGATGACCATCTCGGTTGCGTTGTTGGTACGAGGGATAATCTTGCTTTCAATGCCATTAACCAAGATCGGCCAGTGGCTGACCAGGAAGTCGAAAATGGCCGCCGCTTCAGCTGTTTGTGATACGAAGGTCTTGCGCTGGCTCAGTACCTGTTGGTAGCGTTTCTGCGCCGTTCGTTTGGTCTTGGCCTTGAAGATACTCTTGATCTCTTTCTCGAGCGTGACCACCTCAGGATAGAGTTGGGCATAACCGGTTCCGTAGGCGTCCTTGATGTGCTTGTGGGTGTCCTGCAAAGCATGAAAGATGCACTCGTGGTGCCTGGCGCGCGGGAAAACTCGGGCGATGACGGCCCCATAGTCACGTCGCAGGTCTGTCACCACCACGCGGGGCTGGTAACCCTTAACACGCAAGGCCAGCAAGAAGGCGCGGGCGCTATCGGTGGTGTTATGCTGATAAATGGCGATGTGTAACAGGTCGTAGGTGTAGGCATCGACGGCCATGTAGACGTACATCCAACGGCGCATCTTGCCGGCTGGCTTATCATTCTTGGGTACCAACACGTACTTCTCGTCGATGCCGACCACGCCACTGGATTTCACCACCCCGTACAAGGCTGCCATGGGCAATAGCTCGTGCCCCCAGGCGCTCACCCAGCGGTAGACCGTCATCTGGCTGACCTGGAGCGCTGTCGCCGTCCGCCGGTAGGTGCTGTAGCCCCAGGCATACATTTGCAGGGCCAGGGTGTGCGCTTCGACCCGATACCGCGAGTAGGGGACCAGCCCGCGCGGGAGATTGGTGAAACTCCCTTTGTCACACACCGGGTTGCGACAATAGTATCGGTAGACAGCCACCTGGCGGAGCTTGCCTTCCTGGTCGTAGTACCTCTTCGGGCGGGACTGCTTGCTTTTGCGCCCCACCTGTGTCGAGCCACAGTAGATGCAGCGCACCCGCTCGTCTGTGACCATCTCCCATTGCCCAAAGACCACCTGCTCCACACGCAGTAGCCAGGGTAGGGTCTTCACAGCGGGAAGTGATTCGAGCCCTGCCTCAGCCGCTATCGTTTGCAGTTCCGTCACCGCTACCTGTTCCTGGCTTGACAACCTTTCCCCGATCTCCACTTTCTTCAGCAGCATCTCTACCAGTGCTAACATTTCCCCAAGCAGCCAGCCATCGTGGAAATGGAGCCCTTCCGGTATCATCTGGTAGCGTTGTTTCAGCGTCTTCCGCAGGCGGGACCAACCGCTTTGCTCCGCTGCCTGGCGCACCTGCCGTCGAGTCACCTCCGTTCCTTCTGCCCGGAGGTGTTGGTAGGCCTGATCCTGGCTCCACCAGGGAAATGTCGCCAGGACGTCAATAACGCGATCTCGTATCTCCGGTGTCAACACCTCCTCACTCTTCTCGCTCAACAAGTTCGGCCAGTCTCCTTCCAGCCAGTACTTCTCGATCCGACTGATGTTTGGTTGCGGTATTCCGAAAACTTGCTCCAGGTATTGTTGCCGCACAAAGGGCGTGCGGCTGTCCCGCGTGCGACGACTGCCCCGCTGCTCCCCCGGCACTTGCAGCAACCGCAGGAACAAGAGCAACAGTCGGCCGCGAAACGGGTCATCCCCAGACACCCGTAGTGTGAAATGTCCGCAGAGCGTGGTGGTACAGACTCCGTCGTCGCCGACTTGTACCTCAACCCGCGGCCCTTCCTGGCAGACCAGACAGCCCATCCCCAGCCCGATCGGCAGCCTGAGTACTCCCCTCTGTTTCCAAGCCAGCGATCTCACCTGGAGCCCGGTCATCAAGGCCCGGCTCACCCAGAAGCACAACAGTAGCCGCTGTCCCTGGCCCAGCACCCAGCACAGCAGGCGATACTCGGCTTGGGCGTGCAGCCAAGGCCATCTTCTCCCCAGCTCCCGACAGAACCAAACCGGCCACGGCCAGCCGCACAGCCAGAGGGGGCCTACCTGACCGCTCAGCGCCCAGAGAATCACCAACAGCCCACTGCGCAGCAGCGCGATCTGCCCCGTGCGCCACATCGGCTGCCAGTTCCTCGGGGTTGGGTGCAGGCATGACCGCCATCTTCGTCTCTTCCGGCGCTTCCCCTTCCGGCATTGACGCTCCACCAAAACCACCGACCGGGGTGGGTTGGTGACCCAGCCGGCTTGGCTCTCTACCATCGGCTCTCTCATCACGAGCGCCACCATGCTGAGAACGACCAGAACATGAATCCGAAGCTGAAGTTGCGATCCTGTAAACCATCTGATACCATACATGAGAGCCAATCTCCGCAAGTTGTTTTGTCTAGGGCAATAATGCCCCAACTCCGAGATTGGCTCAAGTCCATTATGGGCAGACCATGAGCGCGGTTTTGCCCCTTTTACGAAGCGCTATCCCCCTGTTTCCCCTGTCTTCTGTCCCCAGCGCGTTACGCTCTCAAAAACCAGCTTGCGATGCTCACCCCACCAAAACCGGGTATAATAGGCGCGGTTTGACAGCCGGGCGACCGCCAATCCAACGTCGAGCCAGCTTGCCCCTAGCGGGCCCGGCCGGGTGCGACCAAACCAACCAGTATGCGTATTACTGTTGGCGCGGCAGGACGCAGCACCACGTCAGGCTGAGGTCATGTTGCAACCAACTGAGCAGGCTATAATGCCAGCGATTTGCTTCCAGGTCCGGTGGATAGGAAACAACCAATGATTGCTTGCACGCAATGTGGAAATGAAAACCGAGAGACTGCGCTTTTCTGCCTGAGTTGTGGCGGCAGGCTTCAGTGGCCCGAGGAACCGTTGCCCAGTGAGATGGAATCCCTGGAGGATGCGGCTCCTGACTTGGCCCTTGATCCCGCAGGCCAAACTGAGACAGCCCCCGTCCCCCTGGTCGAGGCTGATAACAAAAAAAACTTGGATGAGCATGACGCGCCATCGGAGGAGTTGGACAATGAGTTGGTCACGGCCGCAGATGATTTGACTGCCCTGGAGCCGAAAGTCGTGAAGGCAGACGCGACCGATGCGGCCAACGAGAGTGGCACCGAGATGGAATTGGAACCGGGGGAAACCACTCCGGCCGGTAGGCCGCTGGAGGCGGGCACGCAATTGGCCGGCCGGTACGAAATTGTCGCGCTGCTGGAAGAGACTCCGGTCACCTACCTCTACGACGCACTGGACATCGGCCGTTGCCCGCAGTGCGGCTTTCCGGACTCTGAGCTGGGCGATCTCTTTTGCGCCAATTGCGGAGCCAGCCTGGAAGCCTATGACAATGTGCCTCACGTTCACTTGCGGGCGCTGCGGGTCGAAGGAGAAACCATCATCCAACTGGAAGAGGAAACGGCCGGCGAGATTGAGCGCTGGTTTGAGGCCGACGGCCGGCTGTACGCCGTGCTCCCGCTGCCGGCCGCAGAACCCGACCCTACCTTGGAAGTGCAGCCGTTCGGCCGGGGAGTGCGCCACATCGTTGGCTACAACTCGGACCCGGGACTGATGCGCGAACTGGACGAGGACGCCCTGCTGGTTCTCACGCTGATGCCCATGTTTGAGAGCAACTCCCGGCCGGCGCTGGGGCTTTACGCTGTAGCAGATGGCATGGGCGGCCATGAAGGGGGCGAAATCGCCAGCCGCCTGGCCATCGAAACTCTGGCGGAAACTATCACCCGGCGTCTCTTTTTCCACGAGTTGACCGGCGAGCCTGTTTTACCTGACACCCCACCCAGCTTGCTGGTCGAGGCAATTCAGGCTATCAATGGTGCCATCTCTCAGCTCCAGCAAAAGACCGGCAGCGACCTGGGCACCACGCTGACGGCCGCGCTGGTCCGCGATGATCTCGCTCTCATCGCCAATGTCGGTGACAGTCGCACCTATCTCTGGCGGGATGGGCATCTATCTCAGATCACCCAAGACCACTCGCTGGTCGCCCAACTGGTAGAGGCCGGAGCCATCCGGCCGGAAGATGTCTACACCCACCCGGACAAGAGTGCCATCTACCGCAGCCTGGGACACACATCCAGCGTTGAGGTGGACATCTTTCACCAGCCCCTGCAACCAGGGGATCGCCTGATTCTGTGCTGTGACGGGGTGTGGGAGATGTTGCGAGATGAGGGGCTTGAAGAGGTGCTATTGCTGGAGCCAGACCCGCAGCGGGCGGCCGACGAAATCGTCCGCCGCTCCAACCTGGCAGGCGGAGAGGACAACATCAGCGCCATCGTGGTGCACTTTGAAAGCTTGGGGAGTAGCGCGGATCAGGCAATGGGTTTCATGACTGATGCGCGGAAGGAGTGAATAATGCCCGGAGAAGTCAATCTCAACATATCGCTGAACAAGTCACAGTTTCCGGTCACCGGAAGTCGCCAGTTGGCCTACGTGCTCATTGAAGCCAGCCCCAGCCAGGCGATGGCGACGGTACAGATGCCGTTGAACCTGAGCCTGGTGCTGGACAAAAGCGGGTCCATGGCCGGCCAAAAGATAGCCGATCTGAAAACGGCCGCCAAGCTGGCCATCGACCAGCTCACACCGGACGATTTCATTTCGCTGGTGGTCTTTGACGACACGGCATCGGTCGTCTTTCCCAGCCAGAAAGCGGCCGACAAACAGGCACTCAAGACGGCCGTGGATCGCATCCGCGACGGTGGCGGGACCCACATCTCCTTTGGCATGAGCAAAGGGCTGACCGAACTGGAAAAACAGCTGGGGCCGGGTCGTGCCAGCCGGATGATCCTGCTGACCGATGGTGAAACATTCGGCGACGAGCAAAACTGCCGCAACCTGGCCCGGCAGGCGGGCACGGCCGGTGTCCCCATCAGCGCCTTTGGCCTGGGGGAAGACTGGATTGAAGAGCTGTTGGATAACATCGCCGACGCCAGTGGCGGCTCGTCGGACTATATCGACGCGCCGCAAAAGATCGCCGGCGCTTTCCAGCGCACGGTTCGGTCGGTGCAGGGCGCCGTGGTGCAAAACGCCACCCTGGTTCTGCGGCTCACCAGCGGCGTTTCGCCGCGAGCTATCTGGCGGGTCACCCCGCTCATCTCCCGCCTCAGCCCTCACCATCTGTCCGACCGGGACGTGCAGGCGCCGATGGGCGAGCTGGCCAAGGGGGCGGGCCAAAGCGCGCTGGTCGAACTGCTCTTTCCGCCACGCGGCCCCGGCCGCTACCGGATGGCGCAGGCGGAGATCAGCTACGATGTCCCCTCGGCCGGGTTGGTGGCGGAGAAGGTAAAGACCGACATCGTGGCGGACTTTACCACCGATCCGGCCGCAGCCAAGCAGCACGACCCGCGGGTGATGAACATTGTGGAAAAGGTGACCGCCCACAAACTGCAGACTCGCGCGTTGGACGCGGCCGCGGCCGGCGACGCCGCTACCGCCAGCAAGCAGCTCCGTGCGGCCGCCACCCGCTTGCTAGAGTTGGGCGAAGCCGACCTGGCCGAGACGGCACAGAAAGAAGCCGACCGGCTGGACAAGGAAGGCCAGATGTCGGCCAGTGGCACCAAAAAGCTGCGCTACGAGACGCGCAAACTGACCATGAACATCGTTGACGATGTGCTAATTGAAGACGAGTAACGAGGAGAGGAGAAAATGGCAATCACATGTCCTAATTGCAGCGCTGAACTGCCCAATGACGCAGTCTTTTGCGATCAGTGTGGAGCCAGCCTGAGCAGCCAGGCCCCTGCCCCTCCGGCACAAGCGGCTGCCCCGGCCGCCGGAGGCGAAGATACTTGCCCGCAATGCAGCGCGCCCACCATCCCTGGCGAGGCGTTTTGCGACTATTGCGGCGCATCGCTGGCGGCCCCGGCCGTCGTCGCAGCGCCCGAGCTTGAAGCGGAGAGGGATGATGTTGAGGCGGGAACAACGTCCCAGGCAGAGCCCGCGCCAGAGCCGGTTGCCCCGGCCGCATCGGACCTGGCCCGCTGCCCAGCCTGTGGGGAGGAAAACTTGCCGGGGAGCCAGTTCTGCTCCAACTGTGGCATCACCTTGCAGCCAACAGCAGCATCGGCCGCGGTTGCCGAACCGGCCCCGGCCGACGAGCCACCCCCGCCATCGGGCAAACGCCGCTTTGTGGTGCGGGACACCGGCGCAGAAATTCCCCTGCCGGACGCGGAAGGGGACTATATCATCGGCCGGGAGGACCCGGTCAGCGGTGTCTTCCCAGAGGTGGACATGAACCCGTTCCAGGGCGAGGATTATGGCGTTTCCCGCCGGCACGCACAGCTCACGCTGGACGCCGGCCTGGCGTTTATCCAGGACCTGGATAGCACCAACTTTACCTTTGTCAACCGAAACAAGCTGGCTCCCCACACCCCCACCGCCCTTTCCAACGGCGACGAGGTGCGGTTGGGCAAACTGGTGATGACCTACCTGGAGTGAAACCATAGGGGCGAGCGGGGATACGATCCCCGCTGCGTCCCTGTTTTCCAATGTACTGTCCCGACTGCGGCTACCTTAACCGGCCGGGGGCCAAGTTCTGCGCCACCTGTCAGACCCCACTGGGCGTCACTTCGGCCGCCTGGCGCGGGCCGCTGCAGCCGGGCGAGTTGATGGATAACGGCCGCTACCGCATCAACCGGCCGCTGGGTAAAGGCGGGATGGGCGCGGTATATCTTGCCGAAAACTTACAGGCGTTCGGCCGGGAGGTGGTGGTCAAGGAGATGCTGGACTACTTTGACCCGGCCGACCCGGAACAGGTGACACGCGCCCAACGTCGCTTTGAGGAGGAAGCCCGCACGCTGGCAGCGCTCAAACACCCCTCTGTCCCCGATATTTACGGCTACTTTTCGCAGGGCGGCCGGAACTATTTGGTGATGGAGTTCATCATCGGCGAAAACCTGGAAACCGGCGTCACCCACCGGGACAGCGACGGCAACCTGGTCCCCGCCCTCCCCTACACTGAAACTCAGATCATCCACTTTGGCGTCCAACTGTGCGATCTGTTGGATTACCTGGCCGGCCGCAAAGACCCCGACACCGGCGACCCCCTGCCTGTGATCCACCACGACATCAAGCCAGCCAATATCATCCGTGATCCGGAAACTGACCGGGTGTGGCTGGTGGACTTTGGCACGGCCAAGACCCGCTTTGACGCGCAGCCGCCTCACCAGGGCCAGCCGGATGACGACCAGGAAAGCGTGTACGGCACGGTAGGATACGCGCCGCCGGAGCAGTATCAGGGGCAATCGGACCCCCGTTCCGACGTTTACGCACTGGCGGCCACGCTTTACCATCTACTGACAGACGACGACCCGCGCGACCACCCGTTCCAGTTCGAGCGGCTGGAGAGCCTGCCCGGCTCGACGCCCAACCTGCGTCTGGCGCTGAACAACGCGCTGGCGCAGGACGTGATGCTGCGCAGCACGGCCGCCCAGTTCAAAACGGCACTCGCCAAATCCATGCCGGACCAGCCGGACACGGACGTCAAACCGCTGGCTTTCCCCGACGGCCAGTCGGCCGACAAGCTGAGCGACATTCCCCGGCTGGCGCAGGAGCAATGGGACTATACGCGGGACATCCTCCAGTCCGGCGACCTGGAACATTGGTTGCGGCGGTCGCTGCATAACCCGGTGGCGGCCGAGACCGCCAGGAAAGCGATGGCTACGCACCCTGACCTGGACGGCGCGCTTGACCTCTTTTTGCGCGAATTGGACCCCCAATTTCCCACCGGCAAGCTGGCTCTGCCGCAAGTTACGCTCGACCTGGGAACCGTCACCACCTACCGCGGCGGCAGCGGCACACTGGAACTGCGCAACAACGGTCGTGGTTACAGCCACGGCACGGTCAGCAGTTCGGCCGGCTGGCTGAGCGAGGCCGACGGCCGCTTTGGCGTCAAGCCGGGCGGCAGCGACCAGTTGGTGATCAAGGCGGACACATCCCAACTGGAACCGGGCAAACAGTACCAGGAAGCGCTCACGCTCGTCCCGGCCGATGGCAGCAAACCGCTCAAATTGGAGGTCACCCTTCAAGTAGCCGAGCCGCGCATCCAACCCAGCCCGCAGCAGTTTGAATTCAATCTCACTGATGGGGACGCGCCGCAAGAGCTGACCCTGACCAATACCGGCGGCCATAGCGTGGAGTGTGCCATCACGCGGGAGGTACATTGGCTATTGGTGCAGCCCAAATCGGTGACACTGCCGGCCGGGCAGACCGCCAAAGTGACGGTCGCCATCCGGCCGGACCGGCTGCCGCTGGCGGCTCGGCCCCGTTCGCACCTCACACTGACCCCCTCCCACGGTCCAACCGCCAGTATTCCGGTCGCCGTGCTTTCGCGCCGCGGCGCCGGCCGGCTCTGGCGGGCGCTAGCGGTCGTCGCGTTGCTTGCTGCGGCCATCTCGCTAGCTGCCATTCTGTTGGGCACGGGGGCATGGGACGGACTGCTAGCCAGGGAGACCCCCACCCCGCTGGCGCTGACGGCCGCAGAGTTGGACGCCGCAGTGGCTCGCGTGGATAGCTTTGCGATGGACCGCTACGAAGTGACCAACCTGCAATTCGCCCGCTTTGCCCCCTCATACCAATTCGCAGAGGGCGAGGCGCTGCTGCCGGTGGTTGACCAATCCTGGGAGCAAGCCAAGCTTTACTGCGAGTGGGCCGGCAAGCGACTGCCGACCGCGGAAGAGTGGCTACAGACAGCGGCCGGGCCGGAGAATTGGGACTATCCCTGGGGCGACAAGCCGGACCACTCACACCTTAACTCGGCCGATAACCGGGTGACCGATGGAGTGATGCCGGTGGGCAGCTTCCCGGCCGGGGCCACACCCAGCGGCATATACGACCTGTTGGGCAATGCTTCCGAATGGGTGATTGGCGACCAGCAAAACCGTGAAATCCAGATGGGCGGCTCCTGGCGACATTTTGGACTGATCAACTCGCTCACCTTCAAAGAGACCCCGCAACTTGCGCCGGGGTCTATCGGCTTCCGCTGCCTCCGGCCGGCCGATAGCACCCCGTGATCCCTATCCATGCAGCTGTATCTGGAACTGGCCAAGAAGGCGTTTCAACGGCAGATGGCCTACCGGGCGGCCAATATTGCCGGATTGGTCACCAACCTCTTTTTTGGCGCGCTGCGCGCGGCCGTGATGATGGCTGTCTTTGCCTACCGCGACAACGTGGCGGGATATGACCTCACCCGCGCCATCACCTTTACCGGCATCACGCAAGCGCTCATCATGCCAGTGCAACTATGGGGCTGGCGCTTTGTGGCCGACTCGATCAAATCAGGTGCCATCGTCACCGACCTGGCCAAACCGATTGATCTGTACACCTTCTGGCAGGCACGGGATATCGGCCGGGCGGTCTACTATCTGCTGTTCCGCGGGCTGCCTATTGTGATCCTGTACGCGCTGGTCTTTCCCATCTACCTACCGGAGAGCGGCGGGCAGTGGGCGCTCTTTCTGTTGAGCCTGACGCTGGCCTTGTTGCTGAGCTTTGCCTGGAACTTTGTGGTCAACCTGTCGGCGTTCTGGGTAATGGACGCCATCGGCGTCATTCGCATGGCAGGACTGGTGCACATGTTTCTGTCGGGTTTTTTGGTGCCGGCCGCCTTTTTCCCGCCGTGGCTGCGGCTGGTGTCACGGCTGACGCCATTTCCCGCTATCGTCAACACACCACTGGAGGTCTACCTGGGGATTGCACAGGGCAGCCAAGCACTCCAGCAATTGGCAGAACAGGCGATTTGGCTGCTGCTGATGATGGGCGCGGGCCGACTGATCCTGACGCGCGGCACGCACAAACTGGTCATCCAGGGCGGATAGCCCGATCAGTATCCCAACTCTCCATTGACCAGGTTGAGCAACGGCCTCCGTTTGAGGTAGCGGCCGAGGTTGGTTGCAAAGACGTCCATTGCCCGCTGATCATAGTGGGGAGTAAAACCAGCCACATGCGGGCTGATAATAACGTTGTCCATCCTCCAAAGCGGGTTATCGGCCGGGAGGGGCTCCACCTCAAATACGTCCAGACCCGCGCCGGCGATCCAACCCTTCTTCAGCGCCTCCACCAACGCACCCTCATGAACCAGCTTTCCTCGACCCACATTGACCAGGAATGCGGTCGGTTTCATGGCTTTGAGCGCCTCTTCGTCGATCAGAAAGGTTGTCTCTGGTGTAAGCGGGGCGCATACTACCACATAATCACACTCATGCAGCATCGAGCGAGTGGCTGCAGCCGGATAGATGCGGTCCGCCAGCACGCCCTCCGGGTCACCGGTCCCATCCATCCGATAACCCTGATCCTGCACCTGGCGCGGGTCACGCTTGCTGGCCAGCACTCGCATCCCAAAGCTTGATGCCAGCCGGGCAACCTCCCGGCCGATGCTGCCATAGCCCACAATGCCAACCGTCGCTCCCCGCAACTCTTGCGGCACGAACTTGGCCCACCGGCCGCCGGGCCAGATCTTTTGCCGCTGATAGGCCAGCATCCGCGGGACGCGGTGCGCCCAGGCCAGGATCATCGCCAGCACGTATTCGGCCATCGGCACGGCGTGAATCCCACTGGTGGTAGTCAGCATCACGTTGCTTTCCAGGATTGGGTGGCTGTGGATGTGCTCAACCCCGGCCGAGTGGAATTGGACCCAGCGCAGCTGGGGCGCTTCCTCCGGTTTGGGAACGGCCGTCCAGGTATACAGCACCTCGGTCTGAGCCAATGTGCTCAACGGCGGCATCTCTCCCTTGGAAAGCGGAACGTAGGATACGCTCACCTCTGGAGAAACCGCGCGTACCCGCTCCAGCAACTCTTCCGGAATCTGCATCGTGATCAACACGTGGACGGTCATGCTCTGCTCCTATCTCGTGTCCCAGGCCGAACCAAGCAACCTAGTTGGCCGGGATCACCAATCGCTGCCCCACCCAAATAAAGTTGACATTGGTCAGGTTATTGGCCTCCGCAATCGTCCACATGGACACGCCATAGCGGGCAGCAATTGTCGAGAGCATCTCGCCAGGCTGCACCACATGAACCCGCGGCTGCGCCGGCTGCGGCGCTGCAACCGCCCCACCTGGCACAGTGAGGACCTGGCCCACGAAAATGATCTCCGGGTTGAGAATGCTATTGAGCGCCGCCAAGGCCGTCACCGTAGTGTTATACCGGAGCGCGATTTCGCCCAGAGTGTCCCCAGGCTGGACCGTGTAGGTGCCGGTCGCCGGCTGGGGAGGCGGCGCGGCCGGCGTCCCGCGGATGGTCAACTGCTGCCCAAACCGGATGAGATTGGGGTCGGTTAGTCCATTCAGCCGCATCAGTTCCTGCACGGTGGTCCCAAAACGCAGTGCGATGCGAAACAGCGTATCGCCAGGCTGAACTACATAGCTATCCGGGGCGGCCGATGGCTGCGGCGCTGGTTCCGGCGCGGCCGGGCCGGCGGCCGGATCGATCTGCACCAGGCTGAGGTCATCCCAGTAAGAATCATTGTGCTTGACGCGAAACTGGGGCGCTCCCCGCGTAAACACAGTCACCTGGCCACCCTGAGCCTGCGCCGTCACGCTCAACTGCACCCACCGATTGTTGGCAAAGGTGACCTGTGACCAGACCACTGAGGCGGCGGTGGGGTTGATCCCCCCGGCCGGATCAATGCCAATGGAAACCCAATAGTTGCCAGAGCCAACGATCTGGTTGGTGTCGTCGCTGCTGCTGGACCAGGTTTGCACCCAGGCCCGGAACTGTAGGGTCGACCCGGCCGGCACGCTCGCCGTCTGAAACAGACCCGCGTCGTGGGTGGAGAAAGAATTGAAGAATTTCTGCGCATACCGGCCGCCATGCACCCGGCCGTAGCCGTACACCTGGCCGTCTTCGCCTTTGTACTCCGGCCGCACCAGGTACCCCTGATTGGTGAGCCCCTGCCCCCCTTGCACCCACCAGGCCGTCCACCCGTTGGCTACGGACACCTCTTGAGCGCCCCCCTGCACGTGAAACCCATCCTCAAAGCCCGAGTTGGTGAGCAGATTGCTCTGCGCGGCGGCCGGAGCGACCGGCCACGCACCAACCAAAAAGACTGCCAGCAAACCGCATGTCAACACTTTGCGCCAAAACTTCATCGCCGCACCTCCCGTGCTACGCTTGATTGTCTTGCATCAGTATAGCATCAGATGCCCGTAGAGCAAAGCATACAGATGCGGTAAAAATCTGGTCAAAATAGTGACAAAATTATGACATTGTAGTACAATTCCAGCCAGTAGGAGAGTGCAAAACGGAATTAATGGCGCAACCATGGCAAGGGGGAGGATTTTCGCTATCGGAAATAGCGGGAGGAAGCCGGCCGAGCATGGTGGTGGCGCAGCTACTTCAAGGTCTTTCTGCTACAGGGCGTGTTGATGTGGATCATTTCTGCTCCTTTGCTGGCAGAAAACCTTGCCCCCACGCCGGAGCGGCTCACCCGGCTCGATTGGGTTGCCATTGCCATCTGGCTGATTGGCTTTTTCTTTGAAGCAGCAGGCGACCTGCAACTGGCGCGCTTTAGGGCCAACCCATCCAACAGAGGAAAGGTGGTCAACACAGGGGTCTGGCGCTACACGCGCCATCCCAACTATTTTGGCGACGCAACCCAATGGTGGGGCTTGTTCCTGATCGCTGCGGCCGCCAGCGGCGGCTATTGGACTGCCTTTGGCCCCATCCTGATGACGTTGTTATTACTACGCGTTTCCGGCGTGGCCCTATTGGAAAAGACACTGGCCGAGACCAAGCCACAATACCGCGAATACATCGAAACCACCAGCCCCTTTGTGCCCTGGTTCCCCAAACGGGATGCGCAATGAGCAAAGCGCGGCCGGATCGCAAGTTGTGGTACATCGCCCAGTGGCCGCCCCTGGCCTGGCTGGAGACAGCCATCAAACTGGCCGCGCTGGTCATCGGCATTGGTGCATTGCTCAGCACATTAGGCGGCGGCCGGCTGACGCTGCCGGCCGGGTCACAACTAGCACAATTGATTATCCTCGCAGTGCTCTCGCAGGGGCTGGTGACCGCCATCTTTGATCGAATCATGGAGCGAGAGATTGTGGCCCTGGCTTTCGTGGTTCTCAACAACCTGGGCCATTGGGGGATGACCGTGTTGCTCCTGACCAGCACCGAACCCACTTCCCGGTTGCTGCCCTTTGCCGCGCTGATGCTGCTGGGGGACCTCGTCAAGCGGGCCTTTCTGCGTGTGCACCAGTTCCAGATGCGCAACACCCCGCGGGCAGCGCCCTATGGCCTGACGTTGCTGTACGCGGCCGGTTACACGGCCATTCTTTTGGTTCAACTGCTGACCTGATGGCACGGAGATCACAATGCGACTTGCCAAATTGATTGCTTTGCTTGGACTGCTGGCAATGGCGGCCGTGCTGGTTTACGGCTTTACCGTGGGCGATTTTGGCAGCGAGGGTAATCAGCTGCTGGCGATTCCCTGGGGCATCGTCTCACTAGTCGACTTGTACGTGGGGTTTGTCCTCTTTTCCGGCTGGATCATCTTCCGCGAACGGTCGCCAATCCGGGCGGCCGGCTGGGTAGCCATGATGATGGTGCTCGGCTTTTTCGCGGCCTGCCTGTACACCCTGCTGGCTCTATGCAGCAGCCAGGGTGACTGGAAGCAATTCTGGATGGGCCACCGTGCCCTGGCGGAGTGACTCGTCTCTCGGCCGGTGCGGCATCCAAACTCGACAACCAGCGCCAATCACCCTATAATCACCCTCAGTGGTAACACCCTGAGGATCTATGAAAGCGTTCAGCATCGCCAGGAAAACGTTGCTGGAATACTGGCGCGAGCCACTGCTGCTCGGTTTGCTCTTTGCGTTTCCTATCCTGCTGATCGGTTTCTATTACGTGGCTTTTGGCCGGACCGATCAGGGTTTGGCCAGCTACTTGACCATATCGGCGGTCAACCAGGATGCGGGGTCCGAAACCTGGCAGGCGGGTGATGAACTGATCGCTGCCATCCAGGCCACCACCTGGGAGGGAAAGCCGGTCTTCGCAGTAACCGTTGTACCGGACCTGCACGCAGCCGAGATCACCGTGCGCGAACGCAAGGCGGCCCTCTTGCTCACCATCCCGCCGGATTTCTCCACTGCGCTCCTTGCACCCGCATCCGGAACCCCTCCGGCCACCATCACCCTGCTGGGCGACCCAGCGTCGGACAATTTCGTATTTGCCCAAACCTTCCTGGATGACCTGGTACACGCGTTTGTGCAGCAGGCGGCCGGGCCGGCAGCGCAACTTGCGGCCGTCAACTGGGAATTTGTACCCGGCACCGGCAGCATGTCTGATTTTGAATTTGGCGTACCGGGGATGATCGTCTTTGGCATCATGTTCATGGCCGTCTCCACCGCCATGACGCTGGTGAGAGAGCAGGTCGGCGGGACGCTGCCCCGCTTGCGACTAACTCGCGCCGGGGCTTTTGATCTGCTGCTGGGGGTGACGCTGGCGCAGATGGCGCTGGCGCTGCTGATGGTCCCGGCCGTTTTTGGTTCCGCCATGGCTTTTGGGTTCCGCGGCAACGGCTCCCTGCTACTGGGGGCGGGGATTGGGCTGTTGCTGTCGCTGGCGGCGGTCGGAATTGGCCTCCTCACCGCCTGCTTTGCCCGCAACGACGGCGAAGCGGCCAACCTAAGCTCGGTCATTGGCGTGTTGATGGTGGTGCTTTCAGGCGCCATGT
The DNA here is from genome assembly GCA_963707345.1 of uncultured Chloroflexia bacterium. GTDB lineage: Bacteria > Chloroflexota > Anaerolineae > Promineifilales > UBA4811 > CAVPPE01. The sequence continues at coordinate 938,129 of CAVPPE010000002.1, forward strand.
ACCCCATGCCGGCCGCCCCCATCGCCACGGTCGCCGGCCGGACCATCCAGATCTACGATCTGTTGCCCACCACCCACGCGGGCGAGGCCATGCGCCGGGTGCTGGTGTTAGGCGATGGCCTGAACGCTATCGGCTACGAGTTGGCTCTGCTGGCCGTGCTTTCGGCGCTCACACTGGCGGCCGGCGTAATACTGTACCAACGGTTGCAGATGCGACCCAGATGAAAGGTGACCCATGTCCGACGTGGTGCTGAAAACCGAAGGACTGACCAAACGCTATGGCTCGCTCACGGCCGTCGACGACCTGAACCTTGAGGTTTTCGCGGGCGAGGTCTTTGGCTTTCTGGGCCCCAATGGGGCCGGGAAAACCACTTCCATCAACATGATGTGCGGTTTGCTCCGGCCGGATGCCGGCCGGGTGCTGATCCACGGCCAGCCCATCAGCGGAGGTGATGCAGAGATTCGCGGCCGGGTGGGGGTCTGCCCGCAACACATCGTGCTCTGGGAGCGGCTCACCTGTCTGGAACAACTCCAGTTCGTCGGCCAGATGTATGACATAACCGGCCGGGAGGCACGCCGGCGGGCGGACCTACTGCTGGACGAACTGGGCCTCACCGAGAAGCGCAACCGCCAAGCCCGCACCCTCTCCGGCGGGATGCAGCGGCGGCTCAATCTGGCGATGGCGCTGGTGCACGACCCGGAACTGGTTGTGTTGGACGAGCCGGAAGCCGGGCTGGACCCTCAGAGCCGGGTCCGGGTGCGCGAATACATCCAGTCGCTGGCCCGCCACAAAACGGTCATCCTCACCACCCACAACATGGATGAGGCCGATCGGGTGGCCGTCCGGGTGGCGATTATCGACCACGGCCGGTTGCTGGTGGTGGACACGCCGGCGGCGCTCAAGGCGCGGGTCGGCCGGGGGGATGTGGTGGAAATCACGTTGCAGGCCCCACTGGAACAGCCGGCCGCAGGGCAACTGGAGGCCATCCTGTCAGTTCAGGTGGATCAGGTGTTGCTGGCGGAGGGCAGCAGCACGGTGATCGTCCGGGCGCTCAACGCGGTGGGCGCACTGCCGGCAATCCTGGATAGACTGGAAGCGGCCGGCGCGCCGGCCGGCGAGGTGCGCGTGCGCGAGAACACGCTGGAGGATGTCTTTATCCAGCTCACCGGCCGGAGCCTGCGCGAATGAAAACCTTGCTGGTAGCCCGCAAAACCCTGCTCGAACTTGTGCGCGAACCGCAGATGCTTGGGATTCTGCTGGTGCTGCCGCTGATCTTTGTCTTTTTTTCCGCCCTGACCTATGCGGCCGAGCTGCTGGTCACCCATCCGGTGCTGGTGATTGGCGAAGGGGCGCATGCCGAAGCGCTGATCGCGGAACTGGAGGCGCAGCGCTACGCTGATGGCCGGCCGGCGCTGGCTGTAACCCATACTACCGATCGGGAATCGGCCGAAGCAGCACTGACAGACCGGTCCGCCACCGTGCTGCTGACGATTGCGCCATCCGGCGCAGCGACCATCAAAGGGGATGCCGTGTACCCCCGCTTCATTCGTGCCAGCACGTTGGTCAACGGCGTGATCCGCCGCTACGAAACCCGCGCGGCCGGGCTGCCGGAGCCAGTGCTTGTTACCGCGCGCTCCATCTTTCCGGCCGGGCCGCAATCGGAATTTGACCTGTACGCGCCGGGGATGATGATCTTTGCCCTGCTGATGATTATCCCGCAAACGGCCATGCTGGTGGCACGCGAGATCCGCTGGGGCACGCTGCGCCGGATGCAACTGACCCGCCTGAGCAGTTGGCAATTGCTGGGTGGCATCAGCTTGGCCCAGATGGTCATCGCGGTGCTGCAGGTAGCGGCCGTGCTGGGCGGGTCGGTGGCGTTGGGCTTTCACGTGCGCGGCTCGTTCTGGCTGGCGCTGCTGGTAGGGGTCGTGATCTGCTTCTCGGCCGTGGGGCTGGGGCTCATCGTGGCATGCTTTTCGGCCAACGATAGCGAAGCCGCCAACGTGGGCGGCACCCTGACCATGCTGCAAGTGTTCCTTTCGGGCTCTTTTTACCAGTTCCCACCGCTAACGTTGTTCACCCTGGCAGGCCACCAGATTGACTTGTTCGATGTCTTTCCAGCCACCCACGGATTCATGGCTCTGCAGCAGGTACTGACCTTTGGAGTGGGATTGCGGGAAATCGGCTTCCGGCTGGGGGCGACGGCACTGCTCTCGGCCGGCTGCTTTGCGGTCGGGGTGCTGCTCTTTCAACGGCGGCAAATGCACCACCAAGCATAGCAGAGCGCCGCAACGGAGGTTCGCGGTCGGTGTTCTATTGGCCAGTACACCGCACCAGTCAACGGAGAACCCAATGGGCCCTATCAAAATCATCCTCAACCCAATTGCCGGCCGGGGCTATGGAGCCAAGGCAGAGCCGGAGATTCGCGACCTGCTGGCGGCGGCCGGGCTCGAATTCGAACTGGAACGCACCGAGTGGCCGGGCCATGCGATCGAACTGGCCGAGAAAGCGGCCCGCTCTGGATTCAAGCTGGTGGTGGCGGCCGGCGGCGACGGCACCAGCCACGAAGTGGTCAACGGCCTGATGCACTCCGCGGCCGACGGGCAAGTGCCGGCCGCCACATTGGGAGTCCTGCCGATTGGCTCGGGCAGCGATTTTGCCCACACCATCGGAGTGCCCCCCGATCTCCCCGGTGCCTGTACACGATTGGCCCTCGGCCGTGACTGGCTGGTGGACGTCGGCCGCGTGACATTGGATGGCCGGCCGGAAAGCGCTCGCTTTTTCGATAATACCGTCGGCGTTGGGTTTGACGGGGTGGTCACGGCCGAAGCGCGCAAGATCAAACACCTGCGCGGAATCCCACTCTACCTGCTGGTGGTGCTCAAGACTGTGTTTCTGCACCACCGCAACCCACAGGTCACAATCGAATACGACGGGCAACGATTGGAACTGCCCGCCCTGATGGTCACGGTAGCCAACGGCCGGCGAGAAGGGGGCGGCTTTTTCGTCACGCCGGATGCCCGGCCGGATGACGGCGTATTCGACCTCTGTATTGCCGGCAAGGTCAACCGGGCGGGGATGCTGGCCCTGATCCCCCATTTTCTCAAGGGGACACATGTGAACCGGGAGCCCATCACCATGGCTCGCGCCAGGCAGGTCTCCATCACGTCGCAGGACGATTTGATCGCACACGTGGATGGAGAGATTCTGTGCACAGCCGGCCGCCAGTTGGAATTTGAGATTCTGCCCCAGCGCCTGCGGGTGTGGAGCTAGCGAGACGTCAAAATGGCACTGATCCTTGCCGGAGTGATCGGTTACTTGCTGGGCGCAGTGCCCACCGGCGTACTAACCGTGAAAGCGCTGCGCGGCGTGGACATCCGCCAACAGGGCAGCGGGCACACGGGCGGGCTAAACGTCTCGCGGGCGGCCGGATTGTGGGGCGGCGTGTTTACTGCCATTGTAGATGCACTGCTCGGTGCAGCGGCCGTGTTGGCGGCCGAATCGCTATCGCAGCACACCTGGGCCGGCGCACTGGCGGCCGTGATGGCCATCATCGGGCACAATTGGTCCTGTTTCATCCGCTTTGGCGGCGGGATTGGCATCTCCACGCTGGCTGGGTCCTTGCTCATCCTATCGCCAGCGCCGGCGCTGGCAACACTGCTTGCACTGCTGCTCCTCTGGCTGCTCTTGACCAAGCTGCTGCAGGTCCACCGTGCGCGGGCCACGGTCGTGGTGATGCTCCTGGTCGGGCCATGGCTGTATCTGTGGGGGTTCGCCACACCCGCCATCATGCAAGGTATGTTTGGCGGTTTGATTGTGATTCTGAAAACGCTCCCCGACTGGAACCGCCGGTACACCCAGGCGACATCACCTCCGGCTTAGCGGGTCAACTGCTGCACGTCCGGCCGGAGATCCAGCCTGTCGATCAGCGCATTCAACTCGGCGGCGGTCAGCGGCCGGCCCAGGCCGGCAAAGGCGGTCAGCACCGCTTCCATGAGATTGGTGCCAAACGAGCGGCCCTCAAAGCGGGGGGAAAGCGTCATCACCATTTTGACTCCACGCGCACGTAACAGATCCATGTTTTCAGCAGTCGTGGTATTGGTGATGACTGTCTTGCCGCCCAAGTCGTCCGGCGAATACTTGCGGATGTAATGCATGTCGCCCGCAATCAGTTCTGCCTCCCGCCACAGGCGAAGATGCTTGGGCTGAAAACCCTCGTCCTTGCTGCCGGGGGGATAGAGCATACCCATGGGAAGGAACCCGACAGCGGGCAGCAGCACCTTTGCCAGCCGCTTGAACCGGCCGAGGCCGCGAACGGGGATGGGAATACCCAAGGTAAATACCAGATCACCGATCACCAGGCTATCCGAGACGGCCGTGACCGCCTCCGCCAGGCCGATGCGGTCAATGGCTGTTGGCATGAGCGCGCTGTGATAATCGGGAATCTCGCCCAGCACCGGCCGGACCAGTTCGAACACGCGCCGCTCCAGAACATATTTGAGCACCCGGCCGTCCACCAGGGGCGTGTGGCGAACATCCTGTACCAGCTTGAGCGCAGCGTGAATGGGGTAATCACGGCCGTCCAATCGCACGTACAAGTCAATCCCACCCACGCTGAGCGCGTCCACCTGGCCGTCGAGCTCGGCAAACAGTTGGCGCGCCCTGACTGCATCCCCGCCGGTCCCAATCCGCTCAATGCTGATCGGCTGACCCCCAAAATGGACGATGACTCGCTTGTCGCGGGCAGGGCTACCCAGGCTGACACTGACCGCCCGTCGCAAAAGAGGCAATCCCCAACTCACTCATCCATAGGAGACCGGCCGCAGCTAGCTACCGGCCGGGAGGGTAAAGCTAAAAGTGCTGCCCTCTCCAAGCCTGCTCTCCACGTCCACCGTACCTCCAAGCCTCTGCACAATCCGGCGCACAATCGACAGTCCCAAACCGTGCCCCTTCAGCCGCGCCTGGGACAGTCGAGTAAAGGGAGCAAAGAGCTGCTCCTGATCCTCTTCAGCCAGGCCGGGGCCATTGTCACTTACCCAGAACCGGATCACCCCATCGCCTTCGCGCGCCGCACCGATTTCCACCCGCGGCGGCTGGCCGCCATAATGGATAGCATTAGAGAGATAATTGACCCACACTTCCTCAACCCATGGCCCGTATCCGACGGCCACCGGCCAGTTGTGGGGCAGCACAACCTCCGCACTGCTCTCCCGCACCAAATCCACCAACCGGAGCAGCGCCTCTCCCACAACATGGCCCATGTGCAGGACATCCACTTCCAATTCGGCCACGTGGCGCACGCTGGCCAGCAGCAGCAGCTCTTCAATAATGTTGTTCATGCGGCGGCCCTGTCGCGCAATGGATTGCAGATGTTGGCGCACCTCTCCGCGCGTGAGGCTTTCAAAATCCTGTAGCATGTACTCGGCATACCCCAGCGTCGTCACCAACGGGTGTTTGAGATCGTGAGCTACCGTGTGTGCAAAGGCATCCAACTCGTCGTTCCGCGCCTGCAGGTCTGCGTTCAACTGACGGAGCTGCATCAGATCCAAGAAGCGGGCCAGTGCTACAGTGATGGCGCGATCCAATGCATTTTCCATCGACGGCTTGACCAGGTAGGCACCTACTCCCGTCTCGCTGGCCTGTTTGACCAACTCGGGAGACTCGTAAGCCGTGAGGATAATCACCGGCGTGGGACAAACCTCTTGAATGGTCTTGGCCGCCTTCAGGCCAGCCAACGGGTCACCCCGGCCGGTGGCTGGGTCCGGCATTTGCAGGTCCATGATGACGACATCCGGGTGCAGTTCGCAGGTTAGTTCGACAGCCTCTTCGCCGTCACAGGCCAGCCCACACACCTGGTATCCCAGGCGCATCAACTGGTCCCGAACCAGTTCACTCACCATCGCCTCGTCGTCCACTACCAATACCCTGGTTGTGCTTTTGGGCTTCAAAGTCCGACCTCCCTCGTATCTCCTCCGGTCAATCCGCTAATCCAGAACAAGTTGAAACGTGAGGATTGCCACAGCCCCACCGTCGTTGTGCATCGAAAAACGCCCGCGCAACGGGCTACGCGTCGTCATTCGGATAAGCCGCAAGCCAACCCCCTCGGCCATCCCCTGCACCACGTTTTCCGGCCATCCCGGCCCGTCGTCCCGCAATTCTAACACGACCGTGCGCTGGTCAACAGGGTTGGTGTAAAAACTGACCTCAATCCGGCCGCGGTCGCGGTCGCGAAATGCGTGTTTCACAGAATTGGTCACCAGTTCGTTAATGATCAAGGCCAGACTGGCTGCCTGCTTGGGGGCGATGAGCAATTGCTCGGTGCCGGCCGGGTTAACGACCAACTCTACTTTTTGGCGCAAGGGGGAACTGCCCAGCACCGCGCCGATAACATCCCCCACCAACTTTTCCAACGGTAGGGGTGACCAGTGGGTCGCCGACAGCAAATCGTGAACCGTGGCCAGGCCCTGGATCCGGCTCTGAATGTCCCGCAGAACCGCGCGGTAGTCAGCCTGATCTGGAAAGCTGCGATTCATCTCCAGGGAAAGAATGCCAAGAATGGCAGCCAGGTTGTTCTTGACCCGATGGTTAACCTCGTGCAACAGCGTGGCCCGAGTTTGTACATCCTGTCGCGCCTGGGCCAGCAACCGCGCGTTTTCCACTGCCACTGCAATTTGGTCTGCGATGCAGTGCAAAAAGCCTTGATCCGACGGGCTAAAGGCATCCGGCCGGTCGGCCAGCAGGCCAATAATGCCCAAGCATTGGTCGTGAACGTAGAGCGCCAACGCCAGCGCTGAGTGAAAGCCAGCGGTCTGCAACGGTGCGGGCAGATGCTCCGCACCCAGGGAGAGCGGGGCTCCTCCGCTGCATGGGCTGGCGCCTGGCTCCGCGTGCTGGCCCAAGAATCCCATTACCTCATCCAGTGGCAGTGCGCTGTACCGCCCCGTAAAGTTGGGCGGCATACTGGCCTCCACTTTGAGGAGCATCTCGGCCGGGTTCCGCTCTGGATCCATCACATAGATGACGCCAGCATCGGCCGGCGAAGCTTGGATCATCTCGCGCAGCCCGCGGTTCAGGATGGCCTCCAGCGTCAGCGTCTGGTTGATGGCGGCCGCTACCTGGCGAATCGTATTCAACTCGGCCGTGCGTTGCATCAGCAACTTTTGCGTGGATTCGTAGAGCTGGGCATTTTCCATGGCGGCGGCCGCACTATTGGAGATGGCCACCAGCATTTGGACTTCATCCGTGTCGAATTCGCGGGGTTCAGCATACAGCGCTTCCACCACCCCGCGCACTTGCTCACCGCGGAAGAGAGGCACCGCCAGCAAAGATCGCAGCGGAGTGCCGGTCCCATTGGCAATCTTGGTATAGTAATCTGGGTCCGCAAGTACATCGGCCACTGCCTGGGCATTCTGCTCGCGGATGACGCGGCCGGCGATGCTCCCTTCGGCCGGGACCCGCAACCCCGCCTCGATCGTGGCTCGCGGAATGTCGGTTGAAGCGCGGAAAACCAGATCCCCCCCCTCGGGGTCCAGCAACAGAATGGAACAATCATCTGCGTTAAGTGAACGGGCACTGGCTTCGGCCAGGTCCTGCAACACCTCATCAACCGAAAGGCTGGCGTTGAGCAACTCAACTACGTGCCGCAGTGTTTCGGCACGTTCGCGGGCGCGCTGCTCTGCTTCGTAAAGCTTGGCATTCTGGATAGCTACCGCCAGTGGGCCTGCCACCTCCCGCGCGATTTCAATGTGCACTGGTTCAAATACTCCCGCCTCGGGTGCGCCCAGGTTTAACGAGCCAATGATCTCACCTTGCGCTACCAGTGGAACCGAGATATGCGAGCGAATCCCCTCTGCTTTCGGGATGCTTTCAGTCCGACCCGGTTCAACAAGCTGATGTGAATTTTCTACATCCCAGACACCCCTGGTCGCCATCTCTTCCAACACCGAATCCGATGGCACCCCTTTCATCTGGACCCCAGTTCCCAGAGTCGTCTCGCCGTTTACATCGGCCGCCAGCACGGCTACTTTCTTGGTCCTGGAATCAAGCGCCAATATGCTGGCGCGTGCATAGGGCACCAGTTGGCGCAGGTGTTGCATAGCAACCCTGGCAATTGCCTCCGGGGATTGGGCGTTGAGAATAGCACGGTCGATCTGATGGAGGATGTTGAGCCGCTCGGCATAGCGCTGCAATTCATCCTCGGCCGTGCGCAACTGCCGCTCGTGCGCCCCGGATCGGTCGGACATGGCAACCTGTCGGCGCAATTCCTCCAGTTCCTGGATCAACTGCGCCTTGGTCTTGTTCTCGTCTTTCATCCCAATACCCCCTGCTCTGCTCACTCCTTCGACAGCCAGAGGTACGCCATGCATACTATACCGCATTTTTTCATGCCGTGCTATAGCTTGCTGTACCTATCAGCCGGGTTCTGCAGCCTGCATCCCCGCTCGGCCGCAAGCAGCGCGCATGAGTCAATTCTAGTCGTCAGCGCAGATGTCGCAACGCAAGGGTTGATTTAGCCGGACGAACTGGTATCATCTCTGCCAGCAAAGGAGTAGAAAGACTGATGACCAACAGGCTTTTGGAACTGGCCAGACAACACGGCACTCCAATCATCTCGGCAAACATGGCAACGTTTGTCTGGCAGGGCGACGAGCCACCTGCGTTGCGCGGCGACTGGAACAACTGGGAACCGGCCGGCTGGGAGCGAGTTTCGGCCAGCCTCTGGCGGCACGACGCACCCCTTCCGGCCGACGCTTACCTGGAGTACTATCTGGGCTCCGATGAGTTGCATACGCCGGATCCCCTAAACCCCCGTCGAACGCCCAATGGTTTGGGCCAGGTCAACAGCTACTTTTACATGCCCGACGCGCGCCCCACCCCACTGGCCCGGCGGCGGCGGAACGTTCCTCACGGTACCATCACGCGACACCGGGTGGATGTGGACAAGTTTGCACTCGGCCGGCAGCGGGATCTGTTCCTTTACCAGCCGCCCACGTCTCAACCAAGCCCGCTGCTGTTGGTTTTTGACGGGCAGGACTATTTCCGCCGCGCCAAACTGCCCACCATCGTGGACAACCTGATCGCCGCCGGCCGGATGCAGCCGATCGCGCTGGCAATGGTAGCCAACGCTGGCCGACTCGGCCGGTTCGTCGAGTACGCCTGCAACGAGGGTACACTGATCTTTATCAGAAAACAGATATTGCCGCTGGCCGGCCGGCCCCTCAATCTGCTGGATATCGGCCGGCGCCCCGGCACATTCGGCGTCATGGGTGCCTCAATGGGTGGGCTGATGGCACTTTACACCGGCCTGAGAATGCCCGACCTGTTCGGCCGGGTGCTCAGCCAGTCGGGCGCTTTTGATCTCTGGGGGCACCAACCGGTGACAACCGATCTGCTGCATGGCAGTGGAGTCAAACCGCTGCACGTCTGGATGGACGTCGGCCGATACGAATGGCTACTGGAATCCAATCGTGCCATGCGAGCTCTGTTGAAAAGCCGCGTATTCAGCCTTGCCTATCGGGAGTACAACGGCGGCCACAACTACCCCGCCTGGCGGGACGACCTCTGGCGCGGGCTGGAGCATCTTTTTCCCGGCCGGCACAAAGGAGCACAATGAACCTCTATCTGATTCGACACGGACAGAGTTATGTCAATCTAAAGGATTGGCACGACGGCAATTTGGACGAAGGGTTAACCGAATTGGGCCAGAAGCAGGCGGCCGCGCTAGCCGATTGGCTGCCCAAAGAGATGCCTGAGATTGATGCGCTGTACTGTAGCACAATGAGCCGGGCGCGGGAGACGGCCGAGATCGCTACCCAAACGTACCCCAATCCGCTCGTCTTTGACGACCGGCTGCGTGAAATTGGGAACAACCGATTGGACCACACCCCCTGGCCCAATGACGATTTACCGCGCGACTATGCCGACTATTGGTCCAGCGAGCGCCCGTTTTCCTCGATTGTCCCCATGGTTCCCGGCGGCGAAACGTTCATGCACTTTCGCACCCGGGTGGGCCAATTTGTGGAAGAGATGGTGGAAAAGCACTGCGGCCAGATGGTCGTGGCGGTCTGCCACGGCGGTGTGGTAGAAGCGGTGTTTGACCATGTGTTCAACATTGGCCCCTGGCGCCGTTGTGAGATTTGGGATTACAACACCGGCGTCTCCCGCTTTGAGTACGTGGCCCATCCCGGCCGGGAGACCTGGCGGCTGCACTATCACAACCGGATCACCCACCTGCAGAACCTACTGGAGAGCTGATCCCCTCTGCAACAGCGGATTCCCCGTTGGTGGTTAATTCGACCCGGACCTCCCCGGCCGGCTCCTTTAGATTGTCCGAGTCTACCGGCCGGTGCTAAACAGAATCCGCTCGATTTCACGCAACCGACTTACCCCCTTGACCTCCCACGGCCGGGCGGGGACCTGCACCAGCGCCATCCGGCCGGCATATTCGTCGGTAAGCATTTGCAGATAGGGGGCCTGCATCATCTGCCGCTGGCGATGAAAATCACAGTCCGGTTCGCTGATGACGTGATTGACTATCATGTGCTTCACCTGCAAGCCAAACTCGGCAAACTGCCCCACCAGCCTGCGGCTCTGATACACACCCAGCGCTTCCGGAATGGTCACCAGCACAAAGGCGACATTATCCGGGTTGCGAAACCAGTTGGCAATCTCGTCGGAAAGCTCGCTCCACCCGGCAATGATCTCACTGAACGGCACTCGGTCCAGCTTGAAGCTGTCCCGGACCTGCATGTAGATACGCGGGGCCATCTTGAGATGGCTGATCAGCTTGTAGGGCAGTTCCAGCAGCCGCAGCGTGTCCCCGGCCGGGGCCGTATCCCATACAATCATTTCATAGCGGCCATCCCGCACCCGCTCCAGGATGTAGTCCAGCATAAACTCTTCCTGGATGCCAGGGGCAATCGCAACATAATCCACCACCTCATCATAGCTCAGGTCAACCAGCGCCGAGGCGGCCGCGTAGATCTCGTCACCAAACTTATCCTTCCAGCGGCGCATCACCTCTTCCGAGTTGATCTCCAGTCCCCATAGGTTGTCCACCCCCGGAATCGGCCTTTCCACCGCCCCAATCTCGGTTTCGAAGATATCCGACAGGGATGGCGACAGGTCGCTGGAGATGATACAAGTGCGCCGGCCGAGGGATGCGTAATGTAGCGCCGTAGCGGCCGAGGAGGTGGTTTTACCCACTCCTCCCTTGCCGCCGAACATGATCACCCGTTGCCGGCCGTAATCCAGAGCAATCAATGACATCTTTGTTTCCTCGCGGTTCCCATTACGAGACCGATTATAGCCTGGGATCGCGAGGATATCAATATTTTGTCTAAAATCGCCGTCGATGATTGGTCAAAATATTGACGAGAATCAACTTTGACTGTTCAATATTTGTGCAAGAGAGGAGAGGCAATGATGAAGCAACGAATTCTATTGATCGGGGCCACCGGCTACATCGACGGAAACCGGTTACTCCGCTTGCTGGCAGCCGGGGCGCTGGCCAGCCATCCAACTTGACTCCACCCTCAAAGTAGGATATTGTACAATCCAAATATCTGATATTCAGCCAATTGAACCTGCGCAGTTGTGGTGAAGGAGTGCAGCCATGTCCATTCGCAAGAGCACGCTGGTAGAGCACGTGGCAGACGAGTTGCGGCAGATGATCCTGACGCAAGCGGTCCGGCCGGGTGGGTATTTTCCACCGCGTAAAGAGTTGGCCGCCCATTTTGGCGTTGGCCTCTCCACCGTTCACGAGGCAATCCAGGGTCTGACCGCGATGGGGATGCTGGAGTCCCGGCCGGGCAAGGGCACCTGGGTCCGGCCCGACGCCCTGGAGACGCTCATCCATCCCACCACGGTCAGACGGCGGCTGGGCGAACTGGAGGCACAGCACATTTGCGAAGCGCGCTCCGTGCTGGAGGTGGCGCTGACCGAACTGGCGGCGCAACGCGCCACCCCGGCCGACATCCAGCGGATGAACGCCGCGCTGCAGGCAATGGAAGCCCATCTCGAGAACGACGATGCCTTTGTAAAAGCTGATTGGGAGTTCCACCTTGCTGTAGCGGCCGCCAGCCACAGCGTTTTGCTGGAGCAGCTCTACCACCTGGCCCACAAACTACTGGCCGAGATCACGACCGAATTGATCAAATTGCCGCAGGTGAAGGAGAACGGCCTTCGCATCCAGTGGAAAATTGCAAGAGCCATTGAACAGGGGGACCCTGAACAGGCGCGAAAAGCGGCCGCCGACCACATGGTGGTCATCAATCAGTTGCTGTGCCAGTGAGGTGGCCCGTGCCAATGACGGGTACCAAGTACCGGTGCAGCCCAATTCGCCCTGGCCCACCTGCCGGCGTGACCCCAGCCCGGTCTACTCACGCCCTTCGGCAACCTTCAAATGGAGACAAACAATGATCACTGCTAACAGTGAAAAACTGGCTCGAACGTTTTCCAAAATCATGCTCGTTCTGTTTCTGCTCGCCGTCGGATCCAGCGCCATCGCGGCCTCGCCTCGGCCAGGCAGAGAGCTATTTGCCGATGCGGTTACTCCCTTCCCCAACGCGCCGGCCGCGGGCCCCACTGTGCTTCGAGCCCGGCTCGTCGAACCGGAGTTCAGCCTACTGGAGAGCTCGGCCGGCCGATCCGACGCTGACACGCTGGTGTTGAACCTATTCGGCGACACCACACTGGTTGCCACCCTGGACCACGTCGAGTCGAACCCATCGGGCGGTCACACCTGGAGTGGGCATATCGACGGCGTGCCGTACAGTTCGGTCACCCTGGTGATCCGGGATACGACCCTGGCTGGCAGCGTCCAGCTACCGGACGCACTCTACCAGATTTGGCCAATTGCAGACCGTGTGCACGCCATCCAGCAGATAGACACGACCGCCTTCCCGGCCGAACTCGAACCAATCCCGATCATCACCCCACCAGGCGCACAGAGCACACCGCTAGCGGACAATGGGTCCAGCGTCGACGTGTTGGTGGTCTACACCGCGGCCGCCCGCACTGCCGTCGGCGGCACCGTGGCCATGCAGGCGATGATCAACCTGGCGGTTGCCGAGACAAACCAGTCGTACGCCAACAGCGCCATCAACCAGCGGCTCAACCTGGCCCACACGGCCGAGGTGGAATACGATGAAACCAACTTTGACTGGTCCGCCACGCTGGGACGTCTGGCGGGCACGACCGATGGCTACATGGACAACGTTCACGCGCTGCGCAACGCCCACTGCGCCGACGAGGTGGCGTTAATCGTCGCTGATACTGAATACTGCGGGATCGCTTACCTGATGACCTCTGTCTCCACCTCATTTGCCAGCGCCGCCTTTGCCGTGGTCAGCAGGCAATGCGCAACCGGCTATTACAGCTTTGGCCACGAGTTGGGGCACAACATGGGAACTCATCACGACTGGTACGTGAACACCAGCACCGCCCCGTACGCCTACAACCACGGATATGTGAACGCGGCCGACCGCTGGCGCACCATCATGGCATACAACACGGAATGCTCGGATCAGGGCTTTAATTGCACCCGGCTCCAGTACTGGTCCCACCCCAGCATCAGCTACGGCGGCGACCCGATGGGCGTACCGGCCGGGACCTCCACCTCCTGCACGGCCGGCGTCCCCAACCCCCACTGCGATGCGGATAACCACCTGGTTCTCAACAACACGGCCTTTACCGTCGCCAACTTTCGGGACAGCACCGTGTGCGCAATCCCGCCAAGTCACTTTGTCCACCTGCCACTTGTGCTGCAACAACAGTAAGCGGCCGGGGCGGGTGGTCGCTGGCCGATAATCGACGGATGACCAACGCCGGGTTCGGCGCGGCCACCGGGGTAATCCTGACGGATACCCTTGCCCCCTGGCAACGCGCCACACAGGCTAGCGCTTCACTCGGTACCTGCACCCTGGTTGACCCCGGCTGGGGAGGCCACGCCCTCTGCGAGCCAGGAAGCCTTGCCGAAGGGGAAAGCGCAGTCATCACCTTGACGGCCGATATCTCAGAAGCTGTACCTTTGCGGCAACTGATGGATAACACCGTATTGGTGGCAAGCAACGAAACCGCAAACACAAGGACGATTACCTCATATGCCCAAGATTGTCACGTCCGGCTCAACGACGCCCCAACCCCCTTCAACAGTGTTCAGGCAGCGGTAGACGCAGCCAGTGAGGATGATCTAGTCAAGATTGCGGGCGCCTGTGTGGGTGTGCGGGCGCACAATGGGGAGCATCAGCAGGTGTCGATAGCAAAAAGCCTGACCGTCCAGGGTGGCTACGCCACCGACAATTGGGCGACTCCAACCCCGATCTTGAATCCCACAGTATTGGACGCACTGGGGCAGGGTCGGGTCGTCGCCATCCTCGGAGATGAATCGCAGCCAGCTTTCACTGTAACTCTCAAGGGACTATGGATCATGGGAGGAGATGTTGGCGAGGATGATCAAGGCGGAGGTATTCGCGTGAAAGGTGCGGCGGTCACAATGCAAGATTGCTGGGTGTACAGTAACACGGCCGAGGCCGGCGGCGGAGTTTCTCTCTATCAAGCGGTTGGAGTGTTGCGTGGAAATGTTTTCCAAGGTAATCACGCCTATTATATTGGTGGGGGATTTGCTGCAAGCTTGAGCGACATATTGGTAATCAGCAACACTTTTTATAGTAACAGCAGCGATGTTTTTGGGGGTGGAGGCTCTCTCTACGGTGGGCAGGTGGCACGGGGTAATCTATTGATGAGCAACACGGCACTGTATGGTGGTGGAATCTATTTTGGGCAAGATGCAGTTCTAGAAGCAAATGTCATCCAGAATAACTACGCCACTCATTACGGTGGTGGGATAGCTGGGCGGGGCTGTAGCGGAACTCTGGCTGAGAACAGCATCCTGTCCAACGGCAATCATGGCGTCTATCTCGAAGTGTGCAGCAACATCCTCATGCGCAACAACCTGATTGCGGATAACACTGGTATCGGTATCTGGGTTTACGGATCCCAGTTGGATGCGCTACATACCACCCTGGCGAGGAATGGCTCTTATGGCTTGTACTTGAATCGAGCGTACGAGGACAGCGTCGCGAGCATCACCAATACAATCCTGGTTAGCCACACCACGGGGGTTCGCGTTAGCAGCGGGAGCCTTCTTGATGCAGAAGGGACGCTTTGGGGCAGTGGCATTTGGTCCAACGGGAGCGATTGGAGCGGAAGCGGGACGATTGTGACTGGAACGGTCAACTATTGGGATATTCCAGGTTTTGTGGCTCCCGACGCTGGAAACTACCACATTGGCCCGGCCAGCGCCGCCATCGATTCGGGCGTAGATGCCGGAGTTACGACCGACATAGACGGCGATCCACGGCCGGCCTTTGATGGCTATGACCTTGGCGCAGACGAGTACCTCGGTCTGACAAACAAGGTCTATCTCCCGGTCATCATGCGCGGCCCGTGATAGGCAAAGGCCGGGTCACAGGGGATCAACCGACAAAAATGGACATCATCTACATCAAACCCAGGTAGCACCATCCTGCACCAATGGGTGTATCTCGGCTGAGGTGCCGGCTGTCATAGCTGACAGCCGGCACCGCGCGTTTTGGCCTGCGTACCCACGGGTGCGCTGGTTCATTCGGCCGGATTCCGTTATACTTGGTCCTGCCAACAGGAGGACAGCCATGCCCGAGAAAACACAGTTTGTGTACGTGTTCGACCCGATCCGGCCGGAGCTGGTCGCCGACCCCGACGCCTGGAGCGAGGAGGACATCCGCATTGGCGAGGCCCACCTTGCCTACCTCAAACAGGCCACCCAAGATGGCGTCGTCATCCTCGCCGGCCGGTCGCTGGACGGCGTCGGCCCGGCGGTGGTCATCTTTGAGGCCGAGGACGAAGCGGCCGCCCGCCAGTTCATGCAAAACGACCCCTTTGTCGCCGGCGGGTTGATGCAGGCCAGCCTGCACCCCTTCCGCGCGGCGCTGGTGCGTAAAAGCTGATGCGCGCCGCCATCCTGTCCGACATCCACGGCAACTCGATCGCACTGGATGCGGTGCTGACCGATATCACTGCACTGGGTGGCGCGGATGAATACTGGTCTTTGGGCGACCTGGCTGCCATCGGCCCGGACCCCAACGGCGTCTTGGAGCGGCTGGACGCATTACCCAATGCCCGCTTTGTCCGCGGCAACACCGACCGCTTTCTGGTCGAGAGCGGGCTGCCGCCCGGCATGCCGGAGGAGGTGATGGACGACCCAAGCCGGGCCCCGGCCGCCATACAGGTAGCGGTCAGTTTTGGCTGGACGCAGGGGATGGTGACCGCAGCCGGGTGGCGAGGCTGGCTGGCAGAGCTGCCCTTGGAGCACCGGTTTACCCTGCCGGATGGCACCCGCGTGCTGCTGGTCCACGCCGCCCCGGGCCACGACGACGGTCCGGCCTTTTTCCCATCCATGAGCGAGGACGAAGCGGCCGGCCTGCTGGCAGGGTGCAAGGCCGACCTCGTATTTGTGGGCCACACCCACCGGCCGCTGGACCTCACAGTGGACGGCATCCGACTGATCAACCCCGGCAGCGTGAGCAACCCGTTCCCACCCGACCTGCGAGCCAGCTATGCCCTGTTGAATGCAACTGAGAGTGGATACCAGGTGGAGCACCGCCGGGTGGAATACGACCGCGAGGCGGTGGTAGCGGCCGTGCACCACCCCACACAGGGACACCCTTCGGCCGAGTACATTGTCCGATTCATGCGTGGCCAAGTCGAACCGCCCCGCTGAAAGGAGGCCGCCATGCCGGTTGACAGCTTTAAATTCCTACCGCGGCTGATTGCCGCCTTTTACCAGATGACGGAACGGGAGCCCGAGTTGCCCATCCCGTGGACGCCGCTCCCCCAGCCGTTGAGCGAATGCACGGTGGGGCTGGTCACCTCCGGCGGGCTGTACCGGCTGGGGGTGGAGCCACCTTTTGACCTGGCCCACGAACAGGAGGAACCGACCTGGGGCGACCCCAGCTACCGGGTCATCCCGGCCGATATCCGCCAGAACGAACTGGGAGCCAGCCACTTGCACATCAACACCCGGCCGGCGCTGGAGGATGTTAACGTGCTGCTCCCTATAGACCGGCTGCACGAGTTGGCGACGGCCGGGGTGATTGGGGACGCGGCGCGGGAGCATTTTGCCTTCATGGGCTTTCAGAACTATCCGCCGGACGCGACTGTCTGGCGCGAACGATACGGACCGGAGGTGGCCGCCCGGTTCAAAGCGGCCAAGGTGGATTGCGTCCTGCTGACACCCGCCTGACCGGACTGCTGCATCAACGTGCCCGTGCTGGCACGCACACTGGAAGCGGCCGGGCTGGCTACCGTGCTGATCACGATGATGCCCTTCTGGGCCGAGCGGGTCGGCGTGCCGCGCACGCTGGCGGTCGAGTTTCCCTTTGGGCAGACGCTGGGCCGGGCGGGCGACACAGCGCAACAGACCCGCATCGTGCGACACGCATTGCAGGTACTGGAATCTGCAACCGAACCCGGCACTATCGTCCACTCTGACGAGCAGTGGCCGGAGCCAGCCAAAGAGGCGATCAAGGCCTGGCAGCCCGACCAGCCATCCCCCATTGTGGCGGTGATGACACCCCAGGTGCTGGAGATGATGCGCCAGCGGCGCAAATCAGGCTAGCGCACCGGCCGGCAGGGAAAGCCTGACCCGTGTGCCCTGGCCCGGCCGCTCCTCCGTTACCAGCGTCCCACCCACCACCGCCAGCATCGTGCTGTGCAGCGCCACCCCCTGTCCCCCGGCTGCCGTTCCGCTGGCACTCGATAATCCCTGGCCGTCGTCCTCGACCGTCAACTCCAGCCCCTCCTCCCAGCAAATCCCAATTCGCAGGTTGAGCGGCCGTTGCGCCTGGCCTGCCCGGCCATGGCGCGCCGCATTGCGCACCGCCTCGCAGGCGGCGTAGAACAGCACTTCGGCCGCCACCGGCGGCACGCGCCGGGCGGCCTGCTCGCCGCCCGGCTCGATCTCCCATTGGACGCCGTCAAACGCACCGGCGTATTCATCTTGCACCACCCGCTGCAGGGCAGCCACCAGTCCCTGCCGGGCCAGTTCTGGCGCGGCCGGATGGGGCATCTCCCGCAGCAGGTTGGAAATCCGGCGGTGCACGTCACCCAGTTGGCCGAGCGCTTCCTGCACCTCAGCACCGGGATCGACCTGGTTGCTCAACAAGAGCGCGGCCGTATGCAATTGAGGCAAAATCTCATCGTGCAGCGCGCGCCGGGTCCGGCGGTCCGCTACCTGGTTTTGCGCCAGGCGCTGGCGCTGCAATGCCATCAGCCGGCGCGCCATCTCCCGGCCGGCCAGCGCATCCACCAGCCGCTCGCCGCTGGCGCGCGCAATCTCCATCTCCTCCTGGCTGTAGAGGCCACCGTCCCGCTTTTCGCCCAGCAGCAGCACACCCATCAAGCCACGTTCGCTCCACAGCGGCACCGCCCACCGCGTCAGACCGTGGGTCTCTGGCTCCAGCGGCCGGTAGAGCTGGGGAGATTCGGCCAACTGATCGACAAACCGGCCTGGTAATGGAGGCGCGGCCGATTCGGGCGGAAAGGACAGCGGCGGGCCGGCCAGTGGGGCCAGCGGGCCCAGCGGAATGAGATACCCGACCTGTGCCGCCAGGACGTCCCGGCAGAGCGCGTGAAAGAGCGCCGGCACGTCCAGTTCCGGCACCGACGCCCCGGCCGGGGTCAGCAGATGCTCATACAGGTGCTGGCTGGCGACGAACGGTCGCAGGTACTCGATCGTCCGCTCCCGCTCGACGTACGAGCGCCAACTCAACAGCGCGTAAAAGAGGGTCATCAACATAGCGGTGAGCAACAAGGCGTAGATCGGCCGCAGCCGGATGGTCAGGCTCCAACCGACCAGCAGGCCATAGCCGGCCGCCAGGATCAGCGCCCGCCCCCAATGGCGGGCCAGGCCGCGCCGCGGCAACGTCCGGCCGGTAAAGACCTCGTAGGCCACAACCGCCTGCCCCAGCAGCGCAATCGCTGCGCCTATCAGCAACTCGATGACCAGATCGGCCCAGGTGATGGCTCGGGGAAGCTCGGCATAAATCTCATAGACGGAGCGCCGGCCGGCGTTGAGCGCCAGCCAGCCCATCCCGCCCGCCACCAGCAGGCTGACCAGCAGCAGCGCCAGCGAAGCGCTGGCCAGCCACGGCCGGGCGCGGCGGCGGGCCAGCTCGCCCATCAGCCGGCCGGAGGGCCCCGGCCGGGCCAGCGCGTCCAACGACAACGCAATGCAAAGCACGATGTAAACCGGGTAGGCCAGCAGCACCAGCGGCACGCCCGCCACGGCCGGTTCACCCACCAGGTCCAGCCGCGCCATCTGCCAGAAGGTAGGCAGCGGGCTGGTAAAGAGCAGCAATCCCAGGAACCCGGCCGCCAGCAGCAGCGCAAGCAGCAGCCACGGCCGGTGCCGACGGTGCAGCGCCGTCCGCCGGTCATCCCAAAAGCCAGCGTACCACAGCATCAGCACATACCAGGCAAACGGCGCCGCCACCACCGGGAACCAGCCCACCTCCCACCAAAAGTCCACCCCGCGGCTCATGGTGTACAGATCGTGTCCCAGGATGGCCGAGTGGCTGATGAAAAACGCGCCACCCATCAACAGGCCGCCGCCGGCCAACCAGATTCCCCACGTGCGCCGTTCTGCATTGAGCAGCACCGCCAGCCCCAACCAGAGCGCCACGATTGTGTTGAACAGCGAGACCGCCATCACCGCCCAATCGAGCAGAAAGCGGCCGCTCACCGGGCTACCTCGCGCTGGTTCAGGGTGAGGTAGCAAATGAACAACAAGGCCCCAAAGAGCAGGGTGACGCCGACCGTGCGCGGGTGCTGCCAGGGGAACAGTACGCGCATGGCGACATCGGCCAGCACAGCCTGAGGGCGGAACAGCAGGTCCCAACTGTTCCAGCGCAGGAACCGGCCGAGATACACGCCCAGCCCGCTCAGCACCACCGCCCCGGCGACGAACAGCCAACTCACCAGCGCCCCCAAGTAGCGTCGCACCAAACCCTGCATGATACGCAGCGAGTGTACCGCCAGAAAGAGACCGGTCCAGGCAAACACAGCGAGCAGACCGATGTCGTACCAGACCGGCACCGGCGGCCGGTCCTGCAAGTGCCAGAAATCGGTGACGATGTACGATGCGTTGGGGAAAAAGGCCAGCCAGAGCGCGCCGGGAAGCAGCCACCAGCGGCCGCGCAAGAGCCGGCTCCACCCCTCGGCCCACAGGCTGGCCAGGTACGGCACCCAGGCCAGGATGAGGTTCCAGACAAGGAAAAGGAAGGTGATTTTATGGCTGCGCCACACTCGCGCAGAGTACAGCGCCAGCGCCATGCCGGACGATAGCAGCAGCGGATAGAAGGCATTGCGCATCAAAGCGCGATGCGCCTGTCGCACGTTCAGCACGATTTCAGACATGTTGGCTCTCCAAGGCTACGAACTGTTTCCCAGTGGAACCCAGTTTCCCATCCGGTCGGCCACGTGCGCCACGCCGGCATCATCCCAAACCACAATTTGCCGCCGCTGAAAGATGAGCGCCGCACGTGTGCGGGCCACCTTCTCGTCAGTGGGGGTGTCGTTCAACCCCCAGGCGGCGTAAATCTGCCCGTTGGTGCGACTGACGGCCCGCTTGTCGCGGAAGCCCAACCGCTCGGCAATCTGTTCGTTGGTAAAGCCCTGGGCCAGCATTGCGATCACGGCCTGCTCGTTGGGTTCCAGCAACGCCAACGGGTCATTCTCATCCTTGTGGCGCACCTCCTGCACCCGCTCCTCGATCTCCGGATCGATAAACCCCCGGCCGGCGGCCGCCTCCAGCAACAGCGGCAGGATGCTGGCCGGCAGCAGATAGTTGCTCTTGCGCACGTAGGCGTAGTGGCTCAGCAGCCCGGAGCGCAAAAAATCACGATAGTACGCATCATCATCCTGGATAGAATAAAAGACCACCGGCAGGCGGGGATATTCCCGGCGCAGCGCCACGGCCGCCTGAATGCCGTTCATCTCGCCGGCCAGCTGCACGTCCATCAACACGGCGTCCGGCCGCAGGGTCAGGCAGTGTGCCACCGCCTCCTCGCCGGAGGCGGCCTTGGCGACCACCTGCACCCGGCCGGTGGCCTGCAGCCCGGTTCGCAGCGCCTGGCACAGCTTTTCGTTGTCTTCAACAATCAACAGGGTCAGCTCGTTCATACTGCCACATAGTTAATCTCAGCAGGCGACTCTTGTCAAGCACTTGAGTGCACAAAAGCGCGCAATCGAATGGTAGACGTGGCCCGGCCGAAGGGCTTACAATGCCCTCATAAACCAAACAAGGAGCAAAGCGATGAACGTGAAAATGATACTGCCCGCGTTGACCGAAGCGATCAGCCCATACTGGCGGCCGATCAAATACTCGTTGTTCCCACCGCTAGGGCTGGCCACGCTGGCCGGCTACCTGGACCCGGACGACGAGGTCACCATCCAGGACGAGCATGTGGAGCCGCTGACGCTGGACGACGAGCCGGACCTGGTCGCCATCCAGGTGTACATCACCTCCGCCCACCGCGCCTACGAGTTGGCCGACCTTTACCGGGCCCGCGGTGTGCACGTGGCGCTGGGCGGGCTGCACGTAACCTCGCTGCCGGAGGAGGCAGCGCTGCATGCGGACACTATCTTTTTGGGCCCGGCCGAGGAGGCCTGGCCCACATTCCTGGACGACCTGCGCACCGGCCGGCCGGGCAAGGTCTACCGCTCGCAGGCCCGCACGCTGGTGGGGATGCCGCCGGTGCGCCGCGACCTGATCAAACGCCACCGCTACCTGGTGCCCAACTCGCTGGTCGTCTCGCGGGGCTGCCCGCACAGTTGCGATTTTTGCTACAAGGATGCCTTTTTCCAGGGCGGTCGGTCGTTCTACACCCAGCGGGTTGATGAAGCGCTGGCCGAGATCGAGCGCTTGCCCGGCCGGCACCTCTACTTTCTGGACGACCACCTGTTTGGCAATCCGCTCTTTGCCGAGGCGCTGTTCGACGGGATGCGCGGGATGGGGCGGCTATGGCAGGCGGCCGGGACGGTTCAATCCGTGCTGCGGCCGGGGCTGCTGGAAAAGGCGGCCGCCTGTGGCCTGCGCAGCCTGTTTGTCGGCTTTGAGACCCTGAGCGCGGCCAACCTGCGGAGCCAGAACAAATGGCAGAACCTCAACCGGGATTACAGTCAGGCAATCGGCCGGTTGCGCGACCTGGGGGTAATGGTCAACGCCAGCTTTGTCTTTGGCATGGACGACGATGACGCGACAGTATTTGATCGTACGGTGGAATGGGCCGTCCGGCAGGGAGTCGAGACCGCCACCTTTCACATCCTTACCCCCTACCCTGGCACAGCCCTGCACCGGCGGCTGGCGGCCGAGGGGCGCATCACCAACCACAACTGGGACCTGTACGACACGCGCCACGTGGTCTTTCGGCCGGCGCGGATGTCGGCCGAGGCGCTGGAGGCCGGCTACTGGCGCGCCTACCAGGATTTCTACCGCTGGCGGTCAATCTTCCGCGGGGTCTGGGCCAAGGATAGCTGGAGGCAGCGCGCCCGCCACCTGGCCTACACCGTTGGCTGGAAAAAGCTGGAGCCCGTCTGGAATTGGATCATCCGGGCGGAGCGGGTTGCCAACCTGCGGCCGGCGCTGGAGCAAATACTGGCAGCCATCGATCGGCGGCCGGGCGGGGCCGGCCGGACTGCACCCCATTCCCATACGGGACAGGCTATCGGCACGGGCTTGCCAACCACGGCCGAACCGCCACTCGCCTGACGCCCCGCCTGCGGGCCATTGCGCTTTGCGCCGGCGCGCGGTATAGTTGTGCGCATGGAAAAGCGAACAACCATCAAGGCGGCCGCGCTGGCATTTGTGCTCAGCGCCCTGCTTTTGAGCGCGGCGGCCTGCAACCCGGAGTCGCCCCTGCCCACCCCACCCACATCCCCCATCGCGCCTGCGACGCTGCAGCAAAACCAAACCGGCCCCACACCGGCCACAACCGAGCACCGGCCGACTCCAACCCCGCCCCCTGCAGTCCCCACGGCCAAACCACCTGAAGCCAGCCCCACCCCCGTGCCGGCCGAGCCCGATCCAGAGCCGGCCGCCCACGTGGTCCAGCCGGGTGAGAGCCTATTGCGGCTGGCAACGACCCATGAGGTGCCAATTGCCGCCATCCAACTGGCCAGCGGGCTGGGCGACCGCATCTCATTGCGGGCTGGCGAAGTGCTGACTATCCCCCTCCCGGCCGGGTGGGAGCACGCCACGCCTTATTGGATACTGCACCAGGTTGAGGCTGGCGAGACTATGAGCAGCATCGCGGCCAACTATGGGGTCAAGCTGACTGAGCTGCAGGAGGCCAACCAGGCAGTCAACCCGAACGCGCTGGCAATCGGGCAGATGCTGATCCTGCCGCTGGCGGACCCAAGCGCGCTGGTCCAGTTGTCGGCCCCGCCGGCCAGCGCCGGCAGCGGTGGCGCGTCCGGCTCACCGGCCGAACCCCTGCCGCCGATCAACATCCCGGCCGACGTGGCCGGCTGGCCGTATGCCGTCTTTCAACTCATCAACCAGCAGCGGGCTGCGCACGGGCTGTACCCCCTGGCTTACAACGAGACGCTGGCGCGGGCTGCCCAACTGCACGCCCAGGACTGCCAGCAGCGGGGCTACTGCGGGCATGTCGGGTCGGATGGCACCCGGGTGATGGAGCGGGTTTTACGCGCGGGCTACCCTGCGGCCGGAGCGGGAGAATGTTGGGTGCAAACCAACGCTCCGGACAAGGCAGTGAATTGGTGGATGGACGAAGTGCCGCCCAACGATCCCCACCGGCGCACCCTGCTCAGCACCTACTTCACCGAGGTTGGCGTTGGCATTGCCGCGGCCGAGTGGGGCTACTACTTTATTGCCAACTTTGGCACCCAATAAAAAAGCTCCCGGGCCGGCCGGCTCCGGGAGCATATTACTCCCAATCCCCCATCACACCGGCTATTCGGTCGCCTGGACCGTGACCGCCGCCTCAAGGGGCATCCCGGCATAGTAGTAGGGAGCGTGGTTGTTGCCATTCAGGCTCACCGTGATGACATGCTCTCCCGGCTCAAGCTTGGCGATGTGGAACCAATTGGTGTACAGCCGGCCGAGCTTGACCCCATCCACGTAGATGTGCGCATGCCCTTCACCCAGCACATTCTCCCGGCTGGCGTTCTGAGGCGAGAAGGTGAAATTCGAGGTCTGCACCTCGAAATTCCACCCCATCTTTGGGTCTGGATGAACCATTAACTCAATCGTGGGGTGCGTCTTGCCTTCAGGGATGTCAATCGCCTCGCCGTGCATGTGCGTGTGAGGCGCTGCGTCCTCGTCGTGTTTGTGCCCCTCGTCGGTCATCGGATAGGCCATTTCGCTGTCAGTGTGTGCCATCTCGTCGTCATCCATCGGGTAGGCCATTTCCGCCCCGCTGTCGCCACCGGCCGGATACCCCATTCCCATCTCGTCTTCGGCCGGCATAGCAACCTCAATGGTCACGTTATCCTCAATGGGCTGACCCGCATAGTAGTAAGCGGCATGGTTGTTGCCATTCAGGCTGACGGTGACGTTGCGCGTGCCAGGCTCCAGCTTGGCCAGATGAAACCAGTTGCCATACAGCCGGCCGAGCTTGACCCCATCCACGTAAATATGCGCGTGTCCCTCGCCCAGCGCGTGCTCGCGGCTGGCATTCTCGGGGGAGAATGTAAAGTTGGTGGTCTCAACCAAGAAATTCCATCCCATCATCGGATCCTCGTGGACGACCAGCGCAATGGTGGGATGAACCTTGCCTTCCCCAATCTCAATCACCTCGTCGTGGCTATGGTCATCCGCCATGCCCGGCTCATGGGTGTGATCGGTCATCTCCTCGCTGGCTGTAGGCTCGGCCGTTGGGTCGGGCACACCATCCGCCTCCGGCGACGAGCAGGCTGCCAGGACCATCAACAGAATCAACATGGCACTTGCGAACCACTGAAAATAATTACGGGACCTCATTCCCCACACTCCTTTTTGACACTATTTCTTTAAAGTTATTCTATATAAATATTGGATGCTCTACCCCCACAATGGTCGCACCAATCGGGAAATTCGCCCTACCTTACCGTGGGCCGGGTCGACGGCCGGAGAGGTTCGCGCCGGCCAACACGATCAACCCGCCCAAGAGCAGCAGGCCGGATAGCCAGCTGAGCGGGGCGTGCCACGGCCGGCGGGAGATGATGACGGCCGGGGTTTCGCCGGCCGCGGCCACCGTCCAATTGAACACCGCTACGCTGTCCTCCAGGCCGCTCCGCCGCACAATCACCTGGATCTGCCAGGGGCCCGGCAGGCTCAGGTAGCTCCCGCCCAGCCGGTAAAGGTCCGGCTCCACCAGTTCGGCATCGGCCGAAACGGTTCCCATCTCCTGGCCCAGGTAGGCAAAGCGCACAATCAACCGCAGGATTTCGGCCGGGGGCGGCCGGCGCTGGCTGATGGCGCGGATAGAAAACACGTTTTGACCAGGCTTGTTGGGCTTGGCGGAAAAGGTCACCAGCATGTCATCCACCGTCTGGCTGACCGAGCCGGGCAACTCTTCCGCCACCACGGTGAATTCCGGGCCGCGGGCTGGCGGGGAGGCGGTGAGCACCCCTACCCCCAGAAAGACCAGCAAGCCCAGCGCCGCCTCGACCAGTACCAGCCGAGGTAGATGGCGCAGCGCGAGAGGGGTCCAGCCAACCGGCCGGCGCAGCAGCCGCGCCAGGGGAGTTGCAGCGCGCGGGTGCAGGAGCATGGCGTTCAGCAAGCCAACCGCCGCCACACCCACCACCACAGCAACTTTGGCCAGCAGCGCCCGGCCGTAAAGCGTGGTAAGTAGCGCGTCCGGGGTGGCGATCTGTTGGCCGGTGCTGTACAGGCCGGTCGCCGCCAGCACCGCCACACTGGGGGCAGACAGCCGCCCAAAACCGCTCCAGCCTGCGCGCAGCACGGCCACCCGCCCTTCCTCCTCGGAGTTCCTCGCCAGGGGCAGCAACCCAATCACCAGTGCCAGCAGCCCGCCGACCCACACACCCACAGCCAGCAAGTGCAGGGCATCCACCGCAACCACAACGGCCGTGCCCGGGGTGATGGCGGCCGCATGGCCGGTGAGCGCCTGGGCCACCGTGGCAGCCAGCAGCAACAACCCCATGCCGGCCGCAGCCGGTAACTGGTCGGCCGGCAGGTCCACGCGGCGCGCCAGAAAAAAGAGGCCGGTCAGCACAAGGTAAACGGCCTGCCGCACGGCCCACAACGCACCCCATCGGGTCCGGCCAATAAGCTGTCCCGCAACGCTAAAGAAGGATACCCCTTCCGGCAACGACTCCATCAACGACACGGTCTGAAAAGCCAGCAAACCAAATCCAACCAGAAACGCCCCCAGGCCTGCCACCCAGGTCCACCCCAGCACGCGGCGCTGCGCCCGGGCGATCTGCGGGCCAACGTCTGGATTGCGTTCGGCCGGGGCGAGCACCCAATGGCGCACGGCAAAAGCACCCACCAACGCCGCCAGCAGCCCAAAATTGAGCCAGCGCAGAAGCACCTCCGCCAGCGGCACTCGCGTCTCAACCTCGCCGGCCGCCACCGCGCCCACGTCCGCCCCTTCGCCAACCCCAAACACCAGCAAGCCCTGGGTAAAGTGCCCGTCCGCTTCCGAAAGGACGCGCCAGCTCACACTATAAACGCCTGGCTCCAGCGCCGGCGGGGTGAGGATCATCAGCATCGGGTCGGCCGGGTGCCTGCGGATGTTTTCCAGCGGAACGGTCCTGCCGCTGACGTCCAGCAACTGCATGCTGCTGAACTCGGCCGAGATGATTTCGTTGTACCAGAGGCGGATCTCGGCCGGGGGTTCGGCCAGGATGGCATTATCGGCCGGATCCGAGCGCACCAGCGCAGCGTGCGCCAGGGCACGGCCCGGCCGGGCAAAACCAGCCAGCAGCAATGCCAGCAAGATGGATGCAATCAAGCGAACAGAGGGGCGGCGCATTTGCTGTAAACCCCGTATTTTAGTGCTTGTCCGCAGGGCGACCGCGCAGCACCAGCCCGGCCGAGACCAAACCGACCAGCACGACGGCCACGCCAGAGACAATCCACACCAAAGGAATGGACAACTCGCTTTCGGCCGGGTCGGCCGGCTCCGGAATCTCCAAACCAAGGTCGTCAGTTGCGACCTCAAGCTCCACCCGTTGGCCCACGTAAAAGACAAACTCCCCATCGGTGGGGTCATTGTCCAGCAACACCACGTGCCAGCGGACAAAGTACGCCCCGTCAGCCAGCGGCGGGAGGCT
The DNA here is from genome assembly GCA_963707345.1 of uncultured Chloroflexia bacterium. Classification (GTDB taxonomy): domain Bacteria; phylum Chloroflexota; class Anaerolineae; order Promineifilales; family UBA4811; genus CAVPPE01. The sequence goes on from CAVPPE010000002.1 coordinate 965,471, forward strand.
CACGACCATGGATGCGTGATACGCATCCTGTAGATCCACGCCGCCATCCCCACTATCCACCGGATTCCCGGCCGCGTCATACACCGCCAGGGTGCTGGCCCCCGTTTGCATCTCTTCGTTAAACCAGGCCCTTACCTGCGCAGGCGATTCAGTTAGCAGAGCATCGGCCGGGGGGTCCGACCGCAGCAGTTCGACGTTGTGCGCCAGCACCAATCCCGGCACAAGTGCCAGCAAGACAGCCAGACAGAGAGATGCTGGCCTAATCAACTGAGAAATCCGCATGTATCCTCCAACCTGGGTCTGGGCCCAATTGTAAACCAGACAACCGGGCAGCACAAGTTCCAGTTGGAAGCCCCCAGCGGGCGGGTTCAACCAGACGCTGCCCACGCCACAGGCAAAGCGGCGCAGCGGCCCACAAGGCGTGTCGCGCTACAAATCCTCTACCCTGAAATGCTCCACGGTCAGGTCACCCACCTTGACCGTCACCAGGCCGCCAGGCTTGACCGCGCCGGCCACGTTGCGGTAGAGGACGAAATAGACCTGCCCAAATTCCAGGTCGTGCTGATGGGGAAGCGTGTTGAGGGCAATCTCGGTCCCGTCTTCTTCCACAAGCAGCCTGGGCATGCTTTCTGTGGCGTCAAAGATAAAGATCGCCTTGTCGGGGTCGATAATCTGGTAGCGCAGGTCCACCAGCCCGCCATCGGCCGTCGCCACTACCTGGGTCACACGGATTCCCCAGCGATCTTCAATGGCTGCCATCGCCTCAGCCTGCATGGCCGCCACTCCCGAGTCGGCCACATCCTGCTGGTTTGCGCGCCAGCGTGAAATACCAAACACGGCCAATGCAATCACGGCGACCAGCAGCAAGGCGGCCGGCAGAATCATTTTCCAGGGAGCACGTTTGCTTTGTACTTTAGTTTCATTCATTTTCCATCTCCAGGCAAATTCAGCTTGTCACGCAGATGAAGGGCCAGGAGGATCATTGATCGCTCCCGGCCCTCCACCAATTCTCTTCTCTAGCGCATAACCATTGGCAGGAAGACGCTGTACGTAATCGAACGGACCGACTGGAACGAGTCAAAGAACTCGACACCGGACATCCCGGCCGAGAGGTTCCCGCTCGGCCCCAGCCAGACCTCTTCCAGCCGGTAGGCTGAAGTATCCAGGCCGGTCAGCGTTTCCACTTCCACGCCGTCCAGCAGGAAGGCAAAGGTTGCATCCGCGCCCGCCTCCCAGACAATCTCTAGGTGATTGGGGGCATCTGCAACGTGGTTCCAGCCGGTAGAGGCTTCCACGCCACCCTGCCGGACCCAGGCACGCACTTCGGGGCCATCCACGGACCGCTCAAAGGCGATGCCAAAAAGGACTGTCCCATCAACGCTCCGGCCGACAAAGAGGTCGTGCTGCTCGCCGGCCGTGTCCGCCCCGTTGGGGTGGAACAGGAAGCTGGCGCGGTAGCTCGCCTCGGCCATTGGCCGCTGATCGACCACGTAGGCCGGGTTCTGGCTGAGCGTAGCCTGCAGGCCGAACCCGCCTTCCAGGGCGGCCGCATCCGTCACTGCAACTGCGCCCACTGCCTGGCCCCAGCCCGTCAGATCGCCGGTCTCGAAACCATTGTTAAAGATGGCGGCCGGCGTGTTGCCCGAGACCGTCAGCGACGTGGTAGTCACCGGGCCCCAGTTACCAGCCGCGTCCCTGGCTCGCACCGAGATCACGTGGTTGCCATTGGGCCAGCCGCTGACATCCACCGTAGCCCGGATCGCCTCAGACGCGCTGTTAAAGCTGCCATCGGCCGCGGTCATGGCAGTGCCAAAGCCGGGACCGGGGTCAAAGCCCACAAACCACTCGGCCGCCACCAGATTGGAGCCAGACGCGCCCCCATTCAGCGGGTCGGTGCTGCTGGCAATCAGCAGGACCGTCGTCGCTCCCAGGGTTGGGTTGGGCAGCGTCAGCGCGCCGCTGGTAGCCGGGCCGGTCTTGTCCACCACCAGGGTCATTGACCCAAGCGGTCCCCAGTTGCCGGCCGTATCCTTGCCATGAAAGTCAATCGTGTGCGGACCCGCAGCCAGCAGGCGGATGGTGCTCAACGGAATGTCAAAGTAAACCTCTTCGACCGTGCTGTTGTACAGCGCATCGGCCGCCACCAGCGGGAAGCCGCTGCCGTCCGGATCTTCCGCCGAGCCGGCATAGTCGATAAAGCCCTCTGCTCGCTGAACAATCGACTGATCGCCGACGATCGCCCGCAGGCGCACAGCGTAGATCGATGTGTTCAGCGGCAACGTGCCGTTGTTGGGGTTGGGCAGCAGGCTCAACCCGGCCGCCGAGGGGCCGGTCTTGTCCACCACCAGGTCGATGGTGCCCAAGCCACCCCAGTTACCCAGTTCATCGCTGGCGCGAATGTAGACGGTATGCGTGCCTTCGGAAAGGCCATCCACTACCGCGGCCGGAATATTAGCACTTGCCTCCACCACCGGGCCAGTGATATTCAGTAACATGACCGTCCCCATGCCGGGAGCCCCTGGCGTGTCGATAAAGTACTCGGCCCCCACCACGTCCAGGTTATCGGCCGTTGGCCGCTCATCGGCCGTGGCACGGACCCGCACGTCCAGCGTGCCGTTGGCCGGGCTGGAAGTCAGCACCATACCGCGGATGACCGGGCCGTCGATCACCAGGTCCAGCACGGCCGAGCCGACCGGGCCCCAGTTGCCACTGGCATCCCGGCCGTGGACGTAAAAGATCACGTCACCGGCCGGCAGCGCTGCCAGCGTGGCAGAGGTCACGGTGGCGGTCACGTTGAGCGTGACGGCCGGGGAGGTGATGGTGGCCGTATAGCCGGTACCGGGCGCTCCGAGGTCATTGATAAAGTACTCCCACTCGACAATGTTTGCGCCGCCGGTGTCGGTCTCATCGAGATCGGCCGACAGGGTGGCGCCATTGTTGCCGGCCGTGGGGCTCGGCGCAACCGTCACGTTGCTGGCCAGCGGGCCAACATCGGGCACCGGATTTCCGCCAGCAATCTGCAGAAAGGTGAGGAGCCCGCCAAAGCCGACCCGGTTATTGGCAGCCAGCGCTCCGGCATTGTGCAATTGCAGACTGGGATTAAACAGCGGGAAGCGGGTCCCGACGGAAACCTGGCTGGGAATGGTGACGATGGCATCCATCGTCTGACCGGAGGCAATCGCTTGTGACACCAACGAGTAGGTGTTGGTGATCGGAATCCGGTTGCCATCAATCCCGATGAAGGTCTGGTGGACGCCCAGCAGCGCCATGTAATAGTTCTCTACGCCACCATTCAGGTAGCGGAGCAGCACCCGGTTGCCCGGAGCGGTATCGATGGGGTCCGCATCCGGGTAGCTCTGGCCGTTGACCAGCCAGTAGCTGGGCTTGTAATCCTGCAGAGCAAACCCGGCCGGATCGTTGTTAAAGTCCGGATCAATCCCGTTGATCACCACCAGCGCTTCATCATCAAACGCACTGTCGGCGTCGTAGGCCCACAGTGGGTCCGCCGCCGGGCGCACGATCAACGCACCAAACAGACCCATCGCCACCTGCCGGCCGCCGTTGGGGGTCAGGCCTGCCTCGTAGGAGAAGGTGCCGGGCAGGGTGGGCGTAAAGACGTAGGTGGCGCTGGCGCCCGAGACAATCCCGGTCATGTCAGGAACCAAATCCTGTCCCGGGAAGGACAACGAGACCGTCTCGCCAGCCAGGTCGTTGTGCAAAGTAACTTCCACCCGCTCGCCCTGGTTGACGATCAACTGGGGGCCGGGCAGCGCGGCCGGCTGGGCCGCGCCATCGGCAAAGCCCCAGATGGACACTACCGTAGAGTCTGGCAACGTGAGCGTGCCGGCCCTGGCCCACACCTCGCAGGTGCGGGTACTGCCCGCCAGCGAGCAGGTTGTCGCGGGCAGGGTTGCCTGCGGGCCGGCCGCTGCCGGCCCGGCCGGTTGCGATCCGGCCGGGGCGGCCCATGCGGCCGGGCTATGGTCCAGCGCACTCGCGCCGAACAATGCCACCACACTTGCCAGCAAGAGTGTTATCCTTAGGACGTGTTGTTTTGTTTTCATCTGCTTCATCCTTTTTCTCGCTACTACCAACGCGCTATTCCGTGGGGCAGTTGTTGGGCAGCGGCGGGTCAATCCGTGTAAAGGTCGTCTGACCGGTCATCACGACACCCCAGCCAACCAACTGTTGCAACGCGTGGTTGTGGGCAATGTGGTAAAACTCGCCACATTGGTTATAGTTGGTGGTGCCGACCGGCAGCGTATCCTGGTTGCCCAGATAGGCACTACCAAAAAACACGCCGTAGGTCAGGTTCTGCTCGCCGGGTAAATCGACCGGGAGCGGGTTGGTGATTTCGTCCAATTCCAGCTCATCTTCCCACACAAAGAGCGTGTCCCAGGTCTGGCTGGGGCCAACCAGGATGGAAAAGCGCTCGTAGGAGAGGTCTTCCCCGCCTGGCCCCTCCAGCACCCGGCCGTCGCGGCCGATGACGCGGCTGTTGAACGCATGCGGGTGGAAGGGGAAATCGGCCGAGCCCACGCCAATGTAGCGGGAGAGAGCCGGCAGCGGGTTATCCACCGGATCATAGGGGTAGATGTGCGCCAGCGAGCCATAGGGCTGGTTGGGCAGCCAGGAGGCGTTGTTGGGCGCGATGGTATCCGGGAAGGTCCGGCCGTTGATCAGAAAGTAGCGCGGGTGATAGGTGCTCATGTCAAAGGGCTCGTCCCGTTCCACTGCCTGGTGCAACAAGGGGTCGATCTCGGAGAGCAACATCAAGTATTCGTTGTCCGGCTTGAACTCGGTCTCGGCCCGGTTGTAGGCAAAGTTGGCGCCCAGCGCCGGCCGGACGACCAGCGCACCGTACAGCCCCATCTGCACCTGAATGCCGGGGTTGGTACCGCTCTGATACAGATAGGTCCCCGGTTCGCTGGCCACAAAGCTGTAGGTGGCGCTGCCGCCGTTGGCGGCCGCCACAGGTGCCAGCGAGGTCAGGTCGCCGCCCAGATCAAACTGCGGCTGGGAGGAAATCCCATTGGCCAGCACGTTTTGCTGCCCGGGGAACACCAGCGAGGTGTCCTCACGCAGGTCGTTGTGCAGCACGATCGTTACTGTGTCGCCCTCGTTGACGCACAAGGCCGGCCCCGGAAACTGAAAGTCATCCGACCCGGCCGAATAGCTCCACATATAGATGATGTTACCATCCGTCATGCTGGCATACCCTTCCTGAGCGGTAAGGGTAAAGGTCGCGGATAGATTGGTAGTGCAGACGATACCGCTGCTGGGCACATCGTCATGGTCACTGGGAGCAGTAAGCGCCACGCGGATGGGCAAGAGGACGACCGCCAGCAACAATGCCACCGCCAGCAGCCATCGTGTTCTAATAATCCTTGAAAAAACCTTCATCTTGAACTCCTTGGTCCTGGCTGGTACCCTACGGCCGCGGGTTGGTGTTCGGCGCGGTCTGCGCTGCCAGCGTGCCGGCCGGGTGAATCCGAATCTCGGTCATCTGCCCACCGTAACCGGGGCTGCCACCGTTGTGCAGGCGGCTGAACTGCCGGTTGTAAAGCAGATAGCTGGTTGTGCTGGAAACGGCCGGGGCAGTGATAATCACGTCGTAAGACTGCCCCACCCCCAACAAGACGCTGTTGGTCTCGTAGGTCAGATCGGTGCCATCACTGTTACGCAGGAAAGTCGCATCCATGCCTACCACCTTCATTTTGAGGCCGGGCGTGGTCATGGTGAACTGCTGGAAGCCGAGATTCACAAAGCGCAACAGGATGCGATCGCCTTCGTTGGCCTCGATGAGCGAAGTGATGGGCTGGTACTGTAGTTCCGGCCGGCCGGTTGGCGCGATCAGATCACCGCTACCCACATCGGTGCCGCCGCCGGCGGGTGCCAGCGTGTCGGGATAGACCCGGCCGTTCATCAACCAAAAGTCCGGCTTGAAATCGGTCCAGTCCGGCAACTGAACGTGGGAGTCATCCCAGTGCGCCTCTGCCCAGACATCGGTCAGGCAGACGGCAAATTCGCGTTCAAAGGCGGTGGTGCCGTCGCCATCATTGTAAGCGTAGCGCTCGCCCGGGTTGAGCGGCGTCTGATCCTGCAGCGGCCGGACAAAGACCAGACCGGTCATGCCCATGTGGACGTGCTCGGTCTCTTCAAAGTGACAGTGGTACATGTAGGTACCGGGGTCGCCGGGCTGGTAGTAGAGCGTCATGCTCCGGCCGATGGGCACCGCCAGGCTTGAGTGTGGCTCACCGTCAAACACCGGGTAGGCGTTCCGGAAACCGTGCCAGTGAAGCGTATGCTCGTCCACCAGGTCCGGCCGCATCTGCAACCCCAGGTTGCTCAGCTTGATCCGGTATTCGTCGCCCTCATTCACCCAAAACAGCGGGGCCGTTGCCTGGCACTTCATCTTTTGCGCCTGGACTTGGGTTGACGTCAACCCGGTCACGTTGCGGAAGCCAAACATGTAGGTGGTAAACAGAGATGGCGCAAAGTCGTCCGGGTTATAAAAGTACCCCGGCGCGCCAGGAATGGGCACCTGACCGGGCAGGTAAATCCAGCCATCGGTGGCAGCCAGGTGAATGTCCGGCGGCAGCGCCTGCAACGCGGGGGCTGCCTCAGCGATGCCAGGGGACGATGCTCTGAAAGCCTGGGGTAGGTATTTCGCCCCGGCCGCAACCGCCAGCGCCCCACCGCCCAGCTTGAGAAAATCCCGGCGTGTTATTTTTCCTTGCAGTATGTACTTGCTCATTGAATTTCTCCTTCACTTCCGGGAGCGGGGCGGACAGCTGTCCGCCCCGCTCTCGCAGCTTTTTAGCGATTGAACACCAGCGGCAGGAATACCTCGACAAAAGGATCGGCCGCCGCGCCAGGGATGACCGTCAGGAAGCCAGAGAGCGGGCCAAGCTCGTCAGCACCGATCTCATAACCGCCGCTTGACGGCCGGCGGTCGCCATCGATATCCCTGCGGGGAGCGCGGACGCCATCCTTGAGCGACGCACCCGCGTTGACGGCCGGTGAGGCGCTCTGCAGGTGATAATCACCCATCAGGTTGGGGGGCAGATCCACCGCCACCATGATCACGCCCACAAAGTTGGGGTTGGTGCGCCAGGGCATCACATCCACCGTGGTGTCGTATGACTCGCGCACCAGCGGATTGGAGCCTACCAGGTTGGAGGGATGCAGCGCCGTCCCCACGGTTGAAGAGATGATCGAGTTGGTGGGGGCCACCGCACCGGACATGTCGGCCAGGCCCATATCCCAGTAGTTGATCGGGTTGGGGTCGCCAGTTATGCCAATGCCAGCCACGCCAGCTCCATCCCAGCTACCGGCCCGGTTGTCCCAAAAGATATTGTTGAACAGGAGCGGGTTGCTAAAGGTGGGCGAACCGGCCGGCAAGGTGGCCTGCAGCAGGTCACTGTTGCGGCTGGTGGAAAGCCCGGCCGGGGCCGGCTGACCGTTGCTGGTGAGTGCCGTAGCCGTGGTCGTGTTCTTCATCACCGTGTTGTTGTACAAGCGGACGTTGGGCGCATCGTTGAGCGAGACGCCGCCGCCTTCGTGGGTGGAGATGTTGTTGAGGATAAAGTTGTTGTACACGTTGTAGCTAAAGTTGCCAGCCATCAGGAAGCGCAAGCCGCCACCATCGTCGTTGGCCAGGTTGGCCTGGATAATGTTGTCATAGATATCGACCGGGCCCGCGCCAGGGGATAGAGTGGTGGCCGGATTGATCGGCAACTCGCCGGCGACAAAAACGCCGCCACCTTCGTCGTAGGATCGGTTAAAGTAGATTCGGTTGTTGTGTATGCTGCTGTTGGGGCTAAAGCCGTAATGGCTGATGCCGCCACCGTACTCGGCCGAGAAATTGCCACACAGATCGTTGTAAGCAATCTCGTACCGCTCGGCACCGTCAAAGACCCCAATTGCGCCAGCCAGATTGGTGCCGCCATTGGCCAAGATCATGTTGTTGCCAACAAAGATGCGGTCATTCTGCGCGTCCTTGGCTGGGTCGTCTGGCGCCAGGTTGGGCGTTCCAAGCCGGATAGCACCGGCATACGCGCCGCCGTTGTTCTGGAGCACGTTGTTGGTGATCCGCAAATAACGAGCGTACCCGTTGACAAAGATGCCGCCTCCCTGCACCACCACGTTGGCCGGCTGGCCGTTGTTACCGCCGCCGATCTCGTTGATGTTGTTGGGGAATCCTTGCTGGTCGCCACCCTCGATGGTAAAACCATCAATCGCCGCGTTGAACAGCGGGGTGAACTGGGTTTCGCTTTCCGCAAACACCGTGACCACCGCGCCTTCGTACACTTGCTGGTTGCCGACCCAATTGAGGTTGGCTACCAGCGTGCGCCACGCGTCGGCCGTGCCGGTGTCACCACCAAATGTCAGCCCGCTGACAACTGAACCCAGCACAAAGTCGGTCTGGGAATAGACCCCGCCGGGGCCAATACCCTGCAGCTTGACCGGCGAGTGGACCACCAAGTTTTCATAGTACACACCCTTTGGGTTCCACTGTTCGGGCGTACCGGGATAGACGATCACCAGCGCCTCATTTACCAGCGCTGCATCTTCGAGCGCGCTCTGGATGATGCTGTAAGGCATCCCTGGTCCCACCTCAAGAAGTGAAGGCGAATAGCCAGTGCCCAAGACGTGAATCGTGATGCCGTTGACCAGATGCTGCCCGTTGTGGACACGCACGTCCAGTTGGTGCGCACCCGGCCGGACATTGGGCGGAATGATGGCCGTGATTTCCCGGTCGGACCACGATTGGACATTCAGATAGAATCGACCCAGCGAGACCTGGCCGTTGCGCTGTTCAGCGCCAAAGCCCTTGCCCTGGATTGTAATGGTCCGTTCGGCCGGGGTGCCACTCCAGTACACATACGGCTTGTCCACCGCAAAGAACTGGGGAGTCGCATCATCCAGACGGCAGGTTGCCGGGTGGTTGAACTGCGATCCCGGTGCCTGGATGGACACCGCCACCTGGGTTGGTGCCAGGTCGGCGACGATGCCAACGCCAGGGAATGCCTCAAAGTTGGCCGAGATGGTCCGGTATTGCGGGTTGTACAACGCGTTCAGGTTGCCCGGTTGCCCGGGGTCGTTGCCCACCAGCCGGTACATCCCGGCGCAGACGCCGGATGGCGATGGGCAGTTGATGGTAGTCGTTGACGGCACCAGCACCTGGAAGTAGCCGTTCGGGTCCGAGTGCACGGTGGTCAGCAGCCGGTTGGCATAGTCGTAGTAGCCAATGGGGATATTGGGGATGCCGGCCTTCTCGCCAAAGAGCAGGTCGAGCGGATTGGTGGAGAGGGTCAAGTCGTCCAGAATGATGCCCCAGTGGCGGCTCGGGATCGGCACTTCGGTAAAGTAGGTGAACCCAGGCGCAATCGACCGGCCGTTGCTGACAGTGACTAGCTTGACGTCGCACAGCGGTTTCATCTGGCCTTCGTACGGACTGCCACCCTCGGCCGCAAAAGCCGGATTGTAGACCGCATTGGGGCCATCGGTTCCTACGCCCATCACGTCCACCTCGTGCAGGGCACCGGCACAGGCTGGCGGGGGGATCTGAGGGACATACGTCACGCCATCATAGACGTTGACATCCTCTTCGCGCCCCACCTGGTACAGCGGCCGGCCAAAAGCGTCGTTGGGCACCTCCACCTCTACCAGGTAATCACCCGGCGGGATGGGAAGCGGTTCGGCCAGGGGGACGCCGTTGGTGTCGGTAAAGATCTCGCCAAAACCATAGTTGCCGTCCACCGTGGCAAAATCGGCCTGGAATTGGGTGCCCATCAGCATCCCCTCCAAACAGTCGTAATCGCCGGTTGCCGGTGGCAGCACCAATTGGTCAATTGCGTTGCCGTCCGCGTCGCGGGCCTGACAGTTCTTCGGCCGCTCCCAGGTTTCGGTTTCGGTCCAGGCGAGCAGCTGGCCTTTCATGAAGGAGCCATCAGCGTCCTTGACAAAGTTACCCTCACCGTCGCGCACCGAGGCGTACAGGTTGACCCGCAGCCCGGCAATGCCGGGGGCCCACGGCTCAACAGCCTGCAAGGCCGGATTGATCTCGTTGCGCGTGGTATCGTAGAACACGGTCCCGGCAATGCCGCCGTTGGTGCCCGTTTCGTAGGCCTTGATGCCCCAGTCGATCCGGCCGGATTGGCCGATGACCGGCAACACGCCCACATCCACGCCGTTGCCCAGGATGGTGGTTTCCTCCGGCTGATTGGAGGCCTGGAAGGTGACCCCGGTGACGTAATAGTTGTCGGCGTATGCTTCCAGCACCACCCACTGATTTAGCGGGTACGTGTTCTTGAACTCGTAGTATCCACCGGGGCTGGTCAACTGGAGGATGGCGCCACGGTCCATCTCGCTGTTATCGCGCCGCCGCAGCACCAGTGGGAACTCTTCCTGACCGTGCTCGCCGGGGTCCATCTTGCCATTCTCGTTGTCATCGATGAAAACATGGCCGTCGATGTGCGTGAACCACCCCGTGAGAAAAATAACACCCACATCCAGCACCTCGCCATTGTTTACCGAAATCTGGCGCAGGTCCAGGATATAGAGGTTTTCGTCATCCCAGTAGGTCAGCATATAGTCGCCATCGGGGACGTTGGGGATGCTGAAACTGCCATCCGCGTTGCCCCGGCCGACCCATACCGCCGTGTCGCCGCCCTGCAGATCGGAGAGCGCCACCCACGGCCGGTCAATCGGGTGGGAAATCTTGGCCCCGGAGAGGCCGCCCCACTTTTGGCCCAGGTACGGCAGGCCGCCCATGAACGGGATGTAGACTTCGGCCGCCGCCACCACGCCGCGCACCTCACCAGTGGGAGTGGTATCGGTCAGGGCGTCGGTCGGCTGGATAAAGCCAAAGATGGTGAACGGAAACGGTTCGTTTGCGATCACAAACTCGGTGTCCAGGCCGGTCGCGCCCTCTTGCAGCCAGGTGTCCCACGGCTTGTTGCCTTCCAACGTTGTCGTCTGGGTCCAGTCGGTGCCATCGGGCGGCACCACCCAGACCTCAAAGCGGTTGGTGCCCAGGTTGGGGATGCGGATGACACCGTTCGCATTGCTCAGACAATGGCCGCCCGTCCCCACGATCGGAACGGGAGCGCCATCTTCCCACTGGTAGCCGTTGGGGCCGGTTCCCACTTCGTACTCGGTGCAGAGCGGATTGCCGTACGCATCCGACGTGATCTCGCCGCCCCAATCCGCTATATGACCGGCAAACCCTTCCAGGCCGCGCTCGGCCGGGATGTCCGGCGCGCTGTTGGGCAACGCATTGTCCTCAAACACCTGGACGGTCGCGGTTGCTGTGGGCAGCGGGAAGGGATGCATGGTGACGTCCACTTGCGCCACGCCAGGGCTGGCCGCCGATTCTTCCATCGGCAGGGTAAACCACTGGCCATCGATTTTGAAATCCTCGGAAATCACCGAGATGAGATACTGCCCATCGGGCAACGTCAGGGTTTCGGTTTCACTGAGGCTGGCGTGGTCGCCCTGGGTGACGATGGGGCTGTTGCTGGGGACGGCGCTGATGCTGGGCCAATTGCAGTTGGCCGGATAGACAGTGTTGGTGATGGTGTGCGCTTCGTCCTCGTACGGGGCACATTCAGGATAGCGATCCTGAAATGGGTCCCCGGTATTGTCCTGGTTGATGATCCAGCGATACTCGAGGATCGGGTCGCCTTGGAGAATCCCCGGGGAGTTGGGGTCGCCCAACGGCGCGCCCCAGAAAGGCTCGCTGCGGGCGCTGGAGACCCGCAAGCTGATGGTGTTGGTCAGCGCGGCCGGCTGATGGTTGCCTTCGGGCGCGGCTGCGCTGCCGGCCGGGGCTACCGGCGCAGCTTGCACCGCCGACCCCTGCGGCAAGGCAGGGAGCACGAGTGCCAGCAGCAGGCTGATGCGAACCAGAACAGACAGGAATGATTTTCCTTGTTTCATACAAACCTCCAAAAAACGCCTGCGAATCATCAGGCTCTCCTAATCGGTGCCAAAGAGGTTGGCCGGGTCGAACGGATTGGACAGGCCATCCTTGGGCGTAACCCCCAACGGGCTGCCGGCCCGCGTTTTGAGCACGTCCCGGTAAACGACTTGCGGCTTGTGGTACGGCCGGCGCTCTTTGTTTGACGAGCGTTGAGCAAATAAGGACTTTTCCATAATCACAGGCTCCTAATTAATCGAATTACCGTTTGCGCGGTTTGCGCGAGCGGAGGAATACGGTGCCGGTCAAAGCGATGAGCGCGCCCAGCAGCACCAGCACGGCCGAGGGCCGCCCGGCCGGGCTGGCTGTAAAGTCGGCTAGCGAGATGGCTGTTGGGGCAGGTGCATCCTTGAGTGTGAATTTCGATGTGTGCCCCCCTGTAAAACCGGGTGCTCCTGGGACACTACCTGGGATTGGGACACTAACCCAGTGGGGATTTGATGGTCCTCCGTTGTGATAGGTAGATGTCTCTAGCTGCGACCAACCACCAGAAGGAAGCGGCCAGTGCCACGCCACTGGACTGTTGTTTGGCCCCAATTCACCAGGAGAAAAATAAAGGGTTACGTCGGCCGTTTGTGCTGCGCTTGGTGTAATCCAGTAGCAACGTTGCACTGCTTCGTCCAGGTCCCCATCAATGCCGCAGGTTTGGATTGCCATAAATCTCCACATCCACAACCCCCATGTCGTCAGCAGTTGTAATGTCCACGCCAGGGTAGACGGCCGTACCGCCGAGGCCAAACGAAACCGTGGCATTTGAAACGGACCTACTGATCGCCAGCCGGCCGTGGTTGACCACCGAACTACCGGAGCCCATGGTTACCGCGTAAAGGTCGACGTCCAACGTTGAAACGTCAGGGAATACCCCTCCCTCAATGGTCAACACCCCATTGACGGTGATCGGGCCATCCAAAAAGAGATAGGTGCCATTACTGATTGTGAGGTCTTTTGCCTCAACCAGATCCAAAACCAGAAAAGGCGCTCTGACACCACCGTCAAACAGTAATTGGCGGCCGGGTCGTAGGACGGGCTTGTAGCCACAGATGGCTCCCTCAACCCCCAAGGCGCCACCCAATACAAGTGTGGAACCAGTATCCAGTGCGAACGTAGCGGTGTCCACGCAGGCATCCCAGTCGCAATCAAGCGTGCCGCGCACATTCCACAGCATTGGCCGTCAATTCAGCAATGATTCGCAGGACTCCACCACTGGCGATAGTTACCGAATCGGCAACAGCAGCAAACGAAATCACCGGAGAGTTCGCAGCTACCCCCACAGTCACTTGATCTCCAGATGCGGGTTCATGTCCGCAATCCCAGTTTGCGGGGTTATGCCAATCAGAATTGGAATTGCCTATCCAGGCACAGATATCGGCCGGCGCGGCCGCGGCCGGCAGCGCCACCGCCAGCAAGCTAACCACCAGCAGCGCGCCCAACAGCCACCAGCCTTTGAATCGAGTTGCGTTTTGTTGTCTCATTTGCGCCTTTCTCCTCTCTCGGGGGATGGAGTGTGGAATCCACGCGTAGCCAAGGCAGACTCACACTCCTGCGTACAGGGAAGATCATACCACCCCCGCCCGGCCGGCACATCGGTAGATAGCTGAGATCGGGGTCAAGGAAATACGGCACTTTTCAGACCGGCCGGTACGTCTTTCTACCGGCTCGCTGCGTAAAATTACCTACCGGCCGCCGGCAACAAAAAAGGCCGCTTCAGCAGCGGCCTTGGCAAGCAAAAGGGCGAGCGGGGCTAGTCCAGGCTGGCAATCCCTTCCCGCAATGCGTACAGGGCAGCCTGGGTGCGATTGGCCAGATGCAACTTTTGCAGGATATTGCTCACGTGGGTGCCCACCGTCCGCTCGCTGATGAACAGTTTGGCGGCGATCTCCTGGTTGGCCAGCCCGCGCGCAATCAGCCGCAGCACCTCCAGTTCGCGCTCGGTCAGCGGCTCGTCGGTGGGTGGCAAGTCCTGGGGCGGCTGGCTCAACTCCTGAATCACCTTGAGTGCCACGGCCGGGTGCAGGGTCACCTGGCCGGCGTACACATCCCGGATCGCCTGCAGCAGCTCTTTTGGATGCGTGTCCTTTAACAGATAGCCCAAAGCGCCAGCCTTGATGGCCGGAAAGACTTTGTCGTCGTCGGCATAACTGGTGACCACCAGAATGCGCGCCCCGCCATCTCCCTGCTTGATCTCGCGGATCGCCTCCAGCCCATCCTTGTTAGGCATCACCAGGTCCATCAGGATCACATCCGGGCGCAGCGCCCGAGCCTGGGCAACGGCTTCATTGCCATCGGCCGCTTCCCCTACCAGCTCAATATCCGATTGAACCTCAACCAGCGCTCGCAACCCTTCGCGCACAATTGCGTGATCATCCGCCACCAACACTCGAATCTGTCGGGTCATTTGTTTTCGGCCTCAATACCTGGCTCTGGGGGTCATTGTACCACGGCCCGCTAGATAAAACCGGCGCACTCGCCATCCTCGGCCGGGACCAGCGCCCGCACCGTTGTCCCCTGCCCCAAGTGAGATTCCACCTCCAGCCGGCCGCCGACCCGTTCCACCCACTCTTGCATGCTGGTCAGCCCCATCCCACCGGGAGAAACTGTGTGCGGGTCAAAACTCTGACCATCATCGTTTACTTCCAATTGCACGCACCCGCGGTTGACGCGCAAGCGGACGGTCACCTCGGTTGCCTGAGCGTGCTTGAGTGCATTGTTGAGCGCCTCCTGTGCAATATGGTACAGCGCTTCTTCGGTTCGCCGCGGCATGGATAGCAATTCCTCAGTCAGCAGGCGGGTCTTGATGCCCGATCTTTCTTCCACCGCGCCCAGCCGATGATGCAGCGCACCGATCAACCCCACGCTTTCCAACGCTGCCGGCCGCAGTTCGTACACCAGCAGTCGCATATCCTTCAATGCCTGCTGGGAGGTCAGGCTAATCCGAGCTCAAGTGACGCCGGACCTGCTCCACCCGGCCGGAGGCCGCATGTTCCTCGGCCGCCTCGGTGAACAGCGCCAGGCTGTACAAGGATTGAGTGACTGAATCATGCAGTTCGCGCGCCAGCCGGTGGCGCTCCTCCAAGGTGGCCTTGCCTTGCGCCTCCTTGAACAACCGTGTGTTTTCGGTGGCGACTGCAAGCTGGTCAGCAAAGGTGGCCAATAGCTCGACATCTTGGGCTTCAAACTGGCGGCCATCCCATCTCACTACGCCCAACACCCCCAACACCTTGCCGTGCGCGCGAATCGGCGCCCCGACGTAGGCATGCCCTTCAGCTCCCTCCTCCCCCTCGCCGAGGACGGCCAGCACGTTGGTAACCAGCACGGGCTCACCCCGCCCCCTGACCCAGGACTCCAATTCCGGCCGTCTCACCAGCGTCTCCAGGTGGGCGGCCGTTTCGGGCGCCAGCCACTTGTCGGCGGCCGTGTGGGTTACCGTATCTGCACCCACGGCCAAACAGACACCCCCCGCAGCGACACCCATCACATCCACCACCTTGTCCAACGTCTGACGGAGAACGGTCATCAGGTCCAGCGAGGAATTGGCCACCGCAGCCACATCGTACAGAGCAGACAAAGCGCGGGTGCGTTCCTGCACCCTGTCCTCCAGTTCCAAATTGATCTGGCTGATCTGTTCGGTGCGCTGCTTCACCGCCAGCGCCAGTTGGGACTGGCGATTATCCACCAGATATACTACCCCTGCCACAAGACCCATGATGACCAGGCCGGCCCCCTGGAAGATGCGGTAAGCTTCCTGGACCGGCGAGTGCCACCCATCGGCCGGGGCGGCTGCCAGCTCCCAGTAACCGTTGGGCACCTCGATGCGATGGACGGCCGGGTCGCGGTCAAAAACGGTCGGTTCCCCGTAAAGCACCGCGCCGGTCGAATCCCTCAGCGCGGCGCTCAGATCCCCAGCCAGCATGGGCTCAGTTAAACCGGCCTCTCCGACGATTGTTGGCAGGTCCAGCACCACGGCCGCCAGCCCCCACACCTCTCCCCGGTCAAAAACCGCCTGGCAGATGGCAAACTCTTGCTCTGGAGCAACCCCTGACGCACCGCACATTACAGTTTCCCCGGAAACCTTGGCCTGGGCAATCGCTCGTTGCACCGCAACGTCGTCGTGCGTGGACCAATCCTGACCGACCAGCGTTTGGTTGCCGTCCAGGGGATACACATAGCGGAAAATGCCATCCGGCGCTACCGCAATCCCGCTGATAGCATTAGTACCGGACCGCAGACCGGCCGCCAGGGTGTTAAACTCGTCCGCAGGGAAAAGTCCCTGGAGATAGATTTCGGCGTTGACAAACGCGACCACACCATCCAGCAAGGTGATGTAACGGTTGAGCGCCGAGGACAGCGTGCTGCCGTGAACCGATAGCTCGGACGCAACCCTATCGCGTTGATCGGCCACCAGCCGCGCCTGATACCAGCGGCCGGCGTGCCACCAGATTGGCACCAGCAAAGCCAGCGCCAGCAGCGCGCTGAACAGCGCTCCCCGGTGGGGATTGGCGAAATAGTTCTGCAATCGACGGTAGCGCTCCAATAGCCGGCTCATGGTGTAAATTTGAAAGAAAGAATGTGAAAAAAATTATACGGTGGCGCACGCATTTGTGCAAGCCGTACCCAGGTCCCTTTTGCGCCCCCGTCTATCTGTGCTACAATCCCGCCCCAGCATGATCTGCCCAAACTGCCAGGCCACGTTCCACCCAGGCGCGGAAGAGTGCCCGTCCTGTCGGCACGCGTTGTGCGTGGACTGTGGCGCGCTCCTGAATGCCGAGATTGCCCAGTGCCCGCAATGCGGTGCGGCATACAGCCTCTTTTGCACCGAGTGCGATGCAGAAGTGCCTCCCAACGCACCTACCTGCCCCAAGTGCGGGGCAATGTTTGAAGAGGAAGAGGAAACGCCCCCGGCCGAAGGCGCTTTCACCGGCCGGTGCCCGCGCTGTCAGATCCCGCTGTACATTGAAGATGGCTTTTGCGCCGAGTGCGGGCAGGGCATCTGTCCTGGCTGCGGTGCGGCCGTAGGCGACGACGATGACGTATGTAACCATTGCCAAGCAGCACTCTACTTTGACTGCCCGTTCTGCGGACAAGAATTGCTGGCGGCCGCCACCATCTGCCCAGAGTGTGCTGCCTTTTTCGACCGCTACTGCCCTGGCTGCGACCGGCCGGTGCTGGGCGCACCGGCAAATTGCCCTCATTGCAACCGCCAACTGGCACACCGACAGCGGCCGGCCGGTCACCGGGTAGCGCTGACCATGGAGGCCGCCTGCCCCAGCTGTGGCACCCATTTCAACCCGGCCCGCTCCCCTTGCCCCAGTTGCTGGACCCGCACCTGCCCGCAATGCCTGCGGACGCTGTACCCGGAAGATACGCTCTGCCCATCATGCGGCACTTCCCTGCCCGATTATCAGTTGTTGCCCTGTCCGGCGTGCAGCCACGCCCTGCAATTGGGGACCAGCCAGTGCCCGGCCTGCGAGCAGGAGCTATGCACCGAATGCGGCGCGGCCCTACCGGCCGATGCCGAGCGCTGCCCATCCTGCGGCGCCGAGTTCGAAAGCTATTGTCCGCGCTGCGAAACTCCGCTAGGCGCCACCGACCTGGCTTGCCCGCAATGCGGCCTGGCTTTTGAGTAGCGCTTCTATTTCCCCTCCGTTACGGCCCCGGCCGGAATTGTAACCAAACCGTAACCTTCGCCCAAGCACCCCCGTGCTATGATAACAGTGCTGTTTTTGCGGCCGATCATATTTGCGATGGAGTATGACGTATGAGACAACCACGTGTGTTGTATATTGAGGATAACGCTGACAACCGCACACTGGTCAGGCGGATTCTCGTGGTAGAGGACATTGAGGTGCACGAAGCATCCGATGGCAAAGAGGGACTCAGGGTCGCGCTCGACACCAAACCCGATCTGATTCTGATGGACATCAACCTTCCCGAAGTAGATGGTTACGAACTCACCGAACGATTCAAGTCCTTGCCAGAACTGAGAGACATTCCTATTGTCGCCCTTACGGCCAACGTCATGCGCGGCGACCGAGAAAGAACCCTCGCGGCCGGATGCGACGGATACATCCAGAAGCCCATCGATGTGGATCGCTTGCCATCCCAGATCAAAAATTTCCTTAAGAAAGGGTAGCCATGACCAGGAAACCTATTGACCCCAAAGACGCGCACGTTCTAGTCGTAGAAGACAACGTCCCCAACTTTGTGCTAATTGCCCGCATGTTGGCCTACATGGGGGTGCAGCGCTGCGAGTGGAAAACCACTGGCTGGGGAGTGGTGGATTTTGCCAGCACCATGCCTCGCGTTGACCTTATTTTGATGGACTTGCGCATGCCACACGAGGACGGCTATGATGCACTCCAACAGATCCGCAATCACCCACGCTTGAAAGAGACGCTGGTGATCGCCGTCACCGCTCATGGTAGCCGCGAAGAGATTCGCAAAGCCAAAGAGGCAGGGTTTGACGGCTTTATGAACAAACCACTGGACCCGGATAGATTCCCCGACCAGATCCGTCGCGTACTCAACGCCGAATCAGTCTGGGAAATCAATTTCTAATCAGGATACGGTTACAGTTATGGCTACCTTACCCACACCACAGCCAGCACAGTCTCGCATGAGCGCGTTTTTGGCGGTGCACACCGCCGATCCCGATGTTTTGAGACGAGGGCAAACGCTACATACGTGGAATATAATTACCTTGGTGGGCTTGCTTGCATCGCTCGTTTTTTCGGCGCTGCGGAACGAACCCGACCCAGTCTTTTTTGCCATCTCTGGGGTTGGGGCGGCGCTCGTGGTGTTGTCCTTTCTGCTCACCCGGCGAGGGCTGGTGCGCCCGGCCGCCGTGCTGGTGCTGGCTCTGTGGGTCCTGGGGGTGGGAGCGGTTGGCCTGCAACGCGGTCCCTACAGCCCCACCCTGCTTTTTCTCATCATCCCCATGGTCACGGCCGCCACGGTGCTTTCGCCGGCCAGCGGCTTGTGGCTGGGATTACTGATTGCCGGCGGATACCTGGCCCTGCTGGCACTGGCCCGCACGCGGCCCGACCTGGTCGGATCCATGTCAGACGACCTTCTCAGGTCGCAAATCAGCACCTGGTATCCCATGTTGATGGCCATCGTCGGCCTGGTGGTGTGGTTGCTGGCCCGCAGCCTGGAAAGCGCCATCCAGCAAGCACGGGCTTATAACATCGAGCTGGAAAAGGGTCGCCGAGAGCTGGAAAAACGGGTGCACGAGCGCACCAGAGAACTGCAAGAAGCCAATCGCCAGTTGACCCATTACACACACCAGATTGAGGCCAGTGCCAAAGTGGGTCAGGCGACAACCCAATTGTTGGGCCTGAATCGATTGTTGCCGTATGCTGCTGAATTGATCCGCAGCGAGTTTGGCTATTACCAGGTCTCCGTCTTTCTTTTGGACGAGGACGGCCAATGGCTGACCATCCAGGGCAGCAGCGGCGCGGCCGGCCCCGAGTTAATCTCCCAATCCTTCAAGCTCTCCATGGGGCAGACGAGCATCATAGGGCAGGCGGCCGGCCGGCGGCAAGCGTACCTCGTTCCCGAAGTCACCCGCGACCCTTACTACCAGGCACATCCCCTGCTTCCGGAAACCCGGTCGGAAATTGCGCTGCCGCTCACCGTAGGCGACCGGCTGATCGGCGTGTTGGACATCCAGAGCAACACCCCCAACACATTTGACTCCAGCAGCATCCAGCCCCTGGCGGTGATGACCAACCAGCTGGCTATTGCAATTGACAATGCCCGCAAATTCCTGGACGAAGCGGCTATTCTGGAGGAAACCAGTACTTTCCATCGCCATAGCCGCGAGATCAGCCTGGCGACCACCCGGCCGCAGGTTGGCCAGGCGTTGATGGACTACACCGCCTCCACCCCGGTTGACGCAAGCCGGCTGCTTTTGATCGAGAACAGCCCGGCCGGCGTCCCCACCTGGATTGTGATGCAGGAGGGCTGGACGGCCGACAACCGCCCATCCGAACCACTGGGCACCCGCACCCCCTTGAAAGCATACGCGCTGGAACCGTTCATCGCCCGCGACCAGATTGTTGTCGTTGAGGATATTCAATCCGATTCCCGCGCCAACCCGGCCGCCATGGCCGCCATGGCTAATGCCGGCCTGCGTTCAATTGCCATCATCCCCCTGCGCAGCGAAACCAAATGGGTGGGCGCCTGGTTGATCGGCCGCAACAAGCCGTCTCAATTCGAACACCGCCTAATCCGAAGCTACCGGTCCCTGGCGGACCAGGCGGCGACCGCACTGGAGAACATTGCCCTGCTGGAGGAGACCCGGCACCGAACCCAGCGGGACCAGATGCTCAGCGCCATCACGGCCGAGCTGCGCTCCCAGGCCACCACAGACCAAGTGCTGGCAATGGCTGCCCAACAAATCGGTCAAATCCTGGGGGCCAGCCGGGTGGGCATCCGCCTTTTCGGTCAGGGTGATGCCGGCAACGGCACACAATCGTAGGAAAACCATCATGGCCACACAGAACAACTCACTGGATATTGTCAACATCCAACTGGCAGCCTGGCGCGAGCAAATGCTCAACCGCTTGCTCCCATGGACGGCCGCCATCGGCACAGTGGCCATCGCGCTGGGCTCGCTTTCTGTCATCCAGCGCGAACGCTGGCTCTACCTGCCGATCTACCTGGTCGTCTACTTGCTGTTGCTGTTCGTCACGCTGAACCGTCGGCTGGGTTACCAGGCCAAGGCGACCATCGTGCTGCTGCTCATCGCCACCTTGGGAGTCACCGTGCTGTCGGAAACCGGGCTGAACGGCGTCGGCCGGCCCTTCCTGCTCATCCTCCCGGTGGCAGCCATGGTCCTGCTCAACTGGCGCTCTGCCGCGCTGGGGTTGCTGTTGGGCACTACCGTGCTGGTAGCCTTTGGGCTAATCACGGGGAACACGCTGGATTGGCTGCTGGCCGCCACCATCAACGCCATGTTGGTCACCGGGGTAGTTATCTCGCTGCACCTCATCATCCAGCGGCTTACCTCTACCGTGGAAAAGGAACAAAAGGCGCGGCAGCAGTTGCGCGACATTTCTGACCACCTGGAGCAAAAGGCGGCCAAGCACGCGGCCGAAATGGAGCGCCGCACCCAACAGTTGCAGGCCGCCGGCCGGATTCACCAGTTGGCCAATAAAACGCAGGATGTGGACGAAGCCCTTGCCAAGGCGGTGGATTTACTGGTGGAGCAACTCGATTTGCACCACGTCAGCGTATTGTTGCTGGAACCCAACAAGACGCAAGCCCGCCTGCGAGCGGCGGCCGGCGAAGCCGCCGGTCGCGTCCTGGAATCCGGCCGGGTCGTGAACTCCGGCGAACGCTCGTTGGTCGGTTGGTGCCTGGAGAGCGGGGAAAGCCAGGTCCGGCCGGACAACAGCCAGATGTTCCACCCGCTCCTGCCGGAAACCCGCGCAACCATGGTGCTCCCCTTGCGGCTCAACGGGCAACTGATGGGTGCGCTCGAAGTTCATAGCACCACCCCGGCCGCTTTCGACGACAGCGACCTGGCCGGTCTGCAAAACATCGCCAACCACCTGGCGCTGATGCTGGAGAACTTGCGCCTGCACCAGCACCGGCCGGGCGCGGGCGGGTGGACCGGTACTCGGGATGCTGCGGCGGCGTCAGCCGGCATCAGCGGATTTGCCGAATACCACCAGGCCGGCCGGTCACCCTGGTCGGCAGAAGACATCCAACAACTGACCGCCGATGAGGAGCAAGCCAATTGCATCCACCTGCCACTCATTCGGGATGGTCAAGAGATCGGCCACCTGATCGTTGAGTCACCTTCCCCCAAGGTCGACTGGTCCGAAGCCGACATGGTGACCATCGCCTCCCTGGCCGAACAGACGCTGGCCGCGCTAGACGGCGCCCAGGCGCTGGAGGAAAGCCGGCGGCAAGCATCCCGCGAGCGGCTCATGACCCAGATCGCTGCTCAAGTGCGTTCCTCGCTCGATCCAGACACCATTCTCAAGACTACCGTCCGCGAACTAGGGCGTGCCCTGGGTGCCAGGCTGGCGACGGTGGAAATCACCCCACCCGGCCGCAATGGAGACCGACTGACAATAGCGGACACGCGCGAGGAGGAGGGCTAAGCCATGCAGACGCAGCACACCGGCCGCCAACAACCCAGGGGTAGAGGAAGCATCCGGACCCGGCTGCTGACACTCTTGCTGGGCCTTACCATCATCTCTATCCTCTCAGTTGGGATCCTCACCGTCGATTCGGTTCAAACTGTCGGCACCAGCGCCCAGCAAATCAGCTCGGAGGCGTTGGGGTCCCAGGCAGAGGAGTACCTCAGACAGGTGACTTTGGGCGACGCCCAACGGAATGATCTGATTCTGAAAAAGACCCAGTTGGACGCTAGCGTGGTGGCTCAATACGCCACCACCACCTTTGACCAACTCGATGTCCGTGCCGATAGCGGGATCTACTGGCGGCCGGCGGATCACATGTTCACCGCGCCAGACGGGCAGTTCATGAACGGCGAAGATGACATCAGCAGTGTCTTTGTGCCCAACTATGTTCCGGTGAACGACGCATTGATGGATCAACTGGCGCTGGGTGCATACCTGGATTTTATTCTGGCCCCCACATTCGAAAACGACCCGAACTCGGTGGCCATCTACATGGGCAGCACCAATGATGTTACCTGGTACTATCCCAACATCAGCCTGGGCTCGCTGGTGCCGCCCGATTTTAAGGTGTCTGGCCGGCCATGGTACCTCAGCGCTGCGCCAGAAAACAACCCAGACCACAAGGTCATTTGGTCCGAGATCTACCCCGACGCCACCGGGAAAGGACTGTTGGTGACGGCCGCTGCCCCGGTATTTAGCACTGAGGGCAAATTGCTGGGCGTGATCGGCATCGACGTCACTTTGGACGACATTACCGCCAGCGTGGAAGAGACCCGGCTATTGGGCAGCGGTTATTCATTCCTGATTGACAAAACCGGCCACGCCATTGCCTTGCCGGAGCAAGGGTACCCGGACACACTAGGACGGGCAGCGGAGCCCGACGAGGTAGGCGCGGACCTCAGCCAAACCACCACCGCATTTGCACCGGTCGTCGAGCAGATGATGAGCGGTGCCAGCGGCTTTACCCAACTGAATGTAGCCGGCCGTGAGCTATTTGTGGCCTACGCACCGCTGGAGGTCACCGGCTGGAGCCTGGCCAACGTCGTGGAAACGAATGTAGTGCTCCAGTCATTGGGTACGCTGCAGAACGAGCTGCAAAACACCACCCGTGCCCTTTTGGTGGGACGTATTCTCCCGGTGGGTGGCGGCATCCTGGCGCTGATGATACTGTTAGGGCTGGTGTCAGCCAACCGCATCGCAGCTCCCATCCGCAAAATGGCCGTGGCGGCCGAACAGATCGGCGAGGGGCAATGGGATGCCCCACTCCCCCCAACAAGCAACGACGAGGTGGGCACCCTGGCGCAGGCATTGAGCACCATGACGCGTCAACTCCAGGATTTGATGCGTGGGTTGGAACAACAGGTGGCGGAACGGACCGCTGCCCTCCAACGACGCAGCGCCCAACTAGAAGCTTCCGCATACGTCGCCCGTGAGGCGGCCGCCATCCAGGATGTGGACAAGCTACTGGGTGAGGCGGTAAACCTGGTTTCCAACCGCTTTGGTTTTTATCACGCCGGCATCTTTTGGCTTGACGACCTCCGTGAATATGCCATCCTTCGCGCTGCTTCGTCGTCCGGCGGCAGGCGGATGCTGGCACGGCAGCACCGGCTCAAATTGGGTGGCATTGGGATTGTGCCGCACGTTGCCGAGACGGGCGAGCCACGCATCGCGCTGGACGTAGGGCAGGATGCCACCTACTTTGACAACCCGGACCTGCCAGAAACCCGCTCGGAGATGGCGCTGCCGCTCAAGCTGCGCGGCCAGGTGATTGGCGTACTGGACGTGCAATCCACCGAACCGGGAGCATTTACCGACGAAGACGTGGCCATTCTCCTCACTCTGGCGGACCAGATCGCACTGGCGCTGGAAAACGCCCGGCTGCTGGAAGAATCCCGTGACCGCATCCGTGAAATCGACAATCTGCTTGGCCGATACGGCCGGGAAGGCTGGTTGCAGATGGCACGCGAGCGAACCCACTGGGGTTTTACCTACGATGGGATGGAGGTGACACCGCACAACGGCTCGGCCGGGCAGGAGGCTCCCCAGTTGGAGGTCCCGCTCAAACTCAAGGATGAAGTGGTGGGACGGCTGGGCCTGTCGCTGGACGGCCGGGAGCCTACGCAGGAAGACCTTGAACTGGTCCAAACCGTGGCCCAGCAGGCCAGCCTGGCGTTGGAGAATGCATGGTTATACAGCGAAAATCAACGGCGCACCGCCCGCGAACACCTTTCCAGCCAGATTACCGCCCAAATGCGTGAGTCGCTGGATGTTGAGGAGGTTTTGCGGACGGCCGTGCAACAGATCCGAGAGGCATTGGGAGTGCCCGAGGTGGCCATTCGTCTCACCCCACCCCAGCCAATCGATGGGGTGCTGGACAAAGAAGCGAGGCGCTAGCCCGGCACACAGCTACGTGCAAGAAAGATTTGTACAGCGGAGAAAAATATGGCTGAAGAAATGATGGACCCCTCAGCCCCGATGGACAAGGGAGCGGCAGCCAGGCAAGGCGGCCGGGAACGGTCGCGGGAGGTGCATGTGCGGCGGCTGCTGGTCTTGCTGGTCATCGCCGCGGTCATCACCCTTGGCTTTGACGCGTGGTTCTATGCCCAGCACGGGCACTGGCAAACGCTGGTGGCGGCCGGGGCAACAGCAGTGGCGCTGCTGCTCATCCCTCTCGCGTATCGGAGCCCCGGCCGCGCGGCCGGGCCTCTCATCCTACTGGGCCTTGTGGCGGTCTTTATTGCCAACGAATTGGCCCTTTCCGGTGGGACTGTATATTTCGCCATTGCAGGCCCGCTGGTTATCCTGCTGTCAGGCTGGATTGTGCGTCCCGGCCGGCGCGGCCATTGGGCGTTGGCGCTCCTGTTGCTGGTCGGGATATTGGCGATCAACTGGTTCGAACCACTGGAACGCCTACCCCTGTCCAAGCAGGCAGAGCTGAACCTCTTTGCGCCGCTCATCATCGCTTGTACCCTGGCCGCCGTGTTGTGGGTTGCCAGCCGCACCATCCAGTTGGGTACAATTCGCGCCCGGCTGCAAATCTCATTTGTCGGTTTGGCGCTGATCCCGGCCGTCATCATTGGGGCCAGCTCTATCGTCAGCGCCTTTCAGACCGGTCAGCAGCAAATCCGCGGTCAGTTAAATTCCGTAGCTGCCCTGCGCGAGGTACAGATCGAAAACTGGACCAACTCGCTCCAATCCGACCTATCCGACACCCTCAAGGCACAGGGCATTGAGTGGCGCGTGGCGGACCTGTTGAGCGCGACCAACGTGGACGACGCAGTCTCGTTCAACCTCAACAAGGACGTGCTCAAAGCCCATTTCCGTATCACGCTGGACCAGTCCGAGCTGTTTGAAGAGTTTTTCCTGGTCAACCTGGACGGGACTGTGGCTCTCTCCACCGACGCCGATCAGGAAGGCAAAACCCGGCGGCATTACCGGTTTTTCCAGGAGGCGCTCAATGGACCTTACATGCAGCCGCCGTTTTACTCGCGCTCCATTGCGTTGGGTGACCTGTCCATCATTGTCGCTCGGCCGATCAGCGATGAAGGGCATGTAGTTGGCATTCTGGCTGCCCGTTCCACCCTGACACCGGTGAGTACACTCATCGGACCGGAGCCCGATCTGGGCGGCACAGGGGTAACTTATCTGGTTAGCTCCAGTCGCCGGCCGTTGCTTGGCGAGCCATCATTCGATGCAACACGCGGTTCGGCCGGCGCGGACCTGGCCATCGAGCGCCAGGCCAACGGCTCGGGCCTATATGACAACTATGAGGGGACGCCGGTGATTGGTGCTTATCGCTGGCTGCCCGAACTGGAGGTGGCACTCCTGACCGAGCAGGCTCAGTCAGAGGCATTCCGGCCGCTGTTTGCCACCCTGGCCGTCAACCTGGGCATCACAGTGGCAGCCGCCCTCATCGCCGTGCTGGTTGCTACCCTCATCACCCGCAGTATTGCCAACCCGTTGGCCAATTTGGCCCGCACGGCCAGCGAAATTGCGGCCGGCGACCTGGGCCTTTCGGCCCAGGTGCAACGAGCGGATGAGACCGGCGATCTAGCCCGTGCCTTTAATAGCATGACCGCGCAACTCCGCGGCCTGATCGGTGGCCTGGAGGAGCGCGTAGCCGCTCGCACCAGAGACCTGGAACAACGATCCAGCTACCTGGAGGCGGCGGCCGACGTGAGTAGCGCGGCCACCTCCATCCTGGATTCCGATCAGTTGATCCGGCAGGTGGTAGAGCTGATCCGCGAGCGCTTTGACCTCTATTACGTCGGTCTGTTCATGGTGGACAGCGCCGGTGAATGGGCGCTGCTGAAAGCGGGCACCGGGGATGCCGGCCGAGCCATGCTCAGCCGCGGTCACCGCATTCGGGTCGGGCAAGGCATGGTTGGCTGGAGCGTATCACACGGGCAACCCCGTGTTGCCCTGGAGGCCGGTGAAGACGCCGTCCGTCTGGCGACGGCCGAATTGCCCGAGACCCGTTCCGAGGCCGCCATCCCGCTTCAGTCGCGCGGCCGGGTGCTGGGTGCGCTGACCGTGCAGGACAGCCACCCCGAAGCCTTTAACCAGGACACCATCGCCGTGCTCAAGACCATGGCGGACCAGATTGCAGTCGCACTGGATAACGCCCGCCTGTTTGCCCAAAGCCAGCAGGCATTGGAGGCAGCGCAGCGGGCCTACGGCGAAGCGACCGGTAAGGCCTGGGGCGCGCTCTTGCACACCAAGGCCGGGCTGGGCTTTCGCAGCACCGAGCGCGGCATTGCGCCGCTCGAAGATGAGCCGGTTGATGCCGAGGGCGAGCCGTCAGAGGCGGCGCACCCACTCAACGTCCCGATCACGATTCGCGGCAACGCCATCGGCTCACTCCAAACTTACCGGCGGCGCGAGGATGGGCCTTGGACCGCAGAAGAAGTCACTCTGCTAGAGTCGGTCATGGAGCAATTGGGCGCTGCGCTGGAGAACGCCCGCCTGTACCAGGACACCCAGCGCAGGGCGGCACGGGAGCGGCTGGTGCGCCAGATTACTGACCAGGTCCGGGCAGCACCCGACGTAGACGCCATCGCCAGGACGGCGGCCGAAGGGTTGGCCAAAGCCCTGGGCAGAAAGCAAGGTTTTGTGCAACTAGCCCCGGCCGGCAATGGCAGTTCGCATGGCAAAGCAGGAGACGAAAAAGCATGAACGGACCCCACGCAACCAAACCCCGGTTCGGCCTGCAGGCCCGCTTGACGGCGTTCGTGCTGGCGGTGGTTATTCCACCGGCCATCGCGTTGTTCGCTCTGTTTGCCGCTCAAGCCGACCAACAATTGCGGACCATAGCCGACGAACGGCTGCAGACAAGCACCCAGGCGTTGGCCCAATCGGTCTCCAGTTGGATGGAGATGAACGAGCGTGCTCTGAGCGAGCTAATCGATTTGCCCGGCATTGAGAGAATGGACCCAGTCGAGCAAAAGCCTATTCTGGAGGCGATGGCGGCCGCTTACCCGCATATGTATCTGGTTAGCACCACCGACCTGGAGGGCATCAACATAGCCCGCAATGATGACGCCGAGCCCAAGGATTACAGCGATCGGGCCTGGTTCCAGGGCGCTGCGGCCGGTAACCCGCTTACATTCCAAACGCTGGTCGGCCGGACCAGTGGCGAGCCCGCCCTGGTGGCCTCGATGCCGATCGTGGATAGCTCCGACGCAATCATTGGGGTTGGAATGTACGCCACCGACCTGAACATTGTCTCGGAACAGGTGCGGGCAACCCGCATCGGCGAGACAGGCTTTGCCTATGTAGTCAACGAGTTGGGCCAGGTGCTGGCGCATCCAGACCCCACGTACGCAGCCGAATTACGCAACCTGGCACTCACCCCCCCAGTCGCCAGTGTGCTGGCCGGCAAGAGCGGCCCGATCCTATTCACCGATGACGCGGGCACCCAGTGGATTTCCGTTGTTGCACCGCTGGATCAAGGCTGGGGCGTCGTGGTCCAGCAACAGCAAAATGAGGTTTTGAGCGCAGTGCGCTCCTTCCAACGCT
Source organism: uncultured Chloroflexia bacterium (assembly GCA_963707345.1). Classification (GTDB taxonomy): domain Bacteria; phylum Chloroflexota; class Anaerolineae; order Promineifilales; family UBA4811; genus CAVPPE01. Next base: position 993,629 of record CAVPPE010000002.1, read on the forward strand.
TTGCCCTGCTTGGCGTCGTCGGCACCATCGCGGCCATCCTGGTCCTCACCTTGTTGGTGACGCGGCAGATTCTGCGGCCGGTGGGTGCTATGACTGATGCCGCCCTGGCCATCAGCCAGGGCGATCTGAACCGCACCGTGCCGGTGCAAACCCGCGACGAATTGGGCATGCTGGCCAAGACGTTCAACACCATGACCGGACAATTGCGCGGCTCGATCGCCGGGTTGGAGCACCGGGTGGCAGAACGAACGGAAGGGCTCGCGCAGTACGCCCAGGAGTTGGAAGCCAGCAACCGGCAGAACCAGCGTCGCGCGTCCCAATTGGAGGCCTCGGCACAGGTGGCCCGCGCGGTCGCCTCGGTGCTGAACATGGACCAGCTTCTCAACCAGGTGGTGCATCTCATCTCCGATCGCTTTGGACATTACCACACCGGCATCTTTTTGCTGGACGACACCGGCCGGTGGGCCGCGCTCCGTGCGGCCAATAGCCAGGGAGGCCAGCGGATGCTGTCCCGTGGTCACCGCCTGCGGGTGGGCGAGCAGGGTATCGTCGGCTATGTCGCGGAAACAGGCCGACCACGCGTTGCCCTGGACGTGGGCGCGGACGCCGTCTTTTTCAACAACCCCGACCTGCCGGAAACGCGCTCGGAGATCGCCCTCCCCCTCGTCGCTCGCAATCAGATCATTGGGGCGCTGGACGTGCAGAGCAAAGAGCCAAACGCCTTTGACGAACTGGACGTGGTCATCCTGCGCGCGTTGGCTGACCAGGTTGCAGTGGCATTGGACAACGCTCGTCTGTTTGAAGCCAGCCAGGCGGCCTTGCGTCAGGCAGAAACCATACAGCAACAATACATCCGCGAGGCGTGGGAAAAACACCTGGGGCAGCGCGAGACCAGCTTTTTTGAATTCCACGAGTTGAGTGAGGCGCCAGGCACGCCTCAAGTGCCGGAAGCGGAACAGGTGCTGGCCGATGGCAAGGCAGTCATTACCGCCGGTGGCGACGGCCGGGCGGCGACCGTTGCGGTCCCCATCAAGGTGCGAGACCAGGTAATCGGCGCACTGGGGCTGCGAGAATCGAGCGAGGCCCACCACTGGAGTAGCGAAGAAGTAGAGTTGATCGAGACCGTGGCTGATCAGGTGGCGCAGGCCATGGAAGCAGCCCGCTTGTTTAACGAGACCCAGCGCCGTGCGCAACGCGAGCGACTGGTCAGCGAAATCAGCGACAAGATTCGGACGGCCGGCGACGTTGAGGACATCATGCGCGTGACCGTGCAGGAAATCCGCCATGTCCTGGGAGCCACCCATGGGGCTATTCGCCTGGGCACGGAATCCCACCTGCTGCCGCCGGCCGAAGATGGAGAGGGAGGCGACTAATGGCCAAGATCATTGCGATTGGCAATCAAAAGGGCGGCGTGGCCAAAACCACTACCTGCCTATCACTGGGCTCCTCGCTAGCCGAAATGGGGCACAGTGTGTTGCTGGTTGACCTGGACCCACAGGCCAATCTCACCCTATCCCTGGGGCTGGACCCCAAAGAGTTGCGCCACAGTGTCACCGATAGCCTGTTGGGCAACCACTCGCTGGTCGGCGTCAGCCGCGAGAGCAGCATGTTTGCCCTGGACGTTGTACCCGCTAACCAGGAGTTGATCATCCTGGACAAGGTCCCGTTCAAAAAGGAAAGCGAGCATTTCCGGCTCAAGCGCCGGCTGGAGGCGATGGATAACGGGGTGTACAGCTACGTGCTGATCGACTGCCCCCCCTCGGCCGGCACCCTAACCATCAATGCGCTGACGGCGGCCGAAATGCTGATCATCCCGGTCCAGTGCGAATTTTACGCAGCGCACTCGCTGCGACGCACCGTCCGGCTGGTACAACAGGTCAAGGCAGAAAACAACCCCAACCTCGCCTACCGCGTTCTCGTCACCATGTACGACATGCGCAACAAGATCAGCCGCATCATCCTCAACCAAATGCAGCAAGGGCTGGGGAATGCCCTGTTCAGCACCATCATCCAGGTGGACACCAAGCTCCGGGAAAGCCCGGCCTTTGGACAGCCCATTGCGCAGTATGCTCCCAAGTCACGGGGCGCACAGCAGTATCGAGCGCTGGTAGAAGAGTTGCTCAACTCCAAGCCAGCCTGAGCCCGAGGGCACCGATGGACAAAAAGAACCTGCAAAACCAAATTGAAGGACTGTTTTCCGATCTGGCACTGCCAGTAGAGGCGGTTGAAGAGTCCTCGCTGGTGGAACCCGCACTGGAGGAGGTATTTGCTCCAGAGCCCCCGGCCGAGTTGGAAGCGGAGCCAGCCACGGCATCAGAACCGGAGCAGGAAGCAACGCCCCCACCTGAGCCAGAACCCGTCCCGGCCGAACCCGGGGGAATCGTCGTCCCGGCGGTTGCCGCCGCGGCCGACGCAATCATTGTTACCGATCGGGATGGTACCATCCAGTTTGCAAACCATGGCTTTGAGCGCCTCACCGGGTACACTGCAGCCGAAGCCGTGGGTTATAACCCTCGCCTGCTCAAGAGCGGCATGCAAAGCCCGGCCGCCTATCGCGAAATGTGGACTCACATCACGGCCGGAAAGGTGTGGCGCAGCGAGATCACCAACAAGCGCAGAGATGGAACGCTCTATCGCGCCCAGATTTCCATCTCGCCCGTCCGAGATGCGCAGGGCCACATCACCCATTTTGTGGCGGTGCAGCGGGACACTGAGGAATTCGGGTCCCAGGAAAGCGGGCGCAGCGCCGTGTTGGCAGAGCTGGAAAATCGCGCCCAGCAACTGCAGGCGGCCGCCGAGGTTTCGCGGGCCGCTTCCTCCATTCTGGACCTGGACGACCTGCTGAGCCAGTCCGCTCAGTTGATTCAGGATGGGTTTGGTCTTTACTACACCGGAATTTTCCTGCTGGACACCGACAACCGTTGGGCAGTGCTGCGGGCCGGGACGGGCACGGCCGGCCAGCGCATGATGGAACAGGGACACAAACTCCAAGTCGGTGGTGCATCGATGGTGGGCTGGTGTATTGACAACCGCCAGGCACGCATTGCGCTGCACGCCGGTGAAGATGCAGTCCGCTTTGCCAACCCGCTGCTGCCGGAAACTCGCTCCGAGATGGCGCTGCCGCTGCAATCACGCGGCCGGATTATTGGCGCCATGACTATCCAGAGCACGAACCTGGACGCCTTCTCGGAAAACGACATTTCCCTGCTGCAGACCATGGCGGACCAGTTGGCCAACGCTATCGAAAACGCCAGCCTATTCGAGCAGGGCCAGCGGCGCATTACCGACCTAGCAGTGGTGAACGAGGCCAGCCAGGCCATCGCGTTGGCCCAGAACCTGGATGACCTGCTCGAGATGGTTCACCGGCAAGCCAGCCGCCTGTTTGACACCACCAACTTTTTCCTTGCCGTGTACCAACCGGACAACAGCCAGTGGGGCACAGCTCTACATATTGAACGAGGCCAGCGGCAGCCGGCCGCCTGGTATCCAGTGTCCGAAGGGATTACTGGCCATATCATCCGCACCGCCACACCTGGGCAACATTTGCTTTTCAACACCATGCAGGAAAACATCGACTTTCACCTGTCCCTCGGCCGGCAGTTGATTGGTGAAATGGCCCGCTCCTGGCTGGGCGTGCCGCTCTTTTCCGGCGATCGAATCATGGGCGTGATGGGGATCCAGAGTTACGAGCAGGAAAACCTGTACGACGAACAAGATGTCAACCTCTTTTCTGCCCTGGCAAACCAGGTGGCGGTTGCTATTGACGGGTTGAATTTACTCGAAGAGACTCGCCGCCATGCTGAGGAGCTGGCCGTGTTGAACGAATTGAGCCAGGCACTGAGCGGCACGTTGAATGAAGATGCCGTGCTGCGCGAGATTCACCGCGGCGTATCCCGGCTGGTGGATACCTCCAACTTTTACATTGGCCTCTATCTTCCAGATCAGCATGAGGTGATGTTCCCGGTGAACGTTTCCGAGTCGAGGATTGACCGCGAAGTGATCAGGATCTCTGCAGACCAGGGCATCACTGGCCATATCATCCGCAACCGCACCAGCGTACTGATCCAGGATGACGTGGCAGGCTGGCAGAAACAGGCTGGCATTGCGCAGGTGGGCCAACCGGCCGCCTGCTGGTTGGGGGTGCCGCTGCTGCTGGGCGACCAGGTGCTCGGGGTAATGGCGGTGCAGGACTATACTACCCCTTATTTGTACACCGAGCACGACAAGGACCTGCTCAGAGCCATTGCCGCCCAGGCCGCCATCGCCATCAACAACGCGCGTCTGTTCCAGCAAGCTCAGGAACGGGCGCGGCGCGAGCAAGTACTGCGCGAGGTTACGGAGCGGATGAGCGCAGCCACCAATGTGGAGGCCGTCATGCGTTCAGCCGCGCAGGAGCTCGGCCGGGCGCTGGGCCGGCCGGCCTTTGTCTGGATGGGCGACCAGCAACCCGAGGCCGCCAAGGAAGGGAAGCGATGAGCGTAGCGACTGACCTTTTCCACACGCTGTTTGAATCGGCCGACGAAGCCATTTTGCTGACGGTGAACGGCCGGCTGGTGGAAAGCAACGCCAGCGCCCAGGAACTGTTTGAACACAGCCAGCAGGAACTGGCGGGGACAACGTTGCTCCAACTCTCACCCCCCACCCAGCCCGACGGCCGCGACTCGGCGCAGACACTCTCGTCCATCATTGCCGACGCGCTGCTGGGCGAACAGATGGACTTTGACTGGCAGTTCCAGCGTCAGGATGGGAGCACCTTTGTAGCACATGTAACCTTGGATGCCATCCGCGCCATTCAACAGACAATCATCCGGGTTTCCCTCCAGGAGACGGCCGGCCGAACCACCGCCCAAGCCACTCCGCAATCGGAAAACCCCTTCCGCCGGTTGGCCGAAGAGCTGAACGACGGCCTGACCATCATGGATGGTCAGCAAGTGGTCTTTGTCAACGACCGCCTGAGCGAAATACTGGGTTACCCCAAGCAGGAGCTGCTTGACCTGAGCAGCCTGAGCTTGGCCGCTCCCGAAGAAGAGATTCGCCTGCGCACAATCATACAGCGGGCAGGCCGCTCCAAAACCCCCATCAACGAACTGACCTTCTGGATCGTCCGGCCGGACAACTCGCGCCGGTTCATTCGCAACCGCTACCTTTTCCAGCATGATGGCGAGCAGGTTACCGGCCGCTTTATTGTCACCACCGACCTCACCGACGAGGATATGGCGACCCAGCCCAGCCAACCCGTTCGGGCTCCGGCCGCACAGCAACCAGCAGCCCCATTCGAAACCTCCGGCTGGGATACCGCACCGCTGGCCGGGCAAGGGTACCTGTTTGACCAGGAAGCGGTCAGACCAATTGCAGAGGCGGAACTGGACCCGGCCGGCGCATCAGCCAGCGTCCCGTTGGAGATCGGCGGGGTGCAGATCGGCCGGGTAGGCGTCCCAGCCGGCGCAGACCAGCCGCTGACGGCCACGGAACACGAGTTATTGAGCGGCATCTCCGCCCAGATAGCCAACGCGCTGGAACGAGCCCGGCTGGTTGAACAGTTACAAACCGCGCTCGGCGAATCCGAATCGCTGTACGCAGGCAGTTCACAGGTGGTTCAGGCGCAAACCATGGACCAGGTACTGCAAGCGGTCGCCACAACTACCGCCATCCGGCGTTTGGACCGGGCCGCCTTGCTCTTGCTGGACCGGCCGTGGGAAACCGACGGCCCGGTTCCACAGAGCGCCGCTACCGTCGCTGTGTGGCAAAAAGAGGGCGACGAGAGCCCGCCCACACCGGTTGGAGATTTTTTCCCGTTGCAGGAACACCCGGCGGCCGGGTTGATTGCGCTCCGTCAGGCCACTGTGGTCGACGATATCCGCACCGACCCACGGGTTGACCCCAACACGCGCAAGGTGCTGGTTTCTGACCTGGGTATGGTGGGGGTCATTGTTCTGCCGCTGGTCACCGGCGACCAGGCATACGGCGCTATTCTGGCCCAGTCCCGCCAGCGGCTCCACCTGCGCGATGACGAATTGCGCCAGATAACCAGCCTGGTTGATCAGGCCACAACAGTGGTGCGCAGCCAGTGGCTGCTGCAACAGGCGGAGCGCCGCGCGGCCGAGCTAGGCGCGCTAAACGCCATCGCCAGCACGGTTACCCAGTCGCTGGAGCTGGAAGAGATGCTGTCCGTCACGCTGGACAAAGTGATGTCTCTGACCGGTTTCACGGCCGGTCTGTTCAGCATCTACAACCAGGCCGCCGGCCGGCTGGAGCTCGTCCATCATCAGCACCTGCCCGACCGGATGCGCCAGAATCTAGAATTGCACGGGTTGGGAAACACGCTCTGTGAGCTGGTCTTCCATCGCGAGGAAACCCTTGTACTGGGCGATCTGAACAAGGAGTCACCTCTTGACAGCCGCGGTATGATCGCGGTCGGCCTGCACTCTTATGCCGGCATCCCGCTGCGCCACCGCGGGCAGACGCTGGGCACCATCTGCCTCTTTGATACCCGCCCGCGCGCCCTGGCCGGGTTGAATATCCCGTTTCTGGAGTCCATCGGCGCACAGATCGCCATCGGTATCGCCAACGCGCGGTTGTTCGCCCAATCCCAGGCAGCGCTGGCAGAAGCAGAAAACACCTATCGGCGCTACCTGACGCGGGAGTGGGAGGGCTTTTTGGCCAGCGTACCGCGCATTTGGGGCTACCGGGACACCCCGGCCGGACTGATCAACACAGAGGATATCTGGACGCCCGAGATTGAGCAGGCTTTGGCGAAGCAAGAGACCACCACGCAGGTTGACCAGATCGATCCGGCCGGAGTCCGGGATCGGTCCGCCCTCGCCCTCCCCATCCTGTTGCGTGGGCAGACTATCGGCGTGCTCGACTTTGTGCGCGAAGGGGAGAGCGGCGGCTGGTCGGAAGATGAGGTTGCACTGGTGCAGGCGCTGGCAGATCAGGTAGCCGTGGCATTGGAAAATGCTCGCTTGCTGGAACAAAGCGAGCGCCGCGCCCAGCGCGAGCGGCTCACCAGCGAACTGGTCGGGCGGATCCACTCAGCCGGGGATACGCGCACAATCCTGACCACGGCCGCGCAGGAATTGGGTCGGGCGCTTGGCGTCTCTCGCGCCCTCATCCAGTTGCGCCCGGCCGAGCAGGAGCCCGCACCGCCCGACGGGCGTGACCCCAACGAACATCACCAAGAAAGCAAGCAGGAGAAGTGAGGCATGGTGAAACGGACTTTACAATTGCCACGCGGACAGAGCATCCGGACACGGTTGCTGGTACTCCTACTCGGCCTCACCATCATCTCCGGAATGGCCGCTGCCTACCTGGGGGTCAACTCGGTGCAAAACGTGGGCGCCACCGCACAAAACATCAGCGCCAACGCATTGCGGACCCAGGCGGAAGAGTTCCTGCGTCAGGTCACCGTAGGCGATGCACAACGCAACGACCTGATCCTGCAACGGGCGCAACGCGATGCCAGCAATATGGCTCAGGTGGCGGCGGCTGCCTTTGAAAACCCGGCCGCCTTTACCACCGGCGCCTACTGGTCACCCCAGGAGCGCATGTTCGTCGCCGAAGGCGGTCAGTACATGAACGGGGAGGCCGACCTGACGAGCGCTTTTGTGCCCAACTATATCCCCGTCACGGCCGGAGTGTTGCGCGACCTGGAGGTGGGTGCCTATCTCGAACTGGTGCTGGCCCCAACGATGGATAGCGATCCTAACACCGTGGCCATTTACCTGGCAACAGAGCAGGAGACCACCCGCTATTATCCCAACATCAGCCTGGGGGCCGTGGTGCCGCCGGACTTTACGGTGACCGGGCGGCCGTGGTACCTCAGCGCGGCCCCGGCATCTAATCCAGATCGGCTGGCGGTCTGGTCCCCCATCTACCCGGATGCAACCGGCCGGGGTTTTCTGGTCACAGCGGCCGCGCCCGTGTACGCCAACCAGAGTGATTTTGTTGGCGTGGTAGGCATTGACGTGACCCTGGCAGACCTGGGTGCCAGCGTGGAAGAGACGCGGTTGGCCGGCGGCTACTCCTTCCTGATTGACGAGCAGGGCAACGCGATCGCGATGCCAGCACAAGGCTATCTGGACATCCTGGGCCGGCCGCAGGAGCCCGAGGAGATTGGTCCGGCTTTGACCGACACAGCCACCGGCTTTGGCCCAGTTCTGGGCGAGATGTTGGCCGGTGAGACCGGGTTTGCCGCGCTACAGACCAGCGGCCGGGAGCTATTCGTGGCTTACGCACCGCTGGAGGCTACCGGCTGGAGTCTGGGCAACGTGGTCGATGCCGACACGATCCTGCAAGCAGTCACCACACTGGAGACTGAAATTGGGTCCACCACGCGGTTTCTTCTGCTGGCCCGCATCCTGCCCATCGGCGCTATCATTCTGTTCGTGATGGTGATAGTCGGTCTTTTCTTCGCCAACCGGCTCACCCGCCCCATTCAGTCGCTGGCGACGGCCGTGCAGCAAATTGGGGCCGGAGATTGGAGCACCCCACTCCCACCGGCGCGCAACGACGAGATTGGCATGCTGACCATGACCTTTGGCAGCATGGCCAACCAGTTGCGACAAACGCTGGAGGGTTTGGAACAGCAGGTAGCTGACCGAACCTATGAGTTGCAATCGGCGGCCGCCAGCTTGCAGTCCCAAACCAATGAACTGGAGCAAGCGGTTGGACAGAGCAAGCGGCGCTCCAACCTGCTGCAGGCCAGCGCCGAGGTCAGCCGGGCAATTGCCCAGATTCGCCAACTGGACCCCCTGCTCAGCCAGGTGACCCATCTCATCAGCCAGCATTTTGGCTTTTACCACAGCGGTATCTTTTTGGTGGACGAAACCGGCTTGAACGCAATGTTGCGGGCGACCAACAGTGAGGGAGGCCAACGGATGCTGGCCCGCGGCCACCGGTTGGGCGTGGGCACCACAGGCATCGTAGGCTTTGTGACCGGCAGCGGCCGGCCACGGGTGGCGCTCAACGTGGGCACGGATGCATCCTTTTTTAACAACCCGGATCTGCCGGAAACCCGCTCCGAAATGGCGGTGCCGCTGCGCATCGGCGGTCAGGTAATCGGTGCGCTGGATGTCCAGAGCACTGACGAGGGGGCGTTTGACCAGGAAGATGTGGGGGTGCTGACAGCGCTGGCGGATCAGATCGCCATCGCCATTGAAAACACCCGGCTGCTGGAGCAGACCCAGATCGCTCTGCGAGAAGCAGAAGCCGCTCAACGGCGTTACGTGCGCCACGAATGGGATACTTATCTCAGCCGGCGGCCGGCGGCGGTGACCAACCGCCCGCCAGGAGGCAACGATGACTTCTGATAGGTTGTGGGTGGGTAGGAGGCACGCATGACTGTTTCGCGAAAACTACTGCTGCCAGCTTTGATCTTTTTTGCCGCGGTGCTGACGGCGTTGGTGGTTGGGTTTGTGCTGGACACGAACGCCAACCTCCAGGCCCAGGAGGAGCAGGGCCTGGCTCTGCAGAGCCAGGCGTTCCAGGACCAGATCGAGGCGTATGAATCGTTGGCGCTGGCGCTCGCTACCATGGTGGCGGATGACCCGGAGGTCCAGATTGCATTCGCGGCTGGGGATCGTTGGCGGGTGTTCCAATTGGCGGAACCATCCTTCCTGGCCATCCAGGAGCAATTCAACGTGTCCGAACATGGATTTCACGTTCCGATGGCCCGGTCGTTTCTCCGCATCCAACAGCCGGATGCGTTTGACGACGACGAGTCCGGCTACCGCTTTACCGTGCTCGATTCCAACCTGGATCGCCGGCCGGTGAGCGGAATGGAGATCGGCCGGTCTGGACTTGGCGTCCGCGGCGTGATCCCCGTCTCCTACCTGGAAAAGCACATTGGGACAGTTGAGTTTGGCATCGATGTCGGCCAACCGCTTTTGGAGGAGATGAAAGCCCAATCTGGTGACGACTGGCAACTCATGCTCAGCCGCCGGGCGGCCGAGCTGGTCTTGTTTGATCAATCGGCCCAAATCGAAATCTTTGAAGAGGCCAAGAATTGGAGCGAAGGGCCCAGTGATGATCTGGTCCTATTGTCAAGCACCATGGATAGGCCGGTCTTTGCTGCCACAGACGCTTACCAACAGGTCCTGAGAAACAGCAAGGCCGTAGTCACCCGCGTCAGGGCCGGTGGCAAGGAATACGCTATCCTGAGTGCCCCCTTGCTCGACCACAACAACGACGTCATCGGCGTGGTGGAAGTCATTGAGGACCGCACGGAATTCATTGCCACTCAACAGCGGCGGCTGGTTGCAGGCGGAATTGCTATCCTGGGAGCGCTGGCCATTGGTGGCCTGGGCTTGACCCTGATTACCACTCGCATGCTCAAACCGGTCGCCAATCTGACCGAGATCGCCACCGCCATCGCCGCTGGTGACTTGAGCCGTACGGCTCCGGTGACCAGCCGTGATGAGATTGGTTTGCTGGCCCGCGCCTTTAACAGCATGACCAGCCAGTTGCGCGAGTTGATTGGCAGCCTGGAACAGCGGGTGCAAGAGCGCACGGCCGAATTGCAGACAGCAGCGGCCGACCTGGAGGCGCGAACCAACGAGTTGGAAATCGTCAGCCGCAGGCAAACAGAGATCAACAAGCAACTGGAATTAGCCATTAGCCAAAGCCAGCGGCGGGCAGCGCTCCTCCAGGCTGGCACCGAGATCGGCCGCGCCATCGGACAGGTGCGCGAGTTGGACCGGCTGCTGAATCAGGTAACTGAACTGATTAGTGAGCACTATGGCTTTTACCACGTGGGCATCTTTCTGGTGGACGAGACCGGCCGGTATGCGGTCCTGCGTGCAGCCAACAGCGACGGTGGTCGGCAGATGCTGGCCCGCGGCCACAAGCTGTCAGTCGGCGCAGAAGGCATGGTCGGCTACGTCACCCACACCGGCCAGCCACGCATTGCTCTGGATGTGGGCACGGACGCGGTGCACTTTGACACCGCAGAACTGCCACAAACTCGTTCCGAGATGGCGGCGCCACTGCGCCTGGGCGATACCATGATCGGCGCCCTGGACGTCCAGAGCACGGAAGAGGCTGCCTTTGGCGGTGAGGACATTGCCGCACTCACGGCGCTGGCAGACCAGATCGCGATTGCCATTGAGAACGCCCGCCTTTTCCAGCAAGCTCAGCGGGCGGTAGGACAGGCCGAAGCTGCTCAGAAACGCTACCTGCAAAGCGCCTGGACCGAGTTCGTGCGCCAGGATATGGTTTCGAACTCACGAATACACCGCTACTGGCATGGACCCTTTGGGCGCAGGTTCGATCCCCGAGATGCAACTGGCGCTAGATCGCGGCGAGGCAGTAGCGCTGGACTGCACCCACGAGTCCTTCGGCCGGGTCGCCCTGGCGACGCCGATCAAGTTCCGCGACCAGATCATTGGCACGTTGGGCCTGCACGAGACCGACGTGAGTCGGCAATGGACCCAGGACGAGATCATCCTGGTCCAACAGGTGGCAGAACAGATTGGGCTGGCGCTGGAGAATGCACGGCTGTTCGAGCAGACCGAGCGTCGTGCTCAACGCGAGGCGCTCATCAGCCAGATTGTTAGCAGTGTACGACAGAAATCCGATATTGACGGCATTATGCAAACGGCCGTCCGCGAGCTGGGCAAAGCGCTCAAATCTCCCTACACCTTTGTGCAATTGACCAGTTCGCTGGACGCCATTGAAACCAAAGAGGTGAGCGATAATGGCAATTGATCTCACCAAGACACAGACGATCAGTCCCCCCCGGCCGGGAGAGGATGCGCTGCGCCAACTGACCACACTCTACCAGGCCAGCCTGGCCATCAACCGGGCGACCTCGGAACAGGAAGTGGTGGAGGCGCTCACCAAGCAACTCTCCTTTGGCGAATTTGACCGCGGGTTGGTGGTGCTATTCCGAGAGCGGGAAGAGCCTTGTGGCGAGGTCTGCGGCTTTTGGGATCGGGCGACCAAACCCAAGCAGCCCAGCCAGTGGATGAGTGCAAGCCAGTTCGGCCGGGCCACGCAGGTTTTCAACGATATTCCCCACAACCGAAAAATCCACCCCGAGTCGCGCGAGCACTTTGAAAAGCTGGGCATTCAGGCGGCCGCTACCATTCCACTGATTGCACAGGAAAAACCGATGGGAGCGTTGGTTCTGGAAGCGCGCCGGCCGTACACCTTCTCGCGGGAAGACCTGCAATCCTACGAGGCGCTGACTTCCCAGGCGGCCGCCGCGCTGCAAAACCAGCGATTGCTGGCAGCACAGAAACGGCGAGCGGATGAACTCGCCAGCCTGGTCGCCATCTCCCGCGCCTTTAGCGCCATCACCGACCTGAAGGAAACCTACCGCGCGCTGACTCATCGGATGGCTGAGGCGCTGGGCGTCGAGCGCTGTTTGATTGCGCTGTACAACCCAACTCTGAACGAAATCGTCGGCCAATCGCCCGCCTACAACGTTCCGGATTCAATCGCGGAGAGTTTTCGCTATCCGGCCGGCGGTGCCATGCGCGACCGCTGGAATCTGCGCCAGCAAGGGACCTTTGTCACCAACAACCCGCGCAAGGACGTTCCCCCACAATTGCACCATTTCGTCGACGCGTTTGACGTCCAGTCCATGCTGGTGGTCCCGATAGAGGCTGAAGGGCAAGTCATTGGGATGATCTACGCCGCCAACAAGCCGGGTGGATTCGACGAGCAGGACACCCAGCTTTCCACAGTGTTTGCCGGACAGGTGGCGGCCGTGATGCGCAATGCGCAGCTTTTCGAGGCGCAGCAGCAACGCGCTCAACAACTCGATATGCTCTACCAGGTTGCGGCCACTACCAGCGGCTCTTTGGCACTGGATGAAATGCTCCAGCAAACCCTGTCGCAACTGACGTCGATTGTGAACTGCGATGGCGCGCTGGTGACGTTGCGAGACCATGAACACGGGGATCTATACCTGGCGTACGGCACCGGCCTCCCGGCCGAGCTGGAAGCCAGGCTGAAGCAGCAGGGGATGGATGGCACCCTTTGCGCCCTGACCGCACAAATGGGAAAGGCCCACTACCGGCCGGACCTGAGCCAGGTCACCGAGGTAGACACGGCCGGCCCGATCCAATTGGGCCTGCAATCATACCTGGGCGTTCCTCTCCTGGCGGAAGGTGAAGTGCTGGGCACATTGTGCGCATTCGGCCGATCATCCAACCAGTTTGCCGACGCCAGTCTCGACCTCATTGCCTCCATCGGACGACAGGTAGGGCTGTCCATTCGCAACTCGCTGCGCTACGAAGTGGAGCGCCAGCGGGCGTTGCAAGTCCAGACCGCGGCCGAAATCTCCCGCGCCGCCGCTGGCGAAACCGACCAGCAAGCTTTGCTGCAGACAGCAGTGGACCTGATTCGCTACCGCTTTGGCTATTATCACGCCTCTGTGTTTGTGCTTGATCAGGCTGGCGAGTGGGCAGTTGTCAAAGCCTCCACCGGTGAGGTCGGCCAGGTCATGATGGATACGCCCCACAAATTACCGGTGGGCGGCCAATCCATTGTCGGCAACGCGGCATCCACAGGCCAAGCCCACATCGCCTTGGACACGGGCAAAGACGCAGTGCATTTTGACAACCCGCTACTGCCCCGCACCCGCTCGGAGATGGGGCTACCACTGGTAGCCCGCGGCCGCGTGCTGGGCGTGCTGGACGTGCAGAGCACGGAACCGGCCGCCTTTGGCGAAAACGACATCACCATTCTGCAAACCATGGCGGACCAGATCGCGATTGCGCTGCACAACGCCCAATTGTTGAGCGAGCTGGAAGTAGCCGCCAACGGTGCAGAGCAGCAGGCCAATCAGTCCGCTGCCCTGTTGCGCGTTTTCCAGCAGGTGCAATCTGCCCCGGACTTGAAAGCCCAGATCCAGATGATCACGGAAGGGGTGGTGGAAGCCGGTCTCTTCCGGCGCGCGATCCTGTCCGTGTTGGACGATGACTGGCAGACCATGCAGGACCTGAGCGGGTACGCCGGCCTGTCGGAAAACCAGATCGCCACGATTGCCGATTCTCCCCCGCCCACCCGCGAGGAGCGCATGGCTCGATTCCAGGAGCAGTTCCGCATTGGCAACTCGTATCACCTCCCGGCCGGGCAGGACCCCGTGACGGGACGTAGCACCGTGCCCAGCAGTATCCCCGCCGAGCAATTCAAGGACTGGCACCCCGATGATATGTTTATCGTTCCGCTTTGGCTGGGCGACAGGCTGGTAGGTGTGCTTAACCTGGATGATCCGTTTGACGGCCGGCGACCGACGGCCGAGTTGGTTGTTCCGCTGGAGCTGTTCGCCGGGCTGGCAGCCCGCGTGATCGAAAACAGCCGCCTGCTGGAAAACACCGGGCAACTCTACCAGACCCTGACCCAGTTGACCGAGTCCAAATCCGTCTCGGACATCACCGGAACCACGGTAGAGCGGCTGCGGCAGATGGTTCACGCCGAATGGGCTATCCTGTACCTGGTGGACCACAGCCAGCAACGAGTCCTGCAAACAACCGAATCCGGCCGACGGCTGGAGGGCCGGCCGCCGTTGAGCTACGAAGAATTACAGGCCAGCCTGGGCGGAGAGGCCATGCGCGTCAAACGTCCCATCATCTCAGCCAGCCCGGAGGACTCGCGTGGCGCTGCCAGCGCCCGCCGGCAGCGCCAGGAAGCCGGCATCGGTTCGCGGATGATCTTGCCCCTGGTCATGGGCGAGCAATGCATTGGCGAGATCACCTTTGTCAACCGGGCAGACCAGCGGGCGTTCACCCAGCGTGACGCAAACCTGCTGATGACGCTGGCCAGCCAGGCCGCGACAGTGCTGCAGAACCTGCGTTTGCTGGAGGATGCCCGGCGGCGGGCGGTCCAATTGCAGACCGCGGCCGAAATCTCTCGCGCCGCCAGCTCTACATTGGACCAGGCGACGCTGTTCTCGGAAACCATCGAGTTAATCCGCGACCGGTTCGACTACCACTACATCGGCCTCTTCCTGGTGGATGAAGCACGCAAATGGGCAGTGCTCCGCGCCGGCACCGGCCAGGCCGGCCGGCAACAGGTTGAAGCCGGCTTGCGGTTGGAGGTGGGTGACCAATCAATGGTTGGACAGGCAATTGCCTCTGGAAGCGCCAGAATTGCACCTGCCATCTCCAGCAAGCAAAACAACCACGCCAATCCGTATCTGCCGGAAACCCGATCCGAGATGGTGGCACCGCTGGTCGTGCGCGGTGAAGCCATTGGGGCGCTGACCATCCAGAGCACGGTGGAGGGCGCGTTTGGCGAACAGGACAGCGCAATCCTGCAAACCATGGCCGACCAACTTGCTAACACCATCAGCAACGTGCAACTGTTCGAGCAACTCCAGCAGAGCGTGATGGAAAGCGAGCGGCTCTACCGGCGCTACATCCGCCAGGAGTGGGACACTCAGGCGGTGGCCAAGCGGGCAGAAGGGCGCGCTGGCTACGAGTACGACCTGATGCAAGTTCGGCCGGTGGAACCCCCGCCGGCCGACGCCGGCGAGAACGGCCGGGGCACGCCAACAACCCTCACCACCCCACTCCGGTTGGGCAATGAGGTTATCGGCACCCTGGGCATCGCGGCCGAATCGGACGACTATCAGTGGTCGCCGGATGAAATCGCCATCATCAATGCGGTGGCGGAACAGGTCACCCAGGCGCTGGAAAGCGCCTACCACTCGGAGCAGTCGGAGCGCCGCGCCGCCCAAATGGAGGCCGCCTCCCAGATTGGCCAAGCAGTGGCTTCCGTGCTAACGGCCGAAGAAGTTATCAAGATCGCCACCGATATGATCAGCAAGCTCTTTGGCTTGCACCACGTAGCCGTCTTTCTGCTCGATGAGAGCGGTGAGTTCATCATGCTCCAGGAAGCCACCGGTCACGCCGGCGAGATCATGAAGGAAAGCAACTACCGCGTGCGGGCCAGCGATAACACGCTGGTCAGCCAGGCCATCCGGGAACGGCAGCCGTGTATTGCGTCGGATGTGGACCAGCAAAGGAAATGGATTAAAAACCCGTTGCTGCCGGAAACCCGATCCGAAATGGGCATTCCCCTGATCGCCAGCGGGCAATTGCTGGGTGTGTTAAACATCCACGACACACGCCCGGCCGCCTTTGATCAGGTGGATGCGGCCGTCTTTCGCACCGTGGCGGACCAAATCGCGGCAACGCTGGAAAGCGCCCGGCTGTTTGAAGAGACCCGGCAGAACGCGGCCGAGCAGCAGATGCTGTTTGACGTGACCACGGCAGCCGTGACCACCGAGGACCTGGATGAAATGTTGCAGCGGGTAGCGGAAACCATCTACCGGAGCATGGGCGGTACCGACGTTGCCGTGCTGATGGTAGACGACGAAAATACGCTCCGGCTGCGGGCGGCGGCCGGCTTTGCCGCGCTGCAAGATGCGGCCGTCCAGATCCCGGTCGGGCAGGGCATCACCGGCTGGGTAGCCCAGACCGGCGAGCCGATCATCGTCCGGGATGTCTCCTCCAGCCCGCGCTACATCATGGGCGACTCTAACACCCGGTCCGAACTGGCAGTCCCCATCATCGTCGACCAGAGCGTTGTAGGCGTGCTCAACATTGAGAGCGACGAACTGAGCGCCTTTGCCGAAAAAGACCTGCGCCTGCTCCAAACCCTCAGCGTCACGCTAGGCGCTATTATCAAGAACTATAACCTGGTTTCCGAGCTGCAGGCTGCCAACCAGCAGTTGCTTGAGGTTGACCGGCTCAAATCGCAATTCTTGGCCAACATGTCGCACGAGTTGCGAACGCCGTTGAACTCGATCATCGGTTTTTCGCGGGTTATCCTGAAGGGAATTGACGGGCCGGTCACCGACCTGCAGACACAGGACCTGACCTCGATTTACACCAGCGGCCAACACCTGCTTGGCCTGATCAACAACGTACTTGACCACGCCAAGATCGAGGCCGGCAAGATGGAGTTGGCGCCAGAGGCGACACACATGCCCGAGATTATCAGCGGAGTCATGTCCACTGCTACTGGCCTGGTCAAGGACAAGCCAGTCGAATTGCAGATGGACATCCCGGACAATCTGCCGCCAGTGTGGGCAGACCCGTTCCGCTTGCGGCAGGTGCTATTGAACTTGGTATCCAATGCCGCCAAGTTCACCGAAGAGGGCTCCATCACCGTGCGGGCTGCGGCCGACCCGCAGGCGGTCTTTGTGCAAGTAGAGGATACCGGCGTGGGTATTGGCGAGGAGGATATGGACAAGCTCTTCCAGGCATTCTCGCAGGTAGACGCCAGCAGCACGCGCAAAGTCGGTGGTTCAGGGCTGGGCCTGGCGATTTCGGCCCAGTTCATGGAGATGCAGGGCGGCCGAATCTGGGTGGAAAGCACGCTGGGAGAAGGGTCCACCTTTAGCATCGCCATTCCACGGACGAACGCCACCAACGACGGCGCTATTGCCATCCTGGCGCCGGAGCCGGTCAAGGCCGGCACCCGGCCGCTGCCACCGCCAGAGCCCAAGGACGGGCAACTCGTCCTCTCAATTGACGATGAGCGCGGGGTGATTGACCTCTACAAGCGTTACCTGGCAGAAGCTGGCTATCGGGTGGAGGGCGCTACCACCGGCCGGGAGGGGATAGAGCGCGCCCTGGCCCTGGCGGATAAACTGGCAGCGATCACGATAGATATCGTGATGCCGGATATCGACGGGTGGGAAATCGTGCGGCAGCTCCGGCACAACCTGACAACCCGCAGGCTGCCGATCATCATCTGCAGCATCAAGCTGGACAAAGAGCAAGCCGCCCGGTACAAGGTGGACCACTACCTGGTCAAGCCCATCCTGCAAGAAGACCTGGTTGGTGCGCTCGAAAAATGCACCCAGCAACCGGCCGGAGCAACCAGACGAGGGATTGGCGCCGCATGACCTCTTCCCAATTCCTGTTGAGGTGTGCAGCCTGCCGGTACCACGAAGCATACTCCCGGCCACTGGCCGCGTGCCCCAATTGTGGCGAAGAATGGCTGGAGGCGGAGTATGACCTCGCCCAAGCAACCAGGGACTGGCCGGCCGCGCTGCCCAGCCGGCCAGCCAGTCTCTGGCGATACCGCGAGGTGCTGCCCATCTACGATGATGCCAACATTGTCTCCCTGGGCGAAGGCTGGACCCCTCTCGTTCGCGCCGAAAACCTGGGGTTGATGCTCGGCCGACCCAACATCTACTTCAAAGACGAGCGTCAGAATCCCACCAGCTCATTCAAGGATCGGCAGGCATCGCTGTTTGTCTCCATGTTGAAAGAGGCCAACGTCACTGAAGCGGTGGTGGCCTCCACCGGCAATGTCGCTATCGCCTACTCGGCCTATTGCGCCCGGGCCGGCATCAAGCTGTGGACCTTTCTCACCAGCCTGGTCCCGGCCGACAAGATGCGCGAGATCACCCTCTATGGCACGGAGGTTGTCAAGGTCTCCAGCACGTACGACCAGACGAAAAAGGTGGCGGCCCAATTTGCCCAGAGCAAAGGGTTGCACCTGGATCGGGGGGTTAAAAGCATCGCCGCCAAGGAAGCGATGAAAACCGTGGCCCTGGAGATTGCCGAACAGTTGACGCCAGCACTAACGGCTAACAACCCGGCCGCCAGTCAGGACGGTCACACCCGCTGGCAAGTGCCCGACTGGTATGTGCAGGCGGTCAGTGGCGGGCTGGGCCCGGTGGGCGTGCAGATGGGGTTTGAACAGCTCTACCAGATTGGCTTGATCGACAAGATCCCGAAACTGGCGCACATCCAGGCGGCCGGGTGCGCCCCCATGGCGCTGGCCTACGAAAAAGGGCTGGACGTTGCCGAGCCGGTCCTCTGCCCGGAAACCAACATCATCACTCTGGCAACCGGCACACCAGGGCCAGTTTACACCTGGCTCAAACACAAAGCCGACCAACACGGAGGGGCCTTCACCTCTGTCACGGATGACGAAGCGTTTCGCGCGCTCCACGTTCTGGCTAAGATGGAAGGCGTTTCGGTTGAGCCGGCCACCGGGGTTGCCTTTGCCGGGCTGTTCAAGCTGGTGCGCAACGGAGTCATCGGTCCCAACGAAGTGGTGGTGGTCAACTGCTCCGGCCACACCTTCCCTGTGGAAAAGCAAATCCTGGGCGACGCCTGGGCACGCGGAAAAGAAATGCCCGACCGTGACACACGCCTGCCCAAAGAAGGCCTGCTGGCTGCGCTGGATCAACTGGACACCCGCGTAACCCGCGTGGCAATCATCGAAGATAACCTGGACGCCGCCCGCCTGCTGCGCCGCATCCTGCAGGCTCGCGGCGAGTTCATGGTGGATGAGGCACACGATGGGCTGACCGGACTCGAGATGGTAAAACAGAACCGGCCCGACTTGGTTGTCCTGGACCTGATGATGCCCGGCCTGGACGGCTTTCAATTCCTGAACAAGCTCAAGGATGACCCGTCGTTGGCGTCCATTCCGGTGGTAGTGGTGAGTGCCAAAACGCTGACCCCGGCCGAGCGACAGCAATTGAACCTGCAAACCGAAGCCTTTATGCAAAAAGGCACCTTTACCGACGAAGAATTGATCGACAGTATCATGACTCACTTGACCTAACCTCCTATGAACAACTTTGCCTACGTTCCCACGATTCTGGTGATAGAGCACGATGCCCAAAGCCAGCAACTGGCCCAACGCGCCCTGACCGCAGAGGGATTCAAGGTACTCTCCGCTTCAAAATGGCAACTCGGTATCTCGTTAGCCCGCGAAGCCCGGCCGGACCTGATCCTGATGGCCCTTGACGTGCCAGGCATCGGCGGCGAGGGGCTGGCAGTCCGTCTGCGCTCCCTACCGGAGCTAAAGCGGACAGCCATTGTGGCGCTGGGCGACAGCGCCACCGACGGGGACAGCCACTCCCACGTGCTAGCGGCCGGGTGTAACGGCATCCTGTCTAAACCTATCGACCCTGTCACGCTGGTGTCCCAGGTTGAAAGCTTTTTGCGCGGCCGGACCGAGTCTGTGGAACCTGGTAAACGCCTGATGGCTCTGGAGACCCTGGTGCAGGCGCTGGCTTCCCGCCTGGAACAGCAAACCATGGACCTGGAAAGCAGCACACGCCAGCTTAAAGAAGCCTACCAGACCACCGATAACTTTTTGGTGGCTGCTTCCCGCGAATTGCGCACCCCCCTCACGCTGCTCAACGGCTACGTCACCCTGTTGCAGAGCACGGTGGCACACCTGGGTCTGGAACAGGTCCCCCTTTCGCTGGTGGAAATGGCAGACGGGCTTTCCCAAGGGACTAAACGACTGAACGACATCGTGCAAGAACTATTGCGTATTTCCCGCATCGTCACCGGCGACATCAGCCTGGCAATTGGCCCCACCCGTTTCAGCCGGCTGATCTCCATTGCGCTGGAAGAGTTGGGCGGGAGCGCCAGCAGCATCCAGGTAAGCAACCTCAACAAGCTGCCCATCATCCAGGCTGACGGCAACCAGATTAGACTGGCGGTCCGCAACATCCTGAGCTATTTCCTCAGCACCGTACCAGAAGGGGCTGCTATCTCCATTGATGGGGAGCGCCAGCAGGACATTGTCATTATCTCCATCCAGGGAAGCGGTATCCAGGTTGAACCGACCGAACGTGAGGTGTTGTTTGACCGTTTTTACCCGGTCAGCGGAAGCAAACCCAAGGCCGGCCGCAACGGCCAGCCATCCGGCGGCCTCGGCTTTGGCCTGGCAGTCGCCAAGGGCATCATCCAGGCCCACGGCGGCCGTATCTGGGCCGAAAACATCAACGAGTCGGCTTGCAGCTTTTATGTCCTGCTACCAATCTTTTCACCTGCCTACAACGGAATCGTCGAACCGGCCGGGACATAGGCCATCCAGAGGCTGACAACAGTAGAGGGCCTGCATGACGCAAGCGGACCAGCCGGGCACACCTCCAGCCGGAACTGATCAAACCAACCTTTCCGCACAGCTGGCTCAGGAAAACCTGGCCGCCGACCTGGAGAGGTGGAAAAGCACAAGCTGGGCCTGGACGCACACGCCGGCGGTCTACGCGCGGCCGGTCCATTGGCTCAAAGAGCATTCAAGCGCCTTCCTCTCCCCGCTGTTTCTGGGGCTAGCCCCCTTTTTCGCTAAAACGGCCTATCGCGCCGGGGCCCAAGCCTACACAGTGATTGCTATGCGCATGATCCTGGCGGCCGGCGTCCTGTGGCTGATCTACCTGCTGTTTGCCCGCCGCTACATCAAAAGCTGGTGGCTGGGCATCACGCTTAGCGCTTTTGCCGGCACCATCAATGGGCTCGGATCCATTTGCTACTACCAGGGACTCGTTCGCATCGACGCCTCCCTGGCCAGCATCCTCAACATCACCTACCTGGTCTTTGTCACCATGCTGCTCCGCATGATGGGACAGGCCGTCTCGCGCCTGACAGTGTTGCGGCTGGCGCTGGCAGTGGCGGCCGTGGGACTGCTGACCGTCACACACAATGTCCCGGTCGACATGGTGGGGGTCTCCCTGCTGCTGATTGGTGCACTGGCTTACGCCGTCCAACTGGTCATCGGTCAGCGGGTACTGTACGACATCCCCGCCCCTACCATGACCCTTTACTCCATCAGCGCCATGGCACTGGTCGTGACCATCGCCTGGCTGTTAAACGGCGGTCCAGAATTTACCAGTCTGAACAGCGCGGGCTGGGAGGCCCTGCTGGCTTTTGCCGGGGTGACAACGCTCTCCCGCCTGACTCTCTTTCAGGGGGTGAAAAAGATGGGCAGCGTGCAGACCGCGATGCTGGGGGTGAGTGAAGTTCTGGTGACTGTCCTGTTCGCGATGCTGTTCTTGGGCGATGTGCTGGTGACCCAACAGTGGTTTGGTGCTGGACTGATGGCATTGAGCGTGATGCTACTAGTTGCCGAAAAGGACGTGCCCCGCCTGGTCCCCTTCCCACTCATTTCTTGGGTCGTCAAACTCTCTATGCTTACCCAGCGGCGCGGCCGGCAAAAATAGCCTAGCCGTACCCACCCCCGGCCGGGTTAATCGCAAAGGCATAGCCCGCTCCGCGGACGGTGACAATCAGTTGGGGATCGGCCGGGTCGCGCTCCATCTTTTGCCGCAACCGGCTGACGTGAACCCGCACTATCCCACTCGCTTCTTCCGGCTCGCAACGATACCCCTGCACCCGATAGACCAGCTCTTCCGCGCTCACCGGCCGGCCCTCGGCCGCCATCAGGCACGACAGCATCTCGAATTCGGTCGGCGTCAGCGAGAGGGGGGCTCCGTCCAGCATTGCCGTGCGTCGATCCAGGTTTAGCGTCACCCCCCGGCCGCGCAGGATATGATCCTCTTCCGTGGCGCGAGCGGGGCGTTCCACCTGCTGCAGCACCGCCAGCGCGTCCGCCAGCGCTCCCACCACCGACTGGCGTTCCAACGCCTGTTTCCGCTTATCCAGCGCCTGTTTCACACTCGTAAGGATCGTTTCGGGCAGCGCCGGCTTGAGCAAATAGTCCGAAGCGCCCTGCCGCAGCGCCTCGACGGCCGTGTCTAACGTGCCGTACGCGGTCAGCAGCACAAACTCGGTCGCCGGCCGGAACTCCTGGCACGCAGCCAGCACTGCCAACCCACCCACATCCGGCATCTTCAAGTCACAGAGCACCATATCAAAATCCTGCGCCTTGAGGAATTGGATAGCGGCCGCACCCCCATCTACCGCCATCACCTCGTACCCCTCCATCCGCAAAATCTCCGCCAACGAGAGGCGGGCCGAGCGCTCGTCGTCCACCACCAAAATCCTGCCTGGGCGCGCCTCTTGCCTCATATCTGTTCCGCGGCCTCCTCGCCAATGGGGAATTGCAGCATAAACTTGGTCCCTTGCCCCACCACGCTTTCTACCTGGATGCGCCCATCGTGTGCCTCCACAATCCCATAGGTGATGGCGAGGCCCAGCCCGGTGCCCAACTCCTTGGTGGTAAAAAAGGGTTCGTAGATGCGCGCCAAGTCATCGGCCGGAATGCCCCGACCGGTATCGCCGATAGTTATGCCAACGTGCCGGTTGTCCGGCCGGTTGGTAGCAATCGTCAACCGGCCGCCGTTTGGCATCGCATCCACGGCGTTCAAGATCAGGTTCAAAAAGACCTGCCGCAGGTTGTTGGGAATGGCCAGCACGTATGGCAACTTGGGGTCCAAGTATTGCTCGGTGACAATACTGCTGTGTTCTAGCTGTCTGCCCACCAACGCCAACACATCGTTCAGCAGCAGATTGACGTCGGTGGCTGAACGCGTCTCCCCGGTCGCCGGCCGGTAAAAGTTGAGCATGCGGTTGACAATTGCCATCAACCGCTCCACTTCCTCTTGTGCCATCCCCAGGTAAACGCCCCGTTTGTCGGGCGGTAAGTCGGGATGGCGTGAAAGGTGGAGGCAGTTATTGAGCGACTGAAGCGGGTTGTTTATCTCGTGAGCCAGGGAGGCCGCCAACCGGCCGATAGCGGCCGCCTTTTCCGCCTGGACTAGGTTGGCCTGTGCCCGCTGCAAATCACTCATGCGCAGTTCCAGCGCTTCGAACAACTGCACATTGCGGACTGCAATCGCCGCCTGCGGGGCCAGCAATTCCAGCAGGTACATTTCCTGGGCCGCAAACGGCTCGTCGGCCTCCGGCCGAAAGACCCCCATCACACCCACCACCTGCTCCCGCCAGCGCAAGGGGACCAGACCGCAGGAAAGCGAAAGATCTGGGGCATCGACAATGGAAAGCGCCACAGTCTGGGATAACGGACGGACGTCCTCCACCACGTGCTGCGCCAGCCTTCGCCCGGCCGCCATCACCCCCTCGCCCCACGGCAGATCGCTGGCAGCCACCACCAGCCTTTCCAACTGGGGCTCAAGCAGGTAAATCACCCCGCCGGCCGCGTTGACAAGGTTTTGCGCCCGCATCAGCAGCCGGTCCACCAGTTCCGGCAGGGAGAGCTGCGCGGTGATATCCAACGCCAACGCCTGCAGCGCCGCCAACTCTTGCACCGCCTGCTTGGTTTCCTGATACAATCGCGCATTCTCCAGCGCGATGCCAGCCTGGGTGGCCAGCGTTTGTGCCAGTCGGATCTCCTCCGGCGAAAAGCGGTGAAACTCGGCCTGATGTGCCAGCTCGACCAATCCCACCAGACGGTTGTGCGCCACCAGCGGCAGAATCAGCACCGACTGGATTCCTCCACGGCTCATCGCCTGCGCGATAGCCTCCCCCAGCGTAGGATCGTCGCGGTAGAGCGCCAGTGGTTTGCGGCTACCAAGCAAATGATTCCGCATGAAATTCTCCACGCCGGAGCGGGAGGCCCGGCCTTTGGCGGCCGGGATGAGGGTTGGCCCGGTAGCAAAACGGGTGATCAACGAATTGGTTGGACTATCCCACAATGCCAACCGGCCGCCATCCACCCGCGTCACCGTAATCAGCCGCTGCATGACCAGCGCCACAATACCCGCCAGGTCCAGCTCGGCCGAGCTGACTGCCACGGTGACATCGTACAACTGGGAGAGTTCGGCCGCCCGCTGGCGAGTGGCTTCGTACAGCCGGGCGCTTTGCAGGGCGGTGGCTAATTGACCCGCCACAATCTCCAGCAGGCGCACCTCTTTGTCGTCAAATGCGCCGGGGCGGCCGCTCTGCGCATCCAGCACGCCAATCACCCAACTACCCAGCTTGAGCGGCACGCACAACTCGGAGCGAGCGCCGGGCAGCAGCGAAACGGCATCCCGCAGAGTTGCCAGGTCCGCGACCAGGGCCATCTCGCCCGTCTCCGCCACCCGGCCGATGACCCCATCTCCCAACAACACGCGTGCATCGCCATTGCCGACTACGCGGTACGGAGATGCATTATGCAGAAACAGCGTCTCGTTGCCCTCGTCCACCAAGAACAGGTTGACCTGCTCGCAGCCCAGCCCGGCCTGGATCGCCTGCAAAGCCCGGCCGACCGCCTGGTCGAAATCAGACTCACCGGAGAGCGGCATGCCGATCTCGTACAGTAGCGACATCTCTTCCAGCCGCCGCTGCGTGACCTGGTACAGATGAGCGTTCTCCAGAATCACCGCCAGCCGGCCGGTGAGCCGCTCCAGAACCTGTCCATCCTGGGCCGTAAAGCCGCCCCGCTTGTTGGCAAGCCTAACACACCCCACCAGCCTGTCGCCGGAGAAAAGCGGGCTCAACAAGGCGTTGTGCTCGCCCGGCAATGGCGTGGGCTCCCTGTCTGGTTCAAAGCTATTGAAAGCCGCTGGCGTTTGCATCCCGGCCAGTTGGCTCCCGGCCGCCTCCACCCGCTCGTGCAACTCCCTGGTCGCCTCTTGCGAAAAGCCATAAGCCGGCATGGCCACCTGAAACGCATCCTCTTTGTCCAGATGCCGGAGGATAAGAGCGCACCGTTGCGCCCCCATCTGGTCGGCCAGTTGCCGCGTGAGCCAGCGGTAGAGCTGGGTAGGCGCGGTCATCATCCCAGCCGCGCGGGCAACCCACTCCAGCGTCAGGGCATCCCCATCACCCCCCGCAGACACAGCAGGCGGTGAGCCCGACGGGGATTGGGTCGCAGGCGCTGATTTGCGGCGGCCCAGCCACAGACCAACGGCAACGGCCAGCAGCAGAGCGCCCAGGGCGGCCAGCCCGGCCGCAGGCAGATCAAGCGCTCCGATAATCCAAAGCGCGGCCAATGGCAGCAGCGCAACCACGCCGACGGCCGCCGCGATGGTCCAATGTAGTGCGAAGCGCTGGCTGATCAACTTCCACCACCTCTACGTGTCATACGACGCGCCATTCACGCCTGTACTATACCAAACAAACGGCACAAAGGCGAACACACGCAAGGCCATCGTGTGCACTCAAATGTTGTGAGTGACCCGACTCTAGCAGGATGGTGATCGGGGGGGGGTAGGGATGGGGCGCTTCGCGCCCCATCCCTACCCCCTGTTTTTCTTCCGCGACAACAACTTTTGCGCGCACGCAGGCCATCTCTAGCGGATATGATCGATCACCATGCGGGAAAAGCTCGGGTCGCGCCGCAGAAAACGAATTTCCACCGGGTCTCCCGGTGTCAGTCGCCGGTACACGGATAGCGGCACCTGCTGCCTGGCCGCATAGCCATCGCCAAACTGGTAGGCCACGTAGCAGTCCCGACGGTCTTCGTCGTCGGAGCGGGTCCACTTTCCAATGATTGTGCCCTTGGCCGTGACCCCTTCGCGATCCAATTCCTGCGCCACCGGAAACTGGCGGGCGGCTACTACCCCTAACACCAGTAACAACAGGCCAATGAGACCGAAAACAACTACCGTGGCCGTTATTTCGCCCATATCGGCCGCTCGCCAAGCGCTGTACCCGATCAGAATCAGCCCCAATGCGACCGATAAGATCATACGCACCATGATTGTGTTTCCAGCGGGCACGGCTTTTTGCTTGGGCCGGCCGGAACTCGATCCGCCTCATTTCCGCATCTCCTTGTGTGCTTGCAACCTGGTCAGCTGGAAAATCTGCCTGACCACTCCATTAAAGCGGCACTCCTCGTGCTCCACAACCATTATACTGGATTTTGTCCAGCCTTGGCGCTGCGTCCCCAGGACGATTGCTCCAACCTGGTTTCGGTGGCGCAATTTCTAAAAAAGTGGGAACGGGGGGGGCTGCCCGGCCGGCCTAAAAATCGGTGAAGCAGATTGGCCTATCGGCCGCCTCAAAGAGCGCGCCAGCCGCTTCCACGTAGGCGGGGTCGGAGATGCGAGCCAGTCCGTAGCGAACCAGGTGCCGGAAGGGAATCGCTCCGACCAGCAATGCGGACCAGTCGGCCACATCCCACCAGACTTCCACTTGGTGCGGCGCGGCCGGGTCCATCACCTGCGCCGCGCCATCGCGGAAATGGATCACCGTGCTGCCGTGGTTGGACGGGTAAAAACTGTCCGCGACCGTGACCTTGAGTTGCAGCGTCCGGCCGCCAAAGCTGTGGCTTGCCATCTGCGCCAGCAGCCCGGCCGTGTCCACCACCCGATACATGATCCCCACTCCGGAGACATTGCTCTGGTGGTAAACTGAGGGGATGAGGTGGTTCGAGTTGTCGCGCGGGTCGCCCAGCAGGCGAAAGATGTGCTCGTCCTGCGTGTTGAGCACCACGTGCCGGATCTGATCCGCCTGACTGTGCAGGAAGGTGCACAGCTCGGCCAGCGCCTCCGGCGTCTCGTAGATCAACTCGCGCACCACCAGGTCGTTCTGGATAAAGTGAGACCCCTTTTCAAAGGCAAACATGAGGTAGCCCTGCGCCAGGTTGCCATCCTTGACTCCGACGACGTGGACATTGGAGTTGGTGAACACGCGGTCCCAATCAGACCGGTTTCGCGTCATTAGCCCGTGGGTGCGCGCCAGGAACTCGGTCATAGCAAGCCGCGGCCGCTTCGCGGTCGGCCTCACCCAGCAATGCCACGCGGGATTTGGACGACCCCTTGGGAAAGCTGTCCGGCCGCAGGCGATACTGGTGTATCTGCGAACCAAGCCCAAAGCCCATCCGCTTGTAAAAGTCCGGCCGGAAGGGGTACAGCACGGCCAAATAGGCCTCGTGTTCCCTACACCAATCCAGAAAAAAGGTCATCAGTTCCTTGGCTACCTTTTCCTTTTTGTGTGCCAGGTGGACCGCCACCATCCCTAGCCCTCCGGCCGGGATGCGCGTCTCGAACATCTGCATCCGGAAATCGTGCAACCGCATGCCACCCACCAACTCGCCATCGCGGAAGAGGCCGTAATAGTCCACCGTCGGGTTCTCATGTTGGGTGGCAACAAAGCGCTTCAACACCTGTTCCTGGGCCTCCTCGCCGAACAGATCGAATCCCGGGTACGCACGGGCCGCAATATCCACATAGTTGGCCAGATCATCATCGTTCAACTTTCTAATCACGCTCATCACACCTCCAAGACAGGAATGGTCTGTGGCCCTTCCGTAAAGACACACACGGAAGCGGCCGGACCATACCGCTCCATCAGTTCTGCCAAAGTGTGTTCCACGCTGCGGCACGGCCGCAACAGGGCCTGGCGTATCTGCAAGTCGCTCAACCCATCGCTGTACAAATGCACTTCTGCCTTGAGTTGCACCTGCGCCTGCACTTGAACCTCCCACTGATCCATGCAGCGAACGCCGGGCGCATTCACCCGCTCCAGCATGGCCTGCGGGCTAGCGGCCGCTCGCAAAAGGTTGGCGTACTCGCCGTGCTCAGGCAACCCATCCGAGCACTCGGCCGCCAGGATGATAGCGCCGCCCGGCCGGATTGCCCTGGCAGCAGCAGACATACCCTTTACCGACTGGTAGAGGTTCAAATCCAGCGGGTAGCCAGAGTTGGTGGTGATGGCAATATCGTACAGGTGCGGGATGGGCACGATGGCGGAACGGGCGCAGAAGGCACAGCCGGCCGCATGGGCCGCCTGCAGGTCGCCAGCGAACACCCCGGTAATCTGGCGCGCCTTGTTCAAAGTTACGTTGAGCAAAAAGGCCGGCCCGGCCGCCAGCGCCACCTCCAGCATCTCCTGCCACACCGGGTTGCCGTGGGTCACCCCCCAGGTTGCATTGGGGTGCCCCACCATTTCAGCACCATGATTCGCCAAAATGGACTCCAGCCCGGCGATGGAGGGAAACACCGCCTTGGGCCCGCCACTAAAGCCGGCAAACAGGTGCGGCTCGATGAACCCGGTCAGGATTCTGAAATCGGCCTCCAGATAGGTCCGGTTGACGTACACCGGGTGGCCAAAGCTATTCACCCCAACCAGTTCCAATTGCGCAAGGTCGCCCGCGTCGTGTTGCAGACAGCGATAGTTGGCAACTATCTGGGCGCCCAGCATCTCCTCCAACTCTGCCTGGGTCTGCGGCCGGTGGGTGCCCAGCCCGTTGAGCAGCGTGATGTCATCCCGGCCGACTCCGGCCGCTTCCAGCTCTTCCAGCAAAACGGGCAGCGCGCGATCGTTGGGCATCGGCCGGGTTAGATCGCTATGGACCACCACTACCCGGTCGCCCGGCCGAACCAACTCCCGCAGCGGTGGCGACTCAATCGGCCGGCACAGCGCGTCCCGGATCGCGGCCGGTTCATCCGCCAAGCCAGTGACCGGACGCGATTCAAAGAGTCGCGCCGTGCCCGGCAGGTCCACCAGCAAGCCGTTCTTGCCATATGCCAGATTTACTTGCATGCGCCACCTCAGGGTCACTATGGCGCGATTGTAGCACAAATCCTGCAACACTGCTTTTGAAGATGCGCTTGCTCCAGGGCAGTTGCTCCAACCCGTTTTCGGTGGCGCGGTCTTTATCAATGGGAGAAGTGGAGGGCTTTGTCTCACCAACTCTCCCACTCTTCCACCTTTTGTGAGAGCAACGGGCCAAGATACAATTACGCTGAAGGTAACCGTTCAGGCAGTGTAAGGTTTTATGGGGGGTGTGCGGGCGCTCTACGCCCGCACACCCCCCATCTGACCACGCCAATGCCATTGGGCTGAGCAGTTACCCCTGAAGATGAAATTGCTCCTATTGTGCGGGGCAATCAGTCATGGTATAGTGGAACCGCAATGCGGCCAAAAGTGGCAATCTTTTTCCGTGGATTCTGGGCCGTGCTTGGCGCCCCCTTCCGCTGGCTGTGGCGCTTCCTCGGCCGGCTTGGGCTGGCAGAGCGCAAGCTGCTGGAGGCAACCTGGCGCCGGCTAGGCGTCTGGGGCATCGTGCTGCGGCGCGCCTTGAGCTGGGTTTTGCGCCTGGTTTGGCGGCCGGCCCGCTGGTTGGGGCT
This sequence comes from uncultured Chloroflexia bacterium, assembly GCA_963707345.1. Taxonomy (GTDB): domain Bacteria; phylum Chloroflexota; class Anaerolineae; order Promineifilales; family UBA4811; genus CAVPPE01. The sequence goes on from CAVPPE010000002.1 coordinate 1,023,321, forward strand.
AACACTCTGGCCACCGATCCGCTGGCTGGGCCAACGCATCTGGCGGGGAGTCCGTTGGTTGGCCCCTGTGGTGTGGGAAGAGTTGGGCCGGCTGGGCACGGCCGCGCGGCGGATGCTGGCAATCATCACCTGGCCGTTGGCCGTGCTCGTTCGGTGGCTCTGGCGCGTCGCGCTCTACCCGGTCCTTTCGCTGCTCCGCGACTGGGTGCGACAGCGATGGATGGTGGCCGGCCGAAAGGCGCGCTCCCGCTGGGAGCTTTGGCAGGCGAGGCGACGGGTCTTGCGACGCGAACAGCGGGCGCTGGCGCACAGCAGGCCAGCCGGCACCAGCGCCAGCCACAACCGGATCAGACTGATGGTTGCCATGGGGGTGCTCATCATTGTGCTGAGCTACCTGGTGGTGCGACTTGCCGCGGATGGTCGCCTGCCGGCCGAGGCCGGCCCAGTCACACCAGAACAGACCCCTACCACCCGGCCGACCCGCTCGCTGCCCACCACCACTCCTCTCCCCACCCCCATCCCGGTCACCCCGGCCCCGACGCCTGACCGGCTGGCGGTGGGTGGGAGCGTGGCCTTCGCCTCTCGACACAACGGGCACGACGACATCTATGCCCTGGCCGTGGGCCGCAGAGAGCCATTTCGCCTCACCGATCACCCGGCCGATGACCGTGACCCGGTCTGGTCGCCGGACGGACTGCAACTGGCCTTTTGCTCGCGACGGGATGGCAACTGGGAGCTGTACCTGCTGGACATGCTCTCCGGCGAAACGATCCGGCTGACCAACCACATCGCTTTCGACGGCAATCCCAACTGGTCGCCCGACGGTCAGTGGCTGGTCTTTGAGTCCTACCGTGAGGAAAACCTGGACATCTACATTGTGCCGGCGGCCGGTGGGGAGGTCATCCGCCTCACCAGCGACCCGGCCCCCGATTACGCGCCAAGCTGGTCCCCCTCCGGCCGGCACATCGCCTTTATCTCCTGGCGGACAGGGAACCCGGATATCCACCTGCTGCCACTGGACGATGCCCGCGACGAGGCCGCTATCACCATCAGCCGCACACCAGACCTGCTCGAGGACAACCCCGTGTGGCACCCGGGTGGGGAGTACCTGGCCTTTGACGGCCGAAGCGGGGATCAGCGATTGGTCTTTGTCCAACCCATGCAGAACAATCTACCCAGCGACCAGCCATTTGTGGTGGCACAGGGCCGCGAGCCAGCCTGGTCACCCAGCGGCAACGCGCTGCTGTACGCCCACGACAATGCCGGCCGGCACTACTTGCTGGCCAGCGCGGTAAATGGCTGGGGCGCAGCGCCGGAGGTCTTTGTGGGTGATGCTATGCTCCACTCGCCCAGTTGGCAAGCGGCCGCGCTGCCTCCCATTCTGACCTATGCGGGTGATGATCTGGCCGGCGACCCGGCCCCTTACCTGGAAACCATCGCCGACCCGGCCGAAGACTCCCCTGCGTATACTCTTGTCACGCTAGCCGAACTGCAAGTCTCTGGCCCATACCTCAACGACCGGGTTGACGATTCGTTTGAAGCCTTGCGCCAGCGGATGATCGAGGAGGCCGGCTGGGATTTCTTGGGAACGCTGGACCAGATGTGGGAGCCGATGGACACAGCCCCGCCGCCTGGGCTGGACGGCCGTAGTTGGAACAAGGCCGGCCGTGCATTCGATATTGGCCGCGAACTCAACCTGGGTCCTCAGCCTTTGGTGGAAGTGGTGCCAGAACCCGGTGACTGTGACGCGGCGTCCGGGCCGTGCAGCGGGACGGAAACCTGGTGGCGAGTTTTCGTGCGGGCACAAAGGCAAGATGGCAGCCAGGGCGAACCGTTGCGGGCACGACCGTGGAATTTCCAGGCGCGCTACAGTGGCAACGCCAGCGACTATGAAGCCGGCGGACAGCCCAAATCAGATATCCCGGCCGGGTACTATGTGGACCTGACCCAACTGGCAGCCGACTATGGTTGGGAGCGCGTGCCTTCCGGCCGAATCTGGCGCACCTTTTTCCCGGCCGTCCTCTTTTGGCGTTTCGAGAAGCGGGAAGGGCTGACCTGGGAAGAGGCGATGCTGGAGCTTTACACACATAAGGAGCTAAACGAGGCCTTCGGAGGCTTTGCACCATGAAAGCGCGGCCACTGGTCTGCCTGCTGGTCAGCTTGACCACCCTGGCCGGGTGCAAAACACTCCCTTTGCACCAGCAGCCCCCCACGCTCATGCCGCTGGCAGAATTCCCGGCCGCGGCGCCTGCGGCGGTCAGCTTTCAACGGGCGACCCCCGTGCCTCCAGTCACCCCTTCGCCAGACGCTCCTCGCTTGCCAACACCCCTACCCACGCTGATCGCACTTCCCTACCCCGCCGTGGAGCCGGGCATGCGAGCGGCCGATGCAGACCTGCTCTTTGCTGCCCCCATCCCATCAGCGGCCGAGATCCTGGAGTGGCGGCCGCCTCCGGTCCCCGTTCCCCACTCGCTGCACCCCAACGACCATTATTGGCTGCGCCGCCCAATCCCCTCCGGCCGGGTGGATTGGGGGTTGGATTGGTATCCGTACGGCGGCAACGGCGGCGGCCGGTGGCGGGTACACCACGGGATGGACTTTCCCAACGACCCGGGTACTCCGGTGTTGGCAGCCGGGAATGGCGTTGTGGTGTGGGTTGAAGGGGGTTGGGCACCCAGCTTTTTTGAGGTTGAAGTGACGGTGGAGCCTGACCCGGAAGCGCCCCCGATTGGCGGCGATGGGCCGGAGATTTACCCTACCAGCGAGTACACTACCACCCGCCGACTTGTTCGGCCGTACGGCAACGTGGTCATCATCCAGCATGATTGGGGTTGGCAGGGAGAGCCAGTGTACACGCTGTACGGCCATCTATTGGAAATTTTCGTGAGCGAGGGAGAACACGTAGCGGCCGGCGACCTGGTTGGTGGCGTGGGCAATACCGGCGATTCCACCGGGCCACACCTCCACTTTGAAGTCCGGGTAGGCAGGAACAGCTATGGCGCAACACGCAACCCGGCGCTCTGGATTGCGCCATACGAAGGCTGGGGAACGCTGGCCGGCCGGCTGACGACCTCTCGCGGGACGCCCATCCACAACGCGGTGATCGCTGTTTATCCAATGGACGCGGCCGGCAATTTCAACTCCGACGACGCGGAGACCCGCTATCTCTCAACGTATGCCACCACTCAGCTCAATCCGGATGATTATTGGAATGAGAACTTTGTGGTGCCGGACCTCCCGGCCGGTGAGTACCAGGTAGTGGCCTGGGCGGCCGGGAAGACCTTGTATGCGACCGCCACCATCTACCCAGGCGTCACCTCGTATGTTCGCCTTTTCACCGGGGTGCCCGCCACACCATCACCCACCCCAACTGCAACGCTTATCCCTTGACAAAACCGAACATGCGTGCTAAACTCGCCGCAGTTCGATTCGCTAGACAAAGAGGGTAACATGGCACGTTCGTCTAATTCGGGCAGCGGGGACGCCCGCACTCAAATCTTGGACCAGACTATTTCATCCATCATCAAGCGGTTTGGAGATGGCGCCATCATGAAATTGGGTGAGGTGTCCCATATGGATGTGGAAGTCATACCTACCGGCTCGCTCTCTCTGGACATCGCGCTGGGTGTAGGCGGCATCCCCCGCGGCCGGGTGATCGAGATTTACGGCCCCGAGGCCTCGGGCAAAACCACTATCTGCCAGCACATTGTCGCCGAGGCACAAAAGGCGGGCGGGCTGTGCGCCTTTATCGACATGGAACACGCACTGGACCCTACCTACGCTGCCCACTGCGGGGTGGACGTGGAAAACCTGTACATCGCCCAGCCGGACACCGGCGAACAGGCATTGGAAATTGCCGAAGCGCTGATTCGTTCCGGCACCATGGCCGTCGTGGTCATTGACTCCGTCGCTGCACTGGTGCCGCGGGCAGAGATTGAGGGCGAAATGGGTGATGCCCACATGGGATTGATGGCACGGTTGATGAGCCAGGCCCTGCGCAAACTCTCCGGAGCCATCATGCAGAGCAATACCGCCATGATCTTTACCAACCAGCTCCGCGAGAAAATCGGCGTGATGTTTGGCAGTCCGGAAACGACTACCGGCGGTAACGCGCTCAAGTTTTACGCCAGTGTGCGTTTGGACGTGCGGCGGATATCCAGCATCAAATCAGGAGGGGATGTCATCGGTTCGCGCACGCGCGTGCGAGTGAAGAAGAACAAAGTGGCGCCTCCATTTGGAGAAGCCGAGTTTGACATCATGTACACCTGCGGCATAAGCAAGGCGGGCGATTTGCTGGACCTTGGCGTCGAATTGGGCATTATTGACAAGCGCGGCTCGTACTATCGCTACAACGAGGAGTTGATCGGCCAGGGCCGGGAGAACGCCAAGCAGTTTCTGGAAGAAAACCCAGAGGCGGCCGCCTCTGTGGAGCAAGGTATCCGTGCCGCAGCGCAACTACCCGGCCGCCACCGGTTGCCAGCACACGATTCCGACGACGACGACAAAGATAGCGACAATTCAGACGACTAGATTGGTTACCGAACAAAAAAGCCCCGGTCGCTGGCGCGGCCGGGGCTTTTTTCGTGCAGGCTGCTACTGCTGCATTTCTCGGCAGACCTGGTTCATCACACGCGCCAGTCGCTCAATCCCGATGTGGATTTTTTCCGGTGACATGGCCGAAAAGTTGAGGCGCATGGTGTTCCGGCCGCGGCCGTCGGGGAAAAAGGCAAAGCCGGGCACAAAGGCTACCTTTTGCTCAAGTGCCTTGTGCAGCAGTTGTTCGGTGTCTATCCCCTCCGGGCAACGCACCCAGAGGAACATCCCTCCCTGCGGCCGGGTCCAGTGGACCGTCGGAGGAAAATATTTCTCCATCGCTGCCAGCATGGCATCGCGACGCTCTTTGTACACTCGGCGAATCTTTTCCACGTGCCGCTTGAGAATGCCCCTGCTTGCAATGTCGTAGGCCAGCATCTGCACATAGGTTCCGGTGTGCAGGTCGGAGCCTTGTTTGGCCTGAACCAGCCGGTCCATCACAATTTCCGGGGCAATGATCCAGCCCAGGCGGATGCCTGGAGCCAGCGTTTTGGAAAAGGTACCTAGATATAGAACATTCTCTTTGTGCAACGAGATAATCGGGGGGATATCCTCACCTTCGTAGCGCAGCTCGCCATACGGATCATCTTCGATGATGAAAATCTTGTGCCGGGCAGCAATCTCTACCAGCTTCTGGCGACGCTCCAGAGGCATGGTGGTCCCGGCCGGGTTGTGAAAGTTGGGCAGCACGTAGATAAACTTGACCGGTTCGCGCTCCAATATCCCTTCCAGCAAGTCTACCTGCATCCCGTCATCATCCAGAGGAATGGTGACAAAGCGCGGTTCGTACGCATTCCAGGCCTGCAGCGCCCCCAGGTAGGTCGGCGCGCCGGTCAGGACCACATCCCCTGGATTGAGAAACACTTTACCAATCAGGTCCAGGGCCTGTTGCGAGCCATTGGTCAGCAATATGTTTTCCGGCACGGCCGGAACACCATACTTACTTACCTTGTCCGCCAACCACTCCCGCAGCGGCCGGAAGCCCTCCGACGCGCTGTACTGCAACGCGCGCTCCGGTGCCTCGTCCAGAACATACGCGCTGGACTCGCGAAACTCCCGCACGGGAAAGACCTCTGGCGCGGGCAACCCACCAGCAAAGGAGATAATGTCCGGTATCTCCGTGAACTTGAGCAATTCCCGAATCACCGAGCGCTGCATCCGTCGCGTCCGGTCTGCAAGCACTGCCTCCCAATCCGTCGTCCACTGACCATCAAGCATGAAAAAGCCTCCTTGGTTCTATTTGAAATGGTACACCGGGCCGGGTATCATTTTTCTACCCCAGGACACCCATCAGAAGAAAAATAAAGATGATACTAATTTGCCTTACTAACATTGCGATGCTATAATCAGCCTCGCTGCACAGACAGCATGAAGGTTTTCTGCCCTGAGCAGTTGCTTAATTGGCAAGACACCAACATTGTAAGGTGGTTTGCACAGGCCGGCAAATGAGGTATGTAACCATTATATTGGCTACTGCTCACAGATAGCATTAGCCTTGGCAGGATGGGCGTCGAGCAATGCAATCAAGAAGACACGAGATCCTCAATATTCTAAAGCTGAACGGGGAGGCAACCGTTGACGAACTGGCAACGATGTTGGAGTTGACGCCAGTTACCGTGCGCCATCATCTGGATATATTGCGCGCGGATGGGCTGGTGGAAGCCCCGGCCGTGCGCCGTCGGCGCGGCCCCGGCCGGCCGCAGTACGTCTATACCCTGACACCGGATGCGGCCGACCAATTCCCGAAGAACTATGACAGCCTAGCAACAGAACTGTTGGATGAAATCAAGACCAGCATGGAGCCGGGTGCCATCCATACCATCCTGGGGCGTATTGCAGAGAGACGCCTTGGTGAGGCACCTGCCATTGATCCCAACCTCCCAATGGAAAATCGGTTGAACAGCCTGGTTGAGTACATGACCCGGAAAGGATTTATTGCCAATTGGGAACACAAAGACGGCAAGTGGTTCATCTATGCCAGCAACTGCCCATACCACAACGCCGCCAAGCAACACCCGGAATTGTGCGAGGTAGATCACTTTAACTTTGAACATGTTTCCGGCATGCAGTTGATTTCCCTGCAACGCATCATCGATGGGGCCCACAACTGCACCTACCAGATTTCTCCCGCCAAGGAAACCAAAACCTAGCGGAACTGCCTGTGCAGTTCCAAGGTTGTTCGATGTGTGGGTGTTCGGCCGCAGAACGTGCACACCCACACACCTTTCCAATCAACCCCACGGGACAAGCAATTGCAGCCCGGCACATTTGCAAGACCGCTTTCTTCTTTTTGACAACCCCAACCGACAGTGTTACAATTTGCCGCGAAATGTTGGCCGGGAGGCACCCGGCCGTTTTGCACTGGCACACCATAAAGGAGCATTTGCATGACCACGACCACCGACGTTGAGACCAAGCAAGTCATCACCATCACCGCAGAGGCGGCCGCAAACGTCCGTCAGTTACTGGAAGAGCGCAGCCTGACAGATCACAGCCTGCGCGTGTACGTAGCCGGCATCGGCTGCTCCGGCCCGCAGTACGGACTTGCTTTTGATGACAACCCGCGCGAAACAGACACGGTTATCGAAACCGAAGGGCTTTCCATCCTGGTTGACCCCAATAGCCTGGTTTATCTGGAGGGCGCCATTGTTGATTTTGTTGAGACGCCGCAGGGTGCTGGTTTCAAGATTGAGAACCCCAACCCGGTGGCAACCGCGGCCTGCCATTCCTGCGCCGGCTCCTGCGAATAACAACAGGCTTATCCACCGAAAATGAGATTGTTCAGACCTTCCGAGCGCCTGAACAAGAATTTGTGGCTGGACCTGGGCGATCTGGGTGACCTGGTACACCCACACGGCCCGCACGAGCAGTGGCAAGACCACGGACTGGGCTTGTTGCGGACTACCTTGCATCAGAACGGGGTTGAGACCGACATCTATTCCACCCGGCTGGCGACATCCTGGAAAGAGGTCCGCAAGCAGGTAGCAGGATACGAAACGGTCCTGATGAATGTGCGCAGCTACACCTTTCCCGTCGCGTTTCGATCTGCGCAGATATTCAAGCAGGTCAACCCGGCCGGCAAAGTCATCGTGGGCGGCATGCATGCCACAGTGGCGCCGGACGAGATGGCCGAGGTCGAACTATTCGATCACATTGTGCAGGGCCCGGGCGAGAATACCATTGTCGATCTGGTCCGAGATCCCCAATCCTTCCCGCGAGTCGTGCTTGCGCGCGGGGCCAAGTCGATGGCAGATTGGCCAATGATCGATCGCCGGCTGTGGCCCAAACCGCACAAAAATCTGGCCAGGAAATTCCCCTGGCCGCTGGAACCGGAGTGTGGTTGGGGTCCTGGCCCGGTGGTGACTTTGCTCACCAGTCGTGTCTGCCCGTGGCGCTGCGTCTTTTGCAACGAGTCTTCCTACATTCCCAACATGGGCCGCCGGCCGGTGGACGCGATCATCGAGGAACTCAACTACCTGGACGAGACCTATGGGCCGATCGGTTCGCTGGTCATTCACGACTCGATGTTTTTCCAGCACCCCAAGTGGCTGCGCGAGTGGCTGGACAAATACCCGCGCAAGGCCCACAAGGTGTGGCCCTACTGGGCGGCCGCGCGAGCCGATTCGGTGCGGGAATGGCCGGACCTGTTTGAAGCGCTGGTGCGGGAAACGCGCTGGAACCTCATCTCCATTGGGTTTGAGTCTGGCAGCGACCGCGTGCTGCGCATCCTCAACAAGGAATGCACGGTGGATGACAACTATTTCGCTATCGATCTACTGAACCGGATTGCCGGCGAGATGGAGGCCGAGGGTAAAGAGGCGCCGCGCTTTTGGACCAACATCATGTTGGGCATCCCGGGCGAGACTCACGAGGACGCGTTTGAGACGATGCGGATGGTCAAGTACATGGCCCATCGCTCGCTGCCATCCATTTCGTTTTATGCCCCCTACCCCGGCTCTGCGCTTGGCTACCAACTGATTGCCGAGGGCAAGAGCTTGATGACCAAGGAAAACTACCACCGCTTCCCGGACGACGAAAAGGTGATCGGCATCGACTATCAGTTTTACCGCGACCTGCTGGCTGGCAAGTATGACAGCGAGGTCAGTCGCGGGCTGGATCGCATTGCACGGGAACGAAGCGGCGTCTTTCAGGAAGCCCTGGTCAAGGCCTGATCGATGAGCAGCTTTACCAATCCCCACCAGATGTACCTGTTCAGCATGAAGAACGGAAAAAAAAAGCTGGCCTATGGGATCGACCCGGCCGACGCATGGGAAGTGCTCAACTTTCGGCTATCGGCCGACGAATTGGAACAGGTCATCCGCGACGAGTGGATCAAGATCTCGCCACGTGACATCCAGCAGTACGTCCATCTGATTGGCTGACCCAACCTCCCGCAGCGCAAGTCAGCAGGAGGTTATTCTTTCCCCTATGAAGCTCTCCCCCAGCCAAGCAAAGGCATTGGTCGCTCTGGCGGCCGGGCAACTCCTCAAGTCTCACCGTTACCTGGACGGCCGCAAAGCCTATCGGCTGCACGCGCCCGACAACACGCTAGTGAAAACGATCGGCCGAACTGCGGTGGCGGCGCTCTTCCAGTAGGATTTGATCTACACGAATCACAAATTCCCGGCCGCCAACTATCACCTCACCCCGCGCGGCCGGGCAATAGTGGATTACCTGGCGAACCACACGAACTGTTAATCGCCCTCACGGCCTCTCGCGGGCGGCTGGGAGTTGCACCTGCCACAACGATCCCACCGGGGTCAGCCAGTAGTTGGCGGCCGTCTCGTCATCTTCCCAGGTCAGGTAAACCGGCCGTCGATCCAGGTGGCGTTGAATGATCGTTTGCAGTGCCTCCCCGCCCAGCCCGGCCGAGTGCAAGTCTAGCCCTTCGTGGTTGGCCATCAGTGTCTTCCGATACCAGGCTGACCGCAAAAAAGTAGGCAGAATCGGGACCAAGTCCGGCCGATGGTCCAGCGCGTAGCAGGCGTACCAAAGGCCAAAGGTATCCTGGTCGCCGCGGGCCAGGACCAGCGCATTCGGCTCGGTCATCTCCAATACATGCTGGATGAATTCCTCGGCCGCTCGATCACCACTGATATCCATCGCCCCCCACTGGGAAACCAGTAGCGCCGCTGGCGCTGCCAGTGTCAAAGCAACGCCCACGGCCGAGCCCCAGCGCCAGCCGCCCAGCCAGCGAAGAAGCAGCCAAACCCCCACCGTCAGCCAGACCGCCATGATCAGCACAGCCGGCAGCAGGTTGACCCAATAGTCCGACGTGCCATAGCCGGCCGCATATCCGGCCGACAGCGCAACAAACACACCGCTAGTCACCCCGGCCGGAGGGTCACGAAGCAACAGCCAGAGCAAGCCCACCAGCAAGAGCAAGTAGACCGGCCAGATAAAGGCCAGCGGAAGGCGGGTTGCCCAGTCGGCCAGTCGCGCCAGCACCTCGGCCGGGGCTACTTCCAACACATTGTGCCGGTAGCGGGAAGCCAGCACCAGCCTGAGAAAGCTGTCCCAGGTCTGGGCATTTTCCCAGTTGACCGGTGGCATGCGCCGGGCAGCCCAAGGGATATACGCGTAGGGAGCCAGCCCCAGGCAAAAGGCCCCTCCGGCCGCCAGCAATCTCGTCGCCGCGGCACGGAGCTTGCGAATTTTGGCAGCGGCCGGCGAACTGGCTACGCCTGATCTGGTGCGGCGTTGGTGTGGCGCTCGCATCAGGCGTTGTCGGCCGCCAATCAGCATCACCAGCGCGGCCGGTCCAAGGAAGGCGGCCGTCAGGTGATTGGTCATCCCCAGCCCGGCAGCCAATCCAAACCAGGTCAGCCCTCGGCCGGTGCGCCGCCAACGGAACAGCAGCCAGAGCGCCAGCGAGGTCAGCGCCAGTTGGAACGCGTAAACCTCGGTGATCAGCGCTTGGGACCAAACCAGCGGCATTAAGCCAAAGCAGAGCGCCCCACAGTTGGCCGCCCAGGGTACCCAGCGTCTTTCGTCCCGGCCGCGGGCCAGCCGCCCCAAGATCTCCTGCCCAATGGCCCCACAAAACGCAACCGCGGCCGCGCCCATCACCACCGACACCAGGTTGCCGGCCGCGGCCGGCGCCAACCCTGGCAACGCCATGAACAGCCTCAGCAACAACGTATAGGTAGGATACCCGGCCGGATGCGGCACGCCCAGCACAGCGGCCGCCGCCAGAAAATCGCCGCCATCCGCCCCGCGATGCGCCCAGGTGAGGCCGGGGGCGCGGGTGAGCCCGTAAACAACCAATGGGACCAGGAAGAGGGACAGGCCAAGCCAGAACCGGCGTTTGCCCATGGCTGTTATCAGCCTTCCGGCAAAAGCAGGTCCTTGCTGCCGAACAGCCCGATGGCGGCCGTGACGATGAGTGACGATATCAGCAGAAGAACGGCCGGGGCCAGACTTTCCAGCAGCGTGTAGGGTGTGGAGCGGGCTACGCGGACCGCAGCCGAGATCGGCCAGATGAGCACATCCACAGCTGTGTTGGCCCACGCCCAGCGAGCCGGGTCGGGAATCAGGCTGGGAATCCAGTTGAACCGGTCGGCAAGATGGACCGGGACCCCGCTTTGACGCTGGTTGAGCGAAAAGAGGATAAAGGCCAGCAATCCGTACACCAGCGTGCGTGACCAACCTCGCCGCACGAGTTCGCTCATGTGCAGGCCCAACGCACCGCCCAGCGCCAGAAAGCCGACCCACACCGGCAGAATGTCCATCAGCATGCCAGGAGAAAGCCGGGTGACCAATTGCGGTAATGAAAGCACCGCAATCACCAGCTCAAGCACCCCGGCCGTCAACAACGCAGCCAGCAACACGGCCGAAAGAAACGCGGCGCGCGCAGGCAACCGGTACAGCAGCAGGTACGATTTGGCGTTAAAAGCGCGGTCGGCCATCACCAACGTGACCACCAGGCAAAAGATCCCGAAAAAGCCGCCGATCACCAACGCATAGTAGTCGCGGTCCACCCCACCGGTGACACCCACAATACCAACCAGGTAAAAGACAAAAGCCGCCACGATCACCAGCAAGCCGGTCAGCGAGCGGAACAGGTCCCGCAGCAGGTAACTAACCAGAACACCCACCCGCTTCATTAACCTACTGCCTCCAGGTAAATCTCTTCCAACGTGGCGCGCCGCTGGTCTACACCCAGCACGTCCACCTGGGCATCCAGCAACAACCGCAGGGCCTCTGCTTTGACCTGCACCGCCGCGCCGGTCAGCACCACCTCGCTCCCGTTGACGGCTACCTCCGGATGCAAGCTCTGCAATTGCCACGCAACTGGCTCTGGAATTTGGTCCACCCGGATGATAATCTGCGAGCGGGGTGCCAGCGCCTCCGGCAGCCGGCCGCTGTATGCCAACCGGCCGCGAGCAAGGATGGCGATATGGGTCGCAATCTGGGTGATGTCCTCCAGCCCGTGTGTGCTGAGCAGGATGGTCTTGCCGGATTGGCTCAATCCCTGGAGCAGGTATCGCATGGCCGCCTGGGCGGCCGGGTCCAACCCACTGAAAGGCTCATCCAGCAAAATGAGGGGCGGATTGCCCAACAGTGCCTGCGCCACGCCCACCCGTTGCAGCATCCCTTTGGAGCAAGCGGCGATCCGGCCGCTTGCCGCCGCGCCCAACCCGGCCAGCTCGATCACCGAGTCAACGGCGCGCGTCAGAGCACGGCCGGACATGCCGCTGGCCGCACCGGTTACCAGCAGGTATTCGCGCACCCGGAAATGGCGTGGAAAGTGCGGCCGCTCCGGCAGGTAACCCAACTGGTGCGGGCTGCAGGCCAGGTCAATCCGGCCGCGGTCGGCAAAGATGCTGCCGGTGATGAGGCGCAACAGCGTGGTCTTGCCCGCGCCGTTGGGCCCCAACAGTCCAAAGATTGAGCCGGCCGGCACCTCCAGGGTCAGTTCCTGCAGCGCCGTGACACCGCCGTAGCGTTTGGTGATGTGGTTTACGTGGATCACAGCGGGTGAGTATATCGGACGGGGCATTTGCTGTCAATGAAAACCCTTGGGCTGTGCGGCGCTGTGTGGTATCATTTAACCCCGTTGTCCGCGAGGTCATCCTGTGGCAAAACGCGAATTCACCATCGAAGACGAGTATCAATACAGCCGCTCCGGCCCAGTCCGCTGGATAGTGTCCCACCTGCGCCGCTACCCAATCTTTCCCTTGCTGGTGATTGCGGTTGCCGTGCTGAACAACTACTTCTACAGCTTGATCCAGATCTTTATCGGCCGGGCGTTTGACCTCATCACCTCCCCCGATTGGCAGGCGGCCGCCCTATTGAGCATCGCCCTCGGCGCGCTGGGGGCCGCGGCCGGGCAAGGTCTCACCGGCCTGGTGCGCAACTATGCCACCGAGTTTGTGGCTCAGCGCGTGGAGCGGGACTCGCGCGACGAGCTGTACCTCAGCCTGTTGGGCAAGAGCCAGACCTTTCACGGCCGGCAGCGCATCGGCGACATCATGGCCCGCGCCACCAACGACGTGCGGCAACTCAACTACATGTTCAGCCCTGGCATTATGCTCATCGTCGACTCGCTGATGGCGATTGTCGTGCCTATCGCACTGATCGGTCAACTCAATCTCCAGCTTTTGTTGGTCCCGGGCGTTTTCATCGTGCTGCTGATCATCACTGTGGCGGACTATAACCGGCGGCTCAGCCCGGTCAGCCAGGCCCAGCGCGAGCAGTTTGGCGTGATGAACGCCGGCCTGGCGGAGGCCATCGCTGGCATCGAGGTGGTCAAGGCCAACGCCCGGAGCGGTACGAGTGGCACAAATTCACCCAGGATGCCCGCCTGTTCCGCGACTATTTTGTGCGCCAGGGGGAAATCCAGGCCATGTACTTGCCGATGCTGGTGTTCAGCGTTGCCTGGGCCGGCGCTTTCTTGCACAGCATGATTCTTTGGCGGGCCGGCACGTTGACCCTGGGAGAGGTGGTGGCCTTTATGGGCTTGATGGGCACGCTGCGCTTTCCCACCTTTATCTCCATCTTTACCTTTAATCTGGTCCAGTTGGGCGTCGCCAGCGCGCGCCGCATCCTGGAGTTGATCAACACCGAGACCGAGCTGGACGAGAATCAGGAAGGGGTTACCCAGCCGATTCGCGGCGAAGTTAGCGTTCGAAGACGTCAGCTTTGGCTACAACGGCAACTCGGTGCTAAAAGACATCAGCTTTACCGCCCGGCCGGGCGAGACCATCGCCATCGTTGGCCAGACCGGGTCGGGCAAGACCACCCTCACCCGCCTCATCAACCGCATCTTCGACGCCGACAGCGGCCGGGTGCTGGTGGACGGCGTGGACGTGCGCGATTGGAGCCTGGAATCCCTGCGTTCGCAGATTTCGACCATCGAGCAGGACGTCTTTCTCTTCTCCCGCACCCTGGCCGAGAACATCGCCTTTGGCTGCAACGACGCGAACCAATCGGGCATCGAACGGGCGGCGCGCGAGGCCCAGGCGCACGAGTTTATCACCGGCTTTACCGAAGGCTACGAGACCGAGGTCGGCGAGCGCGGCGTGACGCTCTCGGGCGGACAGCGGCAGCGGATCGCCATCGCCCGCGCCTTTCTCACCGACCCGCGCATCCTGATTCTGGACGACAGCACCAGCGCCATCGACAGCGCGACCGAAGACCAGATCCAGCGGGCGATGCGGCGCATCAGCAGCCAGCGCACTACTTTCCTCATCACCCACCGACTGAGCCAGATTCGCTGGGCGGACCGCATCCTGGTGTTGCGCCGTGGCGAACTGGTGGACCAGGGCACACACGAAGAGCTGCTGGCGCGCAGCGAGGACTACCGGCGGATCTTTACACGCTACGATAGTTGACAGGCCGTGAAAGGCACTCACCCGCATTACGATTGAATTAGGCAAGTATGGGCTTTATCCTGGACGGCCTCGACACCGAGGCATACGACCGCAATTACAGCGACCGCGAACTGCTGGCCCGCATGTTGAGCTACTTCCGGCCGCACACCGGCAAGATGGCCCTGGTAGCGGTGATGATTGCGCTCAACTCGGCGGCCGGGACCGGCGGCCCCATCCTCATCTCCAGCGCGATTGACCTGTTGGCAGAAAACCCCAGCACCCAGGCGATTTTGCTGATGGCCGGCGGGATCCTGTTGCTGGGTGCGGCCGCCTGGCTGTTCAACTTTATCCGTCAGTTTGTTTCCGCCCGCGTGGTGGGCGACGTGGTGCTCAAGCTGCGCGAGGACGTCTTTGACGCCACCATCGGCCACGACCTCTCGTTTTACGACGAACACCCGTCCGGCAAGATCGTCAGCCGGGTCACCTCCGACACGCAAGATTTCGCCCAGGTCGCCACGCTGATTATGAACCTGCTCAGCCAGGTGCTGCTGGTGGTGATCCTCTCCGTGTGGCTGGTCGGGATCAACGTACTGCTGACCTTTCTGCTGCTGGCAATGACGCCGGTCGCGGTGGCCATCGCCCTCAGCTTTCGCAAGGTCGCCCGCCGCGTCACGCTCAACGCCCGCCGCGTGACCGCCAAGATCAATGCGCAAATCCAGGAATCGATCAGCGGCATCATGGTCGCCAAGAGCTTTCGGCAGGAACGGGCCATCTACGACGATTTCGACGCCAACAACAAACAGGCGTACCGGGTGGGCCTGCGGCGCGGGCTGACGCTCATGCACCATCTTTCCGGTCATGGGGCTCTCGTCCGGGCTGGGGGTGGCGCTGCTGATCTACGCTGGCGGCCTGACGACGCGGGATGGACTGGTGAGCCCGGGCAACTGGTATCTGTTTATGCAGGCGGTGGGCTTTTACTGGTGGCCGCTGATGAACATCGCTTCGTTTTGGAGCCAGTTTCAGGACGGGCTCTCGGCCGCCGAGCGAGTCTTTGCGCTGATCGACGCCGAGCCCAAGGTGCGCCAGACGGCAGCCGAACCGGTGGAACTCGCTGCGAGGCCGGATCGAATTTCGCCAGATGGCCTTTGGCTACAACGAGGACGAAGTGGTGCTGCCGGACCTGACGCTGCACATCCGGCCGAAGGAAACCGTGGCATTGGTGGGGCACACCGGCGCGGGCAAAAGCAGCATCGCCCGGCTGATCACCCGCTTTTACGAGTTCCAGGGTGGCGAATTGCTGGTCGACGGCCGGGATATGCGGCGGCTGGACCTGACCGAGTATCGCCAGCACATCGGGCTGGTGCCCCAGGAGCCGTTCCTCTTTTCGGGCACGGTGCTGGACAATATCCGCTACGGCCGGCCGGAGGCCGGCGACGACGAGGTCTGCCGGGCAGCCGAGCAGATCAGCAACGGCGACTGGCTGGCCGACCTGCCGGCCGGGCTGGACACCGACGTCGGCGAGCGCGGCGCCAGCCTCTCCATGGGGCAGCGGCAACTGGTGGCGCTGGCGCGGGTGCTGCTCAAAGACCCGGCCATCTTTATCCTCGACGAGGCTACCGCCAGCGTGGACCCCTTCACGGAAACGCAAATCCAGGAGGGTCTGGATACGATGATGCGCGATCGGACGGCCATCGTCATCGCGCACCGCCTGTCGACCGTCAAGCACGCCGACCGGATCATTGTGATGGACCACGGCCGGATCATCGAAGAGGGAACACACGAGTCGCTGCTGGCGGCCGGCGGCCACTATGCCGAGCTTTACAACACCTACTTCCGCCACCAGTCGCTGGACTACCGGCCGTGGCAAGAGGACGCCGACACGCGCACGCGGGCGGCCGCGATCGCCGACTAGTCCGCGCATCCCCCAACCCCAAGACGGACCGGGTATTCAGCCAGAAGGATGCCCGCGCGACGAGAGGCTGGTATAATCGGCGCATCCTGCAGCGCCCATCAGGGCAAAGGATGGATCGATGAGCGAAGGATGGATCTTTCAGATTAACGTCTCACCGGGGGGTGTGCCCAAGCTGCCGGTGGCGCGGGCGGGCATCACCCCGGACGGCGTGGAGGGGGACAAACAGCGAAACACCAAATACCACGGCGGCCGGGACCGCGCCGTCTGCCTGTATTCGCTGGAGCGCATCCTGGCCCTGCAATCCAAAGGGCACCCCATCTATCCCGGCGCTACCGGCGAAAACGTCACCATCGCGGGGCTGGACTGGGAATTGCTAGAGCCCGGCACTCGCCTCCGGCTGGGGGATGGCGTGCTATTGGAGATCACCAGCTACACCACCCCTTGCAGCCACATCACTGATGCGTTTGCCGATGGCCAATCCGGCCGGCTGGCCCAGCAGCAAAATCCCGGCTGGTCGCGGCTCTACGCCCGCGTGTTGGAACCGGGGCAGGTTCAAATTGGGAGCCGGTTGACGGTCCTGAGTCCGGCCGGCGAGGAGGTAATGCCATGAATCGGATTGCCCACTTTTTGCACCTGGCGCTCACTCACGACGCCGAGCAGATAGAGCAGGTGCGGGGCAGCGTACAGGAAACAGACCTGGCCGCGCTGGCAGACGCATACTGGTCCTTGCAGCAATGGGGGCAAAAAGCGGCGCTGTTGCAACTGGTTCAGAATCACATCCACCCGGACACCCGCCCCATTATGCTGGACATCCTGCAAGCACCCGACGATGAGCTAGCCGGCCGTTTTGAAACCACCAAAGCTATTGCGCTCTGCCATTTGGAGGGCGATCTTGGCCTGTTTACCGGCTACCAGGACAATCCCGGGTTGCTGGATGAGGCACTCCGGCGACACAAGCCTGTCGAGCCACCGGCCGAGCCAGTGCAAGACCCAACGGCCGAGATGCTGACGCTGGTGCGGCGGGGAGCCAAGCGCTTGAACCTACTCTTTTACCTGGGCGTTCTGGCGGGTATCCTGATGGGGCCGGCTGTGCTGGTTGCCTCGCTCATCCCGGCCGCGGCCGGGCGCCTATCGGGAGATGCGGGAAACAGCGTGGTCATGACCGTCTTTGGCGGCCTGATGACCATCCTGTGTGCCGTGGTGCTGGTCGAGCAGTGGCGCAAGGCGCGGCGAGACGCCAGGCTGCTGGCGGTACTGGAAAACGACCCCCACCGACTGGCCTGGGTGTACAAAGAGATCAGGGTGGGACGATTGCAGCGCCGGCCGGGGGCGGCCAGGCAGCCGGTAGCCCGCTTTGCCCACGTCGTGTTTCACCTGCTGGATGGCAGCCGAAGCCTGATCTGGCTCCCCGAACCGGACGCGGACCGGCTGGTAGAACTGGTGGCGGGCGCGTTTGCCGACCTTTCCATCGGCTACAGCACCGACCTGGAGCAGGCGTATCAGGACGGCTGCCGTCTGGCCAGGCTAAAGGAGAACCCGGAGCGCACCGATGGCGTCAAGCAAACCACCTCCGGCTTGCGTTACCGGTAATCAGGGCGCTGCGGCCGGGTTGAGCGGCACAATGGTCGCCTCATCAGTCGCCACAATGTGCGCCTCCACCGAGCCGCTGGTCAACTCGCGCAACGCGCTCTGAAAGCCGGGCAAGGCCTCAACGGCAAAACGGGCAGTGACGGTCACATCGGCCGCAAACGATTCATCCAGCATCTCCCCACCGTGCTCCACCACCAGCAGCCGTAACCGCTCAAAGAGCGCATAGGGCACGGAGGCCATCACGGTGTGTGTAGGAACCCTGGCGGCCAGCGGCAGAGCGGCCAACACCTCGCGCACGGCATCACTGTACGCGCGTACCAGGCCACCGGTGCCCAGTTTGGTCCCTCCAAAGTAACGGGTCACTACCACAGCAACATCACCCAATCCGCTGCCCTGCAACACGGCCAGCACCGGCCGCCCGGCCGTGCCGCTTGGCTCGCCGTCATCACTGCAATGGGCAATCACGCTGGGGCCGTGGCCGATCAGATAAGCCGGCACGTTATGCGTGGCATCGGGGAATTCCGCCCGGACCCGGCCGATAAACGCGCGGGCTTTTTCCACACTAAAAGCGGCCGCGGCTGTGGCAATAAATCGAGAATTGATTACCCAGATTTCGACCCGGGTTTCTTGCGCTGGGACAGGATACCGGGCGACGCTTGTTTCAACCATCGCTCGCGAGTGTACCCGGCTTGCACCCGGCCGTCAATTCCCACGCTGCGGTTCGGATATAGAGCGAAAACCACTGCTTTCCCGCATCGGGGCTGAAAAAGAGTGTGGGGTGGGGCTCGTTCCGCGAGCCCCACCCGCCACAAATACACCACGTTGGCCATATTTCACTTGGCCCTGTCCGACCTGCAAATTCCTGCCGCGCGCTTGACGCCGCCGCCCAGCCGGGATAGACTGACGACATCATCATTCAACCAACGAGGAGGAACTGTGAACCAGGAAGAGACTCTGCAAAAGCTGGCGGCAAGCCGCCAGGCTTTGGAGCAAGCCATCCTCCACTTGAGCGCGGCTCAATTGACGGCCGTGAAAGTGGAAGGCGTGTGGACCATCAAGGATATCATCGGGCACCTCAGCGCGTGGGAGCAGGTGATGGTTGACGCAATGCCCCTTTACGCTGCCGGGCGATCCGATCAGGTCCCACAGGTTGACAATTTTGAGACCTTTAACGACCAGCAGGCAGCCGCGCGGCAAACACTGCCCCTAAGCGCGATCCTGGAAGAATCACGCTCGGTGCGGCAGCAACTGGTGGCGGCCTCCAAAGGACTCACGGCCGAACAATGGGAGCAGCGGGTTCCGTTCCCATGGGGCGGCAAAGGTGGTGTTGCCTATGGGGTGGCGGGGCTGGCAGAACACGAGATGGAGCACGTCCAGGCAATCCTGTCCTGGCGCGACCGGGCGTAGGCCGCGCGCCGGTGTGGCGTTTGGCGGCCGTCCAGCGCGGCCGGCTCCAGCCGGGTACAATACTGATCGACATTTGAACGCTCCCCACCCCACCCACCTACCCGGAGAGCCGGCCCGGAGAACCGGCTCTCCGCCGTATTCGCCCCAAACAACTATTCCAGATCGGCCAACTGGTCCTGCAATTGTGAGAGCTCGGTCCGCACCTCGGCCAACTTGCGCTCCGTTGCCGCCACAGCTTCAGTGGCCTCGGCGTAGCGCCGCTCCGCTTCCTTCAATTCCTGCTGCTGCTGTGCCAGACTCGCTTCCAGGTCTGCAACCTTACTCTCGGCCTGGTCAATCCCCAACAGCAATTTGGCCATTTGCTGTTTCAAGCGCTGTTCGCGCAGTTCAACGTTGCGCCGAAGCGCCACCAGCCGGCTGTGAGCCTCCTGGCAATCCGGGTTGTGGAACAGGCACTCCTGCAAAGCCCGGATGCGATCCGGGTCAGACGGAAGGTTAAACGCATACCAGAGCCACGCGGCTTCGTTGCGCGGGTTGACTTTGATGACCTGCGCCAGCAGCGTCATCGCCTCCACGCGATTACCGGCGCGCGAGGCTTTGATGGCCCGGTTCAGCTTTTCCAGTGTAGGATCTGGTTTTTTGGGCGCAACGCGGACCTCGGCCGGGTCCGCCGCGGCCGTCTCGCCGAAACCAGCCGGCCAACCAGGGCCATCGGCGGCCGGGGGTCTCTGTTGGCTGGACCAGCTACCCAACTTGACGGTGGGAGCCGTCACCCCGCCAGCCCAATCGATGCCGCTGCGGGGAGTCTGTGCCATCAGGAGCCCTTCCAGGTCGATGTCCATGCCCTCGATTCCGGCCCAATCGCCACCCAACGGGATTGGGCTTTCCGCCTCCACCGGCTCTGCATAGTCGGTCGGTTCCCCTTCGTCCTCCAGCACAACGTCGATTACGCCGGCCGACATCGCCGCCGGCGAGGCCACGACCTGAAAACCGAGTTGCTGGAAAATGGTCCTGGCGCGCTCGCCTTGGGCAAACCCGCCGATTCTCCCATCGGTCATCAATTGCAGAATCCGGCCGGGTGGATAGAGCCGGCCGTCGCGCTGGATGGCATACTTGCGCCACTGGCCGCTATCAAACTGCGGCCGTTCCTCCTGGTCAAAGCGCGCCATCGCTTGAATGACCTGCTCGTCAGTCAAGGTTTGTTCGCCAATCGTCAGTCGTCTCATCGCTTCCCTCTAGCTCCCAACCAGATTCAGCAGATTGTACACTCTCTTGTAACCTGTGCAAATGGCGTACCAGGTTACAGTGGCCCGCCGCCCACGGCTACACCTCGCCCGGCCGGCTCCACCAGCCTGGGGCCCATCTCTTCCACCTTTCCAAACGGCTACCTGCCACACAGACAGTATAAGCCCATTTTCGTCTAATATCAAGCCACCGGCCGCCTTGATTACTAGGATAAAAGTCAGTATACTGTAGTCAAGCTGCCGCTTTCCTATGGACCGCGCGAACTGAGGCACAATCCACTCCCTACCCTTCCCCGGCCGGCAGTGAGTGGCCCGTTTTGCATTGAGACCTGCTGACGCAGGCAAGTTGCCAAAGGAGGAACCGCATGTTGGTATTGATTAGCGACCTGCACTTTGTGGACAGCACGGCCGGCGCACACAACCTGCCTCCGGCCGCGTTCAAAAGCGTTTTTCTGTCCGACGTAGTTGCGCTGGCCAAGGACAAGCGGGCAGCCGAACTGAAACTGGTGCTGCTGGGCGACATCTTTGACCTGGTGCGCTCGCAACAGTGGTTTCAGGAGAAGCCAGAGGACCGACCGTGGGGCCAGCACGGTCTGCTGGACGTGCCCACCCCCCGCGCGAACAGCGCCACCGAGCGACGCTGCCTGCGCATCCTGGGCGAGCTCCCGGCCGACGGCCGGCGCGACTCGGTTCCGCCAGACACCATCCTGTACCAGAACTGGGAGACCTTTGCCTTCTTTCGCGAACTGCCCGATATTATGCGGCGCAAGCTGCGGCGCAACATCCCGGTCGAGATCATTTACGTGGTGGGCAACCACGACCGGTTGTGCAACCTCTACCCATCAGTGCGGGACGCGTTGCGCCAGATTGCCGGGCTGGCCATCAACGAGCGGACGGTAGACGGTGACCCGGCCGGCGAGTGGTGGTACCGCTACCTGTTCACCGACGAGGCCTACAATGTGATGGCACGTCACGGGCACCAGTTCGACGTCACCTGCTTTGGCGGTGGCAACGACCTGACCCGGCCGGGCCACCTGCAGTGCACGGTGGGAGATGCCATCACCACCGAGTTTGCCGTGGGACTCGCCTGGCAACTCGACCAACTACGCCCCAAGTATTCGGTCATCACCGACGAACTGGTCCACCGCATCCAGGAAGTGGACAACGTCCGGCCGATGCAGCGCATCATGGAGTGGTTCCACTACCAGATCAAGAACGAGGGCAGCCGCCAGGTGCGCCAGGCGCTGGATGAGACCTTTGATGCGGTGGTGAATAACCTGCTCAACCTCAATTTTGTGCAGCAATGGCGCAGCCCAGACACTTATCTGGACGAACTGGTCCGCGCAGCAAGCAGCCCATGGCTGCGCTGGATTCCCACCAAGTTGATGGAAATCACCGATACCAGTTCGCTGCTGCCGCTGCTCCTGCCGGCGGTGGAGCGCTTTGCGGAGGGCGGCGACGAGATGGACCGCTACACCGAGGGAGCCTATCACGAGCGGGGCTGGCGGGAGAATCGGGACATCCGCTTTGTGATTTACGGCCACACCCACCGGCCGGTCATCACCCCGCTGGACGGCCGGGGCGGCCGCGAAGTGCTCTACCTCAACACCGGCACCTGGCGAGCCCGCATCCAGCGCACGGTCCCGCTGGACAAGTCGGCCGATTTCATCAAGCTCAAGCAGATGACCTTCCTGGCCTTTTACCATGCCAAGGAAGATATGGACAACAAGCAACCGGGCACGGTCAGCTTTGACGTCTGGACCGGCCACAAGCAAAAGTATTACACCGACTAGCCCCGCAATCAGGAGACCAGACCATGAGCCATCAATTAACCGGCCGCATTCTTTACGCCAGCGGCAGCCCGGCCGCCAACGTGCGCGTGCGCGTGTTTGATCAGGACGCACCGGGCAAGATCGACGACGATTTGACTGTGGAGGAGGGGCTTTCCGATGCCGAGGGACAGTTCACCGTGCGCTTTGCCCCCTCCAAATACCTGGATTGGCGCGAGGTGACCACCCGCGAACCGCGCAACCTGCCATTTGACTGGACGCTGGAGACGCGCACGCGCCGCCTGCCCGACCTGACCGACCTCTACCTACCCTACCTGCGGTTTGATTACGCCATTGCCAATCGCCCGCGCACCCACAGAACCTTTCTGCAGCCGTTCCAGCGCAAATTTCGCCTGCCGGAGTTGCCGCCCAGTGCGTTCCTGCCGTCCCAGCATGGCTTCAAGTTCGTCAACCGGTTCAAGGGGTACTTCATCCCCTTTTCCGTGCCCGCCATCCCGGATATCCCCAGCGTGACCAACATCTATGGTTTGTGCGGCGGGATGGTGGCGTCGGCCTATGACTTTTTGCTCGCCGGCCGGGAGATTCCGGCCGGTGACAAAGCGCCCAAGCGGGCCTCGCCGTTGCACCAGTACATCTACCGGCGGCAGAACGACAGCTTTGGACCATTGGGAGACCAGATTGTGCGCTTTGCCCGCTGGATGGCGCTCCCGGACGATACCATGCACGGGACCCAGCGCAAGACCCACGACGAATTTGAGCAACTGCGCGCCAGCCTGGATGACGGCAACCCCTCTCCCATTGGCCTGGTTTACGTCAGCACCGAGGACACGCTAGAAATCTGGAAGAACCACCAGGTGCTGGCTTATGGTTACACCGAGCGCGAGGACGGGACGCTGGACGTGCACATTTATGACCCCAACTATCCCCTGCGGGATGACGTCACGGTCCAGTGTGCACGCGTTCCGCTGGGCAGCCAGTTCGTGCCGGGCCTGCCCCCGCGTGTGACCACCCAGCATGGCTTCAAGTGCGTGCAGCGGTTGGGCGGCCAGAAACACAAGGATGTGCGCGGCTTTTTCGCCATGCCGTACGTGGCGGTCGAGCCGCCGGCCGGATCGGAAGCGGACGCGTAGCAACCAATTCCGGTAAGCTGCTGAACGCCCCCGACCAGCAGCTGTCTGCGTCAGACGCTAGAGGCCTGCGCTATGGGATCGCCGACCTGATCCAGCGCTTCTTTGACTCGCTTGGTCTGCCGGCCGCGTTCCTGCTTGTCCAGAATGCGTTTGCGGATGCGCAAGCTGTCCGGAGTTGCTTCCAGCAGTTCATCATCATCCAGATACTCGATACACTCATCCAAGCTCATATCGCGCGGCGTCGTCAGCCGGACCTCGATGTCCCGGATCACGCTGCGCATATTGGTGAGATGCTTGGTCTTGCACACGTTGACGTCCAGGTCGCCCGGCCGCTGGTGCTCGCCCACCACCATCCCCTGGTAAACCTCGGTCCCCGGGCCAATAAACAGCATGCCCCGTTCCTCGGCGTTTTTCAACCCAAACGTGGAAGCCGTGCCCGCCTCCCAGGCGACCAATGATCCGCGCGACCGGGAGCCAATCGCGCCGGCCACGGGCCCGTACTGGTAGAAAAGCGTGTTCACGATGCCCAGGCCGCGGGTGGCGGTCAAAAATTGGTGGCGAAAACCCAACAGCCCACGGGTGGGCACGTGGTAGGTGACCAGAACGCTGCCATCGGAGGCGTTGATCATGTCGATCATCTCGCCGCGCCGCTTGCCCAGCATCTCCACCACGGTGCCAACCGTGTCAGCGGGAGTCTGGATAAACAGCTCTTCGTATGGCTCCAGGATCTCGCCGGCCGCCCCTGTTCGCAAAATCACCTTGGGACGAGATACCTGGAACTCGTAGCCTTCACGACGCATGGTCTCGATCAGGATGGCGAGGTGCAATTCGCCCCGGCCGGAGACGGTAAACGTATCGGCCTGGTCAGTCTCCTCAACCTGCAAGGAAACGTTGTGCCGCAGTTCATCAAACAGGCGCTCGCGCAACTTGCGCGAGGTGCCCCAACGGCCCTCCCGGCCGGCAATAGGCGAAGTGTTGACCCCAAAGCTCATGCGCACGGTGGGTTCTTCCACCTTGATGGATGGCAGGGCGGTTGGATTTTCGGGGTCGGCCAGAAGTCTCGCCAATGGCAACCTCCTCCAACCCGGCAATGGCCACAATCTCACCCGCCTCGGCCGCCGGGACCTCGACTCTCCCCAACCCCTCGTGAACGTAGAGGTAGCGGGCACTCTCCGCTATCTGTTCGCCCTTCAGGGTCAGGCGAGCAAGGGGTTGACCGGCCGTGATCCGCCCGGCAAAAACCCGGCCGATGGCCGTCAGGCCACGGTAACTATCATAATCCAACGTGGTCACCAGCATCTGCAGAGGCGCATCGATCTCTACCCTGGGGCACGGAATCCTGCGCAAAATGGCATCAAAGAGCGGCTTGAGGTCCGGACCCAGCTCGGGCGTTAGACCGGCCTGGCCGGTGGTCGCCACCGCGTAGACAATACCAAAGTCAGCCTGCTCATCGGTTGCCCCCAGTTCAACAAACAGATCAAAGGTTTCGTTCAGCACTCGCACCGGATCAGCGTTCCTGCGGTCCACTTTGTTGATCACCACAATAGCGCGGTGACCCAGTTCCAACGCTTTGCGGAGCACAAAGCGGGTCTGGGGCATGGGGCCTTCGGCCGCGTCTACCAGCAGCAACACGCCATCCACCATGTTGAGTACCCGCTCCACCTCGCCACCAAAGTCGGCGTGGCCGGGGGTATCCACAACGTTGATCTTGACCCGCTGGTCCGTCTCGGCGTCGTAGATGCTGATGGCCGTGTTTTTTGCCAGGATGGTAATTCCGCGCTCCCGTTCCAGGTCATTGGAATCCAGCACCCGCTCAGCCACCTGCTGGTTGCTGCGGAAGACGTGGGCCTGTTTTAGCAGGCCATCCACCAGCGTCGTTTTGCCATGGTCTACGTGCGCAATAATAGCAACATTGCGCAAATCGGTTCGTTCAACGAGCATTCGTCCAAATCCTTACACGACAAAACCCCGGCCGCCACGACCGGGGTCCAAGAGTTGGTGTTGATCTTAGCAGAGAACTACCATTCGGGAAAGGGCATCACGGGCCACATTGATGCCCTGCGCCCGCATCCCCGCAAGGGTTGGGCCAAGGCCAGTGCTATCGGCTCAGTGCGGCCGCCCGATTGGGTTGGTGGCGATTGGCCTCCCGGTACTTGCGAATTGCTTCGGCATCCGGCCGGCGCGCCGCAGGCGTGCCATAGTCCAGGCCATCCACCTGCCGGCGCTGAATTTTGTGCTGCAAGATCATCTCAATGCGATGGACCATCTTGACGTCCAGCGGGGTAGCCAACGTGTACGCCTGCCCTACCGCCTGGGCGCGGCCGGTGCGGCCGATGCGATGCACGTAATCTTCCGGCTGCATCGGCACGTCGTAATTCACCACGTGCGAGATGCCTTCCACATCGATGCCGCGCGCGGCAATATCGGTAGCCACCAGCACGCGCGCACGGCCGCCGCGAAACGCTTCCAGCGCAGATATTCGCTGACTCTGAGAGCGATTGCTGTGAATCACCGCGGCCGAAATCTTGGCGCGTTGCAGTTTGCGCACAATGCGATCGGCGCGGTGCTTGGTGCGGGCAAAAACGAGCACGCTGTCCATATTGTTGTCTTGCAGTAAATGCTGCAACAACTGGAACTTGAGGTGCTCCGGCACGGGGTACACCGCCTGTGTGATGGCATCCGGCGTCACTGTCTCTTCAACACTTACCCGCACCGCCTCGCTGGTCACCTCGCGGGCCAAGCCAGCAATGGATTGAACAGTAGCCGAGAACAACATCGTCTGTCGTTCGCGCGGCAGCAAGCGCACAATGCGGCGAATGTCCGGCAAAAACCCAATGTCCAGCATCCGGTCGGCCTCGTCCAGCACCAACACTTGCAGCGCAGTGAAATCGAGATTGCCGCGCCCCGCATGGTCCAGCAACCGGCCGGGTGTGGCAATAACCATGTCCGCGCCCTGCTTGAGCGCCTGAATCTGTGGCCCAAGCCCGACACCGCCATAGATGGTTGCAAACCGCAAAGGCAGGTTGCGACTCAATTGCGCGGCATGTTCCGCAACTTGCAGCGCAAGTTCGCGGGTTGGCACAACGATCAACGCACGCGTCGAGCGGGTGCGCGGTGAGTGAAGCAGTCGGTGCAGCAGCGGCAGCAGAAAAGCCGCCGTTTTGCCCGTACCGGTCTCGGCCGATCCGAGGATGTCGCGACCGGCCATTGCGTGTGGAATTGCCCCATCCTGGATAGGTGTGGGCTGCTCGAAGCCAATCACTTGCAGGTTATTCAGCAAGCGCGGATCGAGGTTAAATTCATTGAAACTCATAATACTCCTAATTTGCGGCATTGATTTCCCAAGTGAACTGCCGCACGGACACAAAGGGTGAAGAGACAATAAAACGCCGCCTCAGTCACAAGACCGGGCGGCGGGATGTTTCCGGATTTACTTGCTCTCCAACGGGAGGAACTATACCATGGAAGCCCTGCCACGTCAAAAAACCGTCTGAACGTAACTGTTCAGGTTTAGGATAAGGAAGTTGATGGCGGGGCGGTCGCGGGTGGGTGCCGCAACGCATTCAAGCACTGGAGAAAGGGATTCTGGTCGCGGGCGGCCCAGGTGCTAAACAGACTGGCGAGGGTGAGACGTGTTTTGGTCCCCTCATCACTGCGGGAGCCGCCGCTTATCTTGCGAATGACCACCAATGGACGAAGGCTGCGTTCCGCCAGGTTGTTGTCTGCTGGCAAATTGGGCACGAGAACAAACTGGAATAACTCAACTTGATGCCGCATGATGCGCTTGGCCAACGCACAGCACGGGTGTTCATAGCTCAAGGCGTACTGCCTGCCCAGGACACCGGCTCGCGTGAAAAGGTCTTCGTATTCAACCTGACGCTCTTGGGGGGTGGCCGCGGGGTGTTCTTTCAGCCAGCTTTGGGCATCGTCATACAGCTTGCGCACCCCCTTCGCCCACGTCACTACCTCGGCCGTCCCCGCATGGGTTTCCTTGAGTTCGTGCAGGTCTCGCAACAAATGGGCCCAACAGCGTTGGTGCTGGCAAAGGATCAGGTTGGTTGCGGCGTAAAAGTCCGTCACCAAGTGCCCATCGAAATCGTCCCCCAAGATGCGCTTGGCCACTTGATGCCCTCGGCTCTGATCACGCTCAAAATAGCGCACCGCTTCCGGTCCATCCGTCACCAATGCCCAGATGTAACCGTTCTGCCCATCCTCCCGCCACCCCGTTTCGTCGCCGTGCACCACCTTGCCGGCCTGCATTTCTGCCTTCAGCCCGTCTGCTTTGCTCTGCAATTGCTTCCGTGCTGCGTGGGTCAGCTCGACGATCTCCCCTACCCCCAACCGCAAGTGGTGCATTGTCTCTCAATACGCCTGCACCTGCCGCACCGGCAGCCGGAGCGTCGTCCGCAAGTACGCTACCAAACTCGCTATCCGCACTCCTATCCGCCTTTGCCCGATCACCTGACCGCTCAAGTCCAACTTTGGACTGCGCCATCCCTCGCAATGGGGACACCAGCGCTTGATCACCTGGTGCTCGATCACCTCTACCGGCTGTGGCTCGGGGATCTCGATCACCTGACGCGTGTAATCCACACTCTCGCCACGCAAGCGGTAATGGCAGTCTGGGCAGTTATCCAAGGCATGCCGCTCAATTCGGGTTGCTTCTTCACGCTTGCGCGACCGATTGTGCTTCGCTGCTCGTTTCTTGCGCGGCTTGGGTGGATCTGTGCGGGGAGGTCGATTCCGTTTGACAAACGGAGGCAGCTTTTTCTTTTGCTGCTCCAATTCGGCAATCCGCGTCGTTGCTGCCTGCAACTGGTTCGTCAATTGAACCACCTGCTGCTGCAATGCAATCACCTCGCTGTGCAGCTTCTTGTTCTCAGCAAGGATCGCCTCAATCTCTTCCTCGGTCACGGCGGCAAGTCTAACACATTCCGGGGTAACTGTGAACAGTTACGTCTGAACTGAGACAGCGCGGACCCACGGCCGTGGGTCCGCCTGGTACGGCATTTCCTGCTTGAACACGGGGCAGAAACGTACTATAATGCTGGCACGGCTTGCCCAATCCGAGCTTGCCGCTCGACCGTCATCCTGACCCGGTTCCACGCCCTGCTTCATCTGGCTGTTCCACCTCTGATTCACAACCTGTTACCGTATCCGCCATCGATGATCCGGCCGGCACTGTAGCCAGTGCCCTTGGTTTAGCTACCAGTGAATTCAACGGAGGCAACAACATGACCGAGAACAAACCATTCACCTGGGAGCAGGTTCAATATGGGCCCAATCCCATTGTAGACATGCACGCCCACCCCTCTTTGAAAGTGTCGCTCTTTAAACGGGTCCTCACCGGCCGATTTGCGGCCAGCCGGGCATTCAACCCGCTCAGCGTGCGCACCGATTTTGAGAAATTGCGCACCGGAGGGGTAGACGTGCTGCTCTCTACCGTTTACGCCCCGGAAAAAGAGATCGTGCAGGACTGCCTTTACCTCAAGCTGCTGCGCTACCTGATGCCCATCACCTACCGGCGGATTTTTTTGAGCAACTACTTTGATGTGACGGCAAGAATGCTGCGTCAGATGGAAGAACAGGTCCAGCGCACAGACCAGGTCGAAATGGCGTTATCGGTGCGGGAGGTGGACGCGATTCTGGCGCAGGGCAGCGGCCGGCCGATTGCGGTGATCCACAGCGTGGAGGGCGGGCACAGCCTGGACGGCAAACTGGAAAACCTGGACTGGCTCTTCAGCCGGGGCGTAGCCTATCTAACCCTGGCGCACTTTTACCCCAATGCGGCCGTCTACCCGGTTTTCCCCTACCCCGAAAGCGTGCAAAAGATGGGCTGCTTCCCATACGGCCGGGACCTGACCAAGGGGCTCACCCCGTTTGGCGAGCAGGTGGTGGAGCGGATGATGGAGCTGGGGATGATCCTGGACATCAGCCACTGCACCCCGCCCGCCCGCCAGCGCATCTACCAGATGGTCGGCAACCGCATGCCGCTCATCGCTTCCCACGTGGGCGCTTACGAGATCAACCCCAGTCCGTACAATCTGAAGGATCTGGAGATCAAGCGGATTGCCGATACCGGCGGGCTGGTGGCGGTCATCTTTATGAATTACTGGCTGATGCCCCACGAGACCCAGCGCGGGCTCAACTTTCTCGCCCGCACCATCCAGCACCTGGTTCAGGTTGGCGGCGTGGACCACGTTGGAATTGGCACCGACTTTGACGGCTTTACGGATCCCCCGGACGATTTGAAGGACGCCTCGCAACTGCCCCGCCTGACCCAGCGGCTGATGGCGGAAGGCCATGGACAAACGCAGATTGAGAAAATCCTGGGGGTCAACGCGTTGCGCGTGTTGCGCCAGGGCTGGCGCCGGTAGCGGGCAATCCTGTCGCTCGCGGGTGGCAGGGTCTGGCCCGCTATGGCCCGGCCGTGCGCCCCCTGCCTGCTGCGCCAGGGTGACGGCTAGCCGGCCGGAACTGGCTGGCAGGAACCCTACTGAAACTCATCTTCAGCCTTTCGGTAGAGCTAGCGTAGTCCCAAGCAAGATACTTGGGAAAGTGATATACTTCCAGGTATGAGAACACCAATCTTTGTCCGAGAACTGACACCAGATGAACACAGGCAATTGAAAGCAGGCCTGCGCTCATCAGACGCCTTTGCTGTACGCCGCTGCCAAATCATGTTGGCCAGCGCACGAGGTGAAATGGCTCCGGCAATCGCCCAATTCCTTGGCTGCAATGACCAGACTGTCCGCGACGCGATTCGAGCCTTCAACGAACGTGGCGTGGAGGCTCTGAAACAAGGTTCTCGCCGGCCCCACAACACCCATCCGGCTTTCGATAATGAAGGGGCGGATGCACTGCGTGGCCTGCTGCATCGCAGCCCGAGGGAATTTGACAAGCCAAGTAGTCTGTGGACCTTGGAACTGGCAGCTGAAGTCAGCTTCGAGAAGGGTCTGACCGCCCAACGGGTCAGTGATGAAACCATCCGCCAGACACTGCTCCGTCTGGGTGTGAAATGGAAACGGGCTAAACATTGGATCACCAGTCCAGATCCAGGGTATGAGCGAAAAAAAACGCACGGGACCGGCTGATTCGCCTGTGCCAAGCGAATCCAGATTGGGTACAGGGTTTCTGCGATGAAGTGTGGTGGAGCCGTTTTGCCCAGCCCAACCTGTCGTCTTGGGCCGACCCTGATCAGCCACTGCGCTTGGTTGAAAAGACAAAGGCTAAAGACGACCCTGACCCCAAAGCCCTGGCTTGTTACGGCATATTGCTGCGGTGGACGCAAGAAAACGGACAAACCGACGAGAAAATCCGGCTGCGTTTCTTGGATGGACGTCCGGTCAGCGATATCACGATTCAGTTTCTTGAATGGTGTTGTAAGAGGTTGGAAGCGATGAACAAAGGTGTCCTGGCTCTGATATGGGACAATGCATCTTGGTACATTAGTAAAACGGTGTGCTCCTGGATACGGGAACACAATCGCCAAGTGAAGCGCGATGGCCAAGGGGTGCGTACTGCGTAGCGTGGCCTGTCGCCTGCCAGTCAAGAGCCCCTGGCTCAACCCGATCGAACCCATGTGGGCGCATGGCAAACGGCGGGTGGTTGAACCGAATAGAGTACTCTCGACCGACGAGTTGGCGGAGCGCATCTGTGCTGCCCTTGGTTGTGAGCATCAAGCGCATCTATCTATTCCCGAAAATGTCTCCTGATCCTGCACTAGGCCCGCGACATGGCCGACAGGGGGTGGCGGGCGCGCAGGCACAGGCGGATCGGCACGGGTGAGGAACGCCAGATGCATCTGTACCGGCCGGTGTTCAAGTATCAAGTTTAGCGCCTGATGGATCTGTGCGGCCGTGATAACGTGATAATCATCCAGCACCAGCACAAAATCCTGTGTAAAACCGCCCAGTTCGTTGATCAGGGCAATGAGCAGCGCCGCGGCCGAGCGACCAGGTTCTCACGGGCGGAAAGTACAACTTGTGGTCAGCAATGAAGCGGACACATCATCTCCTGACCGGGCACTGCTTGGCAAGCACTTGCGATCACAACATGATTGTCAACGGGATGCTACTTATTCCTGCCAGCAGGAATAAGCCATAGGCAGCAGCGGCCCAACCGCACCAGTTCGTGGAACTCGACGGGCTGTTGCCTGGTGGAACATCCCGCGAACAGTGGGACCAAGGCCATGGCCCCCACCCTCTCAAATCAAGCGGTCAGGACTCGAGCACCCGGAGCGTGGTCGCACCAATGCGGATCAGGTCGCCCGGCCGGAGCGAGGCCGGCCGGGCGATGCGCGAGCCGTTGACGAATGTCCCGTTTCCGCTGTTCAGGTCCTCGATCAGGTAGCCATCATCCCGGCGCGCGATCGCCGCATGCTGGCGCGAAGCCTGCGCGTCGCTGACCTCTACCTCGTTTTTCGGGCTGCGCCCCAGGCGGGTCCGCAGGCCCAGCGCATAGCGCCGGCCGGCGTTTGGCCCACTTTCGACCGCCAGTTGCCACGCCGGGGCGAGCCCGCCAGCGATCACGGTGGCATCGGCCGCGGCCGGCACGGGAGTGGGTGGATGGGACGCGGCCGGGGGCGCGGCAACCTGGGGTGCCAGCGATCGGCCGCAATTGCCGCAAAAGGTCGCGCCGGGGAGGACACCCGCGCCACAGTGCGGGCACAATCCGGCCGGTGTCGACTCGGCCGGCTGCGGATTCAGCGCCGGCCGGGGTGATCGACGCTTGCCCCTGCTCACAAACACAACCAGGCCCCCCACCACCAGCAGCAAAATCCCGCAGCAGCCGACGCCAAGCAGCAGGATCAGGGGGCTGGCGGACGGCAACCCGGTGGGGACAATACCACTCGCCTGAGCGCTCTCATCCAGCGAAGCGCCGTTCAGGGATGGGGTGTCGGTCAAACCTTCCACCAGAATCTGATCGCCGTCGCGCACCTCAAACTCGAAAACGCTGCTCTTTTCGCTGGCATGATCGTACAGCCCCAGGGTCACCGGGCCCTCTCCAACGCCGGTCATCTGGGCCGACGCCACCTCGAAAAAGGGCACCCCGACAAAGCCCAGCGTGCCGTCCTCTTCCGGAACCAGCTCGAAATAGATCGCGGCCGTGTTGCCATCCACGGTGCCCTCCCGCTGATCGAACGAGAACCACTCACCGTTGGTCCCCTGGATCAGGATTGAGAGCGGCGATTTGTAGATCACAACCCCCTCGGGCGTGAGGATGTCGCCAGCGCTGTCCAGCGGCGGGAAATAGGGTTTGGACAGCGCGCGTTTCAGGGTGTAATGGCTCTTCATCGCGTCCTTCAGCCCGGTCCCGGCCGCCAGCGCATAGTAGTTGATGCAGTACTTGGCAATGTCCGGCGGTTTGCCCATGTTGGAGCGGACGTTGTGCTCCAGAGCAATCGCCATATCTCCCAGCCCGCCGCCCAGGTTTGAGACGGGAAAGCCATGCTCGAGGACCTGGTCGGTATAGTTGCCCGGCAGCGCGCCGCCATAGATTGCCAGCCAGGCAGCCAGAAACGAAGCTGAACCGTAGCTGTCGGAAAACTCGAGCGCCGCCAGCCCGAAAAAGTGATACCAGACCCCTTGCTCATCCTGAGCCAATTCCTGGCGCGGGTTGACCTTGCGCTCTGACCCGCGCGGCGTCTTGTAGGTATAGTCGCCATCCACATAACCATCTGGGTTGCGCAGCGGCATCAAGATGCTTTCCTGCTCGATGAACTGCTTGTTGGTCCCGGCACTGTCGCGATACAGGGCGGCGTGGCAGGTGACCAGCGCGTCGCGGACGTTGCCGTTGTTCTGCACCAGGCTCAGGTAAAAGAGGTCGCCTGGGCTGAGCCGATGGTTTGGATCAGTTTGCTGGCGCTCCTGTGCCAGCTGGCGCGCCGCAGCCTGCAACGCCGCCTCCTTGCCGGTGGGCAGAGCCGAACTGATAAAGGCCTTGGACACCGCATGGACGTCGGTCAGGTGGACGCCATCCTGAACCTCGTTGCCCTCGGCGATGTAGCGCTGCAGGGCGTCGGCCAGGGACGCGGTCATCTCGTTCTGGGACAGGCGCAGGGGCTGTTGACCGGTAAAAAAGCCGTTGAGGTCCATCCCTGGAAAGAAGAACATCGCCTCGGCGCAGGGCGACTGGGGCGCGGGTGCCGGGGTCGGCGCGAGTTCGGCCGGATCAAGCTCGACGGTGATGTCGACGGAGTAGCTGCCACAGACGCCGCCACACGCCTGCACAAAGACGCTGCCCGAGATCCACGAGTACTCGTAATCGGCCGGCACCTGGAAGGTGAGGTCAAACGGCAGCTCGACCGTCCGGCCGGTCACGGTGTTATCCTCGCCTTCCTTGGGCCACTGGACCGATTGATCGCCCAGGCTGGCGCTCATCGTCACGTAGGAGGTGTACCCCTCCCCCCGGCTGACGATCATCGTGCCGGAGAGGTGAATGGGGGAACCGGTATAGCGGCCGACCAGACGCGGAGGGCCATCGGGGTCCTGCGAGAAATCGGCACCCGAGACGGTTAAGGTCAAATACATGTCGTTCGGGTCGCCGTAGGAAGCGGAAACCGAGTCTCCTTGCCGATGGGGGACAGCGGCCGGTGCAGCCAGGACGGGAAAGGCGTAGCCAATTGCCAGTGCCGCGAGCAGGATCCAGATTCTGGTTTTCATTGTCAATCTCTCTCCACAGATGCAGACAAGCTCAAAGCGACCGGCAACGCGGCGTTGTGGTTGGGCGGCCGCACAGGTGCAATATATTCACAGAGTCTTTCCGTCGGCGCAATAGTACAAAGGATTCAGCGCGCGAATCCGATTTGAAATATCGTGACATCCTCTCCCCACTAAAGTAAGGAGCTTCTACCGACCGAAGCTGACGCTTCGGAGCACTTTACGGTAAGGCGCTGTCCGCGCCCGAGAATATTCAAAGCGGCGTTGTGATCTCTGTCGAGCACAAGACCGCAATCAGGACAAACATGCAGACGTTCGGAGAGGGGCTTTTTAACCAAACAGCCACACCCAGAGCAGTTCTGGGACGTGCGGTGGGGATCAACCTTGACCACTGTCTGACCAGCATTCTCGGCTTTGTAAGACAGCATCGCAAGTAGCCCCATCCCGCGTCACCCATGCTCTTGGAGACGTGGCTGCGGCACAGGCCACTCAGGTTCAATTGCTCGAGGGCGATAAACCCGAAGCGTCTGACCAGTTCAGTCGAAACCTGATGATGAAAGTCGCGGCGCTGGTTGGCAATGTGTTCGTGCCAGCGACGTATCTGGCGCGTCAGTTCGCGATATGGGCGACTGCCTCGCTGGCAACGAGCGCGGTGGCGTTGCAAGACCGCCAGCTTTTCTTCCGATGCACGGAACCAGCGCGGGTTGTCGACTTGTTCACCCGTAGACAGGGTGGCAAAGGACGACAGGCCCATATCCATGCCAACATCGGGGCCCATGATGTCGGCCGGTTCAGGGTCGGGCAATTCAAGCTGGAGGCTGGCGTACCAGTTGCCAAGCTTGTCCCGCTTGAGGATGACCATCTTGATCTTGGCGTCGTCTGGAAGAGCGCGGTGCTGAAAGATGCGCAGCAGACCAACATGCTGGATGTAGAGTCGATCCGCCTTGAGGCGGATACCATCGCCGTAGAGATAGCAGACCGATTTGAACCAGCCCTTCCCTTTGAAGCGCGGGTAGCCGGGTTCCGCACCCGCCTGGACGCGCCTAAAGAACGCCTGGAAGGCTTTGTCCAGGCGGCGCAAGGTCTGTTGGATAGACGAGTAGTTGAGCCAGGCTGCATCCTCGTCAAAGGTGCGCAGCTCCTTGAGCTGCTTGGCCTGGTCACGATAGTAGAGACTGATCCGGCACTTTTGCCACGCTTCGCGGCGCTCTTGCAAGGCCGCATTGTAAAGCTGGCGATGCGCTCCGCAGTCGAGCACGCGGTCAAGCGTCTGGCGCTGCTCATTATTCGGGTAAAGGCGGTATTTGTAACTCAGCAACATTTACTTGCCCGCTTGTGCCTCGATGTAGCGGCGGATCGTCTCAGCCGACACGTTGCCAGCAGTGCCCACATAGTAGCTGCGTGTCCACAGCGACGGCCGGCGGCGGTTGAGCCAGTCAAACTCTTGGCGCAGTTCGTGGCTGGTATGTCCTTTGAGGCGGTGCATGATCTGGCGCACGGCCAAAGTGGGTGGGAACCCGGCAAACAAGTGCACGTGATCGGGCTGAATCTGCAGAGCGATCACGTCACCTTGACCTGCTGGCGAACCAGTTCGTCCAAGCGCTGGGCAACCGCATCGGTCAAGAGTGGGCGGCGATACTTGGGACACCACACCAGGTGGTAGATTGATATTGTAGACCGCGTGCCGCGTTCGTTTGGTTTGCACAAGTTGACTTTAGCACGGATGTTCGTAGGCGTCAAGAGCAATTTAGAGAAAGGAGAGAGCGACATTCCCCTCCCCGCTAAAGCAGGGAGTCCCCTGTCGCGATTATTATGGAGAAGCAGAATTCGACGCCGGCACGCCCGCGTCGAGACTCAACAAGCTGGTTCGCGCGAGTTACACAGAGGCAAAAAGCACCAACAAGGCAGTCGAAAAATCCATCAGCCCGTGGACAATGACCAAATAGGGCAACAGGCGCAACCGCCAGCGCAGGATGATGGCCAGCATGGGGGCAAAAGGCAGAAACATTCCCAACCGCCAGATGACGAAATTGAGGAGGTAGGGCTCGCTTTGCGAACCCTACCCCCTCTCTTTCTGAGCGACCAATGTCAAGTTCCGGCCGTCGTCATTCCATATCCAAACCCGGGTCCGAACCTCAGACATGGATCGGTCATCCCTGCAGGATATCCGTTTCCTCAGGTGGCGGCGCGGCCGACCTGTCCACCAGGTCGGCCTGCGCACGCAGGAAGGCACACAGGCTCTCCAGGTCGGCAAAGCCGTGGCGCTGGTGCGAGCCAATCTGCTCCAACATCACGCGCCAGCCGCTGCCGTCGCCCGAGCGCCACAGCCGCAGCAGGTATGATTGGTATTCAGATTCGGCCGGTCCGGTCATTGGCACTGATCCTGAACTGAGTAGCTCTTGATGCCGTCAACGGAGCACCAGGGGCAAGAATAGCATGGTTTGGGATGGCACGGTGAAACTCACCACCGGGCTCCGCAACCCGGTCCGGCCGTCAGCATCATACGGTCTGATCCATACCTCATAGGTAGCCCCCGGCCGCAAACCGGTCAGCGACGTGCTGGTCACATTTCCCACATTGATGGGCGAGGGACCTTCGTTGGCCTGGTAGCCGCCGGTCGTGCTCCCTTGGGTAGCCAAGTTCATCGTCCGCGCGTCAGGCAGGGGATAGAGGATGGCTTGGTAGTAGATCAGGTAGCCAGTAGCTTGGGGGGAAACGGCCCAGGATAGGTTGGCGTTTCCAGGGCTGACCTGGGTAATTTCCACGGACTGGACGGCCGCCGGCGGTAGCGGAATCTCACCGGTAGGTGTGGCCACAGCGCTGGCCGAGACGCCACTCAAATTGTAACTGGTGTCGTAGGCCTGCACCCAACAGGTAGCCGGTTCGGCGTTGAGCCCATTGACGCGGGCTGTCTCACTGAGACTAGAGGTGGCCTCTATCAGCGAGGGAATGCGTACCTGTCGTTCCAGCAGGCCCTGCTGGCAAGTCACCACATAGCCCGACATGTCCTGTTCGCTGTTGGGTTGCCAGCGCACCACCACGCTGCTGATGTCTTCCGGCCGGGCCTTGGTGCCCTGCGGAGCGGCCGGCGCGATGAAATCAAAGATGCGGATCGTGCCGGGCGCGTCGATGCGCTCGGCCGGCAGGAACAGGCCGGAGTTCAACATCGGACCGCAGGTAGCCGTGCTGGGGTCC
The DNA here is from genome assembly GCA_963707345.1 of uncultured Chloroflexia bacterium. Taxonomy (GTDB): domain Bacteria; phylum Chloroflexota; class Anaerolineae; order Promineifilales; family UBA4811; genus CAVPPE01. The sequence goes on from CAVPPE010000002.1 coordinate 1,060,658, forward strand.
GGGTTGTAGACATAGTTCTCGCCGCACTCGTTCACGGTCACGGCCGCGTTGTTGTCGATCCGCGCAAACACCCGATAGGTGGCATTGGTGAGCCCGGCGATGTTCCAGGAGTAAACTCCGGTAGAGGTCAACGGGATGCGTTCCACAATCGGGCCGGCCACCGCCTGGCTGCTGGTGATGGGGTTGGTGCCGGTCATCATTTCGTAATACAGGCTCAGCCAGGCGCTGCCGGCTTGGCTGATGCTGCTGGTCCAGGTGATGGGGATGCTGGTCTGGTCCACAGCCATGGTGGGTAGCTCTCCCAGGGTCAGGCTGGGCGTAGCGCTGTTGGCAAAATAAAAGAAGCGGAATTCGGTGGAACTGCCGGTGTCACCCAGATCAACCATCCACTCACCGGGCACAGGATCGTCGATCACGATCAGGGTCTGCTCGCCGGTCACCAGCGGGCTGGTGGTGACCACCGTCGGCGTGATGGCCACCGTCACGTCGGGGTAGACCGAATTCATGTCAATGGTGCGATTGCCCGGCGGCGGTTCGTGCAAGGTGAGCGCGGGTGTGCCGTCGATCCAAGCCAGGCCGAACATGGCACTGGGCACGTCGGCACCAATGGTCACAGTCGTCTGCGAGCTGGCCTGGACCCTGGTCAGTCCCCGGTTTTGGAGGTTGATGCTGGCGGCCGCTTTGCCGTTCTCGTCAATCAGCAGGTAATCCTCGCTGCCCAGGAAAAAGCTGATGCCGCTATCAAAGCCATAGTAGGCACCCACGTCGTAACCCATGAATATGTACGCGCCCATCACCCCCCACTCGTAGCTGGTGCAGGGGCCGTTGGTACAGAACTCGCCGAAGGCTAACTTGATGCCGTACAGCGTCACATCATCCGGGGGCACTTGGGCCGGCCCCCAATCGATGATCAGCCCGGCCGCAATGGTGATCCTGGCTTCAAAGCGCGCCGCCACGTGCAGGGAGTCATCGTCGGGTAGCCAGTTGTATTTGTGTTGCCAGCCCTGACCTTGCCACAGGTGAACGCGCAACATACCCCAAAGCAACTCGTTCCCCTCGCAAAGTTTGTTTGGAAAGTTGCCGGGATCAAAGCCACTATACGGGATGCACCCCTCGACCTCAAAGCCCAGATCTAACGGGCTCCAGGCGACCCAGAAATGGCCATCCACCCCCGCGCCGATGCCGGAAAAGACTTGGACGCCGGTCTGCACCTGCACGTCAAACAGCCCGCGCGAGTCAATGGTGACTATGCCGCGGCTGAAAATAGTTGAGGCGGCCGCGCTGGGTTGCATCCCCCGGAAGCGCATCTCCAGCACCACCGTGGTATAGGCATCCTGGTTCGGTTGTTGGGGGGTCAGGCTGATGGTGCCGCCGATATAGTTCAGAAAGATACCGCTGTTGCCCATGGGGATGGCCGTCTGGGGGCCGGTATCAAACGAAAAACTCATTTCGCGCAGTGAACCCTCGCACAAAGTAAAGCTGATGCTGATCTGGGGCCCCTCGGCGATATCGCCTCCACCGGAACCGGCGTTGGGCAGCACCATGCCGGCCGTGCCGACGATGACGGTGGTATCGGGCCCATCCGGTCCTTGCTTGTCCGGGTCAAGCGGGTCACGCGGGCCAGGGCAGGCGCCGTAAAAGGTCCTCACGCTGCCGCCAAAGGCCTCATAGTTGAAACTGACATCGTCAGCGCCCTGGGTGGCGAAGGGATGATCGCTGCTAAATATCTCCACCCCCCGGGCGGTGTTGTACATGACCGTGTTGGCGCTATCCTGAACGATCAGGTCGGGCATGCGATACTGGCGGTCGACCAGGGGCCCGCTTTCGGTCATGGCGTCATCCGGCCCACGCAGGTCGAAACAATGGACGCCGCATTGAAACACCAGTTGGATCTTGTCTTCATCTTTGATTGTCTGCCCTGGTGGGAAAAGCAACGCCTGCACGACCAACTTGGCCCCACCTAGATTATCCGGCTGGGCAATGGTGGCACCGGTCATCCGCAGCTGCAAAAAGGGTGGTATTGACGCTGGGTTAAAGGGCGAGGCGTCTTGCGGATTATGCTCGATGCCATAGCCCGAGTCCGGCGGCGAGACCAGCAGGGTGCCGACGTTAAAGGTGCCGTCAGAAACCGAGTCTAGAGCCACCTGTCCCTCCAGTGAGGGACCTCCCTGGGCAGTAATGGACCACTCGGCTTGAAAGTCAAACGTGGTAGTGGGATTGTTGGGCGTTGGCTCCACAATCCGGACCAGGGGGCCATAGCCGCGCAGGCGGTCGCTCTGTAGGTCGATCTCATAATTCCAGCCGGCGGCATCATCCTGGGGGTGCATGGGGCTCTTGACCAGCAGATAGGGTGTGGCAAGCGGCTCCAGCCGGCCGGTGCCCGGTGTGGCCTCAAACTGGCCGCGCAGCACCGGCATGGAGACGATCTCGGTCAGGCTGCTAAAATCGGCCAGCACCAGACGCGCGTCAGGGGAAGTGGTAATCTGGTCGCTGGAGCGATCCAGCGTAAAGGTTCCTCCTTTGAGCGCTACCCAGTGATCATCATCGCCCACATATCCGATCAGCGGCATCACCGGCACGCCGGTTTCGTCCTGCTCGTTGGTGGTACAGGTGGTGGCGCAGTTGCCGTTGAACCCGGCCGGGCTGTACAGGCGCAGGTTGTCCAGTTCCTGGTAGGTTGGCCCAACGGTCAGGGTCGCCGGCGGCCGGCGCAGTTCAACGCAGACGCCATTCAGCGGATAGCGCACCACCTGGTCGGTGTTCTGGCAGGCGGTCACCTGCGCTTCCATGTTGACGATCCCTGGCGCCCGGTTGCTGTTGAGCACCAACAGCCACTCGCCGCTCTGCCCTGGCGGCACCGAGAATTCGATCTCGTAGGCGTCCGGGCCGCGGGTCAGTTCAGCGCCGTTCACCATCCGGCCGCCGTACTGGAACCCGGGTGCAAATACCTGCAGGTTGTAGTAGCGGGCCGTGCTGCTGTTCAGCCCGGCGCTGGCATAAGGGATCTTGATCTCGATGGTAGTATCTGCGTCCAGATCCAATTCCTGGCCGCGGATCAGTTCGCGCATCAGCGTGATGGGCACGGTGATAGAGATGCCGTATCCAGGCAGAAGCGGGGCTGGCAACGCGTCGGCAACCTGCAGGTAGTGAAGCTTGTCGTTGTGCGTCGCGGTGGGCTGGTTATCGGGTTGGACGCGCAGGCGCAGGTCGGCCGGCAGGGATTGCCTGCCGTTCACCACCAGATAGTTCGGCTGCCACTCGTAACTTTCGTTGCCGGGGGTCGCGCTCCCGGCATCGGAACTCATCAACACCTCACCCGCCCCGTCGGCCAGGTCAAGTGGGGTATTGGCATAGACCGCATCGGCCGCCAGCGCGCCCTGTGAGGCGATCACGCGCCAACTGGGAGCGGCGGCCGGCAGCTGATATTCATGGTACTGGTGCCGGTAGCTTCCCACGGGGTTGGCCGAGGGCACCTGGATGGACTCCACCGAATTGTCAGCTTGCAGCCCGGGAGCGGTGTAGCTGATCAGCAAGCCGAGGCCTGGGCCATTGGTCGTGGGGTTGGCGGGATCGGCCACCACGGCGTCCAGATTGCTCCATTGGGCCGAGGTGGGAAAACAGCTACCGGTGGGATGGAGGCCAAAGGGTGGTGGATAGGGTGGCAGCGGCTCTAGCCAATCTTCAAAAAAGTGAAAAGCCTCGTGCTTGAGTCTCAACGCCAAGCCGTGATTCTCGCTGGCACCGCTGTACCAGTCTTGCACAATTGTGGTCACATCCCAGGTGGTGGCTGGGAACGTATCGGTAATACCAAGGCTGGGGGAGGGTTTGAGGATAGTTGCCAAATTGGTAGAACTATCCATGGCAGGGTAATTCCAGCCCGGCGAGAGCGTGTCGACACCCATCAAGGGGCTCCAATCCTCGGTCATCCGGTGTACGTAGGTCGGTTGGCGCGTGGTCTTGTCCGGATAGTAGTTAAACGTGGGGTCGCTGCCGGCCGTGTTATCCGGCACGGCGACCAGGGTGGCAGTGGTGGGCGCGGAGCCGGGAGGCAGGGTCGGCAGGGGGAACTTGACGTAGCCGCGTTGGTAGCCCCGAAGTAGAAGATCATCGGTGACATAGTGGCCTACACAGGTGTTGTGAAAAACATCCGAAAATGGGTTTGGAAAGCCAAAGCCGCTCAAGAGTTCCTGGACGTTGATGGTCGCCCCATCCAGATCTTTGATTACTTGCATGGTGGGGTCCAGCACGGCCGGATACTGCCGGCCGGGATCGACCCACCAATCCCAGGGGGTCTGTACCTGCAGCTCCACCCGGCTGCCCTGTCGCTGGACGCGGTAGCGGCCGGTTACCTGCGCGCCGCCAAACGCTTGCTCGTAGGCCACTGGCGGAGCAAAGGTCAGCAGGGAACTCCCATCGGGATTGCGCAGTTCAACTGGCCCTTCGGTCACAAAGCCATCGCTTTGAAGCTGGCCATCGGCATACAGTTGCACGTCGGCCGGGACAGTCAGGGCTGCCCGCAGCTCCAGCCACTGGGCGCCGGGCACTGGGTCGGGTGGGCCAGCCAGGATCAATTCCTGCTTGAGTGCTCCGGGGCCACTGCGGAACTGCTCTACCAGCGCAGGGTCGCTCCAGGCATGAGTGTAGCGCAGAGTGGTTTTGGTATCGCCATGCCCGGCCGGTTCAACCTGACCCGGCGGCAACGGTACGGCCAATTGGTACAGTGAATGTTCCCCATCACTGGCTCCAAGTTCGGTTGGTTGCCACAGCAGGAGCAGCCCTTCGCTTTCGAGTTGCACGGCCGTGCTGTCTTGTGCCAGCGTGCTCTGCAGGCTATTACGGCTCACCTGCCAGCCGCCCGGAACCGGCGCAAAAGCGGCCTCGATGGGCTGCCATTGACCGGCCGCGTCCTGATAGTTGAGCGGGGTCACGCCCACCATGGCGACGTGCTTTCCATCGCCGAGGTCAAAATGGCGCGAAAAGGCATCGCGCCGCTCGATCAGTTCCCGCCCCGATAGGGGCTGGATGGATGGCTCGGCCGGGACGGGCAACTCTACCCTCGCAGTCACGGGTAGGTTTTCCGGCGCAGCGGATGCGGCCGGGGATGCGTGTGAGGGGATGGGAGGCAAAACGGGGAGGAAACCGATCAGTATCGCCAGCCACAGCATCAGCAGCGACCGGGGATTCAAGCGAAAAACCTTCAATGAGCCGACTTTTGATCCAGACATTGTCCTTCCTCCAGAATGCGTCCGAGTTGGCGCTCTCGGACCGATTTGCCCACACAAACCGGGCTACCAGATTGTTCCGTGATTTGTTGGCGAATAAAGACCGGGCTATAATCTGGTTGGCGTTTCCCCAACATCTCGTCACTATCATACTCCCCAAACGTCACAAGAACGTCACAGAGTACTTGTCCCGAAAGTTCGCGTCTTGGTGTTGATTTTTCTCAAGGCAGCATCCCAAACCCAGAAGTTATACCTGGACAAGTGCATGGAGAGGTCGTAGCCGATGCCTCAACTGGATGTCAGAATCCTTGGTCCCTTTCAAGTCGCCAGAGGGAAAACCACTGTAGCCCGGTTCGAAACTGATCCGACGCGGGCGTTGCTCATTTACCTGGTGGCGCACCCCGGAACGCCCTTCCACCGGGAAGCACTGGCTGACTTGCTCTGGCCCCATCGGCCGCGGGCCGAAGCCCTGCACGCCTTGCGCCAGACGTTGAACCGCTTGCGCAAGGCCATCGGTGATCGGGAAGCAGAGCCACCATTTCTGCACATCAGCCGCCGGACCATCGAATTCAACCCGGATAGCGACTACTGGCTGGATAGCGAATCGTTCGTCAGCCTGGTTTCTGCCACGCGCCAGCACCGGCACCGTCGCCTGGAAGCCTGCCCCAGTTGCCGGGAGCAATTAGAGCAGGCATCCGCGCTCTATCGTGGCGATCTGGCAGCTGGCTTTTTCCTCGGCAGTCTACCTTTCGAAGAATGGCTTTTGATGGAACGCGAGTATCTCCACCGGAGGGCGATGGAAACCTTCTATCAGTTGGCAGTCATGCACAACCGGCGGGGAGAATATGAGCAAGCCCAGCGTTATGCCCGGCGGCAGACCAGGCTGGAGCCATGGGGAGAAGAAGCCCACCGTCAGTTGATGCTGGCTCTGGCACACAGCGGCCAACGAAGTGCAGCGCTGGTCCAATACCAGAGCTGCTGCCAAACCCTGATGGACGAGTTGGGTGTGGAACCAGAAACGGCGACCAGAAAGCTTTACGAGCAAATTCGTGATGGCGATTTGGAGCAGAGCACGACACCACCGCACAACCTGCCGGCGCATCTCACCAGCTTCATCGGCCGGGAAACTGAATTGGACCAGATCGCCGAATTCCTAAACAACCCTGACTGCCGCCTGCTGACCCTTCTGGGATCGGGGGGGATTGGCAAAACCCGGCTAGCCCTGGCTTCTGCGCAGCGGTCCCTGCCCTACTTTTCCGATGGGGTTTGGTTTGTCCCCCAATTCAACGACACCCAGAAACCGGCCGATGAGCAGGTCCCCGATCTGCTGGCAACAGTGATCGCCGAGGCGATGAACTTGACCCTCTCCGAAAAAGACGGCCCCACGGCACAATTGCTTCAAACGCTGCGAACCAAGGAGGCGTTGTTGATCTTGGATGGCTTTGAGCGCTGGGTCACGGCCGCAGACCTGATTCTGGAGATGCTGCGAGCAGCACCTGGTTTGGTGGTGATGGTCACTTCGCGAGCGCAACTTGACGCGCAAGCCGAGCAGATTTACCGCGTGGCCGGTCTGCCGGTGCCCCACGATGTTAACGACCCGGCCGCGGCCAACTGTGACAGCGTGCAACTGTTCGTGGATCGAGCAGAACGCGCGGCTGGGGTTTTCACCCCAGACCTGACCGCGATTGGTCAACTGTGCCAACTGGTTGAGGGCTTGCCGCTGGCAATCGAATTGGCTTCCGCCTGGGTAGAAGCCTTGCCCCTGGCCGATATTACCGCCAAATTGGAGCAAGGTTTGGTGCTCTTGTCGACCACACGCCGCGACATCCCGGTTCGCCATCGCTGTTTGCACGCCGTCTTTGAAAGCTCCTGGCAACTGCTCTCCGAGAGCGAGCGACGGGTGCTAGCCCAACTCACCGTCTTTCGCGGCGATTTTGGCCGCGACGCGGCCCTGGCTGTGACCGATGCCAGCCCGGCCGAATTGACCAGCCTGGCAAACAAATCGTTGGCCCGACGCATCGCATCCGATCGCTACACACTGCACACACTTTTGCGCCAATTCGCTATGGAAAGGATGACGGAGAAGCCCGCCCTGGCCGAAGCGTACCAGCGCCACAGCGACTATTACCTGGCATTCATCTGCAAGAGGACGGCCGCTTTCCAAGGTAGCGAACCCCAGCAGGCAATAGCCGAAATCCAGGCCGAGATCGCCAACATCCGCCAAGCGTGGCAATGGACCGTAGGCCAACTCGACACGGACCAAGACCCTCAACCTGCTCTGACGGCCCTGGCCCAATGCACGCAGGGCTTGATTCAGTTTTACACGCATCGAGGGCCGAAACAGGAAGGAGAACAGATCTTCCGAATGGCCGCCGGCCGGGTGCAAACCGTTTTACAAAGACAAGGGAGCGCATCCGTCACCGCAGAACAACTGACCGCAACCTTACAGGCGCTATCCACGCTACTCACCGCCCAGGGACACTTTCTGCTGGCACTTGGCGACCACAAGCGTGCCCTGACCGTACTGGAAGAAGCCCACACCCTTTCCAGGAGAGTCGCAGCCGTCCGGCCAGGTACTGACCTCGCAGAGCGGGCAATGCTGCTGGTCAACTTGGGCACGTCGTACAATCGATTGGGTGATTATCCGCTGGCGACCGAGCATCTTGAAACAGGGTTGAACCTGGCCCGTCAGGCGGATGCCCCACACATAGAGATCACGGCCCTTATTACTCTGGCACAGGCGGCATCGGAACAGGGAACCTTCGACCAGGCCAGACAGCATCTGGAAAAGGTATTGGAACTGGCTCGCCAGCTAGGGGATCGGATTAGTGAAGGCGAGGCCTTGACCATGCTGGGTTCCGTGGCCTGGAGATGGTGTGACTTGGAGCGGGCTGATGAGTGTTCACAGCTAGGTTTGGCCATTTTCCGCGAGCTTGGCAACCAGCAACGGGTTTCCAGGCTGCTCAACGTTTTGGGGATTCTTGCAATTCTGCGCGAAAACTATGATCAGGCCCAGGAATACTACCAGGAGGGCATATCACTCGCCAAAGAAATCGGCGACCGTCAAGCAACGGCCGATATGCTCAACAACCTGGGTTACATTTTCCACCATTGCATCGAGCAGTATGAAGCAGCCAAAAGATGTTACCACGAGTCAATGCTCATCGGGCGAGAGACGGGCCACCGGCACGGGGTAACCAGCACATTGAGCAATCTGGGGCACCTGCATGTACTGACGGGAGAGCACAACGCCGCCTGGAGCTACTTGCAGGAGGCATTGAACGAGTTTGTCGCCATCGGCGTGGTGCCATTGACCTTGGACACATTGATTGGCGTGGCCCAGTTGTGGGTTGAAACTGGAAGGGCTATCCCGGCCGCAGAGCTGCTTGGGTTGGCCCTCAACCATCCAGCCGTAGAGGCCTCAAGCATTCAGGCGGCCGAGCCGATCCTTGCCAAATTACGTGAAGCAGTGCCACCTGAGCAATATGAGCAGGCAACAGAACACGGCAAGGCGCTCAAGTTGGATGACGTAGTTGCCAGGCTACTGTCGGAGAAGGATTGAACCCTTCCGGGGGCTTGGCTGGCACCCATCCAGCCGCCGATGATGGCCACGGCCGGCAGGCTACGAGTTCAAGACGGGAACGATGACGACCAAATCATAGGCCGCGTGGAACAAGACCGGACCTACCAGGCTATCGTATTTGATCATCGTATTAGCGCCAACAATCCCCAGGCAAAAAACGACCACGCCGAAGACAATTCCCCCGCCCGGGAAATCATACGTGGCAAAGAGATGCGATGCTCCAAAAACCGCTGCTGTCACGATGATAACGGCATTCCCCCCGATTAACCTTTCGTACTTGCGGAGGAAAATCGCCCTGAACCATAGCTCTTCCATGATCGAGTTGGCAAATATGAACAATAGCAGCCAAGGTACTGAAGTAAACAACGACGAAACCAAATCACCCGAACCTGCCTGTGTGACAACGGCGATCACGGCAAAAACTGCAAAAGACACAAGCCCGAAAACGATCCCTGGCACCAGCTTTCCCCTGCTCAGATAAATCGACTTCCATTCTTCCTTCGCCAGCAATGTCAACCCCACAAGAACCAGCATAACATGGATGAACTGGGAAAGTTTATCTATGGCCAGGTCTTGCAACGGGGAGGCCGTATCGATGTGGATGTTCAATATCCCGGAAGAAAGGGCCAGCAGGGCTGCGGCCACAGTAAAAGGCGCATACGCTTACGGCCAGTAGCAGGCTAGCGAATCAATTCTCTTCAGAACCACAGCGACGAGCAGGAATATGCCCGTAGGCACAATGTAGTAGACTTGGTTCCTGTTCGTCGGGAAGACAGAGAAATAGGGGTTCCCCAACACGAATATTGCCAGCCCACCCAGGAGGAACCAGGTCAAGAGGATTGTCTTCTTCATGGCCGATACTTCCCCTTTTCCATCAATCGCTCTCGATTGACGTGGCATCTCGCACACCGAGTTTTACATCACCAAGGTCCGTGCCCAGACACACGAAATGCACCAACACTATACACCCAAGTCGACGGTCGAGCAAATGGCCCAATCGCTGCAATAAGCAGTCCGGCCGCACAACGTGGTCGTGGTTGCAATTTCCAACGAAGGACCCACTTTCCTGCTTTTTGGCCGCTGACAAGCCATCCGCGAACCATCCTCGGCCGGAGCCGCCCACCCCTACTCAACTGGCAACCAATCCCCCACGGTGGGGAGAATCGGGATGGGTAACAGACTATTCACCCATGGTTATCACTACCAGCCATCAAACTTTGAGAGCAGGTAATAGGTGGTAGTACAAGCGACAAATGAAGTGATGGGATACTCGCGGTCCCCCACCCCGGCCGGAGCGGCTCTACGTTTCCCTGGCGTCCCGGCCGGGTGGGTCGGCCCGCACCCAGCGCTGACCGTCATACCAGTGCCAGCCAGCGTTGGTCAGAGCCCAATAGCGCCCATCCTCATCCTGCACCACCAGCTTTTTCACCTCGGCCTCGTAGGTTGCATGGTCCACCGAGCCCGCTTGATAGCCGGCTTGAAGGGCCTGAAAGCGCCGCTCAACCTCGGCGTAGCGGTCCGGCGGGGCGGGAGCGGACGGCGCGGCGATCGGCGTCGGCTGCCAAGCGGCGGCCGGAGTTGGTTTGGCGCGACGCTTGCGGCGGCGGACCATCAGGCCAGCAACCACCAGCAGGCTCAGGAACCCGATCAGGGCGATCCCACCGCAGACCCACAGGATCCAGGTCCAATCGAGCAGCCCGGTCAACGGCTCTTGGACTGCCTCCTCTACCTGGATTCCGTCATCCGCGGGAGCTGGAACGCAGCCGGTCAGGTTCAGGTTCCAGACAAAACCGTCGTCGCAGACATACTCGGTCGCCTCCAGGTGGGCGTTGGCCGGCACGGTGGTGGTCACACACCCTTTGGGGTTGGCGGCCGGGTCGGCCGGCTGACAGCTCTCGTTGGGATAGCAGGCGCAGGCCGGGTTGGTCTCGCAGGTGTCGCCAGCGGCCGGGAGGCACGTGCCCTCAATGATCAACGGGCCGCGGGTCAGCGGCTCAAAGCGCAGCGCCATCTCAAAGGCAGCGGCATCGATCTCCCCGTCAAGAAAGGCATTCCCCAGCGCGGGTGTGCCCACCACTTGCATGATCTGCCCGTCATCAAAGCGCTGTTGCAAGCTTACCTCGGCATCGGGTGCCAGCCGGTCCCCAAACAGGGCCAGGGCCCGGGCGACCCGCTCCAATTCGGCCTCAAAGGGGCCCATCCCAGCCACCGGCTGCTGGTAGACCACCAGCGCGCGGTCGGCCTCCAGGGTAACCTGGGCGTCGTTCAACCCCAGGTCGCGCAATGCCTGCTCCAGGCTGGCATCCTGGGCCGCGACAGACGCGGGCAGCCAGCAGATGAGAGCTAGTAGGGTCGAGAGTATGAAGGTTCTATGTCTCACGGTTGGCTCCTGGTTCCTGGAAAACCGGTCACTGGCCTGGCTTGACGCTCTTGACGGGGTCCTGGAAGGCCCACAGCAGCCCCTCCTTGCCCCAGTAGGTGCCGCCGGGTTTGACCAAATAGTCCCGCAGCGAGTTGTCATCCAGCGAATGGCAGGTGTGGATATAGGCATAGTCCAGGTTGGGCCTGGTCGATCGCTGGGTAGCCGCCTGGTTAGCCTCTTGTTGGTTCATGCCCTGCGCCCGGTAGCGGCGTAGGAGATTACCGTGAATTGCGCTCCCGAGGCTGGCGGCATTCGAGGACTCGATCGTCGGCGTGCGAGCATGCCCAAAGTAGGCCAGCGCGCGGGTGGCGGGGTTGCCCAACGCCTCAGGGATTTCGTCGCCAGTTTTGATCTGGACAACTTGGATCTCGTAGCCTTGAGCCCGGTAAAACTCTTGGATCCGCTTCATCTTACCCGATATCCACCAACGTTCGTAGTTTGAGACCCCGGGGGACACAGCAAACACGGCGACCTTGGGGCTGCAGCCAAAGGTATCCCGGCTGGGGCTCCAGATATCGCAGATTTTGCCGTCATAGCAAGGGCACAGATCGGGGTTGGCGTAGCAGGTCATTCCGATCTCACAGGAGGTAGGTTTGGGCGTACCGCCCTCCGGGGTCGCGGCGGAGGGGACACAACTGCCTGTGTCGGCATTCATCTCCCACCCGGCCTTGCACTTGCACCCGTCGCCATCCGGTTCGGCGCCCACGGTGCACACACAGCCGGAGCCCGGCTCCCAGGTCATCAGGGGAGCATCGCAGCGACAGGCGCAGCTGTTGGGGGCGGACTCGGCCGGGTCGGACACCGCGCGGGGATCCAGCCCGCTGCAAACCTCATCGCAGGCAACACAGTTGCCGTTGCGGTCGGGCTGCCAGCCGGTTTCGCACACACAGCCACAGCTATCGGCATTGCTGGCACCATCCCAAACCCAGTGGGGGCCAGTATTGCACTCAGCTTCGCACGGGTGCACCGCCGCATCCAGTTGTAGCTGGTGATCGCCGGGGCCAATCTGCCGGATGAAAGCCTCGTCCATCACCAGCGTAAACACGCGCCCGCTTTCGTCCAGCGTTCCGGCCGGCTGACTGTCCACTGTATGGGCCTGGATTGGGCCGGGCATCTCGATCCGATAGGTCATCACTGGCAAGCCGGCGGCCAACAGGATACGTTCCAGATACCAGGCCTCCACGCTCATCTGGGCCGACATCTCGTCACCCAGTTCCTCAAACAGCCCCATAAAGCCCATCAGGCCTCCCCCTCCTGGCACCGGCTCTTCGGCCGGGGGAACGGGCTCCGGCTTTGGCCCCAGGCCGTCCGAGCGCATCGTATCCAGGGTGGTCAGGGTCTCCTCGTCGGCCATTTCGGGCAGGTCCATTTCCAACACATAGTGAATCCACCCGTTCTCGTCGACGTACGAACTCACTGGGGATTCTTCGATGTCGGTTCCCGGTCCATAGCGCTGGGAGCCAGATGCCACCATCTCGGTTGCTGTCTCGGAGATGATCTTGTAATCAGGCCCCAACGCCCCCGAGAAATCCGGCTTTTCCTCCATGTCCTGTATCGACTCGGGGAATTGCATACCAGGTGGTTCGAGGTTGGCGGCCGCATAGTCGGCGTTTAGCTCCTGATTGGCCTGCCGTGCCGCCTGCACGTATTCGTCGGTCAACCGGTAGGCAATGATCATTTCGAGCTTGCCAGAATCGGGTCCTTCCGGGATCACCTTGATGCCGTAATCTATCTCGATGCAAGCCAACTGAACGAGTAGCAAAAGGCAGATGACAAGGAGAATGCCCCCAGGTGCGCGCCAGATCGGGTTATGCGTGTGATTGCTCATACCAGCTCCTGAACGTATGCCAAAAGACGAGGTTGTTCACTCCGCTGAAGCGCGAGTATATCCGGGGTGTGTCATCTGTCAAGACAGTCACACTCAGTTTCCTGCTGACCCTCCATCCCCCACGGCGGGGGAAATAAGGCATACGCTAGGCAGGCACCACTGATTCTTGGTTTCCTTGAGCCAGACTTTGAGAGCGGATGATAACAGGTAGTACAGGTCACAATTCAAGTATTGGGGGTACCCTCGCGGGCCCCCACCCCGGCCCCCCCTGTGCCGCCCCGGCCGGGGCGGCACGTCGTTTCCGCGCTGCGCGGCGCAGCCCGGCCGGGCGGGCATTGTGTCCACCGTAGCAAAAGGAGCTGCATGAATCCACGCGCCCACACAAACCGCCAGCGCACCGCTGGCAACCCCAATCGTGAGGCCGTTTACCATCGTGGTGGGCAGCCTTTTTTGTTTCCCCCTAGTTCACACAAAGGAGTATACTGTGTCAACGTTTCAAACCCCCGAAGCCATCGTGCTCGATTTGATCTGGTGTTGTTATCTCGTTTCTTGACACAGGTGCCGCAAAATTCCCGATCTATCGAATGATGAGGGTCAAGTCAGCGGGAGGCGGTTCGCAGCCAGCCCCCCGTGCGTCAGGACGATGGGCGGCGAGTTTTGTCGGATCCAGGCAAATCAAAGACAGATCATGCTCGTAACTGTTCACAATTACCCCGTGAACCCGGAGAAATCGAGCCTTGTTGCCGTTCACAGCGCCTACGTCAGCCGTTTTGGCGCCCCTGAGATGGCCAAAATGGGCTGCGCCGCCGGTTTTTTACCCCAACTCTGAACAGTTACTCATGCTCTCCGATTTTGGCGTGGAGCACGAGTTCAATTCAATCCAGATGGCATATTACTGCACTAAACATCCCGGTAGATAGTCATCACCGCAGCACTTGGTCGTACATTGAACACGACCATCGCATCCTACCCGGCCGCGCGCGGTTCTGTTACCCATCCGCCACTGGCCTATCTCCCCACATCAAGGTTGTATCGGTATCGGATAATGGATTCATTAACCCTTCCGATACCAGCACCCAACAAGCCCTTTACCCGATGTGAGCCTGCCCTCCCTGCTCAAAGCCCCCTCGAAGGTGAATAGATACCCCTGCGCCTGGCGGCCGAGGGCTCACCCTACAGCCAGGAATGCCTCAGCCTCCTGGCGCGCAACGGCCGGTTGGAAGCCATCAAGCGCAGCCGGGTCTGGCTCACGACCCACAAAGCGCTGGAAACGTACCTGCAATCTGTCGCTCAGCGCTGAGGAGCGGTGAGACGGCCGGAAAGTGCTGCTGTTCCCCAACCGGATCTCCCTACCGGTAGGGATGGGAACTTGCGATTATTCCACGACCTGTTGGATATAGGTTGCTAATGCCCGAGTTCAAGTGGCACCAGGCTGCGTTTCATCATCTGCAACGCACGCTCTGGGTCAATGTAACCGTACAGTCCGCCAACAATCGAAACCATGTAAGCCGCATCCATCAAAACCAGGCCGCGCGGCCGCAGAATCCAGCTTTCTTCTTCGTTGTAATGGGTTCCGGCCGCAATCAGGCGCAGGTCACGCCCAAAATCGCCCTCTTCCATGCATTTGTGGTAAATGGTGCCACCGATGAGCAAGGTGGTACAGGGTTGATTGAGAAAGTTGACCCCATATTGCAGAAAGTAGGTGTCTGTTTCCTTGACATAGCCCAGGTTGCGGCCGGTAGTGGCCGCCATGATTTCTTTGGCCAGGAACGAGCGTGCCGCGTTTTCCGGCTCGGATGTTGGCAGCGCGTGGGGGTTGGCCGAGAGCCAGTCTAGGTACCGACCTAGAGCGATGTCTAACCGGCCATCTAGCCGCCGCACAAAGCTGTCAAATTGATCGTCTGCCGGCCGAATGCCAGGATACTCTTCCAGTAGAAAGCGCTCCATATCTCGTTTCATCAGCCCGTTTTGAAACCGCTCCAACTCTTTGATGTTCTCCGCGTCGTAGGCCAGACCATACTTTCCCTCGACGCGCCGGTAAGCCAATGGGGTATTGGGGGTTTTGAGGATAGTTCGCTTGACCTTACGCACGGGATCGTCGCCCTGATAGTCGTAGAGGGGATTATCGCCCACATTGGAGTAAAAGTCGGTTGTTGCCCCGCCAATGTCAAGTGCCATGATATTCCCGAAGTCCTGGCTCGTTGCCGTACCCTTTGGCCAGCAGATTGATGCCTCGGAACGCGGCGCGCGGGGTCGGGATGAATGGAGCGGTCATATACTCTTCAACAACGTCAAAGCCCTTGGCGCGAATGATGATCGTCTGAAAGAGGTCCCGAATGGCCTCATTAACGACCTCGATGTGGAACGTGTTGATCTCCGGCATCACGTTGGGGGTAAGGCGAATATCGACTCCCTCGGCCTGGAAAATCCGTTCAACCTCGTCGCGGATGTCTTGGTTGCCCGCGTAGATGACGGGCACGCCATAGCGAGTGTAGGTCGCTGCCCTGGCGTGCTTGGCCAGCATACGGGCGTTATGGAGTTGGGTCTGGGTGTCCCCGCCCCGATCCACCCCGCCGGCTTGCAGGATGATCTCGGGCTGATCCTGCTCGTAGATTGCCTGTGCCTGCTCCTCGGTGAGCATGCCGGCGTAGGTGTTAACCAGTTTGGCTCCGGCCGTCAGGGCCGCCAGTTCGGCCGCAAAACCGCTCTCCTCCTTGACCATAGAAACCGTCACCATCTTGAGCCCGCCTTTGGCGCTGGAACAGGGCAACTTGAGGTCGAATTGGGCCATCGCTTCTGCCAACGGTTCCCAGTCGCCGCGTCGACGGCATGCATCCAGCACACCCAATCCGTCAGCCAGCGACTCCCTCAGATCATCGACAATGGTGGGTACGTAGCGCAAGTCGAATTCTTGGGTCGCGGTGTCAAAGGTGCCAATCTTGGAAAAGGTGCTGCCAAAATCCACCACCAGCACACGCTTATTGTCCAAATCGGCCGTGCTGTGGATACCCACCTGCCGGCGGGCTTCAGCCAGCACATCTTCGTCCACTGCCTCTGCCGTTTCAGTGATGTACAGGTCCTCGTCTGCGTGGCTGATGCTCTTGTCAAAGAACCAGGGACTCCTTGCACGAACCCGGTCCACCCGGTCAATCTCGTCCTCAACCTTTTCGCCCAGAAATTCGTCGATCAGGCATCCCCCATCCATGATTTTGGTGCGGCACTTCCCCACCGGTTCATAGCGCTTGTCCAGCACCGTGATCTGAGGAGCCTGAAACAGCCCAACCTGAAGCGCCAGGTCCAGCGTATCGGCGCTAATCACGCCGCATTGACCAGTTGGATAGTTGGCCTCGTCGACAAAACTGAGCAACATGGTTTCATAGTTACGTTCCCATTCGCGAGGATGGTCCCGCTTGCGTGCCGCCTCGGGCGAGACAGCCCACTCGAAAAAGTTGTCCAGGTTGACCGGTCCTTCGTAGCCGCCCAAAAGCGCCAGATGAAAGATATTGTACATTGCCCCGCGCTGAAGCCTGCGTTTGCGGCCGAGCAGCCGCGGGTCCGCCCAAATATTGGGGCGCTCATCTCGATAGTAATCTTCAAAGACCTGCTTGACGATGTCACAGCTTTCGATGACATCCTCGGCCTTGGCTTCGTGATGTGCCTCGGAAAAGCTGACCACATGGACAATGTCTGGCTCCATATACATCTGCCAATAGGTGGAGACAGCCAGGTGCCCTTTGGCTTTGTCGAGGTTGGGCGGAAAGTCGGAGAGACCGCCACGAGTTTCCTTGATGATGCGGTAATCAAAGTGGCGGGTCAACGGCTCGATCAACTCGTAAGCCGCCTGGAACTTGGCCAGGTCGTTCATCCCCGAAGTTCCCGGTGGCAAGTCGAACATCATCTGCATCACGTATTGGCGGATTCCAGTTTTGAGTGCCACGATGCCGCATACAACGTGGTCCGCCACCAGTAGATCGTCCGTGCTGTTGCGCAACTGCCATTGGTGCGGATCGTTGATCTCGACCGGCTTGTCGATAGAGGCCCACCAGCGCATCACCTCAAAATGCTCGTCAAAGCTGTCGCGGATTGAGATGGGGCCGCGGCCGTCCAGCTCGTTGTAGTAAAAGATCGGCACGGCCGGGAACGGCATGCGAAATGCTCCTTCATAGAGTTTGGCCAGTTCAACCAATTCGTCGGTCCCTGAGTAGATGCGGGTCATTGGGTAGTTGCCGCATCGAGTTGCATCTTTCAGCCGCTGCAAATCCTCAATAGAACGGATAGGGGCGCCGCCCTGCCCCCTCAGGTACTTGTCCGGATCCTCTTCGCCGCGCACAAACTTGGCCAGGTATTCCTGCGCTGGCTGATCCGGCGCCAACGAGACGATCTCCAGGCATTCGGCTTCCGCCAATTTGGTGACGGCTACTATGGTTGGCTCGATAGAGTCGGCCGCAATGCCGATGTGGGCCCGAATGATCGGCCGCCCCTCCAACTCGCGCACCTGGACAATGCGATCCACTAGTGTATCCGCCCACTCGATTGCTTTCGTTTCAGTCACAACAGTGGTGGCTTGAGCAAACGCCTCAAGCTCCTCCATCGTGATATAGTCATCCACCACAAGATCAAAGAAGCCCTGAAAAGCCTCAATATCGCTATAGTTTTCGGCAATCTCATCCAGATCAAAATGCCGATCCTCAGGCGAGGTGAACTTGTCCTCCTGGACCGCCAAGCCGGTCATCGCACGGACCAGGTTGGCGGCCGGCCGCAGTCCACCAAAAGCGTAACGAATGCCGCTCTCACGCGGCAGAAGATGATACAGAGCCGCATTTTGAATAAACTCGCTGATGAGCTTGTCGACATGCAAATCACCCAGGCGCATCGAGATGGCAACAATCTCCGGCCGGGACTCGCGAATCTTGTTGATCACATCCTCAATGGGCACGGCCGGGCCCAGCTTGACGGCCATGAAACCCTCTTGTCGGTCCTCCATCCACTCGGCAAATGACTCGACGCCCAGAGAATGGACGCAGTCGCCAATTGAGCCAGCCATTACGCGCCGTTTGATGGTTGATTTTTCCGCTTTGGTACCCATGGAATCTCCTCCTAAATGGTGATGATTACCTCGATTTGATTGACCCATTTCGTATCCAACGCAAATTGAACAAGCTCTGCCACGCTTTTCAGTCCATAGCTCTGCGGGACACGGGCCTCGCACTGGTCCCGGCCTAAATAATCCTTGCTGATCCTCTACCAGCCCAGGCAATGATCGTATCCATCATGGGAGTTTGCACCCCCGCCATCTCACCGACCGCCCGGCCGACCACGAGCCCAAAGGGCACGTCCTCAGTGAGGTAACGCGCTGCAAAGTCAGGCACAAAGCTCCCCGGTGATACCTCGCGCACCGGTGCCTTGAGCCCAGCGTAGGCCAGATTGGTACGGAAGGCGCTCTGCAAGCTGCTGGTGTCCTGGATGGCCGCGCCATACGAGTGCACCAACCATTCCATAAGTGGCCGTACTGCCGAAAGGTCGAGTGTGGCCTCCAACCGAGATCGGATGCGCTGCACCTCGTCGCTCAGTTGCGCCAGGATATCAGCGCCCGCGCGGCTGAGGCCATGATAGAACAGTGGAACCTCATTGAAAGGAGTACCATCCCAATCAGCGAACAGACTGTACATGATACCAGGGTGGATGAGTTGGCCGGTGTTGGCCAGCGTCAGGGCCAGCAAGCTGGCGGCCGGATAGACCGGCAACCCCAACATACGACCAAGCAGAGGGGCCAACTGCTTAATCCCAGCCGCCGGCCGGCTGGCCGCATCCACCCCGCGCTTGACCCCCAGCACATGCACGCTGCGGCCGAACTGCTGAATGCGGCACGCCCAGGGGAGTGTCTGCAGGCCAAAAAGCCCCACATCCTCACGGCCGTGCTTTGCCAGCACCTGCGCGGCGCAGTAGTCAAAGCCGCCGCGAGCGGGGATCGCTCCCACCCACGCCCCGGTTCGAGGAAGGGAACTATCTGGCGCAAAGTGCTCTCGTGGGCAAAGGCGGGCATCACCATCACCACCAGGGCCGAGCCGGGGATCACCTCGGCCGGGTCGCCGCTGGCAAGCCGCGGCCCGGTCTGCGCCTGGACAGCCCCGGTCAGCTCAATGCTTCCCTGCAGCCGTTTGGCTTCATCGCCATAGGGTGCGTACAGATCCACCGGGCAGCCCAGGTTGGTGGTAGCGATTGGCACCAACGTCTGAGCCCTATTGCCCCCCCCGCAGACCGTGACCTTGCTAACTCTCATCTTTCGTCAACCAAGGTCAAAGACATCGTATCGTCCCTGGCAAGGTAAACCGTGGCAGAACCACATCTGCCTCCGTGCGGGCAAAAAGATACTGGAGGAAATGGTGGCAGTCTCGTTGTCATCCATCGGGTGACGGCAAATGGACGCCAACAGACCAGCGTGGAGGACATCAACGATTGCGCGAGTTCGATGTCGATCCGGCCGTCCCTGCGTTGAGCGTATTTGTCACCATTTCGTATCGTTGCTGAGAATTCCCCCGCGTCTGTGACGCTTCAACTTCCACGTAGCTACTCTGGAGTTCAAGGCTGACAAAGTGATTGGTGTTCACCAGGATCCCATCCCGGACTTGAGACACGCCGCCTGCACCGTCGATGACCAATTTCGAACACCACCATGTCTCCCTGCAGATCGGTCAGCACGAGATTGTTCCGCCCCAGGCGGGGCACCGAACGCAGGTAGTCAAGCGCAGACAATACTGTATCGTGGTTCTGCAGCAGATGCATCATCAGGGCATAGTCCGCAAGCCCGGCCCCAGGTCAGTCGAGGAAACGTGTGTATCAGCCACAGCCAGTCCAGCCCGGTTGATTCCGGCGCAAAAGACGCCCGGGCTACCCGCGCTGCTACTGTAAACGTATGAGAACCCCCGCTCCGGCCGGGCACGAACGACGACCTGCAAAGGCAGGTGCTCCAGCCGGTAATCGCGGTTTTTTGCCAGGATGGGTTCTCCATCGGCCGCGGCCGCCCCACCGGCCGCCCAGGTTGTGCAACCTTCGGCGTTCCCTGTTTGGCGGGTCAAAAGGTAGTCACGCAGGTAGCTCGTGAGGCCATAAAGCAGCAGATCGTCAAACTTGAGCTCCAGGGCCTCTGCCTGCCCCCGAATCATGGCTATCAGCGCGGTGTCCATGTTCAGGAGCAACTCGCCGGTCTCCTGAATCAGCGCCTCAAAATGGGTGTCAGGGCCGTCCTGTTCAATCTGACGTTGGCGAGATCCATTGCTGCGACAATAAGCGGCCGACACCTAGAGCACTGACGGCCGGGCTGCAGCCCCATTGAGAAATGATCACCCTGCAGTGAAAGAGCACGATACCCGGTCATTGGCTACCATGGAGATGACAGGCCGCTCGCTGACCAGCGCCGAGATCTACAAACTGCGGCTCTTGCTCATAACATACTGCACCCACCTTGGCAAAGCACCGGGTGTGAAAACGACATCCCGAGGGCGGATCCAGCGGGCTGGGCACGTTCCCTTCCAGAATGATCCGTTGCCGGCGGGTACTTGCGTCAACGGTTGGCACGGCCGCCACCAGGGCCTGCGTGTATGGATGGGCTGGATCAGCGAATATTCGATCTATTGGCCCCTCTTCCACGACCTTGCCCAGATACATGATTGCCACCCGGTCGCTCGACATGGTGAACCACGCTCAAGTCATGGGCGATAAACAGGTAGGTCAATTGGAACTCCTCTTGCAGTTCATCCAGCAGGTTGATCACTTGAGCCTGAATCGAAACGTCCAGGGCGGAGACAGGCTCGTCGCAAACGATAAACTGAGGACGCATGGCGAGAGCGCGAGCGATGCCGATGCGCTGGCGCTGCCCGCCGCTGAACTGGTGCGGGTAAGCATCCATGCGTATCTCGGGAATCCCGACCCGGCGCAATAGGTTCGCTACCTCATCCTCAAGGGCCTTAAAGTCGCGCATGCCCCGGTTTCTGAGTGGCACCGAGACAATTTGCCGCACGGTTTTTCGCGGATTGAGGGATGAATACGGGTTTTGAAAAATCATCTGGGTGGTCTGATAGAAAAGCAGCCGGTCCGTCAGGTCGGGTGCCGAAGGGGGATACCCGTTACCAGAATCCCTGGCCCAAAATGGAGCGGCCCTGGAACAGCACCCGCCCAGCCGTCGGCGGATGCAAGCGCGTCAACACACGACCAAAGGTTGTCTTGCCGCAACCGGACTCCCCGACCAGTCCGACCGTCTCCCCGGGGTAAATGGCAAGATCCACTCCATCGACAGCCTTAACCCACTGGTCCTTCTGCCGCGCCATCAGTTTCACCAACAAGCTGCGTTGGATAGAAAAGTGCTTCTTGACACCTTTCGCCTCAACGAGTGGTTGCTCGTTCAAGTTATCCTCCTGACATCGTTGCGTTACAACGGCCTGCAGTTAGAATAGAATGCACCGCACCAACCTATTGTCCGATATGGTCTTGAGTGGAATCGCTTCAACCCCGGTCACAATCCGGCCGGACCTGGTCGCACCGCGGGGAGAAGGGGCAGCCGGCCGGCAAGCTTGCCAAATCAGGAACCAGGCCCGGAATCGGCAGGATTCTGTCCCGCTTTGCGCTGATCTTGGGCAAGCAGCGCAGCAATCCAGCTGTATAGGGGTGCTTGGGATCTGCTATGATCTCGTCGGCCATCCCCATCTCCATCATTTGCCCAGCATACATGACCACGATTCTCTGACAGAACTCGGCCACCAACCCCAGGTTATGCGTCACCAGAATGATGGCGGTGCCGTGTTCCCGGTTGATCTTGTCCAGCAGCGCCATGATCTGTGCCTGGATAGTTACATCCAGGGCAGTGGTCGGCTCGTCTGCCAACAACACTTGTGGTTCGCAGGCCAGCGCGATGGCAATAAGGGCGCGTTGCTGCATCCCCCACTGAACTGGTGTGGAAACCGGCGCGGATTTTGCTCCGGGCACAGGGACCCCGACGTCTGACAGCGCATCCCAAACCCGCTGATACTCCGCCGCTCTGCGCCTCCGATCAAACAGGCGCTGGATGCCATTTGAGCGAGGCAACAATTTGGTGAATCCGCAAAGACTTGCGAATCTGCTCTCCCACCAGGAATGCGGGGTTCAAAGTGGTCATCGGGTCCTGGAAAATCATGGCGACGTCCTTACCCCGCAATTCGCGCATTCTCACGCCGACGACTTGGTTGCCAGATTCTCCCCGCGAAAGCGAACCGCTCCCGCTGCGATCTTGCCCGGATGAGATACCAGCCGCAGGATCGAGAGCAACGTGACGCTCTTGCCCGAGCCGGATTCGCCCACGACCCCTAGCTTTTCCCCTTGGTGCAGGCGAAAGCTGAGTTCGCTGACGGCACGCACCGCGCCGCGCCGGGTTGGGGAAATCGTCGTGAGGTTATCCAATTCCAATAGCGGGGGGTAGGTAGAGCCAGTGATCTGTTCGCTCATGCTGCAGGTCTCTCTACAATGGATTGATTGTTGCGGCGGCCGACACAATCTCATCTAGCTGCTCAGGCACACCGGGGGCAATGGCACTGGCCGGTGTTCAGCCAGGATATCCCGCACACGCTCTCGTGCCTGGGACCGCATACCGGGTGCCCCGGCCGCCTCCCACTCATCGCGCAGTTCACGGCTGACTAATGGCGGCAGCAACAATTCGCTGCGGTGGTGGCGGAGCGTGTGTTCGCTGGTCAGGTAGTCACCACCGGAGCCAACCTGGTGGATAAGCTCCAGCGCCAAATCGTGATCGTCGCAATCAATTCCCCGCAGCAGGCGTTCCAGTTGGCAGAGAACGGTTTCGTCGATGACCACTTGCTCTGGGCTAAACATCATCTTGGTATCCAGCGTGGTGAGATTGACCAAGTCGACTCCGGCCAGCGCAGGTGGCATCAGCGTCAGCATCCGTTCCATCACCGACTGGGCACCCGGCCGGTGAGCGTCGGTTCCGGTGCTGACCAGGCAGGGCAGACCACAACGGCGGGCGAGGCAGGCCGACGGCCGCACCCAGCAGTCCAATCTCCACAGCCCCGGAACAGATGGTGACGCCTCGGCGCATGTCCGGCACCGAGGACGACATACCATAAACAACCGGGGTTCCCGCCGGATGAGCTGCGCGACGGCCACCAGCGCCAGGATTTCGGCGTGCGTGACGACCAACTCCCCGGCCAAGGTTACCGGTGCGGTCAGGCCCGCCATAGGATGAGCATGGATGGTAAGTGGCAGCCCGCGCGAGGCAAAGGCCTGCACCACGGCCAGCTGGCTAGCGACGAGCTGCAGCGGCGAGGTTGATTCAGCCAGCGCCGTCAGAATAGGGCGCTGCCGCAGTGTTTCCTCGCCGCCCACGACGGCTGCCGCCATCGCGATCACCCGTTCAACAAGTGGTTCATTCAGGCAGACATAGCCCAGAGGCTTGGAAGTATTGGTCAGCGCAGTCCGCATCGCGTACACATCCACAACCGAAACCGGGACGTCTGCCGGCTGGACCGCCATGGCGCTGACGCCATGAAGATGAGGCAGCGCATCTGCCAGGCGGACGGCCGCGGCCGCATCCTGCGAAGTGGGCTCCCGTCGCCGGCCGGTCTCCATATCCAGCACCCCCGTTGCGCCACTGGACGTGCGGGCAAACAGAGGGCCGGTCCCCAGTTTCATCGCCGGCTCCCCCAGGCGGTTGAAGATGGTAACAATTGAGGGTGCCTGAGCCGTCGCCTGCTCAACCACCGTGGCCGAAAGCCAGGCATGTCGCTGATTGCGATCCACCCGGCAGCCAGCCGTGTGCAGTAGCGTCAGGACGCTATTGTCGTGAACAGTCAGGCCAGTATGCTCGAGAACCTGAAGCGCGCCACGATGAATTCGCTCTACTTCATCGGTGCTGAGAGCAGCAATGAAGGCGCCTTTGAGTTCCTTACGGTCAATACCAAGCAAGGCGAGTTCCTTCTCACTCACTTTCAAGCGTGGGTCCAGGATATCCCGAAGCCCCTCACCAAACACATTGATAGCCAGCACCAGGATCAGAATCGCAATGCCGGCAAGCGTGGATGGCCACCAGGCGGATAGCATA